>CBCOTE010000019.1:372500-480892 GCA_965112965.1 Desulfovibrionales bacterium | reverse complement strand
CTGATTTTTTCGGCATTTACTTCTGTATCAAAAAAAATAAGCCAAGAAAAAAATAATACATGGTCAGGGCCACCCATTGAACAACTCTGGAATTTTTTTACTAACTCTGCTAGCGATGATCTCTGTGCCTGCGCATTGAGCAGTCGCAAACGAGGTATATCTATGCAGACCATTATGCTCGCCACGGACAATCAAAGCAAGGTGGCCGAGCTCTCGGCTTTGCTCGTCTCTTCCATTGGTTTTTCCGGTCTGGTGCTAGGGTTGTCAGATTTTCCCAATATTAAAAAAATTAAAGAAACCGGTGTGACTTTTGCGCAAAATGCTCGAATTAAGGCCGAGATAGCCTTTGCCGCTACCGGATTATTAGTCGTGGCTGACGACTCCGGCCTAGAGGTGGACGCATTGGGCGGGGCGCCTGGGGTGTATTCGGCGCGCTATGCTGGAGTGGGTAGACCTAGGGCAGATGCGGCTAACAATGAAAAGCTCCTGGGGGAGTTGGCCGGTCTGCCGCCGGAGCGACGGGGTGGTTGTTTTGTCTGCGCCACAGTTGCTGTGGGGCCGTACGGTTTTTTTTGTGCGGCTGAAGGCCGATGGGAAGGGCGCATCCTTACGATTCCGAGGGGTAAAGGTGGCTTTGGTTATGACTCTCTGTTTTTAGATGAAGAGTTGGGGCTTACGGCCGCAGAGATGTCCCTGGAACAGAAGAACAGTCGCAGTCACCGCGGTCGGGCATTTCGAATGTTGTTTTCTGGCTGGACTGAATTTTTCACTTGGGCCATGTGTAGTTAACTAGCTACACATGGCTTTAGGTTGGCAGCTATTAGCCTGCGTCGGCGGGTAGAGAATTACATAACTTTTTTTGGCCGGTAGATCCGGTCGGGGGATCAGTAAGGATGAACCATGTGTGGGATTATAGCCTATGCCGGCCATAGGCCGGCAGTGTCGCTAATTATGGAAGGGCTCAAACGGTTAGAGTACCGAGGCTACGACTCGGCCGGTGTAGCCTTTGTGCAAAATAAGATCTTGGAGGTGGTGCGCGCCGAAGGCAAGTTAGTTAATCTTGAGAAAAAGCTCGAGGCGGTCCGTACTTCTATTGCTATGACAGGTATTGGACATACTCGTTGGGCCACCCATGGCCTGCCCGTTGAGCGCAATGCTCACCCCCACCAGGACAATGCTGGCCGTTTCGCCTTAGTGCACAACGGCATCATCGAGAACTATCAGACCCTGCTCGAAGAGCTCCAAGCTAAAGGTCATGTCTTTCATTCCGAAACCGACACCGAGGTCTTGGTGCATCTTGTCGCCGATGAGTTTAAGGCCATGGTCACTATTGGTACTGGCGTTAATGCTAAGGGTAGACTCATGGAGGCTATAGGCCGGGCCCTGACCAGAGTCGAGGGCTCCTTTGCTATCGCTATGGTTAGCACCGAGGAGCCAAATACGGTCTACGGCGTGCGGCACTCCAGCCCATTGGTGCTGGGTGTGGGTACGGGGGAGTTTTTTTTGGCGTCGGATATCCCGGCTTTCCTGCCTTATGCTCGGGATGTGGTTTTTTTGGAAGATGGGGAGCTCGTGCGTATTGACGCTAAGGGCTGGCAGGTATTGGATCTGGTCACTTTGAAGTCAATAAAAAAGACTCCTCAGCGTATAGATTGGGACGTACAGGCAGCGCAGAAAGGTGGGTATAAGCACTTCATGCTTAAGGAGATATTTGAACAGCCACGAGTCATTAGCGACTGCCTTGCTGGCCGCGTAGATCAACGTCGGCTAGAAGTAGAGCTATCCGAGTTGGCCGGCTTTCCTCTGCCCCGGGTTTTACACATCATTGCCTGCGGCACTTCCTTTCATGCCGGACTGTGGGGTAAGTATCTTTTCGAAGCCTGGGTTCGGTTGCCAGTACAAGTGGAGATCGCCTCGGAGTTCCGTTATCGCGACGCGATCGTGGATCTGAAGGACGTTGTACTCGTAGTAAGTCAATCTGGTGAGACTGCGGACAGCTTGGCTTGTCTGCGCCAAGCGAAAAAGCTGGGCGTGCCCGTGCTTGGGCTGTGCAATGTGGTCGGTTCCTCTATTGCTCGAGAAGTGGATGTAGTCATCTATAACCAAGCCGGTCCAGAGATAAGTGTGGCCTCCACCAAGGCCATGTGCTCACAGCTGATACTTCTAGTTATTATGGCTTTGGTCTGGGGCGCTAGGCGTGGTACGTTACCAGATAAGGTCCGAAATAAGGCGGTACAGACTCTTAAGGATCTGCCTTCTCTTCTGGAGGCTGAGCTACCACGTATGCGCGAGCGAGCAATAACTCTGGTACGTAACTACGCCGATGCGCGTAGTTTCCTCTACTTAGGTCGTGGTCCTTACTACCCACTGGCCCTGGAGGGTGCACTCAAGCTCAAGGAAATTTCCTATATCCATGCCGAAGGTTACGCCGCGGGCGAAATGAAGCATGGGCCCATCGCTCTCATCGACCCCCATTTTCCCACTTTCGTCATGGCCTTTAACGATTTACTCTTTACTAAGGTCAAGTCAAATATAGAGGAGGTCCAGGCTCGAGGGGGCAAGGTCATTGGCCTAACCCACCCAGGGCTGTATTTAAATGTGGATGATCTTTGGGTTATCCCTGACCTATGGGGTCCTTTTAGTAGTTTTTTGGCTCTGCCGGCCCTCCAACTCTTTGCCTATGAGATGGCTGATTATCTAGGCAAAGATGTAGACCAGCCGCGTAATTTGGCCAAAAGCGTGACGGTGGAGTAGTATGAGGCAAGGCGCGTCTTTCATCATGGCGGCAGCGCTTCTGTTGGTCGCCTGCTGGTGGCCTTTTTTATGCTGGGCGACTGGTATTTCTGTCAGTGTCCCGGCGGTGGGTGTTCAAAAAGACGAATTTATCATGGCAACTGCAGCCTTTAATGCCCTCTTACGAGATCCTAAGCGATCTGATTACCGTGCTGATTGGCAGGCGTTAGAGGAACGCTTCGTGGCATTCTATAAATGTGCTCCTCAATCTTTGGAGGCGGCCAAGGCTCTCTACTACGCCGGCCGTATCTATGAGGAACTGGGTTGTCGTAGTTCTGGCAACACCGACTGGCGTATAGCCATGGACTACTATCATCACGTCACCACCTATTTTCCAGACCATCCCTGGGCCGACGATGCTCTTTTGCGAAAGGCGTACATCGAGCAAAGGATTCTGCGTGACCACGTCCAGGCCCGAGCCGACCTGGAGCAGCTCCTGGCCTACTATCCTACTGGCGACACAGTTTCTAGAGCCCGAGAACTACTGCGGGGCCATGTAGGTGTCGAAACGACCGCCACGTCTACCCTGGCCAGCAAGGTTAGCGTCGAGAGTTCGGCCGAGCAGGACCTGGTTACTAAGCTGGCTATCGGCAATAAGTCCATATTGGCTAAGACTGAGCGCCGCGAGTCGGAGTTTCAGCTGTCAACCCTTCCTTCTTTGACGGCTGTGGCTTTTAAGATTCCTACATCCGTAACCACTGGCACTGTCATCCCTTTACATGGCAGGAGAAGTGTGGCTGTGGCCGGGAGCAAGCCTTGTCGACTCAAGGATATTCGCTATCAATCTAGTGATGACTACACCCGTATCACGCTTGAACTCGACCGTAAAGTCTCCTATCATTACGAGATTTTGCCCGCTGAGGCGGCTCATGGCAAGCCTACCCGGCTGTACATTGATTTAGAAAAGACTTTGCTCGGGGACAAGCTCCGCAAGCAGGGTCAGCTGGCCGTAGCTGATGGCATTCTGCGTCAGGTGCGTGCCGGACAGAATACTCTCATGGTGGCCCGAGTCGTCCTAGATTTTCAAGCTGTGCAACGCTTTAATTTTTTTGTTATGGAGAGCAAAGACGGCTATCGATTGGTGGTGGATGTATTTGCACCGAGCAAAACTGTCTTAGTTACGGCTGTGCCTGAGCCTGAACCGAGTGCGATACGAATGGTGCAAAAGCAGGGCGCACGGTATTCGGTAGGTACGGAGGAAAATTTTAAGTCCGTGGGGCGTCAACCGCAGCTAGATAATGTCCGTCAGAGTGAGGCGTCGGGTCCTGTAGCGGTCGCAGCGCAGACTGCATCAGCTCGGGTGCCCGGGGGCCGTGTCGGTGATTTAAAGGTTGATCGGGACTTTAAGCTCCCCCCAAGAAGCCGAAAGAAGGCTGGTACCCTAGTGGAGCAGCTGGGTCTGACCGTAGCTACTATTGTGATTGACCCCGGTCACGGCGGCAAAGACCCTGGCGCCCAGTCCTGCGGCCTGACCGAGAAGAGCATCAACTTGCGTTTCGCTAAGATTTTAGGGAATCTGCTTAAACAATGTGGTTTCAACGTGTTTTATACACGCACTATCGATGTATTCATCCCTCTGGAAGAACGTACAGCCATGGCCAACGTGCGTAAGGCTGATTTATTTATTTCGGTGCACTGCAACTCCTACAAGAATGATTCGATAAAGGGGCTAGAAACTTACTACCTCAATTTAGCTGATACCGACGATGCTGTGCGTGTAGCTGCCCGGGAGAATGCGGTTACTTCTAAGAAAATTAGTGACTTACAGGCGATCCTTACTGACCTGATGCTCAACTCCAAGATGAAAGAATCTCGGGACTTAGCCAAGAGCGTGCACGGCTGTATGGTGCAGCATCTCAAGGGCAGCAAATGCGAGATCACGGACCACAGAGTACGCTCAGCGCCTTTTTACGTATTAATGGGTGCGATTATGCCCGCGGTGCTTATTGAGCTTGGTTATTTGACCAACCCTGAGGAGGCTAGGCGTTTAGCCAGCGATGCCTATCTGGCGCGTAAAGCTCAGGGACTAGTGGATGGCATCATGGCTTACAAGCATCAGATTGAGCGTTTTGCCGAAACGTAGGTTGTTGTGCCTCTTTCCTGACAGGGGATTATTCTCTTGGCTTTAGCGTTTCACCTTGGTCCCACAGTATTTTTGCTAGCTGGCTTTCCACAAAAAAATAGTGCATTGTTGTAGTTGCCGGCAGTGATGCTCGGTCCAAGTAGTATGCCATGTTTTCGTCCTCAATATTTCTTATGTTTCTTACAAATATATACATCTTGTTCATGATGTTGGACGTCTTCCTGTTTATTGTCGTCTATTCGGCGTTTATCTGATTCGTTTTGAAGGCACGTGCTCAAAAAAACAGTGGCATAACTTTTTAACCCAACCCGCATGTTCCTGGCTATCACAACTGGCTGTTTATCTTTGGCCTTAGCTTAATGCGATCTGTGGCTCGTTATACCAGTCTATCCCGATGAAAAAAACTATCAGGAGGCTTTCGGTATAAGTGATATGACTTTAAGGCTAGCTGCCGAATTCTATGTAACAGGTACTGTAAATGCCGGCGTGATTATATGCTCTGACCGGCCAATGATAGCGTCTAGAGCGTGCGTCTTAATGATTTTATGCCGGGTCGCTCGGTGTGCGACGGTTCTATCCAGATTTTGTCGAACTGTATGGCGGTGTCTTAGTAGAAGAAAGTTTTGTTACTACCGAGTAAAAAAATGCGACGTTCTATTAGTATTTGATAAAACATTGGACGTTTTTGTATATGCCGTAGGGGGGGCATGCCGCGAAAATTTTCTTTAAAGTTCAGTTCCAGTAGGCCACAAGGCCAGCATTTTTTGACGCTCTAAATTTTTGATGCATCATGCGGTGACCATTAGAAGCTTATTGGACCTGAAAGTTTTCTTGATTTTGGCAGTTCTGCACTTGATTTTTTGTTATTTGGATTATATAAAAGAGAAGCACAGATTTTAACTTTTATGGCATTTAGATATTTCTGTTGCGGAAGATAAAAAAGAGCTTAGTATTTATTGGAGCTTTAGTCGATTTCCTAGCAATTGTCCGACTATGTTAACATTCCGGTGATATCTAGTGGTTGGCTGATTTTTTGCCAGTTATAGGCTTAATGCTGTAAAATCATTTGGTTCGCACTCTATTAGCAGGAAGTAGACCGTTGTTGTTGTATTGTCGGAATCGAGTAAGGTTGACTTAAAGGTGGCATTCATTAATTTCACCCTGACGCCTTATGACCCTCTACTCTCAATTTCACTGGCCGGTCTTACCGCGTCGTTATGACTGATATAGTGACCGACCCTTTGGAGACCGCTTGACCTATTGATATGCTGGTCTGTTAAGTTTGGACTTCAGTCTATCTGCGTGGTAGATGCTGTATTCATTTTTTATCTGTCTGGCTTTTCGTATGGTCGACTTCCGGATAACCTTAGTCAGTCAATTGTAATCGTAGCTGATAATTTTATCTAGCCCAGTGTGACGATATGCCTAGACCGCGAGCTAGATACTATTTTTAAAATTATTGGTCTTAGTTTTAAGTGTATTTCGGAATAGGACGCTATCGTAGATTTTTGATAAATAGACCTATATTGTGGAGACGAGTTTTTTTATAGAGGGGAGAGGCCGAGAGGCTGGAATGGGGGGGGTGTGGTCAAGGAAGAGCTCGCCGTCTTAGACCTTAACCGCGGCCGTAACCGGAAGAGCGCTGCATTGTATTCGTGGATGGTGCTGCGGTAAGAATTCAACCTAAGCCGGCCGAGAACTATTAGCCGGCGAGGCCTACTCTACTGAAGAAGAATTGACTACTTGTCGGGTAGTTGGCCAACAGGATGGAATGCATTCTTCTATACGGCAGGTGTGACTGCAATCTGCTCACCATTAGTAATGTCTGTAATGTTTTTTTGATTAGCGCTTCAACCTTAACGTATCGTGCAAGCCTGCCTCCTTAAGCGTGCAGACCACCACCGTAGATTTCCTACCTTGCACAATATCGCGGTTGTCTGGTCGGAATTTTATTGGTGTTCAGGTCAAGATCTGTTAGATGCGGTGCACTTTGTATGGGGAAGACTATAGGCTCTATAGTATGGTCATTGACAACTTCGCCTATGGTCCCTAAAGTCTTATTTAATATATTTTTATCCTGTGAATGTGGATAGCTAGTCCCTTGTCTGTAGTTAGAAACTGACTAGTGCAGCATTGATGCCGGATTAATTATCCGTTGTTTGATATTTTTTAGATAGCTCAGGCATGTGCGAGTGCCATGAGAAAGTAGTAGGGTCAAAAAAAGATCGGCTGCGCTGTTTCGTTAGTAGCAGGGCAGTTGCAGTTGTATTACTCGGTCCGCGGTTTGTCAGATAGTCTTCTTGGTCTGATTGCGTGGTTTGCTGGCCTGGTCATGGCATCGTTACACCAGTCCGCGCTCATGAACCGACTATACCACACTATTTGTCTGGACCGAGATACCCCAAGTTTTCTCAAAGAGGTTATTTTTTGGGTGAGCAAAGCCCTTGAGTTGTTGCTTAGGCAGGGCGTTACCGGCATTGTTTGCGTCATGTCCTGCCGGCTGTATATTCATATCGCCACTGGCAGTATTCTGCATACGGTCTAGAGATAAGTTTTTGGTCATCTCACGTGATGGTATTTTTAAATTCCATTCATAACTTAGCTCTAGAGTTTTCTTATCTATATCTGGTCAGCGGGTGGGGCAGGGTGACAGCTATGACATAGAGCCGGGCCGACCGGCGACGGTGAGGTCTGAAGTGATGCCATCCTTGCGTTTTGTGTCGGGAGTGGGTAAGTTACTATTAGACTGGAAGTGTTATGTTAGAAATAAGGAAAAAGCGCGATGGAACAGCACGAGAGCGGGACGGAACATAGACTTCAGAGTGGGCTCTGGAGTTTATCCGTAGGCGCCTTGGGTGTTGTGTACGGCGACATTGGTACTAGCCCCTTGTATGCTGTCAAGGAATGTTTCCATGGCCTTCACGCTATCGAAACTAGTCAGGCCAACGTCTTTGGGATCCTCTCTCTTATATTCTGGTCCTTGACCATGGTGGTCAGTTTCAAGTATATTCTTTTCATTATCAAGGTAGATAATAAAGGTGAGGGTGGTATTTTTGCTCTGCTGGCGCTTATTCCTCAGGCGCAGCAGGTTCTTTACCCCAAACTTAAATTGGTCTTAGTGGCTTCAGCCACTTTTGGTGCCTCTCTTTTATATGGGGATGGCATTATTACTCCGGCTATTTCTGTGCTTTCGGCTATCGAAGGGCTCAACGTAGCCACTGAAGCTGCTAGACCTTTAGTTTTACCCATCACATGTAGCGTACTTTTTTTGTTTTTTTGGGTGCAGAAGTGGGGTACTAAAGACATCGGCAGGATCTTTGGGCTGGTTATGATAGTGTGGTTTGTGACTATCGCTGGCCTAGGACTGTGGAATATTCTGTCTCATCCAACCGTGTTGGCTGCTATTAACCCAGTGCACGCTATAATTTTTTTTGGGCAGCATGGTATGCGTGGTTTGGTTGTGCTAGCTTCTGTGGTCCTGTGCATCACTGGTGGTGAGGCTTTGTACGCTGACTTGGGGCATTTTGGCCATAAGGCCATCGAGCGTTCTTGGGCGTTTCTAGTCTTTCCTGCGCTGCTACTAAATTATTTTGGGCAAGGGGCACTGCTTCTTTTTGATCCCGCCTATGCGATGAATCCGTTTTACGGGCTAGTGCCGCGTATTTTACTTTACCCTATGGTAGCGCTGGCCACTCTGGCTACAATTATCGCCTCTCAGGCCATGATTTCTGGAGTCTTTTCATTGACACAGCAGGCCATACAATTAGGTTATTGTCCACGTATGCAGATCGTACACACATCGCATACAGCCCGTGGTCAAATTTATATGCCTGAAGTCAATAGGGCGCTCATGATCGCCTGTTTGGGGTTAGTGCTCATTTTTCGTGAATCGAGCAGGCTGGCCGGGGCCTATGGCATTGCAGTCACTGCGGCTATGGCCATCACTTCCTTTTTATACTTCTTCGCCAAGCTCTGGAACTGGCGCTGGCCACTTTGGAAAGTCGTATCGTTGGTTGGGTTGTTTCTGGTCTTCGATCTCACCTATTTTGGCGCTAACCTTATCAAGATTTTAGATGGCGGTTGGTTTACTTTGGCTGTCGCCATTTTTTTGACTATCCTCATGAATACCTGGAAGGAAGGGCGGGACTATCTGTCCCGACGTTATTATCGAGCCGGCCTGTCCATCTCAGCCTTCATCGCCGACGTGGCCCGCACGAGCCCATACCGTGTGCCGGGTACGGCTGTGTTTATGACTATTTCCTCGGTAGGCACACCGTCCGCTTTGTTACACCACTTCAAGCACAACCACGTACTGCATGAGCGTATCCTGTTACTATCCATGCTCACCAAGGATGTACCTGCGGTAGAGCCAGGGCAGCGGGTGGAGGTCCAGGAGCTCGGTCAAGGTTTTTTTCGCGTTATGGCCTGGTACGGATTTATGGAGACGCCGCAGGTGCCAGAGATCATGGGGCTATTGCGCGATAAAGGTTTTCATTTCGAGCCGTTCCGTACCAGCTACTTCCTTGGTCGAGAGACGTTGTTGTCCACGGACACTTCCAGTATGAGTCGTTGGCGCAAGTGGCTCTTCGTGGTTATGTCCCGCAACGTACCAAGCCCTACGGCCTGCTTTAAGCTGCCTCCTAACCGGGTCATAGAACTTGGATCGCAGATTAAGCTTTAGGTCTTGGTGGAGGACAACCATATCCATTACGGTTCCAGTTAATTTATTCGCTGAGTTTTTTTGGCTATAATACTGTATGGTGGGAGATAGAAGGGCTGGTGGTGAACATCTTAGAACGCTGTGGGCCCGGTGATACTGTCAGTATGATGGTTCAAGGTGGCAGCCGGATGAGACATGCAGCATAGAAGATCGCTTTAGGGCTTTTGCAGGATGCGGACGTCGAAGGTATGTCTTCGGGAGTTAGACGTATAATTCCGGCGGTGGGATAATTTGGTTGGTATTGCTGTATTTTTATCGTGATGTGGCTATTTTTTTATGCCGTTGGATTTTGATTTTCTTTACTTATTTGAGCTCCATATACATGTCTATCTATAGTCTCTTGATTTTTTGAACCTTGAGAGTATTTCAACCCCTCCATAGCCTGTGAGTGCGTTCTGATCTGGTGTATATTCTTCGTTAGAGAGTGGTCGAAGCAAGGGATAGGTAGGACTATTCTCTTACTGATGCATAGCGTTACGTATCACCTATTCATCTGTTGGTGCTACAGTATGGACGCTAGATAAGTGGCGTATAAGCTAAGATTATGTCCTTTTGTCGGAGTTGAATTTGGATATCTTGAACGTTAAAATTGTGACTATAGAATATTTGAGAAATGCCAAGACCATATGTTCATATTTTTTTGTCCATGTCCATTAAATAAACGCTGGGCGAGGAAGCGTGGACTAGATCGTAACGTATGAGTAGCTGTATTAGAATTTCTCGCATCAGCTACAGTCATGGGTAACATTACCGTAGACGTGACCTACTTGGAGGCTATGATATGCTAAGGAAAGACAACATCGTAGCATCTAGAAAATTATATGTGCATAGTGTGTTCACACACGCGGTGAGCAACAGTTGATTCATCCGTATATAGTTGAGGTGTAGTCGTGTAGCTGACGCAAGTTTAGTTATTGGCAAGATTGAAGAGTAGTACTACTTGCTGGAGTGACTGGTCAAAAATTTGACGACTGGATTTACATCTGGATACTATGTATTGGTTTGGTACTACCTGCTATATATCTTCGGATTTACTCCATGGACTGCACTCCGTGCGCTTGGACCACTCGAGCTTGATTATGTAAACAGCCCAGGGTCGGGTACGGAAGTTCTGGCTTGGCATCTAGACGACGGATGCAATTTGGTGCGAGCTGGCCTCACGTAAATGCCGAAACGTATTTAAAATGTTATTTTTTTAGCATCTACCCCAGATCGATAACTGTCCGAGTTGGTGAATTTGACCTGGCCTTGACGGTCGAATAGATTGGGTGAGTTTTTTATTTTCGACCATCATAAGGTGGAAAACGCTATAAATGTGGTCAAGATCATTGTGTTGCGTCTGTGCGTATCGGCCTAGTAAGCAGAACTATAGTATTTACAACTATGACTCGTTTATATTACATATAGTTATAGGCACTTGTCAGCTATGAGTTTCTATGCCATTTAAAAAATAGTAGTGACCGATAAAAAATGAGGATACGGTAGAGTATAGTGCTAGTTGGTGAATGATCGCGGACATTTTGTATATGTTTGGACCGCATCTTTTGATATGTTTTGACATAATTTAGGCGTGTTAGACATAGCATATAGCAACTTGATAAGAATATAATATAGTAGAGTTGTATTTGATGCGTTATATGTCAGGCTAAAATTTTTATTATTTTTTTATTGAAACGGTTTCATTTTTTTATTCATATTCTATCTCAAATTTTAAAGCTGGGCATATAGCTGTTCGGGCTGCAGCATGTGAATAAAAATGTTATGTTTGAGAGGGGGATGTTATAAAACATCCCTTATCAAAAAAAATTTGCTATACGCTATGACGGTCTAATCCGGACTGCTAGGCCGGTAGTCTGGATTAGACCGTCGTAGCGCTACTTGAACGCGGTGTAAGTGGGACATGGTCTTTTCTTAGTTAAATCTCAGCCGGTAATTAGATTTAAGGTTGAAGGAGACCTGATTGCGTGATTCATCTAGGTAATTAGGATCTCGGTACGGTGATATTTAGTCTTAGTGATTAAAAAGGTAGCTCTGTCAGCAGAAAAAACGACTATTGGGTCTGAACAGGCCGTATAATGTAGCCAAAGGTCGATCGGCTTACGTCCGGTATTGTATGCACCAAATAAGAAAGCTAAGACAAAAGTGTTTGTAGATAAGGCCCCAGTAGTTTTTTATTGCATAGAACGGGCTCGGTGCGGTTTTTTTAACCCGGCCCACAGTTGAGTAAATACTATGCTTTTTTTGCCTGGTTGGCTTGATAAGGATGGCTTAGACTTAGGAGAATCGCCCGGACCCCAGGTGACAGTAAGTGTCGGCATGTGTGGCCGGCAGATTAGTTTGTCCATAGGCTTGACGATTCTGTAGGGATACGGTGATTACGTTTAGATGGTCTTCGGGTCGTTTAATTTTGTGTAAGTACGGATAATTTGCTATACGGTCAAAATATAGGTCCACATAGCTGTAGCCGTAATTTAGAGCGTAGCTTCCACTATGTTTGATGTATTGATATTTTTTGTTTTGGCGCTATATTTAATCGCAATAGAATTTTTTTGTTGTGTTCAGGCCCCCCCTGCTTAGCCTCACACCTTTTAGTCTTTGTTTAAGCTGTAAATCCAGCTTTGGGCGAGATGATGGCTGCTAACCGTATGTCGGCATTAGTTGAGTTGATAGTTTTTTAGGTAAAGATGTTTGTTGTAATCGTGCTGATTATAACACTTAGACCGCGGATGCCCATTGCATCCATTTTATTATTGTTGAACTTGAGCGTATTTTAAACCGTCAAGTAGTAGCAATAGTCGATCTAGGCCAATTTAGTTGGTCGGATTAGCACTCAAGAAACCCGTAGATGGGATGGCCTAAGCTTTGGCTATATGGCCTCGAGGCGGTGTTTATTATTTTAATAAAATCATTTTCATGATCGCCTAAGTGGTTGTGATTGCCTATCTAGATGTATGGCCAGATTGGACATCTTGTTCAATCGTTTGAATCCGGCGTAAGCTAGCTCTTTAACAAGGTTGCCGAAATGCTCTTACAGTATCCAAGTCTGATGTTTATGTATGGCTGAGACAGGCCGATTAAGACCGACAAGTAAAACTACTGCGAAGTATATAGTTGTTTTGTGGACATTTTTTGTTGCAGGTTTTTGTTACTGTAAAAGAGAGCCACTCTTAAGGCCATGGGCAATTCAGCGCAGTATTGTCTAGAATGAATATGGCACCACCCGCTTAAGTAAAGAACTTTTTCAGTTGCAGCCGCCTGTAGCGAATACCTTGTCTGGTATCATTGGCATTTTTAGAGATTGGAGCATTATGGCGATAGCTAATGATCAGCAATAACAGCGGCATCTGAATCATCTAGTTTCGGACGCAGCAGAAGTGATCTATCGGGAGGGAGGTGAGTAGGGGACGTAGTATAGCTACGTCTGTACGATGTGCTGGGTATATTAACCGCGTTTTTTGACTGAGCGGGTAGGGCTACATATGGCTGAAAGGAATTTATATAGTTAATATTTTTTATAAATAAAATATATCAACTATGTAAATTATAAATCTGGACACTTGTGTATACTATAAAATTTAGGATATCTCAATTTTATTATAGATTGGCGTTCTCATACCATATAGAGCAATAATGATTGCTAAGCGTTGAGTGTTTGTGACGATAACCATTGTTATTCTAACGCAGATAGTTGTTCATTCGGTAAGGTGCTTGCATTATAGGGCGTTTCCGGGTAAATGAAATAAGTGCTATTGTTTTGGGAATAGGACGGGCGGTCGGCTGAGGATGGTATCCTTTTAGCAGTTTGGACTTTAGTGTCTGTATATTTGCCCCACTACCCCAACAGCCAAAGCTGGAGTCTCCGCGATGAAGCGGCTCATCGTCACTGCTGATGATTTCGGCAATAGCCATGGTGTTTGTCTTGGAATCGCCGAGGCCATGCTTAAGGGTGTGGTTAATGCCACTTCGGCTATGGTTTGCGTTCCGCCAGGGCTACCCTATATCGTCCGCTATGCTCCGCGACTTAAAGGACGCATTGGCCTGCATTTACAGCTGACTGGGGGTGTTCCCGTATTGCCTGCGACGCGTATTCCTACCCTTGTGCGCCGAAATGGTTATTTTGCTAATTGTCCAGCCGATATGCAGCGTCGTGTCTCACAGCAAGAAATCTATATGGAGTGGATGGCACAGTTGAACCGCCTGCTTAGTCTGAATATTGTCCCTAGCCATTTAGACAGTCACCACCACATTCATATCTGGCCCCAGGTTTTTCCGGTCTTTTGTGAGCTGGCTCGTAAATTACGCATTCCGGCTCGGGCCACGGACGCTAAGCAAGCCCGTGTTTTGCGTCGCTTGGGCGTGCCTACGGTGGACGCCTGCCAAATTAAGTGGTTTCACGATAATCTTAGTGAAAGGACCTTTATGGCTGTGGTGGATGAAACCTTTAGGTGCATCGGAGGTGAAGGTACTGTCGAATTAATGAGTCATCCGGGATATGTAGATCCGGATTTGTGGATTTGGTCGCAGTATGTACAACATCGCGAATTGGAGTTACGAGTGCTCACATCTCCCGAAGTAGTCCGTCATCTGGCCGCCCGTGAGATTGCTCTGGCTGGCATGTCTGTTTTAGTATGAGAAAATTTTTTGAGTTAGAAAAGAACGTCGTAATGATACTGTAAAAAAAACTAGTATTCGCAGTATATATCAAATTGAATAATGATTTCAGTGTTGAACTAATCGTGTAGACCAGCGAGGAGCTGGTAATGGTTGTGCTGAAAACAATAGTGCCTAAAATGTCAAGAATATAATTATCAGTTTAGTTGAGGGGAGGGGCAGGCCATTCATGACATCTACTCTGTTGGCTACTAAATAGTGTATTCGTTATGTTAGAATTATAGTGTCTGCTTGGCCTTACTATCGGAGGCTGAAGGTTTATTTTATATTTTTTATTGTTAGTGTAGTTTTATCATTAGATTACACGAAATTTGGCTGCGAAGTTTTTACTACGCATACGTTCTATCTATTAAGAATAAATATCTTTGCCGGACAGAGTGTTTGGGTGGGCGATGATGGCCTGTTTTGCCTGCTCTAGAGGAATAGAGGTAATAAAAAAATGGCTGCTGCATGCTGTACCGACTAACAAAAGAAAGTATTCATATTTTTTGTAGTTAGCTTATAGGCAAGGGTCAGTTAAGTAGAGGGTTCAATCCGGCTCCAGTTGCCTTATTCCAAGTATTTGGCGAAGATGATGTATGGCTATATGCCCTACAAAGGCAGGCACTAAGCTCTAGCTAGCTTGTTTTTTTTATTAGCATATATTTTTTGAATATAAGATATATTCTTGAAGATTATTTTTTTGATAAACTTATACACAGATAGCACCCTAGGATAACCACAAAAAAAAATTTTGTCTAGGTCATGATGTATTGAAGCAGGCTATGGCTACCTAATTAAAAAAATATAATGATACTATTTGGGTTTAGGCTTTTTGGTCAATTCTGAGCCTGCTACTTTTATAAATTAATTAAACCAAACAAATTTCTATTTTTTAAGACTTTTTGCATGATTTTTTGGATACGTCTAGAGGTCTGTAAAAAAAATATACTTATCGGCCAGAGTCTTACCTTGCTGGGTGTGCTTGCGATTTATGTTAGTTTTAAAGATCCTACGTGTGCCCTAAAAAAATAAAATAGTCATTAGAACAACAAAAAAAAACGGATGTTGCAAGATTTTTTGAGTAGAAACATATTTATAGCAAGCCTAGAGGCTACGCAGTAATCTTACACAGCTGCCTTACCGTCAGAGGAGTCAACTTCGATGCTTTACTAGCTTCCACTTTATGATGCCGAGTAAAAAAGATGGCGCTAGCTTAGGTCAAGGCGTTAGTTAGACGTCGCTTGTATCCTCTTCGAGTTTCTGTTTTATGATGTCGCCTAGGCTTGTACCTGTATTGGTCTGGCCGGCCACAGTGCGGAATTCTTTGGGCTTACGTCGCTCCTCTTCTTCTTTGAGTTGTTTGATGGATAATCCCAGGCGACGTTCATCGGCACTCACGTGTATGACTTTGGCCTGGATATTTACTCCTTCTTTGAAGAGCTCAGATGGATTCTTGATCTTCTTAGAGCTGATCTCTGAGACGTGCACTAAACCTTCAATTCCTTCTTCGACCTCCACAAATAAGCCAAAGTCAGTGATGTTAGTTATTAAACCAGTAATCTTGCTGCCCACTGGGTAGCAATCAGGCACTTGGGACCAGGGGTCTTCAGTCAGCTGTTTGACACCCAAAGTAAACTTTTCGTTCTCTTTGTCTACGGTGAGTACCTTAGCCTGCACTGTATCGCCGACCTTGAAGAGTTCTTCTGGATGGCGGATTTTTTTTGTCCAGGAGATGTCCGAGACGTGAATGAGGCCGTCAATGCCATCCTCGATGCCAACGAACAAGCCAAACTCGGTGATATTCTTGACGGTGCCCTCGAGAACTGTACCCTCAGGGTATTTTTTTATCACTAAGTCCCATGGATTTGGCTTGATCTGCTTCATGCCTAATGAGATACGTTTCTTCTCCTGGTCCACGCCTAGAATGATTACATCTACTTTGTCATTCACTCGAACTATTTGAGAAGGATGACGCAATTTGCGTGTCCAGGACATCTCGGAAATGTGCACTAGGCCCTCAACTCCTGATTCTAGCTCTACGAAAGCGCCGTAGTCTACTAGATTAGTAACTTTGCCGTTTAGACATTGGTTTACCGGGTATTTTTCTACGATACTTTCCCACGGATCTGGTACCAGTTGCTTGAGGCCTAAGGAGACTTTTTTGCTCTCACGATCGAAGGACAGGACTTTGAGTTGAAGTTCTTGGCCCAGCTTAGCCATTTCTTTGGGATGTTTTATACGTTTCCAGGACATATCCGTAATGTGCAACAGGCCATCTAGTCCACCAAGGTCTACAAATACGCCATATTCGGTAATATTTTTGACCTTACCTATAATTACCTGCCCATCTTCTAGCGTGGTTAGCAGTTCGCTGCGTTTAGATTCACGCTCCTCTTCAAGAAGCACACGACGGGATACAATGACGTTTGAGCGGCGTCGATTAATCTTAAGGACACGGAATTCGAATTCCTCGCCTACCAACGCATCCATATCTGGCACAGGTCGTAAATCTACATGTGAACCGGGCAGGAAGGCCTCCACCCCGCCTAGATCCACAGTGTAGCCGCCTTTTATACGTCGCATGGTGCGGCCTAAGATGGTGTTATTCTTTTCTTGAATGTCTTCCAGACGGTCAAATAGCTGCATGCGTTTGGCTTTCTCTCGTGAAAGCACAATGGTGCCATTGATTTCATCTTTATGTACTATGAAGACGTCCACGATGTCGTTGACATTGACTGTGAGGTTACCTTCAGAGTCCTTGAACTCGGCAATGCTGATCTGGCCTTCGGATTTGAAGTTGACGTCCACAAGCACGTGATCAGTCCCTATTTTGACAACTTCGCCTTTAACAATAATGCCTTCATCCAAGTCGCCAAAATCAGGATTGAGGTAATTTTCGAGGGCCGAAGAGAAATCAACTTCGACTTCGGCTGTGGTTTTATTGTTGATAGAAGATGGGGTGATAGTTTTCATGGTTTCCTCCGAACTTGGGACAATTTTATCCCGAACAGTAAGTTTAAACTTCGTAGCAAAATACTCTTCCTTTGACAATACGTGATCAACTTGATATGAATTTATTAATTATTGCTTAACTAGGCCAATATGTGACGTTTTTATAGCCACGAGCCATACCAAGGATGGATATTTTTTTCTGGGAAATATTTTTTTGTCTCCGCCCTACCATGTTCAGCCGGATTTAAGAAAAGACTTGTGTGACTTGGACTAGAGTTCTCACCGCCTACCCTTGACAGTCTGGTATTTCCCTAGATCTAGATTGCTCAGCTTGCTAGAGGCGACTGTATATGGGGTGATAACGTATCTGGACCGGCGTCAGATTTGGCGCTGGGGTCTTGAACGATGACTTTGGTGTTCTGGGACAATGGCGGTGCTCTGGTTATTACACCGGCTGTAGTTATAGACGCCATTAGTACAAGGTAGTGGCTATACTTTTCCTTCTGCTCAGAACATATTTGACAGTTGAGTCTGGCTGATCTAGTGTTGGGGCGGGGTTACTGCAGACATTAAGGAGAATTAGGCGACTATATAATGTCTAGTCAGTGCTCCATCGCCGCAATTGTCACATTGTGTTGGCTTTATTCTTACAGACTTGTAGTATTATCCAGATGCTGTCTGTGTCCGTTATCGGGTTCTATTTATCCTTCTATATGCTTCACCGCCGGTTGCTTCTGATAGGATCTGCTCGCAGTATGATCGATACTGACACGGGTTTTTGACTATGTCCTGCCTCTGACGGTTTGGAGAGGCGTAATACGGTGTTGGAGTAGGTAGTTTATGAGCTACTCTGCAATTGAGACTTTTGCACCACAAATATTCTGTAACTACACCGGACTACTCCGGTGTGCTCCGGTTGTTCAACGGGGTGGATGTTCTCGCACTGTGATATATGAGGATAGATTCATGCGTGGAAGATTTGTTATCATCTATTGTGCCCTGTGGTTTGCCTGGCCAGGGGTAAGCTTATATGGCGTGGGCATATTGTAGTAGTGTGGGTCGCTTAATTTGCGCCGCACGTTGTTTTTTGTAGCTTGAGCGGCTTGTTTTATTCTCTTAGCTTAGAGGTTATTTTTTTGCGGAATTCATTTTTTAATAGCTCTTACACCTGAAAAGTCTTTCTTGGAGTAGTCGCCTGGAAGCGCTGATTGTCCTGTTCATAACTGGACTTGGCCGGCCAATTTGATCTTATCTACTCTATAATATTATTAAAGATCGTCATGTACGAAGTTCATATCTCTCCAGCATTATTGCCTCTTGACCGGTATCCCGAGCTCTAGGAAGATATACGCTGGGTCGATACTAAGGTTATCCGGGCTGCCGCCTTATGCTTCTTATTTTATATCGTCGTTTATCTGGACCGAAGTATAAATTTTGCGATGCCTTGTACGGTGAACGACGACCTATGTTTAGGTGCGGCCTACAGTCTGAACGCCGGTATCTTTTATGTTGATTATCTACCCTTAGAAGTACCAAATAATTTTTTATCCTGTTTGAATTGGGCTGTATCGTTGGATTATTCGCATTGTGATCAGTTAGAGCTGGTTCCATAGCCATAGTCGGAATGGAAGGGGGCTTCCTTATACTGTATTTGCTTGGTCTCCTAAGGCCGACTTTTTTTTGTGCACAGCATTAATGACCGGTATTTTTCTGAGGCCTGTCTGATGCGGACCATTCAAGACCCACGAGGCGATTGATCTAGCGATAGCCCTCATGGGCATTCTTGATTATACACAATTTGCTTGGTTTGACCGACTGGCTTAGTCTTTTTTTCTGTGGAAGGGGCGTAATCATGATGTTGAGCAGTGATCGTCTCCTTAAGTATTGTCCACAGTCGTCATCGATGGGGTTGCCCTGGAGCCAGTTTTAGTACCGGACAGGCCAACTTAACGGCCTGCGTCGTTAAAAATATGGACCAGTCTGTTTTTATTCTGCAGGCCTGGTGCACATGGGTTCATCTATTTTTAGTGGCAGCCACGAAGATAAGGATTGGCCATATTGCTGGTCGTAGCTGGATGGTCTTCTTGGCGACTAAGGCCACGCCTGGGGTATATCGGTTGTGTTTGTCATACTCGTCTAGCTTGGGTACAATGACCACTAGAGCTTCCTTAAATCGTAGCGATGAGCTGCAGCTACTTGTCTAGCTTTTTTTTGGAGCTGAGCGCGTCGGGTTTATTCCGGCCGGATCTTTTTTTATAGCTGCCCGGATTTTCTGGCAGCCTTAGATAATTTAGGTAGTCTATGGGATTATTCTAGGAGATAGCCACTTTCTTGCTCATGAGGCAACATCGCGTTTGGGGGGTGTCCACAGGTTAATTTTTGAGTAATGCTGGTTGGTCGTCGTTTGTGAGCTGGCCATGGGTTGACCAGCAGTTATATTGGTAGCTCGATCGTCATTAATGCTTTATTTAGGTTTGGCCTTCCGGTTAATCCCACCTGGGTAGAGGACAACTACTTGCCTTCTATGTGAGCTACTGTATAGACCTGCTCATTCTGCACATCGTTTGCCGTTTTACTCCCACAAGCCTTCATTCCACGTTGGAAGTCCATGTCGTCTATTTATAGCGATTCGACCCGTATACCTTTTTGGCACATTATAGTATAAACTATAATAGTATAATCCTTACATTCTGACTGCGGCCTTCCTTGCCTAAGGATATCGATCACCACAAGAATAAATTCTAATTATTCTAGCTTATCATATTAAGACCATATTTTTTTGGAGGAGAGTGCAAAATAGTTGATATGGACGCGGTTATTTTTTTTGCATCGTGATCCGCAATGCTACCGATGGGAAAGGATCAGTTAATGGGGCTCAGCATAGGTATACTTTTGCTGGCCATTAAAATATTATTATAGCTATATTTCCGAATATACCGGTTGCGGTGTGCTAGAGCGTAAAGATTTTTTACTAGGATTTAGCCTTTGTCATGCCCACCACTACTCTGAGCAATAACTTTGCCTTAATATAGCCTTGACGAGTATCGTCTTACTCCATATTGCGTAAAATTTACGACTCGCCTTTCATGCTCTACATTATCAGACGGCAGTAGTGTGCAAATTATTATAACTTTGGCTATAGTATTTGTTCTTTGATAACCCAATCCGCGATATTTTTTATCGCTACTGGAGGCCCTGCGCCATGAATGTTTTAATAGCATATTTTTTGTTTAAGTTGGTATCCAGATATCCTAGCCCGTCGATATTTTCACCGTCGATACTATGCCTACCATTTCATTGACTACTTTTTAGTCAAGTAAAAGCTCTATGTACTCTATATGGTGAATTTCGTGCCTCAGCTTGCTCTTCCTCCGGCCATCGCATAGTTATAAGTTAGCAAAAAAAGTCAATGGAGCTTACTGTTGTGGTAGACCATCGAGACGTAAATTTTTTGGGCACCAAAGTATCTATTTATTTCCAGCGTCGGGGCTGTCCCAATCGGTGGTTTTTATCTGTTTAAGGTGAGGTAATGTTATACCTGTTTAGGTCATTTTTTAACTATATTCGTCCATAAGGCTTGCCTCCATACGCGGCAGCAGACGTCACGCCTATTTTTTATGCGTTGAATGTGCGCTTGAAGAGCTTACACTAAATTTCTGGGGATAGTTCTGGGTAGTCCATCGGGATAGTTCCTGTCCAGGTAGTTTACACAAGCTAGGTGTGCATGGGCCGGTATGTAGCTTAAGATTAGTCGTGCTGGCGTCGGCGTTTATAGTTTTTAGCTTTAATGGCCCCGTGGTCACGTAGGCGATTGGTCTGCCGGTAATGTGTCGATATCCTAGCTTCTGTTTATCTCGTCTAGATGCTGACGTTTCAGTCAAGCTTGTCATAGGGGGGTGGGAAGTCTTGTGGATTGTCACCGTCTCTGGCCCAGTATGCAGACAATGACTATTTCGTAAATACCACCTAAACTTAAATTTGCAGGGGACCACAGCCATGATTTTACATTCGTCTATAGGTGGACGAAGATTTATCTATTTTTTATTGAAATTGAAGTAACAAAATATTTTTTGATAAAAGTACTTAAGGCTATCTCAGTATACTATATCTTTATATTTCTTAGGAGTCTAACTTTAAGAGCATACTCTCCATCAAGGTCATCTCAAAGATTTTTTTGTTAAGCTTACACACAATGACCTTTATTTTAGTTTGTGACCCTTTGTCTCTCCCGGATGTTTTTTGATGGCAGAAATATTAGTACGGACTCTGCTTTTGAATTACTGAACAACGCGAAATTGCTGTACTACATGGGTAAGTTCGTGATTATGGATTACATCTTAATCTATGTGACATTTTAGGATTCGGAACTATTTGTTGTCTGGTGTTAATTATGGAAGATAAGGCAATATGCTTTAGTATTATCTGTATTTTTTTATAGATAGATTTACCTATAAGCGTTAGGTAACTGTCTGTACTTATCATTGGCTATCTTGGGCTGTAATATTACTAATCTTATTTAGACATTTACAGCATTTAACTCGACTTTATAAGTCTGAATGCCTGTTCAGTTTGCGTTTGGCGACTAGTCGATAAAAAAAGTTTTAAACTATACTGGTACTGAATTGTCGTTGTTTATTTGCTGTCATAAGCCTTTTATTTTTCTTGACCAGCTAAAATCGTTTTAAATATATTTTAGCTAACAGCATTTTATTGTAATTATAAGATTTGAGCTAGCTATTTAGGCACTGGCGTACATAGATTTTTATATTTGGAGACAGGAGTTGCCGGACTTCTAGGCTCTTCCTTGCTGTATTCTAAGATTAAGCTAGGGTAATTTTTTGACGTTTGTAGTTAGATGGGCGGACGCAAGAGAGAGGGCACGGCTATATAATTTATCGCATGCTTAGATAAAAGTTTTTTTCTGAACGGGAAGGCAGCGTGACGCTAAGGCATGGGCAAGTTCCCTGAAAATTTTTTTCTCATTCCATTTTTTGTTTTGCTATAACGCCGCAGCGGGGGCAACTTTGAAGACGTGGTGGTGGCTCTAAGTGGCAGGCGGTGAGAAGAGGGAGGTCGGTAAGGATGGTTGCAGTGGGGCCGTCGGCGGCGATACGGCCTTGGTTGAGGACGATGGTGCGGGGGCAGACGTCCAGGGCTAGGTCGAGGTCGTGGGTAGCGACAATACGGGTGTGATTGAAACGGCAAAGCAAGCCGATAAGTTGTCGTCGGCTCCAGGGGTCTAGGTTGGCGCTGGGTTCATCCATGATTAGGATGTCTGGGGCCATGGCAAGTACGGTAGCGATGGCGACGGATCTTTTTTCGCCGTTGGAGAGTTTCCAAGAGGCGCGGCAAGAGAGGTGGTCGGCGCCTACGGTTATAAGGGCTTTAGACACGTGGCGTTTAACCTCGTCTGGCGGCAGTCCGAGATTTAATGGGCCGAAGGCGACATCATCGAAGACTGAAGGCATGAAAAGTTGGTCATCAGGGTCCTGGAAAACCATGCCTACGCGGCGGTGTATAGTTTTCAGTGTGGTTGGGTCGAGAAATACATCATCGATGCGTATTCGGCCGATGCCTGAGGTGAGGCAACCTGTCAGGCATAGGAGTAAGGTGGACTTTCCGGCGCCATTTGGGCCGATTACGGCTACGGCTTCACCATAATGGATGTGGAAGGATAGATCCTGGAGTACTTCAGTGCCGTCCGGGTAGTTGTAGGCGAGGCCTATAGCCTCGATATGGTGTTTCATAAAAAAAAGATTTCTAGGAATGTTCCTAGCAGTCGGGGTAGATTGGCCCCGCGTAGAAGGGCGAAGGTAGCCAGGCAGCTAATGAGGAAGAGGGTGTCAATTTTGTCGAAGTGCAGAGGAGCGTGGCGACGGAATTCGCCGTCAAAACCACGACAGCGCATGGCTAAGTAAATGCGTTGGGCACGGTCCAAAGATCGTAGGAGAAGTTGTCCAATGAGCCGTCCGGCGACTATTACAGAAAGACTACTACGACCTGATGAGCGCAGAAGTCGGGCCTGTTGTAGACGGCTGCCCTCATCGAGGAGTACGAAGAGATAGCGGTAGAGGAATAAGAGCTGAACTACAAAAATATGGGGCACCTTGAGTCGTTCTAGGGCTAGACATACCTCGGTCATGCCGGTAACCGCGACTAGAGTGATAACGGTCGCTACAGTGACAGTACAGCGCAGTAGAATGGAGCAGAAGGACATTAAGCCGCCTGAGACGGACAGAGATCCAAGTTGTAACAGGGCTTGTCTATCCGTCAAAAGGTTGGCTAGGCCCACTAGGACGGCGAAAGTAAGAGCGAGGAATATTTTTTTTGCTAAGTAGTCTAATGGAATTCCGGCTAGGGCAGATAGGAGCACTGGAAAGGCTAGGAATGGCACTAAGGCCGCTACTTCATGTTTAGGGAAAGAAACTACTGCTACGATGCAGCCTAGAGTAGTTACGCATTTAGCCCGTGGATCTAGACGGTGAATGGATGAGTTCAGGCCGGCAAAATCGTCAAGCCGTCGTAGATCTAGGGTGATGGACGATAGGGCTATCATGAGAATTGGTTAACGGCAGTTCAAGGAAGTGGCTGCGGCCCGGCGAGTACGGAGGAGCCAGCCCAGGCCTAGAGTTAAGGCTAGAGTAAGGCCGCCACCCATCAACCCGGCTAGGGAGGTATCGGCATGTGCCACGGTCTGGGGGGGGTCTTGACCTAAATTATGCTCGGATTTTGTGTTCCATGACGAGGGTTTGGTTTTGGATGCAGCCGGATAGTTAGTTGTAGATTTGGGCATGGCGTAGCCGGGGAGCAAGACGAGCTTATGTTGTATACCGGCCAGGAAGTTGTGTACCAGCCCGGTCGTTTCCAGCCCTTTCTTGCCCAAAACTTTTTGTATGGACCATTCTAGGCCGTCGGGGTTGTTTGAGGTGAACCAGGAAAGACCTCCAGATATTATAATGGCAGTTAAACCTAGTCCTAGGACTAGCAAGCGTATTGGAGCGACAGGGGTGGTAGTCGGTCCGATGGCAGCGGCTATTATATCGGGTCGGGCGTGGCGAATAGTCGCGACTACGGCGGCGGTGACTAGGCCTTCCATTATGCCAATGACTAGATGGATGGGTTGCATGAGTAGGAGGAATGGTCCAAATGGTAAATCGGAGACGCCTGAAATAGTGGTTTCTAAAACTACGCTTAGGGCGCCCAGCTGCAAGCCGACCACAGCGGCCAAGACTGCGGCTAGAGAATGTCGATAGGGGCTGGAGTTGAGGGTAGCCTGTTTACGGTAGACTAAAGGGTAGGCCACAAAGCAGGTGAAGAAGCCTAGATTGAGTATATTGCAGCCTAGAGCTAAGAGCCCTCCGTCCGCAAAGAGTAGCGCCTGTACTGTGAGCACAGAGGCCATGACTAGGAAGGCGGCCTGGGGCCCGAGAAGTATAGATAGAAGCAGCCCGCCGCTTAAATGATCGCTGGATCCCGTGCATGGAATAGCAAAGTTGATCATTTGCGCTGCGAAAACAAATGCGCCGAGCACTCCCATAAATGGTATACGTCGTTCGTCGAGGTGAGTTTGTACTTTTTGTCCAGACCATAGGGCTAGGCCGGCGGATACAGCCCAACAAGCGCCTCCGACGGCCGGGGAGATAAGGGTATCAGCCATGTGCATAGGTATTCCTTACGTGCTACATTTAGCCTTGGTGAGTCGATGGAAGGGAAAGACATTGACCTGATATTAAAAATGCGACGATTTTATTGAAACAGAGAGAAATGTATGCTCTAATATTTTTTTTTGTCAACATGAATATGACGTAATTAAAATCAGTAACACCAATACGACGTAATTAAAATCAATAACATCAGATTATCGGGAGAAGTGACGGTAAGTTCAGGCGGCCATGGCTTAAAAAATGACTGACTGTGGTATTATAAGGTGGCGATCTATCCTGGCGCTAAAAAAAGTATCGCTAAAAATAGTTGTGGGTGACATGCCGACAAGACTTAGTCGCTGGCTGAGCAAGAGCTCTTCAGCTTGGTGGCATTCCTTGAATTACTACTTGACAGCTTATCGATTTTAGAATTTTGTGCTTAGGAAAAATTATACGACGGCAAGCAAATAACGAATTTATAGATAAAATTAAAAAAATTTTGAATATCATTCAAAAAAATATTTGTTATTTTTTAATGTTTTTGGTCTACAGTTAAGGCTATTGTCTATTCGGTCATGCTGAATATATCTGTAAGCGGAACATAAGGGCATCATTCAGCACTACTGAGGTCTGCTACAATATCAAATTCCTGTTTCTAGTTTTAGGCCTGATCGTTTTCGCTACAGTTCAGGTTCAATGAATTTATGGTCTGGGTAGATATTGGGAGTGCTTGGCGGCCCTTATTCAGACCAGATAGGCTCACTCATATTCCGGGTAATATTTTTACCTCACTATGATTCTAGTTGTCGATACTGCGGCTCTGATCTTGCTGCCTAAGGGAGCCAACCGCATCAAAGTAGTGCGGATATTAGTTTTATCATTGCACATCAGATTCTTAAGAAATTGGTCGTCGTCTTTTTTAACTTTTTTGCCCGATGGAGGTAAATTAATATGCCCTTACCCCTGAACAAGACTCAACTAGAAATCGCCATCAAGGTTCGAGGACGTCAGTTTTTTCGTGAGCATCCACAGTGAGGCGCCCTCCATTTTTAACAAGAACTTCTGGACCGGTATGGTTATGGATTGGGCCATGTAGAATGAGGAATTCAAAGTTCAGCTTTTCCATTTTGTGGACGTATTCTCCTGTCTGAATACCCCTGACTCTCTGCAGCGACATATTGAGAAATATTTTTTTGGCACTGACTTGGGAGAGATCCCTGCGGTGCTTAAGTGGGGTGCCGAGAAGTCTAGCCTATTAGGCGACCTGGCGTTTAGGCTCATGAGCAAGGTTATCCGCTCCAACATCGAGAATCTAGCCCGCCATTTATTATCGACGAAACCATTAAGGAAATGCTCAAGATTATTGCTTAGCTGCGCAAGGACGGTTTTGCTTTCACCGTGGTAAGTGAGACCGAAGCCGATGTCTATTAAGGCAGTTATATAGCCCTCCTGAAGACCGTGGCCGAGGAGTGCCGGAATTGAAAACCTCTGGCGGCAAGTACAATCTAGATTGGAGCTATGCGCCGCGGGTCAACATTTCGGTTAAGCCCTCAGCTCTTTACCCTCAGGCCAAACCCGCGGACTTGGAGGGTTCAGTGGATGTCATGCTAGCCCGGCTTGTGCCCATTTATCGTAAGGTGCGGAAGTTAGGCGGTGTCTTATGTATAGATATGGAGTTATTCAAATACAAGGAGACGACTCTGGAATTTTTTCGTCGCTTGCGCAGTGGCCCTGAGTTCCAGATTATCTGCATCTGTTTATTGTACTCCAGGCCTATCTTAAAGATACAGACTGTGATTTAGACGAGCTCATGGCTTGGGCACGGAAGAAATGATTGCCCGTTGGTATTCGTCTCGTCAATGGAGCCTACTGATACTTCAAGACGGTGCAGGCCGTACAGATAGGTTAGAATTTGCCGGTTTAGATTAGCAAGTATAGATACCGACTTAGTTTTTGAACGCTAGAGCGAGACCACCCTGTGTAACCATGATCTTGTGTATTTTTAGTGCGCTTCTCACAATAGGTGCTCATTTTTTTTGGATCATAGAGATAGCCTTGCTTTAAAAGTGCTCAAGGAACGATACGAGAGTTCCAGGTCTTTTTTTTGGTATGTCCGAGCTTGTGCGTAAAGGGCTCTTGCAGATGGCAGGCCGTGTGCGGCTCTATTATCCCTATGGGGGAGCTGATACCAGGTATAGTCTACTTGGCGCTGACTTCTGGAGAATATGGCCAACGAGTCATTTTTGCGTCAGCGTTGCGTGGGTAACGTGGACATAGCCCGACTCTTAGAGGACCCGAATGTATTACGTCAGGCTGCCTATCAGTCGTCAGATAAAGTCCAGGCTTGTTCTGTCCAGGGTGCTGTTTTAGATTTCTAGAATTTTCCCTTATTGGACTTTACCCTACCCGAAGTTCGTACGGCCTTCCCACAGGCTATCGTCGTCTATCGTAAAAAACTGGGTATAACCTACTTTTTGTTTATCGGTAGCCAGGAGTTGACTACAGCCGACACTATCTCCTCGTATAATCAGGCTGATCCCGATGGGGTCGTAGATCTTTGCCGCCAGACAGGCGTAGCCGAGGTAGATTGATCTATAGCCGAGGCTGAGCAGCTTTTTTGATCTGGCAGGACACCAATCCGGTCGAGCGGGGCTAGGCATCTGGTTCGAGCCGTAGGCGTAGCGCGCGGCGTATCTATGAATTCTCGGCGGTGCAGGTGCTTGAGGTGGGTAAGTAATGGGATTAGGCCTATAACGATGTAGCCGAGGCCATCGACTTCTTGGAGCATTATGCTAAAGAGATGGTCAGGTTGTTTAGGCCGGTGCGGTTGGGTTATAAACCAGGGGAGACTAACCATTACTCCTATCAACTCAAGGATATTACTGTAGTTATCGCACCGTGGATTTTTTTTATGGCTATATCGGTTGGCATGGCCGCAGCGGCTATCGTAGCAGGTAGTCCAGTGGTATACAAACCGTCAAGTCTGGCGTCGGTAGTGGGCTGAGGACTGGTGGATATATTCCGGGAAGCTGGTCTGCCCGATAAGGTATTCAATTTTTTTTGTCCTGGTTGCAGCTGGGTCACAGGTGACTACATGGTGGGTCACTCCAAAGTGACCATGGTCATTTTCACCAGTCTTATGGATGTTGGCCTGCATATCATAGAGCAGACAGCCAAGGTAGCGCCTGGGCAGAAACAGTGTAAGAGGATAGTGGCCGAGATGGGCGGTAAGAATGCTATCATCATCGACGAAGATGCGGATTTAGACGAGGTTGTGTCTGCGGTGTTATATTCGGCTTTTATCTTCCAAGGGCAGAAATGCTCAGCCTGTTTAAGGGTGGTGGTGCTAGGTGCCGTATATGATCGTTTTGTGAGCGTCTCATTGCGGCGGCAGAGACGCTTAGGATTGGCCTGGCCGAAGATTTGGCCAACTTCATGAGGCCGGCGATAGATGTCGCTGCGTAGCGTAAAGTTATGGAGCATGTGACCCTGGCCGAGTAAGAAGGTAAACTTCTGGTTAAGCGTCAGATGTTGGATAAGGGCTATTACGTACCTCTGATTATTGTAGGCGATGTGATGCCTGAGTCACGGCTAGCACAGGAGGAGACCTTCGGGCCGGTATTGGTGGCTATCAGGGCTCGAGATTTTGATCATGCTTTAGTCATTGCCAATAGTACACAATTTGCATTCACTGGTGGGGTTTTTTCGCGTAGCCTGCGCAATCTGGACAAGGCTAGGCGGGAATTCCAGGTGGGCAATCTATACCTGAACCATAATATTACTGGGGCGCTGGTATACCGGCAGCTTTTTGGCGGCTTCAAGATGTCCGGCGTTGGATCTAAGTCCGGTGGTCCGGATTACCTGCTGCGTTTCATGGATCTGCGGGTGGTCACGGAGAATACCATGACAGTCTCCATCGGCGGAAACTGAGGACTTACGTGGTGGCTCGATATGTGTATAAGAGATATATATCCTAAATGGTCAGTGGAGTCTGTGGGTAAACGGCTTCAGGCCTACGTGAAAGATGACTTAAAAGGTGAGTTTGCTTTTCAGCTAGTGCATCTTTGGCAATCTTGGTTGGAGGTGATGGGACCGGAGCTAGGGCAGCTGGCGCGGCCGTTAGGCCACCGGCGGGCCACGCTAAAGGTGGGAGTAGTCGATGCTATGGCTATGTATGAGGTGAGCTTTATTCGGGAGGAACTGGTGGGGCGGGCTAATGCTCATTTGGGTAAAAAATGGTTTGACAAGGTCGAGTTACATCTGTTAAATAATATAACCCCTTTGGATGAAGTGCATGGTCGCAGATTGTCAGAGCGATTGCTACCTTGCCGGCCAGAGCGGCTAGGAAAATTATTTTTTCAACTACCTAAGGAGCATCCAGTAGGTCAGTGTTATCGGGCTTACGTTCAGTGTTTTGAACGGTTTAAACGACGCGCAGAGCGTGACTGAAAGGACTATTTTTTCAATATATCATTATATCGTCTATTATGTGTATATATAATATCGATCAAGGAGGACGGACAACTCATGGATAGTATGATCAAGGTGGAGAACTTGGGGCTCAAGAGGCCCTTGGACAAGATGACGTCTAAAGAGTTACGTCAGTTGGCCATGAACAGGATTCCCCAGGTGATAGGTGCTTCTAGCATGGATAAGGAAAAATTGCTTAAAGATATCAAGGCGATATTGGGGATCGAAAAAGTCGTATCGCCTTACAAGACCCAGATATATGGCCTAAAATGGCAGATCCGTGAATTGCGTAAAAAGAAATCTGAACTAATAAACCGTAAGGACCGCGCTATATTACGTCGTAAAATCAATAAATTAAAAAAATGTACGCGCCGGCTAGCACAGGCAGTATAGCCGTGGAGCTGCGGCTCGGGCTTAATTCGTGTTTGGAACTTAGTCAGTCTAAGTATTCTGTGTATTATGTTTATTTACGATGGGGGATCGTCTAGTGGTAGGACGACGGGTTCTGGCCCCGTTAACCTAGGTTCGAATCCTAGTCCCCCAGCCAACTTTATGTCCCCATCGTCTAGCCTGGTCCAGGACATCGGCCTTTCACGCCGGCAACAGGGGTTCAAATCCCCTTGGGGACGCCATGTAGTTATATACATTATTTTTTGATTATTTTATAGTTTAGTTAGTATTTTAGATAAATATAGCGAACCTTTAGCTACCGCAAATGATGGGAATTATTTTTTTAGTCGGCCATGCGTTCGTCTATTTTAGTGTGAACTCTGGGATTTTTTCATTTTTATTTACTTTCGGTCATTATCTGAAATATTTTTCATATATAGTTTTTTTAGGCCAAGGTCGTATAGGTAAAGTTTTGTGCTGAGGTGCTTTTATTTATGGTTCTATTGTTTAACCGGTCAGATTACCGGCGTTATAGATGGTAGTCGTCGTCATAAGTACCGAGCGATATAGAACTCGACTCGCGTGACGTGGGTCCGCATATTCTAATAAACTGCATCTATTATTTCAAAAGGTCTAGTCTAACTATTCTCGGCAGAAAAAGTATTTTATCCAGTCAGATAAAAAAATGTGTCGTGATTCCTTAGCGGGTCTTTGCTCTCACTAGATGAGTAACTTTATTTTAACTATTTTGCCAGCAGCATTCAACTGATAGTTCTCGCCGCAGCGTTTTCCGGGTCCATGGCTAAACACAGCCGTTGATTAGAGCCACATATTGCTAAGCCAGTTAAAAAAAATCGTCAAGCCTAGCTATAAATAAAAAACGTCTAGACATCACCTGGCTCTGCGTAGAGCGGGAATTATTCCTCAAGGAGCATATTAGAAACAAATTACTTTTCTTAACAAATACTAGGTCGGAGTTTTTATAATCCAAGATTAGTGCCGACAGTACTGTAAACTTTTTCAGCAAGAATTGTAATATCAAAATAAGTCATACTATTAAGTATCACCTTCAGGACCTGCAGGACTAAATTAAAGGCACTATATCAAACTCTGCTCGCGGCAATAAAAAAAAGTTCTAGTCAATATCTTAATAAACAGAGCGAGGCCTCCTAGAAAAATTTTCAATCCACTTTGTGGTTAGTAATGAGCAGACTGAGTGCTAGTGCCTCATGGGTTTCAAAAAATATGGTGTTCAAGACCGGACAAGAAGTATTTTTAGTTGGGTTGGTGCTCTCGTCCAGCGAGATCGTAGATTGTTGGCTTTATATTGAAGTTACAAGGACGGCATTGGCTATTTTTTAAAGACGAATTTAGTGGCTGGCTTGTATATTAGTTTAACCGGACGTAGGTTTACTTCCTTCTATCTATTTTTATCGTCCTGAGTTATGGTCCGTAACTGTCTACCAGAGCCACTAAGGGTAGCAAATCATTAGCGTGGTTTTTACTGGATTGCCACACACCGTGATTTTAGGTGTCTGGATGTTGGATCTGGTGGGGTACCTATTTGGCTTTGATGGTTAGGTTAATCATCCTTGGGCAGTTCAAAAAAAAAGTTCCTTAGTCTGTTGCTACGGCCTGGAGACCTCTAGCATATCCTCGACAGAAGCACATGAATATCTTTATGCTACCATCTGATAGTACTAGAAAATTATTTCTTGTTTTGTGTTGGCTGATTTTGAACAAGATCATAGTATCATTAAAGTATCCTTGTTATGGTCATCAGAAGATTTGTATCCTATACTTTGTGTGCCGACTTATCGAGTTAGTGGCCCCAAGTCTTATACAAACGTTACATATGGCATAGACCCTGGATAGTTTGGTTATAGGTGTAGTCCGCTCAGCAGATATGCGGCATGAAGTGGCTTAATACTGGAAGGTATTCCTGGCGACTTGTTTTCCCAAATCCTAATAATAGTTTATTGGATGGCGTGAGAGCGCTTTTGGTGGTGATGATAACGTCGTAAGTGACAGTTCTTGATGAGAACGAAAGTATCTTGTTGTGCCTCAGCCTGATTTATTGACGAAGGCATCCAGTTTATTGTGTTTGGTAAGAATCGTACTAGCTTGGGTAGATTATAGTTTTATAGATGTTATGCCTATGCCTGTTAAGGAGGCGTTAGAGATATTACGGGCTACGTCCGAGTCACTGCGTCGCGAACTGGCAATAGTACTAGAAAGTCTAAATTTTATATAAGGCAAGTTGATGCCACGCTATTTTTTTTCGTGTACTATGAAGAGGTTGTTTCTTGAGTATTGTTGGAGCTTAGCAAGGAAGGGCCGCGGTAGTTTTTTTATCGCAGGTATTTGAATGTTGGAGATATTAATAGTACCAATTTTTAAGCAAGTTTGAAGATATTCTAGGAAGTATAGCCTTAGGTTGTTTGGATATCGCCTATCTATTCTTTAGATACTGGTTCTGGCAAAGACTTTTATAATTCTTCCACGCTTAGATAATGAGTTTATAGTTATGGTATAGATTCGTCAAAAAAATACAGTAAATTTAGTTTGATGGTACTGTCACCCTCGACCAGCCTCGTGCCTATTTCGAGAAGCATACTTAAGGTGGCAATATAAACTCTTTAGTGCCTGCGTCACTCTCTCCCCAGTCTCTTATGAGCAGACCTTTGGCTAACTGCTTGAGGCCGCATGCGCTATCTGCCTTCTATGAAAAAAAGAATATCTATGCGGCCCATCAAGTATAATATGAGAGTATTCGATTTTCTCTTGGCTGAGAATACGGAGTGGTGTAAGAGCTCACGGAGCATAGCCCGTAGTGCTACAGTGGATCTAGGAGAAAATAAATACTTTTTTTGGAGGAGTTTTTTTGTGGAGTGGCTTCGTCATCTTGTCTAGTTCTTGCCTAGTCCATTCAAGTAAAAGTCTGGGAAAACTTCAGAGACGGAAGCTTTGCGAGAAAACCTATCTATTTCGGAGCACAATATTCACCCAGATGAGATATGCCAGTAGATGTAGTCATAATTAATTTGGTTATCGAAAAGTAGGTTATCTAGGTGCCCCAAGGAGTTGGCCGAATTGGGAGTATTGGAGGACATACTGCTTCAGCAAATGAGATCTGAATCTATGCAAATTCTTTTGCCGTTATCGTCTTCGAGACACCTAATGGTAGCCTCTGATGTATCTATAATAACAGTCCGGTTTTTTGAGCAAGTCGATTGCGGTGTCTATTTTTTTGATCTTGGTAGACGGAAAATGGTACAATCTTTTTTTTGGACTCGGTATCTAGCAGCCATAGTGATTGTTCCTAAAAATGATCGTCGTCATGGGCAGCACTTGGTCGATATAGGCACTGAGAGTACCTGGTTGTTTTTTTGTTGCAGGCGACGTAGTAAAAAAAAATCGACTACATCTTCTGTTATGATATTGTTTTTTATATAAGAGCCCGGTTGTCTTACATTGGAAATGACCACTAAAATATCAGCGTATGATCTCCAGCCCGTGTCAGTCTGATGTTGTTGGAGGCGCCAATACAGAAAGCTAGTATGTTTTTAAGGAAATTTACGAATTATTTTTATTTTCTTGTAAAAAAATATTCCCCTCAATTTTTATAAAAGAACATTTGAGATAGGACTAGCAGAGATTTTACGGAGAATATTTTTTCCTTGTTGTAATATAAAAGAAGGTGCTGTTAGTCTTGCATAGCCCTGGAGGAGTTGCCCTCGACCCAAGTTTATTATGAATATTACGGGTGACAGTCTGACCCGAGGGAATAAATTAAGATTTTCGACCTCCATTGGAGCTACGGAGTATTGGAAAGAGGCAAAAAATATTGGACAGTGTTTATTTTCCCAACTCGATGCGCTTGCCACACATGGTAGTATATTATACAGATGAGCAAGGCTTATAGATATATGTATTATTAGTATAGTCTAGGCATAAGGCATACTTTTGGAGAGAGGTGTTGCCCGCTTACTTTTTTTTGGTCGGCTATGTGGCTGTCTTGTCTCTGGATATGATATTTATTAAGCCATTGTCGAGAATCGAATTTTTTGAAAAAATATTTAGGATGGCTTTCATCGTATACGGTGGAGTAACCTTTCCAACTCAATTACTCTGTTTTGATATCAAATTTTTTTATTGGGCCGTGAGCATTCGATTGTTTATCGATGCTATTTACAGTATCACCGACCTGGTATCGAAGGCCATCTCGCAATTAGTCATCCGCACGGAAACGAGGTAGACTGGATTCCTATAGCTGTTGGCTGTATTTGTACTGACCTACGAGCGGGTGAGAGAGTTTTTCTTGGCATAGTGCAGGCGTCGCGGAATACTGCCTTATGGCCACATATGTGATATAGCTAGTTATTGACCGGAGCAGTATCAATAATATGTGTTTCAATAAATTATGGCGTGTTCGGGCTCCTTAGGTCTTTTGGAAAGATAATAAACACAATTCTCCGTATCTTACGCCATGCATCAGCTCGACTATCTGATATATCTAAACTACATTTGAATCTACTTAGTTCGTTTATCAGAAGCATTACGACATATAAGCCAAAAAAATATCTAGGGAATCTTGAAGGTCGTCGTCAATTTTGTCGTTTGTATCCCCCGGCTACTTCCTGGCTAAGGCCGACCTAAGGAATAAGCCAAGATGCTTATTGCGCAGCTATTTTATAGTGGCTTTCGAACGCTGCATATTCTTGCGTGAGTAAGATACCTATTTCAGGATTATAGTTCTACGGTGTAGCATTTGAGCTATAAACAGCCGATGATGGGAAGATATAAAGTAGTCATAGTTTGGCTAGTTACAGAGACGACTGCCTGGATTTCTTGGCATGGACGCTTTTGAAATTTATTAATTGGTGCTGCCGGTCGGGCTGCATAGGTCAAGAAGGCCGAATTTATTGCCTATAACTTGGGCCGAATGCGTGATGAGTATTGTTCACATCATCAGCTATCAGGTTTAGTTCGGCTGCACTGAAGTATTCCGTGAAGCACTGTCATAATTTAATTAGAGGCTTACGATAGATAGAGTCTCCATTTATTAATATTGTGTATATCGAGATTTTCGCTGAAAATCAAAGAACGATGGATAGAGCCATCATGGCAACTTTTGCGTGAGAATCTAAGGCGGTGAGGGTGCTTTCGGGGTGCTTCGACACTTGTCTACCGGGCTTATGAATGCTATTAGCAAGTGCGATTTAACAGGCATAAAAGTAGCATCATAATTTTGAAATAATTCCAAATAAAAAAACAATATCGTTATATGTTTTAATCTGGACGCAAGGGCTGATGCATAAAGGTCGAAAACATATTGTCTATCTATATATTCGGCTTAAAAGATATAAATTGTTTGCTCTTAGCTGCCATTTTTTGAATCAGACTTTGCCGCAATAGACGATTTTCAATATTAGTTTTGAAGCTCTATGTAGCGCAACGCTTTTTTCCATTGTGAAAGAGGTAGTGCGACTCCGAGGAAGATAAAGTAGGCTGCGTCGCTAATATGTATCGGCTTTATTCCACAGAGGCAACTATTATGACCCGCGCCTTAAAACGTTTTTTTGAGTAAGTTTGTCCTTTACAGTACATCATTTTTTTTATATCGAATATAATATATTTTAGTCTACTCGTCCAATTATAAAGCACAACTATCCGTTAAGTTTTGTTATCGTTTGTTAATAGAAAGACTCCTTGAAAGGCTATCAAGAAAAAAATATGATGCCATAAGCAAAAAAAGTGTTAAGCATCTTATACTTTAAAAAAGTGGCGGAGGGAGAGGGGTTCGAACCCTCGGCTGGTTACCCAGCTGTGGTTTTCAAGACCACCGCCTTCGGCCACTCGGCCATCCCTCCACTATAAAAAAAAACTAGTAGCTTAGATTAGCCAGAATGACCCAGCCTTTGCAATCCTTTTTTCTTCACCATGGCCGGTACGGTCTACCAATAAAGAAGATAAGATCGGAGCACCTGACATTATTTTTTTACCGCGTATCGTAAAGCAACAACCCCCGCAACCAGGCACGTTTATTCGCGGGATGAGTCGTCATGAGCGATATCGTTATTAATGAGCACAAAATTACCTTTATCTATCTGACTGGATCGCATTATCCATTTGTATCATTTTTTTTTGTTCGGTTGGTACCTTTACCTACTTGCTAATATTTTATGGCCAAACCCTGGTCCGTTGTCAGCATGCTGCCGATTTTTAGTGTTTTTTATCATGAATTTTACCATCCTTAAGCTCAAAGTTGTTGTCATGCTTATTTTCTTTAGGGCGTTACGTCGGTACCACTGGGATGGTTTCTTTTTTGTACTATCCTTACCACGGCAACTGTGTAGTTTACATGTATGTTGCCAACCCACCAATTTATATCTTAAAGTTAGAGATAGATATTATAAGCTTCCACCGAGGTAGCCTTAGTTATTGTTTAGTATGTTCGTGATACCATTTGACGTTATTGATCATATTTTTTTGGTCGTTCAGAGTGAATTTTTCCTGTATTAGTTGGTCAGCTTCTGCTGATGTGACGGCGACTTTAACAGACAGTATTTACAAGTTGATTTTTAGGTTATAGCCGGACAATTTATCGTAACTGTCAAAGTTGTTATTTTTTTGGATACCTAGACCCTGAAAGGCAACAGTGCTTACTTGTCTACGCGCCTCGAGATCGTCTCTGTCATGTTTTGACAGTAATAGGTTGAAGCTGTCTGTTGTCCGTTTCTGCATTATTGAAAAATGCCGTAGGCATATGGCATTTGTCTTTGGCTATTTAGAACGGTACGCCATCGTCATCCCCTTAATACTGATCGTATCCGTCTGGTTACCAATTTGCAAACGTCCTGGCTTTCGGCCTAGGTTTGTACTTTTCGTGGCTTGCGACTAGCTGTGACCGCTGGCATTCATCATAAGCGCTATCCGCGAAACATCTCTGACAGTTACTTAGCCTAAGCCTTGGACTAAGTTGCCACAGGTGCTGCCTTCTACAGGCCTGTTTAGTAGTTTCTCCTCCGCCGTGCTGTGTCCTAGTAGATGCAGTAGGCCAGTGTGAAATATAATGTCAGTAATTGTGGACTATAAGACTAACTACAGCAACTAAGGCTCAGCAGTCGCTGTATCTCCATATTACCCCCGAGTTCTTGGGCGATGGGTAGCACGTTAATAAGTGTCGTTATGGTAATCATACTTATTGGACATACTGTCAGAATGATTGCTGTATCTACTGTGAAAAAATGATCGTTAGAAAATTAGCCTTGTATACCATTACCACTAGGTTCTAGTTTGTTCCAATGAGATTTAGTTTTAGTTAGGTCTTGAGTAGGGCAGGCTATGATTTGCGGTTACGATAAGCGTGGCCCACATTGATTATGTGCTTACGTACGTACGTACGTATGTGATGCAGATGGCGCCTAGCTGTATTTTAGAGCGATCCGGCTAGCATTGTCAGCGCATCCAAAATGTACGCTATGCCGTATATGATCCAGCCGGCCAAGCTATTTAGCCTATAACAAAGGCTATGACCATCTCTGCAGTCGTGTCTACTAAACTGGAGGTGCCGAGACATAAATTATATTGGAAAAAAAATTGCTAGGAGCCTAAAACGATGGTCGCAATCAGTATACTCGTAGAGAAGTCCAGCAGTATGGCAAACTACATGGAGATGCGCATATATTGGTGGTCCTGATGGTGATCGTGGCCATAGCTTGATTTTTTTTGCAGCTATATAGAGTTAGTGAGTAAGTCTACTTCTCTATTTAAGGCTTAAATGATTTTAATATTCAGCGTGACCAGACTGTCTACAACTATCAGTATGGCCAATAAATTTAGGTTCACATATAGTTTGAAATCGGTCTGATCCTAATTGTCCAGGATGCAGCTCCGGACTTTAACGATTGCCTGCACCCTTCAGCTATGGTGGACATATATTTAAGCTTAATATTTTTATGTGGTCGTAATAGCAGAGCTTATGGCCACGACTAAGATTTTAAGAAACTTTTTGGCATATGTTTTTTGTGATTACAGCATTCGGATATGCATAGGCTCGTAATGCGTAGGAGGTTAGCACGAAGAATTCATTGGAGTCGATGAAATTGATGATGAACAAGAATGTAATACTATTAATATTGAAGCTAGTTATTTTAGTGGCCTAGGCAGTATGTCTTGCATGGTATTACTCCTTTGTATGCGGATGACGACTTGTTATGGGCTGGTCGGAGATGTTGGCTCTGAAGTTAGTGTCCGTGTTGGTGCCTGACGAGTTTGGTGTAAATTTTGGTCGTCGATTGTTTTGCGGGATTTGATGTCGAGGACGGGCCATAGGTGTTGTAGACTGCCTTGTATTTATGAGAATAAGAATACCGTGGCGATGGATGGATAGAAATCGCCTTTGATGAAGTGGTATGTTAGCAGATTTAGTATAAATCAATATCAGCGCACAAGGTACGGCTAGAAAGGTCGAAAGCCGCTAGTTTTACCTAGAGCTTCTTTTTAGTTTTTACGTATATAGGCTGTACTATTCGTTGAGGTGGTTAAAAATAGTCTCAGACCGGGATGAAGAAGTTCGGGGTGCAGGCTTTGATGGGTAGCTTGCTGTCCGGGCACTGATGGCAAGCATGAATTTAATATAGTATGGGCTGGCGTATAGTCTATGACTACGTCTTCGGTCTTGCCCAGGCGTGGCGTATGGTTACGTAGTCCTGGTTGGACCAGACGACAAAGCCAACTGACATTGCTTTAGTCGCTGCTTTGAAATTCCACTAAATGTGGGTGGTGTTGTATATGGAGTTGACCAGGAGAAAGCTATAGTTTTAGTGTATAGTTGCTTGGCTATCGGTAGGGGCATGGCCCATTAGGCCGTAGAGTAAGGTTGGCATCTTAGGCAGGATGGCGATATTGCGTTTTTTTCCAGCCGTTGGCGTCTAGCTTTGCTAAGCTCGCCATATCGTTGGCCTCAGCAAAAAAATCACTGCTGTATTCAGGCTCTCGATGCGTTCTAGGCTAGCACATAGCGCACTTGTATTATATTTTGGTCGATTGGATGTATCTTTTGAGCGACGATTCGGTCCTGAGCTTTAGATATCAGTTTATGGGCGTTCGAGCTTCGTCTAACAGGTCTTTTTACATGATGAAAACTGGCTGTGATTATGAAGGTGATTTTTTGTTGTAATTATGCTTGGCGAAGACTGCGGCCATGAATACGGTTTTTATGGTGACACTCATAAGAAGTCCTCCCATTTTAAGGGCCTGTATTATTCAGACGTTTCTGTTGATAAGTTGAAATTTTATTATAAACTAAATACAGCGTAGAAAATGCAGCGTAAATCTTTATATAACATGCAATATCGTCATGGTTCTGGCTGGAGCTACATTCTGGAATTAGTTATGGTGTGGGTATTGCGTAGCGCAATGGACTTTGTAGATTGCAATAAATGGTGGAGCATACTTTTTTAGGAGAGAAAGCGACTAAGTAGCTAGATATGCTACGATTGTGGACGCCGAGGAAGGGGTAGATGAGTTTTTCTCTACGAAAATGGTAGGAGTAGTAAGTGACCCTGGTAGTGTCGGAGCCGGAATCGACGATACCGTCCTGGCTTATATGTGGGTCCGGACTTGGGTAACCCTGATTGCACGAAGCATGAGTTGGGCCTGTTGGTTCAGCTCGATGCTGTCGTGTTCTAGTATGTTGCGGGTATCAGTTACCTAGAACTGCTCCTGCTTCTTTTGTCCGGAAGTGCTATGTCCGAGGATATATTTGACCTGAACCGGGACCAGACTATTCTGGAAGATAGTCACGAGAACTTGGTCAAGCTAAAGAGCGGACTATAGAGCATATTAGTCAGATTCGTAGTCTGCAAAGTCGGAGAAAGTTCTAGTTGTAGGAGGGCTACGCAGCCAAGGATGTAGTCAACGACCTCTAGGTCCCTGTTAGGAGATACGGCGCTGAGAGCTTGGCCTAGCTTGATCGACTTTGAGGTAAAGCGCGTAGATGGCCTGAAGATTCTGAAATAGGTGGGTGATTTGGTGTACTAATGTTATTATGATCACTGGCTTTGTTAGGGCATATTCCGTGGTGCAGGTTCTGTGGTAGGGCGACTATATATTACTTGATCAAGTCCATCGGCCTGGACGAGTTTTTGGGCCGTAGTAGCGCGCTAATGCGAGTCCAGTGCGGGGCCTATTGTTACTTTCTGATTTGTTTCGTTTGAGCCGTTCTGGGCGCTAGCAAGATTTCGGTGGGCAAGGTTATAGCCGAGGCCTTTAGGCTGGGTTTTTTCAAATATCTATATATGGCATGCGCGCGAGGATGAGTGACGCGGAAGGTATCGGCAGACTTATGTAGAGGTTATGCTCAATTTTATAGATTCTGTGCGTCTTGAGGCCTGTACCCGGCGGGCATTATATTATCCGGGCCTTGATAAGGAGGTAAGGACTTTTGGGACGATCCTTACGGCTGTGCTACCGGAAGTGTTGAATATCTTTATATACGATTCCTTGGCTATGATATGAACACATTCTTTGCCTGTCCCAAATTTTGTTCAATAGGCTGGCCTAATGACCTTGGCGTGTTATGACCTGTTGCTACGTATGCTGAAGGTGGTGTAGTTCCAGAGGGCTATTGCGAGCGAGAGATAGCGCTCATCGCTACTCGGCATATTTATGGCAGCTGCGTGAGTAAGGACTGACCGTTTTGCCTCCATTTTGTATCCAGGGCTGTATCGCGCAACGTGCCGGCCGTGCCGTGATATCTAGGGTGGGCGCAGAGTGGAGCGTATTGTCGCTTGGATTTGTCGTAAATTGGCTGGGCGCGATAAACTGGGAGGCAAGGAGGTAGACAGACCAGTTTACAGCGATTATGAGAGGGACCTTTTTTTTGTAGAGGCTACGCATATTTTGGAATCGAACAGTAGCTGCCACCGGCTCTTTAGTGAGGTTCTGCTGGAATCGGTCTAGCCAGCCCTGATTTTTTGTGCGCAGCTAGGTGAATTGGCCTTGGTCTGGCCTCGGGGGATGATGATATTATGGATTTGGCCGGTTAGGACGTATACGTGTCTTTGCTGGCCGAAACCATCTCCAAGGAGGGCTATTTTTTTTTGGTAGGCCAGATTTAGCTATAGCGTTGTCTTTATTCTTCCCGTACCGTTCGGCCTGTTATAGAGACTATTTTTGTTGGGTAATACATTACCCTGTAGTGTATGTGAGAAACATCTGGACACGGTTAGGGCAGCGTCTGCCAAGTGATAGTCCTATCTGTGTGGGGAGCTGGTCTTATAATGGGGCACGAGCTGGCGGACTGGTAATGGGCTCACATCATATTTTGGAGCAAAAAAAAACAGGAGACGTCAGTATAAAAGTTCTAGCCTTGACGTGACTGACGGGTCGGAATACCGCTCATCTATTTAGTGGCCGGCGTGCGCGCCGGATTAGACCGGTTCATTGGACTCTATGGGGCCAGCAATGGTGTATAACGTTTTAAGTTTACAACATAAGGAGACGCCTTTGTGCTTGTGGACTGTACTACACTGGTACGATTGTCCTCGCAGCGCTATGTGGCCAGTTGGACGTACTTGCGTTTGATCTACTTAAGTCGCCTGGTATGCCGGGTGAGGTAGAGCACGGGTGTCAAATTTGTTCTTTGGGATGAACAAGCTTACGGACTTGATGCGAAGCATCATGATTACGTTATTTGGAAAGGCCAAAACAATGGCTGTAATCACGACAAAGATGGCTATGATTCGAATGTGTTTGCCCATAGTCGCCATAATTGGCCAACGTACTATGGAATACGTTGATCCTGGCCATAATATTTTACTATGCAAACTATAGAGATGAGCAGGAATATGACGTTCCAGCTCACGCTCAGGTCTATGTCATGCAGGACATCGTGCTGATTGAACACTGTATAGAAGATAAAGGTTAAGTTGGTTCCGAACAGGCAGTCCTGGCTTTATGAATTTTTTTGAGATGGTGGCCGCATGGGTGGTGACTAAGATGGTAGTGGCGACCCAGACACGATAGGGACATAGTTTAATTATAGCTCTCAGCTACACGATCCAGACGGCTTGCTATCATATTTTCCCTTTAGCAAGATAATAAGGCAGAGTACGTCGAATATAATCCGGTCCCTCGACACCGGTGCCTTAGAGAAGTTTTTTTTACAGTTGTCGTTGCGACTGGACCTACTACTAGCTGGTAGTGTGGATAGCGGCTATCAAAGCCTGGTAGCCGTAGCCTATGAGAGTTATAATATTATTTTATCGGCGGTTGATAGTGTTATATACGTCTACTACACTCACATTGGCGATGCCTTGTCGCTGATATCTGTGCTTCAGACAAACTTAAGTCCAGCTAGTAGTACCTCATGATTGACCTGGTAAGCTCTATAGATAGCGCCTATTGTTTTTATTTTATTTTAGTGCCCTTAACTGGCTGCATGTCCAATAGCCTGATTTCTTTTAGCCCGCCATAGTCCCAAATTTATAGCCTAGTCCTCCGTTTGATCACTATCAGTATATAGTTCGGGCCGGGTTGTCTTAGATTATCTGGATATCGGGTAGTTCTTGACCGCTATTGGCGAGTTCATGGGCGATATGCAGATCCTGGAGTTGTCTGTACGTTATACAGATGCTGTCTTGGCTGCAGCTCTGCCCTTATTGTACACAGCCGCCTCTGGTACCGGCCGGAGCGAGGCCCCCAAATGACCGCAAGTTTTATCTTTTTGGATTCATCTGTACGTAGCAAAATTTTACTACCGCATTTAGATCACAACATTTTCTTTTCGACCTGAAGGTGAGTTTCTTGATTTTTAAGGGTAGAGAGCTATCTATGCTACCAGGTCCAATATTTTTTTGTACAGCATTCCAGCACCATTTTTTTTACATCACTAAGGCCACCGAGTATTTTGACCTAACCATGCAACGCGATAAAAGTTTTTTTGATCCTGATTTTGGCTAAAACCGTTTATTGCGCCCGACCGACATTATTTTTATTTTTTTGATCAACCTTGCCCATACAAAAAATTGTGGTAAATTATCAAAATCCTTAAGAAGAGCAGCTACGTTTCAGCTCGCGGAGATTGCCACGACAGCAGCTACAATACCTTATTATTTCGCATTTTCCGGCTCATGAGGCTTATCATTTTTTTGATTTATGGTTTGGCCAAAACTTGAGGTGGATGTAAATGGATCGGCAAGCGGACCGGTTAGCTATCGGGATTGGCTATATTTTTTTTATGTTCTGATGCTACTATTTGGCAATCGCCTAATGCGACCTCGGAGTGTGACGTGGTGATTTATTGGAGTATTTAAGGCATGACAGGGGCGTTCGTTATATGGACACCGAGTTGGACTAATTATGGTGTTCATCGACATCATTTACAGATTCTTCATGCTCTGATAGCTTCATTATAAAATCCGTGGGTTACCTCCCTGAATTGTTATTTTCACTGTATAATATTCGTCTAGATCTTACAAATATGTTTACGGTCCTGGTGCTTATTACTAAAATGTTCCTGACAAGTTGATGCAGTATAGTTAGTTTAATTAAATTTAGCAATTGGCGCATTAAGAGCCGTTCTTTACTGGTCTGGCTCTGTAGCCACGGGATTATTTATTGGTCAGTATGATATTTTGAGGTAGTATTTTTTAAGATTCCTAGAGTTCCTACTGTAGTTGTTAGATCATCATCCGGTCGAGTTATATAAATATTACCATGATCCCAGAGTCACCAATTACACTTCTTGCATGGTTAGTCGGACAAGCACGATATATTTTTGGTATCGGCTATTTGTAACGTTGTATTTCTATGATGGACATAGGTTGTATCTGAGCATCGCACATGCAATTTTTTTTTGCAAGGAGTGAGATGAGTGGATGAGCAATGGTAGAGTTATAATTTTATGAGCTTGAGGCAGGTATGGTATAGGTTGATGAAATGTCCGATGGACATGCCACATAGAGGGCTATATACTTGCAATTGGGTGTAGTGCAAGGGCTGACCGTTGGGGTACGGCGATAGTGCTATATGCGGAACGTCTAATGCTCAGGTCTTTGATATGCCCAGCATATCTCAGGCTCAAACGTCTACTACCGTGGTCTGATTCACTGGAGAGAATATCGATTACGTGATTTAGGCCAATATCTGCAGCGATCATACTGGTTGATGTCGTCAATCTTGCCTAAGTATTTAGCAGGCTATGCTTGATATCAAGGCCTTTACACATTGATACCGGTTGCATGATAATTTATCGGAGCGCCTGGACTGAGTAGTGGTTAGGACGGTGATCTCGCCTACAACGTCGAAAGATGCTATATTTGATCCATGCTTGGCGGGTTATGCTGGATGGCTTAAATGCTGGGACAAGTCTTTTTGATAATGGTTGTGGTTTCTTAGCGAGCCTGAGCACTTCGTCGTGATCACGGCGAATTCTCGGCCAGACTTGTATTGGCTTCATGGACTACATTAAACTTCAGGAGGTTGCTCTATCAGCAATGTCATTGATTATGGCTATGGTTATGGCTATGGCTATGGTTATGGTTATAGCTTTGGTTGAGGACGTCTAATGCCACGTGGTACATATATGTATCATTTAATAAGGCTGAGACCTCTTTGACACAAGTAATGCGATGATCAACTGTCGGGTTCGGGCATTGTCCTCTTTATGTCCGAGTTTTAATAGCAGATTGGGTGATCACCATGATTATGGTGGCTATATTTTTCACCACCTACGTGATGTATCGGAATTGCTCTTGTTATATTTGTGTGCGTGACGATGCTCGCATGTGAGAGTATTTAGGTCTAAGTGTGCAGTCCTAAAATATTATCTATCTTGCCGGAGAAGGTGCTTATGCGCTCGAATAAGGGTTCGGGCGTGAGTTGCGTGGGGCGTGTCTCGAGCAAGGAATACTCGGCATTATTGGTGGCACAGGTAGTTTTCGATATTAGCCTGAGGTTTAGTCGATGAGTGCCAATGGCTTTTATATTACTGCGGGTGCCTTTCATGGCGAAGTGCTGTGGGCAGTCAGTGGGGAGTAGTGCAGTGTGTTAGAACATGGTTAAGATGAGGTCGGCTTTTGTGATAGCCAAGAGGCAGGTTAGCCCAGTAGGCATCAAAGATAGTCTACATATTAGTTGGGTAGCGTAGCGTGACATTTATTTGACCCTCGTCTAGGTTGGGATCTAGTCATAGCTGATTAGCAAACGATCAATGAGTGAGTGTTCTACGAGCGCTAGCGTGTCGTCCCGTCGTGGTAATTCTTAGACTCTGCTCGTCTATTAGGGTCTGTCTATGCACTTGGATGGAGCCGAAGTAGTTTAGTAATTTGTTAGATTGGGAGCTGGTCTGAGATCTAGGTTGGAGCCAGCCGACTTGGAGTGTTTATTTAAGTACTGTTTTTGCCTTGGTCTCGTCATGTTTTTCCTGTCACCTTTTTCACTCCTCTCTTCCCTATCCTGAACAATACATTGTGTCCTTTCCCGTTGCTACTATGTCGATCTATTTTTTAGCGAGAAAAATAATTTTGGCCTCGCAGTCTCAAATAGGTACTCGCCGTAGATGGGACTATTTAGTCGTATCCCCCGGCAGACCCGTTTGGTTCCTGGAAATTTGGCCAACATGGAGTACGTAGTTAAGGCGCATATCTCCAAGAGTTGCCGGCTAGTAATTGATATTACGGATTTGCTCGTGGTCTTGAGGGATGGGATCCAGACGGATGATGGTACGATCTGGGAGACGGGCTATGCTTATGCCAAGGACATGTTTATCGATGGCATCCGTATGGATTTCCGTAGCGCTGAGCCATAGAGTAATATCTTGGGTTAGCGTCATACCAGAGTACTTCTGTACGTGTAGCGCAGCCAAGTTAATTCAAGCTTTTGCTGGCCTAAGAGCAATTAAAAGATTGAGAAGCGCTATTTTTTTAGTTTGTCATGTTACTAAGATCGGTCATACATTAAAGATAGGGCACTGGGTTGGAATGACGGGCGTACCCAGGCTCGGGTCGGCAGTTTTTTCAGTTACCTAGAGATTACGTCTATACCCATCGAGATACACTTTACTTTTTTTGTGTTTGTCTTAGCCACCATCCTGTTTGTCTGGGCTAGACGGTAATATTCACCATCGGTCACGTTTCTTTTATAGAGCGCGTTATACATAGCAGATGCTGACAACTGTAGTTTACTGTTTATCTATTTGATTTTTTTGAATGTCGTAGTCTGCGTTTTCTTGGTTTAGGAGCATACGGTATGTCGTCTAGAGAACCCCTGCCTTTCGTCTTTTGAACTGCCTGGCTGAAGTGACTCTCGCTGTAGTCGATATTTGAATTGCAGCTAAAGGAGGCCGTTGGCGTCGAAAAGGGCTTTTTAACCGATTAAAGGCTTGTGCGTATAGTTGGAAGGGCAGGCGATTTATGGCTAAAAGTTGCAGATTTATTTGTCTGGGATCTCAATGGTGTGGCTTTTTTCAGATTGTGATATCTTTTACGCCGAATTGTTTTTCTCCCCATATGGCTGCGCCTAAGGCGCCTACATAATCCGGAGTTTCTGGGAGTAGGGGTGGTTCGTCCAGAGCCTCTCGCAGCAAGGTTACTACGCAGGGATTATGCGCTACGCCGCCAGCAAAGACTAATGGCAGTGTGAGGCCCACCCGGCCCAGCATACCTAGCGTGCGTTTGACGATAGCTGCATGTAGCCCCAGGGCGATGTCTTCCTGTCGGTGCCCTTGCGCCATGAGCGACATTGCCTCGGTCTCAGCAAATACTGTGCACATGTTTCCGATGGCTAGTCGCGTGCTGCCGGTGAGTGCTAAGTGGCCAAAATTTTCTACTAGCACTTGGAATATATTAGCCATGAATTCTAAAAATTTACCTGTGCCAGCAGCGCATCGGTCATTCATCTCGAAATGTAACACCCGACCATTCGGTGCCAGGGCGATGACCTTGGTATCCTGGCCACCAATATCCAGCACTGTACGTGCTTGGGGAAAAATTGTGTGTACCCCATTCGCGTAAGCTTTGATTTCAGTGATCACCGTCACTGGTCGGTTCGGTTCGGCCTGGGCTAGGTATTCGGCTACTAAATTACGGCCATAACCCGTTGCAACCAGAGGATAAGCCGGAAGCTTTGCCAGCAGCCGTCGGCATTGCGACAGAGGGTCGAAAGTGGTTGGTAGCCGGGCTTGATATATCATCTGACTACTGGATACGACTACTAGCTCTATGGAGCGTGAACCGATATCTAGACCGGCGATTAGCGGGGTGGACAAACAAATGTGCAGCCAAGGTTTGATATGGTCGACCTCGATTATGGGGAGTACAGGTTCAGGCTTCATATCGGTTTTACCAGCTCTATAAAGGCCTCTATCCGCGTTTTTAGCTGAGCTATATCTTCCGTGCCGTAATCAGTTTCGATGGTTAGGAATGGAATTGCTTCCCGGCGTAGGGCCTTGCCTATCTTGAGTGCTTCATGGGCGTATGGTTGGCAGAAGAGTAGGCCGTAGTGAATCACCCCGTCAACGTTGAGCTCTTTGGCCATGGCCGTCACGTTGTTTAGCCGTTCGTGATTAGGGGTGAAGCAAGCGCAGTCAATTTTCATATAGCGTTCGACCAAGGCATCCAGCATCATGTTTAAGTCCAGGGCTGTTTCGTCTGTGAGGTCACGAGTATTGCGAGTACCGATGCATGATTCCTCACCCACGATGATTGCACCAGAGCTTTCTACTACATACGGTAATTTCCAATTAGGTACGGCCATGGGACAGCCAGAGAGTAGAAAACGTGGGGTCTTTGCCGGCGCTACGTATTTACCCACGGCGATGCGTGTCTCCAGCTCATCACATAACGTCTCCACCTTAGTTGTGAAGCGTACTGGGTCGTCGTAGAAACTGATTTGGTTTATGAGTAGTACGTCACGGCCTGAGATGGGCGCTGGTACCGTGGCCCGTATCCGGTTCAGCCGCTGTAGCACTTGACGTTTGGCGTTCACCGTACGGATAGCTGCGGCCAGCCGCATCGTGTCGATGGCCACGCCTGTGATCGTTTCTAGGTGGGTCTTGTAGCGCAGTATCTCGGCCTTCCATAGCGTCCTGGCATCGGTTGTTTTTGTGTGCGGTATTTCCATAACGTATAGCGGTACATGGGCTGCAAAGGCTTCGTAAGTCTTTTTTTTGCCGTCACAGGTAGTCTCGCCAATGATTGTGTCGCAGGACTCTATGAAGGGGCAGAGCCGGGCCAGCTTGAAGCCGACGAAGGATTTAATTAAGGCGCATGTATTGCGCGGTACCATCTGTTCCGTCATATCGTTGCCGATTTCTGTTCCGGCGCACAGACCCACATGGATGGCATTGGCGGCTAAGGTTAGTTCTTCGGGTACGAAGACGCAGAAGGTGCCCACCACCTTGCAGCCGGTGGCTTTGGCGTCCTGCAGTTCCTGAATACGTAGCCCATGTATTTCGGAGATCACAAAGTCTAGGTATTCCATGCCACCGAGACGATCCTGTTGGGACAGGTAAATGTCCCCATAGAACTTACCCAATACAGCGAGCAGGCCTTCGTGGGCCGGTAGGTCTAGGTTGAGTTGCTCCCACATAGCGACATATTCGTTGACCACTGTCTCAGTGCTCCTTTGGTTGAAGAGTGGAACTATTTTTTCGTTCTTATAGATAAGGTTAATTAATTTAGGAAATTGATATTTAATATAATTTGTTGTTGTAGTTATTATTTGGTTCTATAGGTGGCGGTGGCTTAGGCTTGACGTATAAGCTAAATACGTTCAAAGATAGCTATGGGGAACCTGTATGCCTTTCGTATGAAGCTACTTCGTAACGCCTGGTCGGTGGAGTACGAGATTGGATTTTTCTTTGTTTACCGAGTACGATCTGGTTTAGTGTGAAGCTGAGGCGCTGGGTATAGCGGCCGGGCTAGCGTAAGATTTTTTGCTGTTTTTTTTAGTATTGGAGCTGGGCGGGGCAAGATGTAACTTGGCTGTTACCTGACTTAGTCACCCGGATATTGTGAGCGCTGCTCAAGGAATAGACTGAGGGGGTTGGGTGGCGACTTAAGGAGTCGGTTGGCTGCCTGGACAGATACGACGCCTTAATGTATTTAACGATGAACGGGCCTGGTATTCTGTTTTTTTGTTAGATATCGGCTGGGTATATATCTTTCTAAGAAATATAAGTTCTGTTTCAACTACAAAAAAAATGGAGTCCGTATCGTCTCTATCTGGGGTTATTATTTACCGTGCCTTTCAACTGGCCGGTCAACTTTTGAGTCCGGAGGCCGGTAGGTATCCACGCTTTTGTGCTCCATGGTGACGGTATATAACTCGTCCGCTATCGTGCAATTTAAGGAAGCCTGCAAGGTCGTTTAGATTAGTGGCACAGTCCCGTCGTACTAACGGCGATAGCAGGGTTATGGTGTTAAAATAACTAGAAGTATAATATTGCGATGTTTACCGATGCAGGCACAAAAGTAGTAGCAACAGTCAGTACGTTGGGGTAGGACTAGGATCTAATTGTCTATATCCGCTAGGCTGGTTTCTTAGATAACTTTTGGTTCCATGTATTACTGCAGCGTAGTATTAGATATTTTGCATGGAGGCCTCGAAAGTGCTCTGTAAAAGGCTTGAGTTTTTTTACTAGGACAGCCTATTGTTCGATCTCAAGGCATGAAATATTATACAGGTATGCCTCTATTCTGGCATGTTGCTAGCATTGGTAATGGGAGGTAGTGAAGATATTCGTGACAGTATTGGTCCGGCACTCGCTCTTCTCCACACCCCTGCGTTATAGTAATCTTTTTAAGGTTATGATGCAGGCGGACAGCCTAGGTTCATTCTACCGTAAGTCGGCTGTGAGGTATTCATATGCTGGGGCTACTTTGCGCTGCAATAGTCTTAGGTATTCCCGCCAGACGCAGATCAGGTATTTCGTGGGACAAAGAGTATGTCTTTATCATCGGGATGTCCTCCAAAAAAAAATTCTCCTCGAATTCGGCTCAAAGTATGAGCGCGTAGAGTAGAAAGGTTTTCTGTTTAGGCTACGGATAATTTGATATTAATCAGGTGTCTTTAGTTGTATTTTACGACTTTATCGATGCAGATGACGCAGATTATGCCGCAGCATATCACAACCAGCACGCAGTAGTAATTTATAGGCAGTTGAAATACGTTGCAATCCTATAAAACTTTTACGTTGCGGTTGTTAGATTACGATTTTACAAATTGAGAAAATATAAAATATTTCTTGAATAAATTAAATACTTTAACACTAGATGCATAGAGCGTCCATAAGATTATACAATTAGGCTGCATCGGCTACGACATCGGTTATGGGCGTGACTATGCTCGAGGTTGCCAGTATCTTAGATCCAGCCAAAGATTTGGTGTACACCAGGTCTCCTAACTGGGCGGCAGTCAGGCCTTCAGTTGCATCCGGCGTTTCGTTCAGGCCGCGGGTCATCCAGCCTGAGCGGTGCATAGTCAGGATGCAGAAGGGGCCAATCCAGGACAGACAGAAAATCCAGAGTAGGTTATATGGGAATGCCCACACACAGTTGAAGGAACGGTAGCGTAGGAAGTATACGGTGATAGGTAGGATGGAGGCAATGCAGGCTGCAGTAATTAGGTTCGGGACTACGAAGAGTGGGTCAGCCAGTATGTAGCCGAAGGTTAGCAGTTTGACAGCCTCGCACCAGGTCATCTCATAGAAAGCCATGAGTACATTAAGACGGGCGCCGAACTTGGAACCTTTTCGGAAATTTTTAAATATGAAGGGTAGCATCATGAGATTTTCGCGTACATTACTGCGGGTCCAGCGGATGAGCATGCGGCATAAACTAGAGTAGGTGGTGGGAACTTTGGTATAAACTATGGCATTGCACTGGTAGTTAATGTGGTAGCCGTTGCGGATTAACAGGTTGGTTAAGGCCCTATCTTCTCCGATATGGGAAGGGCGACCCATGAATTTTTGCACTAGCCATTCATTCAGCACAGGCATGACTGCGTCTTTGCGGTAGGCAGATAAGGCACCCGGAGTGCAGAGTACGGTGTGGATTTTGTCTTGGCCGGCGCGTATGAAGTCGAAGGATGAGGCGAAGGAAACGTCGAGCATTCGAGGTAAGAGGCCATCGCCCATGTTTAGTACGCGGACATTGCCGGCCACGCCGCCGCACTGTGGATCGTGCAGAAAGGAGCTGGCGATGTGTTTGAGAGTATGCTTTTCTACTTCGGAATCTGAGTCTATAGTTACTAGGATGTCGCCTTTGGCGCGTACGAAGCCTTCGTACATGGCCCGACGTTTGCCGTAGTTGCGAGGCATGTTCACCAAGTCTATAGTTGCGCCGCAATTGGCTAGGTCGCGGCCGGCTTGCTGCATCCAGTGCCAGGTGTCGTCCTTGCTGCCGTCGTTCACGGCTACAATGTGTAGCAGGTCCATGGGGTAGTCGCTAGCCGCTACCGAACATATGGCCTCATACACCTGCTGACCTTCATTGTAAGCCGGGGTCACTATCGTGAGGGAGGGCAATTGCGTCGTCGGGCATAACGGCGCTGGGCGGTACTTGATGGACATCCAGATACGCCAGCCCAGGACCGCTAGGGTCAGGTAGAAAAACCAATACATGAAGATGAAAAGCGGCAACTCGTCGAATTTTATAAGTAGTTTTTTTATGGATTGGGCCAGGTTAGAATGGTTATGGAGCACAAACCAAGTGAAGCTGACTAGTACGGCCACGGCGATAACGCTGATGAGCGTTTTGAGTAGGTTGTCCCGAGCCCTAGTTTTTTTGATGCAGATGGGAATGGATTCAACCGTGGCAGTAGCGCGCCGGGCAGGTACGTTAGCGGTGAATTTGAAAGCCATTGACGTTACTAGTTTCATGGGGCGCTATCTCTCTAGGACGTTTGTTATTGTGAGGTCATACATCCTAATTTTTTCATAGTTATTATAGTCTGGTTAGCAGCGGGACAGGTACAGCGATTTTCTGTGGGGGTAGATTACGGCAGAGAAAAAATTCCTGATTTTATTCCGTCTGTTGTTAACTATCATAAAGTAGCGAACTGCTATACTTTAGCTACTTACATATAGCTTGAGATCTGCGTTCGGAAGTAAGTCCTCCCATGCAATGAATGTTCGGTATTTTATAAGCAATTACTATGCCATTGTTACGTTGGCTGGTAGTTCATTATTGGCGCCATTATTTGATGCGGCGGTCGTCACTGTCTGGTGATTTTTTGCGCAGTTGTTACGAAAATTGCACATCATTTGCATGATTTGCTCGTACCCTTGTCCGGAAGGTCGCCATTTGGACGGTATGTTTTAGACGTCACATACATCAATTCGGCCTGGTTGACTTGGGACTTTAAAATAGTGCAAAGTGGATACAGGTGTCTAAATCGTTCAGGTCAATAGAAGGTTGGCACGTAGTCGGATGTGATACAATTGGACAAAGAACCCAAACATCTAGCAGAAAGGGCCAGATAAGGTCGTTTAGGACAGTCTGTCGCCGAGTTAGACCACTCAGGTCTACTAATGATATGAGCCTTGGAAGACTTTGTTGGACCTGAGTGCCATCGTATATAAATTGTATATAAGACGATCTGGGGCGAGTCAAATAGTCTTGATTTTTTAATGAGTACAAGGAAGAGCTGGCTATCATTGTGTCTCTATAATTTGGTATGTGGCAGCTTGATCACTATGAATCGTTTGGCCAGAACTATAGGTAGTCGTGGAGCATGGCGCGACGGAGTACAGTAGATTCACTCTGTACGGCCTATTCTCTGCGTGGCGGCTATGTCAGCGTTTATATTGGGGGGCTAAGTTAGTAGTCCTGCATACTCTATAGGTGTTTTTTTTCGGAGGGGGGTTCGATGCTTTAGTTGTAATGCGTGTAAAAAACTATTAGCTGTATCAGTAAGTTGTGGCTCTGAACGTAACCGTATCGGTTATGGTTGAACGCGACAGTGGCACCACGTCATACTACGATATTTAGAAGTGCGTTTTAAGATTATATGTTTTTCATGTACTATTATATATAGAACTGTCTATGTGTCAGTTATGGGATGCTTAGTTGAAGCTCTGTGCGTGGCGCTAACGAGGGCTATTTTTTAATCATATAGTCGAGAGACTGGCGGCCATGACTGTAATTTTTATTCGGCTATACCACCAAGTTTTGAATGTATATACCTTCAATGACGTGGCGGACCTTGAAGTCATATTTAACGACGTCGGAATATATCACAGATCGAGTATTTTTTTCAGTTACCGCTCAGGGGCAGCACGATCCAAGGATCTCGTTAATGGGTTGCCGTCTTATGTCGAGAGGAGCGCTGTCTCGCTTTATACCTAGATCCAGTGTGTAGGCGTTATGCACTATGTGTTCTATTGACTTAGTCCTGGGCCAGCTGAGAATACAATCTATTCATTTGCTACGCTGTACGTCTCGCTTTCTTTGGCTGAAGTCGTACCTAGTAGCTAATTTGTGATTCATATAATCAGATATCGTCGAGTATGGTGGTTAGGGGCTCTATTTATTAATTGCGTGAGTGTTGGTTCTATAGGGTAGGCCAAATCTTTGCCCATGCGTTTTATCGATTTCCTTAAAGTTCAGGATATCGTGACCTTATTCGCTAAACTGAAAGTGGCCGACGCTGGAAGCCGGAACAGGCCATCTCAACGAACTTTTCCTAGCTGATGGTCAGGATATGTATGATTTTAGTTTATTTGGGAGAGGACTATAATGTAGTCTGGATACCGAAGCCTTGCCTCAGAGAGCGGTTGATGGTTGCCGAGTAGACTTCCTCATCGTTCCGGTGCGGTTGATCCGTTTGCTGGGCCAGGATCGGTTGCACACGGCTAGCTATCTTTATGATCGACATGGTCCAAGCTGGCTAGTGGGCTGCCTTGGCAGGACATGGGGCTGTAGGCATTATAGTGGAGTCAAGCGGGATTTATATGAAAGTTGTGGAACGGAGAAAATTAGTGCTTCTGTGTATTAATTATTGTTTTTAAGGGCAGCCTAGCTTGAAGCTACGCCATTTAATTACAACTTATACGGTGTTCGTGTGATATTGGGAGGGAGTTAAGAGGTAAGTGGGTGTGATTCTGGCCGAGAGTACTGGACGTTTTATCCGGCACCGGTGGTTTTTTTAGAGACCGACGGGATGCCTTGATCTAGCTGGTTAGAATTGTCTGAAATGGATACTGCGTTTCTGGCCGGCGAGGACGAGACTGATTGTCGATCTTTTGACCGACTTTTTGTAAATTTTTTATCCTGACCATCTGGATACATCATAGCTTATTTTTTATTTTTTAGTGTTGGATAATGTTGGCTACGCGATGAAGGTGCGGCCATCTTCAGCCGGATAACGAGTATTGTGAGTGTATGATTTTTGTGGGTTTGTTTTGATTTCTTTTATATCCTACTGCGGCATTTATTGTGGGGCCGCATAGCCCAGTTTTTTGGTTTTATTATTAAGGCAGCTGGCATTATCCACGGTAATATATCCGCAGACTGTATCCTGGATAATATTTTTTATTTTTTTGGCCTTAGTGTTTTTTTTGCGTAAGGGCAGGAGAGGGTCGGGCTCAAGCTGAGCCTAAGGCGTGTTCCTTGAGATATTTTTATTGATGAGACCGTCCACTGCGAGTGTTTTGATTCACTATCTGAAGATGCTGTTGGGCTTGTGAACTATGGAACATCTGGAGTGGTATCCCCTGATGTATACCGGCTGGCCGTGTATGGTTTGTCTATTTTGCAATGGTCCCATAGCCATAATTTATGGATAGCGAGGGCATGTGTTTTTTTAGCTCATTTGCGTGTCACATGGTTGATGTTGACTGTATACGCTGTGGGATGTTGTGGTTTTGTCTGGCCAATTATGACACCAGATGACTGTGATCTAGGAGAGAGCGTATATCCAGTTGTGGGGTCGATACGTGTAAGGCGTGGTCTGAATCTTTCTATATCATCAGTTGATTTCGGGCAGTCTCTTAATACGCACGCTAGCTATTATTTAGCGTTATCATAGACTTTAGTCCTTTTAAATAAATCGTCAGCGTAGTTGTCGTGGCGTTCCGTCTTCGTGGCTTAGAATATGATTGTGAAAAAATGGGCGACTTATGTAAGTAGTCTAGGTCTATAGCTTGATGAGAGAACTAAGGTATTGATCTAGTCCATCATGTAGTGGGTCAACTTCTATACAGCTTTGTAGTCTATGCCGAAGGCGGCCGGCAGGGCCGTCAGCTACAGATCTGGTCAGATAGCCAGGGAGGCCGTCTGAAGAACCAGCTATTCTGGGTAACAGGGCGTTATGGGCACATCAGGTGGCAGAGGCGTAACTAAGGGGGGTATGCCCGAACCTGGGGATAGAACAACTACAATATCGTTTTGAATGGGGGTAAAGATAGAGGCGGTTCGGTCAGGATTTTAGGCTGTAGCTGAGGATATTTAAGTTGTTGTCCGTTGCCACGGCTTCGAATTTACGAAAGGCCTGGATCATCAGGTCGTCTATGATACGGCCAGGATAGGTCGTCATTGTAAGCCGATAAGACGGCAAAAAAACAATTGCATCGGGGGGGGTAGTGATAAATAGCTATGGGCAGCCAGGGCTGCCCATAGCTTCACGGATTCGACATATGTCTGCAGATAATTGAGTTGGTAGAATAATTTAGCATTACATGTAGTTAAGATTGCACTAGCTTTACGCTCCAGAATCTGGAAGTCGGTCTAGTTGTGGCGTAGGAAATCTTTGTATAAAGACAGTTTACGGCTGGGCATCCGTTCTTCTAAATCAGCCACAAGTCTTGTACTCAGCGAAGGTAGCGTCCTTGCCGTAAAAGGCAGAGAGCTATATGTTACGCGATGCCTGTGAGGAAATAGTAGACTGTGGTTTAGAATTCGTTCAATCGGTAGAGCAGCTTGCCTTTGGCCGAACATTCGCTCTCTCTGGACATTGGCGCTTATACTCATCACGGTAGGCTGTATCTCAGCGCAGGATATTAGCTAAGAGGTGCGCTTCATTGTTTAGGCTGTAGCCTGTGGCTAATATAGTGTACAAGCTATATAAAGTGGCCTTATTAAAGCAGTAGCGTTTGATTCACTACAAGCTGAGCAGGTGGCCGGTGCAGGATAGCTATGATCGCAATGACGGGTAGGTCATGGACTGCAGTCTCAATGATTGTGAATGGGAAGCCTAATCTGGCGCATAAGGTTTCTTTATGGCCTGGGTACATTCCGAAAATTTTGGTATGTCTAGGTCTATGTGCAGCCTATACACGTCGTAATCCATCCCGGCTAGGAGCTGCACGAGATTTATAGAATTTTGGCGCTGGAGAGGAGTCCAAGATGCAGCCGGCTCGAGAGAGGAGTTTATGGACGTGGATTGTGCGTTTAACTAAGTGCATTATGCAACTTAAAAAAATAGTCTATACAGAACCGGCATTATAGCTTGAGAGCACGATAGCGTTAGTGGTATTGCAGCTTGGTATTTTATTGGTTGGTCCTTAAGTGACGCATGGAGGCTGGGGAGTGGTGATACTTATCTATAGGTCTTAAATGTTGGATGTGACGGCGCTGAACAGCAACATGGCCTTTAGAGGTGAACCGTATTTCTGACGCAAGTAGCAGGCCATCGCGATAACTAAGGCTGTGGATGGCCGGATATTCATTTTCTTGAGCAACCTGAGCACCGCGGTAGTTTTTTCATAACTATGAGGCGGTCTTTTGGATCCAGAGGTACGGTAATCATACGGGGTTGTTTAATTTTAGTCTGTAAGCAGAGTATCGTTAGTCATGATGATGGCGATGACCGAGTCCACCTCGGTTTCGACTTGCAATAAAAAAAGCTCCACCCTGAGCGATATTGTCCAAAGTAAGGTTTTGCTATCCGAGCTGTTAACTGATGAGGGGTTATCTTTGGTATTAATTGATGGCTGAAGCGTTTTCTTGGATGCATAGTACAACTTGTGGGGCCAGAAGATAGACTATTGTCCGCTAGGACTAGTTAGAAAAGGTATCGATCTGTACGGGTCGCCGAAGACATGATAGCATAGAGTTCGTGGAGTAGCTTATCATAGTTGTCCATGGGGTGTCTGTTCCAACCTAAGACCTTGCATCATGATAACGTTATAACGTTATCATGATGCAAGGTCTTAGGTTGTAGTTGGTATTTGCCGCAGTCGCCGTAGTACTACGGCGACCGATATGACTGGCCTGCTCGGTGATATATCGTAGATCGGTCACGGAGAGCAAAAAAAATGCAACTTTTATGATAGTGTATTTTTAATTCTTCAAAATTCATGGATATCGCCGCGGTGCATATCGACTTTCCATTTATTCTTTATTAACCTATATCGATAGTCCAAAGACTGGAAAGGCTATATGTCCTACCGAATTACTGTGTGGATTTGTATTATGTGTATTTGCTCAAAAAAATATAGATTGGCACTAGAGGCCGGGCAATATTTTTTTTTGGATGACGAAGGTACGGTCAAAGTTAGCGATTTATTTTTTTTTCCGTGCCTTCCCTAGGATGTTAACTCTGAGTACGTGTAATATATCTCTTGTACATCTCTACAGTTATGGGCGACCATCTTAATATAAGGAATAACTTTGGTGGCAATATAATCCTTAACGACGCGAGGTGAGCTTCCCGCGAGTAAATTCATCATTAAGAATAAGTGCAACGGTAACAAGAGCTGCATGTCCGTAAGCGTTTATGCTTGGACTTTATTGCCTGCAACAATTTATTTTTTTGTCGGTTGGCTATAACCATCTGGAAGATTTAGCCAATAACCTCGACTGACATCATATTTTGACCTGAAGATTTTTATAAAATACTGGACTAAACCTAATACATTGAAGGTAAGTAAACTGTCAAACTAGCAAAATCTTTAGCTCTTTTGAATAAGGCTGTCCGAAAAGTCCACATACGCTTAATGAGATATAAAGAGGCCGTCGGGAGAATTGTGTGCCCTCTTAGACGATCTTTTGGGTTATTCTTCGATCGAGAATGTCGGCAGCAAGACTACGCTAGGTTCTATCATAGAGCTAGTAGAACATTTTTATATTTGCCAGGAAAACCATGTCTTCAGGGCCTAGATTAAAAGATTTAGTAATGCCCAGCTATATTTTTTTGTTGTACTAGTATCGTATTTTTTTAATATTATGTTAGCAGTCTGGATTATTTTTAAATTGTTATTTATTCTCTTCTTTAAGTTGGCCTGCTGTCCTTATTTTATTTTATTTCTATAAAATTTATTTATTATCTCTGTCGGTATTTTTTTAGGTTTTCTTATTGCCTCTATTTCCATTATGTCGTTTCTGTGGAGGTTTTGGTAGGGTATAAATTTATCTATTTTTTTTATGTGCTTTAATCTACATATTTTTAGCTCATCGTGGCCGTAGTGCGTGGTAAGTTTTAGTAGTTTTTTTATCTTCTTTTCTTTTTCTTTTTTTGGTAGGACAGGCGGCCTCGTAGTAGTTCAACGGTTGCTCTTTTTACATCGTAGCTATGCCATCTTCATGGTTGTGCTAGGCAGAAAAGCGAATTTGTCTGCCGCGATTGGCTAGTCTTAGAGAAATTTGTGCTGATATCAAAATTGAGAAATAATACTGAACTCTATCCCGATATGTAGGGCTGTATGTTCGGAATTATCGTGGTCCTGTTTTTTTGTCGATTGTCTTTGAAGAGCTCAGCCTGTCCAAGGGGACCGCGCTATTCAATTGGTAGGGCATACAATCTAATTATTTCCACCTGAGTTTTTAAAAGGTTTGAGGTTGTCAAAAGTGGAGATTTATGAAAAAGCGTCGATATTTTTTTCATCTTGATTCCAAATTTAAAGACATGTATTTTTGTTTATTTATAGATGGTCTTGACATCGGATACTCTTTTTTTACCTGTATCATTTTTTTCGACCTCATCAAGGCTGAATAGTTCTTAGTCGGACGTATGAAAAAAATTGGAGGAGCCATGGAATTGCTAAAGCTATCAGATCCTTAGGTCTGCGATATGAAAAAAAGTTATTATCGAAAGTATAGAATTGATTGGCTTGCTCTAAATATTCCGCACTATACTACGAATTCAGCCATGGTTTTTTTACTACTCAACTTCCAAATATTTTTTTGTGCGCAGCAGCACTAGTAAATAGAAAACCAAAGGCCACAGATCCCACGGCCACCAGAGATATTTTACTAAAATCTTTCAAAATAACATGTGATTCGTTTCGTATGGCTAGCAGCAACGGCCCTAGTCCAAACGGTGTATATGTTAAAAGTTTTTAGTTGGACGGCTCTTGACGACTAGAAAAGATTGGTAGCAGCGTTAAACACGTGGAGCAGGGCAGCGCAGCGTAAGGACTTTATTTCGCTAAAGTTAGAGAAGTTTTTTATGCGGCGGTGCCTGAAGTCGATCCTCTATTGATAGTCTAATCAGTCCTGGTTATAGATGATGACGGTTATATTAAGGGTCCAACGTTTGAAGCGTCACTGTATAATAGCTAGTAAATTAAGGTCTGTAATCATATTAGCAGTCTTACAAAAAAATATAGGGCTGCGGCTGGAATAAAAAAAGAAGTCAAATATATTCATAAATGGATTTGAACTTTGATTTACTAAGGACCTCACGGGCCTGATGCGTGCGACACAAAGGTTTGTTGTATGCCTTCCATTTAAGTGCAGGGGGTGGTAAACTGGTGGTGGGGGTGTTGGCGTTTATTACGGGAGAGGAGGGGGCGGAAAAATTCAGTTATTCATGTGGTAGGCCTGATGATATACCTCGTAGAACATACATGCGCCGATGTCATTTGCATATGTCTTATCTGGCCGTGTCGGCGGACAGAGGTGCACAGACGGGCAGATCGATCTGTTACCGGACGTGGCTCAGAACTCTAGATGCCGCGGAGTGCGTGGAAAAGGAATAACATCGCGGATATTAGGGATTCCAGTTACGAACATGAGCAGTCGCTCAAAGCCTAGTCCAAAACCGGCGTGGGGCGCGCTGCCAAAGCGGCGCAGATCTAAGTACCACCAGTATTTTTCAGCCTGCAAGCCCTTGTCCGACAGGCGCGCTTTCAGCACATCCAGTCGTTCTTCACGTTGGCTACCGCCTATGAGCTCGCCGATGCGCGGTACCAGAAGGTCCATAGCCGCCACCGTAGCCTGAAGACTCAGTCGAGTGGGATTAGAGTTTGCGTCCTCGTTTACCCGCATGTAGAAGGGTTTGATAGTGGCCGGATAATTATAGACGAAAACTGGCCGCTGACAATAAATCTCAGCCAAATAGCGTTCGTGCTCAGTTTTAAGGTCCAGGCCGAATCCGACAGGGAACTCAAAAGTGTTGCCAGCATGTTCAAGCACAGTCACGGCTTTGGCATAAGGCAATCGGGCGAAATCTCCGGTTAGGATTCCTTCCAATCTAGAAATAAGCTCAGGATCTACCCACTTGTTGAACAAGGCTAAATCCTCAGAACAGGCTTCTAATAGTCGGCTGACTACCTGTTTAACACAGGCTTCGGCTAGCTCCATAGCGTCTTTTAGGTCGCAGAAGGCCATTTCCGGTTCTACCATCCAGAATTCAGCGGCGTGGCGCGAGGTATTAGAATTCTCGGCTCGGAAGATGGGGCCGAAGGCGTAGACTCGACTAAGAGCTAGAGCTAGACATTCGGCCTCTAACTGACCGGATACAGTGAGGTGAGCCTCATGGTTGAAAAAGTCTCTATTGCAGAGATTTTTTTTGTTGGCCTGCTTAGTCGATATCGCTGTCATCTCATTTGGCAGAGTGGTCACTCGAAAGGTCTCTCCGGCGCCTTCGCAGTTAGAGCCGGTTATGATCGGTGTATGGATAAAATAAAATTCGTGTTCTCGGAAGAAATCGTGGATGGCCAGCGCGGCTTCAGAACGGATGCGCAGCATGGCGCCAAATTTGTTAGTGCGCGCTCGGAAGTGGGCAATACTGCGCAGGAATTCATCGGTATGGTGTTTTTTTTGAATTGGATAAGCGACTGGATCAGCGTAGCCTAGGACGTGCAACGAGTTCGCCTTGAGTTCCCAACATTGTCCTTTACCCGGAGATGCGACGAGTTCACCGGCCACTTCTACGGCTGCGCCTGTGGATATCTTCGGTATCGCCTGGTAGTTAGGCAAGTTAGTCTGGACTAGTACTTGCAAGTTAGCTAAGCAGGATCCGTCGTTGATCTCTAGGAATGAGAAACCCTTGACTTCGCGTTTGGTCCGGACCCATCCACGTACGAGGCAGTCAGGTAGGTAGACGGTCGTGGTTAAAACCTGTTTTATCGAAAATATGGACATGATAAGTTCCTTTATAGAGTAGCAGGGGTGTTAATGAATGGAACGACATACCTTTGTTCTTTTCATTTATGCAGCGCGATATAGCCCGACAGGTGGGGCGTGGGGGGGGGAAGGAACTTTTTTTTGAAGAAAAGCTCTCCGACGTTTTTTTGCCTACAATATTGTCCATGTAGTCCATACTCCTAATAATAGCTCGACGACCGGGCGACATGACTTCTACAGGCTTGGACGATAGCCGCAACATTTTTTTGCGATTGAGTCCAGTGCTAATTTAATATAACCATTTTATGCAAGTGACAATAATGAGTATGGAACTATCTTTGGGCTTGGCTCTCTATTAAAGCGCGTTTGCTGGGAGATGGTGAACATGTCTTTATCACGCAGGTTTACGATACCTTTTATTAACTGGTAGGGTATGGGTTGGCCCTTCATAATTTTCAAGTTTGGGTAATTTTGGGGATCCGGCTGTGATGTCCGCGCTAAACTTTTTTTGTCTCAGAGCAGAAGGTCGCGAATTTTAGCTCCTGGCCGTTTTATTTGTCGACCAGTAGATTTTGCGGTTTTGAAGATGGATTGCAATATGGCAGGCTGCCTGTTCACTGAGACAAAGAGCGTTACAGCATTCCGTAGTAGCAGCGCAGCAGCCCAAGTATTTAGTGCTAAACATATATAGTGGAGTCAATCTTTTACGCGGGCCATTAAAAGGTGCCTAGACACCTAGGTGGGTTCAGATATTTGTGTCGGAACAAAATATTTGCTATCTAAACAGGATTGACGTCTTTCGATACAAAAAATCTTTCACCTTGATCAGTATTTTTTGGCGGATATATTTTGTTGCAGAACTCGTATATAATAGCTTTTATTTTGTGTTAGCGCATCCGTACCATATACGAGCTGGGTATTTTTTTTGAAGATGTCAACGTTATCGCTATTTTTATGTGTAATAATAACAAGTTGCTTGGAAATAAGCTTAATAGCTTTTTTGAGTTGTGGCTGCTGACCTACAAGGATGCATGGGACTCATAGTATATTTTTCAACATGTACAAAAAAATATTCTACAATGATTTTTAGCCTGTGAGAGGATTATATGAGGTTTTCTGCCGGCCGATTATAAGAATGTTAGAGAGGTCAAGAGTAAAAAAACTGGTTATTGGCAGAATAGGTGATAAGGATATAAAATATTGCTATTACTTTATAATTTGAAGGTAAACTTATTTTTAATAGTCGTTTTGCTATTGTCGCCGCGTCTCGCGGCCCTTATAATTGGCCTGCAAGGAGTAAAATATGTGCAAATTTGTGATTCTGGAAATCGCTATTATCTGTTCGTTGTTCTAGCAGCGTCTTGCTATGGATATATAGACGCCTTGAGTAGGGGGATGTGCAAAATAGTCAATCTCGGGGAGTATGTATATAGTGTGTGGGCTGGACTGGGGCGTTACATGGATAGCCTGATGTCTACATACCATCTGGCAAAAGTGGGAATATCCTTTGCGCGGCTATTGAAGTTTGTCGTGTCGTATTTAATTAATAATCTAAAGGTCGCTGTTTTTTTTGGCCGTTTCTAGCGTGTCTCATCGTTCTGATCACGTCTTGGAGTGAGGTATACGTCGGGGTAGGTGTCCAATAGTTTTACCGTAGTTGGAAAGACGCTAGACAGTAGGGTGCGGCCGCATTAAGCTAAACTAACCTAGATCAGACTAATCCCGGAAGACTTATGAATGACTCCGTACCTATGCTGCTGCTTATGCGGCTTCTCTCACATCGGGTAGTTATTTTTTTGCTTGGTCCGGTTGTTTTGACTATTACAGTGTTTCTCCTGAGTTGGCCTTTCAGACCGGCTCGGAAAGTTTCGTTGGGTGTGCCGGTGGTGGAGACTCTGGCCGTAACTGTGCCATCCGTTTTGGCCGTTTCAATCGATCCCAATCTTTCACCAATCCAGACTACTGGGGCTGTCAGGCCACCCTCGACTTCATTGGTCACCATTTCTGGCTATACTGCGGAACAGGGTAAGGGCGTAGATCTGGTAAAAGGCATAGTTAAGCCCGGCCAGACTCCCGCTATGCTTTTCCCCAGCCTTTTGAGCCCTAGAGAAATTTGTGACCTCGATGAGGCCTGTAAGCCAGTCTACCCTCTATCCCGACTACTTCCCGGCCATCAGTTCGTGGTGGCTGTGAGGGGCAAGGGTTTATTCGGTTTCGAGTACGTCATATCCCATAAAGAGAAGTTGGTAGTTCGTAAGAGGGCGTCTGGGTATACTGTACGTAAAGAGCGGGCTGAGTATGACGTTACTGGCAAGTTACTTTCTAATTTTGAAATGGGTCACCGCCGCTAGTTGAGTCAGTCTTTTTCGTTGCTGGATTTAATTTTTGTCGATGGCGGTAGTCCCTGACAGAGATTGTCATTTAGATAGTAGTTTCTTGACTAGATAGACGCCATTACATTTAGATCATGGGTTGAGAGCGTGGAAAGCCTTGGTTGTATTCGTATTTTAGGAAGTTCAGGATGTCCTTTTACTCCGCCTCCTCTATTTTATCTCTTCGGTAATTACTTTGAGTTTCAGCCTGTGAGCTATTAATTGATGTACTTAAGATTTTGTGTTTTCGGTATGCTCCGGAGATTAACGATGGAAGACAGGCTGATCTTTAACTGCAGGTAGCCCATAGATGAAACAATCTATTCTTAAATTGTCAAAATTTTTTTACCTCATTGAGATAGCAGTTTCGGTGAGCTCCAGCTTGAGACCGATCGAGGTCAGATCGATCTCATTAACAGATATGTCTGAATGTCGGGTGATACCCCGACTTTTTTTAGTTATGATGATGAACTAGGATATACCGGTGGCCCCAAATTTAGTATGGCGCTAGTGCTGCATCAGGGCATCGAAATCGATGAGGCCCGTCAGCTATGGTTAAAAACTGGACTGTTGCTAGATAAAGATTTTTGGCGCCTACAGTGTGTTTTAGGTCCTGCTTTAAGGCCATGCACCGTATAGTTTTCTCCATCGGTGAGATATAAAGATCTTTACGCGTAGTTTATTTTTATGCCCAACGCATTGCGATGTCGATAGGTTGTATAATGTTTTTCGACTATTTTTTAGATTCTAGCAGAGTATTAGGCTAAAATTGAAACTGGCAGAGATTTTTGTGTATTATTATCGGCCACTCAAGAGTTTTAGATATCCATTTGACTGCAGCGATGTCATCTTGATGCAGTGATTTTTTCGAGTCTGAATACGAACTCATTGTCCTTGAATCGGACTACAGCATAATATTTCGCACCAAAACAGCCAGGCGGCGACTCGCTTTATAAGGAAGTTGATTCAAAAATTAAGTGTTTTACTTGGGATTTATTGATGATTTTGAAGTGATTCAAGTCTAACAAGATCACGGCAAGTAAACAATCTGTGCGTCGTTTTTGAACGTTTCGTGGTCTGGTAGATGTGTTATTGTTACATTGTTAATTGTTATTGTGTTGTAGTTAGTAGATTTTGCAAATAGATTGTGCATGCCTTCGTCGGAGTTGTAGTTCGAGCTTCTTGTGGCTGGCGTTGTTGTTCATGCTGCAGCGCATCTTTAAGTATTCTCAGACGTGACGTCGCATCAGCTGGGTACTTGGAATATTCAAAAATTCATGTCGTTGCTATGAGAGAAGCGGTAATCCAGAAGGAGGCAGTGATTTTTTTGTGATTATTGTCATAAAACGATGTCTGACCTCGCGACTACCTAGGTGTATGTGGGAGTTTAGCAGCTCATGATTTTATATAAAGCGTTCTGAGTGGTCTGTGATCCGTTCATTGGATTGACTGGAGCCTCTTGAAGTTTTCCATATCAATTATGCTAAGTTGGGACTTGGCTTTATTGCATCAAGTTCTTCATCGATGTTTGGTTAGTTTTTTTACGAATATTCGTATTTTAGTCCGGAGTATGACTGGACCCATTAATTTAACGATTCTAATCTATAGTATTTTAGTCGTAATCGTCGGAGTAGAGATTGACAGGTTCGTCGTCGACTGTAAGTACAGTTAGCGCACGGCGCATGCTTGGCTCGACAAATATTTTGATCGTGACTATAATTAGACCTACGTCTGTAGTTTGGCCTATTTTTTTGTAGAAGCTGGATGGCTATTTTTTAGACTACAATCTGCTACAACTAAAAAAATTGTTCGCAAAAAAATATGAGAAACGACGAAAAAATACAAACTAGGGATTTTTCTAAATTCGCTGACGGGGCCTGCCACAACCTGAGCCCTTTATGTCCTATCGATCTTGATGCCATCGCTGATTTCGACGAGATGCTCAGGGCTATGTCCACTACTGCCTTTGGTGGACGTAGTTTAGGCGAGGCTCTTGACGTGCTCGAAGCCATGGTCGAGGACCCAGACTGTCTGGTAGTGGCTACTATCTCTGGTGCTATGACTGTGGCCAAAATGTCCATGGTCCTCTGCAAGATGATTGATGCTGGCTGGGTAGACGTGGTCATCTCCACCGGTGCAATTATGGCCCATGGCTTCATCGAATCCATTGGACTCAAGCAATTTAAATACGAAGCCCAGATGGACGATCGGACCCTTTATGAGCAGGGGTACAATCGCGTTTATGACACCCTAGAGCCAGAAGCCAACTTTATTGAGGCTGAGCATATATTGTGCAAGGTGCTTAATGATCTCGACGGTGAGCCCTTTCTTTACTCCGAAATTCTTTGCCGTGCTGTGGGTCGTTATCTGGCTGAAAAATATCAAGGCTGCAGTATCTTCAAAAGCGCTTATGCACAGGATGTACCAGTATACATTCCAGCCTTTACTGATTCTGAGTTAGCTCTGGACGTAGTGTGTCATATTTTGCATAAGATTGGCTGTCATGACCTGGAAGTGCCTGATCCCGCTATTTTGCCTTTCCAGTTTAACCCTTTTTTGGACCTTCTGAGCTATGCTCGACGTGTTGTTTCGGCAAAAAAGCTAGGTATTTTTACCATCGGCGGTGGAGTGCCGCGTAATTGGGCTCAGCAGATCGGTCCTTTTGTGGAGATTGCTAAGCAGCGCGTGCCAGGTTTAGATTTGCCAATGCGTCAGTTTTGTTATGCTGTACGTGTCTGTCCTGAACCTGTACACTTGGGCGGCCTTTCGGGCTGTACCTATCACGAAGGAATCTCGTGGGGTAAATTCGTAGCTCCAGAAGATGGTGGTCGTTTTGCTGAAGTTTATTGTGATGCCACCATTGTTTGGCCTTTACTCGTTAAAGCTTTAGATCAGCGCCTGACTAAGAAAAGGCAACGGTAATGGTTTTTTTTTGCAGCCGGAGAATTTCCAATTTTGGATTCCATTTGCATAGTGCTGTGCTGGTCTAAATTATTTGATATATTGATGAACTTGTTTAGATTAACGCAACATGAAGAATAAAAAAATGAAGTTGAGAGAGGGTAAGTGTGGGGAAAGGTTTTTATAAAAATTCTTTATTTTTTATCCTCACGGCATCTCTTTTATATCGGAGGCTTTGTGCTGCGTGCTGCTTTAGTGGGTTTAGGGAATATTGCGTGGAAGTATGGCAAGGAGCTGAGCAAGTCGACATTAACGCATGCTGCGGCGTTACTGCGCGAGCCGCGGGTGTTGTTGGTCGGCGGCTGTTCGCCAGAGGCGGCCGAACGGGAGGCGTTTACGGCGCGGTTTGGTGTGCCTGCCTTCGCAGGGCTTCGGGAGCTTTTAAAACGAGTGCAACCACATCTGGTGAGCATCTGTTCGCCTACGGTGCTACATTTTAATCAAACTCGGACTTGTTTAGAATGGGGCATACCGTTAGTGTGGCTGGAAAAGCCGCCAGCAGCCACTTTGTCCGAAGTAGACGCTCTATTAGCTCTGCAGGCGGAGCGGCGTCGGGAGGGCCGTCCGACCACGGTGGCGGTGAATTATCTGCGTCGTCATGCCCCCGTGTATGGCCGGTTAAGGATGCTTTTACATAGCGGGGAGCTGGGCACTTGTCGGGGTATCCGTCTGGGATATTCACGTGGGCTAGAGACTAATGGCTCGCATATTATCGACATGCTTTTTTTTATACTCCCCAAACATTATAATTGGACTATAGAGTGGATATCGGCCGAGGTAGAGAACCCCTCCTTTGCGTTGCGGGTGGTCGACCCGGATGGGTTCGATGTTTTGCCCGTCCTAGTAGAAGGTCTGGCGTTGCCTTACCACAATATCGATATTATCCTGACCTGCGAGACTGGTCGGGCCGCGGTGCTCTACGGTGGTATGGATACGGCCCTGGAGTTGCGAGTAGAGCACGAACTGTTTTCTGGTTTTTATCGTCTCCGTGAAGCTTCGTCGGAGGAGCGTGATAGGCTGATCGGGGCTGGAGGTCTTAGTGGCTGTCTGGATGCAGCCCTGGCTGACCTGCTGGCGGCTCATGAAGTCGGTCGGGAGCCAGTGAGCAGTCTGGCCTCGGCTCGGCAGACTCAGGCGCTCTTGGAGGTTGTACGTAACCGAAAGTATGACCTGAGAATCAGGCCTTGAAGCGGGTTCTTTTTTGCGCCGGAGATGTGGGTGGGGCTCGGGCGGTGCTGGCTGTGGCTCTGGCCCATGCCAATCTCGGTCAGCCTCTAGTGCTCCTGGATCACGGCCCTCTAGCGGCTGAGGCGCCGTTGGACTGGCCTCGGATTTCGCCGGAATGTCTGTCCCAGGTTGCTCCGGGCGATACGGCTGATATCTTGTCTGGACTGGAGATCGGGGCTATAGCTTTTGGCTCCAGTGTGGCTGATCCATTGCCCTTAGCCTTTGTTCGGAAAGCACAGATTGCTGGATTGCCTTTGCTCCACGTGCTTGACCACTGGACTGCCTATCGGCGTCGTATGGAGACTGACGGCGGCCCGGCCCTGGCCCCGGAACGTTATGCTGTAATGGATGAACTGGCTGCAGTTGGCGTCATGGCCGCTGGCATTGCGCCGGCATCTGTAGTCTTGACAGGACAACCGGCCCTAGCTGACCTAGGAGCTGAAGCCGCGGCCTGCGACATCCAGGCCAGAATGGCTTTCCGTTCTTACTTAGGAGTATCCGGCCACCGTCGGCTTCTTGTGTTCGTCTCTGAACCTGTCGCTGCCGATCAAGGCGATTCGCTTTCCCCTATTTTTCGTGGCTATACTGAGGCTGACGTGCTAGAATTGCTTTGTCAAATCTTAAAGCCCTACGTTGCTGATTTGTTCCTGGTTATTTTACCCCATCCGAGGGAAGACCCTACGGCTGTCGCTTGGCGCTGGGAGTATTGCCGTGGCACTCTCGCCGGTACTGTAGTCCAGTTGCCCTGGGGCAGGCAGGCAGTTCTGGTAGCCGATGCCGTGGCCGGCATGGCTTCTATTCTACTTTACGAGGCTTGGTGCCTGGGGCTACCTGTGTTCTCCCTCCAGCCGAGCCTGTGTGATCCGAACCTACGGCTATTTTTGGATCGGCCGGGGGTGACCTTGGTGGAGGATGCTACTACAGCAGCCGCAGTAATTTGGTCTGTCGTTATTGCTGGCTCTTGTTCCGGCCCTCGTCCTGACCTCGCCCGTCACGCTGCAGCCCCGGCGTTGCTCGTCGAGATTTTAGCCGGGCTGGCCTACAATACTAATATGCGGACGGCGAACGGTATTGGGGTGGGGTAGAGGTCATTGGCTTATTGATCGTCAGAGGTAAAGTATGTTATGGTAGGCTGCAATAATAACGAGTTCAGGGGTTTGCATGATCCTTTGTGTTATTCCTGCCCGTAGCGGTAGCAAGCGTGTGCCAGATAAAAATATACGGCCGTTTGCCAATCAGCCGCTTATTAGCTATTCTATTGCTGCGGCGTTTCAATCCGGCGTGTTCGATCGTGTGGTGATTTCCACAGACAGTGAGGCAATTGCGGCTGTGGCCCGAAAGTTGGGCGCAGAGGTTCCTTTTTTACGGTCACCAGAGCTTTCCGATGACTTCACACCCACGGCACCAGTGCTTTTACACGCTATTCGGGCTGTAGTTGCGGAGGGCCAAGTGCCGCAGTACGTTTGCTGTCTCTATGCTACGGCGCCTTTTGTACGGCCAGAGGATTTGGTCCTGGGATACGAGACTATCCGTGCGACGGGCGCTTCCTCGGTTTTTTCGGTTACTACTTTCGCTTTTCCCATTTTTCGGGCTCTTAAGTGCACCGAGATTGGTACTTTGGCTATGCTCTGGCCCGAGCATGAGCTGACACGATCTAATGACCTAATTGATGTCTATCATGATGCCGGACAATTCTACTGGGTAGACGGGCTGCGTTTCCTTGACATGCCGTGTTTTTATACCCTTGATGCTCGGCCCGTGGTATTGCCGCGAGTCCGGGTGCAGGACATTGATACGTTAGAGGACTGGGAGATGGCTGAGAATATGTTTCGTGCCCATACCTGCGTTCGCGACGGAGAGCCGGACAAATCCTAAAGAGTTCTTACATGCAGCTGGCAATTTTTGGCGGTGAACCAGTCCGGCGTGAGCCTTTTCCGGCCTATCGCACCATTGGCGAGACAGAAAAGATCGCAGTGAATCGTGTCTTAGATTCCGGCGTACTTTCCAAATATCTTGGTTGCTGGCACGATGACTTTTTTGGTGGGCCGGAAGTACGCGCCTTGGAGGCCGAATGGGCAATGTATTTCGGCTGCAAGCATGTTATATCGGTTAACTCGGCTACGAGTGGCCTTATAGCAGCCATTGGCGCGGCCGGGGTGGAACCTGGGGATGAGGTCATTGTTAGTCCTTATACTATGAGCGCCACAGCTGTGGCCATCCTGATATGGAATGCCGTACCGGTCTTCGCCGATATAGAACCAGAGTATTTTTGTCTTGACCCAGCCTCGGTGGAGACTTGTATTACTCCACGTACCCGGGCTATCCTGGTAGTCAGCCTGTTCGGTCAGCCTTACGATGCGTCGGCTATCAATGCTATTGCGGTCCGGTATGGGCTCACAGTTATTGAGGACGCGTCACAGGCTCCTGGGGCGCGTTTGGGTGATAAGTATGCCGGTACCCTTGGCACCATGGGAATTTTTTCGCTCAATTACCACAAACATATTCATTGTGGCGAAGGCGGCATCGTGGTCACAGATGATGACCGGCTGGCCGAGCGGCTCCAGCTTATCCGTAACCATGCCGAAGCTGTAGTAGAATCTAAAGGCGTCACCGATCTGACCAACATGCTCGGATTTAATTTTCGGCTGCCCGAAATGGAATCTGCCCTGGCTCGCTGCCAGCTAATTAAACTCGCTGGACTTGTTGAGGAGCGTCAGGGTAATGTGGCCTGGCTGGCGGAACAACTATCTGCTATTCCTGCACTGCGACCAGGCCGGGAACGACCTGGTGCCGAACATGCCTGGTATGTGCATCCCTTGCGTTTTAACGCCGAGGTGGCGAGCGTGCCTCGCAATGATTTTATTGCTGCAGTGCGGGCTGAGCTGCCTGTTTGTAGTGGTCGGGAGAGTGACGGCCCTTTAATTTTTTGCGGTTATGTGCAGCCGCTCTATTTTCAGCCCTTATATCAGCAACGTATTTGTTACGGCCGTGGAGGCTTCCCTTTTGTGAATCCCTGGACCAATGAGCCACGCAGCTATTTCAAGGGCATGTGCCCTATAACGGAGCGGTTACATGAGCATGAACTGTTTTTCCATGAGCTTATGCGGTCGGGCATGGGTCGTCGGGACCTGGAGGATGTGGTTGCGGCCTTCTACAAGGTCTGGGAGCTACGCGACCGGTTGCGTCTGGTATGACTTATAGGCGTATTTATACTGGAGCCTACGGGTTGTCGATTCTATCCTTTTTTTTCACAGGCTTAGGTCCCTTTCTTGCGATGATAATTTTAAACAATATATTGTAGAGCTATCTTGTTTATATTGGGTGACGATTCGGGGCTTGGAATCAGTGCTGACAATATGGAAAGGCTTCTATGCGATGTTAGGTACGCCTGAAGACAATGTTCTGACCGTTTTTTGGTAACTATTTTTTTATTGTATTTTTATTTTGCGAATAGTTGCACCTGCTTAAGTTGTATTGGATTTGATATATACTGTACCCTTCAATGACCTTAGTGTCGTCGTGTGTGGCTTATGTCAACTAACCTTGGCCGCATGATTCATGGAAAACGAGATATTGCTGCTCGAACTTTTTTATTAGGTGAAAAAAGTCCATAAAATGTCATTTTTTTAGTTCTTACTGTACTTTATTATTTCCACTATTGCTGCATATATGTTTTATTGGAAAAATTCTAGCCTACATTATCAAACAGGTTGGCCAGACATTTTTTGAGATCTATAATAAATATATATCTGCTTGATCCTGATCGTTACTATGCGTGGCTGAACAGGAGCTACCACTTTTGTCGAGGTTAAAGCTTTCTGTCTCTGACGCAATTTACGTTGCGCACGACTATCGTCTCTATGTTGTATTGTATCGTACATATTGGCATCTATAGGTTCCAAAAAAAATTCTATCTGGTACTACGTGGAAGATTTTCTTTCTCATTATATGCAACAATATTCTCACCGAGATTAACATTTTAGAGTTCTATGCCATCCGCCTTAAAGGGTTGCGCGAAAAACTTTTTAATTTAGAAAATGATCTGACAGGAGCTGGTCTCCCGGTTATGCTCACCAACTTCACCGAACGCGTTACTGAGTGGGGGGAATGGAAATATGATACGTCCTGGATACTATAAGCTGTGGGCGAAGGGGCCTATTTTTTTATAGGAAGCGTAGAATGACTATGCGTTGTCCCTAGCAAATGCGTTAGATTTGTTTACTGGCAAGTATAGACGGGTCTGGAGGCATGCAACGCAGCCGCCCTCGAACGTCATGAGTTCTAGAATTTAGAGATACCGATACTGACCAATAAGAATAATACGCTGCGAAGTGTTTGACCAGTACGTTGATCGTCTAGAATGGCGCGCTGTGGAGTTCTAAGCATTTTCGTGGATATCAGTCCTAGGCAAGTAACCAGAATATTTAAGGACTACGCTGAGCACATTGTTTGCCATTATTTAAAAGTTATCTTTAATACCATCGTCAACATTGCTGTTCTCATACTTGTGGTTGGAAACTTTACAGAGGGCCAACAGGATATTTAAGTTTTTTCTCCAGGTTGGTAACATGATAACTAGAGCAGGCAATTTGTCATTGAAATTGTTCAAGATGGCATTAGAAAACTTCATTTCATTCGGAGTACATTCTTTTTTTTAGGTGATTAACTATGCATTTTAAGTTTCAATGTTGGCTGATGCAGGCCAGTATAGCCTTAGTTTTGAAAAAAATAAGCTAGTAAGCATCTCTTTTTCATGCGAACTAATATGCGATGAACGTTTAGATCCTTTTTCACATGCCGTCGGTGCTAGTCTAATAATAACCATGGACTATTCTCTAAAGTTTTTTGCAAGATCTTCTTTGGTAAGTACAGCAAGATGCGCGATACCGACTTCGGCAACTACTATCCCCGGTTGATTACGGAGAGTCACAGTGGGTTAGTTTCATGAAAATTATTGAAGTCGTTGGCATAATTTTCATCCTACGAATTTCAGCCTTGACACAGTTTATTCGCCTTGCTCTCCTATGGTAATCATGATAGCCCACTAAGAGCCATGAGTGAATTCTTCGAACTTGCTGGAGCCATCCGACGTCTGAGCATTTTTGCCATCCCTCTATTTTTTGGGATTACCTGCCATGAAGTTGGACATGGTCTGGCCGCCTGGCGCCTGGGCGACCTTACAGCTAAACATGCTGGGCGGCTTACCATAAATCCTCTAAAACATTTTGACCTATTGGGTGCCATTACTTTCGTTCTCACCTTATTTCTAAACGGCTTCGTCATCGGCTGGGCCAAGCCCGTGCCTGTAATGTCGATCTACTTCCGCGACCCGCGCCGCGGTATGATTTTAGTTTCTTTGGCCGGCCCTACGGCTAATATATTCTTGGCTCTGGTCTTCGGTCTGGTTTTCAAATTGCTCCTCCTCGGCTTCGAGGGGAACATAACTTTTTTAGCCGAACGTGTGCTTTTACCACTGATTTTTATCTGTGGCGCTGGCATTCAGGTCAATATTGTTCTAGCTCTATTCAACCTCATCCCTATCCCACCCCTGGACGGCGGTCAGATTTTATCCGGACTGTTGCCCTCGTCTATTGCGATTAGATTTCAAAGTCTGGAACGATACGGCTTCCTCATTGTGCTCTTGCTCTTGGCTTCTGGTCTTAGTGGCATCATATTCCTGCCAATATTTCAAATTTTCCTCGCTGCTATTGTTGGTCTCTATGATTTGCCTCGGTTTTTTTTTGACCTCGCCCGCTGACACATCTGACGATCTATCTTCCGATCCAAGCTTTTATATGTTTTTTAGGACCTGTTTAAAGATACTATAATGAATGAATATAAATTCCGCATCGTTTCTGGTATGCGCCCTACCGGTCCACTACATCTTGGCCACTACTTTGGCGTGCTAAAGAATTGGATCGCCCACCAGGAGACCCACGATTGTTTTTATTTCGTCGCCGACTGGCACGCCCTGACTACAGAGTACGCTAATCCATGGAATATTAAGAATTTTATTCCAGAGTTGGTCAAAGATTGGATCTCCGCAGGTCTTGATCCTGAACGCTGCACTATTTTTCAACAGTCCAGTGTCCCCACTCACGCCGAGTTACATCTAATTCTTTCCATGTTCACTCTCATAGGTTGGTTGGAACGCAATCCTACTTATAAGGACGTCAAACAAGAACTCGCAGTCAAGGGGCTTAATACCTATGGTTTTCTAGGCTATCCTGTGTTACAGGCCGCTGATATTCTTGCCTATCGACCCCAGGCTGTATCTGTGGGACAGGACCAGCTCCCTCACCTTGAGCTCACTCGCGAAATTGCCCGCCGTTTCAACTACCTTTACGGCAATTTTTTTCCTGAACCCGAAGCCTATCTCACTTTAGTTACCAAATGCCCTGGTCTCGACGGCCGCAAAATGAGTAAATCCTATGGCAATGCCATACAGCTGCGTGAAAGCATGGACGAGATTAAGCCTAAAGTTATGGCCATGTTTACCGATACTAATCGTCTGCGTAAAAGTGACCCTGGTGATCCTAACATTTGCAATGTTTTTATATATCATTTGTTAATGACCGGCGAGGATGATATTGCCTATATTCGCGACGGTTGTACCCACGCAACTTGGGGCTGCGTGGACTGCAAAAAGAAACTTCTTGAAGGTCTTGCTGTCTTCCTTGAACCCATCCACGCCCGCCGCAAGGCCCTCGAAATTAATCCTGACCATTTTTGGCATATCCTTCGTACTGGGAATGCACGCGCTCTTGCCGAATCCACTGCTACTCTCATTGCCATACGGAATCTGATGAATTTTAATTTTTAAACGTGAAGCGAAGAAATATCATGAGGAAAGTAGGGGGAGAAATTTTTTCAAAAAATCCTCCCGCTACTTATATCTCATCTCTTACCATACCTCCAAAAAAATATCTGGTGCGGTGTGGATGGGGTAAAAAAAATAAGTCGGATGATCTAATTAAGGATGGTTAATAGACATTAAGATGATGAAATATCGCTGTATCTCAATGTACGGAATAGAACAAATAGAAAGACTATATCACGGTCTGATTTGGATCTGGAGCCGGTGACCTATGTGCGGTATAGCCGGCTTCGTGCTCCTGGACGGGATAGGCCCCAATGGTGTTGCTACAGAAGATGAACGTCGGGGCTGGTTGAAGGCCATGTGTTGCGCTATATCCCACCGTGGTCCTGATGGCCATGGTATATGGATGGAAGGCCCCGTAGCCCTAGGCCATCGTCGTCTATCTGTTATCGATCTGGCCAACGGCGCCCAGCCTATGGTCGACGCAGCGAATCGTGCAGTGGTCACCTTCAATGGCGAAATTTATACATTTTTAGAGCTTAAGGATGACTTAGCTGGACGTGGCTATCGTTTCCTAAACTGTTCGGATACTGAAGTCCTTATCAACGCCTACCTAGATCAGGGCAAGGCCTGCTTAGATCGTTTTGAGGGTATGTTCGCCTTTGCTCTTTGGGATAGAGAGCAAAAAATTCTTTTTGCCGCTCGTGACCGTTTTGGCAAGAAGCCTTTTTTTTATACTCTCCAAAATGGTGTTTTCGCTTTTGCTTCGGAACTGACTGCCCTGGTCCGGTTGCCTTTACTTTCCCTTACGGTTGTGCCGGAGGATATCGCCTATTTTTTAGCCTACGAATATGTGCCTACGCCTCGGAGCATCTATAGTGAGGTGTATAAGCTCCCACCGGGCCATTATCTGATCCTGCAGGACGGCCGAATACGCATAGAATCCTACTGGGACATGCCGCCACCTGATGAATCGGGCCGGTGTATCACGGCCGCTGATGAGATTGACCTGGCCGCGGAGTTGCGCTGCCATATGGAGACTGCGGTGCGGCGTCGTTTAGTTAGCGACGTGCCCTTGGGTGTTTTTCTTTCTGGCGGCATCGATTCGTCTACGGTCTGTGCTTACATGGCTCGTATGCTGCCTCAAGTGAAGAGTTTCAGCGTTGCCTTTACTGAGGCGAGTTATAACGAATCGTCCTATGTTAGGGCCGTGACTTCCATGTATGCTACCGAGCACCACGAGTATGTGCTTTCAGCTGAGGCCTGTGGATCGTTGTTGCCTGAGCTGATGATCCGTTTCGATGAGCCAATGGCCGACCCCTCTATAGTACCTACTTTTTTGCTTTCTCAGATGACGCGGCAGGACGTCACCGTGGCCCTGAGTGGGGATGGGTCAGATGAGCTTTTTGCGGGCTATGAGCACTATGCGGCTTTTGTTTGGGCTGAACGCTATTTGGCCCTGCCGCGGATGTTGCGCAAAAAAGTATTAGAGCCTCTGGCGCGGAGGCTGCCTAATTCAGCGGGTTATGTGAATCCGCGTATGGTGGCGGAGAAGTTTATTGCTGGTACGGATAGTCCGCGTTGGTTGCGTTGTCAGTGTTGGTTGGCGGCTTTTTCTGGAGAGGCGCAGGATGCACTCTGGCAGCCCGCAGAGGCGAGTGGGTTGAACCACAGTTTTTTTGCCCAGGATTTGTTGTTCGCATCAACTTGGAAATTGTATAATCACTTTTCAGCCAAGACGCCCCTGGCCAAACTATTTTATCTATTTGCGCGGCAGTTTATGCTCGATTACATCTTGGTTAAAGTGGATCGTTGTGCAATGCTTAATTCTCTGGAGGTGCGGACACCTTTTCTGGATCGGGATCTGTCTGAGTTTGTGTGCCGGCTGCCAGTGTCCCTCAAGTTGCACGGGAACACGCGTAAGTACCTGCTTAAGCTAGCTGTGGAGCATTTAGTACCACAAAAGATTCGCAAGAGACCCAAGAGGGGATTTCTTATTCCGACGGCGCAATGGCTTAAAGAATCACTTCGGCCGCTATTAGAGGAGCTCTGCGCTGAGCCGCGGATAAAGGCACAAGGGCTTTTCGAACATAGTGTACTTCGGAGGATGATGGACGAGCATTTTACTGGTGTCGTGGACCATCGTAAGGAACTATGGACTATGCTTGTGCTTCAGCTTTGGCTTAAAGAACATAACCCGAGCATTGCGAAATCATGATTGGGATGTCGCTAACCACGTCCCCAGTGGAGTGATTTTTTCAAGCTACGCCGTTCGTCTAGCTAGATTTTTTTTCGAAGGTGAGAAAAAACGTGAGATAAGAGAGAGCTTTCTAAAAACTTTCTCTCTTATGACATTCATTTTTATTTTTTTGCAGGAGGAGCTCTTGTCACGTATTTTATATGGAGTGCAAGGAGTTACGCATGGGCATGCGATGAGAGCAGTGGCCATGGGGCGAACGTTTGGGGAGCATGAGTTTTTATTTGTGACGAGCGAGGATGCGGCGGGGATTCTGAGAGGCGAGTTTCGAGTGCAGGCGTGTTTGAATATGACGACGCTCTATAAAGGTTACAAGACCGACGTATTGGGGACGATGAAAGTGGGGGCGAAAGTATTCGTCCGGCGAGGGCGGCAGATACGGCAGCTCATACGTGTGGCAGAGGACTTTAGGCCGGACGTGGCTATTTATGATTACGAATATTTTGTGCCTCAGGTGGCAAAAAAGATGGGTTTGCCGTGCCTATCTATTGACCATCAACATATTATTACCTGTTGTAAACATGAACTGCCGCGAGATAAACGACTGGACTACCATCTGCAAGGCACTTCTTTGAAACTATTTTTTTCCAAGGCTACTGATTATCTAATTATTTCTTTCTACCAACCTCCGGTGAAACAAGGGCATCAAGTCCGGGTAGTGAAGTCAATCCTGCGTGATTCAGTCATTGAGCGGACGCCGTGGGATGGCGAGCATGTATTAGTGTACCAGAGTTGTAATGCTTGGTCTGATTTGGTGCCATTCCTGAAGACAAATATAAGGCGGCCATGTTTTATCTATGGGTATGGTCAGGATTATCGAGATGGACACTTACAGTTCCGGAAATTTTCAGAGCAGCAACTGCTGGATGATCTGTCGAGCTGTGCCTATGTGATTTGTGGGGGCGGACATACATTGATGACTGAGGCATTATACTACGGCAAACCCATTCTGTCTTTGCCTCTGAACACGGCTATTGAGCAGTATTTAAACGCTTTTTATTTACAGAAGTTGGGCTATGGACAATATATGGATATATTTAGCCTGTATCCAGGGCTCATAGATGAGTTTGAGGCGCGGCTTGAGGATTACCGGAAGAACGTGCGCTGTGTGGATTTTTGCGGTAACTATGCGGCTTTTAGTTTGGTGAACGGGTTCATTCGCAACGGCTGTTTGGCAAGGGTTGGGAATACGATGTAGTCTTAAGTATTTTGACGAAGGTGATGTTTGGCTTAGGTGGTGGCAATTCCAAGATTGACGGCGAGTAAAATGGTCATGCCGCTTATTCTTAATGATGGCATCCGGCAGGTAATCTGGTACAGGGTTCCGACAAGAATTATCTGTATATGTGACAAGTCTTCTGGCGTAAATTAGCAAGCTCTAGGTCAGCAGGAAATTTTTTATTTAACGCCGAGCCAGATGTAAAAGACGGACAGTCTTGCCCAAGAGGGCGGTCGAAAAGAAGATAGGAGAACTAATGGACTGGCAAGTCTGGCAAAAACGATTTCACGCATTTACCTACACGGTGCCTTGGAATATAGCGCTGCTCACTTTGGGTTCAGGAATTTTTGCATACGGGGTCAACTCTATCGTAATTCCGCAGGGACTTATGACTGGAGGTGTATCCGGCCTGGGGCTGCTCATCTACTACGGCCTGGGTGGGCTTTCTCCAGGAGCTTGGTACCTACTTCTGAATATTCCAGTATTCCTGATGGGATGGGTACAGGTGGGCCGTAAGGTTTTCCTTTATAGCCTTTACGGCATGTTTTGTCTTTCGGCTTGCTTGGCCCTGATTAAGGTTGGGCCTCTGCCTATTCAAGATAAGTTGCTGGCTATTTTGGCCGGTGGAGCGATGATGGGTGCCGGCTCGGGTATCGCACTTAACTCATTTGGTTCTCTGGGAGGCCTGGACATTATAGCCATCGCCCTCAATCAGCGTTGGAATATTCCCATTGGTCGCTTTAGTTTCGCTTTTAATATCTTCATTTTTATTGGTGGCTTGGTTGTGCTCCGGCTTGACGCGGCACTCTACTCTCTGGCTACCATCTATGTGGTTTCACAGGTTATGGATTACTTCCTTGGACTTTTTAACCAGCGTAAGGTGATGTTCATTATATCTGACGAGTCCGAGACCATCGTAGAAGAGATCACTCGGAACCTGGGTCGCGGTTGCACTGTATTATATGGCGAAGGTGGCTACACCGGCAAGATACAGCGGGTGCTTATGACTGTGGTCAATTCTATACAACTCAAGCGTCTTGAAGAAATAGTTTTTACTATCGATCCCAGAGCTTTCTCAATCACCACCGATACATTCAGCGTTATTGGCGAGGGTTTTTTGTTGCCGAAAAAATACGAAGGACATGTCGCCTCTGGTGGCTAAGGGGGCTATAGCTTTCCTAATCTAATCTACGTAACGCAATAGAAGTTTAAATAGGGTCGTCCGAACATGACGGTCCTCTTTGGGCCTCTATTGTGCGCGAAAATTTTTTTGAAGGGACGGAAGATATCATGGAGAAAACTTAAAAAAATTTTTCCTCCATGACATTGCCGTTACCGTAGCGCCTTTTGAATTCACCTATTTTTTGGGTAGTTGTGGTATAGCATAGAGTTCATCTCCGTGAGTGTTGTTTATGACCAACAATGGGAAATCTTTAACCACAAGTTCGCGGATAGCTTCTGGTCCAAGATCTTCGTAGGAGATGATACGGGCGGCCATAATGTATTTAGAAAATAGGGCACCTGTGCCGCCGGTGGCACCAAGATATACAGCCTGATATTCTATGAGGGCCTGACGTACTAAGGCGCTGCGCTTGCCTTTACCGATAGTAGCCTTGACGCCTAGGGCATGCAGTCGCGGGGTGTAGCTGTCCATACGACTACTGGTCGTTGGTCCGGCGGCACCGATGGGTTTATCTTTTGGAGCAGGCGATGGGGATACGTAGTAGATAACCGCACCTTCTAGCGGGAATGGTGGCATTTCGCCGGTATTCAAGGCGGCTATGAGTCGTTTATGTGCTACATCTCGGGCTGTATAAATGATGCCCGAGAGGAGAACATGGTCGCCGATGCACAGCTGAGATACGGCTTCGGTCATTAACGGGGTAGTCAGCTTAATGATGGCCATTATTAGAGGGTTACCTCTGCATGCCGCTGTGCATGGCATTGGACGTTGACAGCGACTGGTAGACTGGCTAGGTGGCAGGGGACCATGGTGATCTTGACTCCTAGACAGGTAGTATTTCCGCCTAGGCCCATGGGACCGATGCCTAAACTATTCAACGCCTCTAACAGTTCGATTTCTAAGGCTGCGACCTCTGGGTCTGGGTGCATGTCGTCAAGGGATCGAAACAGCGCCCGTTTAGCGTTTAGCGCTGCCAGTTCGCAATTACCGCCGATGCCGATACCCAGAATGATTGGTGGGCAGGGATTAGAGCCGGCTTTGACCACCAGGTTTAGTATAAATTTTTTGATGCCTGCCCAACCCTGGGTTGGCATTAGGAAGGTCACACGTGACATATTCTCGCTGCCACCTCCTTTGGCCATGAAGTAGATTTTGAGTCGATCTCCAGGGACTATATCTATGTGGATGATGGCCGGTGTATTGTCGCCGGTGTTCTTGCGCGTGAGCGGATGGCAGACTGATTTGCGTAGCAATCCCACGTCATAGCCTTGACGCATCCCGGCGTGGATGGCCTTCTTGAGCTGGCCGCCGACCACGTGTGTTTCCTCCCCAAGCTCCACGAAGAATACCCCCAACCCCGTATCCTGGCATATGGGTAGACCTTCGGTTTTGGCAAAGGCCGCATTTTCGAGTAGTTGCCGGAATATTTCTCGTGCCTGTGAGGTGGTTTCTGTCGCCATAGACCATTCAAAAGCCCGGAGTACGTCCGCCGGCAGCTTGCGGTTGGTTTCGATGCACATTGCCGCTACTGTTTTGACGATTGTCTTTGCCGCTATTTTGCGCATGTGCGTCTCCTAGCAGGAAGAAAAATAACGTCATATGAGGAAAAGATGATTTTTATAAAAAAATTACCACTTACTTTAAAAATTTTTTTGTACATTATATGAGATGAGCTAGGCAAGTGCCCCTCTTTTTCACTCGATACTACTGTAAACATGGAATTCTGTTTTTTTTCTCATGTCAATAGTTATTTTGCGGCGTAAGGATTTTAATCTAGTTCTGTAGAAATAGATATTGTTGGGGGGGGTGACGTTCTCTAAGATGGTCAGACCTATATATCTGAATATATTTTGATCTGTGTTTATGGTTTCGTAACAGACTTGGTTCGAAATATGTTCATTGAGAGTCTATCAAAAAGCGGGACATACAGCTGCACTCTCATCCGTATGCGCGTTTACTGAGGTAATCACTATGCATAGTCGCATTCGATGCAGCTGTCGAGTTCGTAGACGGTCTCAGCTATGATATTAGTTATGTATTTTTTTGGGTGTGGCCGGATACTTTATCCGTGTGTGTCTAAAATTCTATGTGTTGGTGTAGCTCCGGAACCAGGTGCTCATATCTACAATTTTGGTCAGTCACCAGCTTGACGAAGTATATCGGTAGATGATGTGACCTGGGCAGTCAGTCGCGGATTTTAGTATGGCAGGCTAGGCTACATGTAGCCGGACCAAGAACGTGCGGGTGAACTCATTGATAGTATGTACCAGAGTCTTGTTATAGTTGATTATAGTTGTCAGGACGAAGCCGATATGATCGAAAAAAGCAACGCTTGGAGAGTTTTATAATTTGGCTAATGTATTGAATATTGTGGTGAGGGTGTTAGCTATGGCTAAGTTGATGGTGAAAGGCGATTCAAATTTTTAATATAGAACTCGATGGCATTCGTATCCAGGGCTCCTGGAGTAATATTTATGCCTGCTCTAGGTGGTAGAGTTTGATAATTATGAAGCTGATAGCCATGGCAATGGTATAGACGATTTTGAAATAGACTATGGCTTTGATTAGGTCCGGCTAATTTCTTCATGTCATTTATATTGACGATACCACCACGACCGCAAAAAAAGATGACGTGTTATGACTTTTTTTGCGGATATTGTGATGTCCCTGGGTTAGGCGAGCTTGTTCTGGTCTTGCTGTCGTTGCATCAGAACAAATAGGCAGCCGGTTTTGTTACGTATATCATTTTGACCAAAGAAATGGACCGCGGCCCGAAGGTTTAAAAGACCGGTCGGTAGTCCTGAGGGCCTGCTGAACGCCTTTAAAAGTATTAGTGGTTGTATGGGAGATAGCATCGTTATGACACAGGCTACGGTGTAACCTTTGCGTCATGATAGTCGGCGTCTGTGCCGAATGATATTCGAAGGTGGTGATTGTATCCAGTCGTTTTAAAGAATGTCAGGGTTTGATATTAGAATGTGGCACAGAATAATTTTTACGCTTTCGTTCAGCCGGCGAAAGATGGCAGATAAAACTGGCTTCGATGTTCATATGAGCTGATAATGCAGTTTGAGTCCTCGGATAATGACCATTCCGTCCTTTAAAGTAGCAGACGAGACCAGTCAGTTTTCAGTTCAGTGTTTTTTTAAATGCGCTCCAACTAGGAGATAAAAAAATGGTAATACTAGCGTGATAGTCTACTTGAAAAAAACGATAGCACATCCATGCTACTGTGGGTCCGGCGAGTTTGAGATATCCTGTCCCAAAGGCACTATTTTTATGTAGGATGGTCATGTGTTTGTGACGTAACGTATCTGCTGGGAGAAAATCAATGACGTAGATAGGTGTGCTTGCTGTCGGATTGAGATAAAATGCCAGATCGAAGTCCTAGGCCATAGTAGCAAAGGGTAGCACTTTTCTATGACATTAAATTTAGCTTTGAAGTTTAACAAAGGCTGGAATGGTATCCGCTCTATATAAGTCGAACCATGCTGCGTTATTTGTCTTTTAAGGCAATGAATGCCTTTATTTTTACAGCTCTCTATTTAATTAGCTTGGTAGATAAAAAAAAGAAGGTCAGCTTTGCAAGTTGGCTCGGTGGCTAAACATTGTACAGCCTTATCTATATGAATATTCATGAAATATATGTTAAATTTTTACTATGGTAACTTAAAAAAATAGTTATGATATTTTAGATCAAGAGTGGGCCAATAAGGGCGACGGCATCGGCTACAGCAGTTCAGCCCGTAGCAGATCGACAGTATGCGTTTATTCGTGGGTAGTATCATATCTATCAGCTAAGACTATTTATTTTATTTTTTGTCCACTATCTTAACAGTTCCGTTTAGTAGTTACCGCAAAATACTTTTTTTGGGGTGTAGTAGACGTGCCAGTAGTTACGTCCATTATTTAAGTGTGGTGGCGTTATTTGAGTATCTCATTCAGTTGCTGGTCAACTGTATTTAGTATACTCGGCCAATCTTGTTTTAGCGAAGATACTTCAAGCGGCCATCGGGCAATATCTATAGTTTTTTAGCGTGGTATACATTAATAGATAATTTTGATTTTTATTTGTTAATGATATTTTATGGTATAATATGCTATATTTTTTTTCTAATCACTTCCATTTAGTTATAAAAAAATTATTTTTTTTGAATATGCAATCGAATCATTGTAATATTTATGTCATTTGCAAGGGCAAGTATACGCGTTGTATATGACTAGTATAATTTTTTAGATGGTTGTAATGGACTATAGAGATGCTGTCTTCGGTGTGATGTCAGGACCAATCGGGAATGGGTCACGGATATGTGTGTTGCGTATTAAAATTTTGGATTTCAGCCTGGAGACATTATAAATAAGCAAGTTATTAGAGGCGCAGCATGACGCCTAAGGCTTATCCCAGGTTGTGTTGGTAAATATGATGAGCAGTAGAGCGTTGTCTGGGCTATAGATTGAGCCTCTATATCTCGAGCCGTGGACTTTACTATCATGGATAGGCTAATCAATTTTATCTGCGATTTTTTTTGTAGATATACGTATTAGGTATTCAACGGCTATCGGGGTGGGTGTCGGAACAGATGTCCTATTGCCGCATGCCCACAGAGATAGATCGGGTTCAGGAGAGTGAGGTAGTCTATTTTTTTTGTTTTGCCCATACTGTCTGAGCTCATATATAGCGTATAAGCTCCGTGATGCCGCTGGGCCTTGCCGGAGGAATGGCCTGTCGTTGCTGGCCATTCCTCCGGCTTCCATCTGTCTTCTATAGAGCTTATGGCCTCGATTGCAGCAGCGGGTGATATCTACCGTAGTTTTTTGGCCGTTAGTCCAGCTAACAACTGTAAAACTATCTTGATTGCCGGTGGCATGCACGTGTTCATATTTGTAGTATGAAGATCTATTTCGGTATGACCATTGGCGATTTTTATAGTTGGTCCAATTTTAAGTGGTAAACTACGCTAAGCCAAGGCTGATATTTTAAGTCTGGCGTGATCATTAATTTTTGACCTGCTGCTGGGAACAACGTCTTCATCAACTTTCTATCCGCTTGTATCGTCCGCTATAGGCGGATAGACCTGATATTCCTTGTTCTTGGCCAATCTCTACTTGGCCATAATCTTATTGAAGTCGTTGTTCCATAGTTCCAGTTGCGCATTACGCTACAGTATTGCCAACGAGGCTGGGTTAAGTTCTGGAATGGAAATACCTTATCCAGGGGAGCACGACGTAGAACACTAGATGTTTTCTAAGAGAAGCCTGGAGAAGCCGTATTTTTTAATTGTTCGCTGTTATGGTAGATACCCATTCATATCCATTGGCTTTCTAGATGACGGCGAGAACTCTCTTTTAGGGTATTCGGTCATTTTGATATCTATTCCTATGCGCTTAAAGGCAGTCACTGTGAGTTTAGTGATAGAGGCTGGCTATGCATTTATGATATAGTAATGGGAGGTTATCCTATTAAAGGCACAGTCTCGTCAGTCGTACCGAGGCGAAAAAACAGCCAGAACAGATATACAGCCAGTATCGCCAATTATATCATACGTACGGCATCCTCCGTTATATAATATTCTAATTTTTAGCTCCCTGTAGTCAATCAGGACGCTAAATCGCAGGCTGCATTGCTGAATATCATGTCTATTTTTCATCAGCCAGTTCAAAAAATATTTTTTCATTTGGTGGTTCTCTTAATATATATATTGATATCTTATAGACAATGTTTATTAATTATTCTATACAATTTTTTGTGTTTGTTACAGCGAACAATTATTTGAGAGATGGGATGAGTATTGATATGACGTTATATGTCTAGATGTGAGACGGAAGCCACTCGCTGGAATAAAAAAAAGCAGGTGAGGCAAATGGACAGCTGGCCGTTTTAGTGGCCGGTTGTTAGGCCGAGCTCTATAAGTCGGGCGATGAGGGCGTCGAAGTTCAGACCAGCGGCGGCGGCGGCTTTTGGTAGTAAACTGGTAGGAGTCATACCCGGTAAGGTGTTAATTTCTAAAAGATAGAGATTTTCCCCTCGCCAGATGAAATCTGAACGGCTGCACCCGCGCAGGTTCAATGTCTGATGGGCAGTAAGGGCGGCCTGCCGTACCTGTTGGACTAGGACTTCGGATATGGGGGCCGGGCAGAGTTCTACGGCGCCGCCCTGAGTATATTTGCTCGCATAGTCGAAAAAATAGACGTCGCCCTCTGGGCGTATAAGCACTGGGGGCAAGGGGTCGTCCCCGAGTACGGCGCAGGTGAGTTCGGTGCCACCGGTGATTGCGCGTTCCAGGAGCACTTCGAAGTTCTTGGCAAATAGTGCATCCAGAGCTTGGCTGAGTCCAGTTGCGTCGTGGACTAGGACCATGTCCAAACTTGATCCGCCGAGGTTAGCCTTGGCGAATAATGGGAAGGGTAAGTGAGACGTCCAATTTGGAGCTGGGGGACGAGGCAGAAATTCCCAGTCTGGGGTTATAAGGCCGGCGCGTCGAAAAAGTTGCTTGGCCGCAGCCTTGTTGAGGGCGAGCATAGATCCGGCTGGGCCGGGTCCTTGATAGGGTATGCCTATGATATCGAGCATAGCTTGGATGAGGCCATCTTCGCCCGGGGTACCATGCAGACTCAGGAAGGCAAAATGACAGGCCGCAGCTGCGTCGAGGAGTTCATCGAAGCCTTTGGTCGGATCCCAGAGTACTACTTGGTGGCCTAGGCGTGTAAGGGCCGCACTGATGCTTTGGGTGCCTGAGAGTGCTACTTCCCGTTCATTCGACCAGCCACCCGCTATCAAAAGTACACGCATGGTAATCGATCCTTAGCGCACAAGACAGCTGGCGTTCAAGGTTAAAGGCCTGAGTTTTACTTATTTCAATGTGGCTACGTATAAAATTAGTGGTGCCGTACCGTTCATAAAGGTCGTCGAAGCGTTCGCCTAGAGTTACTACCCGGTCATGGCATACACGTTTATCCGCGTATAGTACGACCAAAGGCAGGAGGTAGTGTAGTATATTTAGTTCCCAGGGCCAGTAGACGTGGTGTATGACGGCCAGAGCCAGGGTTGGGTTATCTGTGGCCTCCATAGTCCAGACGCCACCCAGCTGGGCATGGTTACCACCCCAGCTAATAGTGTAGTCTTTAGCAATGTCGTGTAAGAGTGCGGCGGCCTTTATCATGGCCAAATCTGTAGGTATGCCGTTAGTTTGTGCCTGCTTAGCCACGGTTACGGCTACTCTTGCCACAACCAAGCTATGTTCGCGGATGTGTCTAGGCATGGCATAGGTGTCCCAGTAACAACGACAGGCTTCAGCCTCTGGCACAGGCCACCCTGTTCGCGTTGGTATGGACTGCGGTTTATAAGGCGAGTATACACACTTTCTCGACTTGGCCACGCGAACTACCACCCCCCCCTGGAGTGCATTTCTTGAGGGCATATTGGCCCAAGACTGGCGTTAACGCAAGGCTTGGTTGGCTTTTTTTGTTGTTGTCTGGGCCGGGCTACTATTTTATTAGCCGTGTGACCTTGGCCGACGAGCATGGCAATGAATGGCATATTCTTTAGCATGATTTGGATAGTCTCTGGAAAGAACAGAATATAGGTAGTATAGCAATGATATGTCGCTCCATTTACACATTGTATGTGGTATCCATTCCAGTGGCAACCTTACGGACAAAACGCATATTTTTGTCGAGTAAGGTTTTTATTATCGCTAGTGTAGGCCAATAGTTGATATAATACGTACTGGTTGCGTAAGGTGAGCGATGGGGGGTAGAGCCAGGCCTGGCGGCGGCATCATGCATACGATAGATTAGCCTATGAGTTCTTTGGGTTTAAGCAGATGACGGCGTTTTAGGACATCAGAAAAAGAGATAGTAGTCAGGATATGATATTATGCTGTGCCGTGACGGCGTTCCCGGCCCTATACAGGATCATTAGCGCTAGTTTTGGAGAAACATGTCGGAAGGATCATAGAACGGTAGATTACTCCTGTGGTGACAGTTGGTATGTGTATGGGATCCGCTTTGGTTGTTTGACTGCATACTAATATCTAGACATTATCTGCAACCAGCAGACTCGCTCCACTCTCTAAAGTCTTGCTTAGCTTTGACATTTCTTCGGGATGAACTGGGTTTTATTACATTCAGTGACTTGGAATATTTATGTCTATCCATTGCTTACCTATGCTGCATACTAATAACTATATATTATGCCAATAGGACCAAAGTTTTTTTTATAGTGAGATGGGGTATGAAAAAGAAGAAATTTTTTTAGAAAAGTTTTTCTATCCACCCCTTCGCATGCTGTTGTCAATCCTGCGCATCTCCGCTGGCATGTGCAGTGCGCAATAGTGGACGCAAGGGGTGGTTGGAATTATAGAGAGGTCCGCCCAGACCTATCAATCTGTGTGGTTGATAATAATTTGCGGGCATATCTTTATCACCGGGAGGAACTCACGTGCATATTGCCAATGTCTTCAAAGACCCCGAGATATGTCGCGGTCTACTCAAGCAGATCCGTACTAGATTGACTAGACCATTTCGGTTTATGGAAGTTTGTGGGACGCACACAGTGGCTATTTTTCAGAGCGGCCTCAACACTCTATTGCCTGAGGAGATAGTCCATGTTTCCGGGCCAGGATGTCCGGTCTGTGTGACCCATGAATCCGAGGTGGCCGCCTTCCTAGCTCTGGCTGAGCGGCCGCAGGTCATAATCGCTACCTTCGGGGATCTCATGAGAGTACCTGGTCCTAACAGGCGGACCCTTAAATTAGCCCAGGCCGAGGGTGCTAAGGTTCAGGTAGTTTACTCTCCGGCTGAATCTTTGTCCCTGGCTCAGGCTAATCCAGACAAGCAGATAGTATTTTTGGGCGTGGGCTTCGAGACTACGGCCCCGACCATTGCTGCTACAGTTATAATGGCTCAGGCTCAAGGCATCGAAAATTTTCGGGTGCTCTGCTGCCACAAGCTGGTACCGCCAGCGTTAACTGCCCTATTGGGCGATCCTGAGGCGGCTGTGGATGCCTTTATTTTACCTGGCCACGTTTCTACCATTATCGGCGTGGAGCCCTACCGTTTTCTAGCTACCGAGCACCATGTGCCTGCAGTTATCGCCGGATTCGATATTGTGGATATTTTGTGGGCGCTCTATGAAATCATACGGCAACTGGCCGAAGGACGGGCCGAAGTGGTCAACATCTATAGCCGTGCCGTAGCTAATGGAGGTAATCCTAGGGCCCGGGCTATTCTCTACAATGTTTTCCAGCCGGCCACGGCGTTATGGCGTGGCATCGGCCCTATTCCGAGTAGTGGTCTTGATTTTATCCCGGCTTATCGGCATTTTGACGCCTTGGAAGCCTTGGACATAGCTATGCCCGAGACGGAGCCACTAGTGGAATGCCGCTGTGGCGATATACTTAAGGGTAAAATGCGGCCAGACCTGTGCCCACTCTTTAAGAAAGTTTGTACTCCGGCTTCACCTGTTGGGCCGTGTATGGTTTCTGCTGAAGGCTCTTGTGCTGCCTACTTTAAATATTGTCTGGGAGCCTAACGCTATGGCCGAAAAACTCTTATTAGACTACGGCAGCGGTGGTTGCGCTTCTCATCGGCTGGTAGCCGAGCTCTTCCTCAAACATTTTGAAAATCCAATTCTGGCAGCTATGAATGATGCAGCGCTGCTTGAAATTGATGGACCTTTGGCCGTGAGTACGGATACTTTTACCGTGGACCCTATTTTTTTTCCAGGCGGAGATATTGGCTCTTTGGCTGTACATGGTACGGTGAACGATGTGGCTATGCTTGGCGCCAGGCCTCTTTATCTGACCTGTGGGTTCGTGCTGGAGGAAGGGCTGGACATGGACATGCTTAGGACTATCGTAGCTTCCATGGCCAAATCAGCGGCCAACGCTGGCGTTAGTATTATTGCCGGAGACACAAAAGTTGTGCCGCGGGGGGCAGTTGACAAGATTTTCATCAATACCACTGGCATTGGCCGTATTTTGGTGGAACCATGTCCTTCCGGCCATCGGGCTGCGCCTGGGGATGCAGTGCTACTCTCCGGGACCTTGGGCGACCATGGGCTATCTATCCTGGCCAAGCGCCATGGCCTAGCCTTCGATACCACGCTGGCCAGCGATGCGGCTTCCCTCAATGGCTTGGTTGAGCGACTCATTGCAGTTGTGGGGCAAGAGGGAGCAATCCATGTCTTACGTGATCCTACTAGAGGCGGTTTAGCCACTACACTAAACGAGATCGCTGGGCAGTCCGGCACTTGTATTGAAATTGAGGAAGGAAGCGTCCCGGTTCATCCATCCGTGGCTGCAGGCTGTTCTTTACTTGGGTTGGATCCGTTCTATCTAGCTAACGAGGGCAAAATGGTGTGTATCATATTACAGGAGTTGGCAGAAGAGGCGTTGGCAGTATTACGGTCCGACCCATTGGCTGTTTGCGCTCGGCGTATCGGTACAGTACGCGCTCCGGGCAACTTAAAGGGTACACCTACCTGGGCCGGTCAGGTAGTTATGACTACACGTCTGGGCGGCCATCGACTTCTGGGCATGCTTGAAGGAGAGCAGCTGCCGCGAATATGTTAATTTGTAGTGGCTCGGCATTATGAGAAGGTTGTCGTATATCTTGAACTGATCTGAGAAGTGTTGGAGATAGAATTGGCGTCCGTCTTGGATTAGCTGCTGGAGAAAAGTTGAGAGCACGGCTAGACGAGTTCTCGGCCCTGACTCACGAATTTCACTTTGTTGGGGGATGTTGCCAGTGGGATGAGCTGCGTCAGATATTTGGATGCATAGATCAATGAGCGCCTTGGATACTGTTGTTTATCTAACTGATGGATTTTTCCCGGGCAGACAACAAATGGATAGAGCGTTGTTTGATGCAGTTCGTATGGGTGGCCTTATCGATGGGTTAGGTAGGTTAACGTTTGGCCTTGTGTACTTTGTATTGACGTGGAGGAGTTCTCGACTAATGCTGGCTGGGATACTGGCCAATTGATTTTTTATGGTCATTATTCTGTTACTGGATGTAACTGTGATACGGTACACTACTTTTCGCTATTTATCTGGTATATAATAAGCAAGGCGGTAGAGAAGCTCAGGTTCGGTCGCTTGATGATCTGCACAGCAAGGTTATATTGAGTAGGCGTTACCTACACATAAAAAAACTGGTATTATGGTGAATTGGCTGGGACTAATTTAAAATTTGGTTAATAGCCGTGCTATTTATTTAGATACTTAGATATCGGGTAGCAACTAGTGGTGTAATCAGTTATGGGCGAAAAATGATCAATACCTTCAAGCATGATCTGAAGCATTGACAACTGGCCACAGTTATAATCGTTATCTGGGATTAGAGGCAGAACGAAGTGAGAATATTTTGCGGTGACAAAACTTTATAAGGCGGTTGGGCTAGCACTTGATATTCACTCCATATCGAACTTATTCTTTTCGTTTATTTTTTTCGTTTATAGAGCCCGCTACGGCCACCGGATTTATGGAGTAGGTAGATGTCCCTTAACTCCAGATCCTTCTGCACTGCCTTACACATGTCATAGAGCGTCAACAGCGTTACAGAAACTGCGGTGAGCGCTTCCATTTCTACACCAGTCTGACATGTATTGCGTACCTTAGCAGTCACTCGAACCGCCGGAGTATCACGTAGTATATTAAATTCAATAATTACCTGATTAAGTGATAATTGGTGACATAAAGGGATAAGTTCCCACGTACGTTTGGCAGCTATAATTCCCGCTATTCTCGCCGTTGTCAAAGCATCACCCTTAGCCAGGGCCTGACGTTCCAATAATTCTAACGTGGCCGCGGACATACAGATTACTCCTTGAGCTACAGCCAGTCGTGAGGTGGAGGCCTTATCTCCTACGTCCACCATTGTTATCTGTCCGTCTGCTGATACATGCGAGAGTGTAGTAGGTTCTAGTTCCGGTGCCTTAGTAACCTCGTGTAGGAGCAAAATTGGTTCGTTATCCGTCTTAGTCGATTTTGTTGATTTAAACATCCACCTGGGTAACGTTAGGTATGATTTGATTTTGTTTTTTTTCCCCATACGCCATCGCTATTTAGTCTGCTTGATGGGCTTGGATTCTTCAAGTTTATATAACTGACGCAGCAATTCTTCCTGTTTTTTGGATAGATTAGTAGGAGTTTTAACGCGTACCTGGACGAGTAGGTCGCCTTTGAGGTGGCTGCCTAAGGTTGGTAGGCCGCGGCCACGGAGCTTGAATACTTCGCCGCTCTGAGTGCCTTTCGGGATAGTTAAAACTTCAGGTTCGTTTAAAGTGGGCACAACGATTTTATTGCCTAAAGCAGCTTGTACGAAGGTGATTTCTGTTGTAAAGGTGAGATCATTGTTCTGGCGGCGAAAAATTTCATCCTCTTCCACATGTATGACCACATAGAGGTCTCCGGGGGGGCCGCCGTAGACGCCGGGTTCGCCTTCACCGCGGAGGCGTAGGCGGGTACCGTTGTCCACACCAGCCGGTACACGCACAGAGAGCTCTCGTACATCTTCGACGCTACCATGGCCGCGGCAGCAAGAGCAGGGATTTACCGTGACTGTGCCTTGGCCGCTGCAGGCCTGACAGGTAGTAGCAATACGGAAGAAGCCTTGGCTCTGGTATACTTGTCCTACACCACGGCAGTGGTAACAGGTTTCCTGCCGCGACCCAGGAGTGGCGCCAGAGCCTTTACAGTCTGGACAGGTCACAGCTTTGGGAATGCTAAGTTTTTTTTCGATACCTTTAGCCGCTTCTCGGAAGTTGACTTGAAGGTTATAGCGTAAGTCCGTCCCGGATTGAGGTCGGAGGCTACGGGAGCGGCCAACGTTAAAACCAAAAAACTCACCAAAGACGTCGTGAAAGGCGCTGAAGATATCTTCAGAGGAGGAGAAGCCGTGGAAGCCGCTGGCGTTTAGGCCCTCAAAGCCGAATTGATCGTAGCGGCTGCGTTTGTCCGGATCGCGTAGGACTTCGTAGGCCTCGGCAGCTTCTTTGAATTTAGACTTAGCTTCGGAATTGTTAGGATTGAGGTCAGGGTGATACTGGAAAGCCAATTTACGGTAGGCCTTCTTGATTTCATCCTCCTCGGCGCTACGGTTGACCCCGAGCACCTCATAATAATCACGATGTGGTGTCATTATTGAATATCCATAAATTAGTTAATCTTGGAATACGCCATCTTCAACTTTATCTTCGGAGGCGGAGCGTATGAGTATCTTGCCTGCGGCGATCTCACGTAGAGAAGTGACGACCTCTTTGTTTTTACTGACCACCATAGGGACATAGCCATCTCGGTATTGGGCTATACGCTTGCAGGCCATCTGAACAATAAGGAAGCGATTATCGATTTGTTTTTGGCAATCTTCAACTGTAATACGGGCCATGATGCCTCCATAATGCTCCGCTGTGGTGGAATTAAATTAATAGTGGATTTGTCTGGGATAACATTGAGGTGGTCAGCGTTTGCCCTCCGAGTTTTAGAAGTAGGTCCTCTAACAGGGCATCTGGTACAGGTGAAATGAATGGGTAACCAGCAACGCGAACCCAGCAAGTGTGTGCGGGCAGTTGTGGATCGCGGAAAAATTCTATTCCTATTTCCGTATAATTATTTTTGATATCAATTTGGCTAATCTCTTTATCTTTTTTAGCTTTATTGTCTTGATTGGATATTTTGGGAGAAATTGAGAGCTCCCAGGTCAAGGCTGGCATGGCGGTATTGGGCAGGCTTGGTATTGGTTCGGCTGTGTACTTTAGATCGCCGAGGCGCCACAGGGGGGCATCCATGTCCGATAAGTATTTTTTGTTCACGGTCTGCCAACCTGAGTCAGTCTTTATAATCACTAGCTCGGACGCAGGACTAGTTTCAGTATTTGGTCGGGTTAGGCGTTGTCGTTTGACCTCGGAGGTGTCCAAAGTTATGATACTACGGTCGCGTAAAGAAAAGGCGCTTTTGGTTAGTCGAGCTATGGTATCTTTGCCCAGGGAAAAGGTAGGCTCATGAAGGCTAGCGCGGCCGACAAAAAAATCTTTTTCCGTTCCTTGAGCGTAAACGGTTAAGGTTTGTGGCTCAGCCTTGCCTGTGGTCCAAATCGAAATGCTTAGACATGGATCGCTCGGGCCCACGAGTGGTGCAGTCATGAAGGTCAGCGCTTGGGCCTCGGTTAGATCCCATAAAAAGTGTGTGACTTCGGCAGCAGATACTTTATGAGGTATCGTAGCCTCTGGCCAAGAGAAGGCAAAAGCAGTGCCGTTGCGTATGAGTTCAAAATGTTCGGCTTCATGCCCTTCCACACGTACACGGCAAATAGCCTCAGGATTCAGATCGAACATTCGTTTATCGTAATAGTTGTCGGCTATGTGGGCTAACGCATCTCTGAGACTAAGGTCGAGGAGTAGGCAGTCATCGCTGCTTGTACTGGCCTGGCCGAAAACTCCATCGCCCGTGGGATTAGTTATTCCCAGCTGAAGAGTCCACAATTTAGGTTGACCCGAGTCTAATGTAAGTCGCGCTGTTGGATTGTCTAGACCGAATTCTGCAATTTTTTCTTTGGATAGTGGGCCTAGTGAGCGTTTGGGCTTAATCTGCTTCAGTAGGGTCACCAGTGCCTCAACCCGCGCGCGGTCGGCGCGCATGCGTGATAGCTGGGGCTGGTCTTGAAGCACAAGCCAGTGGTCTTTCTCATGCAATAAGGTAAAAGCAGGGGCGTTAGACGGGACTAGCTCTAGTCGTTTAATCGTAGTTATGGTTGCTTCATTCCAGGAGGCAGCGGTTGGCGTAGGGGAGAATTTATGATTAGGCCAGAGCCAGATTCCAAGCCATAGGGTTGCCGTAAGGCTGAAAAGAAGCAGCAGTCGTTTTGATAGCATGGGTGTCTGCTCCGGGTTAACGGATTCTTCGACGTTTCATGGCGATGATAATAGCCATAGCTAGAGTGGTCCCAGGTATGAGGACGATGGTGATCAGCTTTGTTAGTTGTCGCTCGAGAGGCGAAAGGAGCAGGAATGCGTTGACTGGTTTGGGCTTGGATACGGTGATAAACTCTTCACGCTCCAAAAGCCAGTTGATGCCGTTACGGGCAAGGTCGATGTTGCCAACCAGGTGAATATATTTATCCGATATGAAGTCCTGGTCGCCGAAGATCAGAGTTCTAGCTAGGCGCTTATGCCTTGTTTGTGGAGTGGATTTGCCCAGATCCATATTGTCTTTGATCGGGGCTTCGTAGATTGCTGAAAGCCACAATGGACCGGCAATGTCGTCTTTGGGATTGAATTCGGCCATGCCGGTGTCATAGAGGGCCTTGAGGTCGGTCTTCAGCCAAGACTGCTCTGTGGATAGGCCCATGGGAGAGAGGGGGCCAACGGACTGAAATAGTCCTTTGATCGAGGACTTATTAGTGTCGGTGGGGGCCAGAGCAGTGCATGTTGGATAGAGGGTCATGAGGCCGAAATCACGGGTAATAGCTGAAAGATTGTACCTCTGGACAAGTGGAGTGAGGGGATCGCCGGAGACAAGCGTACTCACAGGATCTACAACTAAGCCGGGCAGCCTGGCTAAGCTTAGATGTGTATTGAGCCAGCCGTCGAGGTTAGTGTGCTCTTCGGCAGAGAGTGCTATAAGGAGGCGGCCACCACCATTTAAAAAATCGGTGAGAAGTTGTAATTCTCGGTCCAATAGGTCCTTTTTTGGACCAAGAAGCAGTACTGCATCGATATCCTGAGGGATAGCGTCCATAGTAATTAAGGCAGTTTTTTCTATTTTGTCGCCCTGATCTGAAAGCACTTTCTTAAGTTGGCTACAGGCGTTTGTAGTCGAGGCCTCGGGGTCTAGTTCGCCATGGCCTGAGATTATGAGGATCCTAGACTGCTTGGCGCTGGATACGCGGGTGATGGCGTTGATAAGTTTAGTCTCGTCGGGGAAGATGATGGTTTCTTGCCGTTTGTCGCTAGCTATCACCGTGCTGCCGCGCTGGGTGACCTGAGCTTGTTTTGCTCTGAGGGGGGAACGATCGGGGTCCACAAACTCGAAGGTGAACTGCGTAGTTTTGCCGGCTACGAGTTTGAATAGGTTTTCAGTGGCTTCGCGAGAGTCGTCTGGTAGAAAAAAGGCCGTGGCCGTCACGGCAGCGTTAAGATTTTTCAGGGCATTTACGGTCTCAGGGGCCAGAGAGTGGCGTTTGTTCATGGTAGTATCCCAGCGCCAACCCCATTTGACAGCCAAGACATTGAGGCCCATTAGCAGGGCCAGGCCAAGTGAGCCGACTAGGATGGTCTGGGAAATGCGTCGTAGGCCATGCATGATTTACCCCCGCCAGCGTTGATTTTCAAGGGAGAGTACTGTGAGCCAGAAGAAGCCCACGGTGAAAGTTAAGTAGTATGCCAGATCGGCTGCCTCGATAACTCCCTTGGGGAACTGTTCGAAATGTTGCATTATAGATAGGGAGGCGAGAATTGGTCCAAGGCCCTTGGGTGCAGCCTCTTTGAGCCAAGCTAGTACCCAGAGCAGAAGTAAAGAGGCGAAGGAGAGCACTGCTGCGACGATTTGGCTCTCAGTGAGGGAGGATAGAAAGAGTCCTAAGGACGCGAAGGCTAGCCCTATGAGAAAAAGTCCACCGAAACCTACTAGAAAGGGCAATATTTCGATGGTGGTAAAGAAGGATAATTGCAAGGGTGGTACGGCGGCGAGGGCCAGTGCTACGGCTAAGAATATAGCCTGAACCAAGAGTTTTCCGCCTGCCAGCTGTACTTCAGTGATTGGGTAACTCATGAGCATTTCGAAGGCGCCCATGCGTTTCTCCTCACTAAAACTGCGCATGGTCAGAAGCGGCAAAAAGAAAAGCAGAATGACGCCGGTATTCTGCAAATAAGGCGCTACAATAAGCTCCATTGGGGAGATGCCGATAGCGTCTGGATTTTGTGTGAGTTGGACGCTGATAAGCTCGTAGTATTGTAAACTGGCAGCAAAAAAATATCCAACAATAGAAGTGAGGCAAGTTAGGAGGATATAAGCTAAGGGCGAGCGAAAAAGGATGAGGCAATCCTTTCGCGCTAAGAGGAGGCATTGGTTCATGGTGGTTCCTCAGATGGCTTTGGCCGTAGCGGCGGTTGTGCTCGTAAAGTCATTGCCGGCTGCCTGGTTTTCTTCGTGCACAAGGTGGATGAAGGCATCTTCGAGGCTCTGGTCCGCTGGTTTGAATTCAATGATGGGCCAACCGGACTCGAAGGCTAAGCGGGTCAGGTCAGCGCGTTGATCGACGGTTGGGTCAGTTTTAAGGAAGAAACTGCCGGCACTGTACGGGTAACCGACGCGTTCTACAGCTAATACGCCCGGGATAGTGGCGTAGCGGTCCAGTACGGCTTGCTCAGCGGTCGGGCTATCAGAGGGCAGCTCTAGGCGCAGGAGATAGCGGCTTTTGCCGCCGAAGGCGTGTACGAGGCGATTGGGAGTGTCCTTGGCCACGATGCGGCCTTTGTTAATGATGCACACGCGGTCGCAGGTGAGCTCTACCTCGGGTAGGATGTGGGTAGAGAGCAGGATAGTCATGTCGCGGCCGAGTTCCTTGATTAAGGAGCGGATCTCACGGATTTGCGCTGGGTCTAGGCCCACAGTGGGCTCGTCCAGTATGAGTAGTCTGGTGTGACCGAGGATGGCCTGGGCCAGGTTTGTACGCTGCTGATAACCCTTAGAGAGGTAACGAATGAGCTTATATCGGACTTCCTTCAGACCGCAGCGTTCTATGGCTTCGGCTACTTGGCGGTTAGGATCGGATGACTGTTTGATTCGGGCGGCCCAATCCAGATACTCGGTTACAGTGAGTTCAGAGTATAAAGGTACGTTCTCGGGCATGTAGCCGAGCTGATGTCTGAGGCCAATAATGTCCTCTTGGATATTTTTGCCGCTGAAAAGTACCTGACCAGTCGATGGCGTTAAATAGCCGGTGAGGATACGCATAGTGGTGGATTTACCGGCGCCGTTAGGGCCGAGTAGGCCAAGAATTTCGCCTTGAGTGACAGAGAAGGAGAGGTTGTAGAGGACTTGAATACAGCCATAGTGATAATTTATATTGCGGACTTCGAGCATGCAGTGGGCCTCCGGTAGTCAATTGCCATTAGATTTTCGCAGTTGAGGTAGCAGCAAAGGTGACCCGGTCAGGTCAGGATTAGATTGGCGGGTCAAATGGAGCGCTGACAACAAGATAACTATTCTATTATCTCACTCTACATTGTTCGTCAACGATGCGGTAAGTCGGAGTATATTCAACTAAACCTATAAAAAATAATAATTTTCAATGGGTTGCGTAGAAAAATGAGGATAAAAATTTTTTTATAAAAAATATTACTCTCTAATATGTCTTTTTCATGTTTGGTAGCGGTGGGAGCTATTGTTCAACAGCACTGTGTATCCTCCTTGACTTAAAAACCTGACTTTATGCATGAAATTCAAATTCGACATGGCTATGTATCGGACTATAGTCGTTGTGGTGATTGAGTACAGGATAGCGTGTATTTTTTTTGTAGGTTGTTGACTATGAACTATATACTAAAGGGACAGAGGCTACGGTCAGAACTTATCCTAAGATATATTCGTTGTATAATCTTAAAAATATATATAATTTACTGGATTAGCTTCGACACAAGCAGTTCTTCAAATTGATACGTCACTATGGCTGATATATCTGACCTTTGGCTGTGGTGGGGGGGCATTTGGTGTGCAGGGTATTTATAAGAAGGGCGTACTAGAGGTAGTTCGGTCGTTTTATGGAAGTAGTACATGGCGCGCGAGTGGCGTGAGCTCGAGTGTTGCCCGTATTGCGTAGTCCTTACATTTCAGATGTTCTGACGCAGTATACTGAAAATTATACTAATCTTTGGAAGGTTTGTAGCATGGATAAATAGTTTAAACGTAAACGCGCATGACGCGTTTAGGAGAAATCCGTGTATGGCCCAGGGCATCCTAGTATAGGTGCCGGATTCTTTAGAGTGAAGGGAGTATGTTAGTCAGGTGACCAGTGCATTATACGACGTCGAATCTGTCGGTAAATTTCACTGACGTTATGTTTTTTTGTTGATACTCAGTACGATGCAGGTGTGACTTTTTATATACGATGAGGCGTCGCTACTTTAACTTAATGGTAGTCTGGTTCCGGCAATGTGTCGATATCCCTAGGTGATCTGGTCGGCCTGTAGGCCGAAGAGCCGCAAGGCCATCTATAGTAATATTGTTTAGGCGGGAGTATTTTTTAGCAAACTCAGTGCCCGATGTTTAAGCAACAGCTATAGAAAAAAAACTATGCTCTTTTATGTTCTAGGAATTTTCCAATCGTTTTAGACTGCCAATACATTTGTTTATCAGGCATTTTTTGATAACTATCGGATTTTATATTTCTTTTTTTGGAGAATATTATCGTATATTTGGTATTACTGTTTGGTGCCGGCTATTACTTTTTAGACACGGCATATGATAGTAACCGTAGAGATAGGTTAGGTCTTGATGATAGTAGTAATTATAGCGTTATCTTAACTAATATGTCTATAATAGTTGGATATTTTTACCGTATTGGCAAAGAATATTTTTAGTTATTGGTCTTAAGAAAAAAAATTCACGTAGGCTACTGCCAGCTCTATAACTAGTAGGGTTATATTTTTACAGTAGCGTGTGGACTATGTCATCCCGTATTGCTGTAGTTCATGAAGTAGTGGTAGCCACGTTTATCTAGCAGGCTAGATTTATACCAAGGGCCTGGTGAACATAATTAAGATACGGATATCCACAGGCTAGTCGTCTCAGGCCATTGAGGTTAGTCGTATATTATTTTGGCCTGTTGATGCGCGATATTAATTTAGGTTGACCTAAACAAATACCACCTAAAAGGTAGCGATAGGGAGGATGCAATAGATATACGCGTTATGCCTTTCCGTCTATTTGTTTACCTGGGGCTTGCGGTGGTATTGGGATTCGTATATGGCGATAGTACCGTAGAAGGTACGATTTTATGGTATTTTGTAGTCCATCCAGTTGGCTATGCCTTTAAGCAGCACCAAGGTATTTGTGTAGCCGAGTTTGCCAGGAATTTTTAAAAATTCTTCGGCTAAGAGACAGCCTGGCCTATGCCATTGTAATAGAGTTTAGCTGTTAGTCTGGTGGGGGGGGTAGGGCGGTGGCGTGTCCTTTCATATCTTTAAAGATCATGAGGTTAAAGATAATCAAAGTGCCGTCAATTGTTTGGCTATGGACAAAGGCCGTGGCCTTGATATCCACTACCAATGTTGCCTTATGTTTCTAGATGTTCAGAAATTGCTCTAGCGAGATAAATGTTGTTCACTACGGTATGTATTCGACCTTGATGGCAGTTTAATTAGTCGCGAGAGTAGTTATTTAGTGCGTAAGTCGTTGACCGACAGGTTAATTAAAACGGCTAGTGTCTTTCAGCAGTCCGGCTTATATGAGCATCACTGGGGGCAGAATAGAAGATGGTAGAATTGGGAGTGCTAGGAAGATCGTGAGTTCTTTTAACGTGAGGTGTTAGGTTTGTTTGGCGCGACGGATCGTATTCTATAAGTAAGTATTATCCTAAGCCTTTTAAATATCTGGTCACGGCAGGTCGGAATAGTATGACCTGGCGTGACCTCCGGCGATATCGGATATCGTCTAATTCCAGCCCCCACATTAATAAAGAACATGAGGAATGAAAAAAAAGTTCCTTAAGAGTGTAGTCCCACCCGCAATACTCGACCACATGACTCTATGTTTGAGTTAAGTTTTCTCTAGTCATTGATTTAGTTTCTTACTTTTGATTGGCGTGGTTGCCGTGGTTTAAGCCATTCTGGATCGGTGAGTCTCTCGCATCGTCCTGGACTGGATTCTGACTATAGTATTTCGGATTATCTACCACTAGGCTAGAGGTGCTGGCCGCTTCAGGTGTGATCATAGTGCTCGGTGAGGGTCTCGGTCTTTTTACCTGAGGCTGTTGGAGTGGTTAGTTTCTTTTACTACTGTGTTTCTGGCCCAGGACGGATGACTCCGATCTACGGGTTAGCCACTTACCGGTGGGTGGGTGGCGTCTTATGACTGACTATAGATTTTTTTTGGCGTAGCGTATCTAGTGTTGGATTAGCGTAAGATCTTCTCCGTTGTTTCATTCTATCATGGGCCAGTGCCTACATAAATGATATATCTTGCGGCCGCTTTTAGCCATTTGACACCAACTCCGGTCGGTAGATGTCTGTGTTAAAGTTTGGTTTATGCGGTTCTAGTGGATCAGGCTGCTGAGATTATCGACGACTTTCGATGTGGGGCCGCGGTTAGGTTATGTTCGACGAGCTGGCTCGGTCGTATGCGTCGTATTTGCACAGCAGAATCGATATCAAGGCCATCCTGCTTGGTTTGAAGTGGAGGTGCTGGCCGTAGATCGTTTTTAGTAGTTGGTTATTTTATCAATTCTGCGACCGAAGAACTGTTGCGGGCCTGGATCACGCGGGGGGGGTATGCTTTGTCATATTCTAGTAGTTACTGGTCTGTCGAGTTGCACTATTGCGTAGTCCGGACCATAGAGAGTTTTTTGAACCATCTAGATTTCTATACTAGCCTGGATTTCTTAAATCGTCCTGGTCATGGAGATGGAGTAGCGCTTTCTATCTGTAGCATCTTCGTTATGGGATATGACTGGTCGTCTGGTAGGGCGCTTATCGTATTCTTTGGATATAACTCGGTTCACGTGGTTGGGGGGCAAGGGTAGTGGGATTTATTGGCTAATATTTCTTGTGAGCTGGCATACGTCCTTCACGCCTCGCCTGTGGTTATACCGTGATGTGTGCTACGTCGAGTGCATCGATCGGAAAAGACATAATCCGCGGTACTTTTTGGACCTTATCCTACGTCAGGTCTTCCCAGAGGTGTCTATTGAGGGATCTGCCGTATATCTCATTTTTGGAAGACTTGGTTGATAGCTAAATTGAGTCTTTGCTCAGGACTTCATCCCGATTATAACAGCTACTACCATCTTGTATTTAGCGATTGAAAATAAGACCCTGGTACGGTCTGATAGTTCGGTCGGCTTGATCCGCCAGTCCATATTGAGACCCTGGAGTGCGCCGTGACCAATTTGTTGGACAATAGTTATTAAGTACGGTCCGCCGATGTGCGTTTAGATATTCGTGGAGGGAGGCAGTGGGACCTAGTATGCATCGTAGTGAGCGATTAAAAGAGGCCGAGTATTGCCCTTAGTAGTGCCAGTAACGCATATGCTAACGTTTTTGCACCCCATTAAGCTTTATAGTCCGGTCTGGGTATTGGCATGGGGTTCTTATCATTAAGCATATCGTTTCGGAACATAAGGACGATCGGTATGGGTTGAGATCAATACCACTGTGACAACGTCTTCGTCCTGACTTTTTAGGCTGCCTTGAAAGGACTTTACGGCTATTTAATTTTGGACGACTTGGGTGACTGCGATGGCTATTCTCGTCTCTGCTGGTGGCAGTATTTGTCAGCGAGGCAAAACGTAACATAATTAGGTTATTGTTCCACGAGGCAATTTTTTATTAGGTCTATTGATGATATGGATGCCGGGCTAATTTATAAACAGCATTTCCTGATAACTAGGTAGGGGCCAGTGGTCGTCGGCCACTAAGATCTCCAAAGAGTCTGCGTAACTACGGACCTCAAGCATAGCTGGGAGAACTTTTTTACAGAGTTTTTTAGTTTCGGTAAGGGTATCACACGTTTCATATTCTAGGTATTTTTCGAGTTTGTCTATGGCCGTCTGTAGGCCGCGTAGTTTGACCGTGACATCCTCTAAAGTGAGCATTTTGAAGTCATGACCGATAGTTTTTAGGTTAGCGCAAGTGGCGGCTAGCTCGCCTTGATAGCGCATGGCGGCTGGAAATATGATGGTCCGGGCCATGCGCACCGCTAGATTAGCCTCGGTCTTTATGGTTTTACAGTACTGCTCTAAGTAGGTCTCCTGGCGGGAGTGTAGCTCAGCTTCGGAGAACACGCCGTAGGTAGTGAAGAGCTTGATCGTCTCTGGGCTAGTGATCGTTGGCAAGGCTTCGGGGGTAGTTTTTAGGTTGGGTAGATTGCGTTTGGCCGCTTCCTTATGCCAAGCTTCAGAGTAGCTGTCGCCGTTAAAGACTATAGCTTCGTGCTCTTTGATGAGTTTTTGGAGTATAGCCTGGACGGCTTCATTGAACTTTTCAGGTTTGTCTTTTGTAGCCTTCTCTAGTCTGGTAGCAATATAGTCCAGAGATTCTGTCATCATTGTGTTAAGAGCTACTTGGGCGCCGGCTATGGAGTGGGAGGAACCCACAGCACGAAATTCAAACCGGTTGCCGGTGAAGGCAAAAGGACTAGTGCGATTGCGGTCGCCAGAATCTATAGGTATGGGGGGTAGAGTATCCACGCCTACATGCATAATGCCTTTATATTTGAAATTGTTCTCCTTGCCCTTTTTGATCTGTTCGAAGACGTCGGTGAGTTGCGCACCCAGGTAAACTGACATTATAGCCGGCGGGGCTTCATTGGCGCCTAAGCGATGATCGTTGGAGGCCGAGGCCACTGTAGCGCGTAAGAGTGCCCCATGTTTATGTATAGCACGGATAGCTGCGGCACAAAAGATCAGGAATTTAGCATTCTTATGCGGTGTATCGCCTGGATCAAAGAGGCTACCTAGTTCAGCATTGCCGATGGAGTAGTTGAGGTGCTTGCCTGAGCCGTTGATGCCTGCGAATGGTTTTTCATGTAGCAGGCAGATCATGCCGTATCGTTTAGCCACGGCACACAAGGTTGTCATGATCAACTGGTTGTGGTCCGTGGCTAGATTACCGACCTCATAGGTGGGAGCAATTTCGAATTGGCTAGGGGCTACCTCGTTGTGGCGGGTTTTGACTGGTACACCCAGTTTGAAGAGTTCATGGTCGACTTCCATCATAAACGAGAGTACTCGGCGTGGGATTACGCCGAAATATTGGTCCTCGAATTCTTGACCCTTGGCTGGTTTGGCGCCAAACAAGGTACGGCCAGTGATAAGTAGGTCAGGCCGGGAAAAGACAAAATTGCGGTCAATGAGGAAGTACTCTTGCTCGGGTCCGGCGTAAGAGGATACAGGCAGCTTGGTGTCGTCACCAAAGAGCCGGAGCATCCTCTTGGCCTGCTTGTTCAGAGCCTGGTTAGAGCGCAGCAGCGGGGTCTTCTTGTCAAGAGCCTCACCAGTCCAGGAAATGAAGGCCGTGGGGATGCACAGGAAGGTGCCGTTTGGGTTTTCTAGAATGTAGGCTGGGCTAGTTACATCCCAGGCAGTATAGCCTCTTGCTTCGAAGGTTGTACGTAGGCCGCCTGATGGGAAGCTGGAGGCGTCGGGTTCGCCTTGGATGAGCATTTTGCCGCTGAATTCGGCAATAGCGCCTCCGTAGCCGTTTGGCGTCAGAAAAGAATCATGCCTTTCTGCAGTCATGCCTGTGAGTGGGTAGAAGACGTGTGTGAAGTGGGTGGCGCCGCGCTCGATTGCCCAATCTTTCATGGTGTTGGCTACAACGCTTGCTATGGTGGCATCGAGTTTTTCACCCAGTTCGATGGTTTTTGTAAGCGATTTGTATACGTGTTTGGGCAGTCGTTCGCGAATGACTTTGTCGCTGAAGACGTTACAGCCGAAGACGTCGGTGGGCTTGGTATTGTGGAAATTCAGTGGGGCATGTGTTGGTTTATAGTTGATGACAGCCGCAATGGCATTCTGGCGCGCTTGGATTCCGCTCATATAATTACTCTCCAAAAGAAAACTATTGGTTTATAATCGGTCCTAGGTCAGGATGCCATCTTTGGAGGTGTTGGCAGGCGTTTCCTATTGGCCGGTCGGTCTGGTTATTCTAATTTGCTCTATTTGTTGTGCTAACTTGGTTGGCGTAAGACTATAATCTTACTAATCAAGAAGCAGGCCAAAAAAATAATTGGTTTAATTTTCTAGTTTAAGGCAGTGTCAGGCAATTAGGCAGAATGTATTTTTGCAACTTTATAAACGTTGTAAGCAAAAAAATCAAGTTGCAAAAAAATATAACCATCTTCCTGGGCCGGCTGCCAGGTCGTTGGGCTGTCCAGTCCGATTGCTAGGGCTAAGATGGCCAAATTATGGTATTACTATATGTCTTTTTTAAGGTCATGATGGTCAGACCGCAGTGATTACGAGTTATGTATAGATGGTAGAGAAGATTGCGGCGGCCACGATTTAATCGTAGGCCCCCTGGGGAGCAGGCCAAGAAGTTGAGTAGGTCGGTTTTAGTGAGCTTGGGTATAGTAATTTTATCCTGGCCAGGTCGAGTGTGGCCGGGATATGTTTACACCGTTTAGGCGGCTGGTCATGGATTTTGAGCATCGGATAGCATAGAAGTGATGCAGTCAATGTTGATAGCCTATCTAGACTTTGGGCTCGTAGCTGGTAGTCAGGAACCGGTAGAATAGGTCGATTATTTTGGATTATGGTCGTTGGTAGTAGCTAGTCGATGTATTTGGCCGGGTAGAGGGGCGGTGTCTGTCAAAATCAAGAGCGGGGCGACGCCTAATTATCCTGAGGGCCTGGGTACTGGTTGAATCCATAGCTTGCGGCAGCCTAGGTCGGCCTCCAAGGTGGTCCAGCTGGTCCTGAAGTTCATTGGAAGAAGTGGTGCAAGCCTTGACTAAGAAGGCGTGGCCATGTTTTCTTGGTCTAGTTCGATCAGCTTTACAGTCAGCTTGCAGATTGGATCAGATGCTTGGGTTATTGCCGATCTGGTTTAGATTTCTGATTCGGGCGTTTTTTTGGAGTGTACTCTATGGTATAGTCTTTTTTTCAGGCGGTTAAGCTTTATCAAAGCCTAGACTAATTCGATAAGGTAGTAATAGATCTAGTTGGTCCGGGGCTAAGGTCAGGCTTTAAACAGATGATGTTGGGCTATTTCTGATTTGTCGATATCTAAGATTAGGAATTCAAAGGCTTGATGTGATCTATAAATTCTAAAGCTAGGGCGGAGGACATCAAAAGATTGGACAGCGGGTCTCCGCGTGCGCCCGAAGGCGCGTCAAATTGGGCTTAGATTGTAGCAGATTTGAGATAGTCTAGCTTTATGGTCATAACTTAATATCATGAGCGATACGGCTCGGGTGGTGGTGGTAGCCTCTGTCATTGGCCGTAATTAGGTCCATAGGTGCAGACGGCTAAGTTATTAGGTTGCCATTATTATAATGGGATTAGCTCTAAGGCCGATACTGGTGTCCTATTTTTCTGCTACAGCCTCACGGGTACCTAAGAGGGGTAAGGTTGGGGGGGGGGGGGTGAATAAGAAGCGCTGATTTTGTGGACGTAGGTGTTGTGTAGTTCGTGGTGGTCAGGCCAAAAAAAAGCGATCTGGATTGGTGTTGCGGATGCCCACGACCTGGGTTATTTGGCAAATTTTTTCAAGAGTGGCTTTGTCGGTAATTTTGTTCTATATGTGCCACTGATGAGTTATTTTTTTCCCTTGTTTTTGGCTAATCGTTTGCCACTATTCTCTAAAGAAATCTTTTCTAGCGTCGACTTTTTTTAATGCTTCGATCTTTTTTTTTGCGTTCCCTGCTAGAGACTGACGCTTGCGGTACGCTGCCGTTTTATCTGATATCCAAGCTTGACCTGTTTTAGCCGTTGCTGTTTATAATATGAACTTAGGCGTGTTTCGCCGCGGTGGGTTCTGGACTAGAGCAGTATTCTTGCAGGCCCATCCGTTTTATTAGTTCCAGGCACAGGCTTTACGGCCCTGTATTTGTGCGTAGAGGACGATCAGAACTACAGCCTCCTTAATCACTGAAGCCGGGCTGTTCGGTCTATCCAGGCCGGCCCGGAGCCTACTGCGCTTACTCCATCGGTTGGGTTGCCCTCTGGACCTCGCAGATCGTTTCGTGGAGCAGTCTTTTTTTCGTGCGGGTGTTTATTGTCTGAGCTTCAGCGAGAATAGGGACTTTATCATGTTTACCTGGATTGATGGATTATGGATTTGGCCGACTACTTACAAACAGCTGTTACATGGGCTTATTCATCCGTTTAAAACAGCTCCTATCTGGACGATCTATTTTTATTTATCAGACTACTATGGTTCTCCTGGATCCATATCAGCTTGACTATTTTTAAATTTTTTAACCAAATTTGGGCATGTTCGACCGGTTGAATGTAGGCCTGGTTATATACGAGCCCCTCTCGGCAGTTAATGGTGAGGCCTGTTTAGACTTTAGTCTGGGCTAGATGGGGCTAGCTATCTACGAGAATAACTTGTTACTCAAAAAATCACTAGTTAAGCTACAATATCTGTCGATTATTCGTTACCGCAGCTCGGATTTTTTAGAATATCTTGCCAAGTCTAAAGATTGTCGGATTATAGGTGTCGGTTTTATGTAATGGGTCGAGATTTTTTTGGTGTTTTGGACCAGAAGTTGGGGACAGTCCTTTGTATTAGAGTGATAGTTATTAGTTCGTTCTAAGCGTCCAGGTGGTCTTTTTTTTTGATCAGGTAGGTAGAATGGCCAGCACCTCATTCGTATAAGTCGAACAGCATATCTAGATTGAGTCCGTGGTATGAAGAGTTTGATCTTTTTTTATGTCTAAGGTGAAAAGCATACCCTGCTTAGCCTCTAAATACGGCGATAGAATTAGGCAGCCGCAGAAGGCGGCTTCAAGGAGCCAGAAATTGACTGTCCTCAAGGTAGATTAACTAGTGTCAAAATGGTGCGGTTGTAGAATTTTAGTATGTTGTGTAGGAGTAGCTCCTGGGTCATGTCGGTATATACACTGTGTGCGTCCTGACCTGAAATTAAACCAGTCTGCAGTGCAAGAGTTTGGTGATAATATGGTACCGAAGGCCAGAGGTATCGCACTCGGCCCAGAGAATTATTAGGACCGACGTAGACCGAAGGCCCCACTAGACCGTTAGCAGTAGGTCCATAGTCTTCGTACCTGCAAGCTGGCGCGGCAGTATTAGTCCATCTAAGAGCTAGTTATACGGTGTCTGTCAGTGCAGGTTCGGGGAGTGTGTCGATGGATCAACAATAGTCTTAGACAGCTGATGCTCTAACTTTAAAAAAAAAGAGCTTTAGGACGAAAAAAAACAGTCATTCCGGACTTCAGGGCTAAGTCTGCAATATGTTTAGCGCTGACCGGCAGTAACTCCGACCATGGAATCTTACATCCTAAGTCGCATAGGGTATTCTTCTAGTTCATAGATGGCATCTAGATACATATGGGCCGCTGGGGGGGGATAAGGTCGGATTTACGTACTATTTGTCTCCACTATCCAGTTCAGTACGGAGGCTACTTCTTTAGGCCAGCCGTCGGAGAGTCGCAGAGCTAAGAAATCACAGAATACACCGTCCAAGATGTTCAGGCCGCGTTCGATGAGGTAGATCTTTTCCAGAAATTTAGCGTCTAGGTCGTAGTTATCCTCATGACTGGCCTTGATTTTAGGCGTGCGCAGGCTGTTTATGGAAAAGTCTTCGGCCTTGAGAGTTACCAACCAGATTTCGCTATCGACCTCAATGCGGACGAGGGCCCGGGTGACCTTCTTTCCCCGCACCAACCCCAAGCGTACCTCTTTGAGTTCGCTCATGGCACCGGCCACCGAGGCAGTTTCCAGGCTTTCACCTTCACCGCCTTGCACTGAAACTCGTTGCTCTATATGTAATTCGAAGGTCTCGCCAGCGGTAGTAGTGAACTGGCCATTTTGTATTTCGCTCTTAAACCAGAGCCACGTCAGAAAATCCTGGCCAAGGATGATGTCCTGGGTTTGTCCGAGATAAGCATCCATCAAATTTCCCCTATGTGATGAAATTTGTCGGTTCCAATGTCTCAAGCCGTTGCTGGGCAGCCTCGCCCATGAGGCGTAGAGTTAGGCTATAGGGCGTGAGCGGGTCTAAATGCAACTCGAAGGTAGCTGTGAAGTACTCAGTAAAGAGGCTAATGGCCTTGGAGTTGGCCGAGCTGAAATAAACGATGTTCTCTTTTGTGTTCCACACTACGTCAAAGATCGCAGGTACTGGCAGGCAACGGGATATGAGTTGTAGTCGTACTTGTTCGCGTAGTTCCTTCTTTTGGTCGTGGGATAAAAACTTGCGGCCACTTTTCTTGAGCTCATCCTCGGCGGCTTTCTGTTTTATCTGGAGGTGTTTTTTATATATAGCCGGGGATAGGCGGCGTGTCTCTAGGCGCAGAGCTAAAGCCAAGAATTCGCCTTTTTCGGGTTGCGTTTCATGCCAATATGTATCAAGCATGTTGTCGAAACTTGTCCAACCTACGGAACGTTCATCGACAGTTTGATCGATGTCCTTGAAGGCAAAGCGTTTGAGTCGGCTTGGTATTTCAGT
>CBCOTE010000019.1:0-370000 GCA_965112965.1 Desulfovibrionales bacterium | reverse complement strand
GTTTCATGCCCTACTTGGAAAGGGCAACTCATTGACAGTTACATAGGGTGATGATCGTAAAATACAAGGCAAGATAGTAAGGGCAATCGGTGGATGCCTTGGCGCCGGAGGGCGATGAAGGACGTGGTAGGCTGCGATAAGCCGCGGTGAGCCGCCAAGCAGGCTTTGACCCGCGGATTTCCGAATAGGGAAACCTGGCTGGAGTTATATTCAGTCATCCCTTGGCTGAATACATAGGCCTCGGGAAGCGAACCCAGGGAAGTGAAACATCTCAGTACCTGGAGGAAAAGAAATCAAATGAGATTCCCTAAGTAGCGGCGAGCGAACAGGGAAGAGCCCAAACCGTGTGCTTTCGAGCACGCGGGGTTGTAGGGCCTCCGATATTGGATTCATGATTAGATAGTAGAAGCTGCTGGGAAGCAGCGCCAAAGAGGGTGACAGCCCCGTATATAAAATCGAAAATGACCTTAGGAGGTACCTGAGTACCGCGAGGCACGTGAAACCTTGTGGGAATCTGGGTGGACCATCATCCAAGGCTCAATACCAACCGGCGACCGATAGCGTACTAGTACCGTGAGGGAAAGGTGAAAAGAACCCCTGATAGGGGAGTGAAACAAGAACCTGAAACCGATTGCCTACAAGCAGTGGGAGCCTCTTCCTTGGAAGGGGTGACCGCGTGCCTTTTGCATAATGAGTCAGCGAGTTGTTCTCCCGTGCGAGGTTAAGCGTAAGCGGAGCCGCAGCGAAAGCGAGTCTGAATAGGGCGTTTAGTACGTGGGAACAGACCCGAAACCCGGCGATCTATTTATGGGCAGGTTGAAGCATAGGTAAAGCTATGTGGAGGACCGAACCAGTGAAGGTTGAAAACTTCTTGGATGACCTGTGGATAGGGGTGAAAGGCCAATCAAGCCGGGTGATAGCTGGTTCTCCCCGAAATATATTGAGGTATAGCCTCAGACGATGACTGACGGAGGTAGAGCACTGAAAGGGCTAGGGGCCCCACCAGGTTACTAAACCCTATTAAACTCCGAATGCCGTTAGTTTAGTCTGGGAGTCAGACTCCGGGTGCGAAGGTCCGGGGTCGAGAGGGCAACAGCCCAGATCGACAGCTAAGGTCTCTAAGTCCATGCTCAGTGGGAAAGGAAGTGGAGTCGTTTAGACAGCCAGGAGGTTGGCTTAGAAGCAGCCATCCTTTAAAGAAAGCGTAATAGCTCACTGGTCTAATGACTCTGCGCCGAAAATGTAACGGGGCTAAGCATGGCACCGAAGCTTCGAGATCACGTTTTATGTGATCGGTAGGGGAGCGTTCTTTTGTGGATGAAGCCGAGCTGTAAGGCGAGGTGGACGCAAAAGAAGTGATTATGCTGACATGAGTAACGATAAGACGAGTGAAAAACTCGTCCGCCGTAAGCCCAAGGTTTCCTGGGTAAAGTTAATCTTCCCAGGGTGAGTCGGTCCCTAAGGTGAGGCAGATATGCGTAGCTGATGGGAAACGGGTTAATATTCCCGTACCTGTCAGGGTGTGCGATGGGGGGGTGCGGAAGGGTAGGCCAGCCGCCTGTTGGATGGCGGTGTAAGCGTGTAGGCTGGGGTTCCAGGCAAATCCAGAACCCTAAGGCTGAGACGCGATGCCGTGACCGCAAGGTCTGAAGTGGTTGAGCCCATGCCGCCAAGAAAAGCCTCTAAGTTTAGCCCTGACAGACCGTACCGCAAACCGACACAGGTGGGCGGGGAGAGTATCCCAAGGCGCTTGAGAGAATTCTGGCCAAGGAACTCGGCAAAATTGCCCCGTAACTTCGGGATAAGGGGCGCTCCTACGGGTAAGAAAATTTACTTTTTAAGCTTGTGGGAGCCGCAGAGAAATGGCGGTGGCGACTGTTTACTAAAAACACAGGACTCTGCTAAGTCGCAAGACGAAGTATAGGGTCTGACGCCTGCCCGGTGCCGGAAGGTTAAGAGGAGGGGTTAGCCGCAAGGCAAAGCTCTGAATTGAAGCCCCGGTAAACGGCGGCCGTAACTATAACGGTCCTAAGGTAGCGAAATTCCTTGTCGGGTAAGTTCCGACCTGCACGAATGGCGTAACGATCTCCGCACTGTCTCGGCCAGAGACTCAGTGAAATTGAATTCGCGGTGAAAATGCCGTGTACCCGCAGAAAGACGGAAAGACCCTGTGCACCTTTACTACAGCTTGACATTGAGTTTTGGGGTTGCATGTGTAGGATAGGTGGGAGGCTGTGAAGCTGGTACGCTAGTATCGGTGGAGCCAACCTTGAAATACCACCCTTGCAGTTCTAAGGCTCTAATTCTGTACCGTAATCCGGATAGAAGACATTGTCTGGCGGGTAGTTTGACTGGGGCGGTCGCCTCCCAAAAAGTAACGGAGGCATACAAAGGTTCCCTCAGGCTGATTGGAAACCAGCCGTTGAGTGCAAAGGCATAAGGGAGCTTGACTGTGAGAGAGACATCTCGATCAGAGACGAAAGTCGGTCTTAGTGATCCGGTGGTTCCGTATGGAAGGGCCATCGCTCATTGGATAAAAGGTACGCCGGGGATAACAGGCTGATCGCATCCAAGAGTTCATATCGACGATGCGGTTTGGCACCTCGATGTCGGCTCATCACATCCTGGGGCTGAAGCAGGTCCCAAGGGTTCGGCTGTTCGCCGATTAAAGTGGTACGCGAGTTGGGTTTAAAACGTCGTGAGACAGTTTGGTCCCTATCTTCTGTGGGCGTAGGAGGTTTGAGAGGGCTTGCCCCTAGTACGAGAGGACCGGGGTGAACGATCCGCTGGTGTATCTGTTGTCGTGCCAACGGCAGCGCAGAGTAGCTATGATCGGAAGGGATAACCGCTGAAAGCATCTAAGTGGGAAGCCTGCCTCAAGATGAGACCTCCCCGAAGGACCCAGGGAGACTACCTGGTTGATAGGCCGGAAGTGTACGTACGGTGACGTATTTAGCTAACCGGTACTAATAGTCCGTTTGTCTTTCCTTGTTAAAACTTCGATCATCTCCTATGTTAACTATTGTTTTGGGTATTGGATAATGTAGTATTATGTCCTTGTTTGTTGCCTAAATTAATTTTGTCCTGGCGGCCATGGAGGAGGGGGTACACCCGTTCCCATTCCGAACACGGCAGTTAAGCCCTCCATCGCCGATGATACTGCATTTTTAAATGTGGGAAAGTAGGTCGTTGCCAGGACATTTTTTACAAAGGCCCTGTCTGCATAACAGACAGGGCCTTTGGCGTTTTACGGGAATGGTTGAAGATATTAGCTGCTCATTGGGCAAATTTACTTACTATTTTTTCTAGAAACCGTGGACAATATGACGCATTTTACCAAGGTTATAGTTGAAATAGCCAGAATATGACGTAGTCAGACTGATTGTGACTGCCTCCGTTTGCTTTAATGGCTTACAGCCGTTGCTGGCGTTACTATAATATTGTCCCAGTAGAGTGCTGATTTTTCTTTACTTCCTGGTGAAGCTGCGGTTATTGATGTTTGGGTCGACCAGCAGAATTGACAGGCTAAATCATTTAATTATTCAACTACTCAAGACATCTTTGATCGTCTTTTTTTGAGATCCGAAAACTAAGATATGCACGGTTTTTTTTAAGTTCGACCACTATATGAGTCTATTTTTTTTAGAGAATCTCTATTGATTCTCAGTGGGGGTCCGACCTGAATAATATTAGTTCTTCATAGTATGGAGTTGGCGACTATATCATACTATGGGCTATGTGGCTATGTAGGAGACTGCTCGGTGTGCCGGAGTTGCTTTACACTATGGTCCTAGTTAGAACTGACATTGAGAACTGCTTCGCAAGCGATTTAATTATTATTATATGGGCTCTAAGCGGTTATGGGGATGGACGACTTGATTTGCTTGCTACCACCACGTAGATCAGTAGCTATTCTACAGTGATCGAAGGCATGCTTTGTAAGCTTTATTTTTTTCGTAGACATGCATTATGGGCACTTCCGAGCCGTTGAGTATTTCTTAAGCTTGTGAAGGGTGGCTCGATCCTGTTCAGATGAAGTTTCCATTTTTTTTCTATTTTAAGATGTTTAAGTCTTAGATATTGACTAGTGATTAAGATAAAGCAAAAAAAGTTTTTAAATTTTGGAATTTTGGCAACTATGGTGGCTAGAAAATTTTAGTCCGTTGGTAGATGGCGAATAGCACACCGACCTGGCTTTTTGTTGGCCGAATTTCTATGAACCCGTTGTCAGTAATGGCTGCGTTATCAGCCGTCGTGTTTAAACATATGCGTTAGATGCTCGGTACCGGCGTAGAGCTGGCTACTGAGTTTCAGATATAATTTTGAAGAGTCGTTGAGACTCATGCATGGACTGACGATGGTGTATTGTCAGATATGCACGAATATTTCTTGTTTCCAAAAAAATAACTTCGGTGTGCTTGGTGGTCCTGACTACCTATGGGGGGTATAGATCGACTTTTTTAAGATATTTGATCAATATAGTTTGAGTTGGCTATCGCATTTAGACGTCATCTTTTTTGTAGCCGTTGTATTTATTCTAAGATTCTATGTCTTGGAGATTGCGGTTTGTACAGGTGTCTTTGTCAACTGCCTAAGTCTGAGCGCATACAATGAGGCCATAGAGCAATTGCGTCAGTGAGTGCTACGGTACAGTGGAGTTGTTGTACATCGACGCGTATCTTGCTAAGATCAGCATTTGGTTAGTGGCGCGAGAGTATAAAACTGACTGAGTTTGTACCATCTTGTTAACCAAATAGGTAAGGTTTTGTGCCTTGTTGCCTTGCGCAATTGCCTGGAAATCTTGTATAATAATAGTTATTTTAACGTCTAGCCTCTGACCTGGATAATGACGTGTGCCTGGACATTGTTTTAATTTTTTTTAGAGTATGATAAATCTAATTGAGTGTAGCCATCATGGTAGAGCACACATCTAGAAGTATGAAATTAATCTGCGTGATTAGAAGGCTCTGGTCACAGCCGACATAAATATAATTTACCGGGTGGGGTGGTTAAGAGATAGTCCGCAAACACAGCTATTATGTTACTGTTATACGTAATTTTATTTTCAGTAAGAATAGTTTATATATGTGTTATTACTAATTATTTTTTAAACCTTGTGAACGCTTTAATCGACACCACCGGCCATCCCCTACAGCTTCGCAGCCGCGGTCTGTAGCTTATCGGTTTTCATAGCTTATCCAAAGAAATAACGTATGACACTAATCAACATATAAGCTCCTAAAAGCATCTGGTGCCTGGATAAGAAATTCAAGGGTACATTATTTCAATTCATTACAATCATTTAGTTTTTTTTGGACTGCCTATGTATGCTTTAGACAAAGAGGCAACTATCCATGTTGAGTATGGTTGTTCCGGTTATACTCTAGGTATATTTTTTTCATCAGCCTGTAGGGTATTGTGAGAGCTATCATATTTTCATAGATATAGAGATTAACACCCTCAAAGTGGGCGACGATAATTTGATCAAGCGTGAGTATTCATTCCCTACCCGAATAGTTTTTACGAGTCTGTCGCATGTATCTCAAAGAGAGTGTTTTCATGCAATATATCCTTGGTGAGTTTCCGCATTGCAACTGATGGGTAATAAACTTAAGGAATAGTACGTATATCACATTTATATTTACTATAGTCATGTCGCTGAGAGGGCAACTAGATTGGCTGTTCCGTCCTTAACCGAGTTTGTATCAACTGTACCAGGACGCGCCCAGACGATAATAGTTACAGCAGCTTTGCGTTGTTTTTTTTTGAACTTACCTTGAAATTTTTTCCAGATAAAGTAAGATTTTTTAATGCCCGATGGTAAAAAGTTACTGTGCCTTTATTTGAACTGTGTAGCCTGCTCCGCATTGGAACACGTCATGTCCCGCGTGCCGGACATTGTTTCGGCCGCACCTAGTCCGACACCATTAACCCTAAGACCTGGTCCGCATGGAACGAGACATCCGTGTTAAGTGGCCCCACAAGGACCTCCTAGACACCGCCCAGCTAGCCCTTGGTGATGTCGTTACTATCTTGGACACTGCTGCTTCCTTTGAGGAGATCAATGCCCGGACAGTTAAGAAAGTGCCGACCCTTAAGGGCCGTAGTGTAATTCTCTTTTTTGCTGAGCCGAGTACCCGCACAAAAATGAGTTTTGACATCGCTGGCAAGCGGCTCTCGGCCGATACCTTTAGTTTAACCTCTAGCGGATCTAGTCTTCAGAAGGGCGAGAGTCTTAAGGATACCGGTCTGACGCTACAGGCTATGTCCCCTGACGCTATTATTGTCCGTCACAATATGAGCGGCGCCGCACATTTTTTGGCCGAGCAGCTAGAGTGTTCAGTTATTAATGCCGGTGATGGTTGGCACGCCCACCCCACTCAGGCTTTATTGGACGCCTATACTTTGCGTTGTCAGTGGGGTGGTTTTAAAGGTCGTACTCTGGTTATTCTAGGTGACGTGGCCCATAGTAGGGTAGCTCGTTCAAATGTGGATTTGCTTACCGCCCTGGGGGTGAAGATTCGACTCTGTGCTCCGTTTACCCTGTTACCTCCTGGTGTGAGGGAATGGCCTGTGAGCGTATACACTGACCTTAGACAGGCTGTGCGTGGGGTTGATGCGGTCATGTGCCTACGCCTGCAGTTTGAGCGGCAGCAGGCTGGTCTTCTGCCAGACTTGCGTGAGTATGCTCGTACTTGGTGCCTAACGGCTGAACACCTGGCCTTGGCCAGATCCGGTGTCCGGGTGTTACACCCGGGTCCTATGAATCGGGGCTTGGAGATTGCTTCAGACCTGGCTGATGCGGTCGGGAGTTTAGTCTTGAATCAGGTGGCGGCTGGAGTGGCTGTGCGCATGGCTGTACTTTTTCTTTGCATTACCAGAACTGATAGGAGTCAACGGTGAGCGCTCCAGAGCTCGTTGTCAGTGGTGTCGTTCGGCAGGGGCAGTCGATAGATTTTTTAGTGGCTATGGGCAAAGTGTTGGATCTTCTCCCCCATGATTCTGGTCGCGTCTGGCCTGAATCTTATGTCGTGGATGGCCGGGGCCTTATTCTCATGCCAAGTTTTATTGATGCCCACGTGCATCTGCGTGAGCCGGGGTTAGAGTACAAAGAAGATATTGCCTCAGGCTTGGCTGCTGCGGCGTGGGGTGGCTTTGGCCAAGTGCTGGCTATGGCCAACACCTGTCCGGTTAATGATAACGCAGCCGTTACCGCCTTCATACTCCGTCAGGCGCAAACAGCCTGGCCCCATGGGCCCTGGCTTCGGCCCGTGGGTGGACTTACCATAGGTTTGGCTGGCAAAGAGTTGGCTCCACTGGGAGAATTAGCTCGGGCTGGTTGCGTAGCCTTCTCTAATGATGGCAATCCTGTAGCCGACGCCGAGCTTTTTCGGCGAGCTATGGAGTACGCTGCGGGCACGGGCGTAGTGATTATTGATCACTGTGAGGACCTCGACTTGAGCGCAGGCGGCGTCATGAACGAGGGCTATCTCTCGGGATTACTTGGCCTCAAAGGCCAACCAGCGGCGGCTGAAGCTATTCAAGTAGCCCGGGACATTCTGTTGGCCGAATATCTGGACTTGCCTATACACCTGGCACATGTCTCCTGCCGCCAGGCCGTGGAATGCATTTCCTGGGCTAAGGCCCGTGGAGTGCGAATTACGGCTGAGACTTGTCCGCACTATCTTGTCTTTACTGAGAAGGACGTGGATGGTTATACCACAGCGGCCAAGGTTAACCCGCCACTGCGTACGGTTGAAGATCGGGACGCCCTACGTTGGGCTCTGGCCTCTGGGGTTATTGACAGCCTAGCCACAGACCACGCTCCTCATGCTATTCATGAGAAGGAGACGCCCTTTGATGAGGCGTTATTTGGTATTTCTGGCTTGGACACGGCCCTTTCACTGACATGGCGGCTAGTACAGGATGGTGCATTGGATGCAGCCACCCTGGAACGGGCTTGGTGCCATGCTCCTGCCACTATTTTTGGTTTGCCTTATAACCGATTTAAACCCGGAGATCCGGCTGACTTTTTTCTCTTTGATCCGGTCGCTACCTGGGAGGTCACGGCCAGGGCTATGTATTCCAAGGGTAAAAACACGCCTTGTTTAGGGACGACCCTGACCGGCCAAGTACGGGCGCATTATCTTGGGGGGCGTCGGATCTTGGGCGACCGAGTCCTGTCTGTTTTTGGGCGGGATGACCCGTGCCCGGAACAATGGACTACTAACAAGTAGCAGAACACAGTATAAGTATGGTTGGATCCGGTTGCTGAGGACTAAAGTGCTGTAGAAAAATAAGACGTTGTTTTTAGATATGATTTTTTATCTATAATTAGCTGCCTTGGTACTCCATAATGTACTTAGAGATGGACAATTATAGCTCCGCATTTTTAGAACTTTATCCATAGGTAGATTATACCATTGTCAGATATTATTGATAATATAGAGTTGATGCCTATGCCAATGATTAAAAAATATCGCCAATACGCTGTCATGATGCATACGGCAGATAACTAAAATGAAGCGGTTGGGCTTGGCTGCGTGAAAAACAGACTGAACAGCAATAGTTGAATTTTAGATACACCGTAGAGTGTTATAGGCACAACATAGTTTATTTTTTTGTAATTAGGTTCATATAGTTGACGCATACTAAGTCGGAGTTGGTTATGCCCGACAGACTACTTCGGCAGGTAGACTCTATACATTAATCTATCTGATTTTCGTCGGGCTTATAAAGATCATGAATATTATTGATAATGGCGTTGAGGCGGTGGCTTTCGGTCAGGATAGTCTCCTGATAGTGGTTAATCTATTTATGGTTGCCAGTATTTGACTCAATAGTTCGGTATAAGTTGCCACGTCTTGGATGGTATTTAGGACGAGAGTCTGTTGCTGGAAGATTTTCGTTGATGTAAGTACGTATATTCTGTATAAGATAATAGTCTCCAGAGCTAATGAATTAAATCATTTATAGGATGTGCAGCTGTCTTTATAATATTTATTCATAGTGAATTTTTCAGTTTATGGTAGCAGCTAAGTGGCCGTAGGCGGGATATTTGAGCTGTACTTCATCAAGCTCACAGTCTGAACGTCTATTATTTAGACCGGATTCATGTTCTAGAAGACAGTATGGAACATGTGGCAGACACTGTACACGGTTATTTTCTAGGACAAAGCTATCAAATGTGGCTGACCTGATTATATTCACAGACAATATTTTTACCGTATCCAAAATTTTTTATAGCAACTTATCCTTGTTTATTTTTTTTAGTCTAGTGCTATCCATCTTCTTTATAGTTTGCACCTTTAGTATATTGTTTATGTTTATGAATTAGTATCTAATAGTTATCGTTTTGGTATTTAGTGGTCAGGCTGTTGCTACAGGCCTTGGCGTAGTGGCTGGCCGCGGTACTAGCGGTCTCTGAGGGCAGCATGAACGGGATATAAGGCAGCACACCAACTGTCTAATTCTTTCATAACTCCCATAGTATATGGCTCGCAGGCTACTATCGGCCAAAGGATGGCAGAGGTCATAATCGATTACGCCAAGCGCCGGTGATTTTGCACAAGGGCTATATATACGTGTAACTTTGACAAGACGATGTGACGCAGGAGCTAGATCGGGCGCATGAGGGCTAGCGTGAGTCGTATGAGGCTATAGTTCTCGTTCGCGGATGATCTGCAGGGTTTGGGTAGATATTTTATATTTTTTTGACTATTCCCATGCCCAGCCACAACACAGGAACTTACACCACGCTTTTTTTGTTGCGGTAATTGACGGTCATGTTCATGTGCGTTAGTTGAGCTTCTTGACTTTAAATGATTACCAGAACTAAAAATATCATGGTTGATCTTTTTCTAAAGGTCACCTTGGTGGGCTCGTCTGGGTTATTGTTATCCGTCCTGAGTGCAATCTGGTATTTTGATAGTTGCGATACAGTTAGTCTGTCGTATCGCTTGAGCTTTTCAGTTATTTTGACAGAGGATGGCAGTGTAATGATTTAAGAGCAATAGCGTCATAATGATTGCTATCTTGACCAGGTTGAAAAAATATTTGGTCCATGTCCAATGGTATATATCATTGTGAATTTAACGATATAGAAATGTTTGAGTAAGCTCAATCTTAGCAGGATAGCGTAGAGGACTGGCCAGGAGTTATTTGCATATATTATGTCCAATATGGCTAAGGCGATGCCTAAGATGTATACCTTGGATAGGTTTTAAGCATGAAACAGGCCAGGGTTACTATGATGTGGAGTATAGAGAGGTGGATTTTGCATAATAAATATTATCAATATGGTTTGGATTAGTAGGGCGTTGTGATGTACGGTTTGCAAGTCTTTAAGGATATGATCATTATCCCGGAGTCTATACCGCTTGTTTTATCATCTTTTATGGCCATTTGAAGGAGAGTGCTAAACCAGAAAAAAACTAAGCGTCACTATAGCCGGATCTAAACATTTATTATAACCATGAGGTCAGAGTGTCTCTCCGATGATGATATCTGTGAATTCGAATGGATTATTTTTTATCATGGCCGCTCCCAAATTTCGTTTATTAAATTAGTCAGGAGCAGCAAAAGGACTAAGTTGGACTTGAGCAACAGCACCGGAGATGTCTCGGAGTACGATATTTGACAAAGTATTTTATGTCCAGCGGTGGAATGGAACCTCGGGAATAGTGGCCGACCAGACAGCACATAACGTTTCTGGCTATTTTGACCGATAAAAAAATATTCACATGTTGTCGGGGGGGGCTAATAACGGTCGCCAGCGTGATTTTTTTTGTTAGAACACTGCTAGCGTTAAAAAAGTGACTAACGTATATTATCTACTCGTATGCAAGGCTATATGGAGAGATGGGTGTTTAGCGCAGCCGTCTGTTCATATAGCATATGTTTGTTCAGTAAACTAACGGCAGCGTTTTTAAGGTGACCTGACGGAGAATTAGCAGCGTATTTTGATTTTCTCCTAAAAAAATATCCTACTAAGAAAAAATATGGCGGCAGTTTCTTATGGCAGCTCCTAGCTTACCTTATGAGGATGCCTATTTCCACATGGTCTCATCCGCGATGTGACGATATAAAGTGCCTTCCTATATGTCTTGTCTTTGTATTGGGCCTGCTCATGTGACCATCTTTTCAGAGGCGGGCCGTGGCGGATGACACGGTATTATGGATTATATATGTCGAATCGAGAACTAATAGTCCACGGGGTTTCGAGGTCGATATTCGCCGAACGTGTTTGTAGCTATAGATTTATAGATGGAATTCATAGGTTATCTCTAGCAGCCTGCTTGACAAAATTAGAGCTTAAGGCTGCATATGTGCTATTTTTTTGTTGGTCACTCGAACGATAGACCTTTACTCCATTGCCGGCGGAATTCATCAGTAATTTTTATGAGCTGCCTTGTTATCATGGCTGAAAAAATATCGTTTTTCCGTATCTAAATAATGCGGCCTGAGACTATTGAATGCCTACTGTTTTAAGTTCGTCATGTAGCAGACCTATGTGATTGCTGAAAATTGGACGATGTTGTCGAATCATACCGTTAAGCTAAGTCTGCGTGATAGGAGCTGTCTCTTGGATCCATACAGCAATATATATTCTACTTCGGTTTTTTTCCCGGACTAATGGTGCCAGCGATTGCCTGAGGAGCTTGTTGACTGTGGTCTAGTTTTGGGCAGACTGAAGTCTGCCGAGAGATTCTGGACAAGTATAACATGGCCAGATAAATAAAACGGGTATGTTGTTCAATCACGGATCGGATTCGGCGAAGACGATACCTTTAATCGGTTGCCGTCCTGGATCTGAAAAAGCGGATCAATGGAGGTGGGTACTATGGACGGGATCAGGGCCAGACCCACAGGATATGAGATAGCCGCTTGGATGCTCACCGGTCTTGTGTTGCTGCTTGTGTTTCCGCTTCATCTATTTTCGGCTCTAATGGCCGGACTATTAGTTTACGAGCTCGTACACATGGTCGCGCCGTTATTGCGTATCACCAGGATTGGTCACCATGGTGCTAAATTAGTGGTGGTGGGTCTACTGACCTTCATGATTGTGTCTGGGTTGGCTTTCTTGGCCTGGAAGGCGATGTTTTTTTTTCACAGTGATGTGGTTAATCTTTCCACTCTCCTTAGGAAGATGGCGGAGATTATGGAGGACGTCCGGGTCAAGCTACCGGCCTGGGTGGCAGGAATTCTTCCGAATAACGTGGAAGAGACGAATCGGGAGGTGGCAGCATGGCTGCGGAGGCACGCCGCTGCGATGCAGGAGGCCGGTAAAGGTATTGGATTGACTCTGGCTCATGTCTTAATTGGTCTGGTGCTAGGTGCCATCGTTTCCCTGACCACTAAGTCCGAGGTATGTAACTACCGGCCGCTGACTGCCGTCTTGGCCGAGCGGGTCCGGAGGGTTAGTAATGCCTTCAGGGCCGTTGTTTTTGCCCAAGTGCGTATTTCTGCTTTAAATACTTTCCTGACTTTCATTTATTTAGCTGTGATTTTGCCTGCGGCTGGTGTGCATCTGCCGCTGGTTAAGACTATGATGGTTATCACCTTTTTCGTCGGCTTATTGCCGGTAGTGGGTAATTTGGTCTCCAACAGTGTTATTATCATCGTAAGTCTGAGCTTTTCTTTCTCTGTTGCAGTTGCCTCTTTGGTTTTTCTAGTGTCGGTCCATAAACTCGAGTATTTTTTGAATGCTCGTATCGTAGGCGGCTATATTCATGCCAGGACCTGGGAATTATTGTTGGCCATGTTGTTTATGGAATCAGCCTTCGGCATCGCTGGGGTAATGGCGGCGCCCATCTATTACGCCTACATCAAAAAAGAGCTCATAGACCAGGGGGTGGTATGATTGCTTCCTAATCCTATGGGACGGCGACGGACGAGACTAAGGTCTTTATAGGTTGGCTTTTTTGTCGCATCATCAGTGGCCCAGGATACAGGACTGCTTCTCGGATAATAAAGGCAGTACCACGGAACATTTCTAGGCCGGCCATGACGTAGTACTTTATGATATACACTGATGATGCCAAAAAATATGGCATTTTTTAGCGTCGATCTCAACGATGGACTGCTTTTCATGAGCTGTTTTGGTATCTCATCAGTTGTTCAGGATTAGAATGAACATCAACAATACCGCGTCGGTAAGAGGTAAGCTGGGCATTATGATGACAATCGTGGTTTTTTTACGGAACAGCCCATGTAGGTCAGATTTTAGAGACTATTTTGACTACTTGGGCCATGAGCTTATAGCTTGTCTAAGTTGTGCGTCTGTACTTCAGACGCTAAGAACGTCAAGGCGTAGATATTCCTCCTAGTTCTCGGGGGGGGGTGGAGGTTGCCGAGAGCCTTACCCTCATATGACCGGGTAGCTATTCTCTACCTTTTGACACTCATGTACTGTTACCGTCAGATTGTTAGGCAATCAGTACAAGAAATGTAAACTTTTCACCCAATCGCCCATAGGCCATGGCCTACATCACCTTGGTCTTTCCGAATATTCTTTTGGATTCCGAAGCGTGGTATTTTAAAGAGAGTGACTTGCTGTAGATGGATGACGACACTATGACTGAGGTCCGCGTGCCAAGGATAACGTTATTCATGGCATATTCCTGAAACTTATTATTTTATAAATCCGGATTATTGCCGCCTGGATAATTGGCATTTCGGCTCCAAATTATCCAGGATATACTATTTTATTCTCACGATTTATTTCTGTACTATATGATTGAAGGTCTAAGGTTGTATGGGCAAAAAAATATACTACTTGTTATCTGGAGCATTTGCCATGGCACATCCTATCTCATGGCTATGGTTATACTCTGGACTGAGACCGCGATTGTTGGCCTAGATTTATTCTAGCTGTCCAAGTCGTTGTAGTCTTAGTGGTCCGATTCTACACGTAGACCTTAAATTTATTTACAGAGATTGGAATGGGCCGTGTAGGGCGGTCTAGTCATGGGTGGTGGGCATGGGACTGAATTGTCGTCCTGTTATCCGAGCCTATTGCTCCGTCTGGAGCTATCCTATACTGGTCTGGTGCTTCTGGGGGGGGTGACGTAGGTGGCTCTGTATTTGGCCGATGTGAGTTGATATGGGCGCTAGTTCTGAGAGGCTCGTTTTGCGTCCTTGATGGCGTGTGGCTTTTTATTAGCTCATTACTAAATTAGACATGGCTTAGTCATGCAGCGTGGCTCCTGGGCTAGTTGACCGGCCAGTGTATCCTAATGACTATCCAAGTCGCCATTCCTGCATGTTGGGATAAGTGGTTGGTCAAACTCATGAGATATCGTACGGTTCGGCCTTTATAGTAACAGGCTAATCGTGTAGTCGGCATAATTTTGCGTTCATGATGTATAGGCGTAAACGGACTATAGGTTCAGAAAAATTGTTCTTCTGAGTCACCTATGTAAGGCTCTGCGCGACTGCTAATAATTCGCCGTGGTGACCTGATATTTATACCAGTAAGGATTACAAGCTTACAATCCTATAGTCTAAGTCCTATTATTGGAATATATTGTGGTTGCTGGGATAGGCGTTTGTCCGCATACGGCCAGCTGAGTGGATATCTCGATGAATCTTGTGCGGTGGAGGTCTACCGTTTTTTCAGTTCGGATACGCTTTCTTAGAGAACAAGGTATAACCTGAACGTTACATTTAGCTAGGAATCAGTCGATTTGGCTAGCTATGTCACCTATACAGCCGCTGGAGACAATTTTTTTATAAAAAATAGTCTAGGTATTGCCAAAAGTGACCTTCTGGTTATAATAAGATTGACCTAGTGTTGCTAAGGGTACCTCGCTGGAGGTCGTTTAATATGATAATTGGTGCATGTGCGCATGCATTTTAGATTTTTTTGTAGTCCCAAAGACTGGATAAGGGATCGATACAGCTACCAAATTTATTAAACAGTACGGTTTTTTGTTCGCTACTTATAATGTATGCCGTTGTAGTTTATTCACTAACTAGGTTAGGATATCAGACTACTCGCCTCGCAATCAAATTAGTTTTGTGATCAACATCGGCCTAGTTTTCTGGAGAAGTAATTTTACGTCCCTTTGCATGGACTCAGGCCCCACAATAGTGTGGACTATTTTCTACTAAGGAAGGCAGCACTTGTTCCATATTGGTGACTTTTTTTATAGCCAAAGTTGCATCGGGCCTAGCCTGGCGAGATCAAGAGGTACTGCAGATTTTGGCTGTAGTTTTTTTTGTCGCGAACTTGTGAGTGTAGTCAAGGAAAATCTAGGAGAGAAGGGGATGCGGCGGACGTTGTCACGCCGGCCTAGAGGGACTTCTTGGATTAGATGTCGTTGGACAAATCTGGCAGTCGGGCTATAAACTATTAGAATGGTATTGACCCATGGCTCGTTTGACTAGGAACAGATAGGATAACAACACCATTGGAATATAGTCGATGGTGCTACATGCTTTTTTGATCTGACCACAGGTTGCTTGGAGTTTTTTAGATATTAATCCGTACGTAAACATTTTTTGTCCTGGAAATATCTGGATGAAGAAGGAGTCAGGATCGCTTAGATGATTTTGGTCAGGCATAAGACTGGTATTATATTACAGTTATTATGCGGCGAAAAAAACAATGCTCAGTAAATGGTATGAAGCGTTCCTCCGAGGTCAGGGAGGTAAGACTGACGCCGCGGCCTACTTAAAGAGGCTATTGAAGTAATTTATCTCAATATCAAGATTGGTGAGTAGACCGTAGTGATTTAAATCGAAATGGCGTAAGACGTACTTATCATGAAACAGCGTTCAGGCTGGCTTATAATTCTTTTTAATTACGCCATGGCTAGGCGTTTGAAAGCTAAGGTTCCTCTCGCTACCGTAGCCGTAGTTTTGATCTTGGCTCGTCTGTGTTGTTTTTTTCTGTGGTCAATGTCGTGAACAATGAACTTGTGGCTTAATCGCGCGACTTCGAGTGTCTTTATGGGATAAAGCGGGACAGCTTTAGAGCCAGAATTTTTTTCATAGATGCAGAATTTGATGAGCCAGAACTATCACTGGTAGAAATAACGAGCATAAAAGGCCTCCATACGCCGAAGTATTTCTTTGTTTTTTTCATTCGGTTTGGCGTTCCGTGCGTCATACAGACAGAGACATGGCGATATTCTAGGGTACAGTGATATTCTGAAGGTATCTTTGGTACTAATACGGAAAGTGATACGCTAACAAGAACGGCTACTTTTAGGGTACGTTTTGTGGCCTAAGATTTTACTATATCTTTAGATGTGTCCCCTTATATCTAAATGATAATGTGCAAAAAAATGGACGAAGTAGGACCATTACGATTTGTTTTTTTATTTTTTGAATATATTTTAATAAATATAGATAGATAAGTGGTGCCGGGGGTGGGAATCGAACCCACATATGGTTATCCATACTGGATTTTGAGTCCAGCGTGTCTACCAGTTTCACCACCCCGGCATATTATTTCTATTAAATCAGCCGTTACTATCTGTCAATAATGATCTCCAGGCTATGTTTTTTTAGTTCTGGCCATAATTTGTGCTTTGTATTCGTCTAGACTATATCTTATATTTTTTCTATTCTATAACTCTGAGGTTTTTATGCTTCCTCTCGGTATACTTGCCAACGGCGTCGTTTTTACTAATGATTTTTTTATAGCTCTCTCCAGGCCATAGACGTGACGTATATCCGATATTTTTGTTGAATCATTTTTTTTAATGATTCGGCTTCTTTATTTTTTTTGTTATTGGCGTCCAGATAGCCCTCACCTTTGTTTAAGTATTTTTTTGGCAGTGTTATCGGTGAGTCTATGGACTCCGATAGTCATTTTATTTATCTGACCGATTGGATCAAGAGGAACCTAAAGTTAAACACAATTATTGTGTCAATGATCTCGTTACTGTCATCTTGCTCTACTGTATCGGCCTCATGGGCAGCATAGGTGCTTTCAACGAAGGCATACGACAGGTAAGGTAGCACACCGTCCTCTATATAAAAGTCATCGGCGGCTTCGTCTCAATCGCCATGGCCTCTATCTGTAGTCTCGGAGTATATTTGTTTTTTATTTGCCGCTTTTTTATCAGTACGACTCGTCTTATTTATTAGTGTCCTAGAAACAATTTTATCACAAATTGCCATTGTCCATAGCTGACTACCGCCGGTAATTTTTTTAGCTCAGTAATAATAATTTCTGCAACCTTTTGTCTTTCGTCCGATAACAATCGTCCTAGCTACTTTGCTAAGTTGATACCATCCTGCCCTATCTTGTTTCTGGAGGTTTCTCATGATTATTCCTAATTCATCCTACACGGCCGGACCTTGTATTCACATCGAAGGCGCTCGCCGGCATAACCTTAAGAACATCACACTTGATATCCCCCGTGACCGGCTTGTCGTGATTTGCGGCCCTTCGGGTTCGGGTAAGTCCACTCTCGCCTTTGACATAGTCTACGCCGAAGGCCAGCGTCGCTACGTTGAATCCCTATCGGCCTACGTCCGTCAGTTCTTACCCCGTATGGATAAACCACTTGTAGATAAGATCGAAGGCCTTTCTCCAGCTATTTCCCTGGAGCAAAAGACGGCATCGCGTAATCCTCGTTCTACCGTTGGTACTATTACCGAGATATACGATTTACTACGTGTTCTTTACGCTCGTCTGGGCGAGGCTTACTGTCCAGTTTGTAATATTCCTATCCAAGCCCAAGCCTCGGATCAGATTATCGACGAACTGTTAGCCATGCCTGAGGGTACTCGTTTTATGCTCCTGGCTCCTCTCGTTGAACATCAGAAGGGCTCCTACCATGACAGGCTTAAAAAATTAAAAGCTCAGGGTTTCGTGCGTGTGCGTATCGGTGGTAAAATTGTCAGCCTTGATCCCCTACCAGTCCTAGATAAGAACAGGAAGCACTCTATCGATTTAGTAGTAGATCGCCTTGTTGTAAAATCTAATCTACGCCGCCGTCTGGCCGATTCAGTGGAACTAGCTCTCAGCTACGGTGACGGTTGTATAGTCTGTAACCTTATGGGTCACACCGGCAGTAATGTTTCTGACGACGAGGCCTGCGGCAAGGATCTATTTTTCTCTACTACTTCGGCTTGCCCTTGCTGTAAACGATCGCTGCCCGTCCTCAGCCCCCAACTATTTTCATTCAATAGCCCTCAGGGCGCCTGCCCTCGCTGCTCGGGCTTGGGTAGTATCGAGTACTTCGAGTTCGATCTAATAGCGCCCAATAAGGGCCTGTCCATTAATCAAGGGGGGCTCTTGCCCTGGAAGAATCCCCATCTCTTAGACCGCTACCGTCTACGTTTAGAAGAGCTTGGCCAGCGTTGGGGTTTTGACTTGAATACGCCTCTCAGATATCTTTCGCATGAGGCTCGGCAGTGCCTCTTTCATGGCGACGATATAATACATTGGGAAGGCATTACTAATATCCTCGAAGCTGGCCTAGGGTTCGGCTCTGTCTGGCGCGATGAGCTGGCTCGATTCCGCCAGAACCGAAACTGTCCGGCCTGTGCTGGCTCCCGTCTTAAACCTGAAGCCCTAGCTGTGCGTATCGGCGAACTAAATCTCTTCGAGTTCTGTTCTCTTTCGGTGGCCCGTGCTTTAACCTGGTTGGGTGAGCGTACCTTCGTCGGCATCCGTGCTGCCGTTGCTGAACCGCTCATAAAAGCGCTTACTCACCGTTTAGGCTTCATGGTCAATGTAGGCCTGGATTACTTGAGTCTGGCCCGCAATATGTCTACATTATCCGGCGGTGAGGCCCAACGTATTCGCCTGGCCGGACAGCTTGGCTCTGGTCTTGTAGGTATAATCTATGTTCTGGACGAACCTTCTGTCGGCCTGCACCCTAGAGACAATGCCCGACTTCTTGTTACTTTGGACAGCCTCCAGGCCCGTGGCAATACTGTCCTTGTCGTGGAACATGACGAGGCCACCATCCGTGCTGCTGATCATATTATAGAACTCGGCCCCGGTTCCGGTGTCCAAGGGGGTGAAGTTGTTTTTTCCGGATCCGTCTCGGCATTGCTTAGTACATCTCAAAGCCTCACCGCCCAGTACCTACGCGGTGACTGGCGCATTCAAACTCCTGCTACTCGCCGTAAGGCCGCCGGTTATATTCGTCTCACAGGCGTTACCACTAATAACTTAAAGAACCTAGGCGTCGATTTTCCCTTAGGTTGTCTAACTTGTGTCACCGGCCCTTCGGGTTCGGGCAAGAGTTCTCTCGTCGTGGACACACTTTACAAACATTTGATTCTAGCTTGTGGGAATAAAGTTGATTCTCCTGGTATGCTAGTCGACATCGAGGGCGTTGAGCAGATTGAGCGTGTTATCGCTATCGATCAGACACCCATTGGTCGCACTCCTCGCTCTAACCCTGCCACCTATACTAAGATTTTTGACGATATTCGCGACATATTTCACCGCACTCCTGACGCTCGTCAACGCGGTTTTAAACCTGGACGTTTTAGTTTTAATGTCCGTGGTGGTCGCTGTGAGGCCTGCCAGGGCGAAGGTTATATTTGCGTGGAAATGCATTTTCTTCCCGACGTCTATGTTATCTGCGAGGTTTGCAAAGGCCAACGCTATAACCGCGAGACGCTCGATGTGCGCTATAAGGGCCTGAACATCGCAGAAGTCCTGGATTTGCCTGTACGACAGGCACGCATCTTTTTTCAGCACTATCCGCTCTTGGAACGCCGCCTGGCTATCCTCGAGGAAGTCGGTCTAGACTATATAGTCTTGGGCCAATCTGCTACCACCCTTTCGGGAGGCGAGGCTCAGCGTATCAAAGTCTCCCGTGAGCTAGGCAAACGTAACCTTCCCCGTACCTTATATATCCTCGACGAGCCTACTACAGGCCTGCACATGCACGAGGTTGGCAAACTTATTCAGGTGCTCCATAAAATAGTGGATAAAGGCGCTTCAGTCATTGTTATCGAACACAACCTTGACGTAATCCGTGCCTCGGACCATGTTATCGATCTTGGCCCTGGTGGCGGTGAATTTGGGGGCCGTATCACCTCTCAAGGCACTCCTGAACACCTCGCTGTCGACCCTGCCTCTGTTACCGGTATATTTTTATAGAAGATAGGAAGGAATGATGAACCTTTGAGGGATAAAAAAAGAAATTTTTTATAAAAATTTCAATTTTAATTCTTTTTAACTATTGTCGCTAGGCATAGTGGTTCCAAGAGAACCTTGTATTGTAGGCTAGGCCGAACATAGCATGTGGTATGTCTAAATGGATGCATCCCGGACGATTTCATTTAGAACTGCGCAGCGAGACATAAATTTTTTTTAAAATAGCGTAGGAGTGGAATGTAGATACGTTTGGAGTTGTAAAAATACTGTGCGTTGCATTCGTAGTCTTAGATGCAGGAGATAATGATGGTCAATTGATAGTCTGTCTAGCCGGAACAACACTCCCTATAATATCTTTACCGTCTAAGCGTCGGAAGACGGTATTGATCATGTACAGAATCGCCGGATATGACGTTATAATTTTTTATTTATAGCTTTACAGCGTCTAAAATTGTCGATGTTTGAAACGGATCGTTTAACATCGTTATTCATATATTTTTCAACAGGCATACCGCTGTCTAATTTTATTTGCAAGAAATTGTGAGGTGTAATCGCCTTGAATGGCGGCTATTTCCGATGGGCTGCGGTAGAGCCTAAACACAAATTGACAGTGTATTTTTTTATTCTTGGTATAGATAAAGAATGCAAGATTATTTTTTAAAATGTAATTTTTCTGGTGTTATTCATGTTACAATAATATTTTCGATGCGTTGCGTCCAATTCTAATTGAGTTTAATGTGTAATATAAACGTTTTTTTGTTCATATATGTTTAGCCTGAGTTATTGAATCTATTCAGCAAGTGACTGCACAAATATTTTCAGTCATTGCAGTAAATTTTGGCCAGACTGTCATTGATATCTTATGTTTTATCTGAGCAGTAGGCCGTATTTTTTATAACGTGATGTTAAAGATCCGCATACAGGCGGCGGTATTGAGAACCTGCAGTACATCAAGGCCATCACTATTTTCTGTCAATGAGGTTGTCTATTCACTGGCTACGCTAACGTGGAGGTAGCTGAGCAGTGCATGGAGGTGGACGCTTTTAATTTATAAAAGTATATCTTATCTATGAGCTGCTCATAAAGATCTAAGATATTTACCGTAGAAGCATTTTTATCTGAGCTATATCGTTTAAGTTTGCGTGAGGTACTGCATACAGGGCGTCAGCATACGGATCCGTTCGAGGCTGACACTCTAAGGTCGTATTTAACCAGCAATGATCTACCACATTTTGTAGAATTTTGTGCTAGCCTGCTGCATTTCATTTTTTTTGCCTTAGTCAACTATCTCCCCTGTATTGTCTACTTCCCTTCAGCCGTGAGTGCGCTGGGCTATGAAGACAGGATTTATTTCCTTATTTTTCAGCCGCTTTCTATAAATTAGCTCTGAGAGGGCTATAGCAGCTAAAGTCTTGGTTGAGGCCTACATGATTTGCTTTTACCACTAGTTAAGCCCATATTGACGTCAATAATAATGCCTGGAAGATAATGATTGATATTGAGCATGTACCTTGCAAGCGGCTATTACTTTAGTGTCCACCTTGAGGTAGCGGCATTGCCTGGGGCACGGGGTATCCATTATGTTGAGATTACAGGCTGGCCGGTACATGCACGGTGATTATGGTCGAACTGCCGGCGGTGAGGCCTGGTAAATGGGGCAAGGAAGTCATGGTTGTGCTTCGAGGGTGGCTAGAATATTACGAGCTAGAGCTATATCTTTATTAATGTGTTGTTTAAGTTCATTGATGTTCGAGAATTTTTTCTCCGCTCGCAGGCGTTGGACAAAATGTAAGGTTAGCTCAACGCCATAGAGATTATCTGAAAAGTCGAGGAGGTGGACCTCTACAGATAGTTCCTGGTCGTTGAAGGTGGGATTGTAGCCAATATTGGCTACGGCCTGGAAGAATTTAGCCTTGTATTCCACCCAGATGGCGTAGACACCGTTATAGGGGAGAAGCTTATTTTCCAGGCGACAGTTAGCTGTGGGAAAGCCAAGGAGCCGGCCGCCGCGGGTATGTCCAGCCACTACTTTGCCTCGTACGGCATAGAAGCGCTCCAGAAGTGTTCGCACGACCCAGACGTCTCCGACTTTGATGAGGTCGCGGATGCGTGTGGAAGAGATGATGGCGTCGTTCATGATGACCGGGTCTAGACGTTGCGTTGTAAAATCGAGCTCCTGGCCCAGGCGTTGTAGGAGTTCGAAGTTGCCCTTGCGGTCCTTACCGAAAGAATAATCGTAGCCTACAACAAGCGATTTTACGTCTAGCCATTCTACCAGGTAGGTACGTACAAAGTTTTCTGGACTCATACTAGCCAGGTTTTTTGTGAAGTTGAGAATCAAAGCGAAGTCTACTCCCATAGACTCAAGTAGGTCAAATTTTTGTTTGTTGGTAGTTATGAAAGGGGTGGTGTTGGGACCGACGAGCACGCTTAGGGGGTGAGGGCAGAAGGTGACAACCACGCTGGCTCGGTGTTGGGTTTGTGCTAGGTGGGTGATACGTGAGATGAGCTTGCGATGACCAAGGTGTACCCCGTCAAAGTTGCCGATGGTAACACAGCTTCCGCGGGAGAGGTTCCGGGTAATTTTGGAGTGTTCCTGGGCGATATCCATGGGTTTGTCTGGGGATGGGAGCGGAATAGCGTCATTTTTAATAGTTTGTTCCGGTCTTCGTTTTCGCCAGCGAGTATGTCAGTAAAGAAGACAGTTACGCCAAAATATCTTAGGCAGCAAGGCTGCTGGGAAAGTGGGTAGGTTAGGCCCTTTACAGGTAAAATGGAAAAATTGTGTGCCTTCAAAAAAACGCTTGCCAAGGCCTAGAATATTATGAAATTATAGAAACTATGCCGAAGTGGTGGAATTGGTAGACACGCTAGGTTCAGGATCTAGTGCGGGTTCCCGTGTGGAGGTTCGAGTCCTCTCTTCGGCACCATAACTATGGCGTAGCCGATTATATTATATAAAAAAATAGTTGTTTTGTCCTCGTTGGTTGTCGTAACTATATAAAATATGTATACGGTTTTGACATGTTATTTTAGACTAATCATTGGATATTGTGTGGACTCAATACCATACGTAGTATGGGGACTTCGAGATTTTTTTCAGTCTCTGTTCCTGCACTTTAAAATTCAGCCGGCGCAGCTATTGTCTACTGTAATAACCTTAATGGCTGAGCGGGTCTGGCCTATGCATTCTAAATGCTGATTACGAATTTTTTGTGGAAATACTGGCGCTATGACGCTCATGTTATTTTGAGCCATATGTAGCAAAGGTATACCATATCTGACCGTTTTTTTAGGATAAATTCTACGGGTCATGCGTAAAAAAACAAGCTTTGAGGTCAAGATAGTAGTTGCTATTCACACGCAAAAAAAATTACTAATGAGCTTGCCTTGATGAGAATCATATTCGCCAGTTGTCTTCCTGATGGATTTGGCATTGTGATGGAGAGGGCAGCGACTAAAGACACCGAGAACCTGGGAGCTAGAACATTATAGCCGCCAACGAGCTCCTTGCAGGTATTAGTAGCATACTGCGAGATCAATCCAGCGGTGATGATCAATATAGCTCTAAGACGGCGTTGACTGCTAATGATAGCATAGGATATCCTGGGAAGGCAGAAATATACTATCGGAAATGATAAGTACGCACGTAGTAATTGTCTGGTCTAGTAGTTGGCCAGCTAGACTTGGTTGTCGCGGTATGATACACCAATGCCTTCTAATACGGTAAATACTATATTCGCGTCAAGGTCGTTAGCGAAGACAGAGAAGAAGGAGTAGATTTTATCTCTGCGGCCTTTGTGGCCGCACATTATCTGGGTGGCAATATGAATTGATCATTCTCTTATTAATATCTAATGTTTACCCGTATATTTTTTATGTACTATGTTAATTTATTTTTTTTAATCATTATCCTAATTTTGCAGTCTGTACTTAAATTTTCTTGGTGAGGTAAGTGTACAGTTATTTTTTGTGTTGCCGAGTGGATGATGTCAACCTGATGATTGACGGTTGCCGTTTTGCTTTTTTTTGCCGACTGTTCTATAAAATGCCTTGGCCATGAGTAACCTATTATATCATCTGACAAGTCTGCTGGAAGTTTTTTAGCCAGGTCGCCTTGTGATGTGTGTGGCTGGATGTCATATTGTCATGGTTGACCTCTGGACTACTGAGCAGTCGCTTTTATAATAATATTTTTTTCATTACGAGCCGATTGAGTTAGAATTACGACCCTTGGAGCCCGCCGATTTTATGAGAATGACCTAAGGGTGGTTTTTCAATATGTCTTTCTCTGACGGAAAGTTATTTTTTTTTGCTATATTTTGACGTCCATGGTTACCGTACATTACGGATAATTCAGGTGAATCATGTTTGTGCCAGGCTGAAGCTATGGTGCAACGCGATGTTACTTTTGTTTTTCTTGGTCTACTACATAGTTATTTGCATTAATATCGTGTTCGTGTGGTAGTCCGGAGAATTCGATAAGGGTTATGCTGTCCTATGATTGAGTTCTACTTTATAATTTCATAACCTGACTGAGATTCGATCTTCGTTGCTATGCGCGTAGTGAACTAATTTTATTATGGTGCTACTCCTCTGGGCTTATAAAATTTTAACTATGGTTAAGGTTTATGACCATATCTAGAGAGCTGTTAACTTCAAAATAGGTCGATTGCTACTTTTTGCATCCTTATATTTTTATGATTAATGGGTGTTGTTGCTCTATGGCCCATATGAATAATCTACGTAATTTTACTGCAATATTGCCAGTATTTATATTTGAGCCATCCACGTCCTGTGCTTTGATGTAATTACCTACTTTTAGATGATGTTGTCAGAGCGTTCTCAATGTTCTTTCGGTCATTAGGTTGAGTTACACCTGTAGATATCTATAATTTTCTTATCTATTTTTGGTCTGTATTTAACCACTATTATGTAGTTATTCCGGCAAGTTCAATTGACTGTTATAATCAGGGACTGGCACTAGGTCTTCTTTGCTCCGCGTTAACCCGTACAGCATTTCTAGGCACTAACATCGTATAATTGCTGATTTTTTTGAATTATCAGCATGGGCTTAATTAGCTGTCGGTGGTCCTTATACTCTGGTATCAGACGTTATTATTTAGTTAGGATATGAATTTTAATAATATGCTGTTCTATAACATGGTCGCGGCCTGTGAAGAGTAAACTGCTTAGATTTCAGCCTATAGCTACATTTGTTATAATGGGTAATAGTCAACTACATTTTATTCTATTATCTCTGAGTAATTATAAGCTCCCTTTTTTCTACCTTCTCTGCACTATTGATGACGACATATATCATTGTGACAGTGGTATTCGTAGGTCCTTTTATCTTAACAGTGCTAGTGTGCATGTCATATCTGTTAGGATTTTTTAGTGTTTTATCTTGGTTCTTAGACGGTTGGGTCGTGGCAGCACATAGATGAAAGTTCATAACGGAAGGGATCAAGGCATAAGAAAAAAATATTTTTTGCAAAAAAATTTTCTTACTCTTCCTTTGCGAGATATATTTTACTGCCTTGGTGCTACTTTAGCGAGTTCTTCGGCGAGAGTTTCTTGGATAGCTTCCTTGACAGTTGTATAAATTATATCTTTGAATTGCCGTTGGAAAGTTTCGGTGGCGTTATTTAGCTTATCTACGGCCTCTTTGCAGGTGTTGGCCGGACAAGATTGGCAGTAGGTTTGGAAGGCGGCAAAGTGATCGTCGGGTTTGGTCATATCACTCAGTTTTTCTTGGGTGCAGCCTAATAATGGTAGAACTAGTATGCAGGTCAAGGTCATGGCGGGCCACATGATGGTCCTCTCCAGTGACACGCCGTGGGTCGGCGTGCCTTTAAAGATTTTATTTGAGCAGCTCGTTGACTTTGGTCATAACTGTAAAGGCATTGGCTACGTAGAGAACATCGGCCTTGCCATGAGCCCAGCCGCAGTTAGGGTCGATGTCTATAGCCCGGCGTTCATTTATGAAACGCCAGCCAATTACGTGGGGCTCTTCACCGTAGCAACAGGTAGCTAGACCTTTTGGATGGCGTGGGCTAGATCCAGTCTGTCCTATCTGGTGCATGTGAGTGAGAAAAGGGAGCACAGTGCGATCTTCGTTGCCAATATTTATCAGAGATTTACTACTGCCAAGGGAAGTTTGTGTTTTGCGTAGGAAATTTAGAATGAGCTTACCAGCTTCCTTAGCGTGTGTTTGGCCATCGGTCTGTTTTTTAGTCCAGCCGGCACCGGCTACGAAGAGCAGCTGGGCGTCGGGCTGGATGGTCTGGACGTCGCCTGGTAGGGCATTTAAGGCTACAAAGGTAGTATGTGTAGCCGCAGCGGGTAAGTCCATGGCTACAGCTTCAACTATTATCTTACTTGTTACGGCGTTGAAAATCGGGAAACAGCCTGGGGATATAGTTATAAGCCAGGGACGCAGGCTGCGGGAGAGTTCAGCCATTATACGCTGGCGGTATAGCCAGCGCGAGGCTACGGGGGTACCGTTTTTAACGGCCACACCAATGAGGTGGGTATCTACACGGCCGCCCAAACGCACGGCTACTCCTGGTAAGGCACGTGAGAAGCGGGAGTTATCCGGAGCGATAACGATTGTGGCGCTGGAGATTTTAGCTAGGGCCTCTACGGCCGCGGCGTCAGTAGCGTAACGGGGTATGCTGAATTCGGGTCCAGTTACAGCTAATAATTTGGTTGCGCCACAGCCAGAAATGCGACTGGCAGCGGTCTCAGCTTTGTTACCGATATAACCGGCTGCGAAGTTGGCACCTAGGTTTTTGGCTAATTCGATGGCGGCGGTCAGGGTTTCTAGACTATGTCTAGCCATTTTACCATTGATTTCGTCGCAAGCTATGAAAAGGATGGTCTCCATATAGACTGATCCTCAATATGATTTAGCGTATGTATGTCGGCTAGCTTTTTATCCAGGCCACGATTTCGGCCGCGATAGCCTCTGCCGGGACATTCTTGACGATACGCGTTTTGCGGCGTTGTTTGGGCAATTCTACGGCATGCCAATTGAGGCCTTCGCTGGGCAGTTGGGCGGAATTGGCTTTTTTTAAGGCAGATATGATGAAGTGCATGTTCTGCATACCTAGCTGTGGATTATTGGGCGGTTCGGGTAAATTACCAGTGGCCCAGCCGAGTACGGCGGGCGGTCCGGGGATGCGCATGATCAGATAGCTAGCGGCTTCGACACGTTCAGTGATGGTCAGACTGTCGTCAGTTTCCACATTACATTCATCTACGCCTTGGAATTGGTCAGTGATGCCCAGCCGTTCGCCCACCATCTGAAGAGTAGTGCCGGCACCTCGGGAGGCGGATTGCCAGCCGCCAAAAATAAGCAGGCGGGAGCGGTCTAGGCCAACGATACTTTCTATGGCGCCGGTTAGGGCGTCGGCGACCTCAAAAGAGTCGGCAAATCCACTAGCGGGGCCGTCTACTACGATGAGCTCGAAGGGGGCCTTCTGGGCTACCTGCGTCATCACCTGATGGAGTTTAATTTTAGGACCTAGGGCTACGAGCCAGATTTTACTGCCGGGTGCCTTGGCTGCTAGGCAGGCAGCTTCGTAGAGGGCGTGACTGGCCCAAGGGTCCAAGATGGCTGGGAGCATGAGCTCATTTTTAAGCGCTGGTCCGGTTAGTCCTTGAATGGGCTCTAGGGTCTGTAGTGGGTCAGGTACAATAGTACCACATACAACGATATGGTAGCTGCTTGACATTTTTTTTACTCCTATCCTCAAAAAAAGCATCTTGATGTACGATTATTTTTTTATGTTTTTCCTCCCAAAGTACTCCATTCCAAATATATAATAATTTTTTTGAGAGTATAGCGTGAGAAAGGGAGCTTTTACATAAATAAATCTTCTCCCATGAGTTTCACCGTTAATTCTCAGCCGAATGTAGGCCGCCAGCACCGACTTGAAAGCTGATGGTGGTCTGATTGGGGTCAGAGCCAGATTTACTGCAATTCCAGAGGCAGGCGCCGCAGTGGACGCATTTTTCACGGTCGAAAAACGGTATGCCGCCTTCTGGGTTGGTGGTTATAGCTTGGCCGGAACAGGCTTCGATGCAGATTTTTTCTTTGCAGTGGTGACAGATAGTTTCATTCAGGAAACGGATATGATCGGCATAGCCAGGAGGGGCCTGGACTTTTCCGCCTAGAAGCAGTGCGTCCTGGTGAGAAATAAGTAGCTGTTCGTCATATGGGATATTGGGCCAGCCGAGACAGTCCATGAAGGCATTATGTAAGGACTGACCTTTGGCTGTGCATTCATTGTAGATGCGTTCGATCTCGGTCTGTGGGATGCGGCCTTTAAAATATTTTTGAAGTGATGGTATACACTTTTGTGATCGTTTATGGGTTTTGGGCCAAGAGTAGCGACCGTTGGTGACGCTAGAGATAGTCATGCCAAGCAGGCCTTGAACCACGCCTTTCTGGAAGCCATCGCGGGAGCGCTCAGCTATGCGAACACCGGACTCTACGAAGCTTTCACGGCGACGATGGACGTAGGTGGCTTCGAGGTTCTTCTTGGTGAACGGTAGGCTCATGCGAGCCAGGTCAATGACTGCCCGTGCTAGATCTGCGCCTGTTGTCCAGGCCTCGTCCATACCGGAGCCCGTTAGCACGTTAGTGGAGCCTGAGCCTTCGCCGATTCGGGCGTAGCCGTCTCCTACTAAGAAGGGCTCACTACGCCGGCCGGATTCATTTAGAGATTTAGCGCCCCATGAGCGTAGCCGGCTGCCCTGAAGGTGTTTCCAGAGGTATGGGTGGAGCATCCAGTGCTGCAGGTAACGGTAGGTAGTTCGAACTGGTGAAACGAGCCAGGAAGGCATAAAGATACCAAACGAGGCTATATTGTCCGGGTAGGTGTAGAGGAACCCGAAGATTTCGGGCTCAGGGTAACCCAGAGTGTGGAGTACCGTACCTGGGGCGAGGGTGCAGTTAATAGGCAGATCCACGACCATTTTCATGCCTACGGCCCATTCACGCTGATAGTTACCGGAGGGCAAACCGAAGTGGCAATCCAAGGCTTGGCCCACAGCACCCATAGGGCCGTCGCCGACTACAGTAAGGGGGGCACGCACATCCATACCAGGCATGAAGCCCGCATTCGGGTTACCCAGTTTATCCGTGCCCTGGTCGATTAGGCGTACGCCAACCACGGCGCCATCTTCTATCAGAGGGCCGGCTACTGGAGAGGAAGGCCAGATTTGTGCTGCACCAGTGGCCATAATTTGGTCGCCTACCCATTGCATAAATTGGCCCATGGAGAGCACCAAGCCACCTTCCTTGCGTAGAAAAGGTGGGATGTAGGGTATTTCCACCGCGGCTTCCTTGGCAGGGGGCTGGGGTCCGGGTAACAGGCGGCGTAGGGCTTTGAGAGATCTCTCGCCTACCTTGAGGCTCATTTGGCGGAGGCTGGCACCAATAGGATCGAAGAGATAGATGAGTTTTTCCTGTCCGATGGGCGTGGCCATGGGGATCTGCATCGGATCGAGATTCGGGAAGCTGGCCTTGATGCCGCGAGCTTTAGTGGCCACACCCGAGACGCCAAAGCTGATATCGTCAGCGCGCTCATAACATATGATTTGGAGAGGCATTCCGGGCATAGCTCGGCTCTCGATGGCCGGCATGCTGTTTTTGTTTGTGATCGCGTCGGCCATGGTGGTGAGAAAACCACCCATGGCCGGGCCGAAGCCAACACAGACAATGTCCGCGTTCATGCTCTGGCGGTGGAAGTCGGCGGCGGATTTTGTGTTATAAGCCATGGCAGGGCGTTCAGGGGTTGGGGTCATATGTCTTGGGGTAGTTAAAGGTGTGAAAAGCTGCGTGCTGAGTTCTGGAGTCAAATTGTGACATTCTATTTGGCAGTCGGCACAGCTGCCGACGAGATAGTAAGGCTGGAAAAAAGTTAGTGTTACATCGGATAGCCTAGAGCCTCTGGGATCATGACTTTTGTTAGGGCCAGAGCGGCGCGGTCCTTGGCCAGGCGGGCGCCACCCAGGGCGGCGTCTAAGGTCTGCCGCAGGGCGGCAAAAATAGCTAGGAGGTCGGACGTATCGTCGCGGCAAATGTGGGTGGCTTCATGGGCTCTGAAGCCATAAATCAATTCGGCGCAGATGCGGCCGACTTCACCAGCGGTGCGGGCGGCGTGCACCTGAGATAGGTCGGCATAGAAGGCACACAGATCGTCTAGGCCTTCAGTTACCATAAAATTTTCCAGCCCTTTTGTCTCTAGCTCCAGAATATCTTGTATGAGACAACGGGATGCGACTAACCAGGATATGGCGTCGGCCATAAGGAAGGTCACGCCATGACGCTTTTGGTGATAGAGTTTCTTACCTTCAGTGTCTTTATTTGTGAGCAGATAGTCTAGAGTGAAACGCCACATCCGGAAAGCCGCAGCTATGGTGTAGGCGCCCAAACCAGGCCTGATTTTGGCGATGCGATCAAGTTCTATGGTCCAATTGTCCACTAGAACAAGAAACAACTTGTTGGTCATAGTAGCAGTAAGTTGACGGCGCTGTACGGCTTCAGGGCCTTCATATGTGGCTTCTAGCTGGCAATCTATCCATTTATGCATGAGAAATCCTGGGCAATCTTCAGTGATACCATAGCCACCCATTAAGGCTACGGCTTCGCGGAGCATAATTGCGCTTTGGCCAGTACACCAGAGTTTGCAGGCCGGGATGAGTACGCTGCATTCGGCATCCAATGCTAGGTAGCGGACGAGGGTATCTGCGGCTATGATTTGGATCCGAGCAGCCTGATCGGGACTGCGTTCAGCCTCAGGTGTAAACCGGATAGAAAGGTATTCTGCGGTCTCAGGGTATTTTTTGCGCAGTATGGCCAGCTGGGCCCGGGGGCCAGTAGCATCCTGTGCGGTCATTATGGCGTTTTTAGCCTTTTCAATGGGGTCGAAGACATCAGCTTTACGGGCAGTAGTGAAACCTAGAGAGCAGCCGGCTTCGCCTGTAGCCCAGATATCGATTAGGCGATGGAGTACGTCTTCCTTCTGTTGTAGGCCGAGTTCATAGCGTGGGGTGCCAGGCGTCGCATCGCCACCGCGGAAACGTTGGCGGTGGTAGCGGATAACTGGTTCTACGGCCGAGAGGAGTTTAGCCGAGCTCATTATGCCGACAGGGATGCGCGTACGGTGGAACACTGCTCCAATGATTTCGTTGTGAGAATAGTTGGGTACGATGACTCCTTTTTTGATCGTGTAGCCACCGATGATACGGCTGGCTGGAATTTTGAGGTTGAAGGCCGGATCTCGGGTACTGGAGAGTTGGTGCACCATCTTGAGTACTGCGCTGCCACGGTCGAATGTACCCGGGTCGGTTTCCTCCAATATGACCATGCAGGAGCTCTTGATGCGTGGGTCGTCTGTGTCCACGGCTGCAGTCACGAAATTTGCGAAGTCCATGTTAGTGATGAAACGGCCGCGTTTGTCTACCTGGAGCATGGGTTCTTTGCCTTCCTCCCACTCCACTATACGTATCTTGCCTGCTATTATGCCCGTGTCTACTCCAACGAAGGGTAGTGGTTCAGTGAGGGCAAAAGCGCCGCGCCAGACCTGGCGGTTCTCACCTGGTTGGGCTGGCGTGCACCGTGACATGTAGTAGTCACGTTGTTCTGGAGTACCTTTTTCGTGGATAGGCGCTAGAGCCAGGTTGCTGGCCATACTGCACGTGGCCGAGCCCGAATCGACCCAGGCCAGCTCAAATGCCACTAGGGACAGCGCTAGATTTTTTGGCCCTTTTATGACGCCACCTTGGTGCGGCTCCATAAACACTGCGGTAAGGCCGGTGGCGTCGAAAGCCTCTAACAGGCTGGCCTTGGCAGGAGTCCAGTCGTGGGTATTGCGTGCTCCGCTGGCTACCAGACGAGCCACTGTGCTACGTGCTACGCTTCGGGCAGTTTGTACTATCATTTGTAAGTCGAATCGATTGGTAAAGCGCCACATGATCTGGCGTACTTCGTCACCAGGTAGAGTCAACAGATTGTACATAGTTTAGTTCCAGGAAGTTGTAGATGATAGCAGACAGAAGAATTTTTATATGTATATACATATCCTTCCAGGTGAGTCAACAATTTTACTAGTTTTTTATAGATAGCCAGTTGTCGTACATGTTTTTATATGAATGGCGAGCATGGTATAAAATCGTTAAAAAAATAATAAGGCGTCATCTATGGACGGCAGTCCACCTTGGAACCATTGAAGAATCTAAAAAATACCTAATAGATAGTACTTAACTCGGCTATGGTTGTCGTGTTTAAATTAAAATTTTCTTCATAGTTTTTAGTTTTGAATGCCTGGTTTCGGTGTGTAGGGTAACCGATATTAAATCATGTTTTATCGATATTCATATCGATTGTGTACAGTTGGAGGTTTTCTCCACCACCCGTTGTCCGTTTTTAATTCTAGTATTAGTTTAAGGCTTAAGGCCTAAAGGCCTATATGATATTAATTGACTGGATTTTAATAAAGTTGCCGTGTTGCGCCGGACTCTGGTAGAGAGGAATTTTGTTGCAACTTGACCAGCTTTTTAGTCTGTAAGCGTGTGTGAATGTAGCGATATACTGATGTGGATGAGGTCATCTTCATTTTAGCGTCTTTTGGTTCTTGCCGCCTATAGATTTCATTGGCACCATTTTTTTGTCTTCTCCATCAGTAGGGACGAGTACATTTCATTCTGGCGATTTTAGGTTATCCTATTATTATTACAATTTCTACAACGCTTACCAGACAGGTCATTTATTATCCGGCCTAGGTAGTTGTAGAAATTGATTTATATTTCGCCGTTTTATATTACTAAGTTAACGTCGTCTATTATTCTACAAAAGGCGACATAATGATTTTTACTCAACTACAATTTGTCACTTTATAACAATACATCCGGGCCAGATTGTCTTGAGCTACTAAAAAGTGTAGCCTGATTACGCTAGCGCCAATGATCTGGCTTTAAAATATTGGAAGATTATAGATATCCTCAAGATTTTAGATCTGAAGTCTGGCGTGAAGCTAAACTTGCCTTTGTGTGCAACGATACTAATAGGGCTACAATTGTGGACCAGATCCGTAATATCCACAACGTTGCCTAAAGCCTAACATTAGTTATTTTTTTGATCTGGTCGGTACGGAAAGTCTTTAAACTTAACTCCGGCCACGGGTGCGAGGTTTTCTTGATTATGAATTTTAAATAGGCTGTCGCTTTTAATCTTTCATACTTATTTTGATATATTACTTTGGCTAGGTTAAGTTGGGCCAGTCGTTCAACATTCTTGGTGCCACTACTACCATCCTGTTCTTTACTTCTCATGTCTACTACTGCTATTTGTCTTTACGTTCTCCTGTTTAAAAAAAATTTTACCCCGTCCACCGCTATAGTCCAAACATAATTACTTAATATAGTAATTTAATCTGGACTTTAGTGACGTTAAAAAAATAGGTGACACAAGAAACTAGTAGTTCCTGCCCATTAAGATTTCCGTACCGTTAAGCCGGTAAGTTGTTAGTAGACTTCGAAAAATTTGGCCTCTATTTCCCTGATGGTTTTGTGTGGCAAGGCAAGAGTGATAATAGTATATTCTAGGTTGGGTGAAAAAAATAATTGCAAAGATATTACTTCTTGGAGATAGGTTGGCCGTGGTCAGGGAGATGTAATTTTCCATGGATTAATAGTGGGCGGGGCCGGGTTGGGAGTGCTTCGTCAATTGAGACTGGGTTGGCTGTCTGTTAGGCTGAATTCGAATTCAGCATCATTATCGTTGGTGATAATACTCTTAGATTAAATATAGGTATGTCCGGCGGTGAAGAGCACGACGGCCGGGGCAGCAGTGTGGCTAAAATTGTTACGCCGTTCAGTTCTTGATTGCGGTTAAGATAACCATTTTTTGTCGTATTATATCGTTCAGTGTTAATGGAGAGAATAAAAATGGGCTATTTGAACTTTTAGAATTCGAGTAGGCAGACGACAGCTGGTGGCCGCGGACCGAGTTGTTTATGTGGCCGAGTGCAATGCACTCAATGTATGAAGTATATTAGTTTTTTTGACAACGATCGTACGCTTTTCTAACTTGGCGATATATGGAGCGAAAACAGCTAGTAAGTTACAAGGGGCGGTAGCCAGATAAGATACTTGGATATCAGCTACTTAAAGTGATTTATTTATAACTATCTAATTTAAGGTCATATTTTTTTATATGGATGGTTTGCTATGACCGCATAAAAATCATTCATGCTGTTGGTTACAACTATAAGCAGCAGATATGAGCCTTATTTTATAAATGTTCCGTATCATACTGCGTGAGTAGAATAAGGATTTTTTTGTTTGACTTGGTGATGAGATTTTTTTGCGACTGAGTAGCACTGCCTTGCATATTGTTTTTAGAGTGATTTAGATATCTATTGGCCTATATCATATTGCTTTTTCATATTATTGTCTACCTTATATTGTGCCATTATAGTTTAGTTTCAATACTACGCGTGCGGGCCGAAGATTTCGAGATTAAATGAGACGGTTGATTTTTTTGGGCGTACTGGTGAAGAGCTAAGAGGGTTATACTGCGACAAGCTTAATTTTTTTTGCAGAAAATGGCGATAGAGAGGGCGGATGAGAAATGGGCAGTGTACAGGCCTGGTAGAACATGGTTAGGTCCAGCGGGGCGGGTAATCACTTATAAATTCGGGGCAGTAGCTGCCGAAAAAATAGTGCTAGCGTGGTGGATATTGCAGAGTAGGTTCCAGGCGTACGGTGAGTTCGAGGTGTTCGGGGATGAGAAGTTTAATACATTAGGATACCCTGCATCTAGTGATGTAATGATGACAGTCCTTCTAGCTAGCTCTTTGGCCATGATATCATTGGGTGAGAGTGACAAACTGTTCGGCTGGAATAGTACGGACAGCAGCAGCTAAGTGGGGGATGATAAATATTATTGAGGCCAATAAGGCATGCTCGGTTTAGGAAAGCGTATTCGCGGTTAGCTAGGATAATTTGGCTACGTCTGGTTTGGCGAGAACGACAATCTCGTTGGGCCGATGATCATATTGATGCTCGTGGTGTCTATGAACAGACGTTTGGCTGTGGCAACTAGATGCTGCTTGGGCCGGTGAGTGTCCGCTGGCCTGATGGGGTTGGCGTTGTATGTCAGAGCGGCTATGGCCTAGGCACTTGTTAGCATAGACTTATTATGTATCGAGCATTCGGCGGCAGCAAAGAAATCAAGGGTTGAGACTACTGTCTTTACGTGGCAGGTAGACCACTACACTTTCTGGTGTGCTAGTTATTATAATTGGAGATGATGTTCATGAGTGTGCCTGATGTGATGGTAATAGTAGTGGGGGGGGTGATGATGACGCGGGTGGATGATCGTCGTACATTTGAAGGTCGGCGTTAGTAAAGTCTGGGCAATCAAGCGGCTAGTGTAATCGACGAAGGCGTCTGTGTCGCAAGTGACTACGGTGTCGATGGTGTTCGTATAACATCATGGATGGATCAATATCTTTTCTGAAAGGATTTTTTTTGAAAAAGTTTTTTTTCATATTATCACTATAAGTTTGGGGTTAGAGGGTGTGAGTGGTATCTATATGGGCAATCTTTAACATAGCCAAAATTTTCTTGGTGGCAATTTTGGATTATTTAATTATCAAAAAAAACCGGGGCCATTAGGCCCCGGCGGTAAGTAGTATCTATGGCGTCAGGAAGGTTGCATCTATTAAAAGGTGTACCGTAGGCCGAAACCGACCTTCCAGGCATCAACGGTCTTGTCATTTATGTATGTTTTTTTGCCGATATCGAGGTGTGCGTAACCAAGCTCTATGATAGCAGCCAGGTTTTCGTAGATCATGCACGTGTGATCAAAATTTACTTCTATCAAAGAGTCATCAGTGGTCATAAATATATTCTGTGCCCGTAGGTCGGGAAGGTAGCCCAGCATGAATATATTACGTTGTTTTAAGAAGGTGGCGGGGTTTCTGAAGATACCGGTGATATTACGGGAATCCGGATCATTAGTGCCGCGTGAATATACGAAGCGCAGGGTGTGGGACAGATCCTGGACGAAGGTGATGTCCTTAAAAGCCAGGGCAATAGCCCACTTGCCTTCCACACTGTTGCGATCGCGAAGGATACCGCCGCCTTCTAGCAGCTGTGAACCGTCAAAGGCGAAGCTGGAGCCTCTGAAACCGCTCTGAATTAAGGGCATCTGCTCGGAGCCGTTTTTCCAACTGCCATCTTCACCAGAGGCGTACCAGCCATAAAGAGACGTAGTCATGAAATCAAACTTGTAGTCGACGGCGGCGGCCAGATACCAGCCGCGGCGATCCAAGACAGAAGACTGAGCATCCAAGGCGCCGTAGATGAAGTCAAGTTTAAAGATCAACGGATCCAGTAGGCTGATATTGATGGCAGCACCAGACCACCAAGCTAATATATCTGCCTGTTTGCGTAGATAGGAGTTGTAGGTAAATGCGGGGGCATAGGTCAGTCCGGTACGTGCAGCCGGGGACAGTAGACCATCTAAGCGGTTAGGACTGCTACCAGGAACGGGGAATCTGCTATCGATGACGCGGCAGACTGTATTACGACCGGCATTGGCGAATAAGGCCCAGGGTGTTATGTTCCAACCATCGCCATTGATAGGGATGATTAAGGCCCAAGCGTCTAATTCGTCATTGCCTGGAGAGTTGGGCAGAGTGAGGTCGTTTTTGTCTAAATCGTATAGGCGCGTCCAGGCGATAACGGCGCTTATCATATCGTTAAATTTGTAGCGGATGAGAGTGGCGGCTACGTCGTCGTCCAGGACTGGATTACCGGCCACGGCTGAGGGCATAGCAACGCCCATGATGCCGAACTGGAACAGCAGGTCAGTCTGGGGGATGTTGAAGGCGATGAAGGCATGTTTAGTCTTGACATTCACGCCATCGGCACCGATAGCGGCGCCAGCGGGCATATAGCCCCATTGACTATCTCCAATTTCGAACTGCAGGACACCTTTCAGGTTTTCATTAACGGCCGCATCGATTTGCAAACGTACACGTTGGTGGGCCTGGAAGTTATCTTCGTTCTTATGGTTTATAGACTTCGGATAGAAGTCGGTATCCCATAAACCCAAGTAGCTGAATTTGTACTCACCCTTGACTTTAAAATCTGCTGCGGAGACTGGTAGTGCCGCTGCGATCGAAAAGACCAGGGCGAGGACCAAAATGGACAAACGTTTCACAGAATTTTCCTCCTGTTGCTTTTTTTGTATGATACCCTGACGCCTTGTACAACCTTCTGCGCATACAATATGTTTTTTTAATCTTTCAGGCAATGGGTTTGCCGGCATTTTTTTGACTTCAGTTAAAAAAATTTTACGGTTGAAATATTTGAATCGCGGATGAGGTTAAAGCACTACAGCGGCCAGGAGGATACCAGTTCTCTAAACCACCATAGGCTAAGAGAACAATAACACAATAGGTCCTAAAAACTAGTGACTATACAAGAATTTGTAGAATTTGTCTGTTAATTAACAATACCTAATGAATAAAAGTTTTTTTTTGAGGCTAGTATACGAAAAAACGGTATAAAAAAAGGCATTGGAAGAATTTTTTTCTACAATTGAGTTTTTTTCTTCACGATGTTATCGTTTACGTTACCTTCCTAGTTTTCGCCATCCTGGCGATGAACATGGCGGATGAGATGTAGAAACCAGGCAGCTTATAGCAGTGTGAAAAGTGAAGATAAGGTAGTAAGGGGATAAAGTGAGTGATGTGCAGGCATAGGTAGCCAGTTTGAGGGTGGCTATAGCGAATTCCTGTTTGAACCAATTAATTGAGGAAAGGAATTAGTCGAGGTCGTAAGTTGGTTTACAAATGATGGTTGAACTGGAAATCTGAATATTCAAGGATAGAGAGACCAGTTCGTCTGGAGCAAGGAAGAAGACTAGGCATTCGATTCACTGGAATATGATGTCCCATACGGGTAGAGACGAATCGTCGTAGTAGATGTGTAGGTGGTAGTGATGATGCGTGGGGGGGTGGTAATGTCAATGGTGGTATGCGATTCGCTAAGATCGCGCGCGTGTGTGTGGAAAGTATAAGTAGTGACGTTATAATATATATTGGTGAAAGCATTATCACGGTAGATGTTGGCGGTGATGATGGTGATGCAACAATAGAAGACCACAGCGTCGGTCTCAAATGGTTAAGCGGTCTAATGGCATTATGCATTGATTACGAGGACGGTTTAATTTTTTTATAATGTAACTAAGCTTACCTAAGTGAGCTTAGGCATAAATCGAATTTCATCTTGATTGGAGATAAAGGCAACGGCACGGTCGATGATCAAAATAATGTCCGGCACATGGTATTGACGGACGAGGCAGTGGTCAACTTGCAGGTGGCATCTAGTTAGTCGGTGAGATGTGGGCGGAAAAAAGGTGGTTCGTGTGGCGTGAAAGTTCAGGCAGTTTTTATATAGTCTGGTCCGGTCGGGTGAAGCCATAGAGGATGTCGTGGCTGATAATAATTCAGACTTAGTGGTCCAGAGAGGTCTTAATTATTATTTACTTATTGAAACCGCGGATGGCGTTAGACCTATGGGTATGACAGTCTGGGCGTCGGGGGTGGTTCAGGATAAGGGCAGCAGTATTGTCGTAATCATTCGGAATTAATATGATTATAGGCGGTGATGGATAATTCATAATAGTGGTAGCAGTTGTAGGTTGGGGCGGCGTAATGTGGGGGTGCAGAGTGATAGCTCGTGGAAGTTAATGGTATTGTTAAAATAAAGCTCTGGTTGTGGAAGTTGGTGTCGGTGATTTTGAGCACTTTACGGCAGAGAGAGCATACAGAGTTTACGTGGGATAAAAAGTTCCGTCGGTTGGAGCGGCAATAAAGACGTTGGTGCTAAAGGCAGTCGGTACGGGCTGATGAGGGACGACATTGGGTGTTGTAGCCGGAGCTGAGACGGCGGGTAAAGCAAGACTGCAATTTAGAAAAAATAGTGGAGTATAAAGAATTTAGGTCATGGATAAGCATTTACATGGCGGTGATGAAGAAGTAAGTTTTTTTAATAGACCAGAAGTATCTGAGGCGTCAAGTTGGCTTTATAGCAGATAGAGTAGGGAATGGTGGGAATAAACACGATGTCAAAGGTCAGATAAGATAAGATACGCTATGAAGCAGTTACGTCAATCAGGCTTAAGAGTAGGAGTTTGAGTATAATCCGAATTACTAAAAAGTTTTGGAGACTTGTGTCATTCGTGTATGAATAAAGCATAGCCGCTCGTTATACCAGCGTTTACGGACGGAAGGTATCAATATGTTTTTTTTGCCGTTAGAGATCTAGAGCAGCCTGTAGCTGTTCAGTTTATATGACATAGGTCACCCATACATTTTTATCTGTTCGGTGGAATCAGTGGCTACGTTTGGTTAGTTTATAGTAGTAGGGGGTGGGGGATACAGCGAATAGCCGGCGAGAGTCCGGTTGCATGGGGAAAGATGGTATGTGGGCGAACTTTATTTATATAGCGAGCCCTTAAGTTAGAGTTGGATTGATAACCATCTCGGCCTTAAATCAGAATTGTAAGGCCCCAGTCTTGCTACGCGGACTAAGGTCTTGCCAAGTAAAAAAACGAAGTATGTTTTTAGATAGACAAATCCGTATTTACGGAATTACCGAACTTGACAAGACGGTCTAACGTGATAAAATTAGCATAGGAGCGGTTCTAATATTACTGCGTCAGCTTGACATTAATCAGCGATATAATTTAGTTTTTTGGTTATGCATTTGTTGCTTCAGGCGTAGCAATTTCTTTACTATTTGCTCTTCGTATAATCGTATGCTGAAGATAATTTCAATCTATTAGAATAGCGCGGTAATGCTATTCTATGTTTGTTTTTTACGCGCGTACATTTAAGAGGTCATTATCGATGTGGTAATATAATCTAACATACGGCTTTATACTATTTGGATGTTATCATTATAGCTATATATTGCTAGATATACTTTTTATTGTGTGTCGAGCTCGGCGCGGAAAAAAATACATTAGGATGTAGGTCAAAACTAGGATTTTTTTGGATTTCGTGGGCAACGCAAAGTATACATACGGATCATTACTATAACTATAACGAGGCAATAGTTTATGAAATTTCAAAATTTTTCTGTATTGCCGGCTAAACAAAAAAAATCAAAAATAAAGGTTGAGGCCCCAAGTTCAAGATAGATTCCGAATAAGCGTTAAGGCGTAGCTTGCTTGGCGAACCCTTGCTGGATCCGATCCAGGGTTTCGATAGCTTGGGTTAGTGCGGTCCGTTGCGCGGCTAGTTCCTGGTCTCCAGCTAAATAGACTATTTTTTCTCGGATATCTTGGGGCATAGTGCGTAGAGCTATACGTTTGACCTCGGTAGGCAGACTATCCAAAGTGCGCAGTTTGTGCTCGATGGAATCGATCTTGGTGTCCATAGTGGCCAGTCGAGCTTCTAGCTGGATTTGCATATCGAGTATTATGTGATTCAGGTAGTAGAAGGTGGTTACCGCTAGGGCTAAGGCTGCCACGATGAGAATTAAGGGGCCTTTGGTGACGTCCCGACATGTCAGATATCCGCGTGTTTCAGGCATAGCCTCGTATTTTTGCTCGGTAACTGGGATAAATTTTTTCCTGTAATCCAACCATATTTTTTTCTCGCTTGCTTTGATCCATAGAGCTAATCGTGATGGGCCTACGCCGTGAAATTAGGAGTCAGGACAAATATTATATTTCGAATAACATTTCTAGCTCAGTACGCGTGAGCGACTTCCAAGTATCGTGGCCCGGGATGATAGCCTCGGCTACGTCGCGTTTTCTTTCCTGCAATTTTAGAATTTTTTCTTCTACAGTATTTTGACAGATTAGTTTATATGAGAAGACTTGTCGGGTCTGGCCAATACGATGGGTCCGGTCTGTAGCTTGGGATTCCACAGCTGGGTTCCACCACGGATCGTAGTGAATTACGTAGTCAGCACCGGTCAGATTGAGTCCAGTACCGCCGGCTTTGAGCGATATGAGGAATATGGGAATACAGGGGTCGTTATTGAAGCGGTCCACCTGTTCCGGTCGATCTTTGCTCGCCCCATCCAAATAAGCAAAGGGCACTTCGGTGATAGTCAACCAGGAGCGGATGATGTGTAGCATAGACACGAACTGAGAGAAGACTAACACTTTGTGACCCTCATCGATGATATCCGTGATCATGTCTTTGAAGGCATTGAATTTGCCCGAAGGCAGGTTAGTGCTCACACCGGGCATGTCGAGTTTTAAGAGGCGTGGGTGGCAGCAGATTTGACGTAGTTTGAGTAGAGCATCCAGGATAGACATTTGGCTTTTGGCTAGACCCTTTTCGTCCACAGTGCTCAGCACTTGTTCTTTAAGCTTTTTGGCTAGAGCGGCATAGAGTTCCATCTGTTCGTCCATTAGGCCGCAGTAGTATATATTTTCCACCTTAGGTGGCAGGTCGCGAGCTACTTCGGCTTTGGTACGTCGGAGTATGAAGGGCTTTACCCGAGCTCGCAGGTAGTCGAGAGTCTCCTGGTCGCCGTCTTTAATTGGCTTGACAATGCCACATTGGAAGGCGTGTTGGGAGCTGAGGAAGCCGGGCATGAGGAACTCAAATAGACTCCAGAGCTCGAATAGGTTATTCTCTATGGGCGTACCCGAGAGGCAGACGCGTAGTTTGGCCGTCAGTTTACGTATACTGCGGGCAGTTATAGTGTTAGGGTTTTTGATGTTCTGCGCTTCGTCTAGAATGAGGGCGTTGAACTCAAATTTTTGGAGTTCCTCGAGATCGCGCCGGAGCAACGCATAGGTGGTGACGACTAGGTCAGAGTCTTTGATTTTTTTGAACATCCCTTCGCGACGCGTGCCGTAGATTATGAGCTGTTTGATCTGGGGGGTAAACTTCTGACATTCACGTTCCCAGTTATGTAGCACTGAGGTGGGCACTACGATGAGACTTGGGCCGCGTTGTCCTTGTTCTAATAAATGGAGGAGGAAGGCGAGGGTCTGAATGGTTTTACCCAAGCCCATCTCATCAGCCAGGATACCCCCGAAGCCGTATTCACGCAGGAAATTGAGGAAGGCTAGACCATGGAGTTGATATGGCCTGAGCGTGGTGTTGAGTCCTTTGGGCACGGTGAGGTGAGTAATTTCAGTGAAGTTGTGGATTTTGGTACGCAGTTTGCTCCAGAAGCCGTCTACCTTGACCCCTGGTATATCATCGAGGATCTTGTCTAAGATCGGAGCCTCGAACTGTTTGAACTGCTTCTTAGGTGGCTTATTTGGGTCCAGACCCATGGCACGCAGCTTATGGGCCAGCTTTTCTAGCCAGGGTCCGGGCAGGCTGGTGTAGGAGCCGTCTTTCAGCTGCACATATCGTTTGCCCTGGGTCCACGCTTTCCATATTTTGTCGATGGACACCTGCTGGTCGTCGTACTTTGCAGCTAATTCAAGGTTGAACCATCCGCCTTCCTTTTTGCTCTCCAATTCGGCTATAATGACTGGTTGAGATAGACGAACTTTGTAGCGCGTTAGGTTTTTTTCGCCGTAGATGCGGTAGGTCTCCACGAGTTTAGGGTAGGCATCAAGAAGAAAAACGATTGCTTCTTCGGGTTCCAAGAACCACATTGAGAAGCTCCTGAGCTGAAAGTTGAGCTCTAGGAGTTGTTGAGTGAGCCGGCCTTCGGCCTCGCGATCGTGGCGGATGAGGCAGGCCCGGCCTTCATGCTGAAAACTACCAGTCTGCAGATCTGGATTTGGGCCGGGGAGTATGATTTCACCATGCTCTGTGTCATAGACATTCTGGATCTGGAGTGTGAGTAGACTGCCTTCTTCTCCTAGAAAGAGTTTGGGATTGAAGGTGGCTGGGATGAAGATGGGTTGCATCTGTTCCAAGAAGGCCTCTTGATCGGTCAGGTTTGAGGCTGGCAGGCGGGTCCAGACACGGTCCAGAAATTCGGAGATTTCATTATGTGGTATAATTGGTTGCTGCTGGGATAGATCCTGGATGAGCTGGGCATCCAGGTCAGTCTGTACGGGGTAGAAGTTTTTTTTCCAGTAGACCCATAAGGGCAGCTGGCCATAGAAATAGGCTTGTTGGCCATGGATGGAGAAGGGTAGTTTTCCATCGCGGGCGAGCATGACGTCTAGGGATAGCCCTTTATCAGTAAGCTGGGGCTTTAGCATAAGCCGCATGGTTTTGACGTGCACGCGGCAGGGTTGATCAGTGTCACGCCAGAATAGGTAGTACTCATTGCGAATAGATCGAAATAGCCAGGTAAGTAAACCGTTAGGCACTTCGACTTTGTGTCCAGTATAGTCGATATAGCATGCGATCTGTTCGGCGACTTTGGGCAGAGCGGATGAGAGCTCGGACCAGTCAGGGTTGTTAATAATCTGCTCCAGAGTGATCGCAGCCTGGACAGTAGATAATCCGGATTTATTTTGTCGGGCGCGATGGAAAGAGACAAGCATCCGTCTGGGCTCTGGGAAGAAACGGAAGACAAGGTAGTGCTGTCCTGGTTCGGGATCAAGTTCGGTAGCGAAGAAGCCACGGAAGGTTTGGCGCCAGTCAATTTTTGGTTTAGCTGGCAGCTTTTCATTTTTATTAGTCTTGCTCTCGGTGTTCGTTTCTAATGAGGCCAGAAGTTTTAGGGCCGTAGCCCCTACGTGGCGACAGATTCCGGAGAATGAGTCCGGACAATTACAATTGAAGCCTATCTGGCCTTCTTTACATAGATCCAGGAAAAGTTCGGAGGAGTAAATCTGAAAATCCTCTCCTTGTATGCTGGCTTTTACATCCCAGCACTGTTCGCGCTGCTTTAGGGAGAACTTTTGTATCCCGGCGTTAGAAACGATACAATGCGCCCCGTCGAGGAGATAATCGGGGACGGAGTCGGCGATGAACTCCTGGAGAAGAGATTTGGCCCATGTTTCCTGACCTTTCTCCATATGCTAATCATGCTCCTTACTACTACTACATACGTTCGGCTGTTGTCTGGAGATCCAATAAGATCAGGAGGAATCCAGTGGCTCGGTATTGCTCCCTTCACTAGGGCATCCCTCTTTTGTAGTTAAAGGCGACCTATAAAGGCAAAGAAATAAAAAAAATATTCCGAGATTTTGACTCCTAAGAATTAGCCTAAATGAATGATGTCAGCTCTGGGTATTACGCTTTTCCAGAAAATTGGCAACGGCTTGTTTGAAAAAAAGTTTTAGAGGCAAAGAAAAAGGCTGTAGAGCGGATATTACCGGTTAAAAAAAAGCGATTTTTATATCTAAAGCATAGGCATCTACAAATGTCTTTTACTCTGTATATCATTTTTTTGTTCTGTCGCCCCGTGCCTTGCCATGCAGCCGGATTTGGGGCATTTTTACTGCGTTATGGTACGGATTCACGAAATCCTAGATAAGGCCGCCGGATATATGGCCGGACCGAGCCGAGCCCTTATTCAGAAGGCCTATATTTTTTCGGCTACCGCCCACGCCGGCCAAACTCGCCGTTCTGGTGAGCCTTACCTATTTCATCCTCTAGAGGTGGCCGATATTCTGACGGATATGAAGATGGACGCTGAGGCGGTGGCTGCGGGCCTGCTCCATGATACGGTGGAAGATACTAAGACTACCATCGAGGATCTCGACGCCGAATTCGGCGAAGATGTCGCTGATATCGTCGACGGTGTGACTAAGCTTTCTCAATTTTCCTTCGAAACCAAGGAACAGGCTCAGGCTGAAAGTATCCGAAAGATGATTCTGGCTATGGCCGAAAATATGAGCGTGCTCATCGTCAAGCTCGCTGACCGGCTGCATAATATGCGTACTTTAGGCTACATGCCGTTGGACAAGCAGCAGTGTGTTAGCCGCGAAACTATGGATATCTATGCGCCTCTAGCCAATCGTCTGGGTTTGCATCGTATCAAGATCGAGCTAGAAGATTTGAGCCTAAAGCATCTCAAGCCCGATGTTTATGCCCAGATCAACGAAGGATTATACAGGCATCAGGTGGCAGACCAGGATTATATCAAGAAGGTCATAGACATTGCAGATCAGATGTTAGCTGAGAATAACGTTAAGGGCCGTGTATGTGGTCGTTGCAAGAATATTACCAGTATCTATGCCAAAATGGTGCAGCATCAGTTTAGCCTGGCTCAGATCTTTGACTTAGTGGCCTTTCGTATCATCGTCACTCGGATACGAGATTGCTACTCGGTCTTGGGGCTGGTGCACGCGGCCTGGCGCCCTGTGCCTGGCCGGTTCAAGGACTATATTTCTCTGCCCAAAGCCAACATGTACCAGAGCTTGCATACCACGGTAATGGGGCCGGGCGGGCAACGCATAGAGATCCAGATCCGCACTGAGGAGATGAACCAGTTTGCTGAGTACGGCGTGGCGGCACACTGGTTATATAAAGATAATGGCAAGCTTAAGCCTAAGGAAGTCCAGGAGCTATCATGGTTTCGGCAGCTCCTGGATTGGCAGAAGGAGGAGAGTGATTCGCGGGAATTCATGCGTTCTCTGCGTTGCGACCTTTTTAAAAAAGAATGTTATGTCTTTACACCTAAGGGTCAAGTCAAGGAGTTGCCTGAAGGCGCCACACCCATAGATTTTGCCTACCTTATCCACACTCATGTGGGGGACCGCTGCGCCGGGGCTAAGGTGAACGGCCGGCTAGTGCCCTTAGCCACTGAGCTCAAGAATGGGGATATGGTGGAGGTCGTTATCGATCCCCACCGTAACCCTAGTCGGGACTGGCTCAAGTTTGTCAAAACGGCCAAAGCACGCACACGCATCAATCATTATATCCAGACTGAGGAACGTATCCGGTCTATCGCCCTGGCCAAGGAAATGCTAGAAAAAGAAGGGCGGCGTCTGGGCGTGAGTGTATCAAAGGCGCTTAAAGAAAACCTCTTCGAGTCTTTGGCTCGAGAGTTTTCCTACAAGAGCGCGGACGATCTTTTTTCAGCTTTGGGATACGGCCGGCTGACCCCACGCAAGGTGCTGCGGCGGCTCTTGCCCAAGGATGAGTGCGAGGCCCGAGACGTTTGGGACAATCGTGACGGCCGTGAGGAGGTCATAGGGAAGCGTCTCGAGGAAAAAGGTAAAGCCGGTGGCCTTGAGGAGTCAGCATCCCAAAAAGTTGAAGGGGTATCCATCAAGGGCGTGGATAATGTACTTATGCGTTTTGCCGGCTGTTGCAATCCCCTACCCGGGGACATTATCATTGGTTACATCAGCCGGGCTAGAGGTGTGACGGTGCATACAGTAGACTGTCCCAATGTTAACGCTATGGAACCGGAGCGGCTTATTGCAGTATCCTGGGGCAGCAAGGAAGATAAGCCATATCCGGTCAAGGTACGCATTACGTGTCGCAATGAGCTTGGAGTGTTGGCTGAAATTGGTACCTTACTGGCCCTTGAGCAAGTGAATATTGATGCAGGTAGCTTTCGTTCCACCGTCGACGGCAATACGGAGATACTTTTTACCGTGGAAGTGCGTGACACCGTGGCGCTTTACCAGACTATTGATAAGCTCAACCAGCTGTCGGCGATCATTGGGGCCGTACGTTTATCTGCGGGCGCAGTCTAACGAGTCCAGCGAGCAAAAAAAATATTATACTTAACCAGTCGGCCATATCATGTATATAGTATGTATGGAGTTACCCAAACATTTGAGCCATTCATGGCAGGGAACTATCCCGGTGGAAAGCATGGCTATCACGGCCTAAGCATAGGATATGTGCGTCGTTATTTAAAGGTTTTTCAGTTGAATCTGCAGGTAGAATAATGTTCAATATTTAGCGATTATGATATACAGACTGGAGAAATTTTATTTTTTAGTTATATTGACATTTTGTATACGATCTATTGAAGCCTGATTAGTGTTGCGTAATAAAAAAAGTGTACTCGTGACAGATTTCTGAATAATTATGAGGCGATGCTGTCGTTTTTGACATTGCAGTAGTCCTGGCGTTGTTGTTAGCCAGCCCGAAATAAACCTCTAGGTTATCCGTGGACATTAGGCCAGTGTCAGAACGGGTGGATGAGGATACGCTGTCGTTGAAAAGATAGATGTCGCTAAAGCTTATGGTGTTGCGATTATGGTGATTTCCGAGGTTATGATCTGATATTCTGAGTCAATGATTTAGGAGTTGATCGGAGTCGTAGATACCTGTAGTGGTCTGTTCGGTTAGTTCCTTTATATAAATATTTTGTTGTAGAGAATATTGTTGTCTGGCGAGATGACGTCATTGATATTGAGCACGCCTTAGCTCAGATCGAAGATATCAGTATACATTGGCCTATGCATGACCAAGTTGGTAGAACTGTATGCCATGGGTTTAGTATGCAAGTCCGAAGAGAAACAGACCATCAAAATCTCTATATTGCCGAAGTCTATACATAGATTATACGAAGTGGCTATATCTATTGTATTATGATTAACGACAATGGACATGGTTTTTTTTGAATGCCTGCATCGGCATTTTGCCGAATAAAAAATTGAGGTCTGATAAGTTGTCACCTCCTATAAACTAAGATTTTTCTGCTCGCTATCTCATCGGTTTTCAGCGACCGTCCTTTTAGAGTCAGATAGTTTTTAGTTTTTGGAAATATTCTGGCCACATGAGTTTTAATTAAACCTGATGTAACCTCCTGCTTACTTGCCTTGAGGCCACTTGCTTATTGCTACGCTACACTTAAATGAAATGCCGCATGCAGTTAAGAAAATATGTCTGCGACTCGTTCGATATTTTTTATGCGTTATCCCTGGTGTTTTGTTAGTTACGTGTTACCTGGCCAAGGCATTAAGAAGACTATATTCAATATCGTTTTACTTCCCCTGGGAGCTAAGAAATGTGATCTAGCTAAAGACGACGCGGGGAAGCGACTTGACGATAAAATTAATGCTGGAGAGCTCGTCATAGCCGTGAAGTTTTAGTTGTCTTCTTTGGAATATGATGGAAGAAAATAATATCGGTACGGGCAAGGCCTCTATAGGGGCGGCTGGGCTGGATGTTCTAGGCGATATCGAATATTTTTTCCTCGAAGTACTGGAAGTTGTGGCCTATGTTGCAAGTAAAACCGGTATATTTTATGATTATACCGAACCGTTTGACGCCTTACCATGCCTGACTAGTGATGATTTAGTCATTAATGTGTCCCCGTAGGCCACAGGTTCGACCATGTATTCGAATTATATAGTTGATCGTCCCCTACGACAGCATTCTAAGTTCAATTGTGGGCATTTACCAATTGATTTTTCTGGCTAGTGATATATTTAGATAGAGGTGAAGTGGTATATGGTCGCACTCGTCCAATGTTACATTTATCTTTTTTTGGGTAACTCATTAAAGGCAATATTTGTGTTGTAGTTTGCTTAGATTGTGATCATATTTGGTTGTCTGATTCTAATACTTCTAGGTGGAGTCTGTAATACTATACATGCCCTGGCGTCGCGTGTTTCTTCGTCCTGGCCCTGGCTTAGTATCTTGACTTGACTGTTACGGTACGCCTTATTTAGTCGTTGTACCCCCCCCTTAACTTTTTTTTTTGGAGAGATTGTGCGTTGCCGTACCGATTCTTTCCTAGGCGGCAAATGCTATGGAGGTGTACTATAGCTAGACCTATGGTATATCCAGTACGGTATAGTCAGACGAAAGGGTAGTTTGTCCGAAGTGTCCGCTATTTTTATCGTGTTGTCACTAAGCTGTCGTGGTACTGCGTGTGGTTATCTGCAGGCCGGGAGTGGCTACGTCTGATAACATAAATTATTGAACAGTTATAAACGAACACGAATTTCAGACATCGCGATCAAGTCAGTGTAGCTAGCTATTGCTATTAGCCTAGTCAGGACATTTTTATCAGGGACGGAAGCATGTAGTAAGCCGTTTTGAGACTGTTACGGCTGGACTTAGCCTGCGAGCGTTGCTGCTGGTTTACTATAGAGCACCATTATTTTTTTAGCGTAAGTAAGCCACTTTGACCGACTATTTGTCGTTTTTTTTTATTTTTATAAGCATTCCATTAATGATAACTACACGAAGGTCGAATGTGGGGGAGTATAGTTCATCTATGGCGCCAAATCTTTCCTTCGATTCCATTCTCGGTTTATATCTCAAGTTGAGGAGACGTCGATGTACTCAGTATTATATCCTCTGTGTTCGGCCGTTACTGTCTCTCATTTTTTAGCTCCTTTGTGTTGGACTTTTCTGGTCGTTGCATTACGCTTGAGCTACGACAGCAGCAGATCGGCCTTTATATATCTGTTTAGGCATAGATCTATCAGAATAAGCGTGCAGATAAGAGCTGTCAGTAGTATGGCCACATACAGTAACAGATTTTTTTACTGAAGAAAATTATTAGTAAACTAAGTGCTGAGGGAGGTAAGACGTATGAGACTTTTGGGTGTGTATGGTGCTGCAGAGCGGGGCATCCGTGCCGGACATCATGCAGAAGCTGGTATTCAGACAGTATGATTCTAGGGGCGGCCGCCCTTAGTCTAACGGCGTTGATACGACAGGGTCGGTTGCGATGTTGACGGCCGATGGGTAGTTTATAGTCAGATTTTTTTCCGTATATGGTTGTGTTTGCTTCTACGATAGTATTTTTATAGATTTTATGCATAGTATGTTCCTTTGTATCAAACAAACAATAATAGTTTGAATGTAGGGATTCCCGGCGGGGATGCTGCCAGATAAGATAGGTAATCGATGAAGATAAGTAGACTGCCGCATTTTTTTAAGCTAGTTTAAGTCCTAAAGGTTTGCGGTTAAGGCTCTTCGCGGTAAAGTGGTCAACTATATGTGAAGCGATCTCGATGAGGTCTGTCTCTGTCTCGGGAATAAGTATGGCTACGTAGGTGTAGATACTCCACGAGGAGCTGGCTGGCATAGGCCATCTCCGATTATATGAGTTAAAGCAGGTCGATTATGAAGGAGGAGAGGACCTCTTAGGATTTTTTTTGAGCAGAGAACGGACTGACACAACTTTTATAGGGCGATAAACTGATTACACCATTTGCTAGATTATTTTTTTGTACAATAAGCGTTTGAGTTTATTTATGTCAAGTGATTCTGATTCGGCCTGGTAGTTTATGGTAGCCAAGAACATGACGAAACGACTAATGCTTTTCTCAGAAAATTTTTTTTAGAGCTGGATAGCGGGCTCGATCATAGTATCGCCGTTATGTACAGATAGCCAATATCCTGAAATAAAAAATATTTAGCTACATACAGACAATTTGTATTTTCCCTCGTTAGTCGACAGATACGCTATAATATTTTTTTTATTTTTTGTTGTCTTCGTTACATAGTTAGAAAATAATTCTCATACGGGCGAGGTTACTATCGATATTTTTCAGGAAATTGGTACAAGATAGTTGCAGGAAGTCTCACCTATCTTGACTTAAGTTTAACGCCCAAATGGTGATCTCGCGTAGATATGGGTTGTATTATGTTATGGTGTAGGGATTTTTCTTTCAGAAGACTTAGGTATCAGTGAGCATATATAAGGTGCCCGTCCAATGTGATGAATAGGTCGAACGCCTCGTAACATCTGGACTGTGGTACGACGACATTTATTATAAGTGGTATAGGCATACCTCGGATGTACACTAGGTCATGGTTGTTATTTTGATTTATTGGGAGACTGTGTTGGTCATGATAAATAGATTCCGAGACAAAGGTTTGGAGCGTATATACAATCTTATGACGTGGCTAGGTAGTTTAGGCATATCTTAGTTATGGTGTAGGAATTTGGAAAAATTGCCCAGCGCGTAGCCATTGTTGACCAACTTTGAGCTAAACCTACCATGGTGGTTAAGTGTATATGGACGGGATATGTCGTTGGCTCTCTATTTTGGAGAGAAAACTATCGAGTTTATAGTTTTTTTCAAGATGGCTGCAAGGGGTTCTAAAAAATATACAGTTGTCAAACTCATAGCTTTGTGTGATTCCTTATTCTTCCAATTTTTTGGACAGTTTATAGCTCGGCTGTCACGGACTGCGCTAGCCTATGGCGTAAAGTCTGACTCAAGATCGTCATTTCTGGCAATTCTGGTAGGCAAATTAGGAGTGAATCCAACAGGCCGCGCTCTTGTACTAGTCTTCGACTGACCGCAAAGGCTAGGTGTTGCGACCAGCCACATACCAGCAGTATGAAATCATTAATATAGCGCATGGCATTGTAGTCGCCCATCCGGCCGGCTAGTATAGTAGCGTATATGGTTGAAGTATAGGCTGTAGGCTCGTCAGACATATGTAGTGTGACTGTGGGATGGGCCTCGGTTTTGCGTTGAAAATGGGCAAGCATGATACGCATAATGTCCAGCTTGTCCGCATCGCGTACTACTTTTGATATACAGGCGAGTTTGGGGGAGATTTTTTTGGGCAGTTCATTCCGGTTATGCAGAATTACCGCCGCTAGCACTAACTTCCGTTCTGGGGCCGGGAGCTTGTCTAGGAAGCCAGCCGTGCGCAAGGCTTGTATCCCTAGCTGGGCATGATTTTTTGAATTTTTATCACAAAAAGTTTTATAGCATTGGTACTGGGGAAATCGTCCAGCATCGTGGACCAGAGCAGCTATTTGTGCTAATTGGGCTGTCTCCAGCGACAGATCCAGAGTCGCTGTTATGGCGTTGGCATTGTCTAGCACCTGGAGCGAATGCTCACGCTTAAGGTTGATGTTGTATAGGGTCTCGATCGGGCCGTAGCGGAAGGTTTCTACATAGGCGAGAAATTGATTTCGTAGTAGCAGTTGAGCGGGTATGATTTTTTTGTCGTGTTCAGATATAGAGGGTTTTTTGAGGAGTCTGGTGTCCGGGGCGGCAGAGAACGGCGTCGGATTGGTAGATGTTGTTATGGCCTGTTTCTGTGCATCAACTTCGTCTCGGCGACGTCCACGGCCCTCTTGTATAGTTTCCCATCCTTTATCGCGTAGGGGGCCGCCTGGTCCGAAGAGATGTCGCAGCAACAGCGCTATCATCCCGAGTAACATGGCTATAAATAGGAATTTAGCTGCTACGAACCAAAATCCGCCCTCATAACTGAATATGCTAAATGGCCAGCTATTCCAATGATTTTGATCGCTAAAAGTACGCAGTTTGCCTGACTCGGTCAGAAAGGTTGCACTTACTGCTTCAGCCAGTAATAATGTCCACATCGTTTTGTCTCCCAGTCTATTATGTTTTCCTCCCAGTGGAGTTATATGGTCACTGTCGTATTGTTCTACATACTGTCCTATCGGCTGCAAGTCCGCGTCATCTTGGTCAGAAAATGACTATGTGGTCGGGAGAATTGTTTTGTCCATTAATTTTATCACGAAAATTGCAACGTCGGAAGATGGGATAATTTTAATTAGTGACAACTTTTTTTATACTACAAACTACGTTATCGCATCTTATATCTATTTTTTTTCAGTTCTTTTGTGTCGTAGCCATAGACGACGAGCGATACATTGAGGTCTTTTGCACTTTGCCTAAATAAATGAAGATTCTCCAACGTCGTACATAAACACTTTAGAACCTAACGTGGACGGCCAGGCGGCGTTCACGTAGTATATGAGATAGAGAAAGATCAGAACGTTGATGACGGTTGACGTACTCAAGATCATTATAGATGCCAGCTTTGATAGTTCACAAAAAATGTACGATAATTTCTTTTTCGGCGCGTCACCCAAGATCATCAAAAAAGTATTTATAATATTTTTTAAGAAATCCATACAATCAATTTTTTGCCTCTACGCGATAATAATGTTGTAGAGGGAATGAGGAATTTTTTGTAAAAAGTTTTATTCATCTACTTATTAAAGTATGGGATTGGAAGGGCGAAATAAGGCTAATGCTGCATAACTATTATTAAAATGAATATTTTAAAAGGTGACGTACGGTATTTTTTTTTGGATATGAGTGTGGGGAGAGGATAGTGTGATTACGTGTAGCTTAATCAGTGGTATTTATGAAAGTGGAAGTAAGACAAAAGGATATCCTGAGAGCGAGCTGGGACTTTGCTACTCGGATGCAGTGCCCAGTAGACGTGGTTCTCCTACGTTTTAAATAGATACTGGATTGCTATATTCATCGTTTGTGGATAGGGTCGTTTCCTAAATTTAGTCGCAGACTTGGTCGATTCCTTTGACGTAGCTGATGACTAGGTGGGCTTTCCGGTTTTGAGGCTAATAGGTAGGACTTTGAGATTAGTCTTTTTTCGTGGAGAGGTGAAATTGTAACCAGGCACGAAGTTGATTATACCCAGTCGTTTCTAGATTGTCGAGCATTGCAGTCTAGTTATGGGTGAAAGCATTGCATAGAAAGGAATGACATGAAGGGGATATTATTGTGAAAAGAACTTTGCGTTCTGATATTAAGATCGGGATATTACCCCGGGCGTGGACTGATTGGCGGAGTCATTCCACGGTCAGATTGTCCAAGACAATTAAGCGGGTCGGTGATGGTGAATGCTGGTAGGCTATGGTGTCTTCAGGCTTGCTACGATGAGAGTATGGGTCGTTATAGTCGGCGATTTTAGCTGATAATGGCAGTGCTCGATTTGGCAAGATCGCATTATCTTTAAGAATAGTCGGGATGAAAGTGGATATCAACCATACTGAGGATGAGTTTGTTAGTGATAGCATATATTTTAGTGATGAGACAGTAAGTTTTTTTATCGACAGGAGGCCTCCATGACTAGCAAACCGATATTGGTGCCGAAGATGTTGATCGAAGATAGCTTCTTAGTGTCAAGATAGACATAGACGCAGATGGCGTTAGACTAGATATTTTTTCAACAATGGTTGGATGGGGGGAGGATTAGAGGCTATTCAGGGCAAATCTATATAGGGCAAACGTTTAGTTAGCTGGTGTATATTTCGAGTAGTCCTGGCGGTGGGTCTATAATAGCAGTGCGGTTTGGGATATCTACCTTTACGACTGTAGCTTCAGTGGCCGGAAAAAGTATTTCGACGCCGGCATAGGTGGTGATAACCCAGATTTCTTGGTCAGGGGTGGGCGTTTGGATTTCGGTTAAGGTGCCTAAGAGTATATTGTTTGGTAGGCATATGGTCAAACCAGGCAGTTCGTGCAGGTAGAGTTCGTTTTCGGCTAAGGGCATGAGGTCGGTTATGTTTATGAGGAGCTGGCGTCCACAAAGGATTTTGGCCGCGGTGCGATCGGGGACATCGGCTAGGGTTAGTAGTAGTCGGCCTTGGTGTGGCCGGCAGGCTAGGATACGTCGTGGTTCTGCTATATTCCGTCCGGCGGCCGGGGCAAGAAATAAGGTACGTAGATTGTCGGGCAATTTGGAAGGCCTGGGGCTAACGCACCAGAGCGCATTCGAAAGTACATCCACACAAAGTTCGCCGTGTATACCATGTGGTTTGGCAATGCGTCCGAACGGAATGAAGCTAAGAGGGGGGCACTGGCTGCCTTGAACAGAAAAAAATGAAAGCATAACAATACGTTACGGGCCCATCCTGCACTAATCATATTCAACTGTTGGGCATGTTCGTCGAAAAAAAGAGTTTATTCCAGGATCTCTAATACTGAGTGCTTACACGCTTTGGCTGAAGCTGCCCTTAGGATTGTTCGCATGGCCCACACAGTGTGACCTTGTTTACCGATTACTTTGCCTAGATCATCTTTAGCGACCTTGAGCTTCAGCACCGAGGTCAGCTCACCTTTAATTTCAGTAATGTGTACCGCGCTGGGATTGTCTACGAGTGACTTAGCTATATATTCGACAAGGTCTTGCATAGGTTAACCCCGGGCGTTCGAAGGAGCGGAGGAGTAATAGGGGAAGACTAGGTCCGGAAAAAAATAGTGTGTAGTAGAGTTATACTTTGGTTTTAGCTTTTTTTAAAAGCTTTTGCACCGTGCCAGTGGGGATAGCTCCTTTGTCAAGCCATGCATCTACCTTTTCACGGTCAAACTTAATATCAGCTGGATCGGTCATGGGGTTGTAGTAGCCCAAAATTTCTAGCGTACGGCCATCGCGTCTGGTTTTGCTATCCATGGCTACTATGCGGTAACATGGACGCTTTTTTGAGCCCATCCGGGTTAGTCTAATCTTAGTCGCCATCTGTTTTCGTCTCCTACTTGTTATACAGTATACATCCTCAAAAATATTTTGTAAATCATTAAATCATGAGCACGGATTCTTCGGATATTGCACTAATATATTATTTCATCCATGAAGAATTGATGTTACCGTTTACGTTTCTTTTTGCGTTCTATTTTTTTTTTGTGCACCGTATAATTTAAGCCCGCAGTCGTTGTTGTTGAGCTGTCGGCCACTCCGAGATGAGCAATGTCTGGTATATAGGGCATACGCGGTAACTTGCCTTTTGTGCCACCACTCAACATGCGCTTCATCATTTTATGCATCATATCAAAATTTTTGAGTAACTGCATCACATCGTTTGAGGTCGTACCTGAACCCCTAGCGATACGGTTTTTGCGCGACTGGTCAATGCACTTGGGATAGCGCCGTTCCTTGAGGGTCATGGAAAGGATGATAGCCTCGCTCATAGCCATTTTTTTTTCGGGTACGTCGCCGGCTGTTGCAAGGATTTGACTCATGCCGCCCATACCAGGGATAAGTTTTAACAGACCCTCTAAAGAGCCAAGTTTTTTGAGCCGGCGCATCTGGAACAGAAAATCCTCTAAGTTGAATTCGGCCTTGCGCATTTTTTCAACTAGTGCCTCGGCCTCATCGGCCTTAAAGGCACTCTGCGCTTTTTCGATGAGCGCGAGTATGTCGCCCATGCCCATGATACGGTTGACTATCCGATCCGGATGGAAAATCTCTAGGTCAGATAGTTTTTCGCCCACGCCAATGAACTTGATGGGCTTACCGGTTACGCTCTTGATGGACAGCGCCGCGCCGCCGCGGACGTCGCCATCCATCTTAGTGAGTACTATTCCTGTCAGGTCTAAGAGTTTATTGAACCGATCAGCTATGTTCACGGCATCCTGACCGGTCATGGCATCAGCCACCAGTAAGATTTCATTGGGCGACACTACGGCCTTAATGGACACTAGTTCCTGCATGAGTGTTTCGTCGATGTGAAGTCGACCGGCGGTATCTATGATACAGACATTATAGCCATGCTCTATGACTTCGATCATGGCGTTCTGGCATATTTCCATGGGCGACATATGAACTGTGGAGGCATAGGATGGGATGTCCAGAGAGCGGGCTAAGGTCTGTAGCTGGTCGATAGCCGCAGGTCGATAGACATCAGCCGGTACTAGAAAGGGCTTCAATTTACGTTTGCGTAGAAAGAGCGCTAGTTTGGCCGCGTTGGTAGTCTTGCCTGAACCCTGTAGGCCCACAAGCATAAGAACTGTTGGGCCTTTAGTCCGCAGCTCGAGATCGACACTCTCTCCGCCCAAAAGCTCGACCATCTCATCGTAGACGATTTTTACAACCTGCTGGCCCGGAGTTAGGCTCCTGAGTATATCCTGGCCGAGGCACCGTTCGTGCACTCGTTCGATAAAGTCCTTGACAACATTAAAGTTAACATCAGCTTCTAGGAGTGCCAGGCGTACATCGCGCAGACTATCGTGAATATTTGATTCATTGAGTCTGGTCTGGCCGCGGATTTTTTTGAAGGCTGTATTGAGTTTATCGGAGAGATTATCAAACATGGCGGTTTCCTTGCCTGATCTTGAGCTAATGACTTAGTTTGTCATTGGGCAGGTGTTAAGTCAAGCCTTTTGACGTCGTAGTTGGTTTTTTTAGGCTGGCTCAGGAAAGTGTGAGAATTTAAAAAAATTTCTCCTATCTCCTCTTGCACTCTTACAGCGCTTCTATTCCTTTTTCGCAGCAGTTGATGGTGGGGGTTTGGCAATGGGCGGAACGTAAAAGGTCGGATCATCTGAGGAATTTTATGGAGGGCATTCGATAGAAATGGTTGCGTGTTGATGAATGAAAGCTATCTTGATATTATTCTCTAGTATGATTGCGGTCTATACCCAAGGTAAACGCTTATGCCATAGAAGGAGTTCGTGAAAGTGCTATATAAAAATGCGATAATGATGCAGAATTAGTTTTATTCAAAAAAGGAGCCAGAGCATTGCTGTAGATTATAGTGGTGTATTAGGATTATAGCGTATAATAAAGATAGCATTTGGAAGATAACGTTTGTAAACTAAAAACAAGTGTATAGCGTTGTTGTCAGGGTGATAGTAGGACCTTTGGCCGAGAGGTTGTTTTTTTTAGGGGTGACCGGTTAGTCAGTAAAGTGGGCGATTTTATGATCGTTAAGGGTATGCCTTTCTGATGTTAGATAGAGTATCGATAAGACGTCTAAAAAAAAGTAAGTGAGGTAGGTCTAGTATATTCATCTATAAGGGGTATGCGGGTAAAGCGTCATTATAAGTAGAGGAGCATGTCCGAGTAAAAAAGACTCAGTTATATTATAGAGTTTGGCAATGAGTTTGAATTTAATATAATAGCCAGTATTTTTTATACCTCGCTATAATATATTTTTTTTGATGTATGTTTGTGGCTATATTCTAATGGCATCATTAAAAAAATAATTTACATTAATTTTATTGTAAATTATAAATGTATACAAATTAAGTATTAGTTTTTATTCTATTATCTTGGAATAAATATTTTAATAATTAATAATTTTTTATTTGAATAATGTTTTTATATTATGACAATGAGATGCGGGCTGTGGTGATAATATACTGTGAGGTATGTCCGCGTAATAGCACATTATGGCGGCGTAAGGAATGCCGTTGATAAGGTAAGTGATTAGGTCAGAAAAATTTTATCTTTCCTTGCCAAGGTGAGAACCGTGTCTTTTTTATATTATTTGTCGTCGCCACGTTAATTAGGTTTTGTCGAGGAAGGCGACGGCGAGGTAAGATCGAGATGATTGTCACGGTTCTACGACAACGATACCTCGGGCCTAAGGTATATGTGGGTTTATAGATACGGCTATAGATGTGGGCATCACAGTTGAATGTGGGGGGGGGCTCTCTGTATAGCCGAAGAGTTCTTTTGGGTAACATGGTTGAGTTTAGGAGCTGATTATTGGGCATGATGAGCTTTGCCCATAGCTATGGAGGGTAGTAGTAGATAGCGGGGTTGCTAAGGAGGATATCTGCGCTAGAGCTTGCTCCTAAAAAAATGCTTCATTTGATTGTCCATATACTTGAGTTGATGCAAGGTCGTACTAGGGAGATAGGCCTTTGGTTGTAGTTATGAATTGGCAGGTCCAGGAAGGACGAAATAGTGAAACAAATGCTATGATGGCCTTAGAGTCTGCGTAGCACTGTGATCTCTAGCATAGAGCCCGAATAGGTCAAGCGATATTCTTCGTGGATGGTAGAGGACAGTTGTGTGCCTCGTTTCATAGTTATGGCTCTCAGTCGTAGTTGTTTTATTCGTTCTGAGGTAAGATCGCCTGGCTTTGTATAGTCGAAGATCGGGTCGTTGTACAGGTAAGCCTGGGGAGAAATGTAGTACTGGATGGGAGTGTAGGCTGTTACTACTAAACGTTCGCCTTCGGCTAGTATTTTTTTTAGATCCCGCGTTGCGGCTTCGTATGGGAAATAGACGTTATTGCACCAATAGATATCACCAAAAACTATTTTGCTTAGGCCTATAGGGTAATTTTCTTCGGTGTAGGTCCGTAAGTGACAGAACCAGGTCCAGGCCAAGAGTATGGCCAGGGTAGCTGCGGCGATATTAGCCTGCAACCGGAGTGGGTAACGGGCGGCAATTTCGGACAGGGCGGCTACGGCGAAGGGTGTGCTCCAGATAAAAGCGGATAAAAAATGCGCTCCAGTCATGGATTTGATATAGCAGCAAAATAAGAAGATATAGGGAAAAACGATGATGAAGACGGAGGTGTATCTGGTCAGCTGCCGCCACATACCGAAGACTAGAAAAAGAGAGGAGAGAGCGGGAAAGACATACCAATTGAGCCCCTGGGAATTTTCTACTAGAGAGTGTATGTTTAGCCCGCCCTGGTGGGTGCGCTGGGCGAAATGAATAAGTTGGCAGTTTGGCGCGATGTTGCGGCCGGCCAGTAGATCTAAGTATGGTAGGCCAAAAAAAAATATAAAATAGAGAAAGTAAGGCGCTGCTGCAGGCAAAGTCCATATTAACCATTTATGCAGGCCGGTTGCGAGACCGTGGCGACGTATGCATTGCCAGCCGTGAACCAGAAGGTGCATGCCGGCCACTGGCAATAGGGAAGTGAAGAAACATACGCCCATGAAAACAATGCCGCATTCTAATAGATATTGTCGTTTGGCCCGACGGATAGCCAAACCCCAACCTTGGTTTTTTAATAAGAAGTCTACTAACCATAGGACAAGGAAGTTAGTGACGCTGAATCCATGGGCCATACTTTCTACCTGGAAGAGGCCCGACAAGGCCAGCACGAGTCCGGTGACCAGGCCCACGGCTGGCCCATTAAGGCGTAGACCAATGCGGGCAGCCAGGCCGCAGGTGGCTGCCCAGAAGAGGAGATTGGGCCAGCGTAGAGCAGCCTCAGTTGGGCCTAAAAGTATGATGAATGGGATGGGCAGTAGGTTACGGCCGGGTGGCTGAGAGCTAGAAGTGAGTGCCTCTATAAATCCGGGCTTGCCAGTGGCAAAGCATTGGATGAGTTCCGTAGCTCGCTGCAGGACTAGTAGTTCGTCCTCATCTACGAACTGGGCGTGAAGAATAGTCAAACCTAAGGCCAAGGCGGCCCCGGCCGCAATGAGCATGATGTGCCACGGCCGGCTGAGTAACTTAGTCAAGTGGTTGTTACAGACGCTGGAATTATCGAGTACGTCCAACTGATTGACGATAGGAGAAGTGGGGTTATGGGCGATGATCATAAGGGCGATTCAGTCGGTGGCGATTAAAAAGTCATTCTAGCCCAGAGCGCAAAGGTAGGCAATGAGTACTCTGGAGGGCCATATTGTGTGATGGACAGGCCGGACACAGGGAGGAACTCAGCAAAAAAAAGCTTACATAGCCCTAAAATTCGACTAACTAATTCTCACTCCCCCCGTTCTCTGAGTTTTTCAACGCCTGGAGGGCGAGAAAATGCCGTTAGGTAATGCAGACATGCAGAGTATTAATCCCGCTACGGGCGAGTTTATTCATGAATTTTCATCCTATTCTCACGAAATGTGTGCCGTTATTTTTGATGCGGTCCATGCCGCTTACCGTGTCTGGCGCGCGGTGCCTTTACCTGAGCGAGCACGGTTTCTGCGTCATTTGGCCGAGGCTTTGCTGGCGCGTAAGGATGAATTCGCTACGCTTATTACCCAGGAAATGGGCAAGCTTCTGCGGGAAGCCTTACTCGAGGTGGAGAAGAGTGCCTGGATATGCGATTATTATGCTGACCACGCTGCAACTATGCTTATTGAGGAATCTATCCCCACTTATGGCCGGGATAATTTGGTAGTCTTTGAACCTCTTGGGCCAATCCTAGCAGTCATGCCCTGGAATTTTCCATTCTGGCAGGTTTTCCGTCACGCTGCACCATCACTCATCGCCGGTAATGGTTTACTCCTGAAACATGCCTCCAACGTTTGCGGCGTGGCCCTAGCGTTAGAGGCTTTGTTCCGTGACCAGGGTTTCCCGTCCGATTTGGTCCGGATTCTACTTGTGCCAGGTAGTTGTATGGAGTCTCTTATTGGCCACCCAGCCGTAGCTGGTGTGACTTTTACTGGCAGCTGTCAGGCCGGTGCCTCTGTAGCCGCAGCCGCTGGTCGTTACCTCAAAAAAAGTGTGCTTGAGTTGGGCGGCAGTGATCCCTGTATAATATTGGAGGACGCTGACCTGGACGCTGCAGCTGGCGCAGTCCTGGCCGCGCGCATGACCAATGCCGGTCAGACCTGCGTTTCTCCCAAGCGGCTAATCGTGGTTGAAGCCGTGGCCCGTGGTTTCGTCGAGCGGCTGGCTGCGGGTCTTAGTCGCTTTCAGCCCGGCGATCCCATGAATCTTGCTACTACTCTAGCTCCTATGGCTCGGAAAGATTTAGTGGATGTCATACACCGCCAGGTACAGACTTCCGTGGCTGCGGGCGCTACCCTAGTGGTCGGGGGTAACCGATTGGTCAGGCCCGGCGATTGCTTCTATCTGGCCACACTCCTGACCGATGTGCATAAGGGTATGCCCGCTTATGATGAAGAGCTCTTTGGCCCAGTAGTCGTCGTAGTCACGGTACGGGATGTCGAGGAGGCTGTGGCTGTAGCTAACGATACCCCCTTTGGCCTGGGTGGTGTTATCTGGACCGGCGACAAGGCTCGCGGCCTCGCCCTGGCACGGCGGATCGATGCCGGTACTGTGGCCGTGGGCGGCCACACTTCTTCTCATCCCCAGTTGCCTTTCGGAGGAATTAAGCAGTCCGGCTGGGGTCGGGAGTTATCGACCTACGGTATTAAAGAATTTGTCAATATCAAGACTATCGCCCTTTACCAGCCAGAGTAAAGTCTGGTCTTGCCGATTGTCTTGGCTTACTAAAAGAGTGAGTGGGGCTATATCGTCCAGCAATGCCTGTTCAAGGTACTGATTGTGGATCCGTCTGCGTTCTGCTATAGCGACGTGTATCGTTTTTAGGCCTTATTGACTCTGAACAGATCGGCATGATATAAAAAAAGCGCGGCCTATAACTTTAATCGCCTACTGATGTGGCATATGAAAAAATTATAACTATGGATAGTTTAATGGGTCTAGTTGGCCACTTAGTAGTAGATAGTGCCGGCAACTGGGATGGTAAAATTAATATTAACAGCTAGGTTTTTCAATATAATTATTTTATTTTATTTAATATAAGTATTATTTAGGACCTGAATTCTTATTATTTTTTTTCTAAATGATGATTAAGATAAAAGAAGCCTTCTAGTTTTATTGTCCGCGTTTTTTTTGTATTGGATAGCCTGGTTAGTAGATGGCCGGGTTGAAGTAGATCTGACCACAGTTACGCGGTCGCGGCCGGATATAGGCGCAAGTGGTGGACGTGTCACTCTAGGACAGGCAGTCGCAGTTCTGGATTATATTGGTCAAAAAAATATAAATTAGTCCTGTCAGTTTTATTTTGTACTGCGGTCATGGCGTACTCAAGGCATTCGCTCTCTTGAAAGACGGTAGTTTAGTATATCAAGAAGTGGTTAAATTTATACAAGTGCTACAGTCCGAATAGATTATTTCTCTTATCTTGAAGCGCGGAGCATGCTGGCTGTTTTATCCGCTGTCATGGGATAACATCATATTTTTATTGTACCATCAAAGTTAACTAACACACGGCTTAAGAATGTGGAAGGATAAGGCGCGTAAGGTACATGGCTATAATATTAGTGGTACAGCCGTGCTAAAAAAATACTTGGTATTGAATATGGAGAATTCAGCTTAATTTTTTTTCTGGTGATGTCGTTGATTATGAGTACCGGCCCACTATAGAGCGTAGCCGTGTTATAGACTATATCCAGATCGTTTGAGGCTAAAAATAGTTGGCCTGTATGAAGTTGTGTAGCTATTTACTTGTAGCGATCAGGAAAGATCGGAGAGCCAAAATTCTTGAATGCGTCTATGAGGATGAGGTCAAAGGTAGGTAAGAAAAAGAAATTACTATCGAGCTCGTTGAAGTTTTTTATAGTTAGCCAAGCCTGTATTATCAAATAGATGGATGTAGTCAAGACGAGGTAATTGAGTCGCGATTTTTTGTAGCTATTTAGGAAGGTTCAGGGAGGGTGCTATGAGAGTAACCAATAGTACAAAAGCGCATAAACCGTTTGACCCTAAGTCCGTTAAGGTAGTGACAGAGAAGATAGGACAGGGTGCTGCGGCTGAGGAATTGCACACTAAACAGGTAGTCCTCATTTTTTTAGACGTTGTAGCGCCGTCTATCACGGTTCAGGCGAGTAGGGCTTGAGCGAAGTCCTTGCCATTGAATGGACGGAGGTCTTCTAGCTTTTCGCCGAGGCCGACGAAGGTGATGGGGATGCTGAATTGGAGGGCGATGGCTACGACTACGCCGCCTTTGGCTGTGCCGTCGAGTTTGGTTAGGATGATCTCATCTACGCCAATGGCCTCATTAAAAAGTTTAGTCTGGGATATGGCATTTTGGCCGGTAGTAGCATCCACTACGAGGATGCTACGGTGGGGGGCGCCTGGGTGCTTCTTGTTGAGTACAGCCTTGATTTTACGTAGCTCGTCCATGAGGTTAATTTTTGTATGTAGACGGCCAGCAGTATCAATAAAGATAACGTCGTAGTTTTTGCGTATAGCTAGACCTATGGCCTCGTAGGCCACAGCAGCTGGGTCGGCATCCTGGCATTTGCTGTAAAAATCTGCCCCCACGCGATTGGCCCAGATGTTCAGTTGCTGCACTGCAGCGGCGCGGAAGGTGTCGCCTGCTGCCACGAGCACTTTACGGCCCTGCACGCGTTCACGGTATGCTAGCTTGGCGATGGTAGTAGTTTTACCCACCCCATTGACGCCGATTATGAGTACGACCTCGGGCTGATTGATCGCGCTAATACGACGTTGCATGTTGAAGGTCGTCTCCAGCTCCTCGCGCATGAAGTTTTTGAAAGCAGCGGCATCGTTGCAGTTAGCCTTGCTAGCGCGGTTTTTTATATTTTGAGTGAGTCGGTTTGCAATTTCAAGGCCTACATCAGCCATGATGAGCACTTCCTTAATATTATCCCAGAAGGTGTCATTGAGGGTGACATGAGATGATACGAGTCTATCGATGCGGCGGGTAATGATTTCGCGGGTCTTGCTTAGCCTTTCAGTGAGTTTGAGCATAAGGCAATTGCGTTCGTCCTCTTCGTCTTCCAGATTCAGTGCTAGTGCCAGGCGATACTGGAGCTCTGATTGGAACTCAGCGATTTGAACGTACCCCATGTCTGCCAGCCAGTTACGGAAACAGTTGATAAAATCTTCGGCTTCATCGGTCGGGGTTCCCAAAGCCTTGAAGAGGAAGTCTAGGCGGGCAAAGAAGGTGTCGTCGGCTTCGTCGATTCCAGATAGAATAATTTTTAGCCAGATCGAAAGCTGTGGTTCAGCCTGACGTAAGGCTACGAGCATGTTCTGTTGCCATGGTGTTAGGTCGTTGGCCTGAATTTCTGACGTAGCTGCCAGCGTCATGGCAGGGGTATCTTGAGAGGCGATAATTTCGGTGATTGGTACGGGGGTGATTTGAGGAGTCACGCTGGCCGTCGTTACTGTTTTTGAGATAGCAGTATCAATGACCTGAGTATCCTTTTTATCATAAAATTTTTTTAACTTATTAAAAAAGTTCATTAGTTACCTTTTATAGATTGGGTGTTTGGTGAGTTTGCAGCAAGTCGCATCCAGGATTCTTATCTAGACATTTGGCGGAATCAAGGGCACCGAGGTTGGCTATAGTGGAGGCATCGGGGGGGGGTAGGGTGGTCATAGCTAACTGGTTGGTAGTCCGAAGAAGCGGCAGGCCGTATCGCCGCATGCGGTCCAGACTTCGGCTAGAGAGAGATTTTTGGCCTCGGCTATAGCTACGGCTACGAAACCTAGCAAGGCCGGCTCGTTGCGTTTACCACGGTAAGGGGCAGGGGCCAGGTAGGGGCAGTCGGTCTCCAACATAAGGCGGTCCAGAGGAATAGTGGTTACGGCACTACGTAGGTTATAGTTTTTAGAAAAAGTGATTAACCCGGGGACGGATAGGTGCCAACCATTATCCAGAATGGTTGCAGCCAGATCTGCCCCACCTTCGAAGCAGTGCCAGAGCAGTGGGCGGTTCTGGAATCCTTGGTCGGAGAGCTGGGCAAGCACTTCGTTTACCGCGTCACGACAGTGAATGACCACGGGCAGATCGAGATCTCGGGCTAAGGTCAGCTGGTTGGCAAAGGCGGCAAACTGTTTCTCACGAGGTGAATGATTCCAGAAGAGGTCGATACCGATCTCGCCGAGGGCTTTGAGCCGGCAGTCACTGTGGAAAGCGTCGGCCATAGCCTCAAGGGTGGCGTCGGTTAAGTTTCTAGCCTCATTTGGATGCATTCCAAGAAGGAAGAAGACTTCGGGATGAGTTGCGAAGCGGTGACGATGCGTTTTCCAGGCCTCTGGGCCGAGGAACACGTTGCCGATAGCGGATACGCCGGCCAGGCGGGCTCGATAAATGATCGCGTCTAGGTCATCGACGAAGGGCTCTAAGTTCAGATGGGCATGAGTATCTACGCCGGTGTCTGGGAGACCTAATCCGGCTGGATTAGGGAGCGGAGTTTTGTTTTTTTTTCTGGACATGGGCAATATGCATCGCGTACGCGTAGCCGGAACGCGTACGCGATATTCTTCTCTATACACTCCGTAGGGGCAAGGCAACCGCTAGCCTGTTCGTTATTGGTATTCTGCGATCTAGTAGTGGTGAGGCTGATGTTTTGCTGTGGCGGTTCCGGACACTTCTCAGATGCTTCCTGTCTTTCTTGTACATGGTCGTCTTTCAGCGTCTTGTGAGCCAACCAGCGACGATAGCGATGCCAGCAATAGTGAGCCCGACCGATAAGGCACAGGCTGCGGGAGTAGGACAGTTCAGGGCCAGAGCAGTGAGACCGGTAGCTAAACATAATGCGCTCAGGAAGTTGAGTAAGGGGACGTGGGACTTCTGTGGTAGTAACAATAGGGCGTCCTTAGGACGGCCGCAGTGGATGCAATGTGGGGCTTGGTCTGAAATATCCCAGCCGCAATCCAGGCATTTAACCAGTCCCACCGGAGTCTCGGCCGAAAAATGACGGCGACGCTATCGGTTGAGTTGTTTGATCACAATACATTTTGGTTTTATTTCTTTATTTTGGGCAAATGAACAGTGAGCATGACTATTGTTGAAGGTCGCAGCGATATCTTTTTTTTGACGGCATAGGATAAGTAGAAAGTCCCGATAGAAGGCTCCGAATGCTCGATTTTTTCTCGCCCTTGAACACTAAGATACCCTTAGGTTACAGAGTACGTACTGTACATTGCTAGTTAATGGGAAGCTAGTCTAAAAAAAAATGATTTAAGAAGTGCCGAAGATATTATCCATTAAGTATACTTTATTGGGATTAAGTCTTATATATGAGCACTGAAAATGAAAAAATGAGTGTAATCATCGTATCTGTGGGAAGGTAAAGCTCCAACTATCGTAATTTATCTTACTCTATATTGGAGCTTACCTAACTTTTATACTATCCTTCGCGGATACTGATACGTTTGGGAAGCATCTTCTCGGATTTAGGCAGATATAATTCGAGCACGCCATTTTTTAGTTGCGCAGAGATATGCTCCCGGTCGATTTCATCGGAAAGTGTGAAACTCCGTCGATATTCGCAGTGACCGAACTCAAAGTGCAGATACTTATCCATTTCTTCTCGGGATTGACCGACGCCATAGTGTGTGCGGCCGCTGATGGTCACTTCGTTGTCGTGCATGTCGATGTTCAGAATATTTTTGTCGATGCCCGGGATATCCAGGAAGATATGAAATCCGTCTTCCATTTCTATAATGTCCGTATCCGGCCGGAACCGGGGCAGTTCCGTCGTTTCTTTTTTTACCACTTCAGACATGGCATGTCCTCCTTCAGTTTCCGCTAGGCTTGAATAGAGATCTTGCGGGGTAGCGATTCTTGTGATTTGGGCAATACGATGACTAATAGACCATTTTTGAGGTTGGCAGTTACTTTGTTGCGTTCAATGGGGGCGTTGATCGTTACCAGTCGCTGAAATATCCCTGAGGGTCGCTCCTGGCGGTAGTATTTGCCTTTTTCAGGCTTGCGTTCGCCTTTGATGGATAGCGTTGATTCAGTCAGGGTGATTTCAATGTCCGCTAGTTCAACGCCTGGCAATTCGCAATAGATGTTGAGGGCGTTTTCACTATCGCTAATGTTTAGCAAAGGATATGTCTTACGGCGTAGGCGCTCTGTCGAAGATATCCAGTAGTCTTGTGGCAACTGATCGACATTATTACAAAAATTATAAAATGGACTGAAGTCAATGACCATAGCCTTTCCTCCTTATTTTCTATATTATATAAAAGCAAACCAGCTTTTGTCAACTGAGGCGACAGACCTTATTTTTTTAATGCAATCACATGGTACTTTTAAATTAATGAATCTAATATAAATAGATCATCTTTAAAGAAGGATATGGGTGCGGCGGTTGGAGGCTATTTTTCGAAAAAATCGAACTAATAAAGTTAGTGATAGATAATTATTAAAAAAATTATACTTTATAGTATTTTATTTTATAATTTAGCGAGTGTAAACTGAGTCAGACCTTATTTAAGTTAAAAATTTTTACTATAATACGACTAGATTTATATCATGCATTCTGCAGTTCATCCAGCATATTCCGCTTGCATAATTGTTGGGTTACAAAGAAAAGTAAAAAAGTGCTGCTAAATCTTTAGCACAGACTAGCAGCATAGTTTGGCTGAACTGGTCAAAATTATAAAATAACTGGCGTGGCTGATTTTCTCTTCCGGTCCTGGAAGATAGGCGGGCGCTTCACGACTGATTGTTAAGACAGCCTGGATGGCAGCATTTTTAGTGAACTTTATGAACTCTGTCTTGACAAAAGACATTAGTCAAAGTTTCTATCGTTCAGAACAGCACTTTCTGGTCTTATGTTTTGATCGTTCGCAACCATTGTAATACGTTAAAAATAGCGTGATACTACTTCGCTAGCAATTACAACTACATATTTTTATATAGATACTGTGGCAAAGTATTCCGTAGGGATCGAAATAGAGCGTATAGGTCTTATTTTTGAGCTACAAATTTGGAATAAACGAGTTGGATTGCAGTTTTTTTATCGTTAAACTGCAGTCGTTTGTTCTCTAGACTACAGAAAAAAAATCATGAACAGTATGGCTTGCTTCGCCTGTCCTAACTCCGGCTCGGATTTATTATCTTCATGTGGTTAACTTTTACCTTGGTGGCCTCGAGCCAAGTTCGGTGGTTTTTTTGATGGTCACAGGTATTATATGTTATTTTTTGTTTCCCGAATTCTCTTAATTACTAGCCATGCTGCATTCTTGAATTTGGTCAGGACCAATCCGTACTTCGCTCTATTTTATACCGTTTCAGTCGACTATCTTATTAAGTTGTAGGTTGCCGTATTTTTTATTGCCAAGGTGGGGATATCATAACGGCTACCAAATATTGACTATCCTGCAATGCCGCGGCGGTTAGTTGGTAGCCGGCTGAGCCAGATGTCCGGGCTTTGAATCCGCCTGCATCTGGTCAGGTAATCGAGTTATATGTTGCGATTCTGGTAATGTGCCATTTAAGGTTAACTTTAAGCGAAGTGGTTAGTTAGGCTATGTCATTGCGTTAGTGGTTTGGACTGAGTGGCTGGTCGGTGAGATAAATAGGCGTATGTTCCAGATTCAGGCCAGATGCAGTAGCGTTTATAGCCTTCATGAAGGTTTATTCTGCCGGAGCTCAGGATTTTGGTCACGGCCTTGGTTGTGTCGCTGGCCTTAAATTACGGTCATGTTGACGTGTATGGTTTAAGTTAGTATATGGCGACACATTATTCATATTAGCTCCTAAATAGCCCCGATACCGTCGTAATATGGACGATGACGAGGACGAAAAATATTTACAGTTTTTTGCCTGGTTCAGATTGATAGTTTCTTGGGCCAGAAACATGGTGAGCAGCTTGGCCAGTGAGATTAGCACCGCTAGGGCATCCGGCCATATGGGGCGTCGACGGCATTCCTGCATCGATGCTCTATATGGCTCAGGTCCAAGATTAAGCTGCCGCCGAGATGTAGTCTTCTATTTTTTCAGTGGTGATGAGCGGGCTGGGCCGGTGTAGGTCAGAAGCAGCGATAGGTCATGAGCAATCATTGTTTACAACGCCAGCATGGAGAGCGGGAGAGCAGGTCGTAGCAGTGGAAGAATCCGGCCATGGCGTGACAGAGGAAGGTGGAGTATAGAATATTGCGGCGTGTTCGGGTTAGATCTGAGCATAGAGCGCCCTTGGGCAGGGTAAGGTATTATTCACGTTTAGCCGGTTGCTAGTCAGAATAAATTTAACTGCTTTGATGCTTCGGATAGAGGATGAAAGAGGTCGAGGCAGCTATGGAGTGGTAGACTTTGCTAGGGCTTGCCTCGTGGCTTGGGCGTTCATGGTGAACGGTATGGGACAGTAATGGTTGGGATGAGATTAGAGAAGGCCAGAAGTAATGAGGTGCGTAGGTGTAAGACCATTAGTTCGGCCTGGGACTTTGGATATGAAAAAAAGACACTGAGACCCGTGGCCTAGGAGGGGGTATTTGGTAGAGCATTTTATGGTTAGCGATCCATAGTGTAGAACCCTGGAAATAGGTACCGGGATGATAAAGATTTTTCATTTTAGCCGAAATACCGCAAGAAAAGATAGTGTTTCACATCGGCGAAGCATGTCTCATTCCGGCGGCTGCGGTATGAAGAGTATGGACAAAGGAGTTGTGGAGGATAGCTTTATTTTACGCTGCTTTTTTTGAGTTGGGTTAATACTGTCAGCCAGTGAATATTGCCCGTACCCATATCTATTTCGTGGCAATATATTTACTCTTTTTCGCCGCCATATTCTAAGAATATTTGCTCACTGGCCTATATTAGGCTGTTCGGAGGCATTCCTTGACTGCAGCGAACTCGTTGTTTTTTTGTAGTGTATCTCTTTGGCTACAATATCTCGTACGTACTGTGCCGTGGCGTACTACACAAAAAAAATAAAACTCAACCCTGGCCACGGAGAACAGTTCTACATACTGTGCTCCATCGCTTCAATAATCAGCTCTAACATAGCATTGGGCATCCATCAGCCTAGGGGCAGATTACGACACTAAAAAAATAGTCTTCATATGTTTTTTTCGTCGGCGTCTTTGGTAGGGCCCAGCCGATATTTTTTTGCCACGGCTTACTCTGACGGAGAGATGCGTACCGTCTGCATAGACCGATGGTGACATCTTATGTAAGCTGTGCATAATACATAGACCTTTTGTTCCGTGGACGGGATGAAACACCAAACTACGACCTTTTGTTCCGTGGACGGGATGAAACACCAAACTACAGCGGCGATTAGGCTGGCAGGATATGGGCGCTTAGCGCTTTATCTGGGGAGAGTACGGGCAAGACGAGACAAGAATGATAGCGGTATAAAAAACCGTATCTTTATATTGGCCGCAATTGGCGATGACGAAAATTCGATAGCGCATGCAATTGTTCGTTAAAAATATATATCATTTTCAATGGTGCTGCTATTCTCTGTGACGACTATGGATAACGAGTCTTTCTGAAATTGGTAATTCTGGTCAGTAGCTTCATGTGACTGCGTGTTCGCAGTGTCTAGGTTTTTGGGATGATCTGGACTCTGATATTACTTGGGACCTTATAGTTTATATTGATTCTGGGTCCTGCATCAAGGCTTTCAAGGCACAATTGGATTTTTTTTGGCGAGACGCCATTAAAAATATTCGTTATATAGGATAGACTTTTTAATATTTTTATTCGAAATAGCAAGAGTCGACACCTCTGGTTAGGTCACCTATAGCCCTATGGTGCCAGAATTATGTTGACGGCCAGATCGTATATAGTCGAGAGACAAGCCTCGAACAGGCTGGGCGTTCATTGGTTGACTTCGTCGGGCGCGAAAGTATCAATGATTGACTAGCTCAAGTAAGTATTTGAACTAGCTAAGGTTAAAAAATATACCTGCCGTCGGTCTATTGGTATATCTCCCTTATTTGTCCAGTCACATAAGATTTACTTCCACATGGTCGGTATCAAGATGCAGTTTGTAGAATTGATTTCGTCTCGTGTGAATTCGTGGTCGTCGGTCCCATCGATATGATGCATAAAGACGCCGCCATCAAACTGGAAGCTATCTTTGGCAACGGTTCCTGTTGCTGCCGAAGCTATCAGCTTTTTAGTAAACTCAGGAGCGTAGGCAAGCGCGCATTATTTTAGAAGGTTTGTTTTATGAGTGTTCCACCCTACACCGGTTTGGGTAAGAGCTACGTGGCTTTTGGTGCACCATATCCCAGGTATTACTCTTTCCTTATTTTTCTTGATTTGGGCGGTATCATATTAATATAATAAAATTATTATTTTTTATTTACTCATTTATAGGTATGATTATCAGCACTTTTTCTAGCATTATATTGCGTAATTAGCTTTTTTTGAGGCAGCTGAAACTCCATCATGTATATAAGGTGATATATTAGTTTAGTCTATATCTTGGCATTGTGTTAGGATAGAACTGCTGTTACGGGAAAACACAGTATGTGTATTACTGGATGTGTAGTAGCCTTAACTTAATAGATATATCCTCATGTTGAATAGGTTATAGGTATCATATTCGTATTTTTTGTTTGAAAAGTAAACCATATTTATTACATTATATGGGCTTGGGTGTATTATAGTTGCAAATTATTTATTGTCCTTCATTTTATTATTCCTTCAAAAAAAAAATTTATCTCGCACTGCGTAGTCCAGTAGACCATCAATAAGTTTGTGGTACTCTAGTTTAGATGCCGTAATATTATTAATATAACGGTTTGCCTCTCTCCATCAGAGGAACGTTATAACCGTTAATGCATGGTTTCTAGCGCAGACTGTCTAATAGCACGTTGAATTTGGAGATGTTGTATATAGTGTTTAGCCTGGTCGGAGTCAGCTCAGGTGGTGAAAGATTTACGCCAGGTGGCGAAATCTAGAAAGTCTTATATCTAGTTGTATCTCGTGACTTTGCACCCAGAGGTTGAAGAGTTGGCTTTATTTTTGGAACTCAGCACTGTCGCAGATAGTGGAGATGAGACCGGTACGGTATTTATTGTCGTCGTAGAATTTGACTATGTATTCGCAGATTGACTTCATGGATTTTTGGTAGGTAATCTTCTTACTGATTGAGCATTAGAGCCAGGGCATGCAGGTGTGGGAAGCATTTTTGAGCATGACCATATCACGTTCGGACACTTCAATAGTCAGTGTGCCGTTTTTGTTGTGACAGAAGTAGAAACGCAACTAATTTTCGAACTGTATTACCTCGAGGACATCGTTGACTGCATTGTTAAAATTAGTGGATATAGTATTTTCTCGTGTGGTGGTGGTATACACCAGATATGGACTAAGTCCGTATGTTTTTAGAAAAAATAGACATCTTTGGATCGACCGTCAATGGGTGGTTGGTAAGGCCGAGGTTTCGGTCAGCCAGCCGTGTGTGGTGAGCCAGTTTAGGAGGATTTTGGTGACAGCCATGTGACCCTGTTCGTTCCAGTGGGCATCGTAATCGAAATATAGTTGTTGGCCTTTGGCTTCCAGAGCGCGGAAGTCTGGCAGTGGGTCCATCCAAGGGATGGAGTGGGCATCGAAGAATGATGCCAGGTAGCGTTGTGGTTCTCCGCTGGTCCGGGCCTGTTCCATAAGCTGGGGAGAGAAGCAGTAGTATTTGGCCATGGCAAACAAGTAGTGCTGTGCCACCTGGAAATTGGAGGGCACCATACATACTAGGAGTTGGCCGCCTTTTGCGCGTACTAGTTCATGTATGGCGACCAGAGATTCGAGGCATTCCTGGTAAAGCCGGTCTTTAGGCCGCGGCTCGCCTTCCAAAAAATAGTAAGGTATATCCTGTCCAGCCGGGTTGCCACGTCGGCGTTCCAGGTCTAATAGCAGGCGGGTTTTAGTGTTGGAGAACCACTTATAGATGGCCGAGTGGGTACCCAGCCAGAGTTTGGTTCGGGCGATTGAGCTGGGAATCTTTTCTTGGCGAGTCAGAAAGCCGTCGACGAGTTTAAGCCCTTTAAGTCTCTGCTCGATGACTCGGCCAGTAGCGTCGTGGATTTGATCGATGATCTCATGGTCGTGTAGGTCGTTCTGCATGAACAGGTTGAGGACTATAATGTTGGGCTGTAGCAAGTCATAATACTTACGCAGGTAGAACTCGAATTGTACAGGTCCCCAGCCAGAGTCGTAACCGGCTGAGTAGCAGGTGGCTGGGATGCCCTGGTTGGTGAGCAGCATTTGTAGTCGGGCGGTTTCTGTGGCTTGCACATCTACGCCGTAACCGAAGGTAAAAGAATCACCTACGAAGAGTATATGACGGCGTGGTGCGGTCAGGATAGTGGCTAGAGATCGGTCGTCACGTAGGCCAAAGTTATTGATACGGACGGCTACGTTGTATTCGATATTCACCTGGCGGCCGCAGTAACCCGGTTTGAGGCCGAATGCACGGCCATCGGTTTTAGTCTCGTAGAAACCCATAGCTGATGAGGATGGATAGATGAGCCTGGTTAAAAACTCCAGAAATCCTAAGGCAGCAGTTAAGCCCAAGGCTAGTATCATGGCCATGACCAGACACATGTGCCGCTCAAATACGTTGTGTGTCTTCTCATCTGTAGTCCTATCTTGTCCCATTGCGTCTAATAGCCCTATATCCGCCTCAGAATGGTCGGACCATGAATGATTCGGTTTCCAAGGAGCGCTCTACCACTTCTTCTATGAATATTTTGGGATGCTCAGCGGCGACGAGTGTTTCCATGTTGGCAGCAGTCATAGGGTAATACTTTTGGTGAAGAAAAATGGTCCGTCGGAAGTGGTCAGCCATAAAGTTGAAGAGTTTCGTAGCATTGACAAAAGAATCGCCCACTATTATCAGATTGTCGCGTTTGGGTAGACACTGGAGAGCGTAGGCCTGCCAGTCGCGTTCCCATATCTGCGCGATGGGTGCTGGCTTGGCGCATTGATTTTTTTGGTCTAGAAATATGGATTCTTCGAAATACCAAGGCCGCAAGTTGAGCATAATGGCTAGGTCGAAGCCGGCCACGCGGCGTTGTCCACGGGCAAAGGCCTCGGCTGGTAAGGGTGGCTCGGCCACACCCAGGGCGACCAGAGCCTCCATGATAGCCCGGTAGGCTACATAGCAGCCGGTGTCGTTCCAGTGAGTATTAGTTAGGTAGTAGAGCTTCTGTGGCTTGGCTGCTATGAGAGGTTCGGCCAAGTCGAGGAAGGGTACGTCGCTATGGGTCTTGAGATAGGCCTTGAGTTGTTCACAGCGGCTTTGGACATGGATACGGGTTTGGGCTTGGGGGAGGTATTCAGAGTAGATAGTGGATTTGTTAGGCGCTACGACAAAGAGATATGTAATTTTTTTTGCGGCCAACCAGTCGCGTTTGGCCTCAATTTTAAGTTTCCACAGCTCCATCTCAAATGATGTGAATAAGGTACCAGCGCGCCAGCTGTGCACTGACGCATCTAGGAACATCCAGCCGTTTCGGCCGAAGATAACCTTTTTGGATGGTGAGATCCCGAGTAGTTTAGCTTTTAGGTAGTTGTGACCGATTATATAGTTGGTCCGGAGGCCAAAGTTGTCGTTGTAGTAGTTTTCGAAGGTCTGAGGCCATGAGATGAGGGACTTAAAGTCAGCGGGCCAGGCCGGTAAGGCAGCCAAGGTGCGTTTTTCCGATGATGACAGTTCGTTTATGCCTAGGCGCGGCCCTAGAAAAGGAAAGACAAGCATAACTAGAAATAGGAGTACTACTAGAGCCTGTAGAGGTCGGGAAGCCGGAGTAGTATTGTCGTGGTGTACGGCCATGTTTGTATTTTAGAATCGTAAATATATGAATGGATTATATGTTCCTGCGGCTACGTATAGGACGCTGGTTACCCAGAGTGCACTTAGGCCGGCCAGTTCCACAACCTCGGCGATGGTGGCTACTATCTGTCCATGGCGATATAGGGCGGTTTTTATACGGGCCAGGCGTGGAGCCCAGGGTATACACATGGCCACTGCGGCCACGAAAGCCATGGTCCACTCACGATCTAGGTAGAGCCATATATTGTGCTCAATGCCGTTACCTTTGCCTAGGCCGATCATAGCTCGCAGGTAGTTTATGGCTTCCGTGAAAGTCTCAATGCGGAAGAAGACCCAAGCTACGAGCACTACGAGAAGTGTATAGCCATGCTGGAGCAATATGGGTAAACGTTTGTGAATGCGACCGTTATCGAAGCGTTCGATGACGATGCAGAATCCATGAATGGCGCCCCAAATGACGAAATTCCAGCTTCCGCCATGCCACAGGCCACAGAGTAAGAAGACTATCCAAAGATTAAAGTATATCCGAAATGTGGGCACACGGTTACCGCCTAGGGGAATATACAGGTAGTCGCGAAACCAGGAAGAGAGGGAGATATGCCAACGGCGCCAGAAGTCGCGGATGCTAGTGGCGATATAAGGTTGATCGAAGTTTTCCATGAGGCGTAGGCCAAAGAATCGACCTAAGCCTACGGCCATATCTGAATATCCCGAGAAGTCAAAGTAAATCTGGAGAGTATAACAGATTATGCCGGCCCAGGCTAGGGGCGTGGTGAGTTGATCTATGGTAAGTATCATGATGCTGTTAGTAGTTTGACTTAAGGTATTGGCCAAAATCATTTTTTTGCCCAGGCCTAGGATAAAGCGGCGGGCGCCATAGGAAAAGTCGTTCAGAGAGCCAGGATGTCGGTTTAACTGTGGATCTATATTGGCGAAGCGGCAGATGGGGCCATTGATGATTTTTGGGAAAAAGCTAACAAATAAAGCGAATTCTAGGAGGTTCTTTCTGGGCCGTGTCTGACCGCGGTATACGTCAAGCAGACACGAGAGTACGGAGAAAGTAAAGAATGAGATGCCTAAGGGCAGCCCGACTGGCAAATAGTGTTTTATCGTGGGCAGTTGTAGGGCGGCGAGCAGGAAATTTAAGTTGTCCACACAGAAGGTGACGTACTTGAACCAGACCAGGAGCCCTAGATTGCCTACAATACCGCCAGTGAGTAACCAGTTTCTGGTTTGGGTTTTGCCGGCGTAGTCGATAGCTAGGGCAAGACCATAGTTGACCAAGATGGAACTGGCCAGGACCCAGAGGTACTGGATTTCGCCCCAGGCGTAGAAGGTCAGACTGGCTGTGAGCAGGAGGATATTTTTGGCTGGCCGTGGGGTGAACCAGTAGAAGCCGAGTAGTACGGGTAAAAATAGGAATAGGAAAACTGTAGAGGTGAAGGCCATATTAAAGTTCCTTAGGGGACTGACGAGCCAGTCGATCGGCGGCAGTTGAGGACGTTGTGAAAAGCTGAGTAATGGGCTGTTGGGTCTCGGGCAGGCCGAGTTCGTGCTCTACGGTCTCTTCTAGGACTACATATGGATGTGTCTTATCGGGGCGGCCTATTGTGGCGAAGCAGCTCTCAAAGGCGGCCACAGTGCCTGGAAACAGTTTACGGTGTACGAAGGCCGTGCGTTTAAAGTGTATAGAAAGAAGCGCGAGTAACTTCCATCTGCCAAAAGAATCTCCAATCATAAGCAGAGTACCCTGTCCTTTATGGTTATTAAAAGCTGCGGCTTGCCAGGTCGCAATTAGATCCGGGTCGATGGGAATCTCTTGGGTTGGTGATATACGTGGGTGATAATCCGTGGTGATTTCATCATTAAAGTCCGCGAGCCCCAGCATGCTGGCCAGGTCGGCCTGGAAGGTGCCACGGGTGGTGGTAAAGTCTTCCAGTCCTTGGGGCGTTATGGATAGACCTATGGTAGTTAACCGGTCAAGAATTGCCCGATAGGCTATCAGGCAACCGGCTTCATTCCAGTGTGAATCTGTACGGTAATAGACTACCTGTGCCCTTCGAGCTTTTCGTAGGATTGGGGTCAAATCCAAAAAAGGCAGATCCTTTGTATTTGCCCCAGTAGTTCGGCCCGCTACGGTTGAGGCCAGCTGTTCCGAAGCGGTCTGTGGAAGGATTCGAATTTGGTTTGGAGGTAGGAATTCAGGATAGATAGTTGGTTTGTTGGGTACCATGATGAACAGATAGCGCGCCCCGACTCCGGCCAGCCAGACCTCGCGATTGGTCAGGCGGCATTTCCATGCGGTTAGCTCATCTTTGGTGTAACGGCTACGGGCTCGCCAGTGTTCTACCGTGGGTCGATAGTAGAGCCAGCCTTCCCGGCCGCGTATGACCTTGTCCGATGAGGATAGGCCCAGGCCATTTACCTTGAACAGACTATACCCGAGTAGGGCTAGGCTTCGCAGACCGAAGTGGTCGTTATACCACTTGTTGAATTCGGCTGGGAATGTGGTTAACGCCAATGGTTCCCAGCCCAGGCAGGGCATGGGGGCTAGGATGCGTTTTTCTGTATTAGGAAATTGGGGTGCTGTGCAGGTTAACTGCGCGGCTAGAGGCAAGTTCAGGACTACGATGAAGAGGCTACATGTCAAAATTTTGCCGATTCGAATTTTGTGTTGCATATTTACCTTGCCGTAGTCATCACATCGGACCGGCTGCGGTTTCCTTCTTTTTTGAGTATGCAAAAAAAGTCATTTATAACGGTGGTCCGGTGGTGGTTAAGGCTAGCGCTATTCGGGCTCGGCCGTGATGATGGCCGCCGAATGGTTGGGCGCCTCTGCATAGTCAGGGATTCGATATACAGGATATTTACCATGGACGGGGGGCGTGGCGCATTAGCGTCGTACTTTGCCATGGCGGCTAGGGAAGAAATTGAGGACTCCTCGTTTATCACGTGCAGTCGTTAATTTATCAGATAGTCCAAGCGTACGACTTATAATTTAGAGATGCCAGTTGTGCATGTTTGAGAATATGTGGAAGGGGGCGCAATTAAACGGTCGCGTTTGGTGTCTTAGACGTTTAAGAGAATCTTAATTTTTGGGTCCTAGAGCTTTAATTTTTTCAGGACTACAGCTATGAAGGTTATTGAACATGTTGAAGAAGAGTGCGTTAACATCCGACCAGAGAGCACTGAGATACATACGATGATTTCGTGTTAATCTTGAGGTATGACTCGAGTTAGCTTGTGATATAGTTAATGCGGCGAATTTGGCGAAGGTAAGAAAGGTATATCCGAAAGAGAACATTTATAATACCTATTATTCGTAGCATCAACAGGGTATTCTGGCCAACAACTCTAGGTTCCACAATGTTACGATCATCAGGTCTGCCATCCTTCAAATAAGCAGATTAGGCAAGAATTATCTTTGTGGATTAGGCAGATGTTGAATATTGTCCTGTTTCTCATGTCTTGTTGTCGCCGGACTATCTGCCTGGCTATTACTCGAAAGTCTTGTACACGCAAAGCCTTCGCGGCGTATGAGATCTTCGCTCATGGCCTGTGTGAGATCTGAGGCTACCATTTCAGCCACCAATTGTTTGAAGCCAATGCGCGGCTCCCAACCTAAGCGTTCCCGAGCTTTGGTTGAGTCACCTAATAATGTTTCTACCTCCGTAGGTCGGAAGTGTCGTGGATCCATGCTTACTATCACCATGCCCGGTGCTATCCGTGCTTTTTCGAGGTGTCCCTTGCTGCTTTCGATCAGTAGTTTGCAGGGAGATACTGACTTTACTACCATGCGCTCTTCAAGGTCCTCTCCCTTAAGTCGCAGTTCGATACCTAGCTCCGCTGCTGCGGCTAGCACAAATTCGCGTACCGAATGTTGTATTCCAGTTGCCACCACATAGTCGTCCGGTGTTGGCTGTTGCAGGATTCGCCACATTATATCCACAAAATCTTTTGCATGCCCCCAATCTCGCCGAGCATTTAAGTTGCCCAAATATAGGCGTTCCTGCAATCCGAGCGCAATGCGCGTTAAGGCCCGTGTGATTTTACGTGTCACAAAAGTCTCGCCACGAATAGGTGATTCGTGGTTAAATAATATCCCGTTGCATGCGTACATACCATACGCTTCACGGTAATTTACTGTGATCCAGTATGCATATAATTTGGCCACTGCATAGGGACTACGTGGATAAAATGGCGTCTTCTCCGTCTGCGGCGTTTCTTGTACTTTCCCGTACAACTCCGACGTCGAGGCCTGGTAGTACCGTGTATTCTCCGTCATGCCTAGAATTCGGAGTGCCTCCAATACTCGCAGTGACCCCAGGGCATCCGAATTTGCTGTGTATTCTGGATTCTCAAAGCTCACCTGAACATGGCTCTGCGCTGCCAAATTGTAGATTTCATCCGGCTGTGTTTCCTGAATTACCCGAATCAGATTTGTCGCGTCGGTCATGTCCCCGTAATGTAATACCAACCTCCGATCATCTTTGTACTGATCCTGATATAAATGGTCAATACGCTGTGTGTTGAACGACGACGATCGCCGTTTTACTCCATGTACTATATATCCTTTATTTACTAGTAAACCGGCTAGATACGCTCCATCCTGTCCAGTCACTCCAGTAATCAACGCCACTTTGTTGGTCATTATGTTCCTCACTACGTTCGTCGTACATGCTGCGGGCGAAGAGGAGAGATATACTTTGTATAACAATTTTTTCCCATCTCTATTTTGTTCTCTTCCATCTCTTTAAATTTTATCGTGCGAGAAAGTGTTTACCTAGATCGTCAAGTAGACACGTGACGTAGATCTGATTGATCTAAGGAATATATCCTGCTTGACACTGTCCTCGGCGGTACTAAGCCTCTTGCGGGATTGACTCCACAGTGGCTATCATGCGCTCTCAATATGAAAACAGCAAGGGTTGTCGTCAGAGTATATTCGTTGTCCTATATGGACAGAATCCCTTGCAGGTGTGGGAGGTAAATTTTTAAAAAAAGTTTTATTTTTCTCTTCATTTTTTCCACACTACAGCAATGAGGCATGCGGTATGTGCTGCGTGGCAAAAAAAGGCGGCGAATGATGGATTTGGGACACGAGACAAAAGTGTTTGTGGCGGGTCGGCGTGGTATGGTGGGTGAAGCAGTATGGCGGTGTCTGGAGGGACGGGTAAAGTTGGTGGGGCCGAGTTCGGTGGAGCTTGATCTGACGCGGCAGGAGGCGGTGGAGCAATGGTTTATGCGGGAGCGGCCGGACTATGTGGTAGTGGCGGCGGCGAAGGTGGGGGGGATCATGGCTAACGTTACTTATCCCGCGCAGTTTTTATATGTCAATCTGGTTATCGTGGCCAACGTGATCTACGCGGCGTGGCGGGTGGGAGTGAAGCGGCTATTATTTTTGGGGTCGTCGTGTATCTATCCGCGGGATTGTCCGCAGCCGATACGAGAGGAATATTTACTCACGGGGCCGCTAGAGAAGACGAACGAGGCTTATGCAGTGGCTAAGATTGCGGGGCTCAAACTCTGCGAGTTTTACCATAAGGAGTACGGGGCGCCGTTTTGGGCAGTGATGCCGACTAATATATATGGAATGCATGATAATTTTGATCTAGAAACAAGCCATGTATTGCCGGCTATGTTACGCAAGTTTCATCTGGCCAGGCTGGCTCTGGCCGGGGATGTGGCCGGAATCGCGGCGGACGCAGCCTGTTTTGGGCCGATTCCTGCGGCGATTGCGGCGGAACTTGATCCAGCGCGGCGGCAGGCACAGGTGGTTTTGTGGGGCACGGGATCGCCGCGTCGGGATTTTTTGCATGTGGACGATCTAGCGCTGGCCTGCGTGCATGTGCTGGAGTTGAAAAATAGGGAACCAGAACTCTTAAATATTGGCCGCGGAGATGATATGACTATTTCTGAGGCAGCGGAGCTGGTGCAGCGTGTGGTGGGTTATGATGGGCCGGTGGTGTGGGATCGGAATAAGCCGGACGGCACGCCGCGCAAACTGCTTGACATCTCGCGGATGACTGGTCTGGGTTGGCAGCCGAAAATTAAATTAGAGGAAGGTCTTAGGCAGACTTATGTTTGGTATCTCGGTCAGCTTAATCTATTTCGGGTTCGCCGGTGTGCTCGGCTTAGTTTATGAGTCCATCCAGCGTGGTGGGCTAGGTCGGCGGCGAAAATTTTGTGATGTAGATGGCCGAATGGTGATTTAGGGCTAGGGGTGAATTCGAAATAGAAATTGAAGCTGTTAACTGTGCCAAGCAGTGTGGTGTTTAGCGAATAGCGCGACACTAACATTTTTTTTTGCATAACCACTACCTGAGTTAGTTTTTTTTAATTGGCCATGTGAGACATGGGCATTCAGGTGGTAGTTAGACTCAGTTTTTTTTGTAGTCGTGGCATAGCCTTATATAGAAGGTCGGCATTGGAAAGCAAGCATAGAGGTAGGTTCAATCAAGTAAAAGGGTAAAGATTATGCCTCTAGGTATTGGACGTAATCGGGATGTTTAGATATGTTAGTAGAGCAACGGATGAGGCATGATCAGGCGCAGGTTGGATCTGAGCCTGCAACAAAGGGCGTTAATGTTGTTTTAATGAATACTTAAAGTTATCTTATATTTTGGTCGGTGCTAGTTTTATATCTGTTATAAAGAGAGTGGTGGCCTCGTATCGCAGCAAGTATAAATGCCCCAGAACCGGTTACGTTTATGAATGGCACTATCGGTGGGGTGGTTTTATTAGCTTCGTTGTCCACCATCACTTATTCCAGGACTACATCGTAGTGATAGCCAGTCCGGGTTTCTATACAGGTCCGAATTGTGGGTTAGTTTGAGTTAAGATGATGGTGGAGAGCAAACTCGCTGCTATTAGCATTACATTTTCAGATCGACATCTCGATTGAGCATAAATATTGGCCCACAGCAGTTCTACTTTTTTTTATACTGGCAATATCTCCAGGCTCAATTGGTCGTTGCATGCTGGATTACTCAGGCGGCGTCGGATGTGCTGCTATGCTCCGACTGAGGCGTTAGGCCATTGGTCGGTCGGTATAATCATACAATACGATATATATCCGATAATTTCATACCTGATGCTCTTTGGTTGTGGGCAGCACTTACTGACATTCTCATTGATTTTTCTAAATATGTCCGAGGTCGTATAGTCTTGAAATCTCTATTTTTTTCAGAGGTTTCAAATTGTAAGCAGGACCTGCTATAGCATGGCGCGATCTATTCTAATCTTGATCCTTACGCCGGCTACATTGTTCTTACCTAGGTATATTTATTTTTCGTATTTTTGGGCTATTTTTTGCATAACTTTTGGGATTATTCACTATCTTTACGATGATGAGCTGTCTTTAATTTTAGCCTATTTTTAGTTTAAGGAGTAAACAGCGCCGTTTATATTATACTGTTTTTTTTATTGCTTGTTTGATTTTTTGATTTATGGCCTCAATTTTTTGCGCCGTTGCTCTAGCTGAAGTTTGATTTGTTTATGGAATCCCAGATTTGGTCCAACTGATATATGGTAACGATATTTAGCCGTCGTATTTGATTTAAGGCTGCTGATATACAGACAATACTTCTCATTCCTAATTTGCCGCTCCTATCCACTAAGCTAAAGATTTATACTACTGTTACGGCTAGTCTTTTTAAATTTTTTTTGTCACACACTGTTAAAGATAAACATAGTCACAAAGTTTGATTGGCTATATTTGGACTTCAGCGACGCCACATAAACGAGGCTGCGGATAGCGGGTTCTCCAACTGCAGGAGGCAAGCCATTTCCTAATTTTACCAGGAGCCTTGGGCGAGGAAGTCGAGGAGGGACTGGTCGGTAGCAAGGGCAGTAAGGGGTTGAGAGAGGGCATCGTTTATAAGGCGGTTATTATCATCTTCGTTGAGGGCAATTATCTTTTCTTGCTCCTTTTCTACTTGATAGTCGCGGTTGAAGAATGAGCTATTGTTAGTGGCGCGGGCAGTTAGAATTGCCTTGACCATGGCTCGTTTGCTCATGTGTTCGTCTTTAGCCCGATATGAGAGCAGACGGATCTCCACAGTGAGGATGCGTGGGCCATATCCGTTGGAGGTGGGGCAGAAGCCCTGTTGGGACATGGCAGATACGAGGGTGCGCTGGACTGATTCAGCGATATTGCCAGAGATTATGATGGGGGCGGTCTTGGAGCAGTTGGTGTCGCGATAGCCGATGACCTGGTCGGATCGGACGTCAATGACGTTTATTGCGATGGTCTTGCCCTGACCAATACCGTAGGAGTCGATATGAATGGTAGGCTCAATGAATACGGCCTGTCCCATAAACCTAGTGCAACCGGCTATGAGAAAAATGGTCGATAAGAGGAATAGGATTAAGGCCGGGGTCAAGGAGCGACTGGAGGTCGATAATCTGTTCATGGGTATTCCTTGCCATAGGGGCGGTAAGATTCGGGCGGTTAGCATTTTGTCCATTCGTCAGTAACATGATGTCAGAACGCTATGTGTAGTAGGTTTGGGACGATGTCAAGCTGTGATGGGGAGAGTGGCAGGTCAGCCATGACAGTAGGTTGACATGGCTGATTTTAAATATTCACCTTACTTAGTCGATTGATCCTAGATCGTACCCGGTAGAATCACAAAATGAGATGCCCATTGGCGGCCCAATAGATTTCATCACCCTGTGCGGTATTTTAGAATTCTTTATCCGTGCGTATATTCTTAGCGGACGCCACTTAACTAAGACGACGTGTGTCATGCTGGGATAGCTGAAAAAAATAGATATTTGTAGGGGCTATAGGTGCATTGACTGGCATAGTTGAGCTGTCCTTGGTTTTATCAGCGACAATCTATAGTTATTGTCTAGCCTGGGGGCACGGACTTGTGTAAGTCTTATATATTTAACTGTCATTTGCAACGGGTGTATACCTGATATAATTATGATCGTCTGAAGATTGATGAACTATCTGTAAATTATATTGAGTATTTTTTCGATTGGCAGCTAGCTAATTAAGGTCCTCATTGAGCGTCATGCTAGGATTTTTTTAAATTGCGATAATGAGGGGTTTGATCGCGACCAGTGGCGGCCAGAGCGATCTTGCCAGGACAAGCACCGCGTATTTAGCTCTGTTTACATCGTTGTCGACCAGGATATTTTGAAGGCCATTTTTATATGGCTTGAAGATTATTATCGAACGTCATAAGAATAGTGTTGTCTATTGAGTACGTAGTGAATTCCGTTGCTCTAGCGCATTGGAGTAGCGTGGGTAGTACAAGAAATTTTAACGACATTTTACGACATCTGATTATTTTGTATAAGTGCCAGTAAGGCAATGCGGGATAGGTATATCTTTCTAGTTTTTACACCGTCTATTTCGACGCGCTCACAAGACTTGGCGCTTGCATTTGTAGGTTCGAGACTGATAACTCAGGAGAATGGCACGAGGCTGGAAGATCACTGGGGCTGTTCTGGGGCTAAGTTTAGCGCTGGCGCTATTGACGTTCCTGTTGTTAGCGAGACGGGGGACGAAGAAAATGGGCCTGGAGTATTCGGTAGCTCCAGAAACAATGGCCTTGTCGGACGAGATAACAGGCAAGTCACCGCCGAATATTCTCTCCTGGCCTTGTCCTCTGGAGGAGTTGCCCCCTCCGTCAGCAATAACGCAGTCGGATCCGGAGACAGTCGTCGACCATGACGATGAGGTTGCGGTCTATATAGTCAGTTGTTATCGGCCTGCCGAACATTCAGCGATTTCCGGAACAGGTGGGGTACTTATGCTTTCGTTGTCCGGGTTGACGTCTCATTTTGGCATGGAGGCCTATGGATTGCCTGATTTGAGTTGGAAAAAACTCAAGAAGCTTGCTGGTAGTATGCTACCGGCCTATAGGATTTCGCTAGTCGGACTTAGGCTGACATGTTTTTTTGCCATCGACCGACTGGTGGAGTCTTTGGTCCGTCAGGCTAGGCAGGCAGTGGGTCGGCCTCTGACACCGGAAGAAAAGGCGGAATTTTTTCGGTTGGTGGCGGCCTGGAGCCGTAGCTTGGCTTCTTGCGGCGGTATATCTCAACAGGGGCATGAGGAACTAAGTTCTAACTTTATCAGCCCTATTTCCGAGTTTGCTGCTAAGGAGGATTGTGCTTTTGGACTGCGTTTCCTGGAGCATCTGCAGGAGGACAGTAGTGTGGACGCCATGGCGGCAATCTGGGCCACGGTCTCGGAGTTCTTACGTAACCTGGGCGACCGCTTAGAGCAATGTGCCGCGCAGATCGTTTCGGCTCAGGCCGGTATTGGTTCTGATCCGACGTCGTTGGTCAGGGTAGGTGAGTGAAGAAGTTCATGGTTCGCTCAGCGATCTTTAATAGGTCTGTGCCACGGTATATATCCCTTTGGCTCGTTAAAGTCCTTCTATCGCCAGGCAATCGACGTGTCCATAGTTTACGGCTAAATCAGTCAACAGTGAGATATTACATTCCTGATTTTTAGAATACCACCTAGACCATTATCGCCTCAATCGATTTGAAAACTTTTTATCTTTTTTTTGATCATTTTAAAATTTTGGCTTTCATAGCCTTAAGATATATATGCTATTGTCCAAGGCTAGAACTCTTTTGACAAACTTAATATTCTTAAAGTAGTCCTTGATTTATATAGCCAGTAACTCTTAGCTAGTTTTTTTATTCAAAAGATTTTTAGCCTTTAGTAAGTCGTTGCAACTCTTCAGGCATGCAATGGCCGCTACTTCAAGTTCTTCGGCTTTACTCAATAGCGTACATAGTCTTCTTGGCTTCCATGGTAAGACTTTATGCTTTTCACATTACCTTTAAAATTAGCTATATACTTCTTAAATTTGACTGGATTGGGATATTTTTTTTGGTATATTCTCCGTCTCGTCTAGGTATTTATGCGCTAAGGCCAGTTTTTTATTGATCGTCTGGGAGCTTATTGTCCTAGGTATGTTTTGACTGTATATGGCGTGCGTAGTAAGTCCAGATGCAACATCAAACGCATGCTCCTCAGTTAGGCTAACAACCTAGGTCTAGACGCCCTTCATGTAGCCAGTGACCAGCTTATCCAGAGTGTAGATGAATCCATGGGGCAGAAAAATTTAACTCGAGCTTAAGACCAATGTTTATATTTTTTTGAGTATATTAGTTTCTTTTAGAATAAATATTTTTTAGAATGGTCCAAAGCTACACTCGTCGGCTTAAGTCAAACGGACCTTAATGAACCGCAGGATCGCGTTCGATAAATAGTTCTCAATAGGGCATGTAATGGCATTAAAATAGGCAGGCCATAACCATAAAAGAATTCGCCTAAGCTCGATCTTAGTAACATCTTTACCGTATTCAATGACAACACGTACAACACCATCGATGATATTATTCCAGCTGGTGAACAGTTGTTCTAACTCCACAGCTAAGAAGATCAAAAAACAGTAGAATTTGACTAATCAATTTTGAGAAAATCCAATAGTCATTTGAGTATTTTTAAAGCAAAACAAAAAAAGGTAAATAGTGCTCTAGGGCGTCAATGGTATAAATATAGCCTTCGTCTACCGCATGTAAACAGCTAGCATAGTAAGCCAAAATATACTTATTTAGGATAAAGATGCTAACTTTGATCTGAAACAGTAAAAAAAATATCTCTTGTCAGATCAGCTATTTAGCGATGGTAGCATTTTTAGCAGTCTTTTTTTCAATAAAAAAACGAACAGCTACATCAAAAAAATGGACTCGTTGGTACTATGATATAAAATACTAACTAATATGGTAGACATCGTTGAACATATTGCAGTCTGCATACTTAATTTGTCACAAAATCCAAATAGATAAAAATCAAAAAATGGTTACAATATCCGACTACATTCCTCATTGAATATAATAGCCAGCTCCGACTAGGTCTCCATATCGAGGTGTCCAGACAAATATAGCCAAAATGCAAAACTAACGTTCGAAAAAATGAAGCAGACCGTTAATTAGGGACCGCAAGACTAATTGCTAAGAAATTAGATCAAAACGATCCCAGACAAAATCGGCACAAAAAAAACTAACACAAGGTCACCAGCTGCAGGCTGTTGAGAGGCGTCTAGGTGAAACAGAATGACGAGGATACCGCTGCCCGGCTAGATTGAGACGTAGTTAGTGATTAAGCATCCAGGTAGGCTTAAAAAACTAGGTCACAACCTTAAAGATGTACAAAAAAACAGAAGCGATCACACTAAAAACGCCTCCGTGGGTAGGGGGGGCGACCTGGATCCAATCCAAACTGCGGACATGGGCCAAGAACCAGGTCCATGGCTCCGATATACAGATATTACAATTATTTCATAAAAAATGAATGAAAGGCTTTTTATAATTAGATAGAGTATAGACTCTCCTCCTCGCTTGGCATGTCCTCTTATTGCATCAATCCAACCAAAATAAGAGATAATAAACTTAACTTTACCGTACACGATAGTGTCCGTTCCATTATGCTGCATCCTACTTCCCTAAATATAGCCTGCAGACAGCCTAACAAGTACTATCCTATGTCGCCACGCAACAGAGTCTCACTATATCCTAAAATACTTCTTAATTGAATTGCCATAATCATTGGACAAATATAGCCTGAGCCTGAAACGGACATCAAAAAACAAAAGACAGCATGCATTCGTAAAGAATATAACCGCGTCCAGAATAATTAAAAACCTACACAGCTAACTGCCTTAAGCTGACGACTTCCAGGACGTTATATACTGCTGTCGTCTCTAAGACGGCTGAATTTCCAGCGTTCATATATTCGTTTTTTTAGAGCAGAACCGCAGAGTAGCCTACCCAGTTCGTTATAGTCAAGACTGAACCACTTTTTTTACGACTTTACCACACATAACTATGCTATTTAATATTAAATACAAAATTTGCGCATGCTAACGGTAACTGACGCCAAAGTTCTACTTAATAAATGGTATATAGAAACAATAACTGTTAAAATAACTAAATAATTACGAAACGTAATGACATTATGGAAGACCTATATGATGTCACTGTATACGAACTAACATAAATTACATCTATTATATGTACAGATAACGGTGCTATATGGTCTAACTCGCAGATACTTAAGGTTGTCTCGATATCATAATATCCGATTCGAACGCCGCGGCCAGCAGCTGCTGCCAGTTCTTTCCCCAGGCAACTACTCTGAAAACCAGATAATGTCGCCGGCAACCAAACGTTCAAATAAACACTCAATCCTTATCCTGACCAAAGGCGGAACGCCAGTCTACAGATCTGGACAAATGTGGCCAACAAACCCATCCAAATACGAACACCCGAAACCGTAGTTACCACTCAATGCCATTGGCCGACCCGGACTTCTTTATCATCCGTATCAATTGTGATAAGTCCGGAACTCATACACCGCTACTTTCAGCGCTAGTCTAAAGAACCTTCTCTAGTCTTTTCCATGAAATTCTATTTCAAACACCGCAATAGTTACCAACGTCAACCACTAGCCAAGAGCATGCCCCTAGCCCATCTCTACTCGGATATGTACACAAAAAAACAAAATCTTACTGGGCATGACCGTAACGCGTCCTCCTAGACAAAAGGTCCTCGTCAGACGGAATACCCGGCCACCCTAGGGGCAATGTGTGTTAAATTCGCCCACGAAATCTATACCCCCACATATACTTTTAACCAGATCTATCCAATAGCTAAACTAAAAATAGCCCGAACTGCTCAAGGTAGGAATCAAGCTTCAGGAATAAGGTGCGGCCAAAACAACTTGTCACCCTAATTGTGAAAGCATATGCGACCAACGACTGTGAACCTAGAACAGTAAATAAATATACTTCATCCACCTTCTGCTTAAACATACTGGCCACACATACCGGATCGATGTTCGCTACATACCAGTTGAAGTTAGGCGCCAGGGTACCATAGACGTTGCCGGACGCCGATATCTTATAATCCAGATCTTACTGAAGCTCATCAACTATGTGGCTAACCGACGCAACTATTAAGTCCAAAATCATCTGCATCTACAAAATATATAAAACGCGTAAAATAGAATTTTTCCCTTAAACATATAGCCGCGTCCCTTCAGAACCCAAACACAAGTTTTATTGTTTCGACAAAGAACTACAGCCTGGACTTTAATCTAAGACCACCAAAAAAAACCGTTGACAAATTGTTTTTGATGAACTTCAGTACTAAAGACCAATCAATGCCCTATCGCTTTCAGTGCCTAGCAGACAGTCACAATGCCCTTCAGGCCGATAGTGCTATTTGGATAGGATGCTACCAGATTTAACGGTAAGACCCATACCGAGACTATCCACTCCTCTCCTTCCGCGTATAAAAAATATCTAACCATGCTCGACGCCGCACGGAAAATCATCTAGATTTACATGGCCTGCAGATGCTGACCACAACATCCACAACTAAACCAATACTCACTCATGGATTACATATCTTGGAAAACATAGATTTAAAAATCCTCATAGTTACACCGCCGACATGTACAAATTTGCGGAACCTGAAGATCAATCCAAAATATATATTGTGCATCGACACACGAAAAAAACTACCGACAACGACATATCGCACATTCATATTCTTATAATTCTGAATCGTAATATGTCGTCAAGAACCAACTAAGTCAGGTCATAGTGCTATGGACATATATTGAACATAAAACTAGCACCTATATGAGTTCCTCAAATAACCCCCTAGCGTTGAAGCTATCTAGGCCCGGACCGAAATGGTTATCTACTGCAAAGAACGAACGAGACATTGCGTTCTACTGAAAGACAGTGGACCATTACTGCATTGATCTGGCCAAACAAACGGCTAGGCGGACAAGACTCCATTCGCTCCCCTCAAAAAACTTGACCTGCTCTAATCCGGTACATATTTGCCTTCCAAGAGGGGGGGGGAGCTCGTCGTACTAACGCCTACAATATACTGCGACCACCATATTTATAGCTGTTCAAGCTAATCTAAGCCACGACATACTCAAAAATCGGTAATCGATGGCATCACAATACGTCCACTGCGACATTTATGGTCATTTCTTTTTGATCTGATACTTGTATACAGCCCGGTTGTGCTCGGACAAAGTAGTAGAAAAATGGTGATTACCATTGCCCGTAGCCACGAAGTAGAGATACTGCGTAGATTCTGGACAAACAGCGGCCTGAAGCGCCGCTCGGCCAGGAGAACAGATAGGCCCTGGTGGCCAACCCAGATGGACATAGGTATTGTAGCGATTACTCGCATCCTCCAGATGTCTACGCTTCAGATTGCCATCGAATAACAGGCCCAATCCGTAGATCACCGTGGGATCGCACTGGAGCAGCATCCCCCGGGAAATACGAGCCCGGTAAACGCCAGCGATACGGATCCGCTCCGCAGCCACAGCCGACTCCTTCTCCACCAACGAAGCCAAAGTAACCACTCGACGAAGTTCGTCAGCCAGCGGCAACCCATTCGGCCAAATCCGCGCCGCGTGCTCCCGGAAAGTCCTGAAGAATAACTCTATCACCTGACGCGTCTCCCGACCAGTAGGCCGCTTAAATAGGTAGGTTTCGGGGAACAGAAAGCCTTCGGCTGAATCAAAAGGCATCCCTTGTTGGGCTAGGAACTCCCGGTCGTGTACGAATCGTTTAAACTCGTCAAAGCTGCTGAAACCACTCTCTTCCACCACCTTAGCGGTCTCCCACCAAGTCATTCCCTCGTGTATGGAAAGGCGGTAGAGAATAGGCTTAGCCGTGGTTAGATGGTTAAGCACTCGGTCTGGCACCCAGCCCGTAGAAAGCTTAAACTCTCCGGCAGGCAGTGAAGCACCACGATTCCGCCACTTACCTAAAAGTACTAGGTAGCGACCGTTTCTAACTACTCCAACGGCCTCCAGAGCTCGAGCGATCTGCTCAAAGGTCCATCCAGACTCGATGGTAACTACCACATCTTTGCCTGGATCCTCGGGCGGCAAACGTAAAAAATGGTCCGCCTCATGCCAAACATAACTGGCCACGCTAAAGATAATACTAAGCAATAGGACAATGCCGACGAGAAGGAACTTACGCATAAATAGGGCATGCCATGAATCACTGAGGCCGGTCCATGCGGTACAATTCAGACGAATCACACCGCCTGACTTTTCCCGCCTAACCTGCTAACACAGAGACCGTGACGTCTTCCCCACCCTCCTATCTGATCCGGAAACTCCATACTTTTTTTTAAACTCCTCGCCAGCCACGCACGTCTTTATCGTGACTATAGTCGCGGATGTATCACTGCGCTACGTCACCTTTCAACATACCTTCCGCCTATTTTAGAGTTTAGGTTTATTTTAAAATCTACATTGTCCATCTGAGCTAATTCACCGATATGGCTATCGTGTCCTATGACAAAACCTTTAGATACTCAATGGCCTTCAGCCTTTTAGCTCTGATGAACAAGAATATATTCAAGTAGGCCTTCTTCCGGAATAAGCATAAAAATAACCCGGACCAGATCTGCGACTACTATACCAGCGCTCTCTCCCATTATTCTATTCGCCATGTCCCCAAACATCTATACAATAGCCATTGATCTATCTTTGCCATTGTAGGAACCTTAAGTGCATTCCCTACCTGGTTCATCGGTCTCATCTATCTTATCTACGCCTCGGCCAGTCTTCATCTTAGCTAAAAGACGCCTCATCCTCACACATCCTCAATATATCCACGGTCCTAAGAGGACCTCGTGTTCCTCGCCATAAGCGTCAAAGCTATCCTTAGCCATGAAGCTTTAAGCAGTTAATCCGGGGGGTCTAAAATAAACAAACCTGGAGCCATAGCCTATAATACTCCCAAAATGACTGGTACAAAATAAACGGACAACATCTGTGAATCCCAGGAAAAATTAATTTGGTCAAGATCTACTAGCCATCCTACTATTCGGCTATAGGCTAGATTAAATTTGAGGTAAGTTATCCATAAAAGATGCGCATTAGCTGACCGGAAAAAATTTGTCTCTCAAATCCAGGGCCATTAGATATTCCAATCAAAAAAATCTAAAAATTAGCTAAGGTAAAAATCCACGTCATGGTCTTCCAGACAGGGTCGAAATTAATAGCCATAAGAGAAGAGAACAGAACATCGCATAACTAAACTTCAGCTTGCATATCACTGGCCACAATAAGCCGATGACATACCACACCCAAGACATATCCAAGCGGGTTAAAACTATCCACACATAAAAAAATACAAAAAACTAAATACCACTTCGACAGGCTGCACAAGTCAGCTGTGAAAGCTTGACCAACTACTCCATCGACTCTCTATGCACAGAGTGAAAAGATTTACAGTGTCCGTGTCATATGCCAGCTCGTCGCTAGCCGCATCCGAAGACAGCCTAAACATCTCTGCAACCGGATAAAATAGGGCAGAGCCACAGCAACCCAATGGCCCATACAGGCCACACCCAGGAACATCGTACCGTACCAAACTAAACCAATATATAGCAAAAGGTAGGTCACGGTAGAACTTCTCAGACAGAAATGCTCTTAAAAAAAAATGGATTTGTCTTTTATATACCCAACCTCCCTCAGGAGGGCTCACAAATATCAACGAAAATTATCCCTCGACAACCTGTCGAGAATGCAGTATTAATTGTTTAATTAAAATAGTATCTGAGATAAACCCAGAGCGAACCCATAACCGAATAAACAACTGTCCAGTCCTAGTTGCCCTTCGCTAGCACACAGCATATGATATTTAACGATCGAGGTACTAACCAATGAAGGTCATATTAGAAGCCAGCCAATGAGCACCGTTTAAGCTCAATAATCAGTCGTGGCACTTCTTTGGTCCTATTTATAATAGTATCCTGGATAGAAATGCCCTAGTCAGGCTGACTAAGCATGGACGCCAGGAAGCCAATAATTGCCTAAGAAGATGCCCGCCTCTAACGACTCGCAAACTTAGTTTTAGCACGGAGAACTACCATGCAGGTTACAGTCTTCCCAATAGGTCCTCTAAGAACTAATTGCTTTATCCTCAGCCAGACCAACGAGGCCGTGGCTATAGATCCGGGCGGATCCCCTGAGCCGGTGCTCGACTTTCTTGCCCAACACGAGCTCACACTCACCCATATCCTCAATACTCACTTTCACTTCGACCACATATACGGCAACGCCGCCCTGGGCCGGGCAACGAGCGCCCAAATACTGGCCAGCCCCGACGATGCCCCCCTACTTAACACTGAATTGGGAGACGGCGAGTTCATGGGTCTGCCCAAGGTAGAACCATTCTCTTGGCGACCACTCTCACCTGGACCAACGACTATACTCGGCCAACTCTGCCACGTACTAGCCACCCCTGGTCACACTCTAGGTAGCCTATCCTTCTATTTCCCTGAAACCGATGCACTCTTCGCGGGAGATCTCATCTTCTTCCGCTCTATAGGCCGCACGGACTTCCCAAACAGCAGCCTGCCTACTTTAATAGCCTCGGTGCGGGAAAAAATCTTTACACAGCCAGGCCGAACAATTATTTATACAGGACACGGTCCGGCAACTACGGTATCCGATGAGCAATTGCACAACCCTTACCTTAATCATTTTAACCGTTAACCAACTCCTCATATGAGAAAATTCGTATCCTATAACTCGCCAACGCAGCTTAGCGTGACCATTCGTCATCGTATGTGCACATAAACCTCTTCACGTGCAGGCCATCAAAGGCCGACGATAATTTTAATCAGATTACCACACCCTTAGTCCGTAACGTAGCCAAAAACCAAAGGATAATTTTCATACTATGCTCATACAGCTGAACGTCCACTATGTCTCTTAAGCTTGCTAACAGTATCGGTACAAGCCCAAGCATATCTATTCCTTTGCCCGACTGAGCTATATGACCGCTTGCCTTGCAGACTCTGTTAGTCTTCTTTATCTTGCCATTATATTAGCCATGGACTAATAGCACTACCCCCGACGACAGATCTAGGCCAACACTAAGCCGCGCGCCCCTATCATTTCTGCACGCCTTATCACAAACCCTCCCCTTAAGACCATACGGACCCGACCTTCCCATGTACCTCTCGACCCAAACCCGATCCAGTCGATGTCACAACTGCAATAATCTGGTCTTGACCAGCCTCAAACCTGTTCTCTGCACCGTCCACCCAAAGCCATGGGCATCTAGACCAACCGAGCCTAACTCATCTGCAGCACCTCTAGACTATTTCACACTCTCGGAAGACCTACCCCAGCCTTCATGGCCCTTGTAGTCGACCAAATCAACTAGCAACCCCTCTATCTTGCTTGCCTATTTGCCCTCGCAAACTTTAAATGACTTTATTCAGCATCTACGAATGGCCACTCAAAAATCTTAATTTTATTGGAGAATTATTCGGCTCCTAACTAATTACCTGACTGCGACCTAATATTCGTCTGCCTTGGCACAGCAGCTTCACTTAAACCATGTAGCTAGCCCAACGCTAGTTCCAGCTGGCCGAAGTTAACCATAGCTCTAAAAGATTACGATCCAACTCCGGTACACGCAGTTACTCATGAACGGATGATATCGTGACTACTGGTGATATTTTAGCTGTCTACAATACAGCCCAAGGCCAACAACGCCTCCGTTTAGATGGCTGTCCTGGTCCAAACTCTAAGCCCGGAGGAGAGCCTATCCCACCCGGCCAAGACGATACGGCATACAAATTGTGTACATTCTCACTAGTCAAGGCACTTATCAATAGTTCCTTACGTCACACTACCACACTAATACCATCACGAACCGGCCACGCCGGATCCATTTTATGGGCCTAGCATTCCTACTGAGTCTAACCCTTCTACTAGGCCCGGTTAAATGGCCGACAGCCAGCCAAAACTTTCCGAGCGCCATCAACGCAAACCAACCCAAAAACGGCTGGAAAGACGAACCAAAATCCTTACTGTCGGAGGAAGGCGCTAGCCTACCGATGCCGTCCACCACAACGTCCGCGGCTCCGTCATCACCTTATGCATTCTTAGGCGCTATACCTCTGCCATGGCGTCCCCTGGCCAGTCACTTAGCCGCAAACGGCCTGCCGTCAGAGTCACTTGCCGGCCTTTTTAGCCAGTCCGCCTTAAGCTATGATCCCAGTTTTATGGGCCGCAAGCTCCGTGCTCTATACAAGAGCCGGTTCCTCTCATCACCGACCAATATTCATGTTGAGCCTCGACGTAAAGTCAACTACTATGAAGCCTTCTTGCCCCCACTCAAGCTCGTCGAAGTCCACCTCTTTTCCTTAGAGCACGCCGTCCTGCTTGATCAAGTCTGGAAACACTATGGCATACCGCCCAAATTAATCATCGCCTTCCTGATTATAGAGACACGTTTAGGGGACTACCTAGGCGAACAGCAGGCCTTCACTTCCTTGGCTAGCTTGGCCGCCACTACTGATCTAGAAGCTGTCGCACCTTGGCTAGCCGATCTACCGATCACACTGGAACAGCGCACCTGGCTAGCCGAACGCGAGATAGCCAAAGCTGCTGAAGCCTACCTCCAACTCAAAGCTCTGTTGTGCTTCGCAGACCATAACCACCTCAATCCTTTGGCTATACCTGGCTCCATCTATGGCGCCTTCGGCTTGTGCCAATTTATGCCCACTACCGCTCTCTCCCTAGCTGTGGACGGTGATAACGACGGCCACATCGATCTCTTCGGCGTGCCCGACGCAGTCTTCAGCATCGGCAACTTCCTCAAACAGGCGGGATGGAAACCCGGACTTTCACACAAGGAGCAACTAGCTGTAGTGCACCGCTATAACCATGACGACACCTATGCTCAGGCTGTATTGGCTATCGCCGGACTCATATAAGGCTGATGCCCTCTGCTGCCCGTCCATCATTGAATAAATAATCTATCTATAGTATCAGTCTAACCAAAAAATGATGAGATAAGGCCTAACTTATACTAAAATAGCTATTGCGCTCCAAATGCAAGGCAAATTTCACTTTCTGAAGCTGCCATAGTCCACTACACCAGCTGATTACGGCACCATATCACTTATTATTAATATACATCTCCATCGCCGTATAATTCGCTATGTACGCCTGTGAGCCCTCGTCACCGACTATGCTGCAGATCACGTCTCCTGTCTAGACCAAATCCTGGCCGATGGCCGCTCTGGACATCCTACCGACAACCACCGAAATATTATCCACGGCCAACTTACAGGGAACTCTCCTAGTTTCCTATCTGACCGTGCTCATCGACCAAACTCACGTCCTAGACTGGATTCATATTCAACAACACGGCAAGTACATATCTTATTCTCATAAAATTATACAAAATTTCCGATATCTATGCCCTGTACCTAATGCTGCAGATGTAAAACATAACCTCTATTGCCAGCAGCTCATCGCAAGAACTATGGCCCTAGATTCCCAACAACCACTACTTCGACGACTATTGCGACAATCTGGACTGCTGCATATTAGACAAGCTAGTCAAAACCCATTCCTCGATCCCTACTGAATTACACCTAATATCAAGTTCACAAAATAACTAAAACTTATTACCAGACCGCCCACACTCCTCCGGCCGTCCCATAGACCAAAAAAGTAAGGCACTGACAACTAAAAACTGTTAGATCTCACCCTTGCCTCCAATAGTCGCCAGACTGTGCGACATACCGCCTATCATAGAAGAGAACTTACTGCTCCGTTTCCTTCTTACCACCGACACAATTTTTATCCACCATCACCGTCTTGGTCTGCGCCATGATTTTAATCTTTAATTATATCCAGAATCACAACCTAGCAGCCGATACCTCTAACGCTGCCTACGCCAGACGCAAGAGAAGTCTGACTCCAATACTCGTGCCTGGTCCAATGCCGCTAATCCGCCCCGGCTTATATACAAATTCACATAACTAAACCCTGATATCTCTTGTGTCTCCATTGTATCTCAAACACTACTCCTACGAAATCAACCACAAAAAACAGAATTAAACGACCGATTAATCCAGAACTGCGCCGATGGTAGCACTACCCCACCTCCTGTCGCACCATAAACAACATCAACTTTCGGATATGAACTCTCCGTCAGACACCGGTTTGACCAATTAAAAAAGCACTAGTTTAGTAAGTTAATGTTTGAATAATCACCTATAACTCTATTATCGATGGCTTTTATTAATCAGTATTCTAAATCGTAATTGCTATGTCGCTACCCGTCTCGAGGATACTGTCTCCCTACAAAAAAAACTATATTACAACTCTGCCCGACGCTACCCCACTGCCAGTCCTCATACCTGATAGCTGGTGAATCTATCACCGTAATTACTTCTCCCACGATCTTACCGAATATATATATATTTTTATATAAATTGCTTAAGGCTGTATCATCCAGACTTGCTCATATGATATAAATTAATACCAGCCAAACGCTCTATCTTCAGATCGCTTAATGCGCCGGTTATTATCGTCGAGCCCATACATATGGTTCATCAAAGCCTACCGCTTATTAAAAAAATAATCCTACTAAAAGACCTTATGCCCGCACCTCCTTCCATTAGCCCTAGCATTCATTTGCCTACTATCTAAAGCGTTCCTATATCCAGGTAAATTACACTTATAAGTCTAGCTTTATCGCCATAAATGCTGCTGATGACTCTTGCTACTTTTTAATGCCGAAGGCACTTTATATTTAGATAATGGAGTGGTATCAAAGCCCACGAATACACCTTTATCACTCTATTCTGAGCCCAGTAAATAGATACTCAGTCGCCTTCTATTTCACCCAGTCCCGTCAAAATCACTCCATCAATGTCCCCATAAAGCCTCTAAGCCTCCCATAGTCTTCTAAATAAAATAATGATGTGGAAAAACGGAAAGATAAATGCCATGAATAAGATGCCGCAGTCATCTTTGGCCACCATAGCAACACAAAAAAATCTCCAGAAATAAAAAATTAATGAATGCAACATGGCCATAGGATATAATCATATTAAGGTAGCCGTCCGACTAGATGCCATCCGTTATAACTATAAAATACTAAAAGCCGCTGGTGGAAATATAATGCCGGTGGTCAAGGCCGATGCCTACGGTCATGGTCTGGTCGCCGTAGGTCAAGCCTTAGCCGAGGCCGGCGCTACAGCGCTGGCTGTGGGCACGGTAGAGGAGGCGGTCCAACTACGGGAGTCTTCCTTCGGAGGCAACATTGTAGCCATGCTAGGGGCCAATGACGCATCCGAGGCACGAGCGGCCCGAGAATACGACATCATTCCCTTTGTTTTTCACCGCAGACAATTAGAACTACTTACGACGACCGCTTCCGGTCAATATAATGGAAAACGGCGCCTGTCCATCGGGCTCAAGTTCAACACATGCATGGCCAGGCTGGGATTCGAGCTATATGAGGCGGCCAAACTGGTGGACACGCTCAGCCATTTTCCTGCAGTGCGTCTGGATCTGGTGGCCTCGCATCTGGCTGTAGCCGACACATACGATGACCCAGACGCCATGGCCTTCAACCGGGAATGCAGTCACAGGTTTATGGAAGCCGTTGGCATATTGCGCGCGGCAGGTCATATTGTCCAGGCAAGCTTGGCTAATTCGGCCGCCATTCTGGCCTGGCCGGAGCTACGTTTGGATATACAACGGCCCGGCATTGCCTTGTACGGGGTTAATCCCTTTTACGGCACAAGCCTAGCACACCTGGGCCAGATGCTCCAGCCGGCCATGGAGGTCAGAGCCCCAGTACTCCAAATCCACCGCCTGACCAAGGGTGCCACGGTTAGCTACGGTCGTACCTTCACTGCACCTGAAAACATGACTATAGCCGTAATTGCCGCAGGGTATGCCGATGCCTACAGCTGGAGGCTGTCTTCTCCTAAGGGCACCGGCGGCGCTGTACTGTTGCAAGGCCAACGCGCGCCCCTGCTCGGCCGGATATGCATGCAAATGGTCATGGTAGACGTCTCACGACTGCCCGAAATACAACCCGGCGACCAGGCTCTGCTGCTCGGGGGTGAAGGCATTGAAGCTATCCACGCTGAGGAACTAGCCAGCTGGTGGCAAACTATACCGTATGAGGTCGTCTGCCTACTCGGACTCAACCCCCGACACTACAAATAATATACTGGCTTCGCCCGGCCCAAAAAATTTTTACCGTTGGCCTATCTAATCCTATTATCTCACTTTATGGCGTAGACTGGCCCCATAGCCATGCTAGTTAGGGCATCTTCGCTATCCCAGGACAACGATAATCATAACCCTAGGCCCGACTTTGGTAATAATCGGTTTGGTGATGGTCAGCATCTTCTTTGGCGCAATGCTCAAAAGCCTGCGTACAGGAGCACCCATTACTGGCTACAGATAATTGAAAAATCGCCTAGTTTTCATACTCCTGTATAAGTCTGCTATTATTTTTTTTTGAGACCTACACCCTCAAATACACTGTAACCGACTAGACTAGCATAGCCACTACTATTGACTTACCTGCCAATACTGGTGGCACTTATCACCCGAACACTACCAATTAAACGGTTACTGCTGATAATCTAGGTTAGGTATGCCTAACTCTGGCAAGTACGATCTAGCTTTCGGTCACACGCTGCCCACAAAAAATTAGCTACCTCGGTTACAGACAGTAGCCTCACATTTTTAGCCGTACTTTGCGTCATTAGCTGATCACAATTAAAATTTATTATTCTTTTGATTTATCACAACCAACTAGGCCTTCGTAAGCGCCCTAATCTTCATTATCGAGACTAGCTCTACCGCAGGTGCACTGACTCCACCTCACCCCACATCGATCTCCCCACTACTGGCTAGGGTAACCTATTGAGACCGCTTTGTGACTATCGGCTCCTATGCCCAATAAATTTTATACTCGGACGCTTTTATTAACCCATTCCGATCATTCTTCTGGCTTTAGTCAGAAACTATTCCTGAACCAACCTTCATGGCATGCCAATGCCGCATAAACATGGCCTAGCCAACTTACTAGAAACTAATAACAGCCTAGATATTTAGCTTAACTGTGTTTTTTGACTATTTTTTATAATGTAGTTGTTCTTTGGCTACTATCAACAGAGGTATATTCAACTAAAAATAGTGATATCGAAGTCGCTCGGACAACGATCTTTAAGAGAATTATCAACACCATGCTCCCCACTTACACCATCTTACCAACAACCTAGTAACACTACGTCAGATTATCAGAAGTCTTGATAATCTTTGGCTTTCCCGTAACATTCATACTCTGAGAGATTTGAATCCTAAAGTAAAATTCGACCAAACTGGCGTTTGCCTCTAAAAAAAGAACTAGCCTTATGAACACGCAGATTATAAGGCTGATACCAGGAACCTAAAACAACACCTTTAATACCATATCCCATTGCCGACGTCGTTACGTCATTTAATACTAAACTCGACCTACCTATTTTTTTTCCTACTCTCCCCAGCGTGCACTAGAACTAGTTCAAGGCTTTCTTCCTGGCCATCCCAAGCCTGTATCCTAGTTCATCGAACAAAACATGCTCTTCCATATCCTGTGGTCTACTATTAGGATTCAGCTAGAGTGTTCAAGCGAGCTACCAGATCCACTGCTAAGACCACGGTTGTCGTCTTTATGTTAAATAAGAACTTGATAATTGTTGCCTATTCCTTACCCTCGTCTGAGACCGAACAATGCTCCATCCATACCTAAATTATACCGAACCGATGTATTTACGGCCTTGATCGATGCCATATTATTCAAAAAAAACTCTTGACCTTATTTGCTTGTTAAATTTGGCGACTAGAACTATATACGCCAAACTGATGACATTCCTAGACATATACTTTTCTTGTTGGCCTTTGTGCGACATATCCATAAGGACGACAACAGCTATAAATCGTCGGATGCGCCACTTGCGCGATATTTACATCCACCTAAACATGCTAACTCTTGCGCCTTAAATCAGCCTCCGCCTATATAGAACTGTCACCTAGCCGGCTTCTGCCAACCATTATTCCCAAAAGTCAAACAACATAACTGTCTCTATAAGTACGAAAAATATATTCAAGGACTAAATTAATCTATTGCGTTCAGCTAGAAAATATAATATTTTGTAACACTTCAACATTTATTATATTTAATTATTGAGGAGACAAATATGCGCAGGTGGTATGGCATAATAGCGGTTATGTGTCTACTGGTAGCCCTGGCCGACCTGGCGTGGACACAAGATAAACCATTCATCATGGGTATGCTTCTGGTTGGGCCATACAATGACAAGGGCTGGAACCAGGCGCATTACGAAGCCGGCAAATACGTAGAACGAAAACTACCAGGCGTACAAATGGTTTACATAGATAAGGCCAATCCAGTTGACCGTCCTGGTCTAACAATTCCGTGGCTAGTAGATGAAATGGCTACCCAGGGTGCTAAAATTATCTTGGCCACCGCCGATGACATGAAGGATGGCATCCGTGAAGCCGCAAAGAAGCATCCAGAAATTATTTTCATCCATGCATTGGGCGATGATGTACTCACAGGCAAGGCCCCTAAAAATCTAGGCAACGTGTTAGGTCGCATGGAGTACGGCAAAATGCTGGCCGGCTTTACCGCGGCCATGACAACTAAGTCAGGCAAAATTGGCTATTTGGGGTCGCTCCACAACGACGCGACGCAGCGTATGGTCGATTCATGTTACCAAGGAGCACTCTATGCTTGGACTAAAGTACGACAAAAGCCCGCGGATGGACTAAAATTCTCCGTAAATTGGATCGGTTTCTGGTTCAATATCCCCGGTGTTACCTCAGACCCGAACCAAGTGACAGCTAAATTCTTTGACAACGGCATCGATGTGGTCATCTCGGGTATAGATACCTCTGAAGCTAGTCAAGAGGCCAACCAGCAACGTAAAGCCGGCGCTGAAGCATGGGCTATCCCCTATGATTACAAGAATGCCTGCGAGAAATTGGACCAGGTCTGCCTAGGCGTACCTTACTTTAATTGGGGCCCGGCCTACCTGACCTTGGTGGGCGCAGCCAAGACCGGCACCTGGAAACAAACCTGGGACTGTAACAGCCCAGACTGGAAAAATATCAACAACCCCGAAACTACTGCAGTGGGTTTCATTCCCGGTCCGGCCCTTGCAGGTCCGGCCAAAACTGAGCTGAATAAATTCATCCAAGTTATAGGCTCGGGCCAAAAAAATCCACTCATTGACCTTTTATAACCTGATAAAACGGCAGCCGTTTTTTTCAAAGGACGACAAAAAAAGCCATGGACAAACAAATACAGTGCACTCAGCAATTGCATCAGGACATGAACGGTCAGAGATCGGCCATAAGTCCACCGCCTCCGCAGGTCGCTTCACACGTGTGTTCTGTTCCTACACACGGTCAGCATATACACATCGAGCTAAGAAATATCCATAAATCCTACGGTTCGGTACACGCCAACCAGGGTATTACCTTAACTTTGGCTCCCGGCCGTATTTACGGTTTGCTTGGCGAGAATGCCGCAGGTAAAAGCACGCTCATGCGCATGCTGGCTGGATATTCACAACCCGATTTCGGAGAGATCCTCCTGAATGGTCGGCTAATAAATCTGCCAAACCCCAGAGCAGCCCTGGCCGCAGGTGTGGGCATGCTCCACCATGAACCCATGGATTTTCCAGCCTTACGGGTGAGCGAGGCCTTCGGTCTAGGACGCCCACTTTGCTCCCAGGCCGAAGCCATCAGCCGACTACAAATTCAGGCTGACCGTTTCGGTCTGACCATCGACCCAATGACCCGTATAGCCGAACTAACCGTAGGAGAACGGCAGCAATTAGAACTGCTTCGGCTATTGGATCTGGGTGTTCATATTTTAATTCTGTACGAGCCCACTATCGGCATCTCAGACAATCAAAAAGATATCTTATTCACTACTCTACGTCAGTTAACGGCAGATGGTCATGTGGTCATCCTGATCACCCATGCCCTGACAGACGCCCAAACTCTATGTGACGAAGTGCTCATTATGCGTCAAGGTTTACTGGTAGGCCAGCTACCAGCGCCTTTTTCTCCAGATAAAGTCACCAAACTCATGTTTGGCGAGGACATAGCCAATTCCTGGCATAAGTCTAATCTGCCACCACCAAAAGACGAAATCGCCTTTGCTTTGAAGGCGGCAACCTTTAGCGGTGATACATTTGAACTAACTGGGGTGAGCGTTACAGCACGGGCCGGAGAAATTATAGGGTTGGCTGGCCTGGAAGGCAACGGACAAAAGCTTTTGCTCAATGGCCTAGCCGGCCTGGTGCCACTCACGGCCGGACACATGCAACTGACTGCCCGAAACGTAACCTTAGTTCCGGCTGCGCGCATGGAGGAAGGGCTCTTCCCAGACATGACCGTCTACGAACAATTAGCTGTGGCCTTCCCCGACCGAGCCCGTCACGCCGATGAACTCTTCAAAGAACGCTACGCAGACAATTTCCAGATGGCCGCAAAGTCCGATATTATGACTCAAAAGCTCTCAGGAGGCAACCAACAACGGCTACAGCTCGCTCTAATCCCGGACTCTGCCCGCTGCATCCTCATGGAACATCCCACATACGGGCTAGACATGAATTCAAAACATTCGGTCTGGCGATGCCTACACAAACAAGTGACCTCTGGTACCACTATCGTCTTCTACTCAACCGATCTAGACGAAATCCTGTTCAACTGCCACCGGGTACTTATCTTTTACGGCCGCCAGATCTTCGCCGACCGTCTGGCTTCAACATTGGATAAAGAACGGTTGGCAGCCCTAATAATGGGGCAAGATGACGGAGGTAAACTTAAAAGGAGGCAGACAAAATGACCCTGATGTTAGGCTTCCAGGAACCTGTGAGGGAACCTGTTCCTCTGTTGGAGAAAACAACATTCGACGACCGACCAAAATTCCTACACCAGCATTTTACGTCACTAATCCGACTGATGCCTCCAATTCTAGCCTTCGCTCTGGTCCTAACTATCCTGTTCCTGGCAGGAACAAAACCTTTTAATACTCTGTGGGTGCTTCTAGAAGGCGGCATAGGCACAGTTGGCCGGATAGACCATGCTCTCTCTATTTTTATACCCATGGCCATCACATCAATGGCGTTACTCCTGCCCTTTGCCGGCGGGTTGTGGAATATAGGCATCGAAGGGCAGGTCACTCTCGGAGCGGTATGCTCCATGGCCGTGCTACGTGTAATACCAGAGACATCTCCGACCCTGGCTCTACCCCTAGCTGTAGCTGCGGCTATAGCCGGCGGTGCGGCCTGGGCCTTAGTACCTGGACTTCTACGGGTCTTCGGCAGGATACATGAAATTTTCACTGGCCTGGGACTTAACTACGTAGCGTTGGGACTCTGTATTTGGCTCGTATTCGGACCCTGGAAACGACTGGGTATCGCCTCTATGAGCGGCACCGAGTTACTACCCAAGACTTTCTGGTTAACGACGTTATCCGACTTAAGTCTGGCTCCAACTGGTCTGGTCTTAGCCTTATTGGCTTGGCTACTAGTCCCAGCTTTACTCAATCATACCCGCTTCGGCCTTGTCCTGCGCGCTGTAGGCCGAAATCCCCAGACAGCCCGAACCATGGAATTAAAGTCCAATAAAATATTACTCATGGCCATGGCTGGCTGCGGTGGTTTGGCCGGTCTAGCCGGCTGCCTACAGGTGTTGACGGTCTACCATCAGCTCATTCCGTCGATCTCCTGCGGTTACGGCTATAGCGGCCTCCTGGTGACCATGATGGCTAGCTTCCGGTCTGTCTTTATACTGCCTCTGTGTGCCCTCTTGGCCGTGTTAAAGACCGGAGCTATCCAGCTGCCACTCCAATTTGGACTCGATTCTTCCCTGGGCGGAATCGTCGAGACCTCCTTGGCCTTATTTTTCGTCCTGACACACGGATTAATACAATGGCATGGTACAAGGAGAAAAAAATAATGAACATGGACCTGATATTAATAACTCTGAGCGGCATTTTAACAGCTGGCACGCCATTACTCATGGCCGCCCTAGGAGAAACCATTGCCGAGCGGGCCGGAATAGTAAATCTGTCTTTAGATGGGACCATCCTTCTTGCTGCAATGGTCGCCTTTGTCACAGCCTCAGTCACAAGCAACATCTGGCTAGGATTGGTTGCCGGAGCAGCCATCGGAATACTAGCTGCGGCAGTGTTGGCCGTAACATCACTGTGGTTTGGTTGTTCCCAGTTCGCTATCGGCTTCATACTTACATTGTTCTACCGCGATTTAGCTTATTTTCTAGGCCAACCCTGGAACCGTCAACCCGGGCCGCAAATGACGGCCTTCAGCTTCCTGCGTGAAGTGCCCGGTATAGGACCATTGTTAAGTCATTTAAATGTCGTAACCATGATAGGCTTCGGCTTACTGGGTTTCGTCTGGTGGTGGCTAGGACGTACCAATCACGGAATAGTGCTGCGAGGCGTAGGAGAGAATCTCAAAGCCGCCTATAGCCGCGGCGTAGACGTACTCAAGGTCAAATGTTTTGCTCTGCTAGCCGGTGGCGCCCTCGTGGGCCTGGCTGGGGCGACCTTCTCCCTAGCAACAAAGCCTGGTTGGGGGGTACCCCAAGGAATCGAAGGTTCGGGATGGATCGCCCTAGCCATCGTCATCTTCGGTGGATGGAAACCTTTACGCGTAGCCTTTGGTGCTTATCTATTCTCCACGATATCTGTTCTGGGAATTTATCTACAGGACTTATTGCCCGGAGTGCCAATGCAAATTTTTCAGGTAGCGTCCTTCCCAGTGATGATCTTCACTATGCTGGCAATGAACCTTGTTGAAACTCGTTCCTTTAAGACGTTGGCACAGCGTCATCCGCTCTATAAAACCTTTATCGACGCGGCCCGTGTACGGCCACCAGCAGCTATGGGAGCTCAATTTAATCCCAAGGATGTCTTTTAAGCCCAAACGATCCAAGTCTCCAAAGCATTGGCCATCAGGATGCTGTGCTACAGTCAGACGAGTCACCTTGAAGCTTAGACAGACAGTGAGGTATAGCCGGTAATATAGCATCTAATGTTTCGGCTACAGCCTTAGTCGATCCAGGCAAGGTAGCAATAAATGTACGGCCAAGAGTACCGACTATGGCCCGAGAAATCATAGCATTAGGTGTTTTATTTAGACTTACAGCGGTCATAGCCCGTTCAAAACCGGGTAACCGCTTTTTAATGACTGACAAAACCGCCTCAGGAGTGGTATCCCGAAGGGCTATACCTGTGCCACCTGTGGTAAGCACTAAATCAAAACCCTGCTCCAAAGCCAGCTGAGTAAGAAGACAACACAAGGCCAACTCATTGTCCGGGAGCACGAATCCAGCAGCATAAGCTACGTGGAGCCTAGCGGCCACCAGAGCTTCAATAGTTGGACCGCTTGTATCCATGCGTCGACCCAGACTAACTTTATCTGAGAGAGTTATCCAAGCTAGACTAAAGCCAGATTTCCAGGCGATTAGCTCCAGCCGACCGACAGGCATTGGTTCAAGTGTTTCCACCCAGGCTGTCTGGCAAGCCAGGCTACCTGGAACAGTTAACCAAGATAGCCAACGCACCCTGAACAATTTTTGGCTCTCCCGACCCAAATACATACCGACTGCTAGCGGTGGTAGCGGTTCAGTCGTGGTCAAGACATCAGGAATCATCGGACCACCAGCAGGATAGAGTAATACGCAGGCACCAGAGACCAAGGGCCTGGGACCAATATTTACGGTGATCGTGGGGGGGGCACTAGCTATCATATAAATTTCCGCCATCTAAACCTTATTATACTTTATGCACTGGCCGTTGTGGACAATAACATCGGCACTATGCTAGGCGCAGAATTGGCCAAGAAAAAACCACATACTCTTACTGTAATCTTAGAATTATCTTACTTGCCTGTAATCACTTTATACACGCAGCTATATTCCCCAGAGTACCAACGTCATCTCCAGCCCAAAACGAGCATTAATTATAAGCCAATATGACAGGAAAACAATAATGAAAGGTATTATCCTGGCAGGAGGTTCTGGTACCCGGCTATATCCCATCACACGCGGGGTCTGCAAACAACTCCTGCCCATCTACGACAAGCCTATGATCTACTATCCTCTCTCGGTGCTCATGCTGGCCGGAATCCAAGAAATCTGCATTATCTCCACCCCCAACGATCTACCGCGCTTCGAAACTATGTTCGAGGATGGCTCTCAGTTCGGAGTCCGATTCACTTATATCGTCCAGGCCAACCCGGACGGCCTAGCACAAGCCTTTATTCTAGCCCGTCAATTCATCGCCGGGGACACAGTCTGTCTAGTGCTAGGGGATAATATCTTTTACGGCCACGGACTATCAGAGCTCCTAGAGCGATCTAGACAGCTTACAAACGGTGGTATCGTATTCGGATATAAAGTGCATGACCCCGAGCGCTACGGTGTAGTGGAATTTGACAGGGCGCACAATGTGCTCTCTATCGAGGAAAAACCGCTGAAGCCTAAGTCTAAATACGCCGTTACCGGCCTCTACTTCTATGATAACCATGTAGTCGATATTACTACACGCCTCAAACCATCACCCCGGGGCGAATTGGAAATTACTGACCTAAACAATGTTTACCTCCAACGCGGAGAACTCAAGGTAGAATTCCTAGGCCGCGGCTACGCCTGGCTGGATACAGGTACTCATGAATCTCTGCACCAAGCTGCCGGCTTCGTGCAGGTAGTTCAGGCCCGCCAAGGGACAAAAATTGCCTGCGTTGAAGAGATCGCCTACCGTAAGGGCTATATTAACTCCACTCAACTTGAACGCTTGGCTCAAGCTATGATCAAAAATGAGTATGGCCGTTATCTCTTTGACATCGCAAAAGAAAAATCATTGTAACAGCTAAGAGCAAGACTATCATAAACCTCTGGATGGACGTTGATTACCGGCACCGATGGCCATAATACTCTATTTTTTTCGCGTATAAGTCTTTTACACGGACAAAACGTAAAAAAACGGTATACAGTAAAGATAAGATATTTAATAGTCTGAAGCTTCTAAGGCCGACCGATGTAAATGCTGGGTAGGTCAAAAAAGAGAATATACATAGTTTAACGCATATGGTCACCTTTATTGATCCGATATAAGGCTGTAATCACAAGGACTAACATATATAACCAGACTCCAATAACGCCGACTGTGCTGGCGGTATTAGAATAAAAAATATTGTTCCATAGCTCGATAATAATGTCCATGCGCGCACTCCCACATATTAGAATTATTAACTATTGTAAGGCATAATTAGTACAGAAGTCAATGATATTCTGCCCAGTACAATTGGCTGTCAACCAAGGCCCTACGGTCACAGCCATCCGTACCCTTATGTAGACACTACTACTACCATTTAGTCGTAAGGTATCAGAAAAAAAAACTTACCGTATTTACCCCAAAAATGCTCCGTGCTAATCAGGACTATAAAAATAAAAGAGACTATTTAAGTTTAACTTCAAGCAGCCAAAGTATTGTTTAAATACAACCTTATAATATCTTAGCAAACCAAGCTCTGTCCAAACAGCACGTGTCTGCCTCGTCAAGGATGACGAATGAAATTAAAGTCACACTGATAACAATCCTGAACCCTTTTGTCTACTAAGCTATTTAACTCTTATCCTACCCGAATTTCAAACAATGCGACGGTTGGCTGTGGTAAAATCTGATATACCAATCAAGCAGCTAGACTAAAATAATATTAGATAATAAATACCCACACTATCGTATAGGCGCGACCCATTTTTGATAGGCACAATCTGACTTCCCGCTGTCAAAGGCAATACTTATTTAGAAAAACTCTTTCCATCCAAAGCGATAGGACCGACACCATCATAGAGCTCGTCTACCGTAACAAACTGTCACTAGCCTGAACAACAATCACTCGAAAGCCCCCCCCCTCACGCCTAGACCTCAGATACCGACTCTTCTGTGGCAATATGGAGGCTACATGCTGCAAATTCATAGGACTTGTGTCCATGTAAACAATAATATCAACTCACTCTTTATTCAACACTAGCCTGACTAACGAAAATGAATAATATTATAACTGATTCTAACGCTTCTGCGTACTGCATAAAATCAAGATACTGACAATGTTGCTAACCCACCTTATCGTCACCGACGCACCATGCCTAGCCGCGACCGATAGTATACCAACCTTCACGGTTTGACCCACGTAATCCAGAACTAATAGCTATGGCACTAGAACTTTCTGCCATAGTTCACTCAATATCTGGCTAATAGTTACCCTCTACCAGAGTCACTTGCCGATTTAGACGATTAATCTAATATGACGACAGTCTAGGGACACACATTACGACACCAGTGATATCATTCACTTCTAAGTCTTGCCGCATGCCGAACGTCTTAGGAGAATCACAGGCCAGGCACTGCAAGGTCGTAGGCTTCTAACTCCACGCAATCTCGTGACCGATGCACGTTCTCACGGTAAATATCATTGTCTACAACTGCATCACGGACGACAGTATAGCCCATATGCCTGGCGAAGAAACTAACCGGCTGCGTGGTATTATATAGACTATCCTGCCTGCTAACGACTTTTTTTGTATAGATGCTATACAATCAGTAGGCCTCTTTTTCATTCACCGCACGTAGAATACGTACTGACAAAGTTGTTTCACGGGATAAAAAATACTACATCTACGACAAATTAACGCTTAGCTTTTTTTTAAAAAAGATAACCTTAGAACGTGCCAAATCATATATCTGATCTATACCACGCACTATCAAAAAAAAAGAAACCACTACTCCGTGAGCGATATCATTATCTATGGATTTAGTTAACGTGAAAGATATGATGCTGTAGTGCGCAATATCACCAGCGTAACATAAGACACTGTAACGCCATAACTTAATGGCCGCCAAAGACGTAGGCGGAGCTTCTTGGATCTCCTCGCTGGAGCACTAGTCTTGACTACTGACATCGCTATCATCATCATCGACGTCGCTATAAAAACTATCTGAAACAATAGCCAATATGGATATAGATGACTGGCTTTACAATTGAAAATGGGCTATCCATCTCAGCATCTTAATATAATTCATCATGGCCAACAAAATAATTTTAGTCATGATACTAAATTTATGTACTGCTCCTCGACCAAAGAGGAGATAGATTCCAGGCCGTCTTGAACTAAGGAGCCCCACCAGCCAAACAACTACCAAGACCGCCCAGGATTCTGCGTTTAATTGGGCCCAGCATATCTATTTTTTTTACTCCACCTTAACAACCAAAGAGACTACAGTTGACATCGCCCAGACTAAAACATGCCTATGTAAAGGTCAAATACTAATATCCAAAAAAATCACTACACATACGTCCCGATAAAAAACCAATACGATCATCCTGGATAGAAAGCATATGAAGATGTAGCTCTATATCACGTAGTATTATTATGACTTCGGCTACCATATCCATTATATTCTAGAGTTCCACAAAATTTATAAGGTACATCGTCAAGACTACATCACCTACCCCGACTCAGCTCTCAAAACGTCATCTCTGAATACATCTCCCAGTTGCTTACCATAATTAGCGACAGGTATGCGTCTACCCAAGCCATATCAGTTAAAATTTATAATTTAAAAGCGGTTAGAAAGAAATAAAGTATATTGATAAATCTTGGCAACTGGATATTTAAGGCCAGGTTGCTCAATGAAATCTTCACATTTTTTTAGCTTAAAACTGTAGAATGACCCCACCCTAGCGACACCACTAAGCTTACAAGCAATATATCAAGTTTGTCTTAGCCATACGTAAGCACAAAACTACGTAAAATTCTGTCTGGCCGCGATCAGTCAGTCCGGCACACAATCGAATCTACCAAAAAAAAGATAAGCTGATTCTATTTGTTCTGGTATAAATGAAAAAAGGTCTTTGCATACGCTCAGTGACTATCAAGCTAAATGTACTCCTGTAAGGACTCAGAAAAATCATAAAAAATATTTATTCTCACCATATTCCAACCTTACCCAAGTTAACTTATAATCCTCATTACCTCTCCATCCGCCTTCGTACGGCCATGTCTTCTTACTCCCTTTTATGTACTTGCTTGCTCAAAAACAATAAAAAAGGGCGCCTTGATAAAAAAAACACCTAATAATATGATGTCAGCGCGATACGCTGTAGACCTGGTCAAGATAATTTCAGCCGTGCGAGAATATTATTTACCAGAGATGACACACTCAAACGGAAAAACAGGTAAAAATATTTTACCTCACAATGCAGATAAAGAATCCACTAAAGAATCCGCTCTGTGACTTGAAATACCCACCCGCCGATCCGTCGTCCAATCTGACTTAGATCATGGGTTTGCCATTTTTAGAATCCGGTGGATGGCAGTTGATATACAAGCACAAAAAAAATTAGTAAGTATTGACTACTCTCAACCTATCTTTACTCCAGTTTTATGCTACGGTAAACTACCGTAATCACAAGGATATCCACCAGTTTTCTGTATTATCTTGTCAATCACAGTCGCTGTCATATCTCCAATCGCTGTCAAAGTCAGGGACCTACACAGCACAGTAACTGATAGACCGCCTAGGGCACTATATGGAAAATAACGGAACTATGAACCGCGCGAGACTCAAATATCATGATCACAAAAAAACTATACGTTCAAGTCAAAATAGTAAAATAGCACTAAGCTAATGCACAAGTGGATACTTTAAAAAATACTAATGGCTTATGCGAAAAGTTAGGGCGAACTAAGCCCTCTAGTTAACTTAGTGAGGCACGTGATATTGCCATCACTAACGTCAAGCAATAGAATCTCGGCTTCGTAGATAGATGAATTAGCTGACGGCGCTGTGAGCAGGCCAACTACGGCTGCGGCCTGCAAGGAAGCGGCTAACGCGACGGCTGGAACGAGACAGACCAGGATCTAGTCCGCGGCTACACTCGAGGCCGAATCCAGGATTAAACTCTCGGGCATGTGTTGCCCGGGTAGAACTGTTACCACGAACCGCTACAGCCAGCTATAGCTCGATAACCAGGGGTCAACCAGAAACGGGCAGTCTCCATCAGCATGCACTTGCCTGCCGGCCATATCGCCGACGGCGTCCACCATCACATCCATCCCAGGCAGGAACTTAGTCAGAGTAACCAAATTTAGAATCTCTTCCGGTGTGACCAGCCCCACCGCAGGGTGACAACACGCACCCACACTCTGGCCGCAACAGTCTTGGGCTGGCCGAGCCAATCAAGAATACATAAGAACTGACGATTAAAATTAAAAATCTCAAACATATTACTGTCAGCGGCCACAATACAACCCCACTATCCGGCCAGTAGCTCGCCCATACCCCCAACCCACCTAAGCCGGCCAGACAGAGGCCCTAGCGACCAACAAAGCTTGCTGCGCCTCCAGGGACAGAGCACTGCGGTTACGAGCGTAGTTGTTCGGGTACAATTTCTGCTCTTAAAACAGCAATTCTATCTGCTGCAGGCTTAACCCAGTATCCCTGGCCAGATTAGCAGCCACAGCTGAGGAAAAGCTTAGACAGGTTATGCCGTCAGGTAAAAAAACCTCGACTCAGTTGCAGCCTCTTGCTGGACTACAACCTTGGTATTTAGCCTTAGATTTATATTTTCCACCATATCGATATCATCCATCAACACCCGACCCGGCTCCATCTTTATCTCTGTATGGCCGAATCACGACGTCCAACGCCGTCCAGTCTACTGTATGCAGCCATAATAGCCGGCCAGATAAATGCAACTGAACCCAGAAAAATACAACAGATTTTTTTGTATGTAGCGAGGCATAGTCCTTGCATAGGGGATGGAGCTCACTGTCCTCTGTCGCTGGATCAACTACAGCACTATATTTTTTTAGTCAATGTCGCTGTGGCGCATAATATATAAAAAAATTATCCAATACCGCTGACCAATATCTTAATACTCGCTGTGACCCTATAAGACTCAACTGTTAGAGACAAAAAAATACCCAAACAAAACGTCAACGCCTCGCATTAGCTAGAAACAAAAGATAATTTCTTCAAAATCATAGATATATTAGAATATAAAGTTGGTCTGGCTTTAGCCGCCTGCGACAAACCACACATCTAAAAATTTATCAGTCTGGCAGGTGTCTATTCATCTCCGTTTGTGTGATACATTACGGTTACGCAACATGTTGTAGCACATAATTATTTTTTCTAGAGTATACCTAAGAGCTAAATTTAATAGCTTTGCCTATAATATAAATTCTTTAGCCGCGTATTTGCCTCTATTTTAAAATTATCTATAAAAAAAGCTGCGCCTAGACTAATACAAAAAACACAGTAATGATACCCAACTGTGGATAAATTATCATCAACTCGCGCCATGCTATAGTTGCTAATATGACGGGATAGGCTTAGTTATCTTCTAACAGACTGTCATCAGTAACTTATCCGTGATGAAACGACAATTATATCAGGTTATTAAAAAACATCTAAATCCTTATTTTTATGCTTTTCCCTTCCCATTATCTTCTGCAGTAATTAGTTTTAATTACAAGCGATATACATATTTTTTTGTACATCAGAGTCGTAATCAACTCTTGTCGGGTTAACGCCCAATTTCAAAAAATCATAAACACTTCACTTGCCGGCCTGCCCAGAGATAGACTACAGAATTATATAAAGGAGCTATAATAAGACTCTCCAGTCGAGACTACACGCCAACAACTAGTCGATGGGCCTGACGCGCTTGTACCAGCTGTTTGGTCCCTGATTATAGCCATAATTCCTTGAAGATTAGCCAGATACCAAATTTATTGCATTAAAGAACAACAGTCTACTACTATTCCCCAGCTTACTATGTATTTGATCTTGAAGTCATCGCCCACTATGCTAAATTAGTCTTAATAGCCATATTAGCATAAAGTGCCCATCCTCTATGTCGTAACTATACTATCTAAGTGCAATAGACGGTCTTAAAGGTTAGCGATGATCCTGAAATTCTAGAAGTGCTCTCTGGTAAATCACTGTGTTGCACTTACTCCCAGATCGTCAACAGGCCATTAGCCATATAGACCACGACACACCGCTGGCTCCCTCCCGATCAGCATTGCTAAATCTAGCAGCAAACGGGTTAAAAAACCACCGCTATCAAAAAACTATTCCGCACCACCACACCTATCCACCCCACCCATAGCATCACCATCATGCATTTCGTGCACATCTCTGTAAACCACAATAAAAAAAACGGACTAAAAGATCCGTTTTTTTTATTGTAGGCATATATTTTAAACTTCTGCCACGTTTACGTTACGACTGGAACTTATTTCGTCTTCGGGCTAGTAGCGACCTCCATAGTCTGCAACCACGCATACTCTAAGCTCACTCGTTCCTGAATATAAGCCGCATCGACCTCTGTCAGATGACGAAAACGACGCTGCAACTTTAGGTATTCCAGCACCGGTACGGGCTTAGAGATCCTTTTGGAGATAGTATATCGTCCACCCACCACCTCATATAGCGGAAACATAAGTGAGTTTACCGCTAACCTAGCTAACTTAATACCTTGCTCGCTTTTAATACCCCAGCCCGTAGGACACACGGCGTAGAGGTGCAGGTAGGCCGGGCCATTAATACAGAACGCCTTATGCACCTTATTCATCAGATCCAGATGAAAAGCTGGTGAAGCCGTAGCCACATAAGGCACTCTATGCGCTATTGCGATGGCTGGCATGTTCTTTTTCCAAGTAGTTTGACCTATGGAATATAAACTGTTAGGCGAAGTGGTAGTCGTAGCGCCATATGGTGTAGAGCTAGAACGTTGAACGCCCGTATTCATGTAGGCCTCATTATCCAAACAGACATAGACAAAATCATGCCCCCTCTCCAGTGCGCCGGACAACGAACCAATGCCAATGTCAGCCGTAGCGCCATCGCCGCCAAAAATAATTACCTTAGGCTTTTTACTATTGAGCTTTCCATGACGTTCCAGAACATCTAAGGCAACACATATACCTGAACCAACCGCAGCTGCATTCTCAAAGGCCACATGAATCCATGGTGTCAGCCAGGCGGTCTGTGGGAAGGATGATGTAACGATCTCCATGCAGCCAGTAGCATTAACTACAATAGTATTCTTCCCCGCCACCTTCATCACCATACCCATGGCTAACGCCTCGCCGCAACCCTGACAGGCCCGATGACCCGAGGAGATGAACTTCTCTGTGGGAATGTTCATGGCCGATATCTTCTGGTAACCGGTGAGGTCTACTTCACTCAGCATTGCTCATCACTCCCCAGATGCAATAAGTTTCAGTAATTTTACCGGCCTGCGTAAGTTCGTACATCTCTACGAACTCCTGCACCGTCACATCACGGCCACCGATTCCCACGATGATATTCACAATCTCCAGTGCGCCTAATTGGTTATAGAACAAACTGGCAATCTCACTAGCCACCGGCCCACGCACCGCGCCCGACGGCATAGCCCGATCGATGACAATAAGCCGCTTAGCATCTTTGCAGGCTGCCTTAAACTCCTCACCAGGAAAGGGCCGCCAGAGCCGGAGACGCACTTGACCTACATCTTTGTCAGCAGCAATAAGCCTTTCCACCGCGGTCATAGTGGTCTCCCCCTGGGAGCCCATGGTCACAAACATAGTTTCTGCCCCGGGCTTACCATTGGTCTCGACCAACCGATAATGACGACCAAAGGTTTTACCCCAGTCATACAATACTTCATTAACCACGGATTTCGCATGCAATAGGACCTGCTCGCACTGCATACACGCCTCCAGATACACCTCGGGCACTCCCACCGGACCCATGGTCACAGGATCAGCTGTGTCGAGCTTGAGCTGAGGCGTATATGCCGGCAAAAAGGCGTCTATCTCGGCCTGATCAGGAAAAATAATGGGCTCGATCATATGAGTGAGGATAAAACCGTCCACGTTTACTCCAATGGGAAGGAGTACACGTTTATCCTCAGCAATCTTAAAAGCCAATATCGACAAGTCGAAGGCCTCCTGCCCGTTCTCAGCAAAAAGCTGAATCCATCCTGCATCGCGTTCACTCATTATATCGCTATGATCATTCCAAATGCTTATGGGAGCTGATAAAGCCCTATTAGCAATAGTCATAACAATAGGCAGGCGCATACCTGAGGCGATAAATAAAATCTCATGCATATGTGCTAGCCCTTGAGAGCTGGTGGCGGTGTAAGTCCGTGCACCAACAGCCGAGGATCCCACAACAGCGCTCATAGCTGAATGTTCTGATTCTACCAAGATGAAGGCTGCATCTAGCTCGCCATTAGCAACAAATGTAGACAATTCTTCCACTATATGAGTTTGCGGTGTAATAGGATAGGCTGCAATGACCTCGACTTTAGCCATCTTGACCGCATTGGCCACGGCCAAGGAAACTTCAATACCAATCCGTTTGCCCACTATTTTTCCTCCATTCTCATGACAATAGCATCCTTGGGGCATTCATTTGCACAAATACCACAACCTTTGCAGTAATCGAAGTCCGAACGGAAGAATCCATCCTCATGCTTAGAGATACAGAATTCTGGACAAAAGATCATGCACAAGGTACACTTGTTGCATTTATTCTCGTCCAGCTTAGGCGCCATAGAGCGCCAGCTGCCGGTCTTGAGATTGGCTGCGTTACCCGGAGCTTTGATCGCCGCACCCAACTCTAGATCTTGCCAGGCCATTAATGCTTGTTTGGACATTTCTTCCTCCTTTAAGAATCGTCACTGTAAGGGGAATAACCACCGCCTGAACCCTGGCCCTCCCACTATACTAAATGACGCAAAACCATAACTCAGGCCGACATTCCGGCTACACGTACTATAATTTTACTACAATCAAAAACAAAAGTCAAAAAAGTTAAATAATTAAAAAAAACTAACCTATCTAGGATGCCTCGTTATTCCATACTAACTTATTAAACGTCTATCTTACTTAGCATCTAATATTATGACATGGACGCCTTGCTCAAGCAACTGTAAGATTTATTTTACTATCGACTGACAAAAAAACATCTATAATCAGCCAAAAAAATAGACTAAATAAAATACTGCTCTTAGCCTATCACCAATGATAACAAATTTTATTTCTCGGCGACATCTATATAATTGATGCTAAAACTATTAAAAAAATACGCCAAAGTCGATAAACACTACTGCAACATAGCTGACAAAAACCTCTAACGTTATGCATATGAGATTTTTTAAAAGATTCCTTTATCTTTCACCGTAAAATCATCCCTTTAAAAAAGTCGTGCGCTTAAATGGTCAAAGCAGAGACCACTAACATAGCGGGCTCAACTTAGACCGTCAAAATAATGTATATGTATGGATACGTGTCTCGTCCGACCTCCAAAAAAATAAACTACTTCCCTCACATGCCACCTATAAAACGACAAAGTAAGGACGGGGCGTAGTCAAGTTCGATAGCAGAGGAACCGATAAGAGCAAAAACACGAACATCAGCAGTGGATGAAATCAAAGTAGAGCTAACAAGTTGATAGCCTGCGTGAGTGAGTTTTGGATTAACGATCTGCACAATATCCAAACGATTCAAGCAAGGCGATCCAATTGCGACAGGTTTGCCGTCAACAAAGACAATAACATAGTCAGCCGGTTGACCGGTTAGGACATCTCCGGCCCATCCGCTAAAAACAGTTCCTAAACCTTCGGAAGTAATGGTGTCCAGAGAACCAGCTTTCTTGTTTATCTTGAGAAAATTCTTACCATTGACAGTGAGGTTGCCGTCGGGCTTTAGGACGATTGTTGCTAGATTAGGCCGATAAGGAAGCCCAACGTTGTAGTTGAGCTCACTGGCACCGCCATCATCATAGACAGCGTAAGTACGTAACAAGTAATTACTTTTAGCAGCTTCATCCGTAATGGTACCACAAAACCTGAAGCCAGAATTGAGAAGTTTAGGGGAAATCTCCTTGGCCACACCAGGGCGTTCGATAGCCGGTGCATCAATGCCGATGGGGACGTTGCCCATGAAGGCGACGACGTATTTAGCTACACGACCTCCGGCCGGGTCGCCGGCCCAGCCAGAAAAATATAAGCTATCGCCGTTAACGTCGATGGTATCGAGTTGTCCACTAAGCTTATCCGTAATAGCATAAATCTTGCTGTTAATCTTAAGGATAGTGTTATCCAACAAGGTAACGGTGGTGAGCTTAGGAAGCATGCTGGCCCAAAATAGACTGGCAGAGATAGCTATGACCGCAAGCAGGCCTAAGGCGATGGCAAGACTAATCTGAACAGGCACACGACGGCGCCAGGCCTCCAAAGGAGTATCGAACTGGCTGCGCTTGAGTGCGCGGTAGATAGCTTCGAGCTCTATGAATAAGTCGTCAAAAAGAGTCATCAGACGACGTTCCAGGGCGCCTTCCTTGCCCTTAAATTCGGTCCAATTAGCCAAAGTAGTAGAAAGTTCACCGAAGGCTCGGATAAGTTTGGGATTAGACAGAGTAGCAATATCCTGAACGACGTCAGCAATAGAATCGGGGGCAGGCTGCCGATTAAGATTGGCGGTGAGACGAGCCAAGTCCAGAGTCAAACGTTCCACAAGTAAAAAGGTATCGTCCATGGCCGAAGGATTTGATTGAGTCATTTTTTCACCAAGAACCTGGACGGCTTCGAAACGAGATTCACAATAACGAAAGCTGGCGTCCAAAGCGTCCTTTTCGCGCTCAATGGCAGCCTGGACTGAAGAAAGGGACGGTTTTCTACCAATATGCATGAGGTAGAAAATATTCATGACATTGATCCTTTGTGAACGATAAAATATATTGGACGAATATGCCGTTATGGAAAAGATAACCCAAAGCCGAGTCTACGACAAACTAGGCAGCAGATATGACAACAACCATGTCGCTATAATTCTATAATGCCTTGCCCCGCTAAAAGTCAATCCGACGTAACGTTGAATTGGCAGCGAGCATAGAATCTTAAAAAGTTACTACATATTTTTATCTTGGCATTTTCTGCTAAAATACTTATAATGAATATATAATAAATCGATTATATATTGTCTACATCATTATTCCTCAGCGCCTGACGTTAAATATTCTGGAATCTAAAGAGCTGGAGGAATACTAAGATAATGTTATTTATGTTTTATTTTAGTGTCGCTATGAAATTAGAATACTTCTGGATATCGCTATAATAGCTATATTGCCCAGTACAAATCTAAAAAAAATCTCTAAGCATCAAAGTATATTATAAAACTTCTAATAAAAATTTATTCGTTAGCTCAAAAAAAAGAACAGCTATATTAAAGGCCAGCGCACCTCACCTAATGAGAGCGCATACAAGCCAATGGCTCAGATGGAAATCGCAGTGAAAACAATGGTACATATGCGGGTAGAAAAACTAACCCTGAAATATTCTACCAACTCTTATTGTACCAACGTTGTCAAAAATTGTATGACACAATGAATAATAGATTACTCGACATAGATTATATTTATATGGCTGAACATCATCACATTAACTGATCTGCTAACATAGTGCTATGCTCGAAACTAACAGATCCTAAAAGTAGAAAATGACGACCGCATCGTATACGACAATGCCCGTATCCCCGAAAGATAACATGAAGGTGGTAATCGGATTACAACGTGAGTCACCACAAGTCTATAGGCTACTCCAAGACCAAACTAAACTTTAAAACCGAATCTCCACCAACTATAAAACAGAAAACTATGACTTCAACTGACCCAAATGCGTAGACTATTAGGCCCGTACGGGCCACCGGATAAAGCGGTCTGATGATCACCTTTGCATCAGAGCTCATTGATCAGGTAAAAATACTAGGGAGTCTGCTCCTACAGCGAGGTTGGCGGTTGGGTACAGCTGAATCCTGCACTGGCGGCCTCGTCGCTGGTGCGCTTACCGCAGCCTCCGGCAGTTCAGCCTGGTTCGTAGGAGGAATGGTAGCCTACACCAACGCACTCAAAACTTCCTTACTCGGTGTATCCGAAGCCCTACTAGCCAAGGCCGGTGCTGTAAGCGAACCTGTCGTGCTAGCCATGGCTGCAGGCGCCCGAACTCACCTTAACGTAGAGACGAGCCTGGCCATATCAGGCGTGGCCGGACCTACCGGTGGCACTCCAGAAAAACCAATAGGCACCGTGTGGATCGCCTGGTCGGCAGGCCCATTCTCTTATGCCGAATGCTTCCAATTCCCAGGCGATAGGCACACTGTACGCGCTACCACCGTGATTACAGCCTTAAATAAATTGCTGACAGTGCTATGAACGGGAACAACTTTTATTTCGCTGTGAAGTCAGCCTACCGATCCTTCCGTCACGTGGTTCTGCTTGGCCGTCGTAACGCAAAACGAAATAATTTTTAAGAAAATCAGAATATACTTAAGGAACTTTCTTGTAAAAAAATAAACCCTTACTTTTCTCCCTATAGCGTTCACCTTTTCCATCCTTAAAGAGCATTCAGTAGCCAAGATGTTGACTTTGTATTATTTTTTATCAGTAGGAACAATTACAGTATTTAATGATCGCTAATGTTACCACGTACGATAACACCTGAAAAACAATTTTGACCAATTGGCAGCTATCTCTAGTCTCAAGTTCCTGAGGAAAACCATTTTATGCGCAATAAGGGGCCATACGGAAGGCGTTGACCAGATTGTACTTCACAACATTCAACCTACACGTCAAGACGGGGACAAATATTTCCTTATGAAGCTGAAATAATTTATTATAAATCTAGAAGACTTTTGCCAAGACAAAAAAATATAATTGCTCCGCCGATAATCATGACCAACAACTGCTTATGGAGCCGTCTATAAAAAACTATCCGCAAGAGGTATATTCCCAGGACTTAGCTTAAGCGGCCAGCAACGATAGTCGACACCATACCCCCCCGATCCATAATCTAATGTTTAAAGCGCATAGCAATGTCCTCGCCACATTGTGCCACATGAGCTACAGACCCGCAGATGTCAGGTATTCCAACCACACCTGATGGTTGTTAGTGCAGTCTAGATTAATCGCTGTTGATAAACACTAAGGCTATGATATGCATAACATTCACTAGTGCTAACTTTTTTTCGCACCCAGACGACTACTAAAAAATATGCATCAGTTATAAGTTATTAAAGTTCTGCAGCTCCAATATGTTGAACTGCAGTTTCTCGTAATATCTCTTCACGCCAACCCTTCCTACATTATACGACGCTTGGCACAGGTAAATTTCCTGACATAGCTAGACCAGTTGATAGCACGAACGATATGGAACCTTTAACAAAAGTGGTCGAAAATGTATTCTGGGTCTGATCAGAAAAATGTCCTGGCTCGTGTTGGACGACCCATATCGAAACCTGGCCGCAACACAACTCTTGAGTCATAACCTGTCATATAGTATAAAATTAACTGCATTAATTAATAAGACTTAGCAGCACGCGTTATAGCCCGATCGAAATCATCAACAACAGCACTGGTTCCTCGAGGCACATTTATTTTGAAATCCAACAGTCAGTAGTCTGGCGTATACCATGCACGACTCTAAGGTAATAGATCACAGCCGGCGACAAGACCAGCGGACGATTGTTCCGAGTGAGGCCAACCGTACTCAAACTTAAAAAAATCTAGAAAATTATTGATCGCCCTAGTCAACAACTCCATAGGTCACCACAATACCAGGTTGCACAAGTCGAAAACTGAACTTCATCAGCTTGCCAATATCCTTCTATAAAAAGAAATAATAGCGATTTTTAGGCTATGTTTTTTTACTAAATCCAGCTGCTAAGGTCAACTGGAATATAAAGCTTATGAGAGACATGAAGAAGAACCAAAGCTTAAATTCGTTGAACTCAGTAAAATAGTGATTGAATATATCCGGAGGTCACGCCTTCCGGCCAGATTACGGATATGCTCAACGGTGGTATACTCCTGTTGTCAGATCAAATCGAGCTAGTTCCTACTCTAGACTGGCATTAGCAAATTATAAATAACCCGTCTTGCTACTTTAAGTTCGTGTAAGCTACGGCCATATGCTGAGCCATCCTGCTATAGGCCTCAAACAATTTAGTCACCTCTTTCATATCGCTACGGAGGCAGCTGGGTGAGTATGAGCACCCAGGCTCATGCCTATAACAACCAACAAAAGGACCTAGGGGATCGCTATAGCCGACGACTAAAACGAACGGGCCCATTCAATACAATCTGCTAGTCCCAGAAATATAATACCCACTGCCAACTACAAAGATAAACCGGCACGCTCTACTATAGCGACTGGGTGTTCATCGAGAATATCGTCCAGCCCGTCTCAAAACAATAACTTTGCTATAATGCATAGTTGGTCCTAGCTACGCAGTCGATAATGCTTCTGACTACAATATTATCATCCACCAGACCTCTCATTAATTCAGATTCATAGACTCTCCCAACTTTTCCGGCACTAAACCATACAATTGTCCTGCACATACTAAAAACTATATAAACCAGACGATATCCACCAAAATATCTCAAATTTGCTGGACCAATCCGCTTACGCTTACCGTATATACTGTTCACCACCACAGGCCAACTGCTCTATTCCAACACATCATGCCCAGTTTAGACTGGATATGCAGTCGAATGCAATAGAGATTTAATACGATATAGAAATAAGTCAAACCAAATCAATGGCTTAGCTGGGCTACCAGTTTTGCAGATCAAACTTTGGGTCTCTGATTTTTCAGATTAATGCTTCTAGTAATCTTAAATATATAGATGGCAACATGATACACGCGACCTGAGCTAGATCAAAGTTGATCATCAGTCGGGCTTAGATATTTTTCGCCATATGCATAATTCTTAAGATAGAGCCGTCCAGAATACGTAACGCCATGGTTAAGACTATCGCCTTATTTTTTTAGATACCTTACCAGAAAACAAATGTGACATATGAGGCTGTGTCCTTGTCTAAAATAGATTATGTTAGACGATTTTTCTAGACTGTAAGCGTCTCTGTTTTTCGGGCACTTTAATCCCTCTGTGGACAACTAATACCGATAAACAATATACCTATTCTACTGATCCACAATCATAGTTTAACAAAAAAAATATTATATCATTTAACTACAGACAAACCCTTGCAGCAATTATTAAAAAAACACTCATTATATTTAAACAGGATCTTGCGAGGAGTCTCTATGTAACCGAAAAAACACCAACGCATATACCCCACTCAGGCGTGCCGTTTCAAATGGCTGGCCGCCTAAACTAATATGTTAACTTTAGTATACCTGTGAAGTACTGGCAAAAAAAATATACTAAAAAATATCTCAATTGAATCCAGCTAAGTTCATGGACTCATAATTAGATTTTATCGGTTGGCGTCGTAAATGAATTCAACAGCATAAATGCATTTGATGCCCAGATACGCAATTATATAAATTTCTGGGCTATTGAGCCTTGACCAAATCCCAGCCCATATCGTCCGAATATTCAAAGACATGTTAGAAAACCTACCTAAAGTACCAACTTATTTACAAGCCCAAGTCTGGGGTGCTGTGATTACAGAAAATGCTAAAAACCACTGAATGCCACTAAAGCCGAACGTGACTGCTGTATCGCCTACCCACTACAACCCCCAAAAGTAACTCACTGTCATCGAACTACCATATGATACCACGCGTCATACTCCATTATTGACCAACATGCTTCTTATTTTTCGTTTTTTTAACAAACAAAAAAATAAAACACTGCCACAAATAACCATAAGCAGCGGTGGCATCATCACTCAAAAGTACTATAAATACACAGTCAGTTCCGTTGCTTTTATATGCTATTCATACTAAGCCTAAACAAAAAAACCGATACCTGATTTAAATACAGTCTGATCTATGCCATCTAAGGCCGACACAAAAAGGTCAGCCGTACTTAAATCAAGGCTATCAAGAATGAATCACTAAAAAAAATAATTTGCTCTCCGCGGCCAGTTCTAAAAGTCCTAGGCAACGCCATAAAGATCTACAACGACTTCGTCAAGGCCACGCAACTAACTCCATAGGGAATGGAGCGCTCTCAAAATAGCCATGGACGTCCATTGGCACTACACCGTACGTCTGCTTCGGAAAAGATAATCCGCCCCAGTCACCTATCCAGTAGTCATAGCCTATCCTTTATGACATATTCCACAGAAAAGGCAATTTTTTCCATCTCATCTTACTTTCTCAGAATCACAAAAAAATCTTGCCTTATCCATTAAACGTCACCTGATGTATTCCATAGCCTGTCGCTAAGACCAATATAATCAACATAATTTTACCTTGATCTTCTTATTCGCCATGCGCGACAATCTTGTATAGCGCAGCCTAGTCACCACGATTGATATGTCGTGATCAAGTTAAACATCTAAGGTGCCTCTCCATCAAATACTTCCTTGACCGTACTCTAGACTTAATCTACACTTATTACGATTCTATAGCACAAAGTTTTAATAGGATTGGGACAAAAGCTGACTATTGTGTTTAATTTTTGAGCATAACCAATCTCTAGATAACAGTGATTATATCAGCCAGATTTCTGCTTCTTGTAGGATTTTGGCCGCCCTGGAGGCCCACTGCACCTATGTTAACATCTACGAGTACGCCCTGTTCCTACATAAAAAGCTAAGGGTAGCACGAATACTACGACTACAATCAGACTATATACACATCTTCATCGAACGACGGCACATAGTACGTTCGTTTATGACATAAAGTCGCAACTGCTATATCTAAGACGCCGATAACAACCTTCCACGGCCAGAATATATAGACCAAAAGGCTCTCTTAAGAACGAGCTCTTCGACATGTTCGTCTAGATTTTAACGTCGTACGAAAAATTATTTATGCCACTGTACCGTCCGCACCTTTAAGGAATTTATGAATAACATCAAGCACGATACTCATATCTAGTTTATAAAAAACAAAATTTTTTTGGAAATCTTCTTTAAGATCTTCTATCTCAGTAGTAATGACAATAACAATAAAACCGGTGTTTAGTCCAGAAATAATTACTGGCCTTCTGCTTCCTGTATGGCGTGATACATCAATTCCCACACCGCGGAGCCTATATCATACTGCCAGAATATCTAAAATTAAAATGAACGGTATTTATACCAGACTGGCTATAGTTAAATGCATGCGCCTGAACATGGACTATTATCGGCTGCCTTGAAAAATTGCCTAAAATAGACTATATAACCTTTCTAACCACACCCGTATGACCTAGACCTTATAGTAATAGCCCATCAGCTCGATGCAAAAAAAAGATACTGCCAAGACACCTATAAATTATTTTACAAATCAACCAATGCCTCTAGATCAAATGGACCCAGTCTAGCACAAGGACTAATACTAGCTACAGTACTTCGGTTAATAAAAATAAGTATAAGTATTTGACGATTATCTACCATACTATGTATATAATTTATTTTTTGCATATAGAACTGGTATGCATTCGGTTCTTCGTAAGTTTTCATTTTTTTCTGAACTCAAACAAACTCTGCGATAAAAAAATAACTGTGTCAACTACACAGCTATTAAACGACTAAACCTAAGCCTTTATTTGTTCCTGGATAAAGTCTGTGATTAGACTCAAGTTACAAGTCTGAATCGACCAATATTCTATAATTATTAGTTTAGAACTTAAATTTTCAGTATTGCTTTTTTTACCAGACCAAACGAGCGTATATAAACATCCTGGCAGCTTAACTTCTAAGCGTTTAATTACGGACTCCATCAACCTATCTAACGAGCAGCTTCAAAATACATCAAATATATAAATAGTTACTTAACTGTCTACACATCATCTACTGTTCCTGCGACTGGTCAAGGGTGTGGTGAGGGAGGAAATGCAAACGACACGTGCATCATGCCCGCACCACGTTCTCTACGAACAAGATAACTCCAGGCTACGTAAAGCCAAGGATATTATCCACCATGATAAATACGGTGGCTGAATCAATCAATAACAGTCTGTGGCGGAGACCCCTGCAGGTGATTTTTTTGCCTATCATATTGCTCTGGCCATATAACATGTCCTAGTGGCAGATCGAACAAGCAAATCTCTACAGACGATACTAGCTTCGTGCAAGGAGGTGGGAACATGAAATTTACCATAATATACTAGCCTTAGACACACTAAAATGAAACAAACGCCGAAATGTATGGTGTCGTGGGGCTAAAAAGAACTTTTACATCTTCGACTTCACTACCAGCCAAAGGCGAATTATTGTACATTTTTTTTGGTCTACAGATAGTCTGTAGAATTAGTAAAACCGATAACGAAAATCTATCTGGTTTAGATATCTTTTAGGAGAACTACTTCGATGTCGACCGCTCTAATTGCCATATTAAACAGGATCGACTCACCTTTAAAGAACGCTATTTGTACCAGACAAGTCTCACTGACTACCTAGCTGCCCAAAGAATGCATAGCTAAGAGATAAACTGTTTTATCCTCTAGACGGTTAAAGTCATTTGCAATGTATCCGCATGGATACTTCTTCAGTGGCTGCATTGTCAGACAATGCACAGATGACGTTCAATGAATCATAACGGTGCCACATAACTGCATGCACCAGAGCCCTTACGACGAATAAAAGCTTGCAATATCTGGTACTTTTCGTATACGTAGAACGCTGAGACAGCCAAAAAAATCCTCGGCTATTAAGATTTCCATATGGGCTATCGTAGTATATATAAAAGTTAGTAAATATTACATTTATCTAGACTCCTGTATCTCGAAAGAATATTTTTTTTGATCTAAAAATCGTTAAAATATTTATCTAGATAATAAAAAATCGGTAAGGTGAACCTAAAAAAACTTAAATATAATATAACAATACTGAACTAATTTCACTAGTGATAATATAGATATTCCGAATGGCACCATTATGCAAGTAGATAAGTTTCTAAACATATTGCGATTTTTTGATTTTGCAGATCTAAAAGCATTGAATTATAAGCAGTGCACAACGCACAATGGAATAAAGAATAAGCTTGATGTAAATATCGAATACAGCGCTAAGAAAAATCATAATAATCAAATTTTAGTCCATACAGAAAATAATATAGAAAACCTTAGTAATTATAGCTAGTGAATTTGGCCTTGAGTAGACGGTGCGCGGCAAGACAGGGATATCTATATAAAACCAAGAAGAACTAGATCAAAATATGCCATCGCATAAATGAAGAACTGATGATATTCCGATGACACTATTTATTTCTCTTATGTTCATAATGTTCTACTTGAAGTTATTGACCAATATGGCTATCTTGATGGTTTGAATGTCGTAACAGTACATCCGTTTTGTCTTCTATGACAACGATAAAGCCAGGATGTATCTTAATTTCTTATTATTTATAGATATTATACATTAAATATGTCTGCTACCTCAATAGAACATTAAACCAATGACGTTTAGACGACCTGTGCATAAATTTTAAAGAAAAAAAGCTCAAAAAAAGACATCAAGGAGCCCCTTAGAACGTGACCACTAAATAATGGACAGCAATAAATTCATATGGCTGTATACGTTCTGGCTGATAAATAAACTAAAATACTATTAATATTACCATCTTGTAGATTACGGTTATATATTAATAGCCAGCATATATAGCATGACTTTATCTCTAATTTTAGATTCATTTTTGGATAAAAATAAATAGTGACAACAGATAAAATTTAAAATATAAAAAAATGATCATAATCATCAACTAGTTAGCATTTAGCCGACTATATAGTGCATTCCGTTATGAACATAAATACAGCGCAAACACGGTATTACGTAAATAAATGAATACATAAAACTTTTCATCGATCAATATTATTAACAGTGAGCGTTAATCACAGCTATGCCACGAGATAAAACAAATAGTATGCGGGCAGACATAATTAAATGCTAGGATATAGATGCGGCTAGCAAGGTGCGCGTAGGGGCGTAGTGGAAAATCCGATAAATACTAGTGCGTTCGCCAGGGATTAGTACTCCACCACGTAAAAAGGGCGGCCTATGGCCGCCCTTTTTACGTGGTGGAGGCGATATAGTTATACAACTTACCAGACGGCGCGGAACTCGTCACGACGGTTAAGGGCCCAAGACTGCTCATTGTGACCCTGGACGGCCGGCTGTTCCTTTCCATAACTAACGGTTTCGAGTTGGGTAGAATTGACACCAGCACGAATAAGGTACTGATGGGATACCTTAGCGCGGCGGTCACCCAAGGCAAGATTATACTCCTGAGTGCCGCGTTCATCACAATGGCCTTCCAAAAGCACCTTAATCTTCGGATTATCACGAAGCACTTTAGCCTTGCGATCCAAGATAGCTCGACTTTCAGGCTTGAGGTCATATTTATCAAAATCAAAATAGACCTTTTCGCTCATAATTAAACGAGCAGATTCGGCGAGCTGACGGGCAGCTAACTCAGCATCGCTCGTACCTCCGACCTCAGGACCAGTGCTAGGTACAGTTTTTTTTGAGCAGCCGTAACCCGAACCCAGTGCCAGACACAACATAAACATTAACAAATACCATTTCACTACTTTCATGCCTTCCGTCCTCCTTATTGCTTTTGCTTTATGCTTGCAGCGGGGCTGCAAAAATAGCTCACTCGTCTTCGTGGATATCCACGCGCCTCCACCAAAGGCTTTTCATCAGACAAGTGGGTATTAAAAACATGGGTGGGCGTATACTCCGGCTACCCACCTTGTCAAGATCTGTAATTCCTTAAAAAAAATTGATCCCTCAAGGTGTTGCCACGCCGCTGACGCAATCAAAAATTTTCTCCAACATTAAATTTGCCGCCAAAACAAATACAGATATACCAGGTCTGCTCCCTATGTCTCCTTAAGGCCGTTCCGTCAACCCCCAGCTAGGGAAACTGGCAGCACCGTTAATTGGAATTTCTACAGCTTGGTCACCATGACGGGTAGTAAGATAAAGCTTGGAGCCACCTCGGGAATAAGCCACAAAAAAACCGTCAGGACAAAAAACTGGAGTTTCGTCGTTGCCTGGACCACCAGAAATCTGCTGCTCCATGCCGTTGGTCAAATCTAAAAAGAAAATACGAAAGCCATCAGCCACGCGGCGGGCGAAGACCACTGCATTGCCATCCGGAGCCAAAGAAGGGTCTGTGTCGTAGGAACCACCAGTTATGCGTTTGCCCTCGCCACCATCAGTAAGATAAATTTGTGGCTTACCAGTACAATCGGAGACATAAACCATCTTACCGCCAGTGCGATCAAAGTCAGCAGAGACGTTTATGCCGGGGTTGAAGACCAAGGGACGAGAAAGTTTATAGTTACCGTCAAGCAAGTATATATTAGGGTCCTTGCCCTGGATAAGACTGACCGCAACCTGGCCGGTCGGAGTAAAGGTAGGGCCAATAATATTGTTGCCCGGAAATTTAAAAAGCTTCACATTGCCAGAGAAGCGGTCAAAAATGCCAAGCTGGTGATAACGATCGTCAATCTGAGTATAGCAAATAAGCCGAGCGTCGGAGGACCAGCCGGGAGAAAGAATATAACCCTTAACGGCAGTGAGGATACGCAGATCACGCCCAGTAGGTTTAACCGTACATAGAGCGCTGGAACCCTTAGGGCCACCTGGCCGAATAAAAGCTAAAGTAGAGCGGAAAAACTCGCCGTGGCCGGTGAGGGCTTCCAAGAGGGCAGCACAGAAGCGATCTGCAATCTCAAAGACTTGGGCATTAGCCACATCTTTGTAGGATTTACCCACAATCATACGAGTAGTAAAAGCCTCGAAAACACGCAACTCTACATTTTTATCTATCCAGCCTGCGGTGATAACTAGATCAGCGCCAGCAAGCTGAAAACGACGAAAATCTATAAGTTCACGAGTAGGTCCAGATATACGGATACCGCCAAGAATAGCATTGTACGGGATAACAGTCATTATAGGCAGAAAACTAAGGTTGTGGACGATCTGATCGTTCAAGTGTTGACTTACAGATGAACTGTCGGTACCGTTAAAATTGACAGGCGCAGCCAATGCCACACGTACTTGTCTCCGCCCTGGTCCATAAATATCGGCTGAAAACATTTTTTGTGGAGCCCCAAAAGCGGTAGAGGACATGGAGGTTGTGGGGTCTGAAAATGCTGTAAAAGAATATTCAGGGGCCTGAACTGTTGCCAAAGACGAGACAGCAGCCAAGCTGGTACCCAAAGCTAGGCAAAAGGCCAGGGTCGACAAATAGGCGACACGAGTACGTGACATCAGGCTAACGTCCTGCTTCCTGTGAGTTAAAATTAAGTACAAATATTTGGACATTCAAGGTAGGCGGCGGCGGCAGCCCCTGGAGTTGCTGTGTCAACACTAGAGCCTTCATGGCTGAGGCATCGAAATCAATATAACCGGATGTACCTTTGAGAAAAAAATCGAGGATCTGACCCGTTGAATCTATACGCACCTGCACTTGGGCCACAGCATGGATATGGTCAAGATTGGAAAAACTCCAATTATTCTTAATAATCTGGGTGACGGCGTGTAGGTAAGCTATTTCAGCCGAACTACCACCACTCCCACCACCATAGCCGGAGTTATTTTCCACGACCTGAATTTCCAATAAAGAACGCACTGAGGATAAAGCACTGCCAACAATCTTACGCTCTTGGATGCCGAGCTCAGCGCTGCCTCTAACGGATTTAAGAGCTTCAGTCAAAATCTGTTCTCGACTGAATTCGACTTTAACCGGAGCAACGTCATCAGACTTACCCATGGACTTACCTTCCACCTTATCTGCAGACTTTTTTATTTCCTTAACCTCTGTGACATCCTTAAATTTGGGCTTACTGTGTTCATCCTTTTTAGAACCTATATCCTTGACATCCAATAATTTGACCGCTTCAACCTTAGGCTGCATTTTGATTTCGGTTTTATGTATCTCGACCTGAGCAACAGGCTTAGATTCGGCTGTAGGTGTAGGCGTAGGTATAGGCGTAGGTGTAAATGCCTTAACTATCTCTTCCGGGCCAGAAATAGGCGGACTGAAATTCTGCAATTGAGATAGGGCCATATGGCTAAATAATTTGCCTTCAGGCCCAGGGGGCTGGTCCGGCAAGCCCACCAAATCCACATAGTAAAGAGGCGTATTGAGCATAATCGGCTTGATGGGATTGTGCACCGACCATAACCACGTAAAGGTAAAAATAACCACGTGTAGAAATAAAGAATAGATCAAACCAAAAAAAATACGCATTAGCCAGGCATCCACGCCTTAGAGGGCACCACACAGCCTCAGAGTTTACGGACCGGAGCCTTCTTCTCCAGCTGAGTAGCCGCCGGGGCTACCGACTTGGATACCTCAGTCTGAAATTCGGACTCGGCAACTATGCCCAGCCGGTCCACACTGACTTCCTTAAGAAGGCCCATCACACGCACTACGATGCCGTAGGCCACATCCCGATCAGCACGTATAAATAGCTGTTTCTTTTTGTCTACTACGTTCTGTTTCACCTGAGGCTGGAGAGTTTCTAAAGTCACCTGATACTCATCTAAGGCCATACTACCGTCCTTACCCACGGTAAGGACCATATGGTCGGCCCCTATAGGTAGAGCCTCCACGGTGCGAGTCTGGGGCAGATCCACTTCCAAACCTTGAGTAAGCATAGGGGCAGTGACCATGAAAATAATAAGTAGCACTAGCATAACGTCCACAAAAGGCGTAACGTTAATTTCAGCAGTTAATCCGTTATGCTTAAGATTCACGGCCATAGCTAGACTCCAAATATGCAAAAGATACAACTAATCTTGCACAATCTTGGGTAACTCACGTTGTACACGATTAAGAAACACGCCGGCAAAGTTAACTAAATCAGCTTCAATAGCGGCCAATATACCCATAAAATAGTTATAAGCCACCGTACTAGGAATAGCTACAGCCAGTCCGATAGCTGTAGCTATTAATGCCTCGGAGATGCCTGGCGCCACCTGCGCCAATGCTGCGGCCTTCATATTGCCGATAGTGTGAAATGAATGCATAATGCCCCACACCGTACCAAATAGACCAATAAAGGGTGCAGCATTGGCGCAGGTGGCTAAAAAAGAGAGTGAAGCTGACATTTGGGCGATCTCCTTGCTAACACCACGCTTTAGGGCCCGGCGCAGATTCTCTTTGACTGTCTCAAAGCAGTCGCGGTTACCTGTATCAATGTCATCAAAGCGGTTTAGCTCGCTGACGGCCTCTGCGGCCACCCGATAGGCAGGAGAGCGCAAATCACGGCCCATGACCTCAATAGCACTATGCAGACCTTGCGCCTCCTGGAAGGAATCCATATCCCGTTTGGTGTCACGCTTAGCCGCTCCCAAAGAACAAAACTTAATAAAAATAATGCTCCAACTCACTAAAGACATACACACTAGAAGCCCCAACACGATCTGCACGGGCAGTGTAGCCTGGGCGACCATCATAAAATAGTTCATCTGTGGCATTATGGCTACTCCATCCTGACAAAAAACAACCTCGGGGGCTTGGATATCTGGCGCTATACCTACTTCCAACGCGCCTAAGATCTATAGTCCTGTTGTACCGCCAGGCCCAACTTATCGGTTCATATTATTTTTATATTGTCAATAATTTCTCATAATGTCAATACATAATTTCATTTTTTTCTGATGTCTATGTCAGTTCGTATTTGTTTTGATAGCCGCTCAGACATGTCCGACCCCACCCCCTCAAGTCAGAGGTTCTCAGCGTCAGCTCAACCAAAATAAAAAAATAAAACTTCAGATGAGCAGTAAATCACGTCGAACAAAAAAAACCATAGCTGCTAAACCTGGATTCAAATCAATGACTTTGTTACTACCGGCCTTAATCTTTGCGGTAAGTATGTAAAAACTTAAATTAATCAGGTCTGTTCGAAGAACAGCAAGACCTCCAATACGAATTCTCAAACATATATCATTTTTTTTACGTAGGGCGATAGATATGGTCATCCGTAGCGATATAGAAGTACTCCGCAAACTGCTGAGGCTAACAGAAATCTTGAAACTGAACGAAGACCGGAGTTAACTGAATGACGCGGCCTAAGACTGCGGTTTGACTATTACTTTGATCATACATGTTCAGGACCATACGGATCCAAAATAATACATATGCTAACGATGCACACTAACTTTCGCTGCAATCCATGGCCCACCTCTTTATCGACTGAGACCAGAGACACTATTCTAACCTATTTTACTGAATATAAACGAAAAATCGATTAAATATTATTACCGCAAGGTAAATTTACAGAACCGACGCTTACATTGAACTTACCAAGACCTGGGACTGATACCATCATAACAAATATTTAAGGTGACGGACCCTTACGATGAGACATCACGCGAAGAACAGACTGCCGGACGAAATATCATGGAAGAAACCGGAGCGAACGCTAACTTCAGCACAACAGTAACAGTCGGATATGATAAAAGAATATTCTACTCCCAGTACCATTAGATAAAGTCAGAAGGATTGTTCTCCAAAAAAAATACCGAATCAAAAAAGACTAGAAACAAATTACGTTCTTCCCTATTGCAATAGAGCAAGGACATGTCGCAGCCATAATAAATCACCTAATCTAAAAAATTATGCTCCGACAAGAAGTCAACTACGCAGGTTATCCAAGACAGTCCAAGTGGAGAAGGTCCACAACAGCGGATAAATTGCACTCCCAGACTTTAGGTCGCTCCAGAATCATAATATTATAGAGCCACACCAACAAAGAAAAAAATACCGACATTGGTAATAATGAACTACTCAGAAGAAATCTCAACTCTTATCGTGTCAATCCAAGAGAAAGAATAGAACGGACCGGAACATCCTAGCTTAGAGGATTGAGGCCTGAGCAATAGTAATATGGACCTCGCTATACTTGCCAGCGATTTTAAGGCCCGACATCTCGACCCAAAATAGTTTTTTTCAGATTCTAGAGACACGCTCTGTCAGGCCAGTATCTCGATGATCTGCTGATCTTCGCCGCATCAAAGCCAAAGCAAGTGCGCGCCAGTAAGTTGAGAGACAAGGCACCTTATAACGTCACGGCCTGATCCCTTAGGTATCCGACGCTATGATCCTACCTCACGGCCTAAGTCAATCGGATACTAGACTCATAAATCTAGCCTAGTCAGATAAGGCCGAAGATATACTCTAAGGAGGTCTTAAAACAACACCGAACAGCCTGTAATACCTCATCAGTTTCACCAGTTTTCAAGCTAATGTAACCAAATTCGAACAAACCGCTAGCCATTTAAAACCAGCCCGTGTCTCGTACATGCTCAGAAATTTTTAGGCCAATGTGTTGTCCATATCGGCCAATAAAGCCAGACTGTACTCCTCCATACGTTGTATAAAGATCATCCAAATAAAAATGGTGAGCCCTATTGTCAGAGTCAGAGAATCCAATAAGCTCAAGCAACGATTGGATAAGGAGAAGGGACAGAGGGACAGACCGAGGTCTTTTTTTGTGGCAGTTCTCCAGAACGTCCAACTGGGAGTAGTCAGCACAGAGGTAACAGAATAGACCCGTAGCGACATCTATATCGTTGTGACGCAAAAAAAGTTGGCGAGGTAAGCCGGCATAGTACTTTCTTGGTTTGCTCCAGCCCTAGATTTAAATGAAAGGCTGCGAGACCTCCCAAGCCTAAGTAGTCGTCAAAACCTCTAAGGCCGAAACATATTGACGATATGAACTGCGGCCAAAGATATAAGCCGGCTAGCACGCTAATGGTTGCTTCCAGCCGCGTTGAACTTGGCCGGATCGACCTCAAGAGTGAACCACGTAAAGTCAGAATAAAACGCTCACAGCATTGCCAGACGCGAAACAAGACAGCCAAGACTCGGTATACAGTAAGATCAGTGGCTAGACTGCAGGTATCGAGACCGTCTACAGTTCAGGTCTTTAAATTACATTTGAATCCGGCCAATTCATTACCAGCGCCGTCATTAAGCAGGATCAAGCAGTTGCTCAAAGGAATGAACAGGATAATGCACAGGTTATAAAAAATACAGGAACCGTTTTATAATACAATCATGATATACCTCTACTGAAGAACGATCTCCCACTTGTAGAATTACAGTCGACAGCCTCAGCGTACCAGTACCTTGTAGCTTTTTATTCCCGTCGCTCCTGTAACCCAAGGCCAGGACAACGATTCCTTCAACATGGCTCAATGGCCAGACCAAAGAAACGCTGACCTTCCCAGACGCCTTCATTCCAGCCCAGACAAAAGCAGAAGCGATGCGTAGACAAGACGATCGCCCATCCCATCCACCACAGCCTAAGAGCTGACCAAAAAATGATATGCTTTCCGCCAAAACAAAGCCATGCAGACGGTTAGGACGGTCTTAAGCAAAATCTATATCTGCTCAGTTACATATTTTTCAAAGATAGGACTGCACATATTCTGGGATATTAAGTTAATTTTTTTAATAAATGTTTGATCTAAAACGACAGCCAATAAGCTCGTGGAGAAAAATAGCGAAACTCAGCCTCGGTTAGTACGACCACAGCCAGATGACGACAAGTTGAGCTGTCGGTATCATATGAGGAAGATAATAAAAGAAAATTTATTTAGGCGGGGCGATAGCAGTCTAAAAAAAATACTAAATACAGGGCCTATATCACGCCAACGAGCACTTCATCAGCGAAGAGAAAACTATACTTCTCCTGGGCGCAACCGATACAGACCAGACGCACAATAAGGACGCCGACGCCGGCGCGATATGTAGGACACTAGAAACCGATGTATAAAACCAAAAAATAAGTCAGAAGGTAGCTACTGCACAAGCTCATTTTTTCTAAATGAACTGATCGCCAGAATGGATGGAATAAATGTAATTAGCCAGCTCATCAAGAGGAGTCGAATACGAAGAGCTTAATATGTAAGGCTTCTCAACGTACTTAGTGGCTATAGCCATAAATACCAGAAAAACATTAGCTAAACGCGAATTAATGTCACGAGCGAAAAAGAAAAAAAGAGAAAGACCATCTCTCGTCAGCTATGTAAATAATCTTAAGTTCAGTAACAATGTCGTTCACAGCCATATCCTAGAAAATATCCACTTCGAGGACGACATCCACATCTAAGGAAACGTCAAGCTCGACCGCGGAGACGGCTGCATCTCCCGGGACAGTGCCTGGAGGAAATAAGGGCTGTAACAAGGATAAAAATATGAACTAACGTACAGCATTCACAAACTGCTGCTCGAAGGCAATGAAATCCTGCCGGACAAGACTAACTTTAGGGGTAATAATAGTGGTAAAATGGACGAAATGTATGCTCTAAGATTGTAGCAAAATTTAGAAAATTTCTTAAGCACTCAATGCTGTTTTGGCGTCTCCGGACAAAAAACTCCCCAAGAAGGGCCTAGAACTGCTTCGGTACAGTCAACAAAAGAGTCTCTCTTCGGGTATGACAGATTGTACAACTTGGCCCGCGCGATACCTAGCAAAAAAAATCTGGCGCTTAGAACAACGAGCATACGCAAAAAATGCACTGCTAAATCTCAAGCAACAACCCTGCCACCTCCCAACTAACGAATAACGCCCTACACTGATGGGAACTAGGCGTTCGGATACGACTAGCTTTTCTGATCCTAATATCGCAGACTGCCGGATAAAACCGTGACCAGTTCTCAAATATTTCCTTGCCAGCTGCAGAAAACAAAAAACTCATGACTGATCTAACCAAAAAAATAGATTATGGTTTCTACTACCTGACCAGGTACCGAAGATTTCCAGGTAATCGCAAGGTCAAAACTGCAGCCACAAGGCCGAATAAAAAATTCGCTTAGTCAAAACGACTAATATAGAGTTATTTGCCCCAACTCCAGGCAGGCGACCCCTCCCCACGATGCCAACTCAAGGGACAAAACTCTTACGGCTCGTCTGGCAGGTAAATAACTTGCTCTTCCAATTTTCCGAAAGCGCGAACCTAGAACTCACGCCGATACAATATGCAACCATATTGAGATACTAAATACCACGTGGATCTGCGCTTCATTCAGGTATACAAAAAAAACTCCTCGGCATATCCAAAGGTACAGCGTTCAACTGAATCTAGAACAAAAAATTGGCTGTTGGATAACCGCGCTATGATGGCGCTGACCATAAAACTATAAAATGAGAAGATCAGACGCTTTCCGCCACGGCTAAACAAACAGCGAGTCGCTGGCCTGGGTGTTCACGGAATACACACGCTATACCAGTTGAATAGTAGGCCATGAAAAATAAAATAAAAAACCTAAATTGAACGAAGTGCCGAACTGTTGTGGCGTTGTTCGACCTGACGAAGGCGGATAAAAAAAGATGGAAGTACGCATAGTTTCGCAAAGATTTACTGTTCTTTTTTTGAGGTTCAGCATACTCTAACTTTTAGTCTACATGCGCTATAGGATCACAAGTAAAATATGGAATCGCTGCAAGAGCAGATGCAGTAGCTGGTGCCAAAAAAAAAGAAGTACAATTACTGACAGTGGTGGATATATCATTCACACGTATGTGTAGAGTGTAGTCCCAAAATAAAAAAATATCGAGAAGCCACAGGGGCAACTGCCGATCTGCAGATTTTTTGTATAAAATGCCAATTATACAGTCAGTTCCTCATATAAAAAACATCAATTATTTTTTTACGTCAGATCACGGCCTGTTCGCGATGTTCCGTAGCTAGCCTAGTGACACCGTCGGCAGTACGACGACTTTTGATCTCGCCTGGACATACCGCCACAATATCTTAATAATCAAGGCCTCGGTTTTTTACGGCCTCTCCACACCGTAGCCATTGAGCCACACTTTTCCGATTGCCCTCAGACGCAACACTTGGCACAATAGCTATCGGATAGAGATCGTCATCGTACCCATAGACAATAAAATCACTACGAAAATAACCGTGCCCATCTTCCCAACCTTCACAGCCTGGAATGCCTGGCTGGATGACCTCGGCCTCTTCCAAATTGATCTAGGCCTCAGCCGTATCTCAGCCGCCCTAGACACTCTCGAACTCCGCCGGTCTACCCCGGCCTCAGTGCAAGTGGTGGGCACCAACGGTAAGGGATCCACTGCCGCCTTCCTAGACGCCCTAGGTCGGGCCCACGGCCGACGCACCGGCCTCTTCACCTCCCCCCACCTAATCTCGGTACGCGAACGCATCCAGGTGAACGGCTGCCGGGTCTCTGAAACAGCCTGGCTCAAACTAGTAGAACGCTGCCACTCCACGGCACTAGCCTTGAGTCTGACCTACTTCGAGTATTTAACACTTCTGGCCGCAGCGGCCTTTGCCGGACACGACGTGGAGCTGGCTATATGGGAGTCTGGCCTGGGTGGACGCTGGGATGCCACTACGGCCCTGGCCCGCGATCTCGTGTGTATCACCCCCATAGACCTAGACCATCAGGCCGTGCTGGGCGACTCGGTGGCCGCCATCGCCTGGGATAAAATCGGAGCCCTAACGAACGGCTCAGTCATCGTACCAGGCATCGCTGGCCCTCAGTCAACTGAGATCGCTGCCCTGATCGCTGTTGCCGCTGCTAATGGCACTACACTACAGGAGGCCACCGCCATAGTCGAACTCGAAACCTTGGATCCAGGCAGCACGGTCACCGGCTTTATCCCAGGCCCGGCCGCGCCTCCAGGTTTTCCCACCGCTGTCCGACCCCGGCGCCTAGGCCTGGCCGGTCCACATCAATGGCATAACAGCCAGCTGGCCCTAGCCAGTTTTTCCAACCTCGCCACTGCGCACGGCTGGCCGCTCTCGGCCGCGGCCTGCGCCGCGGGCTTAGAAACCGCCTTTATTCCCGGACGGCTCCAAATTGTACCTGGCCGACCCGCTGCCTTCCCGGACCTAATCTTAGACGGAGGCCATAACCCCCACGGTCTGACTGCCCTGGCAGCAGCATTGGCAACCGAAGGCCTACGACCAGCCGCCGTTATCTTCACCTGTTTGCAGGATAAACCCTTGGAGTGGCTGGCTTCCCTTATAGCTGGATTAACTCCAGGTCCCATCCTAGTACCGGAGCTAACCAGACTACCACGAGCCCGACCGGCAGCCACTGTCGCTAAAGCTTGCGGCGACCGCGGCCTGCCTGTAACCGACATGGCGACTGCCCTACAAGCGACCCTGGACCTAACCCAGAAGATAAATGCAGAAGCTGGCAAACGGCCCAACCCAGTGCTTCTATGTGGTTCCTTGTTTTTGCTGGCTGAATTCTTTAGAATATATCCGGACTTACTTGAGCCACCGACCGGTAAAAATAACGCCCTACCAAAAAACGACTGTATCACAGCAAAACTTACCTGAAATCATGACTAAAAAACTATCTCCTCCGCCCTCACAACTCTTTCGAGCCCTACCATCCGTAGACCTACTCCTGGGAAAATTAGCAAGACGACCCGAAACGTCTACTCTGCCCCGACTGCTCCTACGCGAACTTACAAGCGAATTTCTCGACTGGTACCGCGAAAAAATCCACTCCGGCCAGTTCAACGACCAAGCCGAATTAGCCCCAGACCGGCTACTATCCCGGCTAGCGTGCTTCGCCTACAAACGTGGCCGGCCACATTTTCGCCGCATGCTCAACGCTACAGGCGTGGTAGTGCACACCAACCTAGGCCGCTCCCTGCTCTGTCCGTCAGCCATCACCGCAGTCATAGAGGCCAATACACACTACTCTAACTTAGAACTGAATCTGGTTACAGGCAGCCGAGGCAGCCGCTACAGCCACGTAGAAAAAATCTTGTGCCGGGTCACCGGCGCCGAAGCCGCCTTGGTGGTCAACAACAACGCCGCCGCAGTATTACTGATCCTTGATACACTGGCCAAGGGGCGAGAAGTAGTGATTTCACGCGGCGAACTTGTAGAAATTGGTGACAGCTTCCGTATCTCAGAAGTCGTGTCCCACTCCAGAGCCGTTCTACGAGAGGTGGGCGCCACTAATCGCACCCATTTGTGGGACTACGCCGAGGCCATTGGCCCTGACACTGCGGCTCTCATGAAAGTCCACTACTCTAACTTCCGAATCGTAGGTTTCACCAACGAGGTGGAACTAGAAGACCTGGTAGCCCTGGGCCATAAGACCGGGCTACCCGTAATTTATGACCTAGGCAGCGGCACACTTTTCGATTTCAGCGCCGCTGGCTTACCAGGAGAGCCAACCGTAGCCCAATTAGTAGCTAAAAAACCGGACCTACTCAGCTTCAGCGGAGACAAGGCATTAGGAGGGCCCCAAGCCGGCATAGTTGTGGGTCGTAAGGAGTGGGTCGACAAACTCAAACGCAACCCCCTCAACCGGGCCCTGCGTACCGACAAAATGACCATAGCCGCCCTGGAGGCCACTCTACGTTGCTACCTAGACTTAGACACCGTGGCCACGACCATACCCACTCTAGCCATGATCACTGCCTCCCCCGAGGCTCTAAAGACCAAAGCCAGGACTCTACTGAGGCAAATTAAGCGCACTTTGGGTAATACCTTCCGGCCAATCCTACTGCCAGGTGTCTCACGAGTGGGCGGCGGCGCCTTCCCTGAGCGTGATCTGCCTACTACCCTGGTGGCACTAGCCCCAGGCAGCGCGCGACTTTCAGCTGACGGCCTACGGGCTCGGCTACTGACCACTGATCCGCCCCTCATTGGCCGCATCGAGAATGACCTATTCTGCCTGGATCCTAGAACTATCGCCCCGGACGAAGATCGCTTAGTGGCCTCAGCCTTAACGCAGGCAATAATCCAGATCGCCGATACTGATATCTCCAGGAGCTCCCATGCCTGATCCCCATGATTGGATTCGCCTCAGCCTGTCCCAGCATTCGGATCCAGAAGCCAGACCGACCCTTAATACACCTACCGCGACCCGACCTGATCTATCTGTGGTCATCCCTATCTACAACGAAGAGGAGGCACTTGATGGCCTCTTCAACGCCCTAGTATCGGCCCTAGACGGACTGGGCCTAACATACGAGGTCGTATGCGTGGACGACGGCAGCCAGGATCACAGTCTGGAAGGCCTGTTAGCCTGGCAAGAGAAGCTACCTCAACTCAAGGTAGTGGAGCTATCGCGCAACTTCGGAAAAGAAGCTGCTCTCACTGCAGGGCTAGAACTGGCCTGCGGGGATGCAATTGTCCCCATGGATGCCGACCTCCAGGATCCACCGGAAATCATACCTGAAATGCTCAATCGATGGACGGAAGGTTTCGACGTAGTGCTAGCTCAGCGTGCCTCCCGGCCAGGAGATAGTCAGCTCAAACGCATCGCCGCAGCGGCTTTTTACTGGACAATTAACAAGCTCTCGCCCATAGACATTCTGCCTAATACTGGGGATTTTCGGCTAATGGATCGACGAGTAGTAGAAGCGCTACGACTGCTGCCGGAAAAAAATAGATTTATGAAAGGTCTCTTCGCCTGGGTAGGTTTCCGGACCACGGTAGTACGCTATAGTCGTCCAGCACGCATTGCCGGCACTACCAAGTGGAGCTGGTGGAAACTCTGGAACTTCGCCCTGGACGGTATTTTTTCCTTTTCAAACCTACCACTCAAGATCTGGGTCTACCTAGGCCTAGCCTTCTCAGGGCTCTCCTTCCTCTATGCCACCTTCCTCATCCTACGAACGATACTTTTCGGCATTGACTTTCCCGGCTATGCATCAATTATGGTGAGCATGCTATTCCTGGAGGGGGTGCAGCTCATCTCCCTGGGCGTGATCGGAGAATACGTGGGACGCATCTACAACGAAACTAAACGTCGGCCTAGCTATCTGGTCAAGGATTTACACGGACTCCAAACAAATAAGCTCCCCATGGCCACACTGAATAGCCCGATACAGTGCCGTCATCGAAAAATAAAGGAGCGAATATGAAAAAAAACAAATTTAAAAACCTAACGCGTAAACGCATTTTAGTCACTGGCGGCGCGGGATTCATCGGCTCGCACCTATGCCGCGAACTCTTAAATCGCGGGGCCGAGGTGCTCTGTGTGGATAACTACTTTACTGGCACGCGGGACAATGTCCGCGACCTGGACAGGCACCCCTGCTTCGAAATCCTACGCCACGACATAACCTTCCCTCTCTATGTAGAAGTGGACGAAATCTATAATCTGGCCTGCCCGGCTTCGCCCATCCACTACCAGTTCGACCCAGTACAGACCACTAAGACCTGTGTACATGGATCCATCAACATGTTAGGATTAGCTAAACGAGTCAAAGCACGCATTCTGCAGGCCAGCACCAGTGAAATCTACGGCGATCCTGAGGTGCACCCACAGGGCGAAAGCTATTGGGGCCGGGTCAACCCCATTGGCCCGCGTTCTTGCTATGACGAAGGTAAGCGCTGCGCTGAAACACTCTTTTTCGACTATTACCGGCAGCACGGACTCTCCATCAAAATAGCTCGAATTTTTAATACATACGGCCCAAATATGCACCCCAATGACGGCCGGGTGGTCTCCAACTTTATCCTGCAGGCCCTGCAAAGCAAACCCATCACTCTGTATGGGGATGGCTCTCAGACGCGCTCCTTCTGCTACATAAATGACTTAGTGCGCGGGTTAATAGCCCTCATGCACAGCCAAGCAGAACTTGTCGGCCCAGTTAATCTAGGCAACCCCTCCGAACGCAGCATCATGGATCTAGCTGAGCACATCATCGCCCTTACGGGCTCCCGATCGGAGCTCACCTTTAAACCCCTGCCCCAGGACGATCCCAAACGGCGCCAACCAGATATCGGCCTGGCCAAGGCCAAGCTAAACTGGGAACCCGAGGTGCACATTAAGGACGGCCTATCCCGAACCATTGCCTACTTTGACGCTCTGCTCTTGAACCGACAAGCCGAAGAGGCGAGGCCCTAAACCAACCTATAGAGTGCTGCTAAGATCCGGACTATGTAACATACTCACTATCTCCTATCAGGGGCCCGGCGCAACGCAAAGAGATCCTCAGGCTGCTGTTAGCTACGTAACCTAGCCAATCGTCAACTGTTTAACCCCGACATACAAAACCGATGACTACACCACAACTCGAGTACAAGCCCATCAATTGTTGGGAAATCTATACCGAACCAGAACAGCAGTCAGCTATAGATAATCTAGCCCACCGCTACGTCGCCTTTCTCTCCGAATGCAAAACCGAGCGCCTAACTGTAGCCCGCGTACGCGAGTTGGCCATGATCGCTGGCTACACTGAAGCCTTCGACACTCACAAGGACCGCGTACTACGCGTCTTCCGAGATAAAACCATTCTACTGGCTAGGCGCGGCTGGCGCTCACTCTCAGAGGGATTCCGACTTCTTGGCGCCCATTCCGACGCGCCACGACTAGATCTAAAACAGCGGCCACTCCAGGAACAGTGTCAGGTAGGCCAGGCTAAAACCCACTATTACGGTGGCATCCGTAAATACCAATGGCTTGCCCGGCCCCTGGCTTTGCACGGAGTAGTGGTCAAAGATGACGGCCGAATAATCGCAATACACCTAGGCGAAGAAAAACATGACCCTGTATTCACTATCGCCGACTTACTGCCACACCTGGCCTGCAAACAAGTAGAACAAAAATTGGCCGATGCCTTCGATGCCGAGAAACTAAATCTCGTACTCGGCCACGCCCCGTGCCTCGATGTTACTGAGACAAAGGGAATGGAAAAAAAATATAAATCCGAAACTGCGGGTAAAAACGCAAAAAACGGTAACGATCTAGTGAAGCAACGCATTCTAAAAATTCTCTATGAACGCTACGGCATCGTGGAGGAGGACTTATACAGCGCTGAGCTTCAAGTAGTCCCGGCTGGCCCGGCACGCTTTGTAGGGCTGGACAGCTCACTCATTGGCGGCTACGGCCAGGATGACCGCATTTGCGTGTTTACTGGACTGGAGGCGCTTCTGACGAGCACAGCGCCGAACCACACCCAGCTGGTGATTTTCTGGGACAAAGAAGAAATCGGCTCGGAAGGATCAACTGGGGCGCAGTCCATGTTTCTGGAGTATGGAATTGACGACCTCATAACAATATGGGATCCCGAGGTGCAGAAAAGTCAAGCGCTCATCACAACTAAAGCTATTTCGGCCGATGTACATGGAGCCCTAGATCCAGACTGGCAAGAACTACACGAAAAGCTAAACGCAGCTCGTATGGGCTATGGACCATGTTTTTGCAAGTTCACTGGACATCGAGGCAAAGTGGGCGCCAACGACGCGCACCCAGAATACGTAGGCTGGCTACGAGGCCTCCTTAATCGCCACGGCATCCCATGGCAGATAGCGGAGTTGGGCAAAGTAGACTTAGGCGGCGGAGGCACGATAGCCAAGTACCTAGCCAAATACGGACTAGATATAATTGACTGTGGACCGCCATTGTTGTCAATGCATAGCCCCTTCGAGTTAGCCAGCAAAGTAGACCTGTACGCTACCATGTTGGCTTACAAGGCATTTTTGGAGAGCTAACCATACTGCTGGAAATTAGTCCGACCCTACTTCCAGAAAAAAAGACTCTAAGCATACCCACATTCCAAAATGCTTGACCATAAACACAGCCGACTCAGGCGGGCTGTCGTAATTTTTATGCGGCGGTACCATATTATTTCGTGCTGAAGCGACTTGGGGACCCTTGCTAACCAGGAAGGTCCATTTTTTTAGTGTATTACTTAGAATATCATCATCGATCATAAGCAGAATACTCTAAGCTAAGCCTCTGTCTGACACTAGACACCTCGACATAAGAAACGCTGCATATACATCTGGATAGCTGAGATTCCCTTATTTAAGTTGGCCCTACCTTAAATACTAAAGACCAATAACACGAATATTTTTATTTATCTCTACGACCCCAAAGACAACACAGTAAAAGTATGATACTAACCCCATGCGTTTAATCCATCCGCACTAAGTGCTACCCTGCCTACCCCCGGACAAAACGTCATGTTGATAGGATAGCCGGCCATATCTAAAAAACATTATAGACAGTGCTTTAATTACAACCTGCAGCAGCTCAACTGCCGAAAACTTTAGCGGACGTTATATATAACCGTATTCTCCAAGACGGGATAACCACGACGCTGCGATCCGGCCCCTGCCAGGACCACTTATCGCATGTAAGGCTATATTTTGTGCCTCTTTATCTACACGAGCGACAACAGCATAATACTGCCAATAGACAGGTAGTCCTCATCGATGCCGAAGAGATAACAATAACGCACGTCATCCACTTAAAAATAAGCCTTAACCTAACGCTCCCATTAGTACCGAACTACACTGTCCGATCAAACCCGCCCCCCTTCTTTGAAAACTATAACATCGAAATGGCAGTCTCTTATTACCGACGCTTTCATGATTGGGCGAATCCCATTCGATATCCCTTCCACATCTCAGGAGACGCTTTGACGTGGACATAAGGAGAAAATACGCTCAGGATGATATGCCGAGCGACGTTATCAGCACTGTCGGATAGAACAAAGTTCAAAACATTATGGTAAAAAAACACAAAAAAACCGTACATTCTTCCCCTCTCTGCCCCCCGCAGTTCCCCCACTTCTTCTATTACTCTCCGACATGGAATCAACTTCTCCATTCCCGTTTTTTTAGATAATGTAAAAAGACAATCATCGACCTTCTATCAGACATTGCAGCAAAGTCGGATAAACAGATTAATTATGGTTAAGGAATGAAGCTATATGGGCATGAAAACTTTTATCGGCTAGTTAAATATCATCGCAGCTACAATTTTGCTGCTATTTGCCTATGGACTAACGATAACACAGCCACCCTAAGTAAAAGCATATCCACCATATTGCTGGGGATACTCCCCCCCCCCGAAGACACAAAAAAACTTATTCGCTAAACTTTGACAGAATTTTTACCTTCACCCTTCATAAGAAATACTTCACCCAGCTCCCAGAAGTATTCCATGCCCATTTCCATTATATGACATTAAGAAGATGAGTAAAACTAAATCATGAGCAAGCTCTTCCTAATCTATGCTCTAAAGCCCTTAGGCTAAAACCCGACACAAAATCACCGCTTGCTACGACGCAACCAAGACAAAATTACTATTTTCCACAACATGAAAAACAGATATCCGCAGTCCTGTCCGAATTGACCTGTCGGGAGAAAGACGGCAGTTGGTCTTGACCTTGAAGTACCCCCCCAGTATCACTACTAAACTCTAGGTAATCACACAACCAAAGTGACTATTCAGTTTGAAATACTCGTTTGATGCGTGGCTAAAACCTAAAGTACAGTCTGCTTGGGTACACTACTAAAACACAGACCTAATAAAATTAATGTCCTGTCCTTCTCGGCACCACCAACCATTGTAATGGCCAGACTCTACCGCAGTTAGGCAGTTAGTCTAGATGGCGTGAGCACGAGGTTGCTACCATGACGGCATGCATTACGGGATATGCTCAGTCCCAAACCCAACGAGACCGGAATCGACTTAGAATCCATCTTTAGTCACAAGTAACACTACAACCCAAATAGTATTAAGATCATCATAAATACGCAACACTTACACTGGCTCCATTTCACACGCAACGGTTAGATCTATATACCACTGGATACCTCACGATCAAGCCAATTTCAACACGAATAATGCCTTAAACATCTACGGCTTTCCAGAATCGACAGACTGACGGGATCCTTAATGAAGAACCTACAAACTCTATGACGCATTGACATAGTAAAAAAAAGATACTAATTATAACACTAATGGGCTACCTGCGACACAGCCTAACGTGACAGTTCAACGAAGACTTAAATTCAGCCCACCCAGGACCTAGCGTTGACGTTTGATACCGTAGCCTTCAACTAACTCACAGAATCGATACCATAATACGTATCTGAGTTGACCAAGACCTTCCAGTCCCTGATACTCGCTGAATATAACTGTCCTGGCTAAAATATCCTCCAATCTTTTCCTTCAGATAGCCTAATTTTCTACCCCCCCCCCGAGCGCCAACCTCGCAGCCGCGTAGATCACTAAAATACAGCAAGGTTTTTCAAAGATATACGCATCCTCAGTAGAATCATAAGCACTATAGTCTCAAGATAGCTCACCCCAATCAGAACAATAAGTTATCAACAGTACAACGCCTCCCGGCAGATAAGCTCCGGCAACATAGCCAAGCCCTCTGGCTAAGAACCACAAGTACGCAATGGTTCACACAACAAAAATTAAAAACTCAGGTTGCGCTGTAGTAGCTAATTTTCAAGGAACGCCCGAATAGCTACAATCTTTTTGGGATATGAAGGGCTATTGCACGGCCAAGGTCTTCAGTGTTAAAGTAATACTATCCAGGTCGGTACAGAACCTAACGACGCAATATAAGATAGCACCCGCACAGCAACACACCTGAAAAAAACCGAATGCTCCAACCTCTACTAGATGAGTAATAGAGGTTTATTCAATGTCCATGGGCATAAATCAAATCCAGCTCAAACAAGGAGCAATGGCTCTCCTCAAACCCGCCCAGCAAAAGCACTATGCAAAAAAGTTTATTATGTCCAGCAGGCATTGCTCAACCAAAATTCAGAATATACATAGTAAAACATTTTATCATCGACATCAAACTAGCTAAAGATTTTGGCCTCAAATCTATCTACTAAGAAAATCTATGCTAAACTTATAACAAGATTTTATGAAAATGCAGTGTAGAATACCAAGTAAATTAACTGCCACCGCGTAAGGCTATGCCAAGGAGTGTCCATACACTGAAGATCAGCGCATACAGCGCCAGTCTCTGGTGTAGCTAAGGGATAGCAACCCTGTCCGCTATCAGTGTTTCCTTTCGTTATGTAGCTCCTCGTCGCGGAACTCATTGTCCACAGCACCGCCTCCGGCCGCCCTAGAAAAATCCAGTGGGTAGACCAGAATCTGGCTACGTCGCATCTTAGACGGAATGGCGCCCGGGTGAGTGTTAATAAGTACAACAAGAGAGCTAGTGCCGGAGTTATTCGCGTCACCAACACCAACATCCACCACGCTACCTTTGATACGCCTGGTCTTCCAGACGAGGGACATACCCACGCCGTCCCAAGTCAAGCAATGAATCTCGCCTTGGGGGAAAAGACGATAGCGCTCGAAGAACATGGAGGCCGCTGAAATCGGGTGGTTAATAAGGATCTCGTAGCGATTATCATTGTCTAAATTCATGGACAACAAACGCGCTGGCACATAATAATGACCCTTCTGTAACCGCTTGTCCTGGATGCCAGGGAAGGACTCGTCGAATTCCAATCCCAGAGCTGAGCCAGAATAAATGGTATCTGTGATATGCTGCCGGTCGCCGAATTCATTATAAACACGAATATGATCACGCTCATCGACAGCTAAGATCTTATAGCCGGTCTCTTGGGGTAAATAGGTAAAATTGAACACGTTACTATCCACGGGTAACATGAGCTTATTGTCCGCTATAAGCTGTTTTCCCATCATGTTCATTTTATAGATCGACTTAGCGAAGAGACCATACTCACCACGCTTCTGTCCAATAAGTGTAGGCGCCCATGATGGAGGCATCTTAACTACATTAAGGTACCAGGAAAGACCTTTAGCTACAACCTCGAGCTTGTTATTCTTGAAGTTGAGGATATATGAACGAGGAGTGTACTCGTACCAGTGGTCGGTGGCATTCTTTTCATCCCGCAGGGCCGAGGATACGATAATCTCAGGTATGCTATCTTTATTCAAATCCACCAAATTGATATTAATATTTTGGAGACCGACACCCAGAACCAGTTCGGTCACGAGCTCCAGGTGGTTGTCATTCATACGAAAGACGTGCACACCTGAATTGGAGATAACAGTAATCTCATTTTTGCCGTCCTTATCTAAATCACCAATAACCATGCCCAGAGCAACAAAGGGCATGGTTTTAGTGGCCAGACGGCCCTCAGCGCTGGCGTCGCCAGCGTAGCGGAATTGCGGGTTGAGATAAAACTCCTTGATCTGCTTATCCTCGTTGAAGGCCAGGCCGGTATTAAACTTGTTTATACCTTCTTTGACTACATCCTGCGCAACTGGTTCAGCCAAACCTTTTTCGGTGAGGGGCAACTCGAAAATCTCTGTGTTGATATCCCTGGCAGTGCATTCCAGGGCTGGGATTAGTTTATCTATAGATATTTGAGTAGTCTTGGATTTCATCTCTTTTTTGCCGATGATATACACGTCCAGACTACACTGCTCACCCATGACCGTGAGAGTGCCCCAGATAACCCAGTCGCAACCAAACCTCTGCCGCAGTTGACCAGCCCTTTCCTCACTCATGGCCTGGACTTGAACCTTATCAGCCACGTCTCTACCCACAGATTTGGTCGCATCTTTCCAGTACAGCCTGGAAATGAGCATGTCTTGAATGCCGGCAGACAGGTAATGGTATTTCTCGGGTCCGTTAACTTTAAATGGTAGCACCGCAAAAGCGATAGGGGTCTTCTGGGCAAGAGCTAGAGCCGGGGCCGCCACACAGGTTGTCAAAGCCAAGGCACATGCCAGCGCTAGTGAACGCAGCTTCATTACCACTCCTTGTATCCTCCACCTGGAGGATATTCTCGTACTGGGAAACGTATGACATCCAGCGTCCCCATCGCCTGCGTATATCACAGCGATAGCAACACTGGCAATGCCTAGTTCCAATGGGACCGAGTATGCAACTAATCTAAGACAAACAAACCACGGCACATCTAGCGACCCGAAAAATACGTGTACCTCTAGTGTTCCTAGCTATACCCATAGCTATAACTTTCCCTCAAGGCAAAGTCTACTTTTATAGACGCCTTCTTTTTATGCCAATTTAACTCTTTTTTTCAGGAGTATTTTTTCGGTGCATAGTGCTTTATTTATCTTACATAATCGCTCTGGTCTCAGCAGTAGCAAAACCGCCGTTGCCCCGCTAAGCATATCAATAAGCGCATCTATTCTCAGGCTCATAATTGTATTTAACATTCACCTGATGATCTCGCTCATCTTCTCCGGTTCGTCGCATATACCGTATGCTCGCAAACATACACGGATATAGCACACAGATAATTTATGTTAGTCATAGATACTTATAGCCACCCCTCCGAGATAAAATGACGTATCTACATATTTCTGCTTGAAACGCACCAGCAGAACTTGGACTACGGGCAACTGTGTGATCAATTACCCATTGCCTTATACCGATCTAAAATAACCTGGATCTTAGTTTTTCCTGAAAGCTTTTTCTTTTTTATCTCCTTGGTCATCCGATCTTCATCAGGAAGAATAAATACCTTTTTTGCTAGTTTTTTTAGCTGCTTCTCGTAAAGTTGGTGCTCCTCCCACAAGGCGTTTAACTCCGAATCGTTATAGCGAAACTTTTCCAGAAGGTCGAGATCGCTCTGCTCCACAGTCACTCTCCTTATTATGTTGATAGTTTTATAAAAATGCGACCCATATGGCCACATTGTCTCAGGCAGTGTCGAAATATCCACAATACCGGTTTCCTATGACTCTTTTTACCATTTTTTCAAACGCACCTAGCTGGACTCGATGCTACCCGCTCGGGCCACGAAGGCTATGGGAGCCTAGTTAGCTTTATCTTCCACGGCCGAAAAATCACCTTGAATTTTAACCGACCGCCGAACGGACCCGCCATCTCATTTTGACTCGCGCCAGGCTGCACACAAATCTCCAGATACCACTGCCCGGTAATGTCCCCAACCCTAACACTCAGCACCCTCGGCCTGCACAATTTCAGCTGCCATGCCTGCCACCGCCATCTTACGCATCTAAGAACGCCCAGACAGTTGCATAAGTGTATTCACTAAGAAATACTGAAGAAACTGGATGACTAAGAGCACCACTACGGGCGAAAGGTTAAACCCAACGACGAAGGTGAATGGTATCCAGCGCCGGACCAACAGAAACACCGGCTCTGTCAAGGCTCTCAGGCATCGCATAAGAGAGTTGTGCGGATCTGGGTTTACCCAAGAAAGGATTACAGCGACAACAACGATCCAAAAGTAGAAGTTAAGCGCCATGTTGACCACTATTGCGATAGCGGCTATCAGGTTCTTAATCAAGAGTTCCATCCTTCCTCCTCACTCATATAAGTCGGCCAAACAGACCGACAGATTTTCCACAGCGCCATATCCCAAGGCCTGCGTTATTACTACATCCCTTGTTCCCGGGCCAGCCGAACAAATCAAGTAAAAATCGTCCTCCCATCACTAGATTTTGCTATAGTCCCTTATAGACCATGCAGTCAGCTCATGACATCTCCTATAAACTTAGAGTTTAACTATTACGACTATGTACTGATGTAGGCCCAACAAAGACACACTTACGGTCCAAACCAAGACCTTATCCAAGGCCATACCCCCCCCGCAGAACAAGGCGCCAGGATTTTCATAATATGAGGAAGCGGCTTAATAGTACTGCCCAACTTGAACCTTATAGGCGACCAATAGAGACATAAAATAGAGCCACCCGTAGCGCTCGTGCAGTTGAAATAATAACCAGGCACATCCAAGCCCGTAGCTGGTCCGCAAGATCTTATAAAATCTAGATTCCATGATAAGATAGGCTGGGCTGGGTTAATTTGTCCATCACGACCCATGCAGCAGATAAGTTGAGTATGCGGACCGTAGACACAGTTTGTGCTACGCATACTTGTCACGGACATGCTGAATGTAATTATTTTGGGTCTAAATAATAACAGCCAAAACCAGGCCCAGAATATCGTTAAATTATATATAAAGCTAGACTACTGAAAATAAAAAGTATACCGCCACAATCAAAAGACGTTGCCTACATATGCTGGGACAACGCTTTGGAACCAGTCGTGCATATCAAAGTCAGCCACTCTCCCTGTCTCACCAGTGCAACCAGCAGCCGGACGACACTGAGCGCCCATTATACCGAGCAAGCTAGAGTCGGCTCTGGTTTATAGCACTACGGCTAATGAGTGCTCAACCAGAACCAGACCTACAGCTGCAGCCAAAACTAAGATGATACCATCATGCCTCTACATTGCCATAGACGAAGTATACGTCACGGACACTAGGCGCAGTAGATATCCAAAAAAACAGTCGCCAAAGCAACAGTTCGGCCTTGTTCAATGCCAGGGCTGAACGATAGGTCGACCGAAGGACATCCATAGCTACAATCCCAGCTATATCAGCCCCTCCTTGACCTGAAAGTCTATCTAAAGCACTCCAAGGCCCAAGCCAAAAAACGAACAGGCCCATCAAATGCTACAGACACTCATCCAGAGCTCTAGCTAGTAACAAGGGCCCGCTGTGTGCAATGTACCGTGAAGTGGAATCCAGTGAATAGTCCATTGAGCTGAGGCCTACGTCCAGGCCAGGAAGGCAGACAAGGTCTTCAACTCTCACTGCTAAAAAAAAGGATCGCCAGATCCGTCGGGTCACTATCAACTTTGGCCTGACTGTAAAAAAAATAGATCGGCCGAGCTATAATGGCGCTTGCCGAAAGTTAAAAAATACGACCAGCAGACCCGAATAACATGTCGGTTCAGTAACAGATCCTCAGGATGAAATGGGTGCAGCCCCCCCAGTCAGTAACTTTCACGTACGATTTCATGCCGGGCCATTGCTGCTTACTGCGCCATAGTCCCAATGGAAGCCCTTTGAATCCAAAGCCTAGAATTCAAAAAACTCTAGTTAGGCTGTGGAAAAGCTGAATAAAAGCCAGGCGGCCCAAATATCTTTCGAAAATACTCCTGCCGGATGCGACCGGATACAGAAAGAAATATTCTCCAGCCCGAAATTTTTAACCTTAGACAGGAAGTAATCGTAGGCCCCGTCGCAGGTCAAAGCACACACCGGCACTAATCCTAACACTGGCTAGGTCAAGCCACATTCATGCAGATATCGACCTCGACAGTAAAAGGTGACAGCGTTTGCCGGACAAAGAAGTCAGAGTTACAGCATACATCGTCCGAATACACTCTGCAGCATAAAAAATACAGCCTGTCTGCTGGATTAATTATGTTGAGCCAAACACAAAAAATATCTGCTAATAACTAGCATGCTCCTATTAGAAAAATATAAATGCTAGAGACAGAAGCGCCACACAATAAGGCCATCCAAAGATTTACATTTTCCAATCAGTACAAAAAAGTAGCGGCTAAGGCAGGCAAAGCTAGATTGACGATGCTCATATCCATGGTTGTCATAAGTATCATAGGGTTGATACCCAATAGAATCTAACCTCTATCCTTTACAAGAGCGAATATGCCAGATGGCTGTGGACAATAACGAGATTACTCGACATAGGACATAAGAGGGGAAAATATGAACTATTATCCCTGACGACTGCGGTTTAAAATTTTGATACCGTGCTTCTTTATCTTATAGTGGATAGCCCGACGACTGATACCCAAAATATCGGCTGCAGCGGTCTGAACCCAACCAGAACACTCCAGTGCTTTGATAATAGCCCTATGCTCACTCTCGTCCAGAGAAAGGGCCTCGCCAGCCTCAAGCTTCCAAGACAAGGATGAGGAGGATGGGAGTGGAGACAGAACACCCGCGCTAGAGGCCCTCCGGAGAGGACCAATACCGCCATGTGCTAAGGTCTCGAGCTGAAGATCATCAGGTCGGAGCGTGTCGTCCTGACATAACGCTACACCAGCCTCCAAGGCATTCTTTAGCTCGCGCACATTGCCTGGCCAAGAATAAATGAGCATGTCAGCCATAGTCTCAGATGTCAGAGTCACCAACGATCGATGTTGCTCACGGCAAGCACCGGCCACAAAATATTCGGCTAACAGTGGAATATCCTCCTTGCGCTCGCGCAGAGGTGGCAGGTGGAGTGTGACAACTTTAAGCCGAAAATAAAGGTCCTCACGGAAGGTCCCCTCACGCACCAAGGCCGGCAAATCAGCATGGGTAGCCGCGATGACGCGGCAGGTAACTGGTATAACTTTGGTATCTCCAATGCGTCGGATAGTATGCTCCTGGAGAAAACGTAAGAGGCGGGTCTGCATCTCCGGAGAGATGTTTCCAATCTCATCCAGAAACAAGGTACCGCGGTCGGCCTCTTCGATGAGCCCTTTTTTGTCACGCATTGCATGGGTGAATGAACCCTTGACGTGACCGAAAAGTTCGCTTTCCAAAAGAGTGGCCGGAGTGGAGCCACAATCCACAACTACGAAAGGCCCTTTAGCGCGGCTGGAAAGGTCGTGTAGAATCTTCGCCACGCATTCTTTGCCCGTTCCGGACTCTCCCAGAACGAGCACGTTGACATCGGCCGGCGCTATGCGTTCAATAATATCATAAACCTTGCGCATAGCCGGGCTACGGCCGCCACAAAGATCGCGGCCTATACGTTTTTGAACGGAAAAGTTCAGACAACGATCGGTCTTAACAATGGAAGACTGTCCTGGGACAGCGACGAACTTAGTGGCAGGAATAAGCGAAAAAAAAGCTCCGCTTGATGGACGACGACTAAGGATGCTCTGGACTTTGTCTAGAAGTTCCTGGCCATTGAATGGTTTAGTCAAGTAATCGGCGGCACCAGCTTGTATAGCCATAACCGCGTCAGGAATAGCACCAAAGGCCGTGAGCAGGACTACGGGTATGTATGGCCTGAAAGCCAAAACTTCTTCTAAGAAAGCGCGACCACCCATGCCGGGCATCTTAACGTCAGAAATAATCAAGTCCACGACCTCTACGGCCAAGCGCTCCAGCCCTTCTTCAGCACTAGAAGCAGTGAGCACATTGTGACCAGCCGAGGACAGACGGGCGACAAGCACCTGGAGAATGTTAGAGTCGTCGTCCACGACAAGTATGGTAGCCAAGGTAGCAGCCTGATACATGAACCATAATCCATAGTGTAAGACTGGGATAAAGAACCATACTACGGGGTAGCCTGCCCGCAGATTGGACCCCAATCAGGCCGGGTACAGACCTAACCTTAACCGGGGGCCGCGCATATATAACAGCATAGTATATGCTAACGTCCAGGCTTATTCAACCTTCTTCTTGCGCTGCTCAATCTCATGATGCAAACACTCAAGATTATTAAGCTGATTCTGAAGGGCTGAAAGCTGCTCTCGTAGAAGCATGCTCTCATCGGCCTTCTGCTTGAGCTCTTTCTTTAACTTAGATAGATCTCGAGCGACACGATAACTGACACAAGGATCCTTATCCGCTGCGAAAGATAGTTGACCAGAAGGCCTATCCTCGTCCAAAATAGGAAGCCGTAAACGAGAAAGCAACGTGGTGAGTAGGCGCGGATCTTCCAGTTCTGGATTTATAGGCAGCAGTCGCAACCAATTATGCCAATGGACTAGAGCGTCACGATGACTCTCATCGCTGTCAGCCGCAGCTAAAGAAGCACAGGCCAGACCAAAGAAAACTTTACGTCGGAGTTTTAGGTCTATAACCGTCTCGGCTAGTTTATGGAACCGACGTATGGCATCATGGTAGTTTCCAGCTATATAATCAGCCAGGGCCAGGGCATAAAACTGCTGCGGATCTCTGGCAAATAGACCGGGAAAAATATTTTGTCGGGCTTTACATCCCGCCCCAACCAATAAGACGACTAGAAGTCCAACTACAGAGAATAAAATTAGCCATGTCCAAGCACGGGGAGTTCTGCTCCGGACAGATGGTCGGCCAAGGCCTGTAGTTGAACACTCATACCTAGAAATCCGCATGCCAATACCCCTATCCCCAAACTTAAGCACTGGGAAGTGAAAAATAGAAACGAGCCCCTCTGCCTGGTTCGCTTTCTAACCACAAGCGACCACCATGGGCTTCAATGATAGCTTTTGATATGCCTAATCCCAGGCCGGCGCCATCGATAGAGTCACGCACATTAGAGGCACGATAATATTTTAGAAATACATGAGGCTGGTCTTCAAACGGTATGCCCGGCCCTTGGTCTTCTACAAGAAATATCACCTCGCCGGGTCGGCCCCTCCCTTCCCCGACAACTGACCCAATCACTTTGGCCGGCCACACACCGGCGCGCACAATACCGCCCAGGGGGGAAAACTTAATGGCGTTTCCTAATAAATTAAGTAAGACCTGCTCGATGTGGCCCAAATCCACAAGTACTGGGCAGAGGTCCGGGGACAAATCTGCCACAAGAGTAAGATGTTTGGCCAGGGCAGCGCCATGCACACGCTCCAGGGCGGACTCCACAAGCAGGCGGCCATGAACCGAAGAGAGAACGAGAAAAAGTTTGGAGGACTCGAGACTGGAGACGCGCAGGAGCCTGGTGAGCAAATCCGTCAGTCGATCCACCTCCCTAAGTGAGATCTCAAGAAAATGGGTTTGTTTTTCGTTCAGTGGACTGAAAACACCATCCAAAAGTAGATTGATCGATTCACGGATACTAGTGAGTGGGGTACGGATCTCATGGGAAAGCATTGAGATAAAGTCAGCGCGCATGCGCTCTTCTGTCTGGAGTCGTTCAGCCATGTCGTTAAAGGCACCTGCAAGCTCGCCAAGCTCGTCGTGAGAGTGAGATCGCAAAGGCACAAAGTGGCTCTCAACGGATAAGTTACGGATGCCACGCCGAAGCTCGGCCAGGGAACGATTAAGGCGAAATGCAATGACTACAACGCCAACTAAGCCCAAGAGAATAGCCACGGCCAGGCTGGCTAAACCGCGTTGAGCAGCCTTACGACCGGTAGCATTAAGTTCCAAGAGTAACCCCTGGATCTCCTCACGGTTACGCTGACGGATGACTGAAAGAGAATCAATCCAACGGTTAACCGTCTCTTCGGATACAGCTAGCTCAGGGGAGACACCGACGGTGATCGAAGCGATGATCTGGTCGGTCAACTCAGCTGAAAGCTCATCAAGAAGTTGAATGTCTGGGATTCGTTCCTTGGCGTTTTTGAGGAACTCACTATACTCCTTAAAATTAACCTGGGCAGATTCGGCGCTTTCTTCCTTCTTAAGAATATTGTAGCGTTTACGGTTTTCAAGCATAGAGATAAGTCGACCGATCATGCGACTGGTCTCAATGTCGATGGCATAATTGACGCCGATAATACCAGTAGAAACCTGGACCACAGATTCTAGGCCGGTAAATAAAAATCCCGCCGCCCCACTGAAAATCCCAGCCAGTGCCAGAGACCAAAGCAGAAGCTTGAAAGTGATGCTCATGTTAACTACAGCCATTCCCGACCCGTATGCAAAAAAACTCTCCTTCCTCTCAATACCGGTAGCCAAAAAAAACTACTCAATATCTAGAGTAAGGCTAAATAGCGCTATCTGATATGGAAGCACAACTAAACTATTCCTCACCTTTCCTGTTTTCGGCAATGACCTTAGTAGCCACATGTGGAGGAGCTTCCTCATAGTGGTCGAACTCCATAATAAAGGTGCCCTGGCCACCAGTCATACTGCGCAAGTCCGGGGCATAGCGTAATACCTCATTCATGGGTACGTATGCCTTAATTTCAGTAACACAGCCGCTTGAGTCCGCGCCTAATACCTTGCCTCGACGGCTGGACAGATCGCCGATCACATCACCCATGCTCTCGTCCGGAACAGTCACGACCAGTAACACGATGGGCTCAAGCAGGATCGGCTTACAGAACTCCATAGCCTTCTTAAACGCAAGAGAACCAGCAATCTTAAAGGCTATTTCCGAAGAATCCACTGTATGGTAAGAGCCGTAGTAGCAGGTAGCCTTAAAGTCTACCATAGGATACCCGGCTAGAAAACCGCGGGCAGACGACTCCTGTATGCCTTTGTCCACCGCAGGAATATACTGCCGTGGAATCACACCGCCCACTATGGCATCCACGTACTTATAACCCGTGCCGCGCAGTTGCGGCTCGAAACGTACCCAACAGTCACCAAACTGACCACGTCCACCAGTCTGCTTCTTATACCGCCCCTGCACCTCGGCATTGCCTTTAATAGTCTCGCGGTAGGGTATTTTTGGCGCCTTAAGTACGATGTCCACTTTGTAACGCCGCCTAATTTTCTCTACCGCGGTTTCGATGTGTAGCTGGCCCATGCCGCTAAGCAGGATATTGCTGGACTCCTCGTCACGAAAAAGCATCAGATTCACATCCTCGTCCAGGATTCTCTGCACGACCTGATAGACCTTGTCCTCGTCACCCTTCTCCCTGGGGAATAAGGCATAGGTAATAAGATTCACCGGCAATTTAGGCCGCTTCAGCTTAAAAACACTCTTGGCCGGACCCAGGATATCAGCAGTACAAGTATCCTTGAGCTTGGCCACAGCCACTAAAGAACCGGGGCCAAATGGTTCTTTAGATTGTATCTGGATCTTGCCCGTTAACAACAATAACTGACCCACGCGTTCGATCTCGCCACGAGTCAAGTTCTGGATGACGGAATCCGAAATTAGCTCACCTGAAAGCACCCGAAAAATAGACAACTGGCCGGCAAATAGATCGGCCATAGTCTTGATAACAAAACAGGTAGCTGGTCCGTTACCGGACACGGGCAACTCGACGTCGTTCTCGCCCTTCCAAGGGGCACGGGATAAGGGGCCTGGAAAAAACTCGGACACGGCGTCTAGGAGCTGCATACCACCCTTATTTTCCAGAGCAGCGGTCGGGACAACAGGCACCACAGTTCCAGCGATCACGCCATACTTAAGGCCCTGACGCATTTCTGCCACAGTTAGACTGCCGGATTTGAGGTACTTCTCCATAAACTCCTCGTCGCTCTCGGCGATATTCTCCAACGTAGCTTCACGTAGAACCCGCACCTGGTCAGTCAGCTCAGCCGGGATGCAACCAGGACTGGCCTTACCGTCAGCCTTAAAAAACAGGGCTGTGCCCTCTAAAATATCTACTAGGCCGGTGAAATGGTCATGCTTGCCGATGGGCAAGTAGAGCAGAGCAGGCTTGACACCAGACAATTGTTCTAGGCCGGCGAAGACCATGTCAAAATTGGCTCGGTCTCGGTCCATCTTATTAATGCATATTAGAGCAGGCAGGTCAGCCTTGCGCACCTCTTCCCAGAGTTTATGAGTTAAAGGCCGCACTCCATCCAAAGCATCCAAAGTAAAAATAACGGCATCAACGCCCACCAACAGATAGGCGATATCTCCATTGAAATTGTTATCTCCAGGTATATCAATAAGGAAGTGCTGGCCACCCTTCCAAGTATAGGCAGCGAAGCCAGGCTGCACCGAACCATGCCGCTTGATCTCCTCGGGCTCGTAATCAAGGACTGTAGTGCCTTCCTCGACCTTACCCATTCGATTAATCGCTTTAGATTGAAAAAGAAGCATCTCGGACAGCGAAGTCTTACCACAGCCGCCGGTGCCAACTAACGCATAAGTTCTTTGGGTATCCAATGTTTTGGCCATATATCTGTCTTATTCCTTTTTTTAGTATTGGCATCATCCTTAGGTAGGGTGGAGATACGATTCAGAATATACATATGTAGCCCAAATGCGAAACGTCAAATCCAAAAAAAATCTGCCCGGCCCATAGCAGATAATAACGAAACCGAATATGCGAAAATAGATCCAAAAAAATAATTTTACATGTAGATAGTGATATTCATAGCTGTCAAGAAGAGTCTCATACAGAAAAAGATAACGAATTCAAAGAATTAAATGTTTGATAAATTTAATACAAAAAAAAGGGGGGTGCGTGAAAAAATGAAATTGATAATTACCGCAGGTCCACATATAATTTTATCTACCTCGAAGCGCAGATAGACCAAAAAATCTAACCCGCGCTCAAAATAAATTAGTAGTCGCTTGCCACCAACGAAAAAAGGTAAATAGCCTAGATACTCCGGCGTCAGAACTCGTAGACAACGAGGTAATCGTATCCATCCGTATTTGGTGAAAAAATTGCAAAACTAAAGCCATGGCGCGTACGCCCGTAGATAGCCGTACGGCACAGACTGCATCCAGAAAAAAATAAAAGTAAGTACAGCTAGCAACTAAAAAATACAATCAAAAGAAGGTACTACAGTAGAGCTCGATACACTAGCCCGCAACGTTCTCCAATGACATATACCAGAACTGACTAAAAATAGAACCTCCAGTAAAGCACTAGCAGTGCTTCTCTAAATCAGGCCCACAGTCAGCGGAAGTGCCAGCGTATGCACGATAGCAAGCGGAAACTCCATATAGAAAATGACATATCACGCGCCATGTTATCTCACCAATACAGTCCAATCCAAATCCGCGCACAAATCGCCGAGGAAAGTATAACCGTCCAAAACTGACGATATATAACTCTTTTTTTCTATAGCTTTTTCCGATACTTCTGCATAGTAAGAACAAAATACTATTTTTTTGATGGAATCTATATGCTGCGCAAACTCTGGGCCACCTGCTATTTCATCCCCCTTACGTTCTTTTTTACTAGCGTAGCCATATTCGTCAGCTATTTCGACCGCAGTGGCCGGATAGGTATGTGGTGCGGCTACCATTGGAGTCGCCTATTCCTCAAAGCAGCTGGCATCCGTATCCATGCAGACCTCTTAGCCTTAAAAGACCTGCCTCCGGAGATGCCTTGCGTGCTCATGGCTAACCACCAAAGCTATTTGGACGTATTCGCCATATTTACTATTTTCCCGCACCGTACTCTGGGCTTCATCGCTAAAGATACCCTCTTCCATATCCCTATAATCGGCCCAGCCATGCGCCAGGCTGGACACATACCCATCAACCGCAGCCATCCAAGACGAGCCATGAAAGGCATTGATTTTGCTGTAGAACAGTCAAAACGAGGACATACCATTGTAATATTTCCCGAAGGCACGCGCAACAAATGGCCGACGCACTTGTCCGATTACAAAATCGGTGGCATGGTAATAGCCATTAAATGCGGCCTGCCCATCATGCCAGTAATCCTTGCCGGCACCCGAGAAGCCATGCCAGGTAGTTTGTTCACCTTGAATCCAGCACATCGCGATATACGTGTCCGGACGTTGCCTCCAGTAGTCATCCAAGGCTTCTACACCATTAAGGACAGAGAGCGACTGAAGGACGACTTATACGCGCTCATGAACTCCGCCTATTTGGAGCTCCGCGACGGGCCGGGTCGACAGACTGGTACTATAACCCTGGACACCGCACCGAAACCATTACCAAAAAAATATCTTCCAACGTCTAATACATCGGTTCGCCCACCCAATAGCTTAAGGGAACCTCCCAATGCCCGCTCCTGAACCATACGTTACTATCACTCCACTAGGGGGCCTGGGCGAAATCGGGCTCAACTGTCTGCTCGTGGAAACCGCTCAAGACCTCATCGTCATCGACTGCGGCCTTATGTTCCCAGATGATTGTTTGCTAGGCATAGACGTAGTTATTCCACGCTTTAACTACCTTTTAGCGCGCAAAGACAAACTCCGGGGCATTATACTCACCCATGGACACGAAGACCATATCGGCGCCCTGCCCTGGCTGCTCCCCCACGTGGACACTCCGTTATATTCCTCGCGCTTTACCTTAGCCCTGGTGGAGAACAAACTTAAAGCACATAATCTAAAGCGAAATACTGAGCTCGTGCCAGTAGAGCCGCACTGGCGACTATCTCTGGGAGACCTAGCCGTCACCTTCTTTCCGGTCTGCCATTCAATCATTCAAGGATATGGATTAGGTATCGAAACTCCAATAGGCCGCATCGTACATACAGGCGACTTCAAAATCGACCCCCAGCCCTTGGACGACAACGTCACGGATCTGAATGCCTTCTGCCGCTTTGCCAACGAAGGCAACGGCACACTGCTCTTGCTCTCAGACTCCACCAACGTGGAACTCGAGGGACACGCCCTCACCGAACGCGAAACCATGGCTTCGCTAGCTGAGATATTTAGACAAGCCCACGGCAGGATTATTATCACTCTCTTTTCCAGTCACATCCAACGCATGCAGGGAGTCTTCAACTTGGCTTGGCAAACTGGCCGCAAAGTGGCAGCGAATGGCCGCAGTATCCTGACGAATATAGAAATCGCCCGCGATCTTAAATTCTTACGTATCCCGACAGACACCTACGTAGATTTGAAAGATCTAGTAGAGCTGCCCGACAAGGAGGTAGTAGTGCTAGTCACAGGCTCCCAGGGCGAGCCCCTGTCGGCCCTCACGCGCATCGCCATGGAAGAACACAGGAAACTATCTATCCATCCTGGAGATACGGTGATCCTATCCTCTCGCTTCATTCCCGGTAACGTGCGGGCCATCACAAAAATGATCAACCGGCTCTATAAATTAGGGGCCGAGGTGCTCTACGAAAAGGTACAGGCTATACACGCCTCGGGCCATGCCTACAAAGAGGAACTACGACTCATATTAACCACAGTGAAGCCCAAATTTTTTGTACCGATACATGGAGAATACCGACATCTGGCTAAGCACTGTCGACTGGCTCGGGAGTGCGGGGTAGCTCCGGAACGGGCTATCGTGCTCGAAGACGGTAGCCCGCTGACCTTTCTGCCCCAGGGCATCCACTTTGAGAAGAGTGTGCCGGTTGAGCACATCTATGTAGACGGCAAAGGCGTAGGCGATGTAGGCCAGACCGTGCTTAAGGAACGACAGCTATTGGGCGGAGAAGGACTGGTGGTGGCCCTGCTTGTAGTAAACAAACAGACCTGGGAGATTCTAGTAGGCCCAGATATTCTCTCCAAGGGCTTCTTGTTCGAGCCTGAGGCCAGCCACTTTCTAGAAGATGTAAAATGCATAATATTGGAAATCTTTGAGAACGTCCCACCCAAGGAGTATTCAAAACTAAAAAACCGCATCCGCTCCTCGCTACGTCGTTTTTTCCGTATGGTGTTGGAGCGTGACCCGGTAGTACTGCCGCTAATAGTTTATTTATAAAGAACAATATATATTCGCTATTGTATCTAGCAGCCATATACACGTGAACCACGCGCTGCCTCCATCATCAGAAATCGGGAGTCTAAAAGAGACTGTACCACGTCTTCGTCACTAAAGTTAACTATGCCGTCCTTTCTTATTACCGTCACACCAGCATCGCAGTACCGCCCCTAATAGAAATCCAACAAGGCAGCCCAGTAAATTAGCCGATAGATCTACTAGGTCAAAACGACGATGAGGAATGAACAACTGCAAGAGCTCAGTGACCACAGCCAAGAGCACTAAAAACAGTAGGGCTAGGTATGCGTCTAACTTAAAACAAAAAGTCAGCGGCACCGGCACCGCTAGTAGAAAAAAACTTAAAAAGTGGAGCAGGTCATCTAAGGATAACAGCCCATAAAAAGGCAAACGGCACGCGACAATATGTTGCAAAGGAAGACTGAGTGGGAATAGCGCCAACCCGACATATACTAGGATCTCCAGCCCCCATATCGTGATGAGTACTCGCCAAATCCAGCCTCGGTCGGCTTGGCCAAAATCGTATACAGGAACGTCACCCACACAGCTGCGCTCCGACTGCACCATGGGTCTGTACTCCGGAAAACCAGCTTAGCCTGAAGGCCGTGATGTCCGGTCGTAGCTAAATTTTTGATATTGCCTCCAGGCTTTGGACCAACCTGCGAAGAATCCAGATAACATATCTAGACCTATGCCATAACCCAAGCCCACGCTAAGAATATCACTTAAACCGTTAAACAAACCCCCAGACCCACCTATAATAGTGCTCTGTACGATGGGATTATCCATTAATCCCTCCTAACTTTTTTTTATTTACACCAATGTCGCAATGGTGTCAACCCCACCGAGAGGCTATGTACCTCTTGAAAGCCGTACAGTAACATGGCTGACGCACAATAGGGACGAATGAGCAAGACAGATGGCACATTACTCCGGATGAAACAGCTACAGTAATGCCACGACCGCCTTAATTTTAAAACCGGAACGCTGCACAACAGCAGCTCTGGCCAATGTCTACATCTGTAATCGTTAATTTCAGCTGGTATCGATTAATATGATAGCCGTACAGGACGACACGATGACGGATGACCAGCCCATCCGATGTAGCTGCGTACAGTAAGAACAAACGTTGTGGGAGCAATCAGAATAAAAGGTACACCATCCGACCCGGTGATTGATTAGACAGAACTAAAAATACGGCTACGGCCACCCTAAAATAACCCAGCCAACAGCAAAAATTAAACAGACAAGACAGAAGCATAACAATGAAACGCAACGTTAAGATTGGTAAGATATACGGTCTCAAATCTTCACAGAGGTATAGGCTATAGACGTTACAGCGACGCTAAAAACATACTACTAAGCTGTTGCTTGTCAACGCACAAAGCAAGCTCTGATACCAACGATTAGTTCAATTAAAACATCCTCGTATATTGTTCATTAAAAAATTTGGTTAATTATAATTATAATTAGGTATATCGGAATCCTATAGCAACCCCTAGACCGATCTAAACAGCAAGTTTCACCGCAGAATATGTGCAAAAAAACTTGGCTATCCCTAAAACAAGCCGATAGATCGGACTATCGAGAAAAAATCAATGGAGTTCGGAATGGAATACAATGGCGGCCCCATAGGCCACGAAGACAGATGCAGGCACAACTGAACAAAAAAACCGGAGAGAATCCGCTCTTCCCACAAACTACTACAATACTGATTTCCATCTTACGTCGATTATCTCACTTTTGACGGCTGATAGCTTACTGGCTAACAAAACACTTCGTGGAGATCGCAGTAATTCCAAGATGTTTATATGGCTTGCTCACGCATACGTTGAATCCCACGGCTAGGAGCCACTCGGACCTCAAATATTGTGCAGACAATAAGTGTAATGAACGGCAGACCGATGGATATAATCAATTCAGTCCTTAACCATCCCTGGCATTTCCCTATACCGACTCTTGCCCATCTACGAATAGCAACCCCCTTCCCAGTGATTAGTGATGTCATGGACACACGTACAAAATTCTGTAATCTCACAAGTAGACAGGCATGCGATGTCTGCCCAATCATTCGTACCATATCCATCCGGTGATTAACCTCCTGCAGGAAGTGAATAAAAAGTCAATTAAGCACGTTATCTCGATCATGAAAAACACAGTGAAAAAAACGTTACACGGAGTCAGCGTCTCGGAAGCGAAGCTAATGGTAACTAATGCCTGAAGAGAATGCGTATCGGGCAGGGGACCTTCCGAACATTGGAGGAAAGGAATGGCGAAGACAAAAGTACTCCTTGTCGGGCTAGTGTGCGTCTCAGCCAAACTTATACCCATATGTTTCGCCAAGTTCTAGTCGATTTCCAAGTCAAGATCGATGTCCTGAATATTTAATTATGTACTATAATCACTAGAAGACGAAAAAAAACCAACACTGGTTGACTGAAACGATACAACAATGTCGATCGCGGTGACACTCAGGTCCGAACCGATGACACTAAAGCGCTCCCTAAGGAGCAACGACAACCAGTCAACATCAAACCGAATACTCATCTGTCGGTGAAAATTGAAGATATTGCCCATCAAATTATGTAATATTTGGTCCATCTGGCCTTCGTTACCATTTATCTGGACTAGCATGTTTGAATCCATGACCAGAACAAACTATATTTTTTACTCTCGGTCTTAAGACGCATTGAGGCAAGAGTTGCCCAGAATTACAGGCCAGATAAAATCCTCTGTGGCCATAACTCTGGACTGCCAACCTAAATGTAGAAAAATTGAGCACACCGTTAGCCAACTTTATCAAGCTCCGTTCGACCTTAGGGATCACAAAAAAAAGGCCTTACTATTTCAAGGCTGGCCGTCTAACCAATAGCATCTCAGTTAGGCCGTATAGTTGCCAAAAAGAAGGCATGTGCAACTCGTAATTCACATTGATCAGAAACAGATACTTACCTTCTATTGGTTAACTCGATCGCTGAGTAGACCGTTCGAACTCGTCCTCCAACAGCTTGTGCTGAGTGACGTCTTGCCACGACCGCGATGCGGAGACAACCCGACACATTGCATACTAAAAAAATACGGCTATATAACCAGTAACGGACCCATTCGATTTAACGGTGTGGAAGTTAGCCTTACAAACTCCATATTACCAGGTTTTGCCAATATCCCATAACTGCACGCAACCCTCAGTAATGGACAAAGACGAAAAAATAGTTCGACGCTTTGGTCAGCTAGTCCTGGATCACTCTTAAAAACTTTTTTGAAAAAATTAAGACTAGCAAAAAAACATCGTTTTGTAAGCTATGCCATCATCCATAAAACCTTGTCGATGTTCTCCACGGTCTGACTCAAACTACTACTTACTCTCCAACAAGGACTAACACGGCTGACATTGCGGGTTTAGATGCCCACGGTAAAACTCTCCCGTAAACAGAAGGCGCTCATACTGATTGCGGACGATACAGGCTTTGATATAGTCTAAACAGTGGAGTTATCAGACCGTCGGAAGAATATTTCGAAATCCTTGGTCTTACCACTCTTCGACTATCGTCTATTTAAAAGCACCGCTCTAAGTCGGATCGGCAAAAAAAGCTGATAGCCGATGTGTTGGACTGCTCCATGACTATATGACAATGCATAGCTCAAATATATACCAGTTCTAATATTCAGCTACGGGAAAGAGCCTTAGGTCAGGGCATGGAAAGACCCAAGACGCCTACTCCAACAAGGTTCAAATCTTAATCACTCACCCCTGCAGCCGCTCCGCGGCGTACTGCTTCAATCATCTAAAACAAGTCCTCGATCGCTACAGCATCTCACACCTCCAGCCATGATGGATAGATATGAAAACCCGGAACCATACTTTCCCACCGATGGATATAAAACTAAGCACTATCACATCGATTTTTTTTACCAGAACATCAGAAGGCGCTGTTACTATTTTTTTGTAAATCGTCATAATGTCCCTCACTACCAGGCTAAAATTAGCTGAAGGACCAGATGTGAGAATACTATACAAAAAAAGTAAACCCACCGGTTAACTCTCAAAATATACATAACACCATAGTACAGAAGATACTCATAGAGACATGCTATAAGAAAATAAACTATAGCGCTTAGATTCTTATAACGCGACCAAAAAGCCAAGATGACCTAACGCCCATACTAGTCATACTATAGAATCTAAAAATACAACGTGGTAAATGGAAGAGCCAAAAAAATCAGCTGCCCCTCGAAGACTTACAGTTTTTTTACCCGGAAACCTCCCGTCCCTCATAAAATGATAAATAAGGAGCCCCGATTACGACAGCCTAACCTATACAACACCCACAGACATAAATATAAAATAATCAATAATAAGCATACAATATTAAATAACTATCAATCAATTTTAAGCACTATCGTATACCGAATACGTAACCGCTGCATACAAGTTCGCCACCAATAACAGGCCGAATTTTCAGCCGGTCCCAAGACGCCCCATGATCACGGATCAACTAAGCTAAGAAGGCCAAGACGACCAATAGCACGCCTAACATATTAACTACTTAACGCTCTGCCATAGCAGACAAATCTCAACTATAGCCCACCGCCCCAAAGTCATCCTGAGGATATTCGCACCACCAAAATCCGATAGAGTCGGCCACTCCCCACCCGCCATGCGTACCAACATAGCCAAGGCTAGCGGTTCGCACGGTATGATTAGATCGACAACATGGTTCATGAATGTCGCCCAAGACACAACGCACCGACCAAATACTAGAACAACTGCCTCCCCAACAAAATTAGACAAGATAAAATCCAAACCGTCTCATACTGGCCAACTATAAGATTGAATACAAAGCTAGCCAGTTCAACAGCGAATATCAGTCAAGGCCAACACTGCAGCGAAAACGAATAAGAACGAAACTAGACAAGCCCCGACGGTAAATAGAAGCACGTCAAGTCCGAATATCAATCAAGACATAAATGACCCAGCTCAAACAAAGTGAAAAAAAATCAATGGCCAGAATCTCGGCCTGCTACCGTGTCATCAGAGCACGAAGGCCTGCGTCTTCCTACATCTCTTCCATCACGTGCTCCTTGGTCGGTAACATACTACGCCTCGTGCAGCCTAATCATGCCATACGTCCGGATAGACGTCTTAAAAAAATGCCACTCGAGTGCTATATAATCATCGCAAAAAAACTCAAAAATTAGGCCGAGATTCCTGAAAAATTAAAATATCAAATGAATACAGGACAAAAAATAAAAAAAACTACTCAATGTAAGCGCCCATAAAAGGTTTAATGTAAAACGCTATCTGTCTTACTGTCGCCTTTGATCCTGCTTGCTGGCTTGAGCTTGCCCTCTACCGCCCTCGCCTAAAGCTGCTCCTTTATGATGCGGTCATGTACGCGCGCGGTGCGGAAAAAAGATGTTCGGTAAAAACAAGAAAACGAGCAGCCATGCTGCCATGTTACCGATATCACAGACAGCTACTCCAACATCCACCCATCGCTGTGGGATAAATCGGCCTAGATATCAAAAAGTATTGCCACTCCTGAATACGACATAGAAGGTTTATAGTGGGTTCGTTTCAAGACAACCTTGAAAATTTTTCGGCAATCGTGTAACCGCATAGTACCACATCTCTATAGTAAAGGATACGACCCGCTGCTGAGACGGATAAAACTTCCAAAATCATGGTCTGACAGATAGGCCGAAGACTTTTCAGCCCACTGAGTCCTTATCTACCGCAAAAAAGACTCGACATCCCAATCATCCGGGATCATAAGCAATCACATGTCATATAAGCCTCGATTTCAGACTCCAGAGATGAAGACAAAATTTGATGACTATTTAAACCTCAGAGCAAGAGCTTTGTCTTGGCTAGGCCTCGGTATTGGCCAACAGGTTAGCCAAAATAGCGTAAAAAAAGACTCGACACCACGTCATGTATACTCCTGCCAAGCAACTAAGGGAAACTCCAAAAAAATGCTGTAGGGCGCAAATATAATAACAAAAAACTCGACGACAATATACATTGTAAGAAAAAGAATTTAATCTCAGAAAATATTCATCAAGGTGGATCAGATCTATAGCGACTAGACAACGGGAAACAGCCTCATCCATTTTTTTACCTATTCGAACAGAACAACTTGAACAGCCTGAAGTAAGGTGGCAATGGTCTAGGTATCGACACCACGGTATCCAAAGACATTTCATAATCTTGTCCGCGGGGCAATATAAATAGACACCAGCAAACGACAAGCTGTCACTGAAATATAATAATCAATGAAAAGCTCAGGTTGCCCCGGGGCCTAGGCCAACCCAACGTAAACCGCGATATAGATCTGGTCACCAGCTACCAAGCCGATGTGCGCACGGATAAAAATAAACAGCCATCTGGAAAGAAGCCCCGCTCAGATTTAAGGTCAGAACCTCGTCCAGCCGTCGGCACAAGACATTCGGCTTGACCAAGCAAAGTGCACTGGTATGATTCCCGGTTATATAGCTAACCGGCCGAAATTCCTGGTTACAGTCATGGCCTTAACGCGATACAGACACCTGATGGGTATTATGTGTCCGACAGATCTTCCTAGACCAGTACGTAACTACCGCCTTTAAGATATCTAAATACCAGCTGAAGATTTATCAGAGCATATTCCTTAGAGAATAGTCCGGCCAGAATAAAAATACGGCGTGAGCACCGAATCTGATACATAGGAACCCGAACCAAACGCAGACATAAAAGAATTATTCCGTCCTCTTACCAAAAAAAGTCTCCTAGGAGATTATCGTAGCCTAAACGTAGTGTCGGTTCTTTTTTTATCCTTCCCACTCGACGCGTCCCCTATAATCCATTCCGACCATGTCCTCCGCTGCGTTATTCTGCCCACACACGAGTGGCTGGACAAATTTTAACAGTTTAAATACTATTTTTATTAAAAATACAATTCTTTTTCCAGTGCCTACTGCCGGCTTTAAGTTTCTCTTGCTTCCTATGTGAAATTCACTGACTATTGCCTTGTTAAACTGCGAGCGGCTAGATGATCTTCCCAGTTCTGAAGATAAAAGGCTAGGACCAGGGCTAAATTTTTTTGGCCGGCCAGCCGATTCGAATGGAGTAGGCTCGGACTAACATCCAGAACCAGAACATCACTGTTCCGCTCCATAGACACCAGTAGTGGCCAACATCCCGGGAACGACCAAACTTAGCAGTGAGGAGTCGACGCATGAATTCAACCTTGGCAGCCATAAAAAGGAAGGCAACGAGGACGACGAGATAAAACGGAGAAGAAACACTCCACGTTGAAGTATGGAATGTCCAGTGGATCAACTTGTGAGAGAGTTAAACGGCAAATATCGGCCGGCGACTCTGCAATACCACGCCCGGACAGAGCAGCTAGACGAGCAGCCACCGTGGTGAACGGAACATAGATTATGGACAGGGTATTCAGAGATGGGAAACGAACTAATAAATCTAGAACTACCGCCGGGGTATGACAATTTGATTTTGCCCCATTTAGGGCAAATTGTTGGTTCAGGAACATCTGGTGGGCCGCGTCCAGGCGTGGTTGACCGAGACACCGTAGAAATCAAAACTGGGACATTTGTAGACAAAACGTACTGGATCCTCGGCCCATCCGGGAGCGGAGATGAGCAGAACGGCAAAGAACAACAGGAATGAGCCGTATACAAAGTAGCCATCGGTAATCATGTGTAAGCGACAAAAAAATCATTAGCTATAACTTACTTATCACAAAGGTTAAAGCCCTAAGATATGTCAATCACTCTTTCCTTATCAAACCAAAATTTATCTATGTTCCAAAATATCCCCCCCCCGGGCCCACCAGGCGTTCGCCATAAAGAACGACGTATTAAGCTTATCAGCCCAAAACATGGCACATATGTCAGGAGATCTCAAATACATCATATCTTTTTTTGTAGGATGACAGCTATGGAATATATGGGTTGACCAGACGTTATATTGGAAACAATGACCTCGAAGAGCTAAGAAGCCAGCAGCGATAAAACTGAATCTCAGCAAGAATGAATATCGGGACGTGCATAGCCGTGAAAAATGCTTGCTGAAAATATCACGGACATATAGACTAATGACTAACATGTAAAACTATAATACTAAGCTACAGCAAGAAATAAAAGAATTCCAGAATAAGGTGCACAAAGAGCAAAATCAAGACATTTATCCAGCGCTTCAAAGACGCCCTCTCGTTCTATCAGACCACTATGGACAATACGAACAAGCGTTTTTTTATTCGTCCAAGAAAACTTATTTAAGCTCATAAACGAATACTGGCAAAGTTGGTATGATTATCCTATCCAGAGAACAGGTCCTCTACCGCTATCCAAAGGTTAATGTCACGGTAAAAATCATCCAAGAATTCAATAAATTCAACTCAACCGTATACCCTCACAGCCACCCCAAAGAGGATGATAACCTTGTCCATGCCGCGGATAATAATGACGTCACCGCAACCAACGACAATCCCAAGGAAGGTGATGGCAAAAAAAATGTTAAAAACAGCTGATAAAAAACTAGCTCGTCACCGACGACGACCTGAATTGTTCGTGCCAATAGAAGGCTAAGAAAAATGATCGACCGTACCGGCTATTTTTTTCTGATTCACGCTTCTTCCCGTCAGGACCTAGGCCAGCCATAGTGACCAAATAAAAACAACTCATGAATTTCACCGAAAGTATTTTTATTCCTTTCTTCCTAGTCGTCATCGGATGCTTCGCTCTAGCCAGGCGTCGACCGACTACACAGGTGAGGATGCTCCTGATTGCTAGCTTGATCTTCTACGGCTGGTGGCGCATAGATTTTCTCGGTCTGCTACTTTTCATCTGCCTGATGGATTACCTGGTCGGAATCACCATCCACCGTTTACAGCAAACATTTCACCGCAAGGCCTTACTGGCCTTAAGCATAGTCACTAACCTTAGTATTCTATGTTTTTTCAAATATTACACATGGATATCTAATAACTGTAACTGGGTTTTGCCTCAGCTAGGACTTCCCACATTCCCAACATGGAATATTATACTACCCATAGGCATATCCTTCTACACCTTCCGGTCTATGAGCTACATCGTCGATATCTACCGCGGCCGGATGTCGCCATGTACATCGCTCTTCTACTATGTTACGGCTATGACTGCCTTCCCACAGTTGGTAGCTGGCCCTATCGTCCGCGCCCGAAATCTCATCCCCCAATTCTATGGCAACCTCACCCGCCGTTCTGACCATTCGGGCCTATGGCTCATGCTCTGGGGTTACCTCAAAAAAATGACTATCGCCGACCCTTTAGGCACCTATATTGTAAACCCAATTTTTGCCGACATAGCCAGCCACTCGGCCCCGGAGCTCATCTTGGCCGCCTACGCCTTCACCTTCCAAATATTCTTTGACTTTTCAGGCTACTCAGATATTGCCATAGGCCTCGGTAGGATTTTCGGCCTCAGACTCACGACAAACTTCCGTTCCCCATATCTAGCCAGCAACATCAGCGACTTCTGGCGACGCTGGCATATCACCCTGTCCGCTTGGTTTCGCGATTACCTTTATATCCCCTTAGGCGGCTCGCGCTGCTCGCGCCTAACCACCGCCCGCAACCTCATGCTCACTATGCTCATAACCGGCCTATGGCATGGCGCCAGCGGCACCTTTCTAATCTGGGGCGGCCTACACGGCCTCTACAGCTGTATATTCCACGAATTCGATCTGGCCGTGCGCAATGGCCATTTTGTTTGGTGGACCAACTTACCCAAGACTATACGCATCGTCATCTTCTTCCAGCTGCTCACCGTTACCTGGATCTTCTTCCGTCTTCCATCCCTCGCAGCCTGCTGGATTTTTTTCGCCCGCCTATTTACCGCCCCTTGGGACACTCTCCATGCCACATCCTGCTGGCCTTGGCTCTTCACTATTGCAGCCGCAGCCCACTACTTTATTGAACCTTTTCTTGATAGTCTCGTGGCCCTGGCCAGCTGCCTGTCCAGCCTAATGACCGCCGCCGCCTACGTTGGACTCTTCGCTCTACTCTACTGGCTATCAGAACTAAACATCAACCACCAGGCCTTCATCTACTTCCAATTCTGATCATTCTCCAAGACCATTATATCTCTAACTATGATTCTGCTAGGCTTATCCTAAAGCCGATAGGACTACACAAAGGCTAACAATTTTTTTCGGATATTCTGCGCCACTGCTGGCCACTACCTCTCTCCTCTCTCACTATCGGCAAAGCACATTTCTACATTCATCTAAAAAAATAATATTATGATCAGGATTAAAAGCTACCCATATTGCTCAATGTCCACACCGATTCAAACTAAAAATAGCTAACCATAAAATTGTCACAGCGCGATGCAAAATAAAATCTGGACCATAATTACCAAAAACTCCTTCAGCTCTCTATTAAATCTACCCTCTGGGGTCATATACATAAGTAGCACTCAAGCTACTGGTAAAAAGTAATATATGCCAACGTAGTGATCATAAAATAGGGCTAGAATATTAAAAAAAATACCAAACGCCCACTAAGCCAAATAAAAATAGATTTTTCTATGGGCCTAGCCGAAATACCCAGGCCTTTCGGTACCATGTCTTCTAAAACGACTGTCGCACTAAAAAAAGGCCAGGCCATACAGTTGAACTTCATCTTACTCATCGCCATAACCGACATCAATCCAAACTAATATAGTCTGCTCCGCCACACACAGCTTTGGCTAGCATCACCAAATAGGACCCTTTTACACTGTTAGTGCACTTTTTTTCATGTACTGAAAGGTCATCAGCCTCATATTCGGCTACCCTTATCTCCATGGGGCAATGAGTCCAAAGTCCTCCCCCCGTTATCTCCTCCTGAACAATTCCTTTAAAGAACTGGTCCACCTACCAGCGTCCGTACATCTATCTAATAATCTATGCCTATCTAGCATGTCACAGATAATGCTACCAAAACCCAAGATCATCGCCTTCCCCCAACGCTCCTCAACATGTACTACTGCAATCGCTCCCTACTCACAAATCATATGGTCCAACCTAAAGCTGACGAGTCACACCACTGACTTCTATCTGTCGCCAAAAAATAACTATATTTTTCTTGATCCAGTTCTGCGACCTTAGCCTATAGATCGAACTCAGATCTATCACCTGTATCCAACGTTACTGCTCCATACCACAATTTTACACCATGCTTTTTTTTGTGAATATCCTCATATTGCTTCTGTCCAGCGCCTCTCCTCCATATACCAACTTGTATTCTAAAATTATATATTTACTCTGGCCGCTACTCCTTATGTCCCATGATTATCTCATTTTTTTGTGGCATACCCGCGATACGAATTGCCGTAGTCATTACCGTATTTCTGACCTTGACCTATAGCTAACTTATGCTGACCATCTCAAGTTAAAACAATGTACTCCCACATAAAGCATAAATTACTACCTCCTAGTCAGATCCCAAAGCAACCACGAACAAAACGAACAAACTGGCTGGCCGTCATCAAGACAATGGAGACGACAGATCGATGTCATATTGCCGAATCAATGCCTCATGCTCCACTAAATGTTGGTACGTACGGGAGTTGACAAAAGAAGTCTGCCGATTCAGCCGCATAAGCACATTTAAATCCTTGATCTCCTCCACTCGGTTCCAGGTCGGCATGAACGTAACCGCCACCCCGACCTTAGCCAGACGCCCCCAGAGTACATCCTGCCCTTCGGGCTCCACCCAGGGCAGCATCTCCAAAAGGTCGACTCGATAGCCTTGTCGTCGAAAGCCCAGCAGGTGGAACCCGCCACCAAAAGCCGGACCCAACACCAAATCAAAATGCAGCAACTCCTCCAACGCACGAATCAGTAAAGCCGCAGGATAATCTGGTGTATCCCCCGTCAGTACTAACACTCGACTAAAATTTTCCCCAAAAAAATCGGCTAGTACTGTTGTCAATTCTACCGGACCACTCATCGCCTGTTCCTGATATACATACCCACCCAGCCAAGCTTGTATAGCAGCTGTATCCACTCCTGGCACGACTTGAAGTGCCACCGATGCCCCACGCCGCCGCACCACATCCAGTGCTTCTAGCTGATCCTGCACGGCATCGGCATACACTGCCACCGCCACAGCCGAATCCATATCCACAGACAGTCGGGCAATGATTGGGTTGGCCCCAAACGACCCCACTAACATCTGAATACTTACATCTGCAAAATCCGCCATGTCTCCATCCTTTTTCTGCACCACTAGCTTCGGATTTCTTAATATCATCTGATGTCTTGATCGTGCTTGGTTGATAAAGATATACCTATGTCCCGGCGACTCACAGCAAAACTTCCTAGCAAGAGGAGTATCTCCGCCCTAGACTCTGACTTTCGCGCCAAAACACTTACCCGCCCCCAATGGAACCAACCACGCACACCGCTGTATGCGCTACGTCCCATCAGAGACTGAGGTCAATAGACTACCTAAACCGATGAAAGCGGCCACATTGTTACCCCATCGCCGACCTCTAGGAGGATGCCTCCTCTACTCTATGCTTGCAGACTTTCAATTACCTCATCACAATGGGCAATCCAATGGACATACATAACGAACCTAAGATCTATACTTACTAATGAAAAAAAACGCTGCGTCATCTCGTCCTAGGCCTAATTCCACTTAAACTTTCGCTCTCGACGCCTGTGTCGTCAGCCTATAATTTCATCTAAAAAATCTCTTCTGGCAGTCCCGAAAACTTCGTCGTTCATTGTGCGGATAAGCTCCGCTCCACCATTTTTATAAAAAATCATTAATCATGTTCCATTCCCGCACTCCAAGGACTACCTGACATCTGTCGACTTCGACATACTCCTCGATTGCTTAGGCGCAGTAACTAACACGCGTGGCAATGACAGCCAAGGCCAAGTATAAATATCGTGGTGAAGAACGACGGTCCAAACAATAATTACTCACTGTAGCGAATTTCATTTAGATCTACGAAATATCGCATAAATAGATGGTCCGACTGGACGCCCTCTAACACTGCTGAATAGAACCGCACAAAAAAAAAGCCCGAATCCCCTATAGAGGAGCCAGGCTTTTGTATGCCCTCTACAAAACGGACTTGACTACTTCACTTCGGTGTAATCTGCATCCACTACGTCGTCGTCACGATGGCCATGTCCGGCGCTAAGGTCGTCCGGTCCGTCAGAACTAGAACTTTTACTATCCTGAGTCTTCTGAGCATATAATTTCTCAGCCAATTTATGCGCAGCCCGAGAGAGTTCTTCTGTGGCCTTAGCGATAGCATCAACGTCATCGGACTGAATAGCTTTCTTCAGATCCTCTACCTTAGTATCGATCTCGCCCTTAAGTATAACATCAAGTTTATCGCCTAAATCATGGATGGTCTTTTCAGTAGAGTAGATGAGCGTATCGGCATGGTTGCGCGTCTCTATGAGCTTCTGCTTCTTCTTATCGTCCCCGACATGAGACTCGGCATCCTTGATCAGACGCTGGATATCATGCTCCGAGAGACCGCTAGAGGCTGTAATACGAATGCTCTGTTCTTTACCCGTGCCTAAATCTTTAGCCGATACATTTACTATACCGTTGGCGTCAATATCGAAGGCTACCTCCACCTGCGGCATACCACGGGGTGCGGCCGGGATGCCCGCGAGTTCGAAGCGACCTAGGGTCATGTTGTCCCCGGCCATAGGCCGCTCGCCCTGAAGCACATGTATGGATACTGAGGGCTGATTATCTGCAGCAGTAGTGAATATCTGGCTCTTACGTGTGGGTATGGTAGTATTGCGGTCGATAAGCCGGGTCATGACACCGCCCAGAGTTTCAATGCCAAGAGAGAGCGGGGTCACGTCCAAAAGTAGTACGTCCTTGACGTCGCCGGCCAGGATGCCGCCCTGGATGGCAGCACCCACAGCCACCACTTCATCAGGATTTACGCTGCGGTTTGGCTCCTTACCAAAGAAGGCGCCCACTCTCTGTTGAACTAAGGGCATACGGGTCATACCTCCCACCAGAATGACCTCGTCGATGTCCTTAATTGAGAGCCCAGCATCAGTCAGGGCCTTTTTACAGGGCTCCACAGTGCGCTCAACCAGGTTCTCCACCAACTTCTCCAGCTTGGCTCGTGTGAGCTTGAGCATGAGGTGCTTAGGGCCGCTTTGGTCAGCGGTAATAAACGGCAAATTAATCTCGGTCTCCATGGAGGTAGAAAGATCCTTTTTGGCCTTTTCTGCGGCTTCCTTGAGTCGTTGCAAAGCCATGCGGTCTTGTGAAAGATCGACGAAACTCTCTTTTTTGAACTCATCTACTAAATATTCGATAATACGATGGTCAAAATCTTCGCCGCCAAGTAAAGTATCACCGTTGGTAGCGCGCACTTCAACAACGTTATCGCCCACCTCGAGTATAGAAATATCAAAAGTGCCGCCGCCAAGGTCGAAGACCGCGATCTTTTCATCGCGTTTTTTATCGAAGCCATAGGCCAATGAAGCAGCCGTTGGTTCATTGATGATCCGCTTGACCTCAAGGCCAGCGATACGGCCTGCATCCTTGGTGGCCTGGCGCTGAGCGTCATTAAAGTAAGCCGGCACGGTAATGACTGCCTCAGTGACGGCCTCGCCCAAGTAGGCTTCAGAATCAGCCTTCAACTTCTGGAGCAACATAGCCGAAATTTCAGACGGGCTATACTGGCGGCCCTTAACTTCTACCGCGGCCTCACCATTTATGCCTTCTACTATATGGTAAGAACAATGACTACGCCACCGCTCAATCTCTGGAGTATTGAATCGACGGCCTATAAGACGCTTAATGGCAAAAATAGTACGTTCATGGTTTGTGACGGACTGACGCTTGGCGATTTCTCCCACTAGCCGTTCTTTATCTGTAAATGCCACGATAGACGGTGTGGTACGGCCGCCTTCGGGGTTAGTGATACACTTAGGATCCTTGCCTTCCATGATGTAGACGCAAGAATTGGTGGTGCCTAGATCGATCCCAATAATCTTACCCATATTGCTTACTCCTCCTCATTTTCCCGGATCGTCGGCGCGACCCTGGATAGACCGGCCGTGCATGCGTTGGGGGATAAAAATTGTGATATAGCAGTAAGTAATTCATCTTTGGCCGGCGTCCAGTGCTAACGGGAGAAAAAAAACGAATTACACAAAAAAATCATCCGGCCTTACTCACCGAAACCCGCGCCGGCCGGAGCAACCGCTTCCGCAAGAAATAACCACGCTGCATAAGACAACAGATAGTGCCTGGAGCTAAGTCCTGTCGTGCCTCCTCGGCTACGGCCTCATGTCGAGCGGGGTCGAAGCACTCGCCAACTTCGCCTATCGGGGTTAATCCGTGGCGGGCTAGAGTATCTAAAAAAATATTGCGGGTCATATCTATACCCACGACTACGTCGTTGCAGGCTGACATCTTACGGCCATGCTCAAGAGCTAGATCCAGGTTGTCCAGAATTGGCAATAGGTCAGCCAGCACAAGCTCGGCGGCGTACTTGCATAACCCTTCCTGCTCCTTAGCCAGACGCTTTTTATAGTTATCCATCTCGGCCAGACTGCGTAGCCGCTGGTCGTCGGCTTGGGCTTTCTCGTCACACACTGTACAGAGACGCTCCTTACACAGGGCCAGGAGCTCCGCATCGGTAAAGCCGGCTTCCCAAAAAGACGCTTCGGGCTGGTGTTCATTCACGGCCTCATGAGCTGTGACGGTCTGGGTTTGCGGTACATCATCATACGACTCAGAATGAGCTGTGACGGTCTGGGTTTGCGGTACATCATCATACGACTCAGAATGAGCTGTGACGGTCTGGGTTTGCGGTACATCATCATACGACTCAGAATGAGCTGTGACGGTCTGGGTTTGCGGTACATCATCATACGACTCAGAATGAGCTGTGACGGTCTGGGTTTGCGGTACATCATCATACGACTCAGAATGAGCTGTGACGGTCTGGGTTTGCGGTACATCATCATACGACTCAGAATGAGCTGTGACGGTCTGGGTTTGCGGTACATCATCATACGACTCAGAATGAGCTGTGACGGTCTGGGTTTGCGGTACATCATCATACGACTCAGAATGAGCTGTGACGGTCTGGGTTTGCGGTACATCATCATACGACTCAGAAAACGTAATCGTTTTACGCGGCATATAGATATCGCTCCTTGAGGACAGTAGGTTGAAAAATGTCAGCGCCCGGCGTATACAGAACCACACACGAAAATGCCGCACCACCGTACCGATTGACACGACCTCAGAATCCATGCCGTCTCAGAAAATAACGGCCTTAAAAGTGTTCCTTAGATCATATTCATTAAGGTATCTAACAATATAGTCAACTGCCATCAGTATAATAAAAAAACAACCTGATACTCGTACGAGTTGTCCAGGACTACCTCCCGGCCTAAAATAATCTGCACCTCAAACACAATAATGCCTTGTACAAAAAAATCTAACGGCCGCGGGGAATCCACCACTAGCACCAGCACATCCCGCATCTTGGGCAGGAATTTAAGTTTGCCTGATCGAGTATATACACTGCGTCTTTCACGTAGACTTCACGCCCTGCATGCGACTTAAAACACTACGAGCTATACTAAATTCTACTAGATCCATCCCAGTTTGGCTGACCAACACCCACTAAACCGCTACAGATGTGCTGCTAGGCCAAAGCAAGGAAGCCGACCACGGAACTTAATATCAATAAAGTTAGCGAAGACACTTAGCTCATCACTGGAAAGATCCTCAAGTCACAGTCAAAAAAATTGTTCTGCAAGATACGCTGTCCAGCACCAACTACGCCCCCATTGGAAATTGACCTCATTCCAGCTGGTCTCTTTTTTTAACAAGAACCCGGAAGTGTAGTAAACTATCAAATGCAATCCTAAAGTTAACCACGCGACACAGAAGCGTAATCAAATCCACTAGACAATTTTTTATACATTGGTACTCAGCTGCCAGCTACGGTATACAGGATTGAAGATGATATGCTAGACAGAAACAGAGAAAAACGCTAGTTGGGGTATATAGCCAGTTAAAGCATACGACTAAAAAAAATAGCTTCTATCCATAAATTTCTAATATAGCTTCACGTATGGTAGCCGCAAAAGGCTGCAGTCTCGACTGACGGAACATGGTATGTGAGCACGGGTGCATTGCTATGGATGTATAGTCTTCAACTATAAAAATGCAAATCGATTTTTAGGCTATACTACTGAATGTAAAGATACCAGATATAACACTTAAAATATTAAGAATTGTTAAATTAACAACTGACCTGTGCCATGTCAAGTTTTATCAATAAAATCATTTAATACCAAATAATTATATACTAATTAACATTAATCTTCTAAGCACTCTGGGACTTATATTAATACGCTCTAAATCGGCCCTATCTGTTAGCCAGGATCGCGGTCTATTTTTTTAAAATAGCAGCCTTGCAATTAGCCGAATAGCAACTGCGCCAAGCTTATTTTTTTGTATACAACTCAAAATTGGCCAAGGCTAAAATTACGGTCTCTAACAGGAGGACAGTGACCCCCGAAAAAATGGAGGACTCCTGGGCCGTGGTCAAACAACCAAGTACGCCGACCAGTTTACGGGCTAAACCCGAGGCCAACGTGCCAATTTTTATAAAGAAAATTAAAATAGCGCAAAAAATATCCGATAGCAACGACAGTATCCTTGCAAACGAACAGCATTGTGCCAAGTTTTTTTATATGGATGGCATAGTATGGATCTGCCGACCCACAGAATGTGGATGGCAGAGCCAAACACGGCACGTAAGGAAATGATTAGTCAAATATCTAGTTCGCCAGCCATTACAAAAAATATTTATATCTGGTGAGCATGCGATACGGTTAATTCAAACCGCTGGTGGATAACATAGCGCAGCAAAGTTAAGCCCAGTAGGCCATTGGCCAAAGTTTGACGTAGCCGATGGTCAAATAAGCCAGGTGATGATATGCCAACCAACAAGATCGCGGTACCATACCATTACCAAATTGTAATGGCGAATGAAAAAATAGTATATAAAAGGACCAGGCTCGTCCGACCACAGGAACTTGCGAGTGTGGTAATATGGGCACAATGAAGTGTGAATCTGTAGGACATGGATATCTAGATTAACGATCTAAATATAATATGTGTGTAGCGCTGTAGTATAAATCATATGCACAAATAAAACAAAAAGGAACTTTTTTTAGATTTGGCGGGGATAGACAGCTCCAGAGGAAGGGCTATGGCCAATCGTTATAATAGGCCGACGACATTTATAACGGGCAAAAAAGGCAGCCCAAGGCTTAAATTCAGAGCCAAAACGCTCCTAAAAGAACTATACAGATAGATTTGGCCAGTAAGCCACAACGGAAAAAATAGTGAAGCATGCGCGGTAAAAAAAGAACCGGACCCGCTAACTACAGACAGGGCCATTCTGTACCAAATGTTCAGTAGGCCGAGATACTGTTCTATATGATAAAAAAACAATCCTGGTCATAAAAACAGCGGGGCGTCATAAAGAAAACATAAGGTCAGAAATCATTTTCGAAAAAAAGGCTCCTCCCAACTCCCCCCCCTTAATAATCGCCCATCTTAGCAGTTTGATACAGTAAACTTCCAGTAGTGCTGCAGGCCGCCTGGCCGCCAGAATCAACATATTGTCGCTGTCAGATTCTGCAGTGTCCGGCCACTAACTAGTTTTCAGTTAATTGATCATAGTTTTCAGATTAGTTTTTTTTGGCTGCCGAGCCATGGTAGGGTCTTATTAGGCACGCTTGCCTTGGACATCAACGTATCTAGCGCACTATAATTTTTTTTGAATTAGCGTGAGGTATCCTCAAAGTTGCGGCAGAACATCCCCGCTTAATAAAAAAACTATCGATATTATCCATAGCCACGTGCTCCACTAAAATCATGGCGAGTTCGATTATTTTCTGTACTGCCAGGAAACCTTATGTATCCAGACCCATACCACTAAAAAAACTAGACAACGGCTAGTTGGGTCACTGATGGCAGGTTCCCGGTCACCGCATCCCTGCACAAAAAAAGCGTCACTCAGAACTTCATCGAACTTATCTGGATCGGACTGATTCTATATTAATGTACGGCTTCCTACTATCGCAAAAAAAGCTCAGTTAAGATAATCAAAATAAATCTTCAAGTTCTATCTTGCTGTCAAATTATTCTAAAACCCAAATACAACAATCACTAACAACATATTCTAAGATTAAATATTAAAAAATTTTAATATGCTAACTATTCTAAGGATGGTATTATTTCAGCAATCGTCGCTCAAAGCCGGCACTACACCCGGCCCTTGCCTTCTTGCCACATTTTCTGACAAAAAAATAATAAAATTTCCTTACTCGGTATTTCTAAAGTTATCATTTAAATATACAGCCTAAAGTTATAGATGGTCATCAAAAAAATAAATACAACTAGTCTTAAGGAACTCGGTTAGTCGTATAATAATAACCGCTGTATCAACCTGTAGGAGGCCACTATGATCCCCATCCGTAAAATCCTCTGTGCCGTAGATTTTTCAGATATAAACTCCATAATCGCCGAGTACGCTAAGTACCTGGCCAAGGCCATAAAGGCCGATCTAGTAGTCGTGTACGTCGTGCCGTCGTTGTCTCAGTATGTAGGCTTCCACGTGCCGAACAGTTCCATCGAAAACTTCGTCTCGGAAATAGTTAGCGGAGCCGAGTCAACCATGGAGGCCTACTTAAAAGAGAATTTCATTGACTTCAAGGTCACAGGCAAAGTAGTCATTGGCTGCGTCGCCGAAAAAATTATATCCGTAGCTGAAACAGAAAACGTCGACCTTGTCATAATGGGCACCCATGGCCGCAAGGGTATCAACCGTATTCTCTTTGGCTCTGTGGCTGAAAAAGTAGTCAAAGGCTCGCCCTGGCCCGTGATAACAATCCGGCCTGAGATATATCCGGCCTACTAATATATTTGTTCTATCTATAGATGATACGGGATTAATAAATAACACAACTCTATCGATCTCCAAACGCAACTCGTCCTCAGTGGCGAGTAGCTCAATGCCCAAGGACGTGCTAGGTGAAAATTGCGTCGTTGGGCGAAAAAATATAATCTACAACGCAACATTTAGAAGATCAGGTGCAAATGATTGACAACCTCAATATCGATTCAAAATCAAACGGACGTAAACGTATCGAAACAATTGGCCCGACCTATCTTTTTTTGACTAGTTCGGGTCATAATGCCGTTAGCGCAGCCATAATCTAAAATATACGAACAATCAGGGTTGGAGGGCGACTGGCTGGACGATGAACTGCTAACTATTGATGATTATCAAGGACAATTTGATAAACAAAAAAATACTTTCTTATAGATAGACTCATCTCCTTGATATGCAGTCAATAATTCACTACGGCGCTTACGATTTTGGTGAACGCCACCGACAAATACCCTATTCACTTGAAGTGTAATGGGCTTGCCAAAACTAACCTCGCGATTAGGCACACTATGGCCCACACGCCTATAAATACTCCGTAGAAAAACATAGTCCTAAGTATTTTGCACGAATTGCAATGTATTACAGTCGATCGTGACTGTTAATTATGATATGAAAAAATTACTGTCATCATTTTTTATATTTAGCAACAAATCTGGCAAAAAAAGCATACAGTTTAGAGCCCAGTCCTATCACGCTCTGTACTACTATCAGCCCCTTTAGCTACGGCGCTCCGACCGATACAGTTGTTTTTCGTCATTATCTTTCCAAACTGAATTCAAATTATTATTATTATTACTTACCACTCGCCTTTTTTATGAACATTTTAACTCTCTGATGCAGCCCGAGCTAAACCTCATCAACTATCTTGCCCTGAGCCTCGTCGACTGGACTCTTCTTTTGTTTGCCTCTCTTGCTTCAACCACCTAACCCTAAGTAGTATTCACTGTGGATACCCAAGCCTGACTGCGCCCCAGTGGTGACAACGAATTCGTCGTCCTACTCATTGACATCATAAAAAAATCGTCAAAAAAAGGAGAGATGTGACAAACTCCGTCCATATGTCTCGCCGCCAGCATGTGGCCACAGATGCTCCTCAATCAGCGCAGTACCAGCATTAACTCTTTCTCACACGCAGCCGCACACTGATAAGCTTCTCTATGTCGCAAATATCGTTATGTATGCGATCAAAAAACGCGCAGCGTCTTGATAAGTGTAATTCCCACCTCCAAAATAACTACAGGAGGCGTCCAGCGCATCCTCTTATTCTTGCCATTGAACAACTGGACCGTATAGACATTGCCATTTGTCCCATATTATGTTTTTATTATTTTAATATAGCTGCATCGGATCATTGGTCCACCGAGATATCATGAACGACTGCGCCGCCTCCATCGTCCTCAACCACGCCGCTACCGGCGTACGTCTCCGCGAAGATTTCTTCGAACGCATGCTACTCGCATTGTGAACATTGGCCGATTTCTCGCCCTGCAACTAGCCAAGGGCAGTAAAATACTGATCTGTAGCAACGGAGGTAGTGCTGCTGATGCCCAACGCTGGGCTACCGAATTCGTCAACCATTTCCTTGTTGAACGCCCCCCTCTGCTAGCTATTGCCCTCAATGCCAATATATCTGCCCTCACCGCCATCAACAATGACTGCAGCTTCAAGCTAATCTTCGCCAAACAAATTCAGGATATAGGCAACCTAATGACGTACTCATTGCCATACCCGCCTCCGACATTAGCTTCAATATTCTCTGCGCCTTAGGCACCGCCCACGAAAAATACATCGCCACAGTTGATATTACCGGTCATGACGACGGTGCCATGACCGAACGCTGTAACCATATCCTCGTTGTCAAACACACCAAAGCCCCCATTCATCCATGAAATACATGCTGCCATTGGTCATCTCCTGTGCCGCCTTGTAGATTACTTCCTCTTCGAAAACGTCCTCGCCCGCAGTCAACGCTTGAATTTGAACTCACCTAAACCCTAACTCTACCCAACGCTATCCCAAGGAGGAAGCATGCTATGCCTATTTACGAATATCACTGCAAAGAATGTAAAAAAGAATTTGAAGAACTAGTTTTTTATGATACCGGCCTTATTCAATGCCCTCACTGCAAGTCAAAACAAACGAATAAACTTATGTCTTGCTGCTGCCATACCTCCGGACCCTCACTCGACGCTGATTCCACACCTTCTCAATTCTTCACTGGAAGATCCCACAGTGGCTGCACCGGCTGCTCCGGTGGCAGCTGTTCCAATTGCGGGTAAAAAATAGAGAAATAGAGACTACCGCCCTAGCCCATCTTCGCTCTTCCGGCCCCATTTTTTTTGAGTAATACTGTGAATTCGACGGCTATAAAAAAGGAGTGGATATCTTGAGGTAATATAAAATTTGGACTAACTCTAATGCCCCACCCAGAACTATTAAGGCCACATAAAAGATAAATATTTTTTTGGTGGGGACAGACGGATAAGTATGAGGAAGATGATAAAAAAACTTCTGCAAAAAAAAGTTTCTCAACTCTCCCTCATAGTATTCTTACCTCTCTTCCTCAGCCGCAGGAGAATAAAATGCGCAGAATCATAATCGCGACACGGGGGAGCAAATTAGCCTTATGGCAAGCGGAACACGTGAAGACCCGTCTTGAAGCACAGCATGCTGGGATAGAAGTGGAACTTCTACGCATTAAGACCCAGGGAGACAAAATTCTGGATGTACCTCTGGCCCAGGTGGGTGGCAAGAAACTGTTCGTTAAAGAAATTGAGGAAGCTTTATTAGATGGCCGAGCTGACCTGGCCGTGCACAGCATGAAGGATGTGCCTGTGGAACAACCCAAAGGGCTGACATTAGGAGTCATACCGGAGAGAGAAGACAGCTGGGACGAACTGTTGTCCGTGGAATACATGGGACTGGCCGCATTGCCCAGTGGGGCACGGGTAGGAACAGGCAGCCTACGACGCCAGGCGCAACTCCTAGCGCTCCGACCAGACCTAAATATGGTAAACCTCAGAGGAAACGTGGATACACGGCTACGAAAACTCATAGGAGGAGAGTTCGCGGCCATCGTGATAGCCACGACTGGGTTAAAGCGACTGGGACTGAGAGCGCCCCGGCAGGAACGACTAGCGCCGCCGACATTTCTACCGGCTGTGGGGCAGGGAGCATTATCGCTGGAGTACCGGGAAGATCGGCCTGAAATAGCAGCGATGGTAGCGTTTATGGACCACAGGCCCTCATTGATGTGCGTGACTGCGGAGCGGGGCTTCCTGGCCGGTCTAGACGGTGGATGTCAGGCGCCTATAGCGGCCTGGGCACGACCTACTGCCGACGGTAGTGTAACCTTAACCGGCCTGGTGACCGATCTTCGCGGAGAGCGTCAATGCCGGCGCGAAGACACCTCAGCTGCGCCTTGCACTAAAGAATCGGCCTACGCTCTAGGCTATCGCCTGGCCGCCGAAGTCCTCAACGCTGGCGGCCGTTCTGTGCTGGCAGAACTGTACGAACGCACAATCTGAAACAAGGCTAGAAGACAAATATCATGAATAAGGAGAGGAAGCTTCTTTTTTATAAAAATCCTTCCTTCCTTTTTATGCCTATACTACTTCTATTTAAAAAAAACTATTCTAGTACACGGCGCATGAAAGCAGGTAATCCAGACCTAAGGAGTCGCAAGCCTCCCAGACACCGAAAAAAGTTGTTACCGTTGCTGCCATGCAAGATAAAATAGGATAGCTATAATGATAAATTTTATAGTACAAGATTGAAGAAACGAGATAATTTTTGTTTTTTTTGGATTTAAGAATTGGTGATTTGCCGATATACGGATCTAGAGATATTATAAGGAATGTCAATGAGGAATATTTAGACGGTGTAAGCTTGCTCTACTAGGCCAAATTACAGCCTGAAATCCAGCTTCTAAGAATAGCCACAAAAATCATCGACGAGCTGGCGGGTCAGTGGCACCATAATTTATAATATAGAATCAGATTGGTCTCACTGTTGATGACTTTCTTTGGGACGCTGACAGTAGGGGTGAATACGAGTGGTCGACATTATATTATGATGTAAAATGGCCAAGACAACGGTGAGCTGTGAACGTAGACACAAGCCTACTGGAACACATAATTGTAAGTATAGCCAAAGTTGTTCGCGCGGCTATGGACTGGGAACATCATATATGAGTAATAAATATTGGCGCCAGTGATTTTTTTAGAACATTCAGCGATACAAAAAAAGTATAGCCTGATTAATTTAACTCAAACTAGGAACCTTTACCAGCTTTTACGGGCTGACACTGGAACCTTGCTAGCTATGCGAGATGATCGCAAGATAAGTGGCTCCAGCGATATTACTAAACAAATATGCAACTGGCCAGCTGTTGACGATAAGTATCTGGGGGGAGTTAACCCAGTCCTGAGCAAAGAGGATACAACATGAGACAGACCGTCCGCTTTGGCGTTTCCCTGGATTCCGACTTGCTGGAGAAATTCGACGCGTTGTGTGACGAACGGTGCTACCAGACGCGCTCCGAGGCCATCCGCGACCTCATCCGCAGTACACTCATCCAAAAAGAGTGGGAGGAGATAAACAGAAATATCGCAGGTACACTGACCTTGGTGTACAATCACCACAAATGTGATCTGGCGCAAAAGCTTATCGAGATCCAGCACGACTCCCACGACGTGATCATATCAACCTTACACTGTCACCTGGATCACTATAACTGCCTAGAAGTACTGATCCTCAAGGGACCTGGTGCGACAATTCGACAGCTGTCACAACGACTCATATCCGCAAAAGGTGTAAAGCACGGCAAGTTGACCTTAACGACCACAGGGCAAGACCTAGCATAAGACACCATGGATAGAAGGATCGACAGAATTAGCCACACTTACGGAAACTTAAAAAAAACTTATTTTAATCTAAACAACGGGACACATTCAGCTGATGCTTCTTGGTTAAAAAATTAAATTATAGTTTTATAAATATTCATACAAATATATTGTCAGTATCAGTATGGTGGTGAGCGTATATATAACGGTTAATAATATTATTAATATGAACAATAACGAATTCAGAATCAAGCCAATAGACCTAAAGATGTGCCGCAAGATCAAAATATCTTACTGACACAGATCGTAAAAGACCCTACGTCAGGGGCCGGTGACACTAGCCTGATGACATCAAAAAAACCAGGATGCAGGCAAGGTTAAAATATGGACTTAACCCAGCAAATAATGCGAGCTCATCATCTATTATAAGAGGATCTCTTAAGCCAACGCTAAAACAACAAACATACAAAATAACATATTTAGAATGTTGTTAAGCTATATACTACATAACTGAATCACAACTGACCGATAGCCTATTTTCATTTTTTTTCTCTAAATTTTTCTATATTTTTTTGTCACTTTTTCCTGTCAGATCATTGACAGTCGTATTGTTCTAATGTAGCAAATAAAGCTGAGGACGTCTCTCGGCCAGTAATTATACTATGAGAGATGCCCACCATCCACACATAAAAGTACGATGCAGCTAAACTTATGCAACATTATCGGACGTAGCCAGGCTCTATCCGAGGTCTTCAAAATATTGGCCAAGGTCGCACCCACTGACTCTACTGTACTCGTTACCGGCGAATCCGGCACTGGCAAGGAGCTGCTCGTACGTGCCCTGCACGCTAACTCTGTCCGTCGTAAAAAGGCCTTCGTCCCCATCAACTGTAGCGCTATACCAAAAAATCTCCTCGAATCCGAACTATTCGGCCACGAGAAGGGTGCCTTCACCCATGCTATCCGTACCCGCGCTGGCCGCTTCGAGCGGGCCGATGGTGGCACCATTTTTCTCGACGAGATTGGCGATATGAGTTTGGACTTACAGGTCAAAATTCTGCGCGTACTTCAAGAAAAGGAGATCGAACGCATCGGTGGTAGCGCTCCACGTAAGGTAGACGTACGCATCGTAGCCGCTACCAACCGTGACCTGGAGCGTGAGGTCCAGGTCGGCTGTTTCCGTGAAGATCTTTTTTACCGTCTCAACGTCATTCCCTTGCGCCTGCCTCCCCTGCGCGAACGTGGTGAAGATATCTTCTTATTAGCCGACAGCTTCTTAGAACGTTTCAGTAAACGGCGCGACACACCCCTAGTCCTGACTGATCCCGCCCGGGCCATGCTCCTGGCTTACTCCTGGCCCGGCAACATACGTGAACTCGAGAACTTCATAGAACGTATGAGCATCCTATGCGAAGGAACACAGATCACCCACAGAGATCTGCCACACAAAATTTTGGCTGAGGTGGGTGCGGCTAGTTTGGCACAGCCAGCCTCCTCCCCCACCTCGAGCCAAGCAGATTTCGTCTGGCCAGTTATCCGGGATCTTAAAGGCAAGAATATGGACCTCAAAAAATTTTTAGATGAGATTGAGGACCGACTACTCACGGAGGCCCTGAGTATAGCTAAAGGTATCAAAAACCAAGCTGCGGAGATCCTAGGCATCAAACGCACCACACTCATAGAAAAACTAAGGAAAAAGAAACTCGGAGAATAGTAACCAAACAAATCTTCTGAGATTGTATGCTTTTTGACTAAGACTTCAGAAGTCGACGTCGTGTCCCACATAAACAGCCACCCCAGGTCACAATCATAATCCATGCCCCAACATCCTTTTTTTATCCACTCCACCGCTATCGGCATATACTGTCTTGCTTTCATAGCAAGCCTAATCCTCAGTCTATCGTTATATCTGACCACTTCAGCCGACCCGGCCTTAGCCGCCTCTTACTATTGGGGTAACCACATAAACAAGGAACGGTTAGTTTTCGTATTCGACGAAGGCATGCCGTTCTATAGCATCAAACGTACCGGCCCTGCCGAGCTCTTCATCGCTCTGCCCGAGAACTACTGGAACAATAATAAGAAACTTTACGGTCAAATCCCAGCTGGTGCCGCATTAATCAAGAAGGTCGAAGCTACTTCTGGCGGCTATAGCCTCCAGACTAAAACCATGGAATTCAACTGCCTGCACTTCCTCATCAAGGATAAGAACAAGCTCGTAGTGGATATGTTCCGAAGCTCTGCTAATGCGGCCTGGCAGAAGCCCGGCCAAACCTACACAGCCGTAACTACTCCGACTCCCCAGCCGACCTTAGGCCCTGCCCCAACAACGGCGCCCACGGCTGTGACTCCAGTTCCGACTGCAGTTCAATCTATACCCCGTACTAACAAGATGCCAGCGCTCATACAAAATCCAGCCGAACTATCGCCACTCCAGCCACAATTTCTGGCCCCGCCGATGCCACCGCAAAGTCTCCAATCAGATGCCCAGGTCAAAGCTACCTGGCGAGACCCCAACGTTCCAGCAAACAGTTCATATGCCGACTCAACTCCAGATGCACTAACTAACATTCCAGCCGGAGTAATTGAGGACGAAAACACTAATAATTACAATATATTTAAATTACCTTATACCTTTCGCGCTCCCATCAGTTGGCCCATCAACAAAAAGCTTACCGTCCCGTCTACTCCACAAAACACCTCCGCACCAACTACACTTCCTGCGTCAAGCAAGCCCTACAGCGACGCCACACTGGCACCCGCCACTCCGACCCAGATCAGCCATTAATTCATGACGAACCCGGGCCTTGACGCCGTTCTTACCAAACCTCCTTTAACACGAGACCATCGAACTGCCGAGCCAACAAACCCTGACTACCGCCCGTAGTCTCCACGCCGGCAGGTCGTTTCTAATATCTCCGTTCCTGTCGCTGTCGATCCTTTGGCCTCCCTCCTGGCCACTGCGCCCGGAGAGATATCCACCGAACTCGATACTAACTGCTAATCTGGAAAATCATCTAAATAACGGCTGTACCAGTTCCTCAACTAAGCTGGCGGGCTACCTTCACAATTTTAAAATTACATCTGCGTTTCCCTACTCAACACGAAAAATACTCTATATCCTAGCAGATTCCATCTTCACCCCGTATATGACGACCTCTTCGCCTACCACAGCCCATCGTCGCGGTCTATAATGAAGCTATAAACTACAATCTCAAATCTTGCCATGTACTCCGTGACCCTGTTTCAGCTCGGAACGGTGAACCTGAGGATCATAAGATACCCGAAGCCAGTCCTGATTTACCGTCCTTCTTACCGACAGTACCAGCGTTATAAAATATTAAATAATCTATCAATATTGGAGCAACTATTGTCTTAACCAGACTGGTATAAATTGGCCTTTGATAACTTCCAACCATCGTCCAGCGCTATTGTGACAATAAGACCATTTTCGATGTGGCTATCATTTTATCAATTGCCTAAGCAATCTATATTATACAATATACAAGTAATAAAAATTGTTGATACGCTAACAAACGCTAGCCCAGCAAAAAACTACTAGATGTATATAGTTAACTCATGACGCTGAAGGCACGGACGCAATCTTGGCCCAGCCAGACGACATCTACCTTGGACTGCCCGATGTAAAGAGAATATGACATTTTAAAATGCAGCAGTCATCAGTTAATCTGACACTACGAGCAGATATCTAACAACTCAAAATATACCTAGGCTGAGCAAAACGTCTACGACGAACCAAACACTGCTTTTATGGACGACACCTTCTAAAACGACCTTTTGATCTAGTTTCAGCTAGAATCTGTCATGATATCGTCAAGTGGTGCCCCCAAAAAAACTACCTTTGCTAGATAACTCAAATTAAACTGTCTTACGATAACTCTGGAATAAAAAATAAGACCTGTGTCGCAACCAACAATGCCCCTGAAATGTACACCAGCCCCTGGTCGAGCCGGATCCAAAACGAAGACGTCAAGGCTATAGAATAACAGGCCAAATACGCTTCTGATAAAAAAACTCAGAGGAGTAATCTAAATATGGAGCAAATATTTTCTAGTTCGCGTTGACATGATCCGCCATAGACGGACACGGCCTATATTGTTTTTCGCGACAAATCACTAAATATTCTATACATGACGATTCCAAAAGACTCAGGTAAAAAGAACAAGCAATATTATTGTCCCTTTTAAATTTTTTTGGAATATTTAGCAATAAAAAACCTAGTCTTAAAATACACATAAGCTAGACCTTTTATCGCCTCACACAGACATAAGATCTCATTACGGCGATCCCGCAGGCAGCATGAAACCGCTTGCTTTTGCTCACACAAGTATATAGATGCCAGATAAAAAGTCGTAACTAGCTGAGACAATAGCCTCAGTTTATTTTTCAAAACTATAACCATACACACATATGAGCTACATATTATACATTGCTTGCCTGTAGCGGTCAGGTTCAGGCTAGTTCACATAGTTAGCCTTAGTCCGGTCGATATCACGTGAATATCGTAGCTTTGCCTTCTGGTTGACGAACTCGAAAGACTAGAATTCAAACTTTATTAATATATCAAAAAAATCTTACTATGCTGTTCAGGGCTATTTCAGAAACAGCAACCACAACTACATAACAGCAGCTAATTCTGAAAGTATAGACGAATATAAGACATATTATAACATGCGCCTTATACTAAAAATATTAGTTATTTATAGGGACCTAAACTAGATAAAATCAATACATAAAAATAATTTCTGCAGCCTTCTTGCCAAGCTTAGAAAAAATAAGGCAATGACAACAGCAGTCGCGCTGTCTCCTCAGCCTACGCCACTCTGGACAGCATTCAATCAACCCCAGAACAGCCCATGAATTTGCAGAGTCTCAACGCTTTTTTGTCCCCGGAAAAAAGCTTTCTTATCGCCGGCGTGCTTGTTGGCCTATGTATGTTCCTAGTCAACCCGCCCTTCATGGCTCCAGACGAGCACGACCACTTCGACCGCGCCTACCAGCTCACCTTACTTCAAGTCCTCCCAAAATCTACTGACCGGCTGATCATCGACGGCTTAGACCAGGCCGGAGCAATCCTACCACTAAGTCTAGCCGATATCGTCTACCGCACTGGCATTTCCAATATTTGGTTTAATTTTGAGCATAAGCTCTCAGTCAAGCAGATCCTAAATATCTTTCAAATTCCGCTTAAACCGGAAAAAACTGAATTTATTCCTTTCGATGCCAACGGCTATCCGCCCGGCTCCTATCTCTTCGCCTCAGCAGGTATCCTCATCGGCCGACTTCTCAGCCTCCCACCATTAGCTCTTTTTTATATCGGCCGGCTCTGCAATTTGACTGCCTGGCTTGGGTTCATGTATCTGGCTGTACGCCTGACTCCTCTCGGCAAATGGACTTTTGTCCTGCTTGCTCTCATGCCCACGTCTGTCTTCGTGGCTGCCTCTATTTCAGCCGATGCTATGACTAATGCCTTCAGCTTTCTCCTGACCGCACTATTTCTGCACACGGCATTTTCCTCAGAAAAAAACATCACTTTGTGGAAATTCCTCGCGATCGTCACCACGGGCATCGGCCTCAGCTATTGCAAGATCGGCTACGTCTTCCTGATACTCTTGGCTATATTGATCCCAAAGGACAAACATATAGCTGGGCTGGACAATCGAGTTCTCTTCATTGGCCTGTTTCTAATCTGCCTTAGCTTGACCGTGCTGTGGGTCTATCAGGCTCGCTCCGCTGTTAGTACTTACTGGGCCGAAATTGCCAGACAGCATATGGCTCTCTGGAAGCAAAACCCACTGCTCATGCTCCAAGCTATCAATACCACTATCTGGGTCCGAGGCGGACTCTTCGCCCGTACTGTTATTGGAGTACTCGGCTGGCTGGATGCCCCTATTCCAATCTGGACTATTATAGTCTACTGGGGCGTACTCATCTTTGCCACAGTCAATGAACCCGCCAAAGACATTGTTCTATTATGGCACCACAAGACGATGCTCGCGATACCCGTAATATTATCCTTCCTTCTTTTAGCAGTCCTCATGTTCTTCAAACACTACGATCCTTCGTCAGGAGTCATCGAGGGTCTACAAGGACGTTACCTTATCCCGCTTCTACCCAGTCTACTACTTATGTTTCCCCGTCGAATGATAATGAAAAATCTAAATTACCAACCCCTTCCATTTTTAGCCTGGATATTCGCAACGCACATTGTGACCTTAGTCGTTCTTGTAAACCGATACTTTCTGTATTAAAAATACTAATGACGCCACACACTTTTTTTTGAGTAAGCCGCTACCCAGTTTACCTCTAACACCGATTTTCATACCAGAAAGCTGCTTTCTGTACTATTTCACGATAATAATATGAATGTCATTTTTTTTGATACGGTGCCACAAATTTTATTTTTTTGTGAACTAAGTAACTCCGCGGCCAGGACTTACATCACCCCCCCCATCTTTACTTAGCCAACGCACCTAAATGATTATTTTCCAACTATCAAAATAAATTTCCAAACTATGTCCGCCAATAAAAAACTACTATCTAATAATCTAGAACTATCCAGGCAAAAAATGTTTAAACTCGAGCTCACTGTACTCAGCCAAAACCACTGCCTATAGCATTACGCAGCTCGCAAACATTGACTGGCTAAACTACAACTATTATGGCCTAGACGCATCGATAGACAAAAAATAAACACCGAAAATTATCCAAGAAAAAAGCGAATCTAGGGATAGAAGAATATCATACCGTCTTATCTAGTAAGGGTTACAGGTGGACGAAAAAAAATACCAGCATGTTAAAAAAATCCTCACGGAATAACCCTTTTATAATATATTTGGACAATTTTTTATTGGTTTACACTATGAGACATGTTGAATTTGATGGGCTTTACGCTACCTCGCATTGGATAACTTCCAAATATAAACAAATTTTTAATAGTATAGCTGTGATTTTATACAAAAAATAGCATCCACGTGGGGACTAGTTCAGGCTTGCTGCTCTTAGTAACCAGAGTTACAATGAAAGCCTCTACTCATGGCCAAATAATTCATTTTTTGACAGTTTTGCCGATAATTACGACACAGTTGATCGCCACGAGTGTCTTATGCATTAGTTTAAAATAGCATAAAATATTAAATAAAAATATTCTTTTCGTGCCGAACTAGCCACCAATAAACACCGTAGCATCAATATGCACGACCTTTACAATCGGATTGAATACTCCGATCACCGCCTTGCTTTAGCCAATAGTTACAAAAAAAGATCTCGTACATATCCATTTTAGAGAAATATCCATAATCTAAGGAATACCATGACAAGCCGAACGTATCACCTCATCTCGTTCTATTTTCACCCCCCCCACCCCCATTGATGTCTAAGTACAATGTACTTCTGTCATAGTTCATATTCGAACTAATGGTATTCTCTTCTGTAGTCCGATAAATCCTCATCTTCGCTCCCTATTCTACAGCTTAGTTTCATAAAGAACTCTATCAGCCAGCTGCATACCATTAAGCCCCGTCCAGACGTATCAAAAAAATAAGGTCATCTCCTTATCCTGGCCAAGGCCCTCACTACCACCCATTTTCCGATATCGACCTAGCCATCGTATACATAATCGACAAGGACCTCTCTGGCACCGATATGGATTTAACTTCACCGGCCGAAAACCCAATACCATAAACAATTTTATGACTACCACGGATTAAACATATTATAATGCACAACCCCATCTCTACTCCGGCTGAAAATATAGATATAAACTTTGCTTATTTTCATGATCGACCAACTAATATCTAATATAGACTACCACAAAACCACCACTAACACCTTCTCTAGTGTCAATACTAAAAAATACTACAATTTATCCACTTCTCCACCGATATTGCTGCCTTAAGTTCTCTTATTCATTAAATCTCAAATTCCACCGTATCGCCTATATCCACAGTATTCGTTATCTACACCACCTCCAATACCGCCGTATGTCTCCTGTCTCCGATCCTATTTGTCCAGTTGTTCATTGACGTTACGTTGCTGACGCTACTAACGTCGCCGATCTTAGATACCACAGTACTCAGGATATATTCCAGAAGTACATTAACAGAGTGCCTCCAGCGGCTGGCAGTCCAAGACTCCGGACCATCGTTTATATGGCGAGTCGAAGACCTAAGCACTACTGCCAATGCTGCCTAGAATTCAGGCTTTCGCGACGTAAGTAAAAAATGTTTGAGGGAAAAAAAGTAGAAAGTGAATATTTTTTTAGAAAAAAACTCCTATAATATTATTTTTTTCAACTTATTTTTTAAGACGGACGATATCTTTTTTAGATTAAAATAGCCCAGGAAGATAAGAGTTAGCTTGTATAGCCAAATTCCTTTTTTTAACCCAGACATATAGCTACAGGTGCATTTAATAAATCTATAATAAAAACGCTGACGGTATTATTATCCATACATGCTTAACAAATTTTTCTGATCCTTGCCATCAGTTTTCTTATTTTTTCACTCGGGCATAACTAGCATAAAAAGATAAATTGTTTGATATCTACGATATATTCCTTGGCATAGATATCCATGAGCGTAGTGTCTATGGCGAGATAAAACGTTTGGCATCGATTGTCTTACTCAGTCTGGGTAGCGAAGGCGGCAGCCCCGCTAGTATCGACGTTTTTAATGCTCAATCTTAATCTTGATAAAGGCTAAGGAGCTACTTTTTTTTATAGCGTATCTATATTAAAGCTTAACACTAAAAAAAGTCGGCGACGAGCGGAACTGATGATGAAATAACTAAAAAACAAGTAAAGTTATGTGGATGATAAGAACTATCTGAATATCAAAAAATATTTCTTTGGCAATTAGTAGTAGCAAATGAGTGAGGACAACTGAAGGATCAGATGGCCTGGATACAACGACGCCAGCGATATAAATAAACGTAGACGATTAAATGTAGACGATCAAAAAACATAATGTTCCACGCTATAGCGGCCTACATATGTCGCATTAGTGGTCGGATTATCTAGGCCGAAAGGTTGCAGTCTGTACTTAAGTCTATGCCTACAGTGTAAATGGGCACGCCGATAGATATCAGGACAAAATCTATTACTCCTAGGATACAGGCTTGCGCTCAAGAATAACAGAACCAGACACTACCAACGGTAGCATCATAATCTAGGGCATAGAAAGCTTTGGACACGAGGCCGCAATAGCGGATAGAATAGATAAACTACATCATTGAATTTGATGATTTCAGCGCAGAGATATACGTCTGAGAACGCCAGTTTAACTCTACTAAAATCTTGACCAAGGCAGTCAGCGTCACAACGCACAAAAAAAACGAAGAATCTAATAGCATATACAAAAAAACTTACTGCTAAAAAAATAAATTGATAAACTTAGTACATAACACTATATCTGGTCAATCTAACGACAACAGATAGAGTTAGGCTATCTATAGCGACCGGGTAGAGTACAAAAAAATCAATCCGCATTATACATGGCGATATACAAGTCTAAACATAGCCGCTAGAGTTATGTAGATATGCTTAGATCACTTTAGTGTATGGCAAAAAATAAATTATGATAGTAAAAGGAAAGAAAACTTTTTTTTAAAAAAGTTTCACTACCGCAAGCCCACCTACTGCTCACTACTGCAATACTGGCGCGCCCGCAGGGAGTTGAACCCCGGACCCACGGCTTAGCGTACCACCACGACTTTCGCCGCCCCGTAGAAGCACGGGTTTGTGGTCTGGACTATCCTTTCGCCTTATCCGGAGTCCGGACGTAGGCGCCGACCGTCTAGTCTCTACACCTTCCCGGTGTCAGAAAAATACCCTTTATGCCGGGCTTGGCTCGGGATTACCGCCGGTCACACCGCTACGGCTTCCCCGAATTTGGCCGGTTCTACACTTGCGGTTTCTCGCAAGGCACTCCTGATTGAAGGCCGTTGCTCTGTCCTGCTGAGCTACGGGCGCGCATACCTTCCAGGATACGTCTCTAATGTTCCTGGTACTAAGTTTGTGTAAAGCTTCTTTCGATCTGGAGTCAAGAAAAAATTAATTTAAAACTGCTTTGCTTCTATCGCAGCCTCACACTATTCAAAAATTATAAAATATCTAATTCATTTCCTATGCAGTAATTTCACAGCCTGAAGAAGACGTCGATGTAGATCATACTTTCCAGGGGCAACCTGTACATCAATGCGCACAAATATACCTTTCGCCTGATTATATAATGTAGATGCTTACAAAAAATTTGACACACCTAAAAAAAAAGATACTTCTTGAAAGTCCCCGATGGCCAGATTGGACCTCCTTCCTAGTCACCTTTTATAAATCCTAAATGCGGTGAAAATCTTCAAGAACTAGCTGTGCCAAACTTTCATGCGGCTTCTATCTTACTATTCACGTCTTCTTCTTACCACCTTCCGTATATTATTGTATGTTAGTCTAGCTGCCTCCCTAGCTCCAGCTCCAATAGCACTTCTAGATAATTCAATCACGATCCCTACCGCGACAATTGAATACCAAGATAAATACTCCCACAGCCAGACCAAAATCTGTCTGTACTAAAAGTAAAAGCCGTCGCTAAGCCATTGGCTCCAGTTGTACTCCACAGCCACATGCTCATCTCTTGCAACTACTGCTTCAGCTAGTCTATTATAGCAGTTAAAACAGGTTCCGCTATCCATTTTCAAGTCTATGACCTAGTATTCGGCCGACTACCCCTACCTTTTACTCGCCGAGGCCTGCAAAATACTAACTAGCTGCAACTCGCTACGAATAATTTTAAATGCCTTCTCCGTCTAAAAAAATGCCGGAGATGTATACTTCCTTTAGCATGGCTGGCTTATTCTAGCCGGCCTGCGGCCACGGCTAGAATACGGTGTCGACATTAGCAAAGCCACCGATGGAACATATAATATTTTGCCGCCTACTCCTGTTCTACACAGTAAGTTTTTCAAAATATGGTCACTATAGAATCTACGTCCATAATAAAATCTTCAACGTTGGCGATAAAGTCGCCTGCCAGACTATAGCCTAATGGAACTCGGTCCATACATTCAGTCTGTACAGGCAACTTGCTAGACTAACGCAGCTTAATTTTTCGTCTAAGATAATCCACTCTCAAAAATAGTAGCCTCTTTACCGCTGATGGACTGATCAATTCGTCGTACCAGCATAGCCAAAAAATGTTTAGATTTTACAGGCTTAATCACTTAATCATTCACATCCATCTTTAGATAATGCCCTCCCAGTCCAAGTTCATAGTGTGAGCAGTCATAGCAATGACGGATAGATCAAAAAAAAATGGCCGTCTCCCCGCTCCCGTATAAGTCGGCAAATACGCTGGGTAGCCTTATACCTATATATTTTTTAATACCTACAGATCCATGTATACGGTGTCGGGCCATGCGTAATTCAAAATTTCTACACCTCGCTCAATGTTGTCCGGCCGCTCACGGTAACTGAACAAAAAATAAAAAATGTTTAAAATTACTTACTACTTAACGTAGCTGTCTTCTACACCGGGAAGGCAAACCCCCACCTTTGACTATCGACCTTGTCAAGCCCGAGCTAACGCCTCCTCTCACAACGACAACGAAATAAGCCGCCTGAAATCCTACGGCATAGCCGCCTGTAACATCAAAATCTCATGAAATTAACTAGGATTGGTGCCATATCAGTGTCTCGACTTATGATTTTTCGGCCGGCAATATTTTTTTGTCTCAGATACTCCTTGTCAGATACACTGGCGATCTCAATAACGCACAGGTCTGACATGCGCCAATCTATAAGTGCCAGAATAAAATACTCAATATGCCAGTCGCTTAGGATCCCACCATCAGGAGCTGTAATCCAGATCCGAGCCGGTACACATTCTGCGATTTCCCCTTCCCGTACCACTGCCATCCGATCAGCCATTTTTCGTATAATACCCATAGTGGGGGGGGGTAATGAGCAACAGAGTTATATCAAAACGTGCCCTGAAAGCAGCTAGTTCTCTTAAGATATGAGCCCGCCACGTCCAGGATCGTAGTCAGCTCATCGGAAATGAGTAGATTTGAGCTGTTAGCTAGAGCTACGGTCAACATGACCTACTGCCACTGGCCGCCCGAGAGCTCATAGAAAAAAAGTTGCGTTGCAGGGGTTTGCCTAGGTTCACCATATCGAGCAAATTCAACATCCAACTCCGCCTTGCCTGCGGGAGCAATGTTCTGATAGACTAAGAGTTTTTTAATGATTTACCGGCCTATCCAATATAAAGCGGTTGAGAGTAGTTGTGGGCTCCTGCAAAATCATACCGGCAGGCCGTTACAGATACGCTATATTTCGACCTCGGGGGCAGCTAAATATGTCAAGCTCCGTCCAACTGGGTACAGTCTTGTAATGGTACAGCGCTCTGGACCAGGTAGAAAATCGGAACACAACTTGAGCGATAGCGAACTTACCCGATCTGCTACCTTACTAAGGTTAAGGTCTCTCTCTAGTACACGGCCAGAGGAAGACATCGCACACTGCCTCGATCTGTGCTTTTCCAATACGGAAGGCGATCTAAGATCCTCTATATCCAGCAATGAGGCCGCGGTAGTAAGGATAGAGCAGCTATGGTATGCATAGCTGAAAACTTCATAGTCCTTGCTGGGATCAAAAGCATCACGGACAGCATCCCCGATAAACACGAGACTAGAAGCGATGACAATCCAAGGGAAACATAGAAGTTGTTCTTCTCCTAGGCTATCAGCTCTTCCAAGGTGGCCAAGCCAGTTAGTAGACCAAAATCTAAGAAACCAAAAAATTAGAGTAACAATAGCCCAACCGAGCAGGTATGACATAAAAGTCAGAATAACCACTATAACGTTAGGCAAAATGTGGCGGAACACGATAGCCACACCCTCCAAGCCCAGGACGTGGACGGAGCGTATATGTTTCAGGTTATAAATGCGCATAAAAAAACTCAGCCCGCACTAGATCCACAAATGCATCCAGCTAAAAAACGCAATGCTGAACGGCCACAAAAAAAATAAGCTCCGCAAAATTTGAAAAGATGATGAGTAGAAACAACACTGGCAGATCGGACCAGACCTCAATAAATATTGGCCTAAGATATCCAGACAGCAGCCGTGATAACTCTGCAGAGCGCTCACAATCACGCCTACCACAGAACTCACTCTAGTGAGGGCAAACCCAAAAAATGCTGAGATACAGAATCCGTAGCACGGTCTAACATATCACAACTCTAGTTGTCAGTGCCCAAAAGGGTTGTCCCGAGAAAATTGAGCCAGAACCGTCATAGGCAAGACATAATCAATGGTATCGTAGCGGTAAGGGCGGCCATAGAATCTAGCCCTTAGTCTTAATGCGTTGGTGAACATAATCATCACGATAGTCCGGCCCATGTGGACAGTTGCCCCTTCCAAAAGTCTGCTCTGCATAGCACGTGAAAACATAAACGTACCAGGCGTCGTCATAACACACAATGATGGGTCAGTCGTTGACCAATAGATCAGCGCCTAGGCTCAGAGACTAAAAAACAAGAGAAAGAGTCATAAGGACTAGTAGCCGCATTGATTGGCCTGGAAAATTCGCTAATAGAGCCGGGTCAAAGGAGAGGGGCATGGTAGAACAATAGATACAGCAAGTAAAAAAACTTGACATGATGTCTTAGTGCTCCCGGAATTCAAAATCGATATGCGGATCGATCATGATATAAATTAGATCGATGACGAGCTTGGCCAGCAGGTTAATGATAGTTAAACCGCAACCCAAGGCCATCCAAATAGAAAATGGTCTCTACCAAGAATGAGCCGGCGAAGGACATTTTGATGAACGCCGAAAGAAAGTTAATTATTAGCATAGCGATATGGAATACATGGTCGTAGAGCACCTGGCATTCAGATAAGCTTTTGGTCGGGCTGTAGTCACATCCTGCTTGCCAACCTCATCCAAAAATGAATTGTGTATAAGTATATTCAAAGTAGCGAAACCACCGACGTCAAGATCGTGACTGGCAAGACCAAATGATAGAAATAGTCGCATATTTTTTGGTGGACAACCAGAAGGCGTCAAATTCTATGGAAGTGAGACCATGTATGGAGAACCAGGCAAAACAATTGTCGCCGAAAAAAAAGGACGATGAGTAGGCTAGCTAAAAGGAAGACGGGTCCAGTATTGGCTATCACGATATAAAATGTCGGTCCACACATAAAGGTCGATCATCCATGGCGTACGATTTTTTTGCTGATGCCATGAGGAATAGCATATAGAGGTAGGGTACTTCAGAAGCCTAGAGAAACGGAAATATGGAGCAGCGCTAGGTGAAACTACTTCGGCTACGGGAAGAAGCTCTCTCTGAAGTCGAGACAGGCATATCGTTTTAATGTAAGAAAAAAAAACTTTACAGGCTAGGTTGTAAATCCGTAAATTCCTGATCTCCCGTACTGCTCGGGACCTAAGCCCTAGACGTCACGTTATTTGCGAGGCTGCTGCCGTCGTCTAGTCTTATCTGATATGAACCCTCGAATCCGAAACGGGGGGAGCAGAGGCTCATCACCGGCACCCAAATTACATGGTCCAGATCCCCTTGGAAGCCTTTGCCGCTTTGGATTTTGGCTAATACTTACTCTAACGGCCCGCCTGGGGCGACTTGGATGATAGAAAATTGACAGCCATGATGTCTAGAGTTGGGAGTTATAAGCAGCAGGCGGCATAAAGCGTAGACAAACACAGACGTAATATGAGTGCAAAGGCAGTAGAACGATGAACGTCATGTAAAAGAAAAGTTTTTTTTTGCAAACATTTTTACCATCACTTTCCCCCACGTCTCATTTTTTACCTCCTACAAAAAATATTTTGCTTCCTATCCGGCTATCAATACTCCAGCAAAGCACTACCCCCCCTACCTGAAGGCTAAAAACCCGACCGTGTCTTCCGCATCGGCCGACGAAGGCAGGCTGTCCAGGACTAGCTGAACTAAAGGCTTCGAACCTTACGAACATAAGCTAGGCCAACATCAGTCCCTGGGACACCATATAGTTTGGGCTAAAACAATACGCTGCACTGGCTACAATACAGAAGAAGATGCCCAGGCAAAACATCCTTATCTAAACAGACCCAGGCTACGATGACTGGCCAGTAGCAGTGCAATTAGGCATACACATCCTGTAAGACCGCTTCGGACAGTATATTCAAGTAAAAAAAGATATTCCTCGGTCGTGACATAACCTATCCATCCAGATCTGGTCAGCCGCATATATCAATTTCGTTATGGCTGAGGCTACAGAACCATACTTGCCAATTAAAGTTGGACATCCTTGTACTAAAACTGGATCAAAAATAGCCTTTAAAAATTGTAGGAAAAAATCCTTTAAGTAATTACCATGTAGCATCAACTTCCTGCCAATTTAGACAAAATACATGATAGATTTACCATTCCCCAACCAATTGACGCCTTAGATTGCTCATAGCAAATCAAATAAGGTCGTTGCCAGCAAGAGGTTAGGCCAGGCGCCCGAAGTGGCCAGAAGCACAGGACGATAGGATCTCCCGCGACCTCAACTCTGACAAGGACGGCGGTCAATAAATTATGTCAGTCCATAAAAACCCATTAAATATGCAGTGTTGTCTGGGGGATTTAATGACAGCTTAGACTGTCTCATGCTCCACCAGTCAAAAAGCCCGACAGCACCATCCCCATGGAGTCCAGGATCCCAGGCTAGTAAAAATGAAGCTACCAGAAGCACGAACGCAAATTACCAAGCAACAGGATAAAATCTTTTGTGTACGGCCTCCAGCAAGCCCATGCACATACGAAAGCATAGGACCTTACAGTCATGCTCAGAACTATATTATAAGGTGTGCAAGTTAATTATGCCTAAAACTATGCTGTGCTACCGTAGCCTTACACATGATGGCTGTACGTTGGTGACAATAAAGGCGCCAAAGCAACACACATGACACTATGAGTTAGTCACACTGTTAGAGGCAATAAGTATTCAGGCGCAATAGGCCAAGGCGATAGGCCCAAACGCTCGGCAAGCCAGACCATTATCGAGTAAGGCCAGGGCTTGCACAAAAGGATTAGGTTAGCTGGGTCGAACTAATCTAAGATGACGAACAACTTGCACTCGTTTTAAATATATCATAAAAAAATATGTCGGATATAGAGACATACTTGCTATAGTCGCCAGATTCATAGTACAATATTAATTGTACTATGAATAACGACTCCTGTCTGCTAAACTCTATAACAATCTAGCGTCAGTATAGCTATGTTATAATCAGGACACAAAAACTGCCCTTACAAGACCCAACTACAATTATATGGTACTTAGATCTGCGCCAATAGTAGACAAAAAACTACTTCCATAGCTATCACCATAGCTTTCCTACAGGCCATTGCCATTCGGGCAGAATATACCTCAGTGGTGTTTTTTTATCCCACGCTTTTTTTGCTTTTTTTTAACCCGTACAGTCCTTTCATTCCCTGACCTTCGCCATGCACCAGCAAGTACGATATAATAATAAAATATAGTTATGTTAATAAATTCAAATACTAAATTACGGTAGTGCTCATGATCACCACAAGCAAAAACAATAATACCGATGAACTGTCATATCTATCTTTTCCCGTTGGTCTACTTCCTGCCAGAAAATCGTCCTACTCGCCCAAATGCCACGACGTTACTATTATGGCTCAACTCCCTGCTCGAGGCTATGCTATAATCAGGCGCAAAAGATAGCCAACATGACGCCGACCGCCTTAGACGAAAAACATAAAAGCATGTGCGGCGCCACAAAACTAAAGCCCGTTCTTAGATTACATTATTGAAGACGGCGAAAACGAAAAACTGGAACTAGTTACACTTTTTTTTGGCCACTTATAAATTGGACCCAACCCAGGCAGCTATTGACTATACGGAGAACAAATGACGTTCGCACCTATGAACTAATCGATCAGACCCGCGACAATTCGTTTTTTTCAGGAGATGCTATATCTACTATAGACAAAAATATAGACAAGAAACAACGGTAGATGCCCTACAAATCAGCCCGCTATCAAGTTGAAGTCGCACTGCCAAAAAAACTCTTAGACTACACTTTAGAAAACCTCAACTATGTGACTACCTGGTTTTTTTCATCTTCTTAAATAGCACTCAATTCATACCTTGGACACAGGGGCTTACAGATCTCATCACGATGTTTAAATTTATTTCAAATCTATATCAAACAGGTAATGCTAAGAAAAAATTATGTTCACCTTTACTTAGTCGATATCATTTTTGCCACCCTTGGACTAACCTATGCCATCAAGTAAAGGCTTCGTTCATATTTTTAAAAAATCTTTGAGTCGGGCTTAATTTTTTTCTGACAGTGAACCTTATAAGCTAGAACTAGTGTAATATTAAACTGACTGTATTTTTTTTGCCGATAGCAAAATTATCTATTAGATATATTCAATATATAAAGACAGACTAAAACGGACGAGCCTGGACATTTAAAGATTATTTTTTTATGTTCATGATTTTTTTAACTTATTAAATTGTGTATAACATTAATATGGCGGAGAGGGAGAGATTCGAACCCTCGACACAGATTTTAACCGTGTACCCGCTTAGCAGGCGAGCGCCTTCGGCCAACTCGGCCACCTCTCCGCACGATAGAACATATTACCTTCAACATAAAAGCTATTCCGAAAAGAAAGCTATGTCAAGCGCCAGACATGGCCATGCAGGCCATACTAGACCGCTAAGTTTACTAAATTTTACTTATACTTCCTGCTGTTACGATACTAATCATAGTAAAATGCCCAAAGATACCGCCAGGTTCTACCGACTAAAGCATAGCTAAGAGCTCCAATCTCCGTTCACTCTACGTCTTGATTGTCAAAGGCGATCGCGCTATGTTCTATTGGACTCTGGATCATCTTACACAATTACCGCTCCAGCCAGCGAACCTGACAACATATGTGTCCTGCAGTTTATTTTTGGCTGATCCTTCGATTATATTCGATTATATTGTCCTCAACCTTATACTCCTTCTTGCTGAATAGGTTCAACATTTACCGTCGCGTCTAAGAATAACTGATGTCAAGGACAACATAGTATCCTATTTCAACTCCGTAGCTGATGACTACATTTGTAAACCACCATTTCTATCTACGCAAGCCCACTGACCAAAACATAGTAGCCGTTTTGTGTTAAGTGACGACCATCAACCGACGAAGCCTGCCCCCCCCGCTACAGCGAACGCTCAACTGGACTCATACCTAGCAATAAATAAATCTCATCACCTTACTCCTTCGCCACCGTGACGTACTGTTTTCCGCTGGGCATTACTGACTACAACCTAACGCTACACCGATAACAACACTAAATATGCACTCCCGGCATCAACATACGTAAACTCCGTAAAAAGCCCGTATCTTTCATCGCTATACCCTTCCAGATCATTAAAACCGACATTATGAGGTACCAATTAGGTATCCACAATGGAAGCTACGACAGCGACCTAAGGCCATCTTATAAACTATTTTATTCTGCATACGACCAAGAGCAAGAGCTATATATAATGAGGTCACGGAAGTCCATTACTTCAAAAATATCTTGATTGAGCGCATGGCAAAGGGTCGATTTGTTCTGCAGGTCGGCAAGATGGAGCCGCCTATAATTACAACCCGATCTACACCGCAGACCGGACCAGGACCAAGAAGAAAATCGTTGCCTCGGACGTGGCCAACCTTGTTTGGAGCTACTTTAAAATTACCTCAAAGAGGAGTCACATGGGCCCTATCCCACAAACCACCTTTCTATCCAACCTCAGTATATGGTATTATATTTCCGTCCAAATATTCTAAGAATCCTCTGGTCTACACCCTGTTATTCAAAAGCAATCTTCAGGTGAGGAAGGACAAGATATCCGGCTCTGGATAGTAAGTGACAGCAGAGGACCGAAATTCTCTCACAAAACTTAGAGGATGAACTAAAAACTAGGCCAGGTGCACTCCTATGAACTCATTGGCCACTAGCGGCACGACCTTAGCCATAAAAATGACACAAAACGTTTTTAATCTTTGCCAGTCCGCTAACAAAATTAGACTAACACTACAAAATATATATAATTGACATATTTATGCTCAATGTAATTACATACCACGGCCACGGCTAAAAAAACGACCGAACCATTATACTCCTTTGAATTATCCGGCGGGGAAAGTCGAGCTGTCTGGCACCTACTATAGACTTTAGTGCATGCCTGGCCTAACAAAAAACAATCCTGTAGTTATCTTTACCAGCAAGATTGAATGTCTGCCATGAAGCATTAGTTCTCGACAATTTTAATTGCCACTACTAAGTCCGGGCCGTTCACAATTAAAAGTCACTATATATTAATATCGTCAAAGGAACACAGTCCCAGCATTAGAACAGCTCCAACACTACTCGTTAGACCTAATTCATGAAAGTCAAGATCAATCCAACTGCAGTGATAACAAAACACCGCAGCGGTATGATATGTCGAAAACTAATTAACCCTTTAGTCTGGTAGTAAGCACTGTAAGAAAAAAAATAAAGGCAATAAAAAAAATATAGTAACTCCTATACTGGTTTGTTCAGATGCACAATTCACAAATTTTAGGACCGTAGTCCAAATATGCATGGACATGCAAGGCGATTACACCTTCTGAACGACAGTCATAGATATTAAACACTACATCTTGTACTTAGTACTGTCCACATTGAGCTTCTCAAGTAGCTCGGTCCATTGTTCGGCATCCTCGATTTTAAGCGCGGGTTGGGTCTTCATAGGCTGTTCTATAGTAACCTGACACAGCACCTCCTCGCTTACCAAAATGCGAGCTTCGGCCAGCAAAGCCAGGGCGATACCATCTGAAGGCCGGCAGTCAATGCGCTTGTTCTGTCCATTCTGTTCTACCTCAATCTCAGCGAAGTAAGTGCCCTTCTTGAATCCTACAACGTCCACAGCTATAACTTTAGCATCGCAGGCCTTCAGGACGGACAAGAGTAGGTCGTGGGTCATGGGCCGGGGTAATTGCACCCCATTCAAGGCTAAAGAAATAGCCATAGCCTCCATGGTCCCGATCCAAATAGGCAAAACAGTTTTTTCCTCCAAATCCTTCAATATCAATACCGGGGCCTGTGATTCCTCATCCAGGGCCAGTCCAAACACTTTCATCTCTACCATGGATCACCCGTTACCTCGCCGCATAGAGAGTGTTTTTTTGCCTCAGTGATGCGGGTCATGACTATACAACCCACAAGATCGACCTCAGGTGCTCCGGCATCCTGCCGGACAGGATGTTCAGCCGGAACGCTAGTTGATGGCAGCATAAGGTTCACTACCAGTCCATGGCCATCTCGTCCACTCCAAGCAGGCCTACCACTAGTCTGTGGCCGTTTACTCGCCCCTTCTATCAATACCTCGCACAATCGTCCGACCCTGCTACGATTATACTCACTTGTAAGCTCCTCCTGCATTTTTTGCAAGCGTTCTAACCGCTCGGCCTTGACCGCCTCTGGCACTTTTAAGGCCATTTGAGTAGCCCTGGTACCAGGTCGATCAGAATAACGGAAAGAGTAGCTAGATATGTACCCCACCTGCCGAACGGCCTGAAGAGTAGCCTTGAAATCGACTTCAGTCTCTCCGGGAAACCCTACGATGATATCCGTTGTCAGGACTACATCTGGCCTGGCTCGCCGTAAGGCCTCTACTAGAGAAAGGTAGTAAGCCAAATTATAACGCCGTCCCATGGCCGCTAGCACACGATCCGAACCCGACTGTAAAGGCAGGTGCAGATGCGGGCACAGCGTTGGCAATTCCCCGAAGGCGGCGATAACCGACTTTGAGAGGTCCTTGGGATGCGAGGTGGTAAATCGTATCCGTAAAAGCCCCGGTACTGACGCAGCCTGCCGCAGTAATCCAGCAAAATCAAGGAAGAAATGACCGCCTTTCCCCGCCCTCTGAGCAACCGCCGCATCCAGGCCGTAGCTATTTACATTCTGGCCGAGCATTGTCACCTCACGTACTCCATGGGCTACCAACTCTCGGATCTCTGCCAGAATCGCCTCAGCTGGCCGCGAACGCTGGCGGCCTCGGGTAAAGGGCACTATGCAATAAGCACAGTAATTGTCGCAGCCTTGCATGATATTTACAAAGGCTGTAGGGCCCAGCCGCCCCTCTGAAATTATCTGATCACGCTCAGGGTAGATTTCACTAAAATCAATTAAGGATAGTCTTAGGCCCGGTTCCAGGCAGAGCCGCAGGATGGCTTGTGGTACCGTAGCTAGACTATCGGTACCAAAAATTAGCCGCACAAAAGGAAAGCGGACGAATAAGCCCTTACCCCCATGCTGCGTTACGCAACCGCCCACAACAGCAAACACTCTGTCGTCGCGCTCCCAAAAACGGCGCAAACGGCCCAGGGCCGCATACATCTTCTGCTCCGGTTTCTCTCGGACGCTGCATGCGTTTAAAATAAACACCCGAGCCACATCGGCGGCTTTGCCGGCCAGGAGCTCAAACCCCTGGGCTTCCAGGGCACGGGCCAGCCAAGCCGAATCGTTGATATTCATCTGACAACCAAATGTCTGGATATGAAAACCTAGTGCCACAATGGCTCCTCTCGGGCGGACAAGGTATGCCGCGCCGTCGTATATTCTCCCGGAAACACTATTGATCCAATCGTCGGCACGCCTGGTCCGGCCAGGGCTGGACTAGGCGCCGGGACAAAAAAGAATATAAATCGAGTAGATCGCAACTAAAAAACTCTAAGCCTAGGTCTCATGCCGCTCCTAGACCCAAAACCCACAGCATTCAAGATCAGTTCGAACCTCTGGGTCCTCCTCAAAAAAAGCCAATTCACATCTACCACTCCTCTAAACTAAAAGAAACCGTCCAGACCGTAACTCAGCACTCCAAGGTCTGACGGTAAAACTCAAGGCCACAATCTACCATTTAGGCCAACGGCCTCCAAGGCTAAGACCAATTATAACGGATATTTGACGTAAGCCTCGGCAGAGCCGAAGATAATACGCCGAGCCTATTGTCGTATAGCCCAGGCAGACTATAACGTATATAAATACCAAATACTCCCCACCATGTAGACCGCAACCTATCCACAAAATAAATGTAAAACGGTATGCCACTCAGCGGTATACTACGTTTAAAACAATATATTTTATATCTTACATCCATATCGCTAGGTAAACTACAGCCATCCTCCCAACCACGAAAAGGTAACCGACACATACACGCTTAAAGAGATAAAATTCTTGTCCAATCCTAAAAAATCTATAAATTATATGGATATGAATTTCATAGCATATGACCTCTACCGTCAATGCTCTCTAACTAAATAAAATTTATCGATTTCGGTCCTGTCAAGCTGCATCAAGACAGCCAGTCTCCAGTCGGGCGGTCATATACAGCACGACGGCATAGAACGTAGATAGAATCCGTCCTACCGTGCAGCGCATCTGGCTTTGTCATACTAAGGCATCCCAACCGCTCTAGACCCCCCCACAATATCCGCCCGTATCTGGCCGGGAGGCCTAATATACCCTTAAAATAATCAAAACCTACTCTTTGGAATCAGCGTCTTACTTGTCGCGTCACCTTGCTATACACCGTCACCTATGAAGGAGAAGAGGTACATCTCTTACTCAATGCCGCAGCGCAATTTGAGAACTACCAAAAACTCTTTTTTGCAGATCGAAGCCAATGCGTCTCATGATCAAAAGACACGCAAAATCTTGACTCAGTTGGCCGAAATCGCCCGCCAGAACACCCAACTTTCTTATGAGATGAGCTCGACTCAAACGGTATTGTGACTTAGAGGCTTTATGTAAATACATTAACAATCTCTATACTAGCACAAACCTCATGGGCCTTAATGTGCCCGGTGCTGAGGACTCCGTGGTCCGTCACCAAATCCTTAACTTTCAAGACTACATCGATAGTGTCATCAAGGATATTCAGACCTTCCGCAGCTGCTAGCTAAAAACTACCTACAACTGCTACTCCCAATTCCAAACACAACGATATTGAACATGCATAAGATAGCCAGCTATTCGCCTAGATCAAGATCTTTTCTTGTCTCCAGCCATTTAGAGACTTTTTTTAAACTAAATATACGGCAAGTTTAGCTAAAAAGCTCTGCAGGCGCAACATCAAATCCCGATCCCGGACGCACATCCTAGAATAATCTAAAGGAATCTTAGTCACTCGCCCTAAGGACCGCGATAGGGCCTGCTAGTGCCGAACAAATATCGCTTGACATTAACTTGGAGCGACACCAGTCAATATAGCCTGACCCTTAACTCTTCCAGTAGTTCAAATGCATATCGATCTCGTCCCTATCTGATAGCCGCTTCAGCTTGATTGTCCAAGATGGAAACCCCAGTGGCGCTGCATTGCCTACAGAATCGCGGGGCAATAGGTAGTGGACAACGCTTATTCTGTTCGTCTTGGCCTAGCCTGGGCGTCCGTTTTTTTACTTCCTTAACGATCAACCAATAACACCGAGTTAGCAAAAAAAATATAGTTAAAAATTAGTTCACCATATGCTAACCAACTGACTTTTTTTAGCATCGATATCTGGGGTACCGAGAAAGAGCAAGAAAGCTACGATACCGAGTGAATGGAGCAGCCGGTTCCAGAGGGGACAGTGATAACCCAACTGGACAGTGTGTCGAACAGTCCCCAAGAAAAAGATAGACGTGACAATATAGCCGTTCGTTATAATCTCGGGACAAATCTGCTGCACTCTAATATAGTAGCGGTCATAATGATGGTGAATATTGCCATCCGAATAAATCACGAATTAGATGGATAGTCGTGAGGCCTTACATCTCAAGCAGCTGAACACTCACAAGTATAGCATTAAAAAAATTATGCACATATACTCCGCATATCTTTACCACTGTTGTTGACTACTGTCATGGTCAGACCGACCTTGTACAAAAAAACTCCCAGACTATTTCATAATTTAAATTTGTTGCCATCTCCACCAGCATGATACGCTCCCCCCTGTATTATCTCGACGATCTCTAAGAAAAAGGAATCGAACTCAGCAGATTGTAGATGGTGGATGGTCAGAATGGATTCCATCAAACACAAAGGTACGGCCAGCTTGAGAATGACTTCAAGCCAATAACATCAACCTCCATCAAAAACTTTTCCCAGACGTAACCATGGTAACCACGATAAATAATCAAGGCGACACAAAAAAAATGTCAAACTCGGACCCCCTCCCAGAGGATATCTTAAGCTATGGTTATATATAAAAATCGACAGTATAACCCAGTTAAGTAACAGCAACGCGAAGGGTAGACCCTTTTGATTTTGTTTTGCTGGGGTACGCCACTGCCGTATTTTTTATTGGGTAGATGGCTATCTGTACCCGCCAATACTTGAGCATGCTTACAGTGTTGCCTAAAAAAATATCTTAGTCGTCTACATCCAATACAAAAAAATAAGCCTTCTAAATAATGATCGGCAAAGAGACCACATATTTCCTAGTGTCACCCGGCAACATAAAATAAACAAGCACGTTCTGCCCGTATTTGGCTCGACAAAAAATGTCGATGGCTCCCAACCAAAAAATAACCAGGCGACAATTAATCGTCAGGCCTAGACCAGTACTAGCGAAATGAATGGATATGAATACACGTCGGTCTAAGTGAATGATGATAGCAAATAACCGTTCCGCCTGTTTTTTGACAAAAAACTGTAACGTGAATCAATAAATATGGGGACAAGATCCTCGTCTTATCGTTTTGACCAACTTTGTTCTACAGGTGGATCGCGCCCATAACTATGAACTTGACGGCGTTGTCTAACAGGTTGCCAACCCCTACCCAAATATATACATTCATAATAAAATAGTCGGGACACCACATTGAACTCGACAAAAAAAAGCTACAGTCATTTTTGTGGCGGAAAGGAATAAAGAGGCTGTGCTACGCAAAAAACATTCTATAGGGTAAAAACCTCCAACTAAAAATCCAGGCAACTAACTTCGATCTTGGAAAGTAGTCGAAAACGTTGTTTAGGATGCCGTAGGATATGACAGCATAGTTCATATTTTTTTACAAGGAACCGCACCATTTTTTATGTGAGCACAAATTTCAGAATAAGGCGAATCCAGGCATGATGTTCATTGCCGTACAGATCTCATGGCTCATGTTGAAAAAATATTCGGCCATGCGGCAACGACAAGGCTTCTTTGTCTCAATGCACTCCAGAAACTTCTAGACCGAATCTATTAGCTAAATATAATGCAACGCGTCGTATTGCACATAAATAACACGTCTATAAACGCATCCACCAAACCGACTATATAGCCACTATTAAACCATGAGTATAACAAAAAATCAATTATAGAGAAAACATGCCTTTCATAGCATTCAAACTTTTATTTTGAAATACCAGGTCTGTAGGCCGTTGGATATGATCAACTTACACTGACGCACAGAATAGTCCTACAGTCTGGTCTTTTTTTTCAACTCACAGCAGACTTTGGACTCAACAAATACTTATTATTAATTTTAGATATAGCCCGATGCTGCTGCAAATAAGCTCGTTAATCTTGGCTAAGATATCATCTAGCCAAGAAAGATCGGACAATATGGAGAACGATGTCTGCTGGACTATGCAAGCGTCCAGAGGTACCTAGAGCCAATAGTTAATATTATAAAAACACCTTGTTCTGCTTACCAACAGCGGCGCTTATTGCAAGGATAAGATTCTATGCCACCATCTGTACATCGCGGATGGCCGTCATGATTAGATCCATCCAGATCATACTTGATTTTTGACAAAAAAAACGCTTCTTTAAGTGGTAGCCATCTCATAATCCGGCCAAAAAACTATTTTGGGCAATAGTCGTTCTCGTTCCTGATCATCAGGATGATGAGGCAGTCAAGATTGATTTAAGCTAAATTCCGGTCATATACCACATCAGCCGCAAGAGCTAATGTACTTGCAGGGTACCCCTCCGCCGGCATCAGTAAAACAATATTCAGATTAATCTCTTAAAGATGCCATAGAAGTATACTTCGTTTTTTTCATACAAAAAATCTTGCCTCCACTTGGCCGGTGGGACAAGCCAGCTCTCTGTAGCGCAGTGCCAACGGCAATCCATAGCTTCGGGACTGGTAATACGGAAAGCGCTATAGTAACATCCTTTTTAGTTCCACATCTAAGTCCGATCCACCTCGAGTCTTAAGAATTCTCTATTCTATCCGACAACAACAGGTTGGCTTTCAGAAGCACTCTCTGCAGGTACTGCTCAGCCAGGACTACCAGAAAATCCCGGAATATATTTCTATTTTTTTGCTCTAGGCCTTATTTTAACTTCATACAAATTATAGCCAAAAAATAAAATAGCCAGACGACTCAAACCAACCAAAACAACCAAAGTCTAATGTTAGCCTGGATTAATGCTCCGCAGTATTTGCACGCTGATTAATAATAAAAAAACACTCACCTCATTCGGCCTTATGCATGATCTTGTACAGTCCGAGCCTAGTATTCTGATCCGTTGTGCCTGAGTATATTTTTCTACTGTGATGTCCATACGCCGATAACAATTGAATAATCTGATGTCAGCAGAGACTATCTGGAGCTGATTATCAGCTGGCAACCAGTCTAAGTCGGCGATAGATGGATAAGTAGAGAAAGTCTGGGAGAAAAAAAGAATAACCGTCATTTCAAATTAAACGATCGCCAGTGTGTCAGTCTATAACGCTTAAAATGTTCCATAGTTTGCAATTAATTATTGTAGACCAGGACAACTCCAGGCCGCAGGATGGTGCTTTTATTGAGCTTGTTACACTGCATAAGACTGTCAGGAGACACAGCAAGTTTTTTAGCAATACTCCAGATAGTATCACCACCCTTGATCTGATAGGCGGTTGCTTTCTTACCGGTCAGCTTAGCCGGGGCTGACGTCGAGATATAAGACGATGTCGAAAATTTGGTCAAGTCTGCGACGGGTTTAGTTACCTCGGAAGCAGCCTGAACAATCATGGGCGTAGAGATAATAGAGGAAGTGTCCATAGTTCTAGCCAGGGCCTTTGTTTTAGTCTGGACCTGGGTCGCCAACGGCGCCATGGTAACGGCTACGGTCCTACCGGACAGCGTCTTACCCGGTAAATATAGAAGCCTACCAGCGTGCAGATCATTTGCCAGCTTAAACCTATTAAACTTGAACAAACCATCTTCAGTCACTTTAAAATATTTGGCCAGGACATTGACAGTATCACCATTGCCAGCAGTGTATTGAATTGGCTGGGCCACCGATGTGGCAACTGTGGCGATGGCCTGAGGCTGGACAAACTTGGCCGAGACGACTGCCTCAGATTGTCGGCTATTCTTTGATTTTATTAATATCTTAACGAGTTCCTTTTTCTTACCCACGGCCTTTTTCAGAGAGATGCCTTTCTTCTCAGCCTTGACTAACAGCCTATTTACTTGAGTCAGCCTGGTCATATCGGACTTGGAACAGACGGCCTGGGAGCTGGAGAGATAAACCTTGGCCCTCTCGACCTGATGAGCTGGTACCCGGACTGTTACATATCGATCAGAAGGAGTGCTATTACGGCAAAAGGAAAGATTATACTCGCGAAAAGTTTCCCAGTCTAAATTGCACGCCCGAGCCAAATTGCGTAAGTCAGTATCAGGCCTAGCTTGGAGGGTCTTTAAGTCTGGCTCTGGTTGAATGTGCAGAGGATCATAGCCCAAAACCTCATGGTTCTTGACGAGCTGCACCGCAGCAATAAAACGGGGCACATAAGACAAGGTTTCCGGCCTAAGCTGGGCAAAATCATCCAGACGGTGATTATTTTGAGAAAGATGGAAAAAATCTCTGCTGCCAGCTATGGCGATAGCTCGGCCAATTTTACCTTCACCGGCATTATAGGCGGCCAGGGCCAAGCCCCAATCGCCAAATATCTGATAGAGTTTGCCTAGATACTCACAGGCCGCAGCTGTAGCCATAAGCGGGTCGCGTCGCTCGTCTATCCAGTAATTCCTAGAGAGCCCATAACGTTCCCCAGTATATGGCATGAACTGCCATATGCCGCTGGCCCCCATAGGAGAACAAGCCTTGGTGCTATAGCCACTCTCGATGAGCGGCAGGTAAGCCAACTCTTCAGGTAGACCATGCTCGTTAAGCACGCGCTTCAAACCAGCCAAGTATCTCTCCGAGCGCTTTAGCCACTCTCTGACTCTATGCGGAACAGTGTGGTGTAGGAAAATGAACTCGCGCTGGATCTCACGCCGTGCATAATGATCTATCTTAAAGTTCATTACCTGAACACCTTCGAGTACCTTCTGCTCATGTGCTGGTAGCTGTAACTTGTTCATGTCTAGGTCCATCCGCTGGGATAGAGCTGGGTCGATCTTTTCCACCACGTCGGTATCCGCTGGTTCATCGGGCAAGACGACATTTTTCTTAACCGCACAGGAGACGCTCAAGATAACCAATGCCGCGAGCAGGATGGCTAATCGATGCAACGATATCCTCCATAAAGTTTATAACGTTGATGTCAGTAATTTGTGGATGATAGGAATATGACAACTGACAGACCATGCGCAGGGGGGGCATTGGCCAACAGGAATAAATAGAGCACTGCAACTCTACATCAAACACAACTACAATAGAATTTACTTTTTTTATCTACCCGGTTCGACACGGAATGGCAAATGGTTTTGTATGAAAATATAATATATCGTAATCAGCCTTGTGTAGCCTCACTCCCACGACTGGACCCAGAAGACGAAGCCTTTATTACTGCAAAAGCTGATAACAATTATCTTTCGCTCCGGCAGCAAACAACGTGCCATTCGAATATCATGGACGTGCTGTAGATATTCTAGGTCCCTACGAACTAAGGAAGTCAACCATTTGCAGCGCGGAAATTTTGAAAATACACAATTAGTGCAAATTCAGAAAAATTGGCAAGACATCGTACATTATTTATTCATGGGGAGCATGCCCGAGAAGTCGTAGCACCTCTAGACCACACTCACGACAAAACTTACGATTAATATTCTCGACAGTATTAGAGATGATCGGCTCAGAAGCAACTATCGATGCGATCAGTAAATTTATATCTCAGTATCACTATATCTCCTGCTCCTTATCCTATAATGACGAAGCGCCCTATTCAGAGCCTAGAGCTTGCGCAATTTTTCATGTAGTATATCCGCTTCCAGCTTAACCACTGGCTTGAAGAAGACTGCAGAACAAGCAGACAACTCCTATGGCATTTTTTTCAAGTGTCGCCATGGCTGGATTTTATAGTAACAACTGAAATACGAATATCAAGTCAACAAAACAGCTATAGCTCGCCTTGGTAGTTAATTTATAGATATGAAAAACAGCTCGTCACCGATCACGGTCACGGATTTGTGTCCATTTCTCAGCCCACGATGCGGTACAAGTATAGGATACACTGTTGCAATAGAAAAGTCAGACTCAAAGGAAGCAAATACGTTACACCTACATCGACCAATACACCTGTAAATGCCACTAACTACCCAGGAACGAATGTCAAAATCCAGACAGCCCTATGTGAGGAACTCCAACACTAATAAAGGCGAGAGAAACACGCCGTATGTGGCGGACAACAGATCGATTATAGTCCAACAGTAACGGACCAAGCCGGTAAATGAACAGAGTTCAAAAAATACAGATTCCCAACGCCATGAACATAGTGGCTACGGAGTCGTAGAGATGAAAACGATAATATTAGTTGCCGATCTGCCACCACAATAACTAAATGCCCAGGAATCCGAATAGGAGCCCAACCAGATAGCTACCGATCTCTACCCGCGTAACCCGGGCCGGAGATCACTCCAGGCGAAATAAAGAATCGCCCAACATAGATAGCCACTCTGCCAGCACAAAAAAAATAGTGGGCCCAACTTTAAGCACAAAGCCGCCGAAATAGCTAAGCAATGCGTTACCACCACCAGAGAGGAACACGAAAAGACCGCAATCAGCCCGTGTATGGTATAGCCGCCCGTCCTCCCGAGCCATAAGTCGAAGAAAGGACATAGAAAGGTGTGGGGCCGACAATGACATGCATGAACCACAGATGGCTAATAAACCAGTAACTATTGCGTAAGGTGAACTTGAAAAAAATGGGTAGATATTAAGGATAACTCCCTCTACTAGTGTCAGTAGAGAGGCAATAAATGAAGATCCAGTCGTAGAAAAGGGCAATGGGCTTGGGCAACCTATGCGGTATCAGTCAGCCACAAGCTGCTGTTTATAGGAGCCAGAAATATAGCCCCCCCCGTACACAGAGTGAATACTAAATGGGTAAAAGGTGAATAATGAGAGTATGGTGTATCCATACACCATGGCCCATGTTGGAACTATATTGCTCGATACCATGGCCCATGCAGTAATAAATGATTACTGCGGCAGCGATGGCTAAAATTCAGAGCAGGTCAATTTGCAAAAAAAACATTAAGGTAGCTATAGTGATGCTGCCGACTCTCGCCGACCTAGTCGTAACATTCACCGCTATAGGTGCAGGACTGGATACACAGGCGGCCCGATCAAAACCGAATTAACAACGTCTCGAACAGTCTAGGCCGTAGTTATCCCAGACATTCCTGCTCCAAGGTAATAAGATCACGGTAAGTCTCCCGATGACGGGCTAAGATAACATTGCCACCATCCACCAATAACTCGGCAGCGCGGGGCCGTGAGTTATACTGAGAGCTCATGGCGAAACCGTAGGCACCGGTCGAAAATATGGCCAGTAATTCGCCTTGCTCAACCCGAGGCAACTTTCGGTCACGAGCCAAAAAATCGCCAGACTCACAGATAGGACCGACTACATCAGCGATGATAGGCGTGCGACCGGCCAGGGTCACTTCACCAATGTGGTGGTGTGAACCATAAAAGGAAGGTCGTATTAAATCGTTCATAGCTGCGTCGACAATAATAAAATGCTTGTTTAGTGTCTCCTTGGTGTAAACTACCCGTGTAACCAACAGGCCGGCGTTACCGGCGATAACCCGGCCGGGCTCGAGGATGACAGTCATAGGACATTCGCGTAGTACTGGCATCAGGGCTTGTCCGAAAGCCGTGGGATGTGGTGGCTCCTCGTCGTTATACGTAATACCCAAGCCTCCGCCCAGGTCGAGATAACGGATATCGATGCCCTCAGCCTTAAGCTGATCGTAAATGCATATGAGCCGGTCCAAAGTCTCCAGAAATGGGTCCAAGCTAGTAATCTGAGATCCAATATGACAGTCAATACCTATGGGCTCTATCCCAGGCAATCCGACGGCAAATCGATAAATAGCCATAGATGACTTAATATCTAGTCCAAATTTATTCTTTATTAATCCGGTAGAAATATAAGGATGTGTTTTGGGATCCACATCGGGGTTTATGCGCAAGCTAATGCGCGCCTGACGGCCCATAGATACGGCACAAGCGTTGATGGCTTCTAGCTCCTGGAGAGACTCCACATTGAACATGAGTATATCCGCCTCCAGAGCTTGACGAATTTCGTGCAGCTGTTTGCCTACCCCAGAGTAAACAATCTGCTGTGGAGGTACGCCGACAGCCAGAGCACGGAAGAGCTCTCCTCCCGAAACTATATCCATACCTGCACCATGCTGCTTGAACAAACGCAGGACGCACAAGTTGGGACAGGCTTTAACAGCGAAACAAGTTAGGTGGGGGATAGTGGCGAAGGCCGAGTCAAAAGCCTCGTAATGGCAGCGCAGAGTAGTAGCGGAGTAGACGTAGATGGGGGTGCCGTATGTCTCAACTAGATCTTTAATACGCACGTCCTCGACGTAAAGTTCACCGTCGCAATATTTGAAATGGTGCATGACTTAATCTCTCCTTGTAAAGTATGGAATGCTGATGGGACACGAACGACTGGCTGATAGACCGTACGAATAGCAGTCGCACCGGACGACGAATAAAAATAACGGAGGAGCAGCTTACCGACAACTGCAGAGATGGCATGACAATTGAGTGCCGGAGACTATTTTTTTATAAGAGTATTTAATATTAGATCTTTCAAAATTAGCCAACATACTGGAATAATTTATGGTACAGGTCGATCTGGCAACCGCATATTGCCAAGACAAATCTATTGCCAATCTTCTTAGTGATAGCTCAAGATTGAATATCTAACGCCATAGCGCTTCACATCTAGCATCGACGCTATGCAGGGAATATCCAACCTCAACGAAGAAAACGACTTTCCTGGCCGGTCATCCTCCGGCCATATGAATACTAGAATAAGTTCAGCTCCACTGTCTTGCTAAAAAACGCTAGAAAGAAATGTTATCGGCGTCGTACTTATGAAGATGGCCATGCGTCCCTTCTTTTGCTCTATTTTCTGACTAGACTGACATACTATCTGCGGTATACATTTATAAATTCTACGCTCAGACATTAGCTGTTCAGGTCCATCTTTATGGATAGCCACGCATGCGTCGGTCTAATTTTTTTTGTCAATCACCCGCAACACATAGGTTGGTGATATCAGAAAAACAAACTAAAACTTTTTTTATGCAGTCGCATAACATCCCAAACAATCTTAATGTTTACAGTAAGACACAATCAATCTTTTTAAAATATACTATAGCGTTTGTATCAAAGCAATGATACCATAGTATCTATTACGATAAAAATGAGACTATTCTGTCTCTAACTACGGTACGGTGTATACAAAGTTTGGAGCTGCTATGATTTACTAATTTTCTATAAACTGATCTGGTTCCTACGGCTAGAATGTGGCGCACAAAAACAAGATATAGCTTTGAACTACGAATAGATATACATATTAGAGCGATTAGCCCGGGAATTCCCGGACGGTATGTTGGGCCTAACCATACAAACAGTCTCATAACTGTGAATATCATTGTTTTTCCACGTTTAAAAACACGAGTCTGTTTGTCTACAACTAGCGTTTAGCTGCTACAGCCGCTATGCCTATGCTAAACAAAAAAAACATACATACCTATGTTTAAAGTCCGCAATGCAACTATTACCGCTACTTTCTTTGGACAACGGCCGAAAATTCTATAGCCGCTCATATTAAAAATCAGCAGGTCGGAAATTTCCGTATACTAAGAAACAGCTAATCACTTACTTGAGGTAGGCGTCACCGCCAAAAAAAACATTTAGTGCCTTACAACAAGAACCCTTACATATAGAGGGCTTGATAACACAATAATCGGATGCGCTTTATATCTGACGAGTATGATGATATAGCTCTTACCCACTACTGCCAATATTTTTTCTGCCGTTTCGGATCGATAGCCTCGGCTACAGTGGCCTATAAGGTACTCAGCATATCTCCCTACATCACTTCCTGGCAGTTCACCTAAGCCTCCTCTGTCCACGCCAGTCGCTATTCTATTTAATAATCACCTTTAGTCATTAGATGTCTCAGATACGCCTTCTATAAAGAACGGAATGTAAAATTCTAGAGAGATTAGAGGTATTTTATCACTACATAGCCCATCAGATGCCCCGGCAAATTACGCAAAAATCGTGCTTATACATACTGTCTACCATGTATAACTATCGTTAAATGTTGCAAGGGCAACCCCCTCTGTAACGCCGACATAAACTTTTTAAAATATCTAAAACGACCGACCCAAGGCTAACTCAGCATAGCCTATGTCTATTCGACACAGCATGGCTACAATCAAAACGAAACTGCTGTGCTGGGTTTATTTTTTTTCGGCCTAGACTGCCAGAAGAGAATATTGACATCTCGGAAGATGCTGCCACGCCTGTCACCAGACTTTCGCAGTCACGAACATTATTGCAGCCTACGGAGACTAGAGACTGTCTCGTCCACCCTCGTAAAATTGGAAGTCGCTCATATTTTTGACTCCCTCCCCAGATGACAACTGTTGCCACCGCACTTCTGTACAACTTGGACCTACCGAACGTACCCCCACTAACAGCCAAAGGTAAGCCCCCCGTGCGCTGAAATATCTAGCCATCAAGGAGTAAAGCTACCCAAATTTTGAAATACCTGCCACGTCCTCACTACGCTCAAAAAAATACATCTTCTATGCCGCGATACCTTTGAATAAAATCTACCAAAATGACTCCAAGGCCAAACCCAGATGGACTATAGACGTTGCAGTGCAATATCCTGACGCGTTCTGCATCGTCACAGCCAGCGACGACTTCCAGGCGATATCGCGTTTTAATGTCCTCCAAGATCTAAATATCTATAAACTAGCTAATGATACTACGGACACAACGCCCTCATAGAGATACTGGCTACCGCATATAAATAGACCATAACTAAGTGGTTTCCTATCTCCAGCGTCTCTTTTGTGCAACACTAAACGCCGCGGCTGGCTTTTGTGTGGACAAAGGCGTCGTGAATAACATAGGTTGCGACTGTCCCTTCTCAGGAAAAGGATGTTGGCTATAAGCTCTGGGACAAGTGGCCCGAACAGATAGCTACAGACGATTATCATCGCTGATAAATACCCATAGCCTCAACTCTCTTTAGCGGATGATAGACCTTGGACAACTTTATATTGTCTGCGGACTTCAGCTAGATATGTAATCATCGTTAATGCTAAGATAAGCCAGGAGATGATTCCGTAAAATGCCTACGCCAGCCAAGGTCGACGATTAACTTCTTACATGGTCCCCGATGACTGGCACCCGTCGATTAAGAAAATTTCGTAAACGATCTGAATACAAGCGTAGCCTGCGCAACCTTGTGACGCTGGGCCATGAGAACGTAGAGAGATAGGCTATGCCGAGTGGAGGCCGGCCAGTAGCAAAGTCATCGGCCCTTGTCAAAATTACTGCCATACAAGATCTATGAGGCAGGGCGACATATGGGCCTGAGGATAATATTATAGCCTCGTCCAAGAGATAAACAATCTTTCGCTGGCAGCCTAACCGACCGATACACCCTCGGATGGTCGTCCTGGCAATAGTTCCTGTTCTCATGGCGCCGACCTATTTTGTCACAAATACAAGGGAGCCAGTGTGGCCATAGAAGCCATGTTTACTGTATTTCTGCACAGTTATCACTATCTCAAGACCATATAAACGCTAAACCTATAAAGCAAGCGCCGAATATTATCACTAGGTGCAGCAGAACAAGACAAACTACTATCTCTGTCCTTAAACCAACGGCTAGACCAGCGTAGGAAAATAACGGCATAGGATCTATCACGTAGCGCCTCTCGCCATCCATCGATCTTCCCAGTTGCTTGATCCCGCCGAGCCTATGGCTCCCAGCGGTAGACAGTGTAGCCCCAGCATGTCCTGTAATATCCTTCACATCATTTCAATAGACATAAAATTCTTCGTTACTGAGTAACATAGTTGGCGATCTGGACGCCAAACTTCTAGCCGAAGCTCTGCCTTGACCCTACGTCGAATTCAACATCAGCCTGGTCATGATCAATACCTAAAAGAACGCTTCCGTCCAGACTCGGACTACTGTTAAGGACGCTCAGGCCTTCCTCAACTCGAGTTACCATGTGCTAACCAAGAGCAGCCACATCTGGAAGTACTCCGACATCGGACTCCTCTCGGATACGGAGACCCACTGCCTGCAATCGGCCGACGCCCCTTTGGGGGCGCTCCGAGCTACAGCTTAACTATGACCATCGTTTCAAACGGATTTCGATTGAACATATTTAACTTTCTCAATCGCTCCTTCGTGGCCACTCCAAGCTAACTATTAAACATTGCCGATACACCTCTGGCTGAACTCGCCCCCTTCTGCTGTAGGAATACTATTATCCTAAACTTACATACTGAGGCTACCAACACGAAGACCCTGTGTACTATCTGGACGGCCGAATTACTGCAGTTCTAAGCACTCACATCCACGTCCAAGCCGATGGCGAATATTTTTTCCATGACGGTACTGAGACCATTACCGATGTCAGCATATGCAGTGTCGCCTGCCCTATCTTTGGCATAGTCCCATACCAATCCTCGACTGCATCATTATTGGCTGGCTAACCACTTCAAACTAGATCAAGGCTCAATCCAACTACAAAACGTGCTTGTAAGCCTGATCTACATCTCCAAACCGGACTAAGTAAGCTAGCTACCCACCAAACTGCCCTTGCCTAGGTCACAGCGTGCCTTTACTCTTGACGAAAGGCCGACTCTTATGCTCAAAAAAACTTAAACTATACACAAGGAATACTCCGTGTACATGAATTTCCAAGAAAACCTAGAACACATCCAACGCAACGTCGTCGAGGTCATTGACCTAGACGGACTCAAAAAAAAACTCTACCGTGGCAAGCCACTACGCGTAAAGGCCGGGTTCGATCCCACTGCGCCAGATCTTCATTTAGGGCACACTGTACTCATCCAAAAACTCAAACACTTCCAAGAACTGGGACATCAGGTTATCTTCCTTATAGGCGATTTTACCGGTCTTATCGGCGACCCATCGGGCAAAAACGAAACCCGCCCTACCTTGACCCAAGAACAGGTACTAACCAACGCTGAGACTTATAAGCGCCAGGCCTTAAATATCCTTGATCCCGAGCGTACCGAATTTGTTTTCAACTCCAGCTGGATGAACCGTTTTAACGCCACCAATTTTGTGCACTTATGTTCCTGCTACACCGTAGCTCGCATGCTCGAGCGTGACGACTTTCACAAACGCTATAAGACAGGCAAATCTATCGCCCTCCACGAATTCCTCTACCCCCTCGTGCAGGGTTACGACTCAGTGGCCATTAGGTCTGATGTAGAGTTAGGCGGCACAGACCAAAAGTTCAACCTACTCATGGGCCGTACCTTACAGTCCCAATACGGCCAGGAGCCACAGGCTATCCTCACTATGCCCATCCTGGAAGGCCTAGATGGCATGCATAAAATGAGTAAATCCCTGGGCAATTCTATTGCCATTGAGGATCCGGCCTCGGATATGTTTGGTAAGCTCATGAGCATTTCAGATACCCTTATGTGGCGCTACTTTGAGCTCCTTTTAGATCTAAGCCTACCTGCCATTCAAGGAATCAAGGGGCAGGTGGAAAAGGGCTCTCTGCATCCTAAGTCTGTCAAAGAGCAATTGGCCCGGAATATCACAACTCGCTATCACGGCGCCGCGGCCGCGGCCGATGCCTTGGGCCGCTTCAACGCGGTCTTCGGCCATGGTGCCATACCCAAAGATGCCCCATCATTCCGCGCCGCCTCCGGCGACACCAGTCGACCCTTGGCCTTCCTGGCCGATAGCGGCCTGACCATATCCCGCAGTGAAGCTAAACGGCTCGTGGCTCAAGGCGCCCTCACTGTCAACAACGAACGCTACGACAATCCCGAGACTTCCCTGCCGCCAGGAGAATATTTGATCAAGCTAGGAAAAAAGCGTTTTCTATGCCTAACCGTGACGACCTAACGACAGGTCAAGTACGCCTACCCTCATCCATTAGGAACCGATATGCCTCACCTCTTTGACGCTATCTTGCGGCAATAGCCATACCCACCGGCTGTTAGCTATCTCCTCGCTACTACTGGCGCGCTGCTCATCTTCCAGGCTACGGCCAAGGCCAAAAAACTACTCTTTATCCTACACTTGGAGAAAATAAAACATTGCGGCATCACCTACTCGTACAACTATTACCTTAAGATTTGGTGTACGATATAATCACTACACGTCTCACTGTCATCGATAGTCGCTAAATTGATGATTCATTAAAATTATATTGTACGCAGTTACTTGACCATGTATAATATATATTGAACTTGACTTGGCTGGATTTCTTACTGGTAGCCGCAGACAATACTCGGTACTAACTGCCAGAGCCAGAGTCCTAGTCCGGTTGATACTAGCCGGTCTTAGTGCACTAATAGATTATACTGGCAATATACTACATGCGGCCGATTCAGACTAATCAAAATAAAACAAAGGACAGCATGCTGCAGGCCATACTAGCCGTAATCTATCCCGCACTAGCGTGTATTTAAACTGCCACATATACGACAAAAAACTGGATAAAAAGTGTACTGGTGACTAACATTATAGCAGCAATACTAACGTGTCTCTCTCGCCCACGTGCTTTTAGGTGCGGCTATGTTCAACCACACCATTTGTGCGCTGCCAAAAAAAAGAAAAGTTATGTCTGCGAGCAAATAAAAAGTAACCAGATACTGGCATCGAATAGACTATAATCTACCGTATACTCTGCGTCTATCCTCCAGCGCCGACCTGGCCAAAAAAAATCTGCTTTGGTAACTACGCTACCCACTACAGATAGACATGAAAAACGACCACAAATAATAGTCTCATCTAAAAAACACTGCGGTCTACGCAGCGATGCATTGGACTAGATCATCTAAAAAATCCCTAGAATCTCTCACGACCACTATATTTTTTTCCTGCAACCGTCTGCCGAATATACTGTTGCTGCCTCCTAGCTACGCCTCATTCTCTTATATTTAAAAATTTTCGCCTGTGATCATGATAACCTACATGTTTGCTCTATCTATCAATTTTTCATTAGGCTACTGTCAGATGACGACACTATATTGTCCACCGGAGACCGGTCGTAACTGTCGCTAAAAAAACTAGTCATACAATTAGTACGATATAAGAAAAATATGAGATCAGGAACGTAGCCAAGATTTACATTTTTACTCAGCTGGACCTCGCCCTCTACGTGGGCATGAAGGATACTAGTCAGCCCTATGTAATGCCGATCGACTTCAGACCAACCTAGATGTATATTTATATCTATTAAAGTAGTTAGCTATAAAATTATCGAGGCCGATATTCAAGCCTATTTCACCGCGAGGTCGAGATCAAACTCAATAATATCGGCCAACCCAGCCGATGCCTGCGCCTGCGATATGTTCTTTCACAATGTGATCACTTCGACCGGACTAAGTCTCTAGAAAATCTAGCAACCGTGGCCACTAACCTGAACACCAATATAAACCACATACAAGGCAGATCTCTCAAATATCTGAAGATACATAGGACCGCGTCAGTAAATTCGCCAACAAGCCGTTTGCCATCTTTGTCGATTCCATCAAGAAGAGCACCGCCATCTAAAATAGCAATGCTATGGGCGCAGTTGTCAACGTTTCCAGCGTATAACGCCACCGTGGCACCAATCAAAGTAACATGATCATCATTTCAAAATACTGTATAGTGAGATCATCAAAATATAGCTACTGCGATAAGCACATCTATATAAATTTTCCATCCCGCTGGTTCTAAACACTAAAAAACTCATAAAGTTCGCTAAAATCATACTCGCTGCGGCCAAAACAATATCCGAAAATACTCAAATAGCCTAATTAACAGTCGCGTTGAAAAAGATGAGCGCTTCAACTTTAGCATCGCTTTCTACATTTGGATCGAAAACTTCAACTATCACAAAATTGTAATTACGGTTCTCGATTTAAACATTGACCGCCGCCTATAAAATCACCGTAACTTATTGCCCAGGCTAAATTTAAAATAAACTAAAAAGCAACAAAGGCGCCTAACAGTAAAATACCTAGCAAGTACAAAGCTTAACATCGTATCTTCCTCACTTAGCTATGCAACCCGTACCAGACGACGTACCAGCGAAGAATGGCCGACTTGAGCTGAACATCAAGGACGCCGAAGGTAACCGTTGTTGGACTATGACACGTATAAATTAGGAATTATCATGCAAATTTTGACAGATAAAATAAAATACCATGTAATCATCAATTGGCGGCTAAAAAAACTACATGTGCTTTCCCGACACGTACCAGATACAGCCGTAGCCGATTTTTCTATAATATGTGGTTAAACGCCTCCCATCCAAAGGCGGCGCGCTGTATTGAGGACCACGAAATCGTCCCCCAGAAACCATTAATGAACACATAAAATAATCTTAGACAAAAGTAGCCCTTAATGCTCTGATGCCTATAACTAAGGTATCCGGCCCATACAGCAGATCATCCAAGCCACCAAATTGACCACCGCATGATGGACTTCTAACCGGTCCGCCGCTTTGGCCTATCCAAATTGAGCGGAGCAATCAAGACGGATAGCGGCATTCGGAATGGTCGATATGCAAAAGAAACAGATGCTCATGCGCATGTCCTTAACAGGATCAGAAATGTGGGACGCACCGCAAAAATGTTCTATACTCAGGCGACATGTATTGTGGCAGACTGTGCATAGTTGTAAATCCTCAGTCAGTCTGGCCGTACGACCAAGATTATAGTCCCGTCTCGGTGAAGCTGTGCTAGGAATTATTCAGGCAGCTAAAAATGACTCCTAGAAGCATAACGCTAGGATACCTTCGATGTTTTTTTTAGACAGAAAACTCAGTCCTTACGACGCGATGACACACCAAGGGGTATGATTAAAGAGCTACAGACCGGACCAAATATTGAGACAAAACAATTGAAATTCACCCAACGCTGAACTCAGATACCGATAGAGGCAAGTTTATACCCCCCAACCCAGACCACCAGTCAATCATGGCCGTACGATGACTAAGTCTGTCGCGGTACACAGAAGCACTGCTCTAAGTCGTTAAAAACAACAAATACCTCCGAACAGTATCCCAGCTAAAAAAAACAGAGTAGACCATGCCTGGCTGAGCGGATATTGAGTGACGACGTCGTCACGTCTGGCTACGGCCAAAATTATTCTTCGGCCTCGATGGCGCCAGCTGGATGCCGTAAACCAGACTACTGGCAGTGCAAGTAGTCATACCATTGGCTATATTAGTTAAGTCCAACTTGGCTTAGGCCCATTACTCACATATAGTAGCGACGACCACGACCTGTCACTGTTCATCAACTACACAGACTGAACCCACATATATACACTCAAAATACAGGAGCAGCTCGCTATATAACCGCTACAGAATGCCGACATGAAAAGTCATAATCAGGAGCAAGTCCCGGTCGGGCACCAGACAGGACACGATGATCATTAGGCTGCCCCCACCATATCTGTAGAACTCGAACTAAATATAAATATTCTGACAGGGGCCAGCTATAGTATAAAAATGAGTGATCAGGTAACAAAACTATCCCAATCAAATACAATCAAGAAAAAAAGCTGATGTCTTGCACGACTTTGCAAGAACGAGAAGGTATAAAAATCTTATTTTTTTATACTTTTTAGCATCATCAAGATGAAAGTCATTATATGAAAAACAAGTCTGAAACAGATACTTATGAAGCCGCTGCCCAGACATGACACGCAACGAGGTGACCATACCGTTCTAGTCCTTGTAAAAAAATTACTCTTAGGAATGCGTTCCTCAGTAGTAGCAATGAGTCTGGACTTGACCAAAAAAACTAGCTATTCTTTCTCTATGGACCCGATATTACTCTGGACTATATCAATTACGACATCCACAGTGGTAACAGACTAACTATCACAGCTGTGAGCAAGGAATTAAAATTCGTTGGGATAATCTCGGCAGCCTCATAAAGGGAAAGATGGCCGCAAGACTAGAACAACCTACATTATCAGTCTAGAATCAGCCGCGATGTCAAGTCAAATCCAATAAAGTAGGTAAAAAAAACTCAAATGGAATACAACGGAGACGCCCACGCCAGCCGATGCAGCTACATTCAAGCAAAGAAGGCCACAGGCAACTCTTAAGGACTAGCGGATCATATTTTATCCGATAATAGCGCACTATGCATAAAATGGCAGACGATCCCAAAAAAAATATAACGACTAACTTCCAGACGGCAACATTATCGATAAGTCATGGCGTACAAAGCCCCGGACTTAGCATCTCGCCGACCCGCTGCATCAGCCCAGTAGCCTACCACCCCCCCGGGCCGCAATAAATCATCATGCACCACTACACCATCAATGTCGAAGGCGCCATCCAGGAGCAACAACACGCCCTCGACCCCGCAGGCATAGCGACCACGGCTGGGTTTACCATCAGGACCGATAACGACAAAAGACTCAGAGAGTATCCGAGCCCGTCCAACTCCAGCTGCCGGACCAACTACCTTTGTTTGAGCAAGAAGCAAAAAGCTCACAGCCGCCCGGTCCTTAGTCAGTCCGGAACATTCTGACAGCGACAGCAACCAATCCGGAGCATCCTGGACCGGAAAGGTAAAATGACACCAAGAACTCGCCAGTCGACTCAAAAAAGGACAGGCAGCGACATGTGTGCAAGGTGCCAACGGTACGAAATCACGGCCCAGACCAGCCTGACGAAAAATAGCCAGCAATTTACCGCCAAGACGGTTACCTGGCTCAACTAGCAAAAGTCGTCCCCGACCTTCACCTTCACCCCTCCAACCCATCCTGCCCATCAGCCGACCGAGCAATCGAGCTACCTGATCATCCAAAGGCTCGCGCCGACTCCAGGGCAACTCGTTGAGCACGTTAGCCATTACTAATAGATCCGGCCGGCCCCTGAGGGAAACCAGGCTCTGTTCCAGTGTAGCCGGAATGATAACAATACGCCACGGCCCCTCGTACTTTAGACCGCTGCCTGTCAAGCGTCGGAACAAATCAATACCCATCTGGAGGATACGGCGAGAGCGGTCTACGGCCACGATCATTAGGCTCCGTTCCCGTAGGTCCGGCCGGGCGATCCACAAAGCCTGGGTTAAGGTCAGAGGGCCGGCTCCCAGGTCCAGCAATAGAGGAGGGCCCTTGGCTTCATCCGTCGAAAACATTGGCAACGGGTCGAACCCTGCGGCTGTGAGACCAGACAGCAGGGTAGTCAGCCGCAGCAGATTCCATGGCAAAAAGTAGGAAAGATAAGCAGTCTGGGCAGCAGGCGATTGCAGGTAATCCGACGTCAGCTTCCCACGCCATAAAGTCAGACGGGCTGAGAGCTCAGCCACGGCACGGGGTAGCTCTCGCCGATACCGAGGAGAAAGCCGCAGTACTTCAGCTAGGACCGCTTCATACCGCACCAACTCGGCCGCAGCAGCCCATGGCAGATGGGGCAAAAGCTTTGATCCAGTGGACGACATGAACCTATCGTCAGTAGTCACGGCAATCAAAGACTACGCCCCCAGCTCGCCCAAATAGACTGTTTTTTTGGTCTATTAGTTTCCAGGTCCAAAAAAATAAAAAAAGCTTTTCCATGCTGCGGTCCTTGCCAATCGCGGGACGATCGAAACACCTGCAAGACATTACAACGCTGAAAAAACCAACGAACACTGAAGCGCTCTCTGCTATTAAGGCACATATTCAAAGACCATCTTTGAAAAATAGAGCTGCGCGAAACAATTCATACCACATAAGTCCACCAACTCTACTCCACCAGCCAATGCCTCGATGTGCGGCCGCAGCTCCGGCTGCCGCAGAAGCAGGCGTGCCCCAGCCAAAGAGGTATTGCCAATTTTACGCACCCGCACTCCCAACCCGACCGGCAAAAAACCCAAGGTTTCCAGGTCAGCCACGACCACGTGGCTGCCTAGAGCACCGGCAAGATACACTGCAGCAAGATCCCCTATAGTAAGTCCGGCGCGCCGCGTAAGACAGCTCAGGGCCAAATTGAAGACAGCCTTGACCTTAAGCAGAGACTCCACGTCACTGGCCGAGAACACGACTTGCTTCTCGGTTATAGTATCAACTCGACCAATCACGGACAGATTCGGCAAAACAAAACATGGCTCCCCTCCGGCCCCAACGCTCACGAACGCAGCCAGCCGGGTCAAAAAAGGGGAGACCAAAGTGGTTCCGAAAGGAATGAAGCGTCCATCCCGGCCGAGAAGACCTAAGCGCAGGAGCGTTGCAGCCAGGGATAGATAAGCTGTCCCAGTCAAACCAAGTACCAACGCCCGGCCAATCAAAGGGATAGTCTCTCCAGCAAAACCGGATAGCCCACAAGCTTCCGTCGACAAAATAATAGGCACCAGACCCATTGCTCCCAAATCGAAACCAACCACTGCTCTTGGACCGGCCACAGTGCCCATGGAGAACCCAATGCCCTCCAATGCCGGCCCCATAGGCACGCTAGCTGCAAGGACCCGCTGCGGTGAAAGCGCCAACAGAAACTCGCCGTTGGTACCTAAGTCTGCAAGCACAAAAGGGAAAGACGGTGGTCCCTTAATTATCTCCCCCGAGCCCACCTCGCCTGACCAAAGAAGAGCAGCCAGCCCGGCGCTTAGATCCGCGCCTACAAAGGGAGCGATAAGCGGTGGTATGTACACCACGGGCAGGCTAGGGCCCAAAGAGACTTCGATGCCTCCCTGCCAATCTAGATGGTAAGGCGCCCGGGCCAGCCCAGCCAAACTCTTTATCGTCCGACCGCATAGAAGTGCCAGCATGACGCTATTTCCGGTCACGCAAGCACGAATAATACCACCATCCGTACCGGCCAGCCCGGTGGCCAGCGCCGCCAGACGGTCCACTACCAGCCTCTGCAGCCGGATTGCCCCTTCCGGGGTGCCAGCATAGGCCAGCCGAGACATAACCTCGACGCCAGCGCCAAGCTGTGGATTAAGTTCTCGCCCTGACGCCACTACACAGCCACAATCCATAGCATCCCATTCAATGGTAGTAGTACCGAGATCTACAGCCATCTCCAGCCAGCCCAGACCACCAAATGGGGCTATGGCCTGGGCTGGGGGGCACGTCGCCGAAATAGATAAGGGCAACTCAACTACCGACCCTGGCTGGGCCAAATGCCGACAACCCAACCGCCAACCGTCGGCCAAGGCATCAACTGATAGCACTCGTGCCTCGACAGACGTCGACTCCGGCGCCACGGACAAAAAACGTATTCGACAGACGCCACAGAGACCCAGGCCGGCGCATAAGGCCGGCGACGGGAAACGACCGCTCACGTATATCACCTCAGCCAAGGTCCGGCCCGGCCCTAAAGGAAGGCACTCCTCGTGTCCCGTGGCGTCACGGACGCAAATCTGTGCGTCGCTCCTTATATCGGTACCATCGGCCGCTCGCCGCATGCCTCCCCTTACGAACTCCGCTTTTTTAGTCCCGTAACACACATTAATGGCCTTCTGCCTGCGTTTTTTTGCCGGATAGAAGAAGTTTTATTTCAAAGTACGCAGTAAAATCCCTTGAAGTCGACGTACTTCATCCGCATACCATAGGGCAGACATTCAATTAATAATTGGACTAAAAATCTATCAACAAGATATAAACAGCACTATTACCCGCAGAACATGGTCAAAGTTACGCACCCTCCGGCCTCTTAATCACGCAGGACCGCGATGCAGTCCACAACATCGGTGGACTAAACAAAAAAACTGAGCTACTGGTTGGTCAACAGTTACGTCACCAGGCATTTCAGATTGAACGTCACAATGTCACATATAACCGCAACAAATAGAAAGGATACGCCGTTCTAGACAAGAAAAGGCTGTCCGAAAAAGCCTACGGCCAGCACTGGCCGGCAAACCCACGCTAACTCCAAAATTATAGCTCGATATACGTCTTATAATTAAGAGATAACCCAGACCGCTAGGCAGTGGTAAACAAGAAATGGTATGGTACAAATCTATTACCGACCTTCGTTATCGGTCTGGCAACTATTATCGAAAACATAAAACGTAATGGCCTTTTCGTTCATTCTGAAATACTAAAAATCGGCGGTATATGATGTCGTTGAACAGTCGTCATCGCCTTAACTCGCACAGCCTGGGGACAAACTACTAATCCTACCGATACAATATTTATCCAAGTACTCATTCATGTTCAAAACGACTCCAAAGGGCCGTTTCGTCCAATAACTGGTTAGGCCATAGCCAGAAAATAAAATTAATTTGAAAAAACACTCCAGGGAGCCAGCAGCCTCAGGCTGTTCTCTGCATACTCAACGGAACCAAATAAAAGAATGACCCACAGTCGACACGGCGCGCAATTTTATTGTAGTTAGGCACAAACGCGACCAGCCGATTACTGAACAGAGCAAAAAAACACAGGTGTGGCTGCTATCTTAATAGTTGTTATCCTATAAAAAATAAATTATTATAAGAATAACTGGGGACTAGCCAGCATTACCGTGAAAAAATTCAGCGCACGCTTCACCTTCGAATTAGATTGGTTTATCCAAAGCTTAACCAGCCGTCAATTCAAAAAAATCCAGTTCGGTACAATTTTACAATAGGCCAATATTTACCCATGTATCATTACAGTAGGCAAGCTGAAACGCTAGTCTGGCCAAGCCCTTAACCAAGTCCACATAAAAAAAGCTCAATTATTCCATAAGGTAACTTAAGCTTATAGTCAATAAATAAGACCCCTGCTGTATATCCTCCAGCGACATCCAGGACTAAGCCTAGCCACTGTGCGAAAGCCCTACATTGTTCAGGAAGGATATCCTCGCAACGAGAAGGCCGCAGGCAAGGGACGCAAGCTGCCCGTAGGCATCGCCTCACTCAATGTTGTCCACGGCAATCTACTGCCTGAACTTGAAATTATTAAACTACACGCCCATGTCGTAGTCGGAAGTCGATCTGATCCAGAGAATCGATGGAGATGGCAGGGCATCACAAATCGGTGTTAGTTAAATAGATTTTGGTAAAACAGCTAGACCTACACGATAAAAAGACTGGGCGTTTAAGTTGGTCAGAAAAATACACATGGAAACAAATATCTAAGGCCGAACCATCTCCAGAAATACCAAACCTCCGGCCCAACTGGCCAGACAGGAATTAATATTGACAAAAGCCAGACGCACCGGATGCCCAGCCAAGTGGACCAGCACATCTCGCTAGTAGCATCATTGAACGCCCGGGCTAGAATTAAGAGTATCTCAGCCCGCCTTATCATATCTCCACCAACCACACGGATAAATCGAGAAACAAGCCTACCTCTAGTTCGGTTCTATTAAAGCCAAAAAACAATAAAACATCAATGCCGCCCGTCCAATGCATAGCACCAGCGGACCATGCAACTAAGATATCGTTCCAGGTGACCGGTCAAAATCGAGAACAGCTCTAAAAAAATATCGAAGAAGACCACGAGCTAAACCAGGCAGGTCATGTCGACTAAGCTCCAGCACCTCTAAAAAAATTATCTGGATGGCCGTAAAAGACAAAACGGCAAAATATTAGCTTGTGCACGCCAGACCGCTGCGGCGACGATTCCGGACAATGCCGCTGAGTATGAAAATCAAAAAACAGGGCGTAGGCGCGGTCTCCACCACGAGACAAATGTGCATGATATAGGTAACAATGTAGACCATACATTATCTACTTGCGGTTACTACAGCACAGGTTGAGACAAGAAAACTCAAAAGACACCGTCCTAATACTGCCATTATTCCCAGCTCAGACATAACTAATAAAAATGTATAGCCTCGCTAGTCTTAGGCCTGACTGTAACATACGTTGAGCTTACCAGGACAAAACATGCTGGCCGTTATGGGGCAAGCCAAATGCCGACAGCATTCTGCCCACGGATTGTACTGGTGATAATGCAAACGTTACCACTGGCGACTATGGCGACTGTGATGTCGTCACTAATATGGACTTCGTCCGCTGCATTGGTACAACTAAAAGTTACAGCTTTGTCTAACAAAGCACGTGAATACAACATGGAACAGGCCGACACGCCAGCGGCTACACCGCTCTCTGCAGCCTTTTTAGCTACAGCACCCTGCAGCCGTCGATACTTAGGTATGGCCACGGCAACCAGTGTGACTAAAACGACCAGCACGCCAACGATCTCTATAAAAATAAAGCCACGTTGCCTTTCTATGGCTCTCTCCTACGTGTTTCGGGAAACCTTCCTTAATTTTTATCGATTTTCTTAGGTTTCCAATTCAAATTTTCGCTCTACTAATATTAAGCAAGGTGTATGCTAGGGAACGCCTATTGCTTACTGCCACCCTCATAACTTACTCTAGCACTCCAATAATAAATGGTCTAAAAATTATCCGTGCCAAGACTAAAATAGCATTTGACGATCAGGAAAGTCCATATTTCGATACTAAAACATATAATACTGACAAAGGAACAATAAGGTAGTTAATATCAGCCTATATAAATTTCATTATTTTTTTTATATCGCCTGTCAAGCCTGGCGATTCGCCGTCTACGAATTGTCCAACGCATACAGCGCTATATTATCCACCAACGGCCTTTCATGCTTTATGGGCTGCTCCACTCTGCCCATCAAATTTTTTACCTCACTTTCGTTCTCTTACCCCAACTATAATCATCTTGCTATTCTCTCTCCTGCATTTTACTAGACTGCTCAACCCAATAAAAAGCAAACCTCCCAAACCGATCTCCACCAATTACATTTTTTTCCTTTAGCTCTCAGGACAATCCAGCGCAAAAAAAGAAATATATATACTAGCATATTTTTTGGTCCGGGGTAGAATATAAGGTTAACCCTACCGCTAAGTGTCCGTATTCTACGACCTAAATATCCAAAACGGATGACTAGCCTCCTGCTAAATGACGATGATTTGCATAGATTGCACCTATAGACAATATCAGCAGAAAATTCCATCAGTGTACAGGCCTATAATTTATTCAAATTACTCCATGATATGATGACTTGACCTATATTTTTACCGATTATAGTATAATTATCTGTATTCAGGATGAACTGCAGCGCGCTAACTGCAAGACCTTAGAACATGAATTCCTGCAGAAGAAAACTCCTCTGCAACGTCAACTACGGTTACAATGTCCCCAGCCCAGCCTATTGTTATGCAAATTTACCTCATGCAGAATTGTGACATCGCCGTAGTCTTTCTAAACATTACGAATAAGACATTGACTGTCGATAAATCCATCTACCCACGTCATTAGTCGCCTAGACATACTATTAAAAGACTGATTCTGTCGCCAGCCCAGGCCTCAGGCAAGTCTATTGCCATAACTATATCATTAAGACTACGCTAAAAAAACTAAAAAGACCGTGTCGTTGGCATTAAGAACTATGTCGAACCCATACGCCAGAAGCATGGCTGCCCAGTCTAACAGCGCGGAATGGGCTAAAATGCCAAAATTTTTACGCACTACGAGCGATCTGTGCAAGGATCCACCCATCGTCCTAGTCAGCGAAATGCTAGACAATAAAAATTAATCAGTTGATCCCCGATGACGACTAAAGTCGGCCGCTTAACCTTCTCCATCGTGCAAAATGTCTACGCCTTAAAACCCATCTATACGTCGCCGCCAACCAATTCCTGTCTAAGTGTATCGAATGACCCGGTCGCTTAGCCACACTGAAGCATAGCCATTTCCGCAGTACACAATCTAATCAGAAAAAAATACAACCCTCCAGCCTAATTTGATTATCAAGCCAGAAAAAATACGGCATATAGACTCTCGATGGCTAAATCGTGCAGTTTGTATTTAATAAAGTCGTCGCTTCTAACGACGTCTACATAAAATATGTGGTTAAAAAATCTCAAGCCCTAACCGACCAAAAAAATCATAAATTTAACAGATAACAAAAAATATTAAAAATGCCAACCGACTGCGAAAAAAGTTAATCTCGACTCGCAGTAAACTTCTCCAAGCCTATCCATTCCCATGGAGGGTCGCCATGATGTGTGTCCAGCCCGACTATATCATCTCCACAAACCTTTGTTTACACCCCGAAAACCTCAGGCTCTATTTTTACGTTCGTAACGGTTAACGGTTATATGTTGAGATGCATGGCAAACCCCAGAATATCCTCCTGCTAGACCATGACAGTATCTACTATTACAGATCTAAGCCATAGCCATGGGCCTCATGGGTATTTTTTTGCCTCTATCATGACCCTGCTAGATTAGAGATCTTACGATCTCATATGCTAACCAATCAACCAGAGGCGTTTCAGCGCCAGTGCCTTCAGTCAACATGGGTCCTTCTCTTATGGTCATACACCAACTATACTAAGGTTCTGACCCTAGAATAGTTAGCTCTGTTGGCCCTGCTCCAAGAGAAGAATCAAAAAAGCTCAGACTCATGCTGGTCACTAACGCCACCGGCTCAAATAAGAGCACCTCACAGACTACATTCATCGACTTTATCAGCCCCAATTTTTTTAATGCATATCTGCACTGTGCGAAGTCCGATAGAATACATACGCCCACACAAAAAAATGCCTTAGTCAATCAATATGAAAACTGGGGCACTAATTTCAATAACTTCACCCAAGACTTGCGCACTGCCCGACGCCAGATACCTAAAGTCATACTAGTGAATAAAAGCTGCGACCTCAAAATCATAAAAGCCGTAGTTATAGCTAAATTAGCCCAATCCTCGACATCATATGCGTCTATGCTACTATGCCGGCTAAGCCGTCAAACGCATCAGCAGCATATTAAGTCTTACCTAGGAATAATTCATCATCCGTATCCAACTCGCAGAAAATCTCAAATTCATAGCCGCGCAAGAGCTCCTGACTAGGGCAAGCAGCAGGCACGTCGAGGTCTTCAAAAAAAAACACATATAGTAGCCTATGTACCACTGACCTCATCATTAATGGAGAATCCATGGAGAAAACTTTTAAGGTCCTGCCCGATAGCGCCAATTTCGATACGATCACCTTAGATCAATTTATACGGCCATTCTAAACAAAATTGCATCGATTAAGAGGACGCTATAGTCACTGCCACGGGTAAATCTAACTTGATACAGATGATCGATAAGCCTAATAGTTCTTATGGCAATAAATCATAAATATTTAAAGGACTAATCTTAAACAAGAAATATATCAAAAAATAAATTAAAATATTTAGCTGCAGTTTAGCAAAGGTTAACTGCCATATATAATCTACACCAGCTATCACAATAACCTGATCAGCCAGACGACAGACTCTCGCGACTCCGTGCTTTAAAGTCAAGTGCCCAAAATTCCGGGTCAAAATCGTCGTAGACTAGATCAAGGCTATCGCCGCCTCTGTTGACTAATTATCCTTGCTCTTTTTCAGTTCCCTGTCGCCTACCTAGCTGCTAACCTCGCTGAGCCCCCCCCTCAGCTACACAGCCTGCCTGATATATAAAATGATTTTGCACTATATCATCTAGTATAATATTTTTTATATGGAATGAGCCAACGTTATTTTGCTTTTATCATAATATCGTGATATCGTGATAATATCAGCAACTATTCTACAAAAGCAACTATTATTAAAGCACTATGCTCAGGGCTATCAAGAGTCATCGTTAAATTAGGCCCAGCGATTACAACATGCTGATGCTTGAGAGCCAGCCAGAGACCGTACCCATCCTAGAAAAATCGCCCAATAGCCCGGGTTCAAAATACAGCATGAACATCCTCCTACTCGATAACATGGCCTTAAGTCTCTCACGCTCAATTCACCTTCAACCTATAAATTAATGCTTTCATAAACATCAATAACGTCAAACGTTACGTCCCATCCTACGATAGCGCCATCATTAAAAATACTGAAATGTATTTTTGATACTTTGTCTTAGCGACTACATGGATGTGAAAAATTAAAGTCTGATCTATTCCCTTTTTCATCATTAGATCTAGGGCTAGATTTGATCAAAGCTATCCTCTCCAGCGACAAATCTCGGGCCAGATCATCCAATCATCAGACTCTTCCCGACCCGCGTCCGGTGGGCTACAAGCTTTAGATCTGTTGGATAAGACACCCTCTCTCACTACAACCAATTCTGCCCTTATGGGCCGCCTGCCGCTCCCTGTCCCATGTTGGGATAACCACCCGTGACAGCTGCACTCTCAAGTATCTAACTATACTCAGCCATCACTCATAACCAGCTCCTCCAACCGCATCGACCACACACCGCTAGTCCCAATCGCATCCGACTGCTGTCGCCCCCACGGGCTGTCTCCCCAGGCCATTACCCGTAAATTAGGAGCGGCAGTGAGCCACACACGATAATCAATGTTCCTTCGGCTTCCCATATCGCATCCTTGGCCACCATATACGAACCGATAATCTCTCCTCGCCGCCTCGCTAACTGGTCTCTCGCCCTAATAGCCCGAGGACAAACCTTCGCCATAAAAATATATGGCATCCCCCGACATCACCAGTCTACCCCTAAGGTAGACTTCGCACCCCCCCCCCGCCTAGACAAAAAAGCCAGATCCTCATGCCATGATGAGAACGGCACCATGCTATAATTGGAAATCCTAATATACTAGGCAAAAAATCGAAATCTGCCCAAGCCCGCCCTCCTGCAAGTCTTTCAAGAAAGTATCTACTTCGCCTTAGCCATGCTACCTTATATGTCTGCTTCCAAACCGGACTTCAGCTTTTGGCCCAAACCATCTACGGCCTTTCGCCATCGGCTATAATCATGCTAATAACGCCGATGCCGCCATAATCCTCGCCGATGAATGGCGGCATCACTGCCTTGCCCCTATACGCCGACGCCAGCCGTCTAGCCACCAATCTCTTCTTTACGCTGCTTCAGCACTCCCCTCAACCACGAACTCAGTTCAAGCCTGGACTGCTCTGGATCATGACCACCGGTAACTTGGGTAACTATCTAAATTCCTTAGTCCACGCGACCGATCACCTTAGTATCGATACCTCCGCCGTGATTTTCGCCGCCAGTGACAGCCTTTCCGGTCTTTGCATATCTCGCACACGCCCATTCTCCTTACACCAGCCACTTATTCATCTGATCACTGGACTCACCTTTCTCACTTTTTTGGACAATGGTGGCGAGTCGAACAATGGCGCCGAACGAGCGACCCAAGGCCCATCGCTCTGACTTCACCGTCGCCCTCGCAACGGCGCGGCTACGCGCATTAGGGTAAAATAGCCGCTTTGAATGAGGACAATACCTTTTAAAAGATTCTCTTCTTACCTCTAAAAAATTCGCCTGTAATTGCTGTAAATTGAAGGACCGAGCTCTATTTTCACCTACACTCGTCCACCAACATCGTAAGTTCTCCCTACTAATCCTAGATGGATAGGGAAGGCCATAGAAGTTATGGGCTGTCTGCTCTATACGAGGAACGCAGACAGACTGGAGACACTCTAATATACACTTATTTAAGCTCTTTGCTTTGTCCAGGACAGATAATCTTGACCACCCATCCGTTAATACGTATTGTAAAAAATAAGAGATATTTTTGCCCTCTTTATCCGCCTTACCCGACAAAAGTTATCGCCATGAATAAAATTCTTACCCAAGATGAAATCAATATTCTCCTATGCGGCCTTTCTAGCGGCAAAATTGAAGCCGAATCGGACATCAAGATTGACGACTCGAGCGTCGTGCGCTTCGATTTTGTCAACCAGGACTACGTCATCCGTGGCCACATGCCAACCCTCGAAATTATCAACGACCGCTACGCTCAGCTCTGCACCAATGCCCTCTCCAGCACTGTGCACAAACGCGTGGAACTGAACCCCGTCTCCATCGATATGACTAGATTCGAAGATTTTATGTACTCACTACCCGTCCCTACTTCTATAAACATCTTCAAGATGAAACCACTACGCGGCATGGCCATCATGACAATAGACTCTCGCCTAGCTTTCGCCATGGTGGAAAACTTCTTTGGTAGTTCAAGCTCCCAGCCAAAAATTGAAGATCGCAAGTTCACTCAAATCGAGCAGGCCATCGTGAGCCGTGTCATCAAAATTGCCCTAGATAACTTGGAAGAGGCTTGGCGACCAGTGTATGAGGTAAGCCTAAAACTCATACGCTCCGAGACTAATCCCAGACTCACATCTATTGTCCCACCTAACGATATAGTAGTAGTCATCACCTTCGGAGTTACCCTAGAGAATGCCATCGGCTCGCTGGTCATCTGTTTGCCCTACTCTACTATTAAACCAATCCACTCCAAGCTGCATGCTAACTTCCAGATTGAGCGTATGGATACTGACCGCACCTGGATTTCTCGACTCAAAAAACGTGTCTTGGAAATTCCCGTGGAATTCGTAGTGTACTACGGCCGCTCCAAAATCACCAGCCGACAACTTAGCAAATTACGTGAAGGCGACATAATCCTCCTAGATACCAACATTGATGCTCTACTCGAGGCCGAAGTAGAGGGCGTACTCAAGTACTATGGCACCTGCGTCACGGTAAAAGGTAATAATGCCTTCCAGATCATACACGAAAAACAAATCCAATACACCTAACAGGCGTATGCCTCTATTCGCTTCGCCTACAACCAAATTAGTCACATTCATTCCTTATAGCCTAAAGATCCAGCGGACACCTAACCTCTACACAAGCCTAATAAGTACACTTCCTTCGCCAAGAGCTCCGAATTGCTCTTTGATTGGATAGCCGTGCTAGGTCTGCTATAACGCCAGGCGACCGATACTGAACATCAGAGCACTATAATCCAACAGCACACGGACCGAACTTTTTTTCAGATAGAGTATACCCAAGGCCTAAAATCTGTATACATGCGCCTACACTATTTTTTTGGTAATACCCGCTCCAACTACAACGATCCCAAATACGAACGATGCTGCCCAACAACCGCCGACTCACAAAACGCAAGTATGGTCTACATGGCTTGACAAATCGCCAAAATGGTCACTCGGAGCTCCAACCCCCATCTCCTGCAATCGGCCACTAGCCGTAATATCATATGGCAACAGCGCACTGACTCCATAAAAAACTAGACTCTGCCCCACTGTGAGACAAAAAAAGGAAGTCGCCAAACTCCTGTCTGTTGGATAAAGTACGGAACCGCTCTTCCGCTACATAACACAGTCTAGATCCTGACCTACCGTCTGCCTCGCTATACCCAGCATGAATACATCAAAAAAGGTGGTTTACTCGGCGTCATCAGCATGACCAACCCAGCCGCGAATTGCTGATCGCACCGACCGAATTCTGACCAACTTCGCCATAATCACTTTATTTGCTTAATGACCAATACCCTGAGGACATAACCAAGAACAGGCCGGTGCTACATCACCAGTAGACTATCAAAGTGGCCAGGCCAAGGGCAACTTTCTGTCGGCCGTGAACTACGAGCTGTACGCCTCATTCAACGGCATCCCGAGGAGTATAACCCCTATGTCTGGATAACCTACTCATGCTAAACAATACGAATGCCAGAAAATTCTGTACATCCAGGCCATAATCTACTTAAGACTGTAAACAATATTCTATATCTGTCACAGTAGATTCGACAATTTAATCCTTAAGCGCCTGTCTTTCTCTTTTTAAAGGTCCAGGAAAGACGGCAGGGCCATGATCGTCCAGTAACTAATTTCAAGATAAGTAGCTTAAGCTCATTTTTTTACCTAACGACCACCTGTCCAAATGGGCGCCAGACGATCCTCTTGGGTTCCGCCAAGACTACCCAATCTACGCGGCAACATCATTAAAGCTACCGATATGTGGTAGACAGTATTCCCGGACCGGCCAATCAAGGCCGAACTGTATGCACTAAATAACCCAGGCCTGCCGCCGTAATAGTGCCACATGCGGTATACATAAGGACGCTCGCACGTATATTCTGACGGATAAATAGAAAAAATTTTTCTGAGAACTTCGTCTAAGCCAACCCAACCATTGTCCATCGCCGCCGTTATGGCTAAATAGGCCTCGGCTAACTGCTAGTAACTAGCCTAGTTCGTGGCCAAAGTAACATCAGGGTAAAAAATGAACCCGGTCAATATCGGTTATCTTCATTTCACTGTCATTTATAGAAAAACCCAACTGTCAAGATTAAGCCCGACCTAGAATTTTTGACTAAATTTACAGGCAATCACTGTCTTACGTCTCTCGGGCTAAGACGCCATAACAGTCTCATACGCCATGTATGTCCAAAAAAACTAAATCTAAAATACAGATCGTCCATCATTGAAAAACTCTGGTCTAACTATTGCTAATCAACCAGCCGATTATTCTGATTCCTATTTCTGGACAAGCTCTTCTCTCGCCTAAATTTGCCAAGCGAGGCACCGTATCGACTCCATACCGCCCCCCCCTGTAATGATGGGTGCACCCTACTACCCCTCCTTGATCCGTATGCCAGACTGGTTTTTTTGTCTTTCACTAACCAGGACTAAAAAAATAAACTATCACTAAAAAGCGGTTTAGAGCTTGAAGTTAAAATGTTGCTGATAGATATCCGGATCGAGAACATATGAAAAATTTTTATAAAAAAGAGCGTAAGATCACTTCGTGGGCCTCAGTAGTAGCCTGGAGGCGCCCAATGAATCCCCTCTCTCGAAAAAAGACTATGCCCCTTAAATCAAATATGGGCTAGCCAGATCTAGAATGGCACATTGGCTTCCTTTTCTCCATTAAGTCTTCATGACCAAAGCTGACCAGGTGCGAAAATACCAGAACCGACCGGATCAGGACTGCCATTCGGGTCTAGCGTAGATGCCCGCACAACTAACTTCTCTCGAGCCAAAAAAAATAGACCTAGAGCGGTTATCCCTCGGCCAGCGATAGAGAACTAATTGTTCCATGAATGTTGTCTATATACCCGCACGAGCACTATGCCGGCCAGATTGCTCCACTGTATATAGCCCTTCAGCGCCAATAGTTCCTAGCTCTAGCCATAATCGAAAATATTCAAGGAACACCAGGTCGCGCCACATAGCCCAGGCCTCCTCTAATGCCAGGATATATAGTTCTAAGGGCATTTTTTTAAGGCTCCATCTGAAAATCCCACTAATATGGCTATAGTAGTCTATTGGGGCTGCAGATGATAAGATATAGCCTAATATAGCACGATCATATGCTAAAGAAAAAAACACCTGCCCACAGAAATCTACGGCCAAACCGCTCGGCGTAACAGCCCCTCTAAAAACAAAAAAACAACCATCAACCGTTAAGCTTAGGAGTACGTTGCCCGGTCAGAATATATGAAACGGATAAAAACAAAGGTGAGGCAGAAACATAAAATAATTCAGAAACAAACATGGCATAATAGGTAGTTCGGAAGTGTGAATTCTCCAGGGTAAGTCGTGGATCGATCAGCTATAACCGAGAGTCGACATACCGGTAAACAAATAACTTTTTTTTCAGTGTATAAGCAAAATGTTCATTCTATATCCATATTTACATCAGAGTCATATCAGATTATAGCCGCAAACATATATGAACCTCGACCGGCTGTGCTCTAAACTGAAGGCCGGAGCAGCCAGGAACACGGATGGCAATAAAAGGAAAAAAAATGGCAAATACGTCGTATATAAAAGGAGTGTCTAGACTATGCAGTTTGCAGGGCCAGAAACAAGAATGCGGCAAAAGATAACCAACTCAATGCTCAGCTGGCTAAAAAATATATGCACGGCCCATAGCTAACGCCCAAAGGGATGAGAGCTAGCAGCTGTAAGTCCAGGACTCGTTGAACATTATGCCTTAAATCGTGGCCATAATGTGCACGGTCAGAATATAAAGCAATAGTAAGGGTATGCGGGCATACCAGTCAGTTGATATTCAACAGTGCAGGGTAACAAAAAAAATAACTAATAACAAAAAAAGTTAGCCCTGGCCGTTAGCATCAACCAAACCATAGAAAAATCGCCTAACATAGTGAAGAAACCTTCCAGCTCAAGTACCTAAAAGTAGACAAAAAATAAAAAAATAAATAAAATAAAAACAGCTAACCCGACCAGCGGCAAAACAAAATATCCCAGGCCCACTGAGTTCCATCGGATCCGTTTATTCCTAGCCTAACGAATAACGCCCTACCCTCAAAAAAAACGAAAATTCAAATAGTATCTTCCACCTGAGCCCGGACCAGTATCCCGCCGCAACGAATGTCACCCCAATCAGCAGATACAAGATGACGCAGGCCAAAAAAAATCAAGCTGCCCGCGTTCGAAACAAAGTACTCGACAGGTGTGATCAATAACAACTAGGCCAGTTAACAGGTTGGTCCCAAATCAAGTCAACCCCACCACAAGCAATGTAGAAATAACCAAAGTGCCGAATCTAACAACAGCGTCAGTTAAATTTACTTGGCTAGCTACGACCGCAGAGGAAACGCCAATCTGCGCCAAATAATATCGTAGAGAGGGCATACGGAAACGACTGATATTTTTGTCCTTCGACCCGTAAATCGAAAAAATCATATATAGCTCGACTACTGAAAAAAAACAGCTAAAATTAAAAATAGTTGCTAGTGAAATTCATGGTAAAAAGCTAGAAAGAGCCGTCTATCCTTCCACCGGATATCGAACACTAGACTAGCTTAAATAGCACTTTTTAGTAAATCAATAATTGCGCAGTTAGCCGTAAAATGATAAGTTCAGATTATAACCTTTGCCCCTAATTAGTATAGGGTTCAAGCCTGGGGAAATGGTGGAGTCGTTTGTAAACTAATAAACCAGCAAAAAATAAACTGTGGTTAGTCGATGTCTGCCGACTATTCCGGAAAACTGGGAGTAAAACTATAACCTAGTCGATATCGAATACCAAAATCTTAGAAATATCCATTTATTTTATATATATGTCCTTATCTAGAGCCTGTCAAATATGCCCTCATCCTAATTTTATTCCAATCCGCTGTAGATCGAGAGAAAATCGGCCGCAACTCCAAAAAAATACTTGGCTAATGATGAATTCTTATTCTATTATAAAAAAATCGTTCTACTTATATTGAGCCCCCATCATGATTTGGAAACCTAGACTGCCCTCTCAGCATCTCGAATACCCGACCCTACCTCTGAACCTGCGCCCTGGCGCCATTCTCACCTTGAACAATATCGTGCCGCTGCTCTATAAGAACCTAGACCTGGACTGGCCCGAAGGTGAACTCATGACTGAATCAGTCTCGGTCCAGCCGCTTTTTGACCTCATGGTTGCCCGAGCTTACGCCATCCAAGACAAACGCTACTATCTGTTACAAGTCCACTGCACGCCAGGTCTGACGGTCAAAGATGCTACCATGTTCCAGTTGGCCGCGACTATATATCCGGGCACACCAGAAGAGTGGGGCACCTGGCTCAGTGATATTGGACTAATCGGCGCCCCTGATATAACCACACCGAACGGCCGCACCTATGTTCGGGATTGGGGCGACGGCCCTCAAGTCTCTCCAGTAGCTTTCACCGAACACCAGTTCACCGATATACAACAGCAGCCACGCCGTGAGGAGCATAAGATTATGCTTTACTCCCGCAAAGTGGAGGATATAAGTGAATACCTGCTCCTGTCAGCCGATAACTCGATCGACAAGACCTTAGTGCGAGCGTGGATCGGCGTAAATCTGGGACCTATTGGTCTAGTTGGATCGAATTTGATCGTCTATTAGTGATTTTTTATTAAAGATCTCTACAGCATGCAACAATTAATCTTTATATTAGCCCTCGTGGCCATATTCCTCATAAATCAAGGATCTGCCAGCCCTCTGTGGGCCAAAGGCCGCTTTTCTAGCAGCTCGCGCTCTTTATTCTCGCGCAGCTCATCTTTTTCACCTCCACGAAGTACTTCATCATCATTCCCACAAAAATCCAGACCGATTGGCCCCTGGCATAGTTCTGGCGGTAGTACCAGCACCTCTACTGTCCCGCTGACGCCACCAAAAAGCTCCTGGTTTTCGCCATCGAGCTCGGGCCAAGGCACCCCAATGTCACCTCAAAAGTCTGGCGCTGCCATCCCGTCGGACACTAAACCCAACACCTGGTTCAGCTCTAGCGGCACCAGTTCCAGTACTATCGGTAAGACCACTACCCAACCCACCGACCGGTCAAGCTTCTCCAGTTCCGGCGCCTCTGGCATCAACAGAGCAGCTTCCAAACAAGCCTATAAGGACTACACCCGCCGCTTCGCCAAACCCGGCAACCCTATAGGTCAGACCACTGACCTAGCGCCGTCGCGCACCTACAACTCCTACAACCGCTACCGCAACGACCGCGATGCCTACTATGGCCGGATTGGTTGGCAACCACCGAACTACGTCTTCAGTGGCCATTCCTCCTACGGCATGTGGGACAGTATCTTCTTGTGGTATATGCTCAGCAACATAGGTGGGGCCTCATTTTTCTATAATAATGCTAACGACCAAGGTGTACGTATCTGGCGCCAGCAGGCCGAGGAACAGTCAAAAACCAACGATGAGTTGAAGACTAAACTCGACATCTTGGACTATAAACTTACACAGATGGCGAAAGATAGCATACCGGTGACGCCAGGCGCCCTCCCTGCAGACGTTGACTCAACCTTGGCTCAGGCTGCCGAACGGGTAGTACATGAAGAGTCTGAAATTCTAGCCAAGTCGGACTCCGGATGGATAACCTGGCTGCTTATAACCGTCGCCGTTGGCTGTGGCGGAGCCCTCTTGCTCCTCAAACGCCGTAATTCCTGATGCGGCCGTATTTTTTATTTAGCCTCCCCCATGACTCTAACCGCATGCCAGCCGGCATGCTCAGACGGAGGAAACATGTTCGAGTTTCTCAAGCATTTCGCCAAAACCAAGGCTGAAGACGCTCAGTCCGGCCTCATGCGACTCCTGGTAGAATTCGACCCAGAAGGCGCATCAGAAGCCGAAATATCCCAACTTTATGCTGCCCTTACAAAAATCACCCGTCAAATGTTCGATGCCAAAAAGGACTATGATCGCGAACTCAAGGAAGCCGAGGAGATCCGCAAAAACTACGATTTACGCGTCAACGCAGCTGAACGTCTACAAGTCCGACTGGATGCCACTGCCGACACAGCCGAGAAGGCGCAGATTGAGGCCAGCCTTAATAAATTAGTAGCAGACCTCGAGGCTATGACTTCTCAAGCAGAGCGTGAGCAACAAGAGGCTAAAGACGCCAAGGCATACTATGAAGAATTAAACGCCGCGGTGAAGATTGCCTCGGAACGGCTTAATAGTTCCAGAACACATCTGACCAACGCTAAACGACGTATGGACATGGCTAAGCTACAGGCCCAGCGTGCTAATGAACAAGAAGGACGGGCTAAGTCACTGGCCGGTATCACCCAACAGACTAATCGCCTAAGTTCAGCCCTGGAGGCTATGACTAAACGCGCCGAGGAACTGGAAATTGATGCGACCGTAAGTCACGAGAAGACTAGCCTGCTCACGTCCTCCAAAGACGATCCTGACCCGCTCATCGCCCAAGCCCTACAAGAAGCTCAAGGCAAGAAACCCATCTTATCTCTGCAAGATCGGCTGGCTGTGCTTAAACGCAAGTAGCTTTATCTATAGAAAGGGGTAGTCGTTTTTTTATGCACAATGAAGTATGACGATAATCCACCCGATCATCTATTATTATAACCTCGTGATCCTGGCCTTTTATACGGTCGACAGTAACCTAGAAACCTTCGCTATCGACTACTTGTCCGCCATGGCGGACAAGCCAACTGTCACTTTCCTCAGCCACAACTCTCTGGCCTATGTCTAGTCAGCATGGCTATACAAAAATAATCCCTGCAGCAAGGTAACAGACTGCAACCAGATGGCCTAAGGCTGATTTAATCATCGTCACTAGTAGACGGACCCAGAGGTTCTGGCCAATGTATATATGGCCAGGCCAAAATTGTAGACCCAGTCACTGTGTAAAGTTTGGAGCGGAGGTAAGGCTTTGTCAATGAAAAATCAATCACGGCCTTTGACATCGACATTTAGATCGTGTCAGTCTATAATATTGTCCACAACACAAATTAAACGAGCTCATCTATCTCAAAAAAATAAAGAGAAACTGTATGCTCACCTTCAAAAACACCAAAATTTATATCGTAAGACGCCTAAAAATATACCGAAAAATATCCGCATACTAGAGCGTCGCCGTTACTTTCCTGCCTATAGACGTGCCATATATTATAATCTCTGAACGATAGCTAAAACCGCCCAACCTTTCAAGGCCAAGGAATTCTATACTATCACACCAGCTAAAGATAAAGGTATGGGCAGGTAAGATCATTGACCTTCCGGATTCCTCAGAAGCACCCTTTGCACCGCTAAATCCATAGGTTAATTATTTTACAGTCTGAGCTGACCTAGCTAATATTGCTGACACTACTAGCGACTCTCTGCTAGATAGCCAGATGTAATTAAAATGAGACGTAGACTAACTGCAAATGTAGTATTTTGCTCTTAAAACGACCTAGAGGCCACCCTGTAAAGCCACAAGACCTAGTTCTCAATCTATTTAAGCGTCAAATGACCTTCTGTCCACAAACATAAATTCTAGCCGAGCCACCAAGTCCTGGGTCTTAGTCAGTAGGCTGCAGTTGAATGAAAGCGAAGAATACTATAGCTCTAGTCAACCCCTCAACCGCCTGAGCAAATCTCTCTCAAACTCTCAGCCAGCTCGTAGTGGTGGCTAGCAGCCCCTTTGGCCTCAAAAAAACCGACCAAGCCTTCAGCACACTTATAACCCCAGCTGGAAGATACTAAAATGGATATGAAACGTAGCAGCGTCGCTAAAAGTAGCAAGTATATAGGACCAGAGCGTAATAATAACGGCTTCCGACTGATAAAATACCCCCAATCTCTTCAGTACGACATGAAGCAGGTTATCCAGACGTTAGTTCCCATATAAGCCTTGGCCAATAGCCACTTTACGATGCGGCAAAAGCACATCAATATAGCTGATGCCGATTTATATGGCCACGTCAACGATGCTGAAAAAACACTACTCTCAGTCACCCGGCAACCGAGCGAGCGATAACTACCAACTAAAAATGCAAAGATAAAGGTCATATAGTCATTCTAATCACCATGGCCATATGGCCGGAAGCCTGTAAAGACTTTGGCCTCTGAGTCACCAAGCCTTTAAGGTCTAGAGTCTGAGTCTCAACGGCCAGGACAACGACATATTAGTACTCTTAACCTAAGCAGGAGCGAACGGATCGATGTGCATCGATGTAAACCTTTATCTCTGACAAAAAAAGCATCTAGCCGGCCCAACTATGATCCAGACTATTATCACAATCATGATTCTGGTCTTCCAGACCAAAAAATTGCAACGGCCTTAGAACAAAGGCCGTAACGACGAAGTCACAATAGTGACTGGTCAGCCCCCCCCTCCGCTGGACTGGTCCGAAGGCCAAACAAATGCAGTCGCCCACTCATGACCCAACGATACTTAAGGATCATGACTGACAAGAAGCTAGTGGCATGGTTCTATTTTTTTATGGGTAGAATTGCTAGACTACTCCTAATTAATATTGAAAGATCAATAAAGGCCATAACATACTGTCAGCCATAGAATATCTGAGTTTTGGGTCCGAATAGCTACTGCTCCTGATGTCAGCCTATCTTGCTCATCGGGCTGTTCTCGTTTTTTTATACAATTAATTCTAACCTTCAGCATTAATAGAGGGTGAGATTGTCGGGCTAAGGCAATATATTTTAGCGAATATAGAACTTTTGACAGCCAATAATTCCGGCACCGACAAGTTTCCTTTTTACAAATAACACGAAATCGCAAGAAAGGAACTCTTACACGAGAAAAAATCTCTAACCCAGCTACTTCCTTAACCAGACCAACTAGAAATGCATTTAGGCAGTAGTAGTAGTAGTAGTAGTAGTAGTAGTAGTAGTAGTAGTAGTGACTGAGAAACACACCACGAGGAAAGATCGCACCCCTCCTGGTAGCCTCGACCCGCTCACGCTATCTTAAGATGCTCCATGCCCTAGTCCTACTAAGCGATATTGATGATTGTGCCCATGGACTTATCCTTTTACATGAAATTTTGTGGCCATATTCAACGTCTAATACCACATGGTCTACGTCAAGACTCATTTACTGCCAGACTTGGTACGGCGCTGCATCCCTTTAGTATGAACGGAGAGTCAGTATAAGAAAAGCCCCACAAAGACCAGATTTTTCCTCTCCAGCCCTTGACGTACTCGGGTCGGACCTGAGTGTTCCTCTGTATCTCGATGCTGGAGCATGCCATTCGTATGCTAGCCAACGTACTCTAGACGGCTACATCCTCGGCCATCTAGAAGATAATAACGCTGATCTGGAGCCAGTATTAGCTAGGTCTATTCCGGATACAACACATCGCCGCAGCGGTGACACGCTACGGTGATGTGTTGGCAGATATTTCACCTACTCGGTAATGACGACAGTAGGTTGCTCAATCCTTATAGTAAAAAATTAATCAATATCGACGACGCGAACAAAAAAAAACGAATGCCGTCATCGTACCAATTAACTCCGAACTACCCCCATGCCGCTATAGTTCTTTATCTGAATTGCCCGATCCAAAGGCTAATAGAAACTATCCTCTTTTTACATTTTTGTTCAAAATAAGTTAAATCACAAAAAAATAATCTATGCCGGAAGCCCCCCCCTGCATCGAATGCTACGAATTCGGGTAAAAAATGATTATCCATTATAACGGCTAAGCCACTGGCTCTATATTATCATTACCAGGTCGGCGGTGTTAAATAAATGGGGGAACGGGATTAACTAAAAACTAAAAAAACCAAAAAATAAGATCATTGGCAAAATTAGTATCATTACAACTATCGATGCACTCAAACTATCGCAAAAAAACTATTCGATCTTTTAGCTATAAATCATTGCTACCATCGAGATAATGCAGAGGGCAGTACAAAAAAACGAGTATCTGACACGCATCTATTGCTACTTCTTTCAATCATCCGCAATCGAATGCAGGATCTAGACAATATAGTAATTTTTAAACCACGGACAAGGATGCCATCTACTAAGTTTAGCACGCAATGTCCGTTCAGTACTATCTTTTTTGTTTTAAAAAAATCTGACAACCAACTCGCAGACCGCGCTCCATCTTTTTTTACATTTTACACCCTCTCACTTTCAGTCGAGATGAATGCTTGACGCCATAGAGGCTCAAAGCCATAATTATATGTGTCTTTTTATGAAGTCCCGTAAAAGGGGGTCTGGAGGATATGTGCGCAAACGGACAAAGAACTGGCTTAATGCTCGGCTGGCAATGCCTTATTCGCAGCTCTGGTTAACCGACAACGGTGAAAACTGGTCACTCAAATGGGACGCCTTAGCTGTGGACAGTTTAGCCCGATATCTGGGCGTGCCCACCTGGCTAGCCGAACCACACGGAGTCACACGCCAGTCCATATTCTACTTGAGCAAATACGTACTTCTCGAGCCGGAGCGTTATCTAGCAAACGGCAACCGGATAGCCTTCCCCTACTATCATGGTTATCCTGGGTCGGACTGTCCCGTGGCTGAACGCTGCTTCAAGGCCCTGCGTCAGCTACATCCCCGCGTAAGCCGCCTCCAGGTCTCACACGCCCGTATGGAACAGCATCTTCTGGAAGCCGGTGTGGCCCCGGAAAAGATCCATCGCATCCCTATCGGAGTGGATTGCAACCTCTTCACCCCACAGACCTCTGAAGGCAAACGTCAGGCTCGGGAGCGCTGGGGTGTGCCTCTATCTGCGGTAGTGGTTGGTTCTTTCCAAAAAGACGGAAACGGCTGGGGGAAAGGGATGTCGCCCAAACTGATCAAAGGCCCAGACATATTCTTGGCTACCATGAAAACCTTAAAAACACGAGTATCCGAGCTCTTCGTGCTACTCTCTGGTCCAGCCCGTGGCTACGTCAAACAAGGGCTGGAACATCTGGGACTTCCTTACCGTCACGTGTTTCTAGAGAACTACTTAGACATAGGCACCCTGTATCACTGTCTAGACGTCTACTTGGTGGCCTCGCGGGAAGAAGGCGGACCCAAAGCTGTTCTGGAATCCATGGCCGCCGGTATTCCACTAGTGACTACCCGAGTGGGCCAGGTCATGGATCTGGTACGATCAGGGGACAACGGCCTTCTCTCCGACATAGGGGACTATGCAGGGCTAGCCCACGCCCTAGAGCAGATCTTGGGGGATACTTCTCTCCGCGAACGACTCATTATCACCGGCCTGGCCACGGCCCGGACCAACACTTATCTCTCTCAACTGCCCCTATGGCGACACTTCTTTGACGGCTTCGTAGCCCTGCCCGTCTCCAAAAAAACAAACCCAGATATAGGATATCGATTATGAGCACTGGACTCCTACCCCCACACTATCGTATGGTGCTATTCCTCACCAGTGGTATGTCCTTAGCCGAATGGGCCCAAAGCGGCATACTCGAACGCGAACTGATGCTCTACCGCACTATCGCCAATCGCAACGTGGCAGTAGACCTAATCACTTGGGGCAACCGGTCCGAAACTGATTATTTGGGCCACTCCCCAGGCATCCAGGTGCACAATAACCATCTTGGCCTGCCCGTTCAACTCTACGAACGCTTGATTCCATGGCTCCACGCCGACGTGCTCAAAAAGGCCGACCTGATTAAAACCAACCAAACCAATGGCGCCAGTTTAGCCCTGGCTGCAGCTCGACGCTGGGGCAAACCACTAATCGCCCGTTGTGGCTATATGTGGTCTGAATTTATGTCCCGAGAGTACGGACCCGAAAGTGGACCTACCCGATACACCTTAGCCGTGGAACAGCAGGTATTTTCAGCCGCGGCACGAATAGTGGTAACCACATCAGCCATGGCCGCGGATGTAGCTCGCCGCATACCGACTGCGATAGATCGCATCGAAGTCGTGCCTAATTATGTTGATACCAAACATTTCTCGCCACATCCTGGTAAGCTCAAAGAATTCGACCTAGTTTTTGTGGGAAGGCTGGCCACGCAAAAAAACCTCAAGGCTCTGCTCGATGCGATACAGCCCCACGACTGGACGCTCTTGATCATCGGCGACGGCGAGCTACGTGAAACCTTCGCCCGCAACTACGGAACTCTAAATAATCGGATCTGCTGGCGAGGAAACGTGTCCTCAACCGAGCTGCCTTGGGAACTACAACGCGGCCGGGTATTCGTGCTACCTTCCCACTATGAAGGTCATCCTAAGGCACTCATCGAGGCCATGGCCTGTGGCATGCCAGTCATCGGTACAGACGTACCCGGCATCAGAGAACTAGTAATAGAAAAGAAAAACGGTCTCATATGCGCTCCTAACGCCTCCAGCCTGGCCGTAGCCGTAGAACAGTTACTGGGTGACCCAAACTTCCAGTACCACCTAGGCCAAGCGGCACGGCATTATATATTGGAACGCTTTGCTTTGGAACACATCGTGACGAGAGAACTGGCCGTGCACCAGGCTGCACTAGCCGACCAATCTAGACCGGCCGTAGAATGACTGTGAACGAACCAACAGGCGAAATCAAGATACGGCTGCAGCGTCTAGCTTGCCGTCTGACCGGATGGCTGTCTAGTCGGGCGATAGACGCGCTCTTGCGCATTCTTGTACAAGGGCGCCTTGGACATCTGACTCCAGATGAGGGTCTACGTTTTCTCTTCCGGTTGGACAACTTTCTTTATAATCTCCAAGGTGAAGTTGCCGTGGCCTACGGCGACGGCGTGCACCCCAAACACCGCATTATGCGCTACCACGATTTTTTCATCTCCCGAGTGCACCCCGGGGAGCGAGTACTGGACATCGGCTGTGGTATCGGAGCCTTAGCCTTCGACCTGGCTGAACAGGCCGGAGCCTACGTACTAGGCATTGACCTCGCCGAATCCAATATCGCTCAGGCCCGCCGGCAATTCGGACATACCCGCGTGGAATACCGTGTAGGCGACGTAACCGATGACCTACCCAAAGAAGCCGTTGACGTAGCCGTACTCTCAAATGTGCTTGAGCACCTGCCAAGCAGACCGGCTTTTCTGCGTCGGGTGCTGGCTGTGGGTCCATCACGGCTGCTCATCCGAGTACCGCTCATTGAACACGAATGGCGAGCGCCCCTCAAGCGCGAACTAGGTGTAGAGTGGCGACTAGACGTCACCCACGAGACCGAATATACTCCTCACCAGTTTACAGCCGAGCTCGCTGAAGCTGGCCTAGTAACTACTCATCGAGAAATTTGCTGGGGCGAACTATGGGCCGAGGCTATCTCTAACCCAGAGACTACCCAGAGGATCTTTATATGACGAACGCGTCATTCCCTCCCGTCAGTCCGGCCAGGTCCAGGGCCTCACGACCGCTAGCGCTAATGCACACTGTATTCACTATGTTCCTCGCCGGAGTACTCGTCTTTCTGCTCTTCAACCGCCTAGCACATGGTTTTAAGCCTTCCATTGTCTTCTGCGCACTCTTCGGCACGGTCTTGACTCTCACAGTCTGGGCTTGGCAGTGGACACCTAAGGCACGTGCTAACTACCTCCTGACCATGGTCTCTGTGGGCCTATTCTTGATCCTGGCCGATATCGTAATCTTTTTCTTTAAGGGTGATGAAATCTACCTGGATCTAGCCTCAGCAGCCAAAAAATGTGGACAAGCTTTCGATCGCCGACCAAAGCTTGACGTAGTCCTGGACTTACGCAAAAAATGTATCGATGCTTACCCTGAGTTCAGCTCCATTCTCAATTGGGAAAAACTCAATGCCGGCCATGCCGAAAAAATCTACCCTATAGGCCTTATCGCAAATAAACTCACTGTGCTCTGCAACGAATCTGGCCGCTATATTTCTTATATTAGCGACGAGCACGGCTTCAATAATCCCCCGAAGGTCTGGGACAAAAGTCCAGTAGATCTAGTCCTCATAGGCGACTCTTATGTCCAGGGCGTATGTGTAGAACGCGAAGAAAATTTTGCCGGCCGCCTAACCGCTCAGGGGCTCCGAGTGGCCAATCTGGGTATCAGCGGCTTCGGCCCGCTCTCAGAGCTTGCTGCTCTCAAAGAGTACTGTCCGGCCCTCATGCCCAGCACTGTAATCTGGCTATGGACTGAGGAAAACGATCTGATGAACCTGGCTAATGAGCGCAAAATCCCACAGCTCATGGCCTATTTACAAGACAGCTCACATCAGAACCTCATATCTCGCCAATCACAGATTGACTATGTCTGGAGTGAATACATCAATGCTAACCTGCCTACTCAGCCCTCGGGCTACAAATTAGGGCATAAGTGGCCCTGGCTTAATATACTCAAAATCGCTCACTTGCGCTTCATGGCCGGCCTGGGCAGTGACACTAAGACGAAACGCCAGGCCGCGCTTTATGCGGGTCGCAATCCAGAATGTTTTCAAGAGCAGGCCTCCTTATTGATCGACATCTTAAGTGAAGCCAAGCGTGTCGTAGCCTCCTTGGGTGGTCGTCTGATATTCATGTACCTGCCATGCTGGGGCCGCTATAAAGGCTGCGATGCCTTACCGCCGGGCCGTTATAACCACCGCGACGACGTATTGGGCTTAGTCCGCTCCCTAGGTCTACCCATCATAGACGGAGATCCTGTCCTGAGCAGCCGGCCAGATCCTCTGGAATATTTTCATTTTCGTATTCAGAGCCATTATACATCCGCTGGCTACGGCCTACTGGCCAAAGCCATAGTTCCAACTTTAATTAAGCTCCCGGCCTGCGAGATCCAATCAACCCCATGACCATACCGTCCCAGGCCGTATCCATATTTACTCCGTCTCTAGACCTAATACCGCAGGCCAGCATTTGGCAACCAAGGGAACCACTACGGCTCTTAGCTATGACCATTCTGGCTGTGCCGGCTCTAGTAACTCTGCAGCTCACAGACAGGTATCTCTCCGCCATGACTAGAAATCCAGAGGCCTGGGCCATGGCCAATGCGGCCAACGCAACAGTACGCTTCGCCGGGCCGCTGCTGGCTATGGCTGCCGGGGCCTGGCTCTTGCAACCTGCCGCTATAGCACCTTTAAATATTTTTTACCGACGCTGGTTAGCTGGCCTGGGCCTACCATTGCTCGGATGGAGTTTCGTCTACACGGTCTACGGCATCAAAACCTCCTCTGACTTCACCCTCTCTCCTGGGCAACTGGCTACGGCTCTATTGAACGGTCGATTGGTTGAGCACTTCGTGCTAGCCTATACGCTCCTTCAATTGCTCCTAGCCACGCCTTTCCTACAGCGTCTAGCCCTGGGCGAGCCACAGTTGCTAGACTGGTTTGCCGGACTATGCTTCCTGTTGGTTTCAGGTAATGCTCTGTGCAATGATTTTCTAGGATTTCATTTCAGTACTCCGCTGACTATGTTCACCACCTGGGGCGGCTACTTCACCCTAGGTAGAGCCCTCAGTCGCCGGGCCTTCCGGGGTCGAACAGCTCTGACCGCTGGGCTAATTCTGTGGACTACGGGCTGGACCTTCACCACAGTAGCCAACCAGTATCTCTACCTCCAGCATACGCCTCAATCTGCCATCTTCGTCAAAGAGGAGACGTTAAACATCTTAGCCATGACCGTAGGTATCTTTACGGTCTTAGAGGCCCTACCAGAGACCTGTTATCTACACGGCAGAACATTTATTATTCTCCTGGCACCGTTGTCCCTAGGCACGGCTTTAGCCTTTGATTTGGTACGCAAAATCATGGCCACGTTGGGCGCACATGTCCAATTCTTTGAAACCGCCGTGGGAAGTCGAGTGCTAGGGCTAGCCCTCACCGCAACTATGGTGTACATTATAAGCCTGCTGTTAGTGGCCGGACTACGCCGACTACCCGGCATGAAGTGGCTAACTGGAAATCAACTAATCGACGGATATATCAAAGGCGAATAGTTATGAGCGAAGGCTAAAAGAACCACACCCATACACAGGGCTGCAGCAAGCCTATCACCGCTCACAGTCTGCAAGGCTCATTAGACCAGCTTACTGTCCTACAGTTAGTAACTAAAAAAAACTAAACTTCACTGAAAATCACTGGGAGGTATCGCTAACTAGTCAGCCACTTTGCCCAGAGCGTGGTAGATTGAATCCAAACCACTGCCGGCATCGCTAATTTGCTCAAAATCTACCACAGTCCTGCCCATAAGCACAGAATTAGCAAACTATCAACCCGAGCTTTGAGGCTGAGTGGACCATCACTCACGCTTTCGGCCTGGAATAGCGCAAGCTCTACGGCTAATCAAAACTGCTGAAACTTACTAGCCAGCCTACCCCATGCAGCAAGCCATCTTGACCGAGAACACGAAGACACTACGACCAGTTTCCGCACTATCTTCACCATCCCATCCTGCTCTAGACTAGCTTGGGCATTGCCGTCGGTCTAGTCATGGCAGATAGCGTACATGCATCTAGAACCTTATCGCAACAACTCGCAGACATCCCTATCTTGCCACAATGGTCAATCGTGTGAGCCGCCCCGCCACCATCCTACTCCAGGCCTACAACCAGCTGGATAGGATGAAGCAGTGCGATAGCCGACTGATCTTCACTGGTTTTACCAACAATATAACTCTATCCAGCTGACCCGTCACATGATAGTCTTTCAAAATGGCTGCCCCCATGTGCCACCCAAAAGTTAGTGTGGAAGGACATCGTCCCCATACACTATCCACTATTCAGGCAGGCCGACTACATCGTAGCTACTAACTCAGGCCTGCCTAATCCACTCAGGACACCACTATCCGTTCTCGCGTCCTTATCAAAAAAAACTAGACCACCTCTAAACTAATATATAATTTCTCCTTCCGGGTCGACCGTCTCGGCCAAAAATAACGCTCATGATTATCTTACCCGTCCCCCAGACCAATCCCAAGGCCAGCTATCTAGCCCACCAGGAGGGCATCGACGACGCCATACAGCGGGTACTAACTAGCGGCTGGTACATCCTGGGGCCAGAGGTACAAGCGTTTGAAAAGGAATTTGCGGCCTGGTGTGGAACAGGACACACCGTTGGTGTAGCCAATGGCACCGATGCCGTGGAGTTGGCCTTACGCGGCTTAGGGATTAAGTCGGGGGACCTGATTTTTACGGTCTCCCATACGGCTGTAGCCACGGTAGCAGCCATAGAACGCACTGGCGCTGTGCCCTTGCTCCTGGACGTAGACCCAGCCACCTATACCATTGATCCCAACCGGCTGGAGACCGCTATCCAGCACAGACGTCAGTCTTGCTCCAAACTGCGGCCCACCGCCATAGTAGCAGTGCACCTCTACGGCCATCCCGCAGCTATGGACGCCATAATGGCTATTGCCGGCCATCATAGCCTGGCTGTAGTGGAAGATTGCGCCCAGGCCCACGGCGCACGATTGCACGGTCAACGGGTGGGTGGCTTCGGCCACGTGGCCGCTTTCAGCTTCTACCCTACTAAGAACCTAGGTTGTCTAGGCGACGGCGGCGCCGTAGTCTGCAACGATCCCGATTTAGCTGACCGACTGCGCGAAATCCGGCAGTACGGCTGGCGAGAACGCTATATATCAACCATACCGGGCCTCAATTCCCGCCTAGATGAACTCCAGGCTGCTATACTGCGTGTTAAGCTGCCCTATTTAGACACGGACAACGATCGCCGCAGGGATATCGCACAGCGCTACACCACGGCCGCCGCAAACACGGGTCTAGTTCTACCCTGGGAGCTGTCCGGCGCCGAACACGTCTACCACCTCTATGTAATCCAGAGCCTGGCACGCGACGCCCTGGCTAGGCACCTTGCCATAGCTGGAGTTACCACAGGCGTACATTATCCGGCCCCAGTGCATCTCCAAGCCGCCTATTCCAACCGCAACCTCCTCGACCCAGCGGGATTGCCTGTCACCGAGGCTCTAGCCAGCCGCATCCTCTCTCTGCCCATGTTCCCTGAACTTTCGGAGAAACAAATTAATCGCGTATGCGAAGCCCTAGCAGCCTGGCATGATCCGGCCTGATGCAAATCCATTCTAACGATTTACCCTTTGCCTATCCGGCCCACGCTAAACAGTAGCTGGTCTATTTTTTCCACGGATATTGTAATTCTCCTGGAATATGTATATGTAGAGCTCAACTATGAAATCGATTTCTCCCGAAAGCTTGACGCGTTACCCACCGGCTCAGCCGACTTCTGTACTTCTATAGGAGGGAGAAAGATTCTGCAGTACATCCTTGTTGGATTGACTATCGCCTGCTCCCTGTCCTGAGCCTATCTACTCCTCGTTCCATGACCCCTCACGAGCGCCGGCTTCAACTTCTTAAAATCGAAAACAAAAAAACAAAATAGTAGTCAAGATCAAAAAACGTATAATCTATACAAGGAAAGCCTTAAAGACAAAATGCTACGTTCAACGACGAACAACACTAGGTTCGACAGCAATTACATACAACGACAAAAAATATGTGGCCAGTGGTGGATAAACTAAACATCCGGTTCTACGAGGTAGACCTTAAGACCTACATATCTAACACAATCAACGCCAATGTCTCCGTGACTAAAATGATGTCTTAAACAACGACTAAAAATGGCCATTGTAATCTCAATTATCTAAGCGTCAACTTATACCTAACAAAACATCGTATCCAGCCGCAAGAGCTACAACCCTGTTCATGGATATCAAGGACGCACAGAAAAAAATATAGAAAAACAAAAAATTTATATAACATCTCCCTGATTCTAGTCATGAGCGTCTGAGTCGCCTCCTCAGTTAAGGCTAATGGCCAGTCATGGGCCGGATCCGATATCTTTGGTACGATCTTGACGGTGATAAAAAAACTAAACATTAACGCTCATTGCCTAACTCTCAGTAACTGTTGCCATAAAAAAATCAAGCTTGGATCTACGGTAGCTACGAAGAGACTGTGAGAATGTGAAGAGGCCGGAACGTATCGGTTATCACAGTCCTCTTAAAATCTTTGTGTCAAGACCGACATTAAGAAAAAAACTATATAGTCTACGGCAAAAAATCTAGCCGTCACCAATTGTGATATTTCTAGATGCGATAATGGAGTTGATAATCAAAAATCTGAACCGAAATACCTGCGGCAGTATATTGAAAAGGACCGCGGGCTCATTCGTTAAATCACAAGTTTTGCTATAGAACTAAAATTTCATTCTCAACTACTGTCTTACTTACACAACGAGCTCACCAATCTCCAAAACTCATTGTACTAGTTGGAACATACAAAGGCAAAAAAATTATCTCTAAATACGATCTCACAAAAAAATAAATCTAGCCTAAAAGAACAGATTATCTAGGAAAATCGACTATATGACCGGACAAAAAATTCTTTTACGGAGTTCTTCCAAAAAAAATACTTCTGGGCATTTTTTCAATATCTATTAGCTCGAAGCATTAAGGTTGCCCAATAACAATACAAAGAAGATGCTCAAGAAAAAGTTCATCGGCTTCAGTTTATCTTTAATATAGATTATAAGGGTTCAATATGTCCTGGACTCTCCCTCTATAGAATGAAGCTTGTAACATCCTTATCAACTTTAACTATCTGTCTTAACTCCACCATCGTCCTGCACTCAACAAAAAACAGCATAAAAATCTTCTCCCTAGAGTTGGCTCACGGCTAGATGGTCCTGCAGATATTCTTCGCCTTAAATAAGGATACGCCGTACTCCGTGAATAAATTCTGACATGCATCATCCACTTATGGCAGCCGTAAACCTCAGTCCGATCAATAAAAAAAGCATCTAAAAAAACGATAATACACCAAAAAAAGTAGCTGGAAGACACTTGGCGCAGCGCAAAAAAAACTTAACAAAAAAACAGCATTCTGAATACTAAATCGACAAAGATATATTAAGGGTATCCTGAAATATATTTGGTCCTTTATGGTTTAACCTAACGCTGCGTACCGGCTCAATTGGCAAACGCAATAAGAAAAATTATATTTAAAATATCGACATTCTCTTTTAAGTCAGCTTGGACAAAGAAGGCTCAATATTACAATCATCCTCAATGACATCAAAAAAGGCCAACACGACCTACCACAATAATAAGTAACACCGTCATCAGGTCAGAAGTAACCCGTAATTCCGTCGCCGCGCTAAAACCAAGGCTGCATTATTCCGAAATGACGAATAACCTGGGATCCTACCTATCGCCCTTGTGCAAAATGCGTCATACATGAGAAACACTACTACAGGCATCTCATTCTCTAGACATATGGTCGCTGGATTAAAGACAACTAATAGCTAAGAATATCTCTAAATACATGTAAGCATTTTCTTTTTTTTGTCGAGACAAATATACCAGGACGGACCACTTTGCTGGCCTTACATCGCTCTCATAAGATCTACTAAAATCTGGACAACATCATCAACCTAAGATAGTGCTAGACGTGTACCTATGTAGACCAGTTTATCAAACTTCTGAGCGCCGTTTTTCTGCTCACTAAGCCGACTCTCAACACCATTAAGGCGCAGTTATCTGCTCTGCTATAGAACGAATGTGTATATAACCGCCTCCTCATGGCCACGTATTGACGCAAAACCGTACCGTGACCCACCTCCGCAGGACAAGCTGATATCTGGAAACGCACGAGCCGGCTCCTGGCAGGACAAAAAAATCTCACCTAGATCGCCTTAAGTCGCTGTATCTAGATTTTCTGTGCCTGTTTAACGGCGAAGTGACTTTAAACTATTTATACCTGCTCGACATAGAATTTACTAATAAATCTTATTGCTTACCTGAAACAGCACCTCATACATACCAAAACAGTCACCACCTTCGACAGACGTAGTACCCATGACCTGGACCAGATACACCCAAACTATGTGCGCCATATATTAGTAACCTTTTACCCCGAATTAATCGTAACTTACGTCTTTCATGGCATCCAAACAATTCACGAAATGCATTGATCGATACGCCAGCCTGTATGCACGGCGTACTATGTCTGTACTGCCTTAAAAAAAAATAAGTCTAGGCTTGCTTCTTCAATGATATCATCCAATTTTATGTCTAGACTATATATTTTTTCTGCATAATCACGATCAATTCATGTGCAAGGAGAAGAAAATCTACTGAAATAAATCTCAGTGGCTGGTCAATACAAACCAATCCAAAAAACATAATAGACGAGGAGCGACAAAAAACGCCTTGGAAACACACGCTGGAAGAATATGCAAGATAAACGCTGACGAGCATATCGGCGTTTCGTCCCAGACGTCCAAAGATACCCAATCCACGGAAATTGATTAATGTATCCTGCGCAAGCGAGCCCCACTGTCTAGTATGCCCGGTTGACTGCCGACATAGAAGCTACACGCAGGCAGGTAGCCGCCTGGTGCTATAAACACGACGGAAACACTGATAAAACCACAAAAAAATCAAACCTTAGATGTGATGCTACAACCGTAAAGGGCTATTTTTACTATTTGCTACATTATGATACCCTTCCACCAATGAGAAGCATGCCAAACAGATTGTTGCGCCTTAAACAAAAGCATAATCGACTTCACGGATATATACTAGCCAGACTATTTGGCGAATTAATCCTCACCACGCTCTTTTTTAGTTTTAAGATCGACGCCAAATAGGTCCATCCGTGACCATATACATCATGTGGTATTTAAATCGCCGCCACTTTTTAGGCCTAAGCATTGCAAAAAATAACACCTATTTTTTGTCCGACTATCGTGGCGCTCAATACCTTCCGATCAAAAAAACAATGCCATCCGTAGAAATCGCCGCCGGCGTTGGGGACAATTACACCGCACAACACTGTCTGGCCAAAACCTGAGCGAGCCATAGCCCGAGAAGCCATAGCGATCTTCACGATGCGCATCTGACGGCCTGTTAAACAACCCTAACCAGAGCAACTCCGAAAAGACCGGTTGTAGCCATACAGACCCATTGCCGAATGCAGACCATCCGATCTAGGAGACCAATTACATATTTTCTTACGTTATGTGCTGGAAGGAACAGAAAACAAGGCCAAAGGAGCTGAATTTAACCTCAGACACAGTTTATTTTTTTCGTCAAATAGCACTAGTGGGCTGAAAATGCCTGACGAAGCACCTAACAACGATAACGTAGCCACCTATTTCTATTTAGTCGACTTGTCATCGACCATTTTACGGCAACTGACCGAGCCTGAACCAAAAAACCTTAGCGCTGCGGTATATAGTGTACAATTTTTACTGCACAAAAAAACCTATCTATCGCCCTATGAGGAGTACAGAATACCCAGCCGTTAAAAAATGGCAGCGCCGACTTGATTTACCTTCGGCAAAAAGTCGTGGTCAAATGACAGACGTAACCTTAACTGTGCCGTATTCTATGCTCAGGATAGATAGAAAAAAACAGAAGTTATGGGGCATTGCACTGCCTGACGATGGTTTCAATCCATACGTCCTAATGGTAATTGTACACCCAACAACTTGATCTTCCTCATCGCGTTGTCTATAATTATGCTGACGCTAGTCAGCTCAGGAAGATAACCTACGTCATGGGCCGCGAACCTTGCCCGCCGTCTATCATCTTCACAGATAAACAATTTTTTTGTAAAATATCAAAAAACTTCTAATATTTTGATTGGACAGTAAAATTCGAATTACACCAGCTAGAAACCAATTCCTTTGCCATAGCAATTGATTTTGGCATCATCCATACCGAAACGGCTAAGTGTGATGAGCACCCGCTTAACCAAATTTATGTGAAACAAAAAAACATTCGACAGTCATTGGAAATAAGGAGGCCCAACAAAAAAAAAATGAATATCTATATGCTAAAAGGCAACCCAACATGCAGGATATCGCACACCAAGCTGGCCTACTCTTCACCTTTTCCAGAACTGCAAAAAAGCTCGATAGAAAAAGACAAAATTCATCGTAAGATTTGAACCGCATTGACCCATAAATCTTGCCGGCTGTCATTTGGACGAGAATAAGTAGCAAACAATAAGTATCTTCGGTGAGACTGTATCAATTGTGATGTATCTTATAAGTCCATCAAATATACCATAGCTAGCGACAATAAAAAAACGAACCATCAGATAGCCACGTCAATCAAAAAATAATTTTTCCTAATCAATATTTTTTATACAAATAAAAATCATATATTCTGGGATGATTTCTAGTAAAAAACGTAACTTGATAAACTATACTAACGCTTTCAGGTAGCGCTAAGCACATCAGACCCCATCATTCAGTCGATCTTGTAACCAACATTCCATCGCAGTGTAGGTCGGGGATATAAACAGTGAGCTTCGTATCAAGCAATTGCCAAAAAAATACATAAGGCTATTTATTGCAAAAAATATTAATATGTAATAAATAATATCCGTATTGAACACTCTCTTTTATTATGAACAATGACATCTTAGCTAAAAAAACATACATGTGCACTATTAAATACAAACTCTTAGACTGCACCGCTACTTCACCTCAAATAATCTACGCCAATTATTCATACTCTCAAATCTAGCGGTGCATGAATAGTTTTTTTACGTCATCACAGGTGCAATACAGCATACTGTGTATTTTCCATGTAAAAACTCATAGGCAGCGGCACGATCTGTTAGAAGGATAGCAACGCCAACGCCGTCAACACAGCGTTATTCAGTCCAGTAAAATAATACGCTCTAATTGCCCTTAGTTTAATAAGTTAGTTATACTGACGACATATATCTACTATTAGCTGCGTTCTGCGACATGCAACAGGCAAAATAACTGAAAAATGGACGCAGCCAAAAAAATACACGCTCTTTGATCCTGTGCTTTAAAGGTAGGTCGTTTAAATAATAAAGTTACAGCAATACAGCTTTGATGACAAGTAAAAAAATTCAGATCTTATAGATTGCTTTCCCAGATACGATCTCCATCAAAGCGTGCTACGAAGGATACGGACTGCATTCAAAACTTATGGGGTTGGTAGAAATATTAAAAGACCAAGGCTTGGAGCCTGCTTTTTACAGATCTTGTGACTAACAGATAATCCTCACGTACTCAATACAATACCACACATATAGACGTTAATGCCTGTATGCTGACTGGCTCCATAAAAAAATATTCTTCTACACGATTGCATGCCCACACATTGGATTAATTCAAATGACCAGCAGGTCCACCAAAAATCATATGTTGAAAATACATAGCGCTATCCAAAAGTGTGTTAAAATTTCAAGGTAAATATGGTCATCGTATAACTCGTCAGACCCGATGGTCTAGTGATCACGGCAGGTGCTCTGCTGACCGCCCTACGAATCATAAAATGTATATATTAGGAGTGAGCTATATACTGATAGGTGTGCAACGGAGGCTTGGTGTCTGAAGGCGTTGCTGTTTAGCAACCACGATAACAAAAAAATCTTTGTCAGCCAGCCCGACATATTCCTATGACTAAGCATGTCAAGTAGCGGAGCAGCTAAAAATGACTTAACCTCATGGCTAGCGGATCTTTAGCAGAGACTATTCACAAAAAAAAGAACCAGAACTTTGACAGGTAGAATTAAAAAAACAAAAAAATATGTCAGTATAACTAGAAAACATTTTGTTTTCAACGAAAATAGCACTTAAACATAAATTCTTACCATCTGATACCCTAAAATTTAGGAATACAATAAAAATAACTGTAAAAAAATAATGCATTTCTTAATTTTTTTGGTGGAGACGATGGGATTCGAACCCACGGCCTATGCGTTGCGAACACATCGCTCTCCCTACTGAGCTACGTCCCCATCAAAAAAAGACATATATTAGTACCAGTTTTTTATCCTTAGTTGACAAGATTTTTTCATATTTTCTTGATGTCCTAAGCAGTATCGCCGCTCTACGTCATCAACAAACAAAATAAAACACTATCCGTATTACGCGAATCTGGGTCACCATGTTTGCCGCCTAAAAAATTTTGCATTGGTATAGTACTTATTTTCTAGACAGAACGGCTGATTTATTCACTGGCGCGGATTGTTCTTACAAATTCATCACGCCAGCATCTAGGCCTACCTAAAGGACAATTGTTATGACATAAAATACACTGAATTCCATAGTATGCATATGCCGAACATCCTGACTATCTAAGAGACCACTGATACAAGCGAGCCGGCTATCGTCGTGAGCTAAGTGTCTCAAGCACGGCCTATAGCTTAAAATCACAGACATGAATTACATTTAAAATTATATTTACACTTTTTTTCTAATTCACGCAATATTAAAAAAACTATTAATCCAAGCCACTTAAGCTACATAGACACCTTTAGCGAGGCCTCGACACCAGGCAATGAGCGGCTATAAGCACCATCCTGGGTATCCTGGATATAAACGCCAACAAATGCGGTACACTACCAACCCGCACCACCAATACCTCATAACCTAAGACAGAAATCAGGGGGTTCATTCACCCCTGTCTACCGATCTCTCAACTCCAGCAGTAACAAATAGTGCGCAATATAGTAGCCAATTTTATACAAAAAACTAGCATCATCCACACAGATCTACGTTGCCTCTTAAAGAAGTCAAACTGTCCACATTGCGCAGCATAGCCCACGTGCTGGACTTAATGTATGAGCACCACTCAATCTTTAAATACCGTCGACGTAGAGAATGCGCTGTACCAAAATACATTGGCTTCAGCCAATGCTGCGGTTATGATACTTTATAAGTGATGGACGGCAACTTGTTGAGCGTCTTCTTCGATGAATTGGCCAACGGCTTGGCGGGTTGTGTGGTAGCCAGCTCAGACAGAGCACCCGGGCCCCTAATGAAGGAGTGCAAGGCTCTATCCTTATCTGCATCTGCCGCATTCTCTATAGTCTACAGATCCACAAAAACCTTCAATGGCACCATGCCCTCGAAAAATAACTTATGAGCGGACCCTCCAGTATCTCTTCGATCAATTACGCTCAACCCATTGGCGTATTACGCTATTAAGCAGCCTCAAGTCTCCTAGCAACCTTAGCCGGCCTGGCCAACTCACTTGTAATACCTAAATATTTTGACGTCATGTTTTTTTTATAGGCTGTATCCTAATTCTCAGTGATGAGCAGCGGACACTCCACGACCAGCTCTGGCTGATATAGCGAACTATCCAACCGAGTGAAATCCGGACTGTCCTAGCAAGGTCGTGGTCTGCGGCCTCTCTGAGAAACTCAGGTCGGCTAGTTCAAAATCATTCTTTTTTTTGACAACAGGCAAAAAATTTTTTATAATATATTTATTTTTTGCCTTTGGAGACATATAATGCCTATGAGTCTCATGGAGTTACTACGTGAACAGAATGACGTTATCGTCCAGCGCTGGACCGACGCTATTTTTAAAACCTATCCTTTGGAAACCGTGGGATTCATGCGCAAACAGCAAGACAAATTTTGCAATCCCGTTGCCTATCGTACCATATTGGCCGTAAAACAGATTGTAAATGAACTAGTTGCCGATGTCGCCGACGATAAACCGAACGAAACCACCCAACCCTATAATTCTCTAGTCGGCATCAACATGGCTATCGACGACCTCATCCGCATTCGCGCGGTACAAAATTTTACTCCAGCTGGTGCGGTAGGCGTGTTCTTTCTGCTCAAATCAATCCTCCGAGAACTACTCGACAAAACCTCGACCTTAGAAGTACTAGTCCAAGATTTTTTACAATTCGAAACAAAAATCGATAGCTTAGTGCTTCTAGCATTTAACTGCTTCACCCATTGCCGCGAAGAACTGGCTACTATGCGTATCGAAGAAATCAAACGACAGCATCATAGCCTGCTTCGGCTGGCTCAGAAACATGGCACTGTCCAGGCAGAGGATCCAGAGACAAAAAAATAATTCCAACTAAGCGAGGTAAGATGTATGGCTGTATTCATCCCCTTAATCGCTGTCCTGGCCCTTGGATACGGCGCATACTGGGGAGCGCAGCAAGGATTGACGTCGCTCTTTGGTATCGTAATTCCTTACGTCACTTTCGTAGTATTTCTACTCGGCTTTGCTGCCCGCATCATCAATTGGGCTAAGACGCCTGTTCCATTCAATATCACCACAACTAGCAGTCAGCAGCAATCACTGCCTTGGATCAAATACAGCCCATTGGATAATCCACCCAATGCCGGCTGGACCGCTGTACGCATGGTCCTAGAGATCGGACTCTTCCGATCACTATTCCGTAACACCACCATGTACCGCCTCCCTGGCCCCAAGATAGTTTACAACTCGGCCAAATGGCTATGGTTCTTTGCAATGCTATTCCACTACGCTTTACTAACCATTGTACTGCGCCACTTACGTCTATTCCTAGAGCCAGTCCCTTGTTGCATCAAAGTCATCGAGGTTTTGGATGGTCTGTTTCAAGTGGGAGTGCCGCGTATGTACCAAACCGACATAGTCATCTGTACGGCCCTGCTCTTTTTACTCGGACGACGACTATTCTCTCAAAAAATCAACTACATCTCACTGGCAGCAGATTACTTCCCGCTAATGCTGATCCTAGGCATCTGCGGCTCCGGCATCTGGATGCGTTACTTTAGCAAAACCGACATCTCTATGGTGAAAGTTTTGACCATGAGTTTAGTCACCCTCAAACCAACCGTTGCCGAGGGTGTGAGTGCCATCTTCTATATGCATATCTTCCTTGTCAGCGTCCTCATGGCCTACTTCCCTTTCTCCAAGCTCATGCATCTTGGCGGTGTATTTCTTTCCCCTACTCGAAACCTACCCAATAATTCACGCGTGAGGCACCATAAAAATCCTTGGAATCCGCCTAAAAAATTCTATACCTACGAAATCTACGAAGATGACTTCCGTGAGTTGATGATCGAAGCAGGCCTGCCCGTCGAAAAACAGCCTGCCGAGACTGCAGCCGAATAAGGAGCGACTATGACTAAAATACCTTCTCCGGAAGAATTGCTCAAATTTGACTATTCGGTGCCCCAGTCGCACTGGATGGATACCAAGCCAAAAATTGTCACCGGAAAATTTTGCTATCCCGGCAAAATTGACGTAGTGAAAGAACTCGGTTTCCCAAACCCGCGGCAGTGGTCCCCGGAAGACGAAGACTGGCTCCTGCCTGAAGAATGGCGGGACATCATTCGCAAGGGCATGAAAGAACGTCTAGAAAAATACCGTTCTTTCAAACTATTCATGGACATTTGCGTGCGCTGCGGCGCCTGTGCGGACAAGTGCCACTACTATATCGGCTCGGGTGACCCAAAAAATATGCCCGTACTGCGCGCTGAACTCATACGCTCGATCTATCGTAATGACTTCACCGCTGTGGGCAAAATCCTAGGCCGTCTGGCCGGTGGCCGTCCGCTGACCATTGACGTCATTAAAGAGTGGTTCTACTACTTCTACCAGTGCACAGAGTGCCGCCGATGCTCGCTGTTCTGCCCATACGGCATCGACACAGCCGAGGTGACGATGATGGCCCGTGAAATGCTGCACCTGCTCGGTATCAATATTAACTGGATCCTGGAGCCGGCCCGTAACTGCAATCGCACCGGTAACCATCTAGGTATCCAGCCGCATTCCTACAAAGAAATCATCGAATTCCTGTGCGACGATATCAAAATCATCACTGGGATCAAGATCAACCCCCCTTTCAATGAGAAAGGTCACGAAATTTTATTCATAACTCCCTCAGGCGACGCTTTTGCTGATCCAGGCGTATACACCTATATGGGCTATCTCATGCTCTTCCATGAGCTAGGCCTAGACTATACCATCAGTACTTATGCCTCCGAAGGCGGCAATTTCGGGCTCTTCGCCAATTCCGACACAATGAAAAAGCTCAACGCCAAGATGTACGCCGAAGCCGAGCGCCTGGGCGTCAAGTGGATCCTGGGCGGTGAATGCGGCCACATGTGGCGCGTAATCAACCAATATATGGAAACTATGAACGGCCCAACCCCTCCAAAAATGGAGGTGCCGAAAAACCCCATCACCGGTACAATTTTTGACCGGGCTGCCGGCACCAAGGTAGTCCACATTGCCGAATTCACCGCAGATCTCATAAAACATAAAAAAATCCAGCTTGACCCCAGCCGCAACGACCACCTTACGGTCACATTTCACGATTCGTGTAATCCTGCCCGGGCCATGGGACTTTTTGAGGAGCCCCGAGAAGTCCTACGGGCCGTATGCAACAACTACTACGACATGCCTGAAGGCACTATCCGTGAACAGACTTTTTGTTGCGCCGGTGGCTCCGGCCTCAATACTGAGGAAATTATGGAGCTCCGAATGCGTGGCGCCCTGCCTCGCGGCAATGCCCTTAAGTATGTACAAAACAGATATGGGGTGAATATGATGGCCTGCATCTGCGCTATCGACCGGGCCACTCTATTGCCCTTAGCCAACTACTGGGCTCCGGGCGTTGACATCGCAGGCATGCACGAGCTCGTAGGCAATGCCTTAGTCATGAAGGATGAATCCAAGCGGACTATGGATCTGCGGCAGGAAAGCTTGCCAAATATCGAGGAAAAGGATTAATGTACAATAATAAATATATTATCCCTGGGCTAGCCATTTTTCTCGCCCTAATAACCTCCCCTTTTTGGCTCAACCTAGCCAAAGTCTCCTATACCAAGCCAAACATCAAGCTGCCGTCCGATCAGAAAGAGTGTATTGAAACTAAAGAGACCATGCGCTCCGAACATATGCGAATTCTCAACCTCTGGCGAGATAAGGTTTTACGTGATGGACAAAGAGTGTATGTCGCCTCGACGGGCAAAAAATGGAACATGAGCCTGCAGAATACCTGCATGAAGTGCCACATTAATAAAGTAGAATTTTGCGATAAATGCCACAATACCGCTAGCGTATCCCCATACTGCTGGACCTGTCATATTGAGCCAAAGGGGAACCAATAATGAAGACGAGCAGAAGAAACTTTCTAAAACTTACAGGCTTTTCGGCCCTGGGTTTCGGGACAACGACGGCAGCCATGGTCGCTCCTATAGCTACATGGAAGGCCCAGGCCCAAATATTCGGCCTGCCGTCCAATATAAAGTTTACCTCAAACGACAAGGAACTCAAGGCCAAACACTGGGCTATAGTTATTGACACGCGTAAATTTGAGGACCCTGTCCTGTTCAATAAGGTTATTAAGGCCTGCCACAGCATCCATAACGTGCCGAATATCGTAGATGCGGACGACATGCCCACTAAAAACCAGGTGAAGTGGCTCTGGACCGATGACTACGCGGCCTCCTTCCCAGATAACCCTTCTCACTACCTGCCCGAAGCTGTGAAAAAACGCCGATTTTTACTCCTGTGCAACCATTGTGAGCAACCCCCTTGCGTTCGAGTTTGTCCTACCAAAGCCACGTATAAACGCAAAAGTGATGGCGTGGTACTCATGGACTATCATCGCTGCATCGGCTGCCGCTTTTGCATGGCCGCCTGCCCTTTTGGTGCCCGCAGTTTTAACTTCGGCGATCCCCGAGCTTACATTGCTGAAACCAATCCAGAATTCCCTACCCGCATGCAAGGTGTGGTAGAAAAATGCACCTTCTGCGCTGAACGTCTAGCCATAGGCAAATTGCCGGCCTGCGTCGAAGCCTCGGGTGGTGCAATCGTCTTCGGTGACCTAGAAAATAATAAATCCGAAATACGTCAGACCCTGCGCGAAAACTTCGCCATCCGCCGCAAGCCCTCGCTCGGCACTCAGCCCAGCGTGTACTACATCATTTAAGGGACACGCAATGATCGAAAAAGCATTCAAAGGCACACCCTGTTACTTCATTTGGTTATTATTTCTGTCCGCAATTGTCGGGCTCGGTGCCTCAACTTACCTAGTTCAGCTCGCCGTAGGCCTCAAGATCACAGGTATGAGCCGCGACGTAACCTGGGGCTTATACATAGCCCAGTTTACCTACCTCGTAGGCGTGGCTGCTTCAGCCGTGATGCTTGTTCTACCCTACTACTTCCACCATGACAAAACATTTAAAAAAATCATTATTCTCGGTGAATTCATGGCCGTAGCTGCCATATCTATGTGCCTGCTGTTCATCGTCGTGGACCTAGGCCAGCCGCAACGCGCCATGAACATCATTCTACATCCCACCCCGAGCTCGATCCTGTTTTGGGACATGATCGTACTCAATGGCTATCTGTTCATCAACTTCCTTGTAGGCTGGGTAACCTTACAAGCCGAAAAAAACGATGTACCACCGCCCAACTGGATTAAGTTCTTCATTTACCTATCCATCGTTTGGGCCTTCAGTATCCACACAGTCACAGCCTTCTTGTACGCCGGCATTCCCGGTCGCCATTATTGGTTTACAGCCATCATGGCTGCCCGTTTTTTAGCTTCAGCCTTTTGCTCTGGACCGGCCATCCTGCTCCTGCTCATCTTGCTACTTAAAAAACTCACTAATTTTGAACCAGGCATTGAGGCTATAAAGTCCTTGGCTAAGATCATCACCTATGCTATGTGTACAAATGTATTCTTTTTTCTGCTAGAAATATTCACTGCCTTCTATTCCAACGTTCCTGGCCATATGGATCCCATTATATACCTATTTAACGGATTCCAGGACAATGCCCAGTGGACTGGGTTTATGTGGACGGCTACAGTCCTAGCAATTTCCTGTTTAATGCTGCTCATCCCGCCCAAGTTACGTGATAACCACAATCTATTGCCTTGGAGCCTTCTGTTCCTAGTCATTGCTACTTGGATCGACAAAGGCATTGGCCTGCTCGTGGGCGGCTTCACCCCAAACCCTTTCGAGCGCGTGACCCCCTACACCCCAACAGTGCCTGAGCTGTGTATCTCCATGGGCATCTACGCTACTGGCGCTATAATTCTCACAGTACTGTGGCGTATCGTAATCAATATTAAAAAAGAAATGAGCACATTAGAAATCTAGCACGGCCCAAAGCTTCTAACCCGAATAAAGATTTATTCCACAGAGTGAACTCTACTTTTTTAAAATACTATGAAACAAGTTACTTTTAATCGGCCATTCGTATTTAGCCTAATCATCCCCTGTTATAACGAAGAGCAGACGCTTGAGTTTTGCCTAGCCCGCGTGCTGGAAATCCAGGATGCCATGCTCACACTCGACATCATCATCGTGGATGACTGCTCACAAGACCGTAGCTACGAAATCGCCCAAGAACTGGTCCGCAATCACCCCGAAATTCAAGTACTCAAACATAACCAGAACCAAGGCAAGGGCGCGGCCCTACGTACTGGCTTTGCTCATGCCCGCGGCGAGTTCGTAGGAGTGCAAGATGCTGACCTCGAATATAACCCCATGGAGTTACGCAATCTACTCGTGCCCCTGGTCTCTCAAGGTGCCGACATGGTATTCGGTTCTCGCTATCTAACTGGACAACCCAGACGCGTGCTTTATTTTTGGCACAGCCTCACTAACCGCACTTTAACCTTCCTCTCCAACATGTTCACTGACTTAGACCTCACAGACATGGAAACCTGTTACAAACTCTTCCGCCGTGAAGTCATACAATCCGTACTTATCGAAGAGAATCGTTTTGGATTCGAGCCAGAAATTGTAGCCAAGGTAGCCCAGATGCGCGGCCGTATCTGGGAGATGGGCATCTCATACCACGGACGTACCTTTGCCGAAGGCAAAAAAATTTACTGGAAGGACGGAGTGCGCGCCCTCTATTGTATCCTGCATTATAATGGACCCAGACTTCCTTTACCTCTCCAGTTCATTATCTATCTGTTCATCGGTGGCGTCTCAGCTTTAATCAATCTGACGCTATTCGGGACAGCACTAGCCACAGACTGGAGCATCTCCATGGCTGCCACTTTGGCCAGCGTAGCCGCAGCCGGATTAAATTACTGGCTGTGTATCAAGCTGCTATTCAGACACAAGGCTCGCTGGAATACCTTCGGAGAAATTTTCACCTATAGTTTGGTAGTTATGTCTAGCTGCCTAGTAGACGTATTGCTCACGACCTACCTAGCCAATTCCGGACTATCTTCTTTGACCGCAAAAGCTATGTCTTGTGTAGTAGTGCTAGCACTCAACTTCCTCGGACGTCGCTTCCTGGTCTTCCCCGAACCGGCCACCGGACCCTGGAAGCCTTGAACCGACGATCCCCCAGTTTGACCAAGTTGTTTAACTGGCTAGTAACGGCCCGTCGCTGATGAAGTTCCTACGCTGCCGCCTCTACCGTCCACTTGCGCTACTAGCCGTGGGCCTGACCGTGATTGGCTTGTCCAAACAGCTCGCGCGTGATCGAGAAGAACTGAGTAAATATTTGGGCCTACCCCTCAAATTCTGGGAAGAAATTTTTTTACAAGCTGTGGTCCCGAATGGCGGCTTTTTTATTTTTCCTGAGCCAGTCCAGGCTGCCATCCACGGACTGCACAATCTGAGCTTGTCCGACTACACCATCCGCGGTAGCTTTGCGGGCAACGAATTCTACAAAGAACGCCTGTACGACGGCGCCTGGCCTATCTGGCCAAATCCTAACAGTCGCTACGTCGTGCTCTTCGCCAAGGACCTTGACGGAATATTAGGCTGCCACAGTATGTGGGAAGCTGAAGGGATAGCCATTGCTGATTGTCCTCATTAGCGGCACACTAATATTATGGGTGTGCCTAGCCGGCTTAGTGCTGGCTAGCCTACGGCCGAACAATCCTATGGACCTAACTTGCCAAGCGCCATTTCCACTTTTTACTATCTGGATGCTCGGCCTTTTTATCTTAGAATTGACTATCTATACCGGGATCTCTTTACGTTGGCTGGCCCTGGGCCTCCCAGCCAGCCTACCTGTTTTGACCATCTGGGCCGGTATGGCCTGGTGGATGCGGCGACATATCCGCCCGACCGTTGAATTCTCTACGCTCACGCTATTGATAGCGATAAATTTGCCCTTGACCTTTCTTGTTCTAGCTATGCCCATCTGCGAATGGGACGCGCGTTCCATTTGGTTCTTCCACGGTAAAATATTTTTCTACCAAGGCCATTTCGGTTTTGACGCGAACGTACGTAAGGCCCTACCTTTTGTGCCCCATTTCGACTATCCAAAAGGACTGGCCGCCATAGTCGCCCTTGTGGCCACCATGGTCGGTTTCTGGAACGAATTCCTGCCTAAGATCGGTCTACTCCTTTTTCAGGTCGGGCTAATCCTAGGCGTAGCCGGACTACGACAGCTAAGTCTTACAGTTCGGCTGGGGGTAATGGCTATACTGCTCGCCTCTGATACCGAACTGCTCTATAATGGATACATGGATGGATGGCTAGCAGCCTACTGTCTACTCGGACATTGTTATATAATAGCTTGGTACCGGTCACGAGAGCCTGGTGATCTCGTAGCAGGATTGCTAGCCCTAGCCTTACTGCCATTACTCAAAAATGAAGGGCTAGCCTTGGCTGGCATCGGAGGTATCGCCTTCATTTTGAGCACCCTGCTATTAGATCAAGAGGCTCTATCCGAGGCTATACGTACGATGCTGCAACACCTGGCGCTACTGCTACCTGGCACCCTCCCGACCTTGATCTGGACTTTATGCATCAGATGCTGGGGACTAAAAAATGATCTAAGTATTTTTAGTACCGGCGCCTTAGAACGAATATCATCCCGATTGGTATCAAACGCGGAGTGGCAAATTTACGAAAACTTTTTTTGTGAAGAAGGGCTTACCTGGCTATATATAGCGGCCTTATCCTTCTTCATATTGAGCCTTGCGTACGCCCGTATCTCTCATATCAGGTTAAAAGCTCAACGCCGACACCGCTTCGCCTTTTGTTTTCCCATTACCACCGCCATACTCTATGGATTCTTGCTCAACTGTATCTACCTGCTTACTCCGCAAACCCTAGAGTGGCATATCGCCACGAGCGGAAAACGCATCGGACTGCCCATTCTGCTCCTCTGCTTCCAATCTTTCCTGGCCCTGCAAGAGTTGAGACCAACTAAAGTCAAGCCAATACAGCTGGATCTAAATGGCCAGGTAGTTCTTAACGATATGGACGTAGTGGGTGATAGCTGTCCTGGATATCCTTAGAAAGCGCATCAACAATTATGTCTAGGATAAGCGCGAAATTGGCCGAATCGAGGATAAAGGACGTAACCTAACTACGGACATAGAACTCCTGCTCGACTTTGCAAAGTAACTCCTGGCAAAAAAACTATCCCTTTCTGTCCGGAGGTAAGAAAGTTAGAACCAAACTACCGGCCGGAATTTGCCTGACATCCTCTTCTAAGCACAATCGACAGTTATTCCAAAAAAAAGATGTAGAAATTAAGCCAATATACTCCGACATCTCGTAAAATATAATCACGTACCAACAGCACATACCCGGTCATATCTACGCAACGAAAAAACTTCATGACCTCAGAATAGGGCAGCAAAAGATGAAAGTTTATGCTATTACATGGGCAATCTCTTGATTCAAAATCATACAGGAACCCACTATGATGTATGTAGTGCCCAGTCACATCATAGTGGAAACCCTAGGCGTTGAGAATCTTACGCAATGTGGACAGCCACTAAAACATATAATAGCTAGGCCCAACCAAAAAAAATGCTGTAACAAAAACGTAGAATCTTGTCGCCCTCGAGCTTACTAACCTCTTAGCGCTAAAAGACAGACCACTAAGAACGTCATACTAGAGCTAAACACGAGAAAAATTCGATTATTACCGGATTTCTTCCATGAAAATCTCTTCTACAACACATCAGTCAGCTTAATAGTTCTGAGCTGCAACTATTCGGCAACCAGAAGCTACGCCAGTCGTGGAAAGACCATAAGGAAAAATGACTAGCGGCCCATATAGGACAAGCAAATTTTTTAAATGTAGGCCAATTTTAAGGCTGACCCATACCAAAAAAAATCTGCATTACTCCTTGTTTACCGCCTATTTTACCCATCTATTGCTGCTATCATCCACCCCACTGCTGGCCGAAGAATTCGTCCCAATAGATCGCCCAGCACAATACCTCTAAACGTCGCCTTCAGTTAGCTATGCTGCTTTGAGAAACGCTACACACTGACCGAAAGCCGAATGCGAGCTCAAATTACATTTACTGTAAGGGTCTGTCTTTGCTCGCCAATTAAGCAAGCCGATATCATATAGATCAAAAAAACCAACTAAATATTGCACTGGACACCTTAACTGCTGAAATGGATTAAATATCAATATCGACACGCTTACGAAATCTTAATGACTTTACCTCTACATAATCGTTCAAAACTACACTCGTCAGCTCAAATACTACCTGTTGGTCACGAACCGCTCGATAGAGCCATGGCAATAACCAAAAAAATGTACACTTCGCTAAAGCTAACGACAAAAAAACATGCTGTGGTCCAAAGCGTCAAGATTACGCACTGCTTCGAGTTAATACAATATTAATGAACGGAAAATAATAGATAAATTAGCGCAGTAGATTTACGTATAAAAAACCAAAGCAACTTACACGACGAAACACAAAAAAACATAACCGTCAATCATGGCCCGATAGTGTCGATCAAAAAAATTTAAATATGATAAACCAAACAAATCTTGAGCATAGACGAATATAGTATTATAATTATAAATAGGTTAATACGTTATACAAAAAAACTACGTATACGACGTCAGAAAAAAATCTTAAGATACGACCCCCCCCTCTAGAATATCTTTTATAGTAAGCTCACGCCGACCTGCCTGGTCATTTTACCGACTATTTTTTTGCCTGCCCTCGGCTCTCCTAAAGGCCACAGCTAAAGCTAAAAACGGACAGCGATGAAGCCTAGTAGCCAATATACAAATCGTTGCCATAGTTAGCCAGCTGTCCCGTCTACAGCTTATCGGTGGCTAGATTACGATCCTACCATCGATTATCTGGTCGAACACCGTATAACCGAGTCCTCACTAGTATCCTCAAGAGGTTCACAAATCTGCAGGCTATCTTGTTAAGAATGGATAGAATTTTTCATCATACACGTAAGTCTATTGTCCTAGATCATGAAATCGTTAATAGCACAGCACAAAATGTTATTTGTAGAATTTCTAATCCGCGTACCGTAATAAAATATACTGCATGAGTAATTAGTTGCAAAATAGCTCAATAAAAATTACTTTTTTTGAAACAATGGCGAGTATGACGAATTACCAGTGAGTCCTTCGGGATTCACCTTACTTTATCTACAATCAGGCATCCGTCTAGACCGCAAAGGCAATTAAATACGAAGAGCAACAGAAAAAAAAATAATAACAAGTTGCTGAAATTAGCTAATTGATCGACAGAAAATACCACCGTCTCTTGTACGGTGACCACGCCCAACCTTAGACAAATCCACCCCATTTCTTACTGGGCCCATTAGACGACTAAAGTGCTCATTGCCAGCTTTGCCCGGGGATATCTGACCAAATATAGTCCAAATAAAACTAAACACATTCGGACCGAATTCCTGTTTACATCCATTATATAGCACAGGTCGTTTTTCTCGGCCCGCTGAATTTTCTGATTATCGATCCTGGACGTCTATTTAACTTTTACGCTTATTTTTTTAACTTTCTTATATACTTCTATCACATTCATAACGCACTCACGGCTAATCCAGAGACGATCGTTTTCCCAAAACTGAAAGGCCAGACATACAGCAGACCAGAAATATAATTCTATAAGAATAAACTCAAAATTGTATTAAAGGCCAAACGAATGGGCGCCCCCATGCCAACCTAACTTTAAGGCAGTACTCGCAAGAGATACGCCTCGTCCCATATAAGGTACCGCCTTGCCAGAGCCAGTAGATCCGCCGACGACAATATACTTGCCTCGTCTATAAGCCGGCGGCCTGTGTCCGCCGGCAAACCTTGAGCGCAAAATGAAGCGACCTCTGAACTACGGCTGTCTAAACTCTGATGGTTGCGGAAATACTCGCCCTCCATCTGATTCTTGCCCCGAGTCAACTCAGCCTTGGACAAGGGACGCGTAGTCAATCGCCTGACTACAAAGCGAAAACCCTCTTGGGCCCGACCCAACAGCTCTGGTTTCGAGCCAATATAGAAAGCTAAAAATCCGGTCTGCGGTAATTGCCATAGGATAGCCGAAACTGAGTAGCCTAAACCTTGCCGTTCCCGCAGTTCACTGAAGAGCGGCCCGCTTTGGCCGTCGAGCACGGCACGCAATAGATTCATACCTGCACTGTCCGGCTGGGCCAAGCCAGGCGCCTTAAAGATCACGAACAGATGGGCTTGATTGCGGTCGGGTAGAGTGAGTTCATGGATTTTTTTCGTACCCCAGACGGGATCAGCCAAAACCGACCTGGGGTCAGCCGCGGCTAAAAATGGTTGACGCGCTAAATTTAACACCCGCTCCCGATCGTATTCCCCACACACAGCCATAGTCCAGGGCTGGCGGCGTTGGCGCTCCCAGAGCATTCGAGTCCGCTCAGGCGTGAAGCCAGCTATATCCGCTGGCTGCCCCTGATGATAGTAGTTGTAAGGCGCGTTGCGGAATAGGAAGGGAAAAATGTGACGAAAAGCTAAGCCCAAAGGTTGGTCCTCCTGCTTGTGAATACTGGCGACCTGGCTCTCTCGCTCCCGATCGGCCTCAGTTACGGAAAAAGCCGGGTAACCAAGAATATCCTCAACAAGAGGGTATATGTCCGGTCCATATTGGGTAGGAAATTTCACCGCAATGCGAAAAAGCGCCCGGTCAGCGCACACCGAAAGCTCGGCCGTCCGGTCAGCCAATAAATCCTGGACGGCCGTAGCCGTACGCGTAGTCGTGCCCTTATTCAGAGTCCGGCTAAGGAACTCGGCCAAACCCTGCTCCCCGGGAGCAAGCAGAGTATCTCCGCCGGCGAAATTAAGATTAAGTGCCGTATAGGGTAGTGTCGCATCAGGTAAAAAAATTATCCGCCGATTCTGATCGATATCTACAGTCTCCATATTTCTGCAGTGCTGGGTAGAAAATGCCTGAGCAGCCGACTCTCTGCTAACAGGCCAACCTCTCCGCAGTGCATCTGCCAGGAACCGCCCCAACGCCTGGGGCACTGCCATAGCGTCAGCCGGCGCACTAGAGTTCTCCCCTACGGCGACCGTCGCACTCTTACATATCAGGCCTTTGGCGTTTTTTACGGCCTCTCTTGTAACATCGTCTCTAACCTCCCTGATGTTGGCAACCGAGGCTACAACATTGTCGGCCGTACCGCCGGCTGCCGCAGCCAAAGGCATTGCGGCCCCATCCGGCCAAAGTAGGATGCAGCCCAGACGTCCAGGCACCAGCCAATCCCGAACCAGTCCAGTCAGATGCCCCTTATCCACACGGTCCAACTGACGTAGAAAACGTGCCTCAGCATCAAGTCCATGCTCGAAAAACTGAAAAAGCCCAAGTTTATTGGCTATCCCCGGAAACGTCTCCCGAGCCAGAAACAATTCGTGCCTTACGTGTAGCCGAGCTCGGGCCAACTCAGCCTCGTCCCATTCGCCCGGATTGAGACGGGCCAACCAACCCACCAAAGCTGGCAACAATTCTTCAAACTTTTCTGGCCCGCAAGTTACGGTCACGTAAAACATACCCGTACCTTCTAACTGTATAACAGAGGCAGTAATAGAATCTACCAGCCGATATTCATACTGAAATGTCCGATGTAATCGAGAAGTATTTGCGCCGCCTATGATGTAAGCCAATACTTCTAAGCCTGCTGCATCATCCGAACGAAAACCAGAAATGGGTACCCCCAAGGCCAAGTGAACTCTATTCCAAACGCCAGTAGCTACTTGTATCTGAGGACCACCCTCCGGCAAGCCAGGCACTGACGGCGTAAGTGGCGTAATAATACGATCATTGCGCATAGTCCGAAAAGCGTGTCGGGCGGCTGCCAGCATCGCATCCGGAGTCACGGCTCCACATATGCTGAGAACCATAGATTGAGGCTGATAGCGATCCTGCATATACCGTTGAATATCATCAGCCGTAATACTCCGGACCGATTCAGTAGAGCCGATAATTGGTCTAGCAAAAACTGAATCTGGCCAAATCAGCTTTTGCATAGTCTCAAAAAGCCGGTCCTGGACATTGTCCTTGCCGCGAGCGAGCTCGGCGAGCACGACCTCTTTCTCCCCGGCCAATGCCTCCGGCTGCGGACGGGCGACAGAAACTAGCTTACGCAAGGCGGCCATGCCCGTAGCCAGGTGACTCGCCGGTAAATCCACCAAATACATAGTGTACTCAAAGCTGGTGGCCGCGTTTATGTAACCGCCCGCGTCCTCCACCAGCCGGGCGATACGGCCAGAGCCTGCACTTCCTTCATACATCCGACTGCCGGGACTCCATCTCTGGCCGGCCGATCGTTCACCACCTCTCACTTCTCGCTTTTTGAAAACCATGTGTTCCAGCAAGTGGCTAACGCCTGCCAACCGGTCTGGTTCCCAAGCCGACCCAGCTCGAACAAGTAGACGCAAGGAAACCAATGGAAAACGCGCGTCTTGCTGCGCCACCACTACCAAACCGTTAGGTAAGCGTGTAATTTGAGCGGCGTCTGCCCCGCTCGACCCAAGAATGACAAAAAAAATTACAAATAAAACTGCAACCAATGCGCGCCTGAGCGCTCTCTCAGCCTGTCGGTCGTGGACACTCCTCCTCATCCTCTCCATCCTCCTGAATCGCCCTGATACGACTTGGCTGCAACCGCCGCGGGCTCACTTAGCGCTGCGCCTACCTGTCGTCGCCATCTTTCCTGTTACTTCTGCGCCACCATACGTAACCGAAATAAAGAGACAGTAGTTCCTGTAGTCTATTTTTCTCATTTTTTTGACAGACATATGGGACAGAATAAAATAAAAAAGGATCTCTAACACCATTTTTCCGGAAACATTACAGAAAGAGCTAGGCCAGAGCTTATTACGCCATCAAAGCATCCGTCAACTCCACTACAACAATACACGCAAATAATGATTAGACATCAGCCTCATATTGCTCAAGAGAATGCTCGCCATGACTAATTGCTGCTATCTTCAGTAAATAGTAGGCCTAGAAACGACCGAAATATGTAATACAGTGGTAAATAGAACTATCCTACCGCCATAAGAATACAAACGAATACCGAATTAAGTATCTGCTAAAAAAACCAAAGAGGGAGGCCTCGATTACAACATCCTAGACATCTTCATCTCCACCATGACCAATATACAAAAAAACAAGATCGAAGCGCTTGGCTAGAGGTCGTAACTATTGTCGCCAGATCTAGAAAGCCGAATGACCCTATATCAGGTGCATCAAAAGCTCCAGGAGATTCTCTGGTCCATCGTCTAGACCATACAGACAAATTATACAGCTCATCCGTGCGTAGTATGACATTCTACGCTGTCCTAAGTGTCTACTTGAAGTCTGCTTCGTCATCCAATGCGTCCCAGCGTTATAAATCTGATAATTTCTGTGGCATCTTCGCTATACTATCAGGACAAATATCACTGTTTTGTCGCCAATACCTGCGGGCACGACCCAAAGATGAACTTCGTCTCCTTCGCACTCAGAATGCTAGTATACAATAATCTTGACCCTTTATTAATAATTTTAGAGCAATGAGATCACTAACTACGTTCTCACCCACCCACCCCCAGAAGAATAACTAACGCTTATTTACCCAATAATTCTACCTGCAGATGAGTATATTGTACGTCTTTAAGACTGTATCCCAAAAAAACAAACAGCACATTCCCCTCCCGAGACCGCTTGTATCTTTATACCGACGAATTCGCCGAGCGATTTTTACCAAATAGAGGCCCCATGACGAAAGTTATATAATTCCTGGAGAACTAAACCCTCTAAGGACCTATTCTTTGGAATCAGCCATACAATGATACGGCGATTTACCCCCTTCCCAGTAGAATTAGCGAGAGGAAGGCATCCTCTTAAGCATCAAATCTAAACGTGTTTGCCGTCTTATATTGCATTACAAAGCTTTTGATACGGCTATCGGTTGAGCTGGATAATGTTGAGAGCCTATGCCTAATGTTTTCTTCAAGACTTATGGCCTAAAGGTACCATGCACGGTCCAGCTAATCCTATGCGAGTTCCTACATAATGCTATCCTGCTACGGGTGTCAGGCTCATACGGCCAAGGCTGTCATATTTTTTGGCCCTGAACTATGCCTCCATGAACTAGCCATAAAAAAACCGACTACTTCGCCTGGCAACACCAATCATAGTTTTGCTGTCTTAATCCCGACGCTACTAAAAGGATCTAGAAATTGGCCAATATGGCTAGATGCTATATTGCAATCCACATAATATAATAATCGAAAAAAACAGCTTCAGCTTGATCAAACTACTGGAAGGAACATGATAACAAACGCAATTCAGCGCATGGAATACTAAACTGAGATTCACTCCGCCTGCGACATCGTCGTCTCCACGATCTAGAAATTCCGTCAAGAGCTCAAAAGTAACTAATTAAACAATAATAATGACAGTGATTTAAACCTAGTCAGTATCGAGCCTATAGATTCCATCGTCATAAACCTGCCCATTGCCCTATAAAAATCTGGTTCAATACGACGACAAGCTCGACCTCTTTCTTTGATCGCTGAATATTCTGAAATTACTGAAAAAATATACACCTAAATCAATATTGCGCTATCAAGGTGGTCGCCTAACCCAGACCCAATTCCAGGAACCAGAACAGTATCCAAAAGAATCTAAGTTACCAAACAGACACCCCGGGTGGGTACGACACTCCTAACACGGAGTGGAAGTGCCAATAGAAAAACGTCATGGAAGACGACGTTCCTCAGCTATTTCAAATATCTAAAAGCACCTGGCTGGTATCAAAGGGCTGCCTAGGTATTACGATGAGGTCGGGCTAGACTACAAACTGGAGCTAACAAATAAACTTTTGGACCGCATATTAAAGAGAGACGGATCTTTGCCTATAAAATATTTATATATTTCCCACAAAAAAATAGAAGTGTCGTTAATATAATCCACAGTCGCCAGGCATCCGCGTCTAGGAGGTCACCAGCATCATCCGCATAGAATTGGGTTTGATCCGGTCCAACCTACAAACCGATTAAAGCCATGGCTTAAACGACCCGGTGAGCCGGTTTCTACAGCTTACAGCCGGGCTAAGCCTGCCTTTTAAATTTACTGATCTTTAAACCAGAGCCTCCCCATATAATCCGAAGTAGTCAGAAGAAACACCCGAGCTACTCGATGAAACAGAGGCCACGCCACTGACGCTCGAATCCAAACTCGGCAAAAAATCTTGAAACTGGCCAACCAAATGTTCAAGGTATCCGTGCGATCAAGAGCATAGCTACGATATAATGAAACCAGTCTGCAAATTAATGTGCTTCGTCGGACACCCTGTCAACAACTAGGGCGCCCTAAGACTATATCTATAAATCAAAAATTACCCGTACAACCTGCTACGCGAAGATAAAGACGTAATCCCAACTTTAATTCCCCAGACTTAGGCTTTCGCTAAACGACATCCGGTTGATCCGAAGATAACCGAACCTGAGCCTTTGACCGCAACAGACCTCATGACGCCCCTGACTAAACCAGTCACCATTTTTGTATCCAGTTCGTTTTGTACTATCTGAACTTCTATAATATACTCGCATTTCATTTGACTCTGCTAGAATGGCTCGCCGAGCGGACACCTACATCGATTCCCATACATACCCGCAGATACGACAGTATTGACCACCTACGAATAAGAACGTTCCTATTACCTTGGGACACCATGCTGACCGCAATGGCCGACTAAGATGCCGTCCGTTAGTGGACCATAAACCCACGGTTAATGCCCTGGCGAACGATATCTGTCCATCCTCCTATTGTATTTTTTGTCTCCATCACCGGAACCCCCGTAGCACCCCCAACCACTGCTACCTCCCAAAAACGGTAGAGCATTGCATAGGCTCTCGTTTTCCAACGTACATTATAAAAACACTACGCCCAGCACTAACGCTACGACCCCGCCCCCCCATTTTTTATATTCCAAAACTAACAATAGCCTAAAAACTATCCAGCGTGTATTCTATTCGTCATCACTTAAGTTATTGCGTAAGCCAACCCTTTATACTGACCTTCGAATATAGTAAAAGCCCTTAACACACGCAGAAGGCGTCGATGACTCGCTTTCTACCTGGCATGTAGCCTCTCTGACGCGATGCACAAAAGCATGACGGCACGACACTACATAAATACCAGGTGTCCTACCTTAAGTACTGCGCCTGACTTAAGATCTTTGCAACCTATTGCCGACGGATACATAAAGAACCACTTTTTTTTACCATAAAGCACTGCAGTAGGTACTACACAGCTTCGACCCAGGGCCTTCCAAGTTGGCCTTTACTTTAAACACGCGCGCACCGTACGCAGATGCCTAGCAATGCAATTCCTTTGAACTAAGAGAACAACGTACGCCAAAAAACATGGTCATCTCAAAATCTAGAACTCAATCGTCTGCATCTCCGCCTTGCCGGAAGCGCTGAAAAGATTTGGCCAGCTCGGCCAAGCGCTGGTCCACCAGGGCATAGAGCGTACCGGCTGGAAATTTTCCACCTTTGCCGCGTTCGCCCACAGGCAAACTAGTCAAAAGTTCCATAGCCTCCTCGATAGTACGTACTGAATAAACGTGGAACTGACCCGCGGACACAGCCTCGCACACTGCAGGCTTGCACATCAAGTGGTCACAATTGTCGGCAGGCAGGACCACACCTTGCTCGCCCGTCAGCCCTCGACGCCGACAGACCTCAAAAAACCCTTCTACTTTGGCCGTCACTCCGCCAACGGCCATGATTGCACCATCCTGATTCACTGCACCAGTGAAAGCTAACCCCAACCGTAAAGGCACACCCGACAGCGCTGATAGGAGCGCCGCTAACTCCGCCCCTGAGGCCGAATCGCCCTCTACATGGGCATAACTCTGCTCGAAGCACAAGCTACCCGTTAGAATAATAGGTTTATCCTGGGCAAAACGGTTCACTAGGTAGCTCTTGAGAATCATCATGGCCTTAGTGTGTATGGGCCCAGCCATCTGCGCCTCACGCTCCAGATCCACGATACCACCTCGGCCCACGCCCACGGTACAAGCGATCTGATGTGGTAAGCCGAACTCGTAGTCCCCCACTAACGTTACAGATAGTCCGTTGACTCGTCCCACGGATGAACCGCCTGTAGCCACCCGAATGAGCTTGCGATCATATTCCTCTAAGAACTCCTCTTCATAGAGATTAGCCCGGTATATACGACCGGCTGCAGCTGCGGCCAGGATAGAAACATCTACCAAGTCCTGTCCGGCCTTCTTTGCCAATGTCGAGGCCTCTACCATGAGCTCGCGCATTAGGGGCAACTTCAGAGAAAGCTTCTTTTGATCCTCGGCCAGCAAAGAGGCATGGTCCACAAGCCCGGCTAAAGCAGCCCGGTCAAAAGGTAGCAGTTCGGCTTCTTCAATTACCCGACCCAACTGTACCAGGTAGTTAGCAATAGCCTCGGGTGTGCGTACGGCAGCCTCCTGTAGGTGTGCTTTGAGCTTGAAGAGTTTGGAGAAGCAATGGTCATGTAGGAGCAACGTCTCATAGGTAACATCATCGCCGATGAGCACCACCTTGAGCTCGATTTTCAATGGTTTAGGCTCGATAGTCTTAGTGCGCGTCTGCTCCTGACCATCGCCTTGGTCCTCTAGTCGAGCCCGGCCTGAACGCAGGGCACGTAGGAGCCCCTCCCAGGCCTGAAGATTCTGCATAAGGTCTTCCATATGCAGTATGAGGAAACCGCCATTAGCACGATGCAAGGAACCAGCCTTAATGAGGGTAAAATCAGTAATAAGGGCGCCCAACTCGGCCTCGCGCTCGATGCATCCTAAAAGGTTCGCTGCCATGGGGTGGTCTTCCACGATAATAGGAGCACCCTTGGTCTGACTATTATCCACGAATAGATTAACTTCGAAACGCCGAAAAAAATTCTCGGCTGGCGGCGGCCCGTGGGCTTCGGCTGGCCCGGCCGGACTACCGGCCGGAGCAGGCTCACGTTGAATGAATTGATCCAGCTCATCTAAAATATTCTTGCGCAGGTCATGGAAATATTTCTCTAAGCCCGAGGATTTCACGTGTCGACCGAAACGGCGCACTATGGGGTCAAGAAAACGAACGAGCACTTCTTCTACAATTTCACGTTCTAGCCGGCGCTCCTGCTCACAAAAACCCTGTTCCTCACGGTTGATCTGACGCATAAGTTTTGTCATGTCGGACATAATCCGATCGCTCTTTGCCTTGAGATGCTGCTTAAGATCGGAGTCCAAACGCTCAAACTCTTCATCACTCAGCAGCTTGCCTTCTACAAGAGGATAGAGAGTAAACCCGCCCTGATCGTTTACAGACATGCTGAAACCATTGTCTGCGGCCTCAGTCTCCATAGATTTAACCAGCTCTTCCCGAATGGCTTCGAAGCCCTTGAGTAAATCCTGGCGTTTCTTGAGGCTGGCCTCAGTATCTAAGGCCAGGGGAATTTCTTTGCGCACTCGATTCATAACCTTTAAGAGCCCAGTACGAAGCCGACGGCCTTCGCCTGCTGGTAGACACAACACACAGGGCCGGTCCTGATCCTGAAAATTGTGCACGTAAACTGCATCGGGGGGGGTAGACGCCGTAGCGACAAAGGGAGTCAAATAATCACGCACTAAATAAGTACGACCAAGATTAGCGTCACCAGCCACGTAAATATTATAGCCTCGGTCGGCAATATGTAGGCCGAGCTCAAGGGCTTTAAGAGCACGAGGCTGAGACGACGCAAGACAGACGGTGGCTCCAATCTCACGGCTGTCGGCAAAAGGCACGGCAGACGGGTCAAGCGCCACACGCAAGCATTCGGCAGATAAGGAGACATATTTAACCATGGTAAATCCTTTTTCAAAATACTATAGGAATCTATGATACTTTTATTTCATTTTTGCTATAAGCACAAGTTACAACCCCTTAAACAGCGGCTAAGAGAATAGGCAGTTTGCAATGAGTACGGCACCACTTCTTCCGGACTGAGTGCTCGTCTCGCAGGCCTTGAGGCACTTGCAACAGCAGTTGCACTCCTCAGTTTTATACACCCAAACGTATCAGGCCTTTTACAAAATCCAGACCTCAGCATTACAAGAATATAGCAACACTAGACGCTAATAAAGATGAACCAGGACTAAAAAAACTGAGGCGGTCTCACTGCGACCAGGCAAAAATGTACCGACGTGCTCGATCAGCCTGACCGCTCCTAACAATACGTCCATAAGGATGTAAATATCTATCCATGGCTGGCCTAAAACAACGGATACCCAAGGCCATTAAAAGCAGCGCTACATATTTATTTCAAAAAGTCAGCCGGACAATCAACCCCACTGCTTGGCACCGATCGAAAACGCCAAAAGTTTGCCTAACCAGCCTGCTCAAGCAGCCCTTACTGCATAAGGCTCGATTAAAATAAAAATAAACTTAAGACCAGAATAACAGCTAAAAAAATTCAAGACATAGAAGCGATGTAACCGTGGTGGGAGTAATGACTAGATAGCTCTGGTAGTTCATTTAGGGCAATGTAGATGGCCATAAGGAAGATGTCGCAGAACAACCTTTGGCCTAACGCTGTCAATAATAAGCGTCTAGCTCGCCCACTAAAAAACACAACCAGTCTGTGGTATGCCAAGGGCCAAAATCCTGACCGACGCTGCAGCGATATTCTTAGGCATCTTGCAACCCCGTTTTTTTACTAGCACATAGCTCTTGGCTGAAATGGTCAGAACAAAACCAACCCGACCAAAAAAACTTTTCCCGTCCTCGGACGTGAGGAAGATGATATAAGGACCCAGCTTATACGGCTTCCTCTATGATGCCTACGATAAAAACAATAGGTCCGGAATGACAGATTGGCTTTTCTTGAGAAACAAAATCCTCAAATATTAGCCAGACACAGCCAGGTCAGCCAATCATGACACTACCGGCCATGTTATCAGAAAGTATAACAAAGTCATCTCGGATAAATACAACAATCGAAAAACGATCATGCGCTTAGTCACACAAAAAAAATTCTGACCAGATTCAATAACTGACTGTAAAAAAACATCTCAATCATCTGACGACAAAAAATAGACTTGCCGAAATCTGTGACAAGCCTTGTGGTGTAAAATATCTTTGCCTTAGCTCTGAGCTTCATAACACATAATCCACAGCACGACCTAGGCCAGCCCGTCGAGAATCACGCCTGCAACGTTTTTTACCAATATGCTCGCCTACCTCGACTACGCCAACCATCCCCATAATGACAACGGCCATAGCCGTAGTCACAGCCTTAGGAAGGACCCAGATGCCAAGCACATTGTTGTCCATCCTCGTACATCGTGCCGCTCTTGTACCTCCAACTGGGTAGCATAAGTCGATGGACAATCAAATATATACCTAAAATACGATACATATATCGATATACACATTTGCATTGTTGTATCCGGTCGTGCAATAGGCATTATACCGACACCACCGGCACACTGCCCTTCAGGCCTAGCGTGGAAACAATGGAGAAGCGGCAAAATTCGCAACAGTGCAAGGGGTGACCAATATGGGTGTCCAGACCCCGCAGAATCGCTATATTAAGCTAAGCCGCGCTAGCCGTATAGATCTAGAAACTTACTCAAAAGATAGTCTCAGCTGCAGGCTAGCATTACAAACAGGCTATAACCGCCTCTGGTTTACTGCAATCCCAGAATTAATTCAGACATACAAGGTTAGCCTTGCGAAAAATGATTATAGTCTCTTCAAACCAGCCGGAGCAGTCGCCCCATTCGCAATTATTACGGTCGGCCACGTAACGAAAAAAGAATAGTAGCCACCTCATTAATAATGCCAGTAGACCGCAGTATCCCGGCCAACGTTCTGATGAACTATGTAAAAATTTATAGTGAGCCATGTGGTTCCCTTGGTCAACGAGACGCGGGAGAAAAGAGTAATAATTGTGTTTACAGCTGTCGAGCTATACGAAGCTCAACTCGACTAAGAGGACAAAAAATGAACTCACAAGGAAAGTCGACCTAATCTGGCGTCAAGGCGTAGATACTTTGCCAGAGTTGCCACCTCTCCAGGTCAAGACGACAAAAATCCGGACAAACCAAATATTTGTAGCGCTCAACTATGAACACCCGTTCATGGTTGAAGATGTCTACCACTAAATCCAGAAATAATAATTAAAAGCTACCCAAAAGAATCCACTGAGACCGGTGTCGGTCCAAAATGAGCACTAAGGCGTTGACAGCCAATATAAAATAAGGTCAGCGCTAGTCAACCATACAAAAAAGCCATACCTTGTCCATCTTAAAATGACAGATGACCAAATCGCTGGCTATAGGCCAAATAACCTTAGATAGTTGACCAGACATCATTGACCATCTTGCACCAGTCGCCATATAGGCAAGCCCATGGTCGCCGGCCACATTTCCGAACTAGGCTGCCGGTGAAGGCAAGTCGCCCAAAAGTAGTCAGGCTGGCCAGAAAAATTCTCTTTGCCAACAGAAAAAACTAAAAAGACTATCGCTCTGGCAACACCATCGCAACCATACGGCAGAGCTCCGACTTTACACCACTCCATATCATTCCTATCCCGACTCCACCCTTTTTTCAACTCGCAGCGACTAAAGCACCACGCCCAGCTAGCCGCTAGAGGCATCCCATACGTCCCAGCGACTACGCATTCCCAGTTAAAAAAAAGTAGAGCAAAAAAATGAAATGGTTTGATGAGGGCAAACTAGTATGAAGATAGCCAGGAACCTAGATAGCGATGGCGTGGAGTATCGGTGCACGCTAGAGCGGTACAGCCTGAACATGCGGAAAGACCAAGGCAGGTGCAGAGCATGTTTTAGCATACAGCTGTCTACATAATAAATGTTGTCCAGAGCAGGTGTATGATTAAGGACAAGATAACGGCAAAGACAGGTAGAGACCGATCGACTATTGCATGAAAAAAGTGTAGATGCATAATATATTCCTGACGTACATTAGCAATTTGGTGGCGCAGTAGCCGGCGTAATTTTAGACCTAAGAGCTAGCAGTCGGGTATATATAATGTAGTCAGAATAAAATAAAAACTATGACATCGTTGAAGAAAAAACGAAGGCCTACTTTAGTGATTCCTATTAAGTTGTTGGATTCTGTATGACGAAGAGGACAATATACGCGATAAACTAACAGCAACTATACGACCGTAAGCCGCAATCACGGCGACAACAATACCAGAGATAGCCAACAGTGTGCCAGTCGAAGCATAAGGCTAGTATTTCAACTTGCAAGACAACTTGATCAATTTGTCCATGTGCCTGTAACGCATTACTTGGAGTCGAGGTCGAAATAATTGATACTGGCCATATCGAAGAACAACGGCCGGACGCGAATAATGCCGATTTTGCTTGTTTTTTTATAAGAACAAATAAGTCAGCCTAAAGTAGCCAAACTATCTAGTTAATGAAGTCGTCGTGAGCCTTGAAATCTATAACGCAGAGTAACGCGACATTCCATGCGCTAAACAAATCTTAATGGGCAGTGTATATATCAACAGCCGTTAAAAAAATCAACATTTAGTATGTAAACGTAGTACAATTTAAAATCAAATTAGTACAGTTAGTCTCCTCTATCAGATCCTAAAAAAACACGGCAGAAGCAATCCGAAGCGACAACAGTAGGAACGCAACCGATAGAGCATTGGCTCCTGTCTAACGGTTGGACGTCGATATTCCAAGCGCGATGCGTTGCCGCCTTCTAGCAAAGAAGACGAACGGTAGGAACCTTTCTAGATTACGGCAATGTTTGGCTGACAAAGCAATCGTGTGGTCGACGATATGGGTATAATAGTTTTGTCTCGAACTTCAAGACATGCAGAACCTTTTATACCAGACTATCCATAAAGATATAGTCTGTGAAGGGAAGCCAGTACAATTGGTCACTGAGCTCCTTGAGACGCAGCCTGAGCCTAGGAGATGGGCAAGCAGCAGGACAACGGCTAGAATTAAATAGGGCTCAAAGGCCTCTTCATCTAAGTAAATAATATATTCCAAACCCGAACGCTAGCAGTGAAGTATAGACAGCTATAAAAGTAATAGCACAGAACACAATTTGAACTATATGCTGTACGTACAATTATCAGATTGCCTGAAAAATGACTAGGCGGTTTCTTTCGCCCGGTTGGTCGGCCGATCGATGTAGAAACCTAGACTAAACATTCAATGAATTACGGTGGCTAAATTCTACCAGACTAGCTGACTATAGAATAGATAGCAACCATAGCACGATCATCATCTAACATGAACAAACTAAAAAACATGTCATAAAGGTTATCTAAGGCTATATTCCTCTTATACAGCCAATCTTTTTTATCGCCGGAAAACCATGCACAAAATGGCATCGAGATCAAGGAATAAGGTCAGGCTCTTTGCCCAGAAAGAAGTTGCCCAACTGATCTACTAAATTTAAGTTCTGAGCCGCGTCAAAAAAAAGTGACTAAATACAAAGCCCAGGAGGCATTCAGTTTCCGACTTTGAACTGAGCCATCTTATAAAATGCAAACATGGCCTGCAGCATGGATAGGCTAGTGCCGCCGCCCGCGCGGTGGCCAGGGCCACAGACATATTGAGTGAATGTGCTCTTGGCCAGGCAGACCGATGCAAGAGGAATAGACCGCTATCAAGAACCTCACAGGGCACAGAATATATGAATCTCGCTTCTTCTATCTCCTAGCCGCGCGTCATAGACCTGTGGGAGGACGACCGGCCAGGTTCCTTCCCATACCACTTAACGGTATATTGACGCTGGCCTAGCTTTTATCATAAGCATTACCCTAACTGCAGCTTTTATGATCCAGGCATGTACAAGCTCACCGAAACCATGTGCCGGAGATTGTCCAAGTACACGCCTTAAATAAGGTTACGGTCAGACTAAAAAACAGGGCTACGCGATCTATTTTTTCTGACTACCAAATTCTCTTTAACACATCCAAGTATCACTGGCCGAGCAACCGCTCCAAGGCGATATTTTTGACCTTCGGATGTAATCTTGTCCTTCATATACGCTCCTTAAACATAGAATCAAGCCCCACATAGACATGACCGATACCGCCGGAGCCACGACTTTAATGTTAAAACACCTGCAGGTTAATACCCAACTGATACTATTGGCTCGACGCTAAATGTACATGTCACGACACCACATTGCTCCCTAAAGGTGATCCATAAATAAAGATTATGTCCTTATTTATGTCATCTTCAAGCCGGTGCTTACAATAAATAACAGCTTCACCAGTAGTATAGTAGCCGCAAAGAGCTGCTTAGTCTGAACTATATTTCTGCAACGCCGCGTCCTCCTAGACTGACACAACTCAGTCAACAATACTGTCAGAGGTTGGAGTCACTACCGCCCCAGACCTTCGCTAGCAGCAAGATATTGATATGCTCTGCCACCTCTCAGCCCCGGCCATATCTATCTTATTCTGGGCAATTTCATCAGGCCGCCACTAATCTAATTGCTAAATAGCAAGAATCCACCTAGGACCCCCCAGGGCAAAGAGGTCTTCATTTTTCAGATCAGCATCATGCTCTTCGACATTACGAGCGCTCTCCGTCTATACTTCCTGCCCATCAACTTCTTTGTGCCCATTGTACTATAGCTGAGCGGAATCATCCTAACCGTCATGAATGCTATGCGCACCAACAGCAGCGTATCTATTCTATGCGCTACCTCATTTTTTTAACCATCCGCTTCGTCCGCTTAAAAAGATAGCTCCGCGCACGCATCCCGAGTCCTTCTTAGTTTTACCACTAATTGCTTCTAGTCGGTCTCGTGATACGTTACCATATCTCTATCCATTGCTACCGAAATCATCAAAATGCCCAGCCTAGCCTCTCAAGCCACTACACTAAGTAGTGTGAAACTATCGAAATCTACGTCGTGCGATAATAATGCAACATTTTCCTCTTTCCCCAACAACACCTAACACAAAAAAAAACGGACTACATTCAGAGAAAAATGCTATCTTAGCGCCAAACCTAACTGCAAAAAAACAAATCTTAGCCGACCAATCCTGTAAATATCCGACGCGGCCGGAAGAGGAAGAACTCAGACTACGCATGTTCCCGACGGGGTCATATTACTTGGGAGAACCTGACGATCATCTGAGCGACCCGTCCGTTGCACGCTAGCCTCTGGCTGGGCTACGGTGAGCATTAGATACGGCCGGATGACATACTGGAGCTAAACATAGTAATTTTTGTGGACTATGATGATACAACCGACCCATCAATGGTATCGTACGGCAACTGGAACAATGAGCCTCAGTCTAAAGGGATATTGTTTTGCACTACTGAGACTGATAAACACGTTACTATAGTCGCGATTTCCTGTGAAAGTTGTAGTATAGTATATGTATGGTTTCAAGACTACGCAATCTACGCCCAATCCTAAAACTACATTGTCGTAGCCAATCACTATAAACTATCGACCTTTACATGGTCATGACGCAGCTACGACGAAGGGAATGTCACCGCCCCTTTCACACCTACTAAACATATATGTTTCACACCATGAAGGCCCAAACGAAGTCTACCAGCTATACTGGACTCCATTTGAATCTTCACAGCACCACGTCAAGAAAAATCTAGCCTATATCTCATTGCACCGGAGACGCATCCCATCCACTACACATTAAAACGGAACTCGATGATATCACCATCGGCGACTATATAATCCTTTCCTTCCAATCGCGCCAGGCCTAAGGCCTTAGCCTTTTTATGATCCCCGGCATTGAGGAAATCATTCCAGCCCAAAACTTCAGCGCGGATAAAGCCCTTCTGTATATCCGAATGTATAATGCCGGCGGCCTCAGGGGCAGTGACGCCGCGACGAACGGCCCAGGCTCTCACCTCCTTATGTCCGGCGGTAAAAAAAGCGATGAGCCCGAGTAGCTCATAGGTTTTGGCGACGACTAGGTCTAACACCGAAACAGTCAGGCCCAAATCAGCCAAAAATATTTTCCGCTCAATCGGATCGCTGAATTCAGATAGTTCACGTTCCAAACGGGCGGAAATCTTAATATTCCCAATGTTTGGATCATCTTGGGGCAAAATAAAATCAGCCAGGCTGGACTCTTTACAATTCCAAGCGTAGAGAATCGGTTTAGCCGAGAGGAAGCTAAAGCCGCGTAGCAAAAGATTATCAGCTAAGGCCTGTTCACTTCGCAACGGCCGCTCAGACTCCAACAGAATTTGGGCTTGTTGGAGCATCTTCTCCTGTAAATCCAAGACATTACGGCTCTTACGCCTATCTAGACTGATGCGCTCTAAACGTTTTTCCACTACGGCCAGGTCGCTAACTATGGTATCAACATCAATGGCCACCTTTTGCGCATTGGGGTCGACTAAACCACTAAAGTTGTCCAGCACAGCCAGCAAGCAGTCAGCAGGTCGAGCCTCATTAAGCATCCGCTCGCCTAGGCTGCTAACATTGATACCGCCAAATACATCCAAATATTCGATCTCCGAGTAGGTCACCTTTTTAGGATGGTATAGGACAATTAAGGGCATAAGTCGTGGCTCAAGTACCTTGACTGTGACCCTTGGGCTGACCGCAGCCTTATTTGGTCCGGCCAAGGCTGCGTAGAGGTCGCTTTTGCCACTGCCGGAACAACCGATGATCGCTGTACGCATAGGGGTGCCTTTTTTTTGGACTGGGACCGGAGTAGGCGTAAGCGTCGAGGAATAGACAGAAATGACGAAAAAATCTTCCGTAGTAGCCACGCCAACCCAGGCCGTAAATTCTATTACCATGGACGGGATCGACGAACAAGCACTCCGGTAACCAAGACACAGCACCATACATAGGAGTATGAAGGAATACCTGTGTGCAGCGCTCTACGGCCGAAAAAGAACTATGGCCACTTATGGAAGGACTCCAGAGCCATAGTGGCGGCATTACTATAATAAAAATCAGCCGCTACATGTTTGGTCTGTCCTGCTCGATAGCGGTGCCCAACCTGGGTTTCGGTACCAGACGGGACTAAATCTACAAGCATTGCGAATCCGGTAAAATATATTATCAATTTTATTTTTTTGAACTATACCTCTATCTTATTGGCGTCTAGTAAATATCTCTACCGGAACACTCGCTCCAATTCACTCTGCGCGGACAGCGAGGTCACATATTTATCACTGACAAAAAATTATAAGACCATCAGGTTATTTTACAAACTCCGACACTAAAAAAATCCCGCGATACCTAACTCACACTACCCTCCCGGCAGAATATTCAAGTACCCCGCCTTGCCTAACCTGTGGCCGGCCTGTTAAGTTCTTTAAAGCCGGCCTCTCCTTACATTGCACCCACTACGGCAACTAACTTCCATATCGCGCTATGTCCCAGACTACACAATTTAGTTCCCGACATCAAATGCCTGCTCGTAAACTACCTGATGGAATCATAGCCCACCACCGAACCTGGCAACCTTATCGTTTTTTTTACAAACTGCACCAATATAAAGCGAGATAGTCTTATTTCTTATTAAGAATTGCGAAAATTTTTTATTTTTTTCGTTATGTTATTTTGAATCGATGCTATAGACTCTTAGCCCGCGAAACAACCTCCCTATACAATAATAAACTTGTGGCCTGCAGTCAAGCCGACATCCGACATCCACTCTCATTATACTCGGCTAACATCAATAAGATACGCGATATTCCGTTATTAATATATGAATGGTCAAAGAGTATGGCAAATCAGGCATATAAACAAATAACCAAACATAATAAGGAGGCTCAATGTCTGCCTATATTGCCCCAGAACCTGCATAGGCTACCTTAGTGAAAAAATAGACACCACTCTCAAAAAAAACAATAAATAATTCCTGGTTAAAATTACCTTATTCATCATAGCCAATATTGGCTTTATTCCTGACCAATTTAAAACCATTATTGAACGCTGTATCGGCCTACACAAGAATGCCAATATAAAATCAAGTATCCTATCCTGTCCGAGAAAACCCAGTTATCTTTATCTCAACAAACGACATAGCCCCTAGCTGCTAGCCTAGGACAAAAATCCGGAGCATCAAAAAAAGTCTTTAGTCCACCAATTACGACACACTTCAACCAAACGTGTTGCGCTCTTCAATATCAAAAACCTTAGCCACCCCAGCCTACCAAAGGCCTGACCCTGAAAGACTAAGTAGGCCCAACTCTCAAGACCGACGGATCAACCCACGACTCATGGCGCTTCTGTATATAAACAACGCAGAACTTACGACTATATTCCGTGCCTATCAAGGGTCTATTAGGTTCTAAACAAGATAAGATCATTTCGTCTATAATCACGATCTCCAAGAATATTAAAACACTGCTCAATCAAGCTGGTGGCAATGCTATTTTTATCTACACCCATGGCAAGAAAACTCCCCTACCCACACCTATCCTAATTTAATGCCAACAAAAATATCCCCACAGCTATTACGACACAACCTGACAGAACTAACATATGGAATCGCAATCTTACCTAACGTCACCCAATGGCCACTAAAATGTATCCAAAAGCTAGCGACCTAACCTGCCTGGTCAACGTCTTCACTGCCGACCGAACCGGGTTAGCTCAGCATATTGTACATAAACAATTAGAACTTCGCCCTAACTATAGAAAATTCTAGCCATATACGATGTTAGCGCCTACATGAACAATGGCATAGCCATAATTGATTTTGTTCGCAATATGACCGTTGGACATAGACCAGTGACACCCCTACTCGACCATACAGGACACCGTGACGCATTTATAAACCTTCTAAGGTGGGCATAAATACGCTACCGTTGTCAACAATACTTTAATGACATAAACAGAAGTCTGTGACTATCATATTCATATTGTTCTACTAAGAGAAATTTAACATCGCGCCCATCGCCACGCCTAAAGCAGGCCAAAGGTAGATCCTAGGCTATCTGAACTAACCGCTGGCAGACTAGAACACTTTGCCCCCACCTCACTCACTCTTAAACATACCAATTGCAGTCAGTATACTATAGTCCATGGCGCGCCATCCTGGCCATCGTGAAAAGCAAAAAAACAGGGGATTACCGAGAACAAATCCTATGACAGTCTGGACGTCTGCCTGGACAAATTTTCCAAAAAAACGCAACCCATAGTCGAGCGTGATACCAACTACTGTGTAACAATAAAAGTTGTTGCAGGAATAGATTTGGGCAGACAAAAGCAATCCAGCCATGCCCGCCTCTGCACCCGCCCAAGCCGTGCAACCTATAACTGCTCCAGCATGATACTTTAGAGCTCCGCATCCGCTACCGCCCTACCTACCCGGCAGCCCCCCCTACCTAAGGGCCTGACAGGCCTTAGTCAGTGTTGGCTCGGCTCTCTTGGCTGACCAACTAATCTTCTTCTCATGGCACCGTACGCTCCTTTCTCAAGAACGCATAGTCCCTGGTAATCCACAATCCTTAATAGCCGAACCTGAACTACTGGGCCGTGCTACGGCCGAACCGATCAATAAAGATTCTACATTTTTTCTATTTCAACGCTGGCTGCTCCGTATCTAAGACAACTGATCATAATTCAGGAATCAGCAAGCTGGTAGCCACGACTCAGGCTATAGCACAGGCGATAGACCAATTTAGTTGGAAGTAAAGCTATGTCTGGACTAAGCTGCCGGAAATATAATAGCTCTGAGTCTGGCCCAGTGGCTAAAAGATACCGTCGTGGTCCACCCGACGCTCCCCCCACCTCCGTATTATCCGGCAGAGCTTTGCCAGGAAAACGAACGTAAGCTTAGTCCTCCTTACGGCCACAATAAGCATACTTTTGTTAGCCCTGGGAACAAATTTGCAGCCATAAACGATTTAGCCTACTCAACAACCACTAAGGCAACAGAAACTATGTCGCCCACGACGTCTTGAACGACTCCTCGTTTAGGCTTTCCGGAGAGCAACTACCGGACCGGAGAAGATGCCTTGTCCTCAGCCGGAGCCAATCCTCGCTCTTCACCATGCATTCAGTGTTAATCAGCTGCATGTGCGGAGCCCAGAGAATCTCCTAATGTAGATACACTTGCCTATATACAAGTTTTTTTAATTAAATAACCTGCTTAATGGGTTATTAATATACTACACTACTACCAATGTCTCATGAGGGCCTATGGCTAGGAATATAATACGTGCCAAGACTGCAGGATTTTGTATGGGGGTAGCTCTGGCCCTACGCAAATTGGATAAGCTCATCGAGGAGGCCGCGAGCACACCCATATATACTCTAGGACCGATTATACACAATCCCCAGGTTTTAGAAGTATATAAAAAACGAGGAGTGCGCCGCATCACCAGTCTGGACGCCATCTTGACAGGCAGCCGAGTGGTAATCAGAGCCCACGGCATTCCTTGGAAAGTGGAGGAATCACTCGCCCAGCGCGGTATACAGTTGGTAGACGCCACCTGCCCCAAGGTAAAACGCGCCCAACTACTCATCGGCCGCCAGTCTAGCCTGGGGCAGCGGCTGCTCCTACTCGGCGAATCCGACCACCCCGAGGTCAAAGGCCTACGCAGTTATGCCCGTGACGACGCGGTAGTCTTCGACTCCCTGGAAGGACTTAAGGCTACGAAATTAGACCCAGGCCGTGGCCATTTTTTCGCCGCTCAGACTACTCAGAGCCGGGCGGTCTTCGAGGCCGTTGTAGAATATCTTAAAGAATACTTAGGAGCAGACCTACCCGTATTCGAAACTATCTGTGACGCCACTATAGAGCGCCAGGCCGAAGTCGTAGAAATCGCCCACAAAGTGGAAGGCATTATTGTAGCCGGCGGACGCGAAAGTGGCAATACCAGACGTCTGGCGCTGGTAGCTGAAGCCCAGGGGGTATACTGTCTACACGTGGAGACAGCGACTGATTTACCATTGGCCGAGCTTGCCGGCCTGAAAACCGTGGGCCTGACCGCTGGCGCTTCCACTCCCAAACATATCATCGACGAAATTGAGGCTCGACTCCTCGAAACTGGCAGCCTTAACGCCTCCGACCCATCCATCACGCAACACATCACCCTTGGAGAAATATTATAAACCAAAACAATACACTGCCAGAATACAACACTAACAGCTGTAGATCACGGACTCTACCTCAACATAGCAGCCGGCGTACCCAAGAAAACCCAATTATTAAATATGTTCCTGGGTCAACCTAGGCCAAAACACTAAAGACCGTCTAGGCGCCTAAAGTCACAGAGTTGCAAGGTGTGGTACTTTCGATTACGAGCGCCTTAAACCAACGTTTCCGCATCGTCCATTGATAAATTTGGCAAACTACCTATCCAAGGAATACCAGCCGAGTCGTCTAAGGCCATCGTCACCGAGCTCAGCTGAGTGACACATCTTTTTTTTAGTCATGGGCATCACCCACCATCCATCGTATCGGCTAGAGGTGGTAAAACCCAACACTTTTAATTAATATACACGTTAGTGGTCTCAGACATCGAGACATTAAGTATGGATATCTACACAGCCTGACCAAACGCATTAAAGAAGATAAAATACTCATTATACTACCTATCTTGACCCTTCCATCTATCGTCTTATACAATAAAACCATGGACACTAACAACTGTACCTCAAACTCGAAGTTATCAGTTTGCCAAATGAGCTAAGATGCTCATTAAATTAAGCTTAAACTAGTCCCTCACCGGCGGCTACCGAAATGCAGCCAAACGTACACTATTCAAATCTATCCTATCAGACTATACTCACCTTCACTCTTGTCCGCGATGTATTCTTTGAGTTAGCCCACTGTATACTCGCATAGTACACAATGGAAATAACAAACACGGCCGAATCCTTACTCTAAGACCATGCACCATACTACTTATGCCCTACTCCGCCCCGAGACGATGACCAGGATAGCTGTGTCATTCTGGATGAAACAAACAAGGGTCAACTCACAGCCGACCTTAATGCCGTTAGCATCAATGGAATTCAGGCAGCCCCCCCCCGCGCCCAGGACTTCCATAGTCCTGGTCCACTTTACAGTATCCAGACTAATTTGCTTACAACTACTGTATTTGACCATCTCATAAACGATGGAAAATGGCTTCGCTCACAACCACATTCAAAACGTCCATACCCACCATGAATTGGGAGCCAAAAACAACTATGCCCTGGCTCAGGATAGCCAAATTCTTCACCGCAGCTGAGTTTCTCGAGACTTTCTCAGCCCTGACCAAATAGCACGACATGCATATCCTCTAATATGATGATGTCCCATCAACAAAAAAGATGAAAATCTTGAAGGCCGTGCGGTCCACTATATCCAAACAACTATTGCGGCCTTCGTATGAGGCGGTAATGCTGTAGAAGACGATCTCGTCCGCACCATGTTCGTAGTAGATACGCGCCAACTCCACAGGATTATCGAATCCATGCTATTCACAATTTGATACTTTTTTTGTGAGCTTTCCGTCCCATGCATCCAAGCAAAAAAATGATCAGCTTACTCCGCATCGCGACCTTCCAAACAGTGCTCTTAGAAATTTCGCAACAGCTTGAACCCTGGCCGACCACTCTTTTTTTCTGGATGGAACTGCATAGCCCACAGGCTGGCTGGTCATAGATAGAGCAGAAAGGCTGGCCGTAAGTAGTGATGGCAATGATGTGCTCCGGCTTAAGATGGGAATCATAGCTGTGCACGAAGTAAAAACTCAGCGGGCGGATCAATATCTCGCATAAGTTGGCAGTACCTAATATTTTATGACCGTATCCAAACCAGTAGCCACCAGTTCATCCATAATATGGTCTGTCGCCACACCATAAAAAAATAATAATTTAGCGCTGTATATGACTTTTAGATCGTCTATAATGACGCAGGGAATGTTGGGTATTCCAGAGTTATCAGACGATGGTCTGGTTGCCGACTTAGTAATCTAGAATAGCCAGCATACCGCCTCTTTAAAAAAAATCAGCAACAGGATGCCGAACACAGTAAAGAAAGGCCGGGCTAAGGTCACCACTTTTCCTGCAAAGCCCAACAAACATTGACCTTTTGTAGATTAAAAGAAATCCGAAATATCCGGACGGGATAGGGCGACACTGCCTTAAACTTCAGACTGACACCAAAATCCAGTACCGATCATCTAAAAAAATATATAAAGTTATGCCATATATGTTACGCAAAATAGTCGAAGTATTATAACCATCATCCTGCCTCTATGTTGCATTACGTAGAGATCTCGATATCCACTGGGATGGCTAAAGCCACTATCGTAATCAGCGCAGGTAGCGTTCGAATATAGCACTATTAGAAGCAACGCGATTGATACGCGCCATTCTAGCCATCCGTAGCTGTTGATGACACTGAAGGTCCCTTACGACATTAAAAAAAATATCTCGATCCACCGCATTAATGAACGTATCGGTTAAAAGCAGGCCCAGGGCAAAATACAAGTCTATCAGGGCTAAAGCCACCTTTAACAGCGAAACACGTCAGATAAAAGGTGAACTAAAAAACTGACCACAAATAAAATCTCGACAGCGACTATACGCACGGCAAAAGGCCCGAGTGCCCGCCTAATGAGATAAAGAAAGTTTTAGGACTGGACCATGGCTCACAGTCACGATAAAGTCTTACATGATCTAGTGGCGCCAGCGTATGTGCACTTTACAGACATAGCAGTGGCCACATATAAAAATTATACGGAGGCATTCTCCACCAAACCAAGAGATAGCCACAATGGGGGGTATCAGAAACTAAGGCAACAATGAACTTGCTTCATGTGACTGTAAACACAGGCATTGCAAAAGTTGACCAAGCTTAGGCCTACAGTCAGAACCACAAAAAAAGAGCGGAACGTAAGCGTAATATCAGCCATATGCGGCCTCTTTTTTTTGAACCTGACGTCTACGTCTGAATATCATATATCTTGTCCTCTTGCAATTCCCATCCAAACATTGATTGCCTCAGTGCTTGTCCGGACGGGGGGAGGTGCGACCTGCTCGGACAAGCACTGAAAAGTCAAATTTTCTGCGAGAGGTGAGAGAATTTTTTTCAATATTCCCCCCCGCGACGGTTATCGCTCCTGCGTCGCGCCCAAAGAGCGATAAGGCGGCTGATGAGCTTAGCTACAACGATATCGCAGCCCGGAGGGTGAGGGCTGGCGACGAACTCAACAACGTCGGCCCCAATAACCCGAACCTTTGGGGCCCGGAAGGTAGCACCGAGGACATCCATGGTCTCATACCAGGATAAACCACCAGGCATAGGAGTGCCGGTGCTAGGAATAATAGATGGATCCAGACCATCCACGTCGATAGACAAATATACGTCACCTGTGAGGCCATCCAGTAAGCCTAGGAGCTCGTCCAGGCGACGACATAACTGATGGCCGAAGAAGGTTTCGATACGCTCTTTAGTCTGGATGAAATCATATTCTTTGGGAGAGATACTGCGAATGCCGATCTGGATAAGACGGACGCCATGGTCCCAAAGCCGACGCATAACTGTGCCGTGAGACCAAAAAGATCCGCCAAGTTCGTCGATGAGATCAGCGTGGGCGTCAATGTGCACGACGGTCAAATCCTGGAGACGGTCAGTAAGGCCCGTGATTAGGCCATAGGAAACCGAATGTTCGCCGCCTAGGCCAAGTAAGAACCGACCCCGGAAACGCTGGGCTGCAGCATAGATATCCTTTTGGATCTCCCCCATGGACGCATCTGGGTCCAAGGACACAGGCGGAGCAGTATAAATGTCGTCCAGATCCTCAAACCGAATAAGGGTTTCCTCGTCCAACAACTCTATCTGGGTGGAGGCATCGAGGATAGCCTGGGGACCACGCCAGGTACCTTTACCGTATGAGACAGTCTTCTCTAAAGGCACGGGCAGAATGACGCAACCAGCTACCTCAGGCGCACATCCAGGCAGACCAAAAAATTGGTTAGGATACAGGAGCATATCTCTCTCTTTGCTCGTCGTTATTATCGAGATCGAAGTCTGTTGTCTATGCCGGCAAGCTCAGGATGTCACTGAACGTGACTAAGGAAGAGCCGTACTACTGTGGCAAAAAGAGTATAAAATGGACCACTATGCGTCGCCGTTTCCTCTGACCCAGCTTGTCTACATACCCAGCATCTCCTTCCTCATTTTTTCGGACCTTCTTAGCCGCCTGATGCCTTGCAACGTGCTCTATACCCTGGGCCTGTGCTACCCGCCAGCCGGCCCTGGACGGATTAGGATAACTCGCAGGCTAATCGGCCCAAAGCGACGACTTGTTCGACGTTTGGACACATCGCCAATGACCATAGCACGACACCCGCTCTATAGAAACTGCCGCCCAGTGTCTGGCAAGGATATAACCGAAGAACTGGGCTAATCGTCCAGCACAACCGCAAAAAAACTACGGAATAGTCGTCATGACCCTAATGCGACCAACTAAAAGCTACCTTACGACACCTGCCGAGCAATTCGAAATAAAGTCAACCACCCAACGACGTATACCACCGTCGGCATAGGGTATGCCCCAGCGAAATGGCTAATTTAAAATAATTCCTATAAACAAATAGATAGGCTTTCACAGCTAAATAAATAGATTCTTATCCGCACTGAACACGACCGCGCCCCCATAGCGAAGACCTATATCATAATGGTGTAAGGCACTGGACAAGGCCCTAAAAAAGTAAACGGGACATACAGCCCCCCCCCACATTCCCGCAAGATGTCCGTGAACTAAGGCCAGACTAGTCAATTTTTCCCCAAAGCTATCAAATCCATAAACTGCAGCAAAAACTGCAGCCTACGATGTTATCAATGGCCTGACGGACCAATAACATTGTCTGGTAGGGCAAAATTTAACAAAGTAAGCGCACCTCGTCGGTACTATAACACGTCCGGACCAAATACTCGCATTACAAGTTAGCAGACTGGTCATATCGGTAGTATCTCCGATCACCTCTACATAGCCCGACCAATGGCTTCGGCCTACTGTCCAACCCGACCATCTAATCCTTTAAGTGGCAATCAATTATAACATAAGGCTGACAATAGCGGCAAAGCAGCTACTGTCGTTCCATCCACCGCATTGTCTCCGGACACCCACCTCAACCAAGGTCACGGCCTAAATGGCCTGGACAACATGTCGACCATGTTATATGCGATGGTTGATAGACTATAGCAAGCTGCACAAAAAAATGATCCTATTGTGCGCCCAATGGCGATTTCTTGAGCTTGCGCCTCGAATAGATCCTTGGGGGTAACACATGTGAACTCCTATGCTACCCAATGCATGGTCACGCCATAGTGACGAATAACCCTTACGCCAGATCTACCTGTTTCAGCTTAACTACTACCCCTCCTGTCGGCCACTACAAAGTCCACGACTAAGTGGCTAACCTCTATCCCTGGCCCAGATCCAACCAGATATTAATCAAGATCAGGCTTGGACCGACCTTATGCGGATAGGTCGCCTTAAGGCTCTGTCTCAAAAAGGTGTCTACCCACCACGCCACGGCATTGCGGCAGCTCTCCTAAAAGCAGTGACTTACCAAACGGAATTAATACTAAATCCGTCAACGCAACGTGATGGAAAACGGGAAGGGACCAACACGGCGATGCAGCTAGGAAGAAGTCGAGTTGCATCAAAATCGCTAGAATTATGCTGTCCCACCGTACGTTTATGGTATGACATGCTAAGGATATTTTTTCGGTAAAAATAGCCGCTGCCAAGAAGGCAGGCGGTAGCGCCCCGTAAAGTAGATGATATTATCAAATTAAAAACCATATCTAACTCAACGCCACACCACACTATCTCATCCTTAAAAATAGCAGCGCCAAGATTGTCTAGGCTGTATGTGGACATCGCCCAGACCATCAACTGCTACGACCCAGAGCTCGCCTTCATATTCATAAGGCAAAAAAAATGACCTTAGCAAAAATAGTCCTGTAAATCGAACGTGGCCTGACATAAATATGTCTGCCAGAAATACAAAATAAAATATATTTTTCAGCACCTCAGCATACTATTTACTGTGATAGATTTTTTTAGCAAGTATAAAGGCAGGATCTCATAGTCTATCTAGCAGATATTGCTAGCTGAATATAATATATAAGTTATTCAAGCTTAATATCATATAATTTCTGAAAAATAAATCAAAATTCTGACTTATGTATAGAACTTCCCACGCCAGCATTAATATCTAATAAGTCTTCACCATACCTTTAGCACGCCGCAACTACTATTTTGTCTATATCGACGGACTCTACTTTTTATCATGTACTGAGACATCAAAGAACAAGTACGCTTGAACTATTACAGACTAGACAATTTAGTCCACTATACTGTTTTCTCATGCCAGGCCGTCCCAAACTGATCTAATATATAGGTGCCATGCTGTAGCACATACAGAACAACTAACAACCACCTTTGGCCACAATCAAAGATGCCATATAGAACAAATCACTGCCGACAATGAATCTGCATACATCCGCTTCTTGTCTGAAAAGCATTTACCGTGGCCAAAAAAGTAGTCCAGGTGACGCCCTCAGGCTGACGAACCGCTGCGATCGCACCTTTCCGCCTTTCGCCAAAACTAAGAAGCTGACCTGGAGACCAGGCGGGTATAATACAGAACCCCAGATCTGGATCCGTCTCCTCCGGTCGTAGCAAAGAACATGCGCTGATGCGTCGGAAGACCACAAAAACTTCCAGGCGGTGGGGAGTTGGAATATATCCCAAAAGGCACTAGGCGCACCCACAATAAGACGTCGGAGACAAGTATCACCATGGCAGCCATAGGTGAAAAGTACCGACAGAAACAGCCTGGCCAGTTAAACTATACAGCGAACCTATAATCGTAAGCTTACTTAAGGTCCCGCGGAGGCCGAAATGAAACTTTCAGTTAGTGCGAATATAAATTAAGAGGCTATCTCTAGCCAAAGACCCAACCGATAAAGCAGCGGAGGACAGATATAGCTACCTAGTGGTCCGGTAGCAAAACCATTCGTACGCGCAGTTTCGACTAAAGTTGACCACTCCGAATAAGACATATCCGCTACCAGTAGCTGCTGGTCAACCGCAAGCTGCCGTATGCTAAAAAACGGGCTGACAAAAGGCCGGCTAACTACCACTTCGGGCTAATGTTCGAGCAGACTTCCGCAGCCAATCTGCTCAAGATCCTCAGGGCACGACCACCAACTTATCTATAGAATATGCTCCTCGTGCAGGCCCAAACCTCAAGTGATCATAAAGATCATCGGCCGACCTTCAATATACAGCCGCTGTATGACACAAGGAACGGTAAAAAAACTCCAGAGACGTAATGCATGCCCAACAAATATATTCTTATTGGCTAGCCGACCAACATCTCGCGAAACCTGAGTCTCAAATTTTATCCAGCACAGTGGTCGCGTGAGTGACCACGGCCGACTCGGTCAGAAGGCAAAGCTTAGGGTCTGTATATAAAAAAATAGCGCATATATATTATGTTGGCCTTCAGTTACACAAAATCTACCGCGTACCCAGTTCTCGGCACAGTATATGATGTATGCCCCTGATTAGCCGAACTTAAGCTATAGTTTTTACTTTTATAGCCCTGGCTATAACCAGACTTGTCTTTGGCTACGAAACGCCCAAAAGGCTTCGTATTCAGAAGTCTATTTATGCTTCAGCGACAATGTGGACAAAAAAATAAAACTCATATCTTGCAGCTATCCGGCAATAACCTTTGCCGACTCTCCTTTCTAGCCGTAAAGAATCTAAAGGCTGCACTGATCTTATTATGAAAACTGCAGACCCCATTATAACGGACTGATAGCATCGGGAGTATACCGTTGTTATACATAGACGAGCTTATAATTATTATTGAGGCGTCAAAAAATCTTGGATTACTACTGTGTTATAGTTATTAGCCTTAAGCCGCATTGATTGCGCACTCACGACCTTGACTCGCTGTCTCATAGCGATAATCCTGACTAGCTGCTCTGCAGGACGCCATATAGTATCGTAGACAATGGCTATCTTATCCGCCAACTTCTTATAAAATAAATATTATAGGTATCCAAGACAAAACCTACGCCTTTGTCTCCACGAAAGAGCTATCTGTAGTTCGTGACCAGCCTGTACGCATCCAGCTGCACGTCCGGATCTGATCCAAAGTCTTATCGTAATGCTATGGAAGCACGACATTGGCATAGCACTTTTACGTAGCCCTATACAATCCCGCCCGATCCATCTCGCTGACAAAGTATTCGGTAGAAACGATATGTTTTTTGGATAAATTATATTAAGAAACAAATAATCTGTCTTCGAAAAGATAGGAATATTGTCCGTCCACTGAGCATATGCATCTTTAGAAAGTATGCCATACACGGACCCGGAGAGATGGTATCACTGCTCTTAATTACCGACACGCACAACCCTTGGCCTAATGGGTAGTGAGCCATAACAAAAACACACGCCATGGTGGACAAATTTTCTCGGGGCTTCACTGCGACCACGATATTATCTAGGTAGCAGGGCATGGTCAGGCTCTAAGCAGTGGGCAGCCGGTTAGTCTATACTCCCGTAATTACCCAGATAAACAAAGCGGCAAGGTAGCTCACCCTTGAAATTGGCCTTAGCCATATCTAAAGCATAGTTTTCATGACCTTAAATCAGGTAAACATATAGATAATACCTCAAGGCAGAAAAAAAACGACCGCCATGTTCTAAAATATGTGTCGAATTTGAGCGATAAGTTGCATAACTGCCTCCATTTTTTAAGCCTTGCTAAACTCAAATTTAGATGCGCCACATATCGGACAGACCCAATCATTGGACAAGCTTGCGAAAGGAGTATTAGCCGACACTCCAGAACCTGGATCACCGACAGCCTGAACATACTCGTAGCCACAGATACTACACACGTAAAAATCCATAAAACTACCTTCCTTAAATTTTTCGTCTATAAATAAATATATACAGCAATAGAAACTAAAATCCTCTAATATAATATCGACGACCAGCCTTTCAAATAAGCCGTCAGCACACACCCATATTACTAACTCACAACCCTAAAGCTCAGCCTTCCAGACGCCATGAATATTACAATACGCCCGGGCCATGATTTTACTCGCCTGGATGAAAAAAGTAGCTACAGGCGTGTCCCCAGGCTTTAAGGACTGACGACAAGTCTTACCGTCGGCGATAAACTCGATCCACTCTATATAGTGTTTAGTCTCCATAATATGCAATGTCGCGCCCACACTTACTGTGTAACCCTCGACAACCTTCTTAAAAACCGGAATATGCTTTTCTTTAGCCGCGTCTATAGTGTTTTCCTTCAAGAAGATCATGGGCTGGCCGCAGCAGACTAGCTCGCCGCTACCGGCATGCAGAATCTCGATAACGTTTCCGCACAATTCACACTTGTAAATTTCTAGTTGCCTAGTCATAGAAACTTTCCTTAGTTAAGATGATAATTAAAGTACTTAAGCCCAAAAAAAATAGCATGATTCAATTAGAATCTCAAGCCGAATCTCAGGCCAAACAATTCCCCAGCAAAACGTTGCCATTACGATTGTAACTACAATTACAGCAACGCCAGACTGCCTTAACCTTATATTTAAAAACGTTGCCGTCCTCGATATATTAACCTAGGTTTATACGATAACGTTAGGATACTGTTTGGCCACGTTAATATTGGCAAAAAATGACGTGGTAGCATTCTTCTTCCTATAAGACATCTCGAACAGGCCAATCTCAACAAAGCCCGGATACATCTCACTATGTTCGTAGAACCCATTCGCAGCCCAAGGCTTAGAATTTTCTAGAGCAAGGACACTTATTCCGAACACATTATCAGAGCTAAAATAAGTACTTTTCGTATTCCTTAATTATAAATCGCTTCTTCAAAAAAACGAATGAAATCCATACGAAACCATCTGACTTTAGCCTACGTGACAATGCAAACTTGATAATTGTAAGCCCGGGACTCTACAATAAAAAAACCATGATCGATTTACCCAGCCTGGTGCCTTTAATTTAAGATACTGCCCCTTCCTCAGATTACAGCAGCGTTGAATAAAATGACTCCGGCCACTGGAGAAAAGTTATATATTCTACTATTTTTAGTCCATCATTTTAATGCCCGCTGACCAATTCGACATTACTTCTTGCCTGGATAGAGCCGTTCCTGAACTATCTAGCCAATCACCTCTCTTGGCGCATCACCTGTCAAGCCTTACGCTATGGACAGCGATAACCCATTAGTAACACGGCCCACCCAGCCAACATAGCGCTAGCACCGCCACAAAAAAATCTTCGTAGTTATTCTAGAACATAATATCACGACCCCGTCTAGATGGTTTTCATGTACCTTACACCAATTTTGCCCATATTGTAACCTCGCAAGTAGGGGGGTGTGAGGTGCCATAATGGATAGCAAAATACTAGAGCCAATCTTAGCCGACACTGAGGCATGCGTTAAGAACACAAAATTATCTTCATATACCTGGATGCCTTCACTGTGAAGGCATATGGGGGCCTCCGATGTCTACCGCGTAACCAAGGGGGTGAGTCTAAATCGTCACTATACTTAGCAAGCTGCACACATCGGCTATCCCGGTGTGCACTATAAAAAATACCCAAAGCTAGACTTCGTGGTCTGCAATAAGGGACAAACGAATAATACGGCCCTGGCCTATGATGCACTGCCAAGGCGTCCTCGGTCCAGACTGGTGCCGCGAAACCAAAGATATGATTAACGACTGAAGCCCACGCCGAGACCATAATTAATAACTTACAGAGCTCATCGAGGCCGTGGGTAGAGTCCCTTACCGGCTAAGAATATCTTCCTTTAAAAAAACATACCGCGGCTGGATCACCCAATCTGAGACGAAGAAGGCGGCACAAACACTTTGAAACTGCTAGCCCTCTCGGGACAAAAAACTGTACACACCGCTACACCTTTTGCCATAAAATTTTGTCCGGCCTGTAAGTGCGCGACCCAAATCTGATGATGGACAATCGAGCATGGCATGTGGATATTCAACGCCTCAAAGTTCTTCTTTAAGAACGACAACTTCGCCAGTCACTCCTAATAAAACTTAGCTATTGTGATAAACTATCGAGCGCAGCTATATAAAAAACGTCAACAGATAGAGACCTAAGTCAACATCTTTGCCTAAACACTGTTCACCCACGCATACCAGACCAGCGGCATCCAGATAGATTTCAGCATGGAGGCCATAAGAGATTCTTCTATTATACACCTGACCAGAAACATCACCTTATCGACGATGGAGTAGGTCGTAGCTCTGATTAAGTGGATCAGCCTCTTAGTGTTATTATTTTATTTTGGGCTTACTCAATAAGGCCAAGAAGAGCATTCGACGTATAAGCTATGTAGACTCACATTTCTCCTCACAATTTATTACCATGAGCATTACAATTATCTCAGTCAGTATCAAGAGCTGGCACACGATAGAACACAACAGGACAACTACCGCCTGATCTCAGACAACTGGCGAGCTATACTAAGCAGCAAACAACCCACTAAAAAGTAGCCTACTCTCACAAAACAATCTTGGCACCTTCTACAGCGAGAACATGTCAAGTCCTATCTCAACTCCAAACGCTTCTAGATTCGTGCTATACAACGTCTTATTCAAAAAAAATTGTGGCCTTAATCTGGAACTACTCCCCCACGTTTGTCCTTCTTGCATGGCGCCAAACGACTAAACTAACTCGACCCAACCATATCAGGACCTGCGCTTAACGTTCTGTAATATTTAACGAGACATCGGAGTATTCTCAAGGCAGCACTCAAAATGGACACCTATAAATACGCTATCATCTATAAATTTTTTGTCTATATGGCTTCTGCCGTACCAGCGGAATCACTAAATACATGAACTATGGCTGGCCTAATAAATTTCTCTAAACAGTCTTTAGGGCGACTGGGCGACTGTCCTAGGAAACATTTTTTTTGGAGCCATAGGCCTAAATAGACTGGGCCGCCGATATTATACGCTAAGTCCAGGCCAAACGAATATGTCCTGTTAGGTTTTTTTGCTTTACATCTTTTGCTGGACGTACATCCTTCGGTCTTATTCTGCCCCAGCCAAGTCCATCTGCCCCCATTTCAACCGCCTTTCCGTTCTAACCGATAACCCCAGGCTGTCAGAAATACTTGCAAAGATGGGAACATTGCAGCTACTATAGAATATCATGCGTGCCTTTCTCGAATATATGGAAGCGGAACAACCACGCATTAACGCAGTGCTTGAGGCCGAAACCGTCCGACTACATCCCCTTGTCCAGCCCGTGGTACGCTACGTACTGCAAGCTGGCGGCAAACGGCTACGACCCATGCTAGCCCTGCTCACAGCAAGAACTATGGGCCATGCAGCCGACACCGCCTATACTATGGCCTGTTCCCTGGAATTTCTCCACTCTGCCACCCTGCTGCATGACGATGTGCTTGATGACGCAAAATTACGACGCGGTCTGCCTGCAGCGCATATAATACATGGCCTCACCGAGACCATATTGGCCGGAGACGCCCTCCTGGCCTTGGGCAACCAACTAATGGCCGAATATGGCGAACCACGTCTAACGTCATGCATCTCCGAGGCCATCCTACGCACGACGACCGGCGAAATCGCCGAAATAGCGGCCGCCGGAAACCTGGAGCTCACCGAAGCCGACTACTTAGATATTGTAGCCGGCAAAACAGCCTACCTGATCCAAGCAGCCTGCCGCTGCGGGGCTATACTGGCCGGCGCCTCAACAGAGTTAGAGGCAGCCGCCGCGACCTTTGGTCTCAATCTGGGCATCGCTTTCCAGCTGGTGGACGACGCCTTGGACTACTCCGGCACAACCGAGACCATAGGTAAATCTGTAGGCGCAGACCTAGCAGAAGGCAAGATAACCCTGCCGCTACTCCTGTACCTAGCCACTCTGGCCCCGGCCCAGCGGCAAGGCCTGATGGATCGATCTAAAGCTGAGGCAAAGGAGGGCCACACCTTTACGTCTAATATCGTTATCGAGGCCGTGGCTGCAGTACGTGCAACGGGCTGCGATCTCCGCACTAGGGAGGTAGCGGCCCGGTATTTAGAATCGGCCAGAGAGGCCCTCAAACACTTCCCCACAGGACGTGAGTCTGAGCTACTCGGACTTTCACTCCAATATGTACTAAACCGTGAAAAATAACATAACTCGCGGCGTCCAGCTCCACCAAAAAAAAGATCTGCCTACGCGACGGCTACCTCCAAAAGCAAACCAGCATAAATATGTATGGACAGGCTACGGCCGACGTAGCTGACGCCCAGGGCCAAGCCACGTAGCCCGAACGATCCGCAAGGCTCTACATCTTGATGCGACAAAATGGACTGTATTATAAATGTTTAATATCAACAAATTCGCCGATGCCCAGCTACAGGCCTTATTGGATGAAGCTACTATACGCGACATCGTACTTCACAACGTAGCTCTTTTTTATCCACGCCCCTAATTGCAGACTTAAACTAAACTATCAAATATTCTATAAGATCCAGGGCTACGGCAGTAAGGACAGGACTGTTCAGGACACTGTCGCACTGGGCTGAATCTGAATAATGCCACTATAAATTATATTATGAATTTATCATATTCACATCGGTAACGATACCTTATGGCTAGACGGAATACACCATTTGAGACCGTCTGATTAACAAACCCATTGATCGTTAGACAGGCACAGCCGAGAAATCGAATCAGTCGTGTAAATGATAGTCCTACACGACCTGCATCTAGAATATGCCGCTAAGTACACCCAGCACATATTAACGACCGAGCCTCTGTTTCTCAGTATTCAAGAAAAACGGACATACTACGATTCGTCGACTTGTACCACGTCTACATCAAGGCATAAGTGCACAACAACACTTTGCCCCGATCTCCTCCGACGGTGACTTAACAAATATCATGAATATAAACTAAAACCCCAAGTGAACAAGCCTGAATAGCTAACCGGCTTTGTAGCTCAACGTCTTCTGCTTTGTCTCGTTTTTCCATAAAAGCGAGCTGCTGTCATGCTTGCTTTATCTCAGACTAAACTAGCGCCTTTTATAGGCAATAGAATCTCTGCCAACCGCTAGAATGAACAACTCAACATTTGCATCAAGTGCGCCAACGAAATAAGTCCTCTAGCGACACCAGTTCATAACCTTAGGCCTAGGTAGAAGCTTAAAGAGTGTTGCATCTATCGCACTGCGGGCTGTGGCAAGCCTAAGAGCTTTTCTGAACTTCTAAACACCCAAGCTGATCAACTCCAGCTAAAAAAGCATGTCATGGCCAGGGATCGGCCTAAATAATTGGCCAGACAATTCTCGCCACCAAATATAAATATCCTCCAAAAGAAATCCTGACCTGACATAATACCAAACAGAACGTCATTAAATTTTAAGCTATTGTGCACAATAATACGCACTAGGGACGAATATAGTAGCAAATTTCCAGACATTGGGCACCACAGTTCTCACACTTGTGTGCGTCGTCATCAACATCTCTTACTCGGCCTATTGCTAGCTAACTTCTCCTGACAACAAAAGTACACCCTCCGTCGTCAGAAAAGAACGCAGGGTTCCTTGGGTGTCCTATCAGTGAGCATCTCAGCTCATGGCTACCAACGACAACCGCCATCTATCAGTTAAATAAAACATCGTAGTCGCCATAAAAAGTCCATACTTCCTTAGTCGACTAAAGAAAAGACAAGGTGCCTACTCAACCATTTATAAACTGTTAGTGCCTTCTCTTTCCAATACAGGACAAAATATGCTATGTTTTAGGGGCGCACCCTGTAGTTGATTAAGGACCGGCGAGAGGGCGCCATTCTTCGTCGATCTTAGGGCCGCCCTAGCAAACTAAACCCACTACTACCACGACAAATCGTATGGACTTTTAGTGCCGCAATCATGTCTTTGGACGCAAAACACTGATTTCAAATGTTAGCGACTGACCAGCGTAATGACACCTATTCTTCTTGATAGACTGGCTATGCTCTGACCATAAACCGCTGCTGACCTGCAAGGTGGTGGTCAAAAAATCATAATCATTTTCCTGTGCCAGCGACTAAAATAAAAAAATAATTAAAATATCAGCTCCAAAGCCTCAGGCTGAAACAAGCTAGCTAAACTAGCTTAAAGTCTAAAAAACGATCAACAACCCATCCGTTCCAGCTGGAATATAATAAGAACATCCTCTCGAGACAAACGACCTCTCTTTGTGACTAGCGAGCAGGAGCGCTTTGACTTCGTCAACGCGCCTATAGTGATCGCGGAACTGCTGATGAACCGAATAACAGATAACACCAATGTCCAGAAGCTGGTCAACTGGCTCAACAAAAAAAAAGCGGCATCCCATATTGCTAATGGACTGGAAGGTCGCCGATACTTCCTGTGACCAATCCGGACGAACAGAACCTTCAAGTAGTAAATGGATTATTCAACAAAATATTCAAGCCGCGGCGGCCAAGGCCGCCAAAACGGCTACAGCTATAAAACAGATGAACACGTGGTATAGAGGGCATGGCGAACAAGGCCTATAGTTCTCTCTGAATATAGCAACTTGCCAACGCCTTATCTGTCACTCGGATAAAATCAAAAAATATCGATAAAATTATAAGTATAATCAATAATACCACCGACCAAAACAACTTTTTTAACCCTTAATCCATAAATTGAGGCCAGGCAAACGGAACCGATACGACTCCGCCGTAGTGACCAATATGCTATTGTTACGATCCAGGCATAAACACCCACGAAACTGTATACTAGATATCCTAATATCCGGAACATGTAGAAAACTTCTTACAGATAAGCCGGGTAAGGCCGAACACATACTCTTGGAAAAGCACAGACGAACCAAAAAGCATTTCGAACACGACTCAGGATATTACCGCAGACAACGAAGAACGACTTATAGCTAACGCATATGTCAACGAACACATCGCCTTAACAACCTATTTTCCCGGGTCATGACAACAACGTAATCTAAGCCAACCGTATTATAAGCAAGATCTCGACCATAGCTAAAAAACATCAACTAGCTGGCAGAAGACTTAAGCAATCTCATCGATTAGATATCATCGGCCGGCATCTCTCCAAAGTACCGATTTTTTCAATCTTCTGCCGACCATAGCCATTAGATATGGTAGACAAAAGTCGCGGTAAAATCGACAACCGACCAGCTGAGCGGGCAAAGGATTTCCTTAGGCTAATAAGTCGGTTGCAAAATCAGCCATCGTCGGCCATCTAAGGACAGCGCAAAACTACAATACGACACAAAAAAAAAGACGTCTGCATGGGCACGTTTCATATTGATTCTATCGCCCGAAATATGATCTTGGCTGCGGACCTTATAAGATATAATAAGCAACTACTATTTTTTTTCAAAAAAATGATCACTGACCGATACATAAAAATCATAAAAATTTTTGAGTGTAGCAAAAGGCTGATATCGATAGCATCGAACAACGCGTCCATCAATGGTTACTGACGTACTGCTCAGCCCGGACACAATTACGGCCAATCGACAATATACGGATAAACTTATGAGCCAGACCAGGCTAAAATGCCCCCTACAGCCGAATACGGCACCAGGTAGCCATCCAGGTGGACAACGAGCTCATGGCCGGCAGTAATCTGAGGCTAGCCCCCTAATAACTGAAGAATCAAACCCTTTCGCCTGCGCGAAGGGCATGCCTCTTCCGACCGACTCTGAGCGTCTGGCGTACGTGGAAGGTCCAATTGACTTCCTTCCCAACGCCTAGTTCCGGCTCACTGAGATACAGGACAATCCGAACAATTCTTCTGGTCACAGACCCGATATAATGAACAAAAAACGCGACCGCCAGTCTATTCTTTACAGCATGTCAATATCCATCTTATAGCTTCCCAAATATCATCGATTCAATCAACCACGATATTGTCTTAGTTAATTAAAACAAAATACCTACTTTCTCCTTGGAGGAGGCACAGCATGCTAATACTTCCAGAATATGTACTCCACGCTCAATAATATAAAAAATTCGGCAGTATTCCGTCAAATACGGCATTTGTGACCACAGCTTGACTAATCACACGATATAGCTCACGCAGGAGTGCTACTTTGTAGCCGGTATCATCCACAACGTGGATCGATAATCATGCTCAAGCACTGCCAACGACCCACGACCATAACTGTGCCCATAGCTCGCACCGCTAGCATACTACCTACTAATGGCGGAACACAAAAAAAAAATTTCAGCTTCGGCCACGATAACTTCTTGGTTCTCCCGTTCGTAACATGAGCCTTTCTTAAATTCCAAGTTATATGGTCTCTATTGTTATCAGCCACATACACGGCCTGGCGTTATTCACGCAATGCTAATACGTCTAGCCTGCCCGGATATCCTGGTCCATATCATGGTCTAGGCGCCTGCTTTTCTTACTACCCTATGTGAGAAGTAAAAAGGCAGCTTAGGATATCTTGATTTTTTTCTAATACTGCCCTTAAGCTTGTTATATGCTAATATGCGCTTTCTTGGCCGATAAATGACTCTATAATGCATGGCCAAAGAACAACCAATGCCCGACAAATAAAACCGCAATGCCCAAACTAACTTCTATCGAATAATGGCTAGCCTGACTAGTCAAAAAAATTTTACCGTGAACGCCATTGGGCTTGACGGTCAGATTGGCCAGCTTCCTGATATTGTGCGGGCCAATAACAAGAGTGAAGATAGCTTCTGCACGAGACCGCCCAGCGTACCCAGCGGATATTCCCTTCACCAGGCTCGTCATTCTAATGATGAATAAATATAAGGTAATCGATAAGATCTTCAATACGTTGGCAACATGAGCTGCACCGAACAACTTAAAAATTACTAATGGATAAGGACGGTGGCCGGCAAGCATCTCATTCCTATCCAGCCCATGACATTCAGACCATATAGCAAAGTGGCACAACGTCGATGGATATAAACCTGAATACCACCAACGACACTGAGCTGTAGCAACTATATACGAAAACAAATGCGCTTCTGGGTAGTATTTTTATGGATAAACCAGACAGACATGTTCATCATCGCTATGAATAAGTACTACATCAATGTTAACCCCATCTTTATACCTTATATCTCGACCAGAGTACCTGCAGCTCGTTTTTATCCTTACCTACCCCGAAGAAATCTATCCGCCACTCGTCATGACCACGAACGTACATACTCTAGTAAACTGCCCTATAGTCCTTAGAGTTCTGCTGCCCAAGTAAAACAAACCTGTTGTAGGCTCAAGTTACGAAAACGTTGCTGCACAACCAACACTAAAGGCTGCTCTGTATCATGGCAAAAGACTTCATAGAACACAGACAAAATAGAAGACACCGCGCATGCAAAATCGAGCCCAACCTATCGCACATTATTCAAGAACGCAGAGGAAAAACATCTTTTACCAAAATCTAACGCGGATACTATAAGGTCAGCTCGGCCATTGCCTAAGTATACTGGGCTACGTCTCGGCCGTAACGCCCGCTGAACGAATGAAATGTCCTCGGTCATCCGTACATCAATATCACCGCGTGAAAATACTTCTTACCGATACCTCAAAATGTCTGGCTATAGCCACACGAGGTACAGACCAAAGGGGGGGTAAAACTGTCAGTGGACCCAGTCCTCAAGGAATACCCGAACGGCGCGTGATATCAGTAGCCGGTTCAGAACAGTGAAGGGCCCTAGAACATCGTAGACCGAAACATAAGAGATCTACGGATTTTTAAATGATTCTAACATCTGCTGTCCAGGTCGATCTGTTTAAGCACAAACTAGTCCCAACTGTACTTGGACGTATTCAAAGCAGACCGACGACACTCACGGACATCATGTCGTCGATATATTATTTACAGAAGCAGCGTAACCAAGAGATGAGCACATAAATCGAATACCCTAGAGCCTCAGTCTGGGACAAATGCACAGTACCCTTGTCCAGTATTTAGTAATTAAAGGCGCTGGAAAAGATCACCCAAGCCATCGTTGTCTCTCTGTCTGAAACTTTTTTCCCAGACGACACCATAGTGTCACGTTGGGACAAAACATTAGGGCAAGTATATTTTCGCACGACAAGAAGACGTCAGACGCGCTGCTCAATAAAGCGGATGCGGCCGCGTACCTGAAAAAATACAAGCATAGCACATTTTGCGTTCTTAGAGAAGCCGGGAATCACCCCAACGTCAGGACATGAGGGTCCGACTAGCACGACCGTTCAAAACAGGTCAACAATACAAATCTATTTTTTCAAGTTATTTGACATAATCTCAGTCTAGGGATAAAAAAGAGAATCTATCCGAGATCATGTTAGGGGTGGGTCACAAAGTCAACATGTATGGAAAAAAGTAACAGCTTTAAGGTGTTTTATACTAGCCAGCAGAGCGTGATGTAGACCGTATAAAAATTCTGGGGCATGAGGGATGTCCTACAGTTGTATTATTTTATGATAACCTACGATAGATCAAAAGCTTGGGTAACTGTGCCTGGAGTAACCGCTATGATGCTGCGTGAATGCGTGTTTTATGTTTCTAGACCAGAAACTATGTAAAAAAGCGTCTACCAACTGTAACCCGATACAAGCCGAGCTAAAGCGCTCCATTTAAATTCGGCTATTTTTTTAATACAGTCATCTTTACTAACAATTATGTGGTTGGCAAAAATTGCTATGCCCGGGTGGCGAAACTGGTAGACGCAAGGGACTTAAAATCCCTCGGCGCAATGCGCCATGCGGGTTCAATTCCCGCCCTGGGCACCAGAAATAACGATAGATTGCGTTAATTATGATATTGCCTTTTTCTACTGTTTTTATATACGGTTTCGTATCGTCGTTATACCGTTTTTTTCTCCACAAGAGCGAAAGCATATTCGTGATACAAAGACGCTGCTGCAGACCCCCCCTATGTATGCCGCCCAGACGCATCATATAAACTGCAGCCCCCCCTTGCCATCACTCTAAACAAGCCAGACCAGCAAAGCCAGCTGATTAGTCGATAATCACAAGGGCCATTATCTATCGCGCGTCCTTTCTGCCTTGCTGACGCACTATAGGGTGCTTGTATTTTACGTCCGGGATAGACTACCCCGGCCGGCAGCCCAGTCCCGACCTAACCCTTGTAGCTCACATCCTTTTAGCTCACAGCCCAGTTCACGACTGTCCTTATAAAAAAACTAAAATTTCAAAACACAACACTTGACTATTCTATCACTTAAATTCTATCCAAAAAAAAGTCAGATTGTCAAAAAAAGCATTCATCAGCCAACCCGAAACACTGCACCCGCTCTACCGAATACCACCCTTAACTTATGCCTTTTTTTGCCCTGGCGACATCGCTGCGAGCTATCAGTACGCTAACAGATCAGTCAACCCATGCTAATCCACCTATTCGCCAATTTTGCAGTCCGATCTTGATCCACTATCCTCTCAAGATACCTAAAAAAATAACGAGAGCAGCTTATCTAGCTAGATTTTTAGTGATCCCCCCTTGGGGGAGGTCTGTCTGTTAGGCTATATAGCGCACAGTTTTTTAAGATTGAACAGGATATTACTATTACGTTAAAATTATGAAATTAAAGGGCGGCATGGTACTGTCGAGTAAAATTAATCGGAAATTATAGCAGTATGTTTTAATTGATAAAGGGATATTGACGAGATAGTTTGATGAGTCATATGTAGCTTTGGGCCATATACTGCTCAAAAAAATATATAGTTATGCTAGGAATTATGATAAGGAGTAACGTTAGGAACAAAACCAAGGCTTCGCAACGTTAATGTTAACGGTTAGTTGTGCTGCAATCCCAGGTCGACCAACTGATAATAGCCCCTTATTCCTCGTCGCTTAAAAATATAAAGTAGAGATCTTGGCTAGTTCTATTTAAGCCTGTCTTAAAAAAGACTAAAAATTACCACAGGCACTTATAGTGCAAGAACGCAAACGCCAGAAGCGTTGTCAATATTATGGCTATTCGGGCTTATAGCAACTCTAGGAGCCCTGTGTAAACAGACTGTGAGATATAAAAGCAACAAACTAACTAAAGACCCCCGGCTGGAACCTTAAGAGATGTCTTGTTGGCGCCGTGCTGTGCCAGTCATGTAGCTTTCTAATGGCGACATTGAGTCTGCTTGAATATAAATGCCTTTCTTTTGTTCAGTGCATTACCTGTTAGTAAAAACCGGCCTACCATGGTTCATATTAACGGGCCACGCTGTCCGGTACAGTGCCAACGGCGGGGCTGTGCGATTTATAACCATTAGATTCAAACCTTATACATTAAATATCTGTTGAATCCTTTTCTTCTGACGCTGGCCACTCTTGTTATTACTTGAATAGTAATTGTTCCTGCCACCAATTATAGATGACCATAGCGCCGGAATAATCACAGTCCAGATAGAAGCAATAGGATAGTCTGCTATTACTATGGATTAGGAATATAGCGTTCAGACTATCCCATACAACAAGATTCTACAAATACCGGGTTGATGCCGAGTTTCTAGAACTGGGCCAGCTAGTACCAACGCCGTCAAGATCGTTACCTGACGCGGCTGTGATTAATCTCAATGGTTTTAGCCTGGACTTACAGCCTCAACTCGCCGTAGCAGGCCTCGATAAAATCCAGACCGAGCGGTCCTGTAGTAACTATATAGTATGCTTAAAATTAGGACCGTCGACAACTAGTGATCCCAACCACCCTTGCACTGACTTTGGAAGAACGGAGCATGCCTTTAGTTATTGCGTTCGAAATAGAGGCTAGCATGTTTTACAGCAGTCTTGCATCATATCTCCAACCTTAAAATCATACCGATAGCCAGCAGATTAGTGACAATATTCGACCTTTAGCGTGTCCGCACACCCATTCATATCAATATTTTATATATGGATAACACGTCAAGTTTTATTATTTTATTTTAGTATAAATATTTTTGTACCATTTCTATCATAAAAGAATGCTAACGGTATAAGATCATAAGCAATGAGTATATAAAAAAAACTTGTAACTGCTGCTTTTTTTGTGGTTCAAAAAAATAATTAATATAAAAAAGTATAAAAAATACTCATAAATATGCTTTTGACTCTAGTACATTAAGCCCCACTTCGAGCCACAGGCCGTAGCAGAAAACGTGCTGTCTCTATTCGTCTTAAACTACGGGAAGCCAGGACTTTGATTACGGTCTTATAAAATGGCGCAAAAAAATACCTGCCACAGTCTTTTGGCTGGCATTAATATAATTCGGCCTCCATCAACTGAATAGTGGTGGTCATTAAGCAGACAATGCAGTTGCAATACATGATTCATTCATGTGATCTATGGCCGAAGAAATTGAGATTGACCAAACCCATATACTGCGAAAAATACTATAACCAATCAAAAAAAAATTATCTCACCTCAGCCTGGATTATGGCGGTGATGTATTCTTTGACCGTAGGGGCGGAGAAGTCAAACTTAGCTGGCCGGATAATAAACAATAAATCTAATACGTAACCGTTTAGCCGTAAAAAATAAGATACCGAGTATGCCCTAGAGGCCGTGAGGCCTGACCAAAAAAATAATTTCGAACGGAAACAAGAGACAATGACAGTAAGGATAGTTAGTAAATATAGCAAACCTCCTTGTGTGAATGCTATATTTTAATATATCAGCAGGCACTTACTTATACCAAAATAATAAATCTACTATTTATCGCCATCCAAAGTGTGGTTTCGCCTAACAACGACTAAACCATTCTTTCTAAGTAGGGATGAATAACTTAGGGATCGACACAATACTATCTGCAAGGGCAGCAACTAACATTTTACTTTAAAGCAAAAATTAGAGGACAAATCACATTAGACCATCATATGAGAATTCTTACCTTGCTTCTCAACATAGCATGATACCACATTCTAAAAAGCCATAGCCCACCAAAAGAAAAGGGGGATAGCTTAGCTGGGCAAATAACACTATAAGCAGACACGGCTATTATAGGTCTGGCTGACAATAAAAATAGAGCCATAGTTTTACAGCCATCACATTAATTTTTTCTGGTCGGGATAGTGTGATTCGAACACACGGCCTCAGCGTCCCGAACGCTGCGCTCTAGCCAGACTGAGCTATATCCCGTTGTAAAAATATAATTATACACCGTCGGGGCAATATTGGCAAACATTTTTTTCGATCGACCCGGCAAACTAAGAATTTTATCATCCTGTCCCTTTTTTACTGGCCTGGACTATTCTATCTATACAGCCATTATTCTAATATGCCTTGTAAAGCAACTCTACCGTAACATTCACAAATTAATGAGCTTAATGCCTTAGATACTATATATCATTGCTCACTTCACACCTATCGCCAACACCTGCATCATCCTTATTATGCCTTAAACTCATTAATAAATAGCGACATTAGGAACTCTTGCCAGCGCTGTAGCCGACCAAACAATTAAACTTACATCTACGGAGAACGCCTCTCCACATAATTATCATTACTGATAAAGTCGCCAACAATATAGTCATCCTAACCATACTTGACTACTAGAGCCTGACTGACCGGCAAACTATAAACCACAGTAAACTCATCGAGGCCTATTCGAATCGCTGAAGGATATATGGATAGGCTACTTTGTCTCGCTCTAGCCCAAGTTACTCCCTTACTGCCTACTTATCAACGCACCCTCCTGCCCTCTCCGGGTTGATTTTCAAATCTAACTAATGCCTTCCTCCATTATACCGAGCGCGCCAAAAAACGTAGTCACCTATTCTAGCATATCTATTTTACATTATGGAAAAAATCTACATGATTTTATCTTTTTCTGGACATTAGCCGCAACTGGCTGATCTGAATACTGCAGCCGATACTCTCAAAGTCATCGTTTTTTTGACATCACATATATCCTCAGCCACTCAAACAAAAAAAACGAATTTTGCACTTATTGAAACTAGCCGCAACACAGTCCACATGCTGGCCTCGGATATAGCCTTTCGGACACAAAACACCCGCTCATCACCTGCTTTATAGGGCCCTCGTCGATAGCTTCGTTAGCAACTATGAGGTCTCTATCCATTGTTGTTATTCACTAAGCTACACCTGGATACGGCTAAAACGCGTCAAAGGGATAAGGCTGGCCACTTTTCGCACCGCCAGTGTCGCGTTGAAGTAAAGCTGGACGGCGTAGTCTCGCCTGCCAAGCTATCGCCGGCAAGACGAATCCAGGCACTGTGGCGCCTGTGGTTAGACTGGCAGGGCCAGCTCTACATCGGATCCCAGGATAAGGGTTCCCGTATCAGAGTAACAACTGTAAAAACACCGTATAAAAAATGGTAAGAAACCTTGGGGATCGTCAACATTGATGCGTTAGCACATATACAACCACTGACGATACTCTAGTCCTCTAAAAAAAACCGGCGCCCCAAATTACCATAGCTCTAGGCCGTCCATACGATATAAATAAAATATCCTTGTCCGCTCAAATAAAGTGCTGATTACAAATCGGCATAAATACTACGCGTATTCATGCAAAATATAGACTCGCTGGTTACTATTGGCCGATCGGCTCTAGATAAGAATGAGGGCAGTCAAACACAATTGTCCCAAGCCGAAACTCATTTTTTTAACAAGCAACTACAGGCCGGCAGCACATATATTTCGGGAGAACAACATATAAAACGAACTTACCACCGACAGACTAGTAACAACCATTCGCTGGTGAGTAGAAAACAATTCCGACAAGCCACCCTCAACACTACAACTACGGCCGAAAAAATAAAAATAAAGAGAGATGCTTGGCTGACAAATGAAAACTCGGCGACGGAATCGCCACAGCTATCGGCGATGTGCTCAACGTAATAGCTTAGCCAGCCCAGACACAGGCCATCCACATCGAAGTAATATTCATACTCGCTGAATCGCTCTTACGGCATGAAGGCGCTCACTCCTCATGATCAAATACTGCACAAAAGCGCACTTAGAACTAGTGACAATTACAGATGTCTATCTGGACGAATGCCGGCCGTGAGGCCGCACCTAGACCCATATTAATCCCCAGCCGGATGGCACAGAACAATAACCACGTCAGGAAGCTCAGCCAGAAAACACAACTCGGATAAATATATCGCGCATCCAGCTCGGATCGTACATCCAAGCGTCAATAAAAACTCTGATTCAGAAGATGTATCCAGCTCCCTGTGGCTTCTAGTCGCTTAATAGTGGGTTAACAACTAAAATGATAAACAATTAAATATATTAAAAATAATACAACTGTGGTCCGGCTATTTAAGCAAAACGGAGGCATAACATACACACTATCAGGGACTACTGGCACTTTCGCCATTCCATAAATAGAAATAATACGCCTAATACCTACCTTTCGCAATGACATCCCACGGCATATTCATAAACAATGGCTGTCAGTCAAGCATCATGCTGCGAAGTATACGACAATAGCCTTCTACATCAGCACCATATATAAAAAACTACAGTGACTTAAACGCTTATTTTATAAATTTTTTTGCCTGTATTACGGCAGAATACCTTATAAAATCGACTGCATAACTCAGAAGATAATAACCGGGCACATTACTATTGACATAGAATGTGGCAACGTACTCTTGCCCCTTATATATCAGGAAGCAGTACGAATTCATCAATTTACCTAAGAAAATGCATCCTTCTATATGATCTAGGCACCAAGTCTGTCAAAAAAAACTAGATTAATAGCCACCACTGCGTTCGCTCGGGATCCGGAAACCGTCGATATCTCTACGTCAAAATGTACGGCCTAATCCGTAGCATTTTCCTGGTCTATTCGGCCACGTAGGTGCCATGCAACAAAAACAAACGACACCTTCTATTCAACTCCACAACCTCCATAATATCTCGCCTCGCGACTCTGTAGGCTGGACCTCAGGCACTCAAGTTCACTTGCTAGTGGTGGCCTTACACGTGTACAGTTCAGCAACTACATTGCGAAGGCCATCCATAATGAAGTGTCTTTAGTAACGGCTAGTATGCTTGCCAATCCCAGACCACAAAACACGCCTAAGACAAGAAAGTAACATCAACGCCTACAATGTAGCACGGCACTTGACGAATAATATGATGGCTTAGTTAACAAAAAAAGCATTGCAGTCCACATAGCCACCACCATTCGAGACAAAACGATGTGATTCTGAGGACAATTTCTAGCCCGCCCTGAGAGTCAAAAATATACCTAACCCCCCAACAACCATGCAGACCACCTTGATAACCATCCCAGAATAGCCATATTCTTAGTCGTCCTAAAAATAAGTGCATCTCTGCTCGGATGATCAAATAAACTACGCCTCAGGTAGTCAAACCATAAAAATAGTATATCTTTACACACGCTATCTTCTACCCCGCAGTATGGTTGGGGCCGCAAATAGACGCTAAGGATACTGTAGTTACTATATAGCAACGCCGTTATCGTGGCAAAATATGGAGAAGCTGTCCCCCCCCCAACCGATACAGACCTTTCTGTCAGTCGGTCGGCCCTGCTTATGCTTGCTTTCTTTTAGTCGTCACCTTCCGCAGACAGTTCGCTGCAACAATTGCAGTTTTTTCATCTATGGCGGCTCACTTAAGTATTTTTCAGGTCTCTGCCCCACCCAGCCCAACCCCATGAATGTTCCGTAGCACCCACAGGCAGACTCCGGCAGGCTGTGGACAATCAAGACATACATAATTTTTTAGCCTGCCATTTTATCTTGCCATGTTACAATATTCGATGAGAATATCTAGGTTGTTCGACGGGCCCGAAAAACCTTCTGAGCTCCATAACCAAGGTATCCCCCCCCATAAATTTACCCCTAGAACAGAACCTGTTCCTGTCCTATGTCCTCCAAGATGAGTATAAATACGGCAGACACCCTTAACATTCACATCGCTCTGCCAGAAATCCAATCTACTTAAACCGCAGGTGCCCCCACATGAATCTTGTAGTAACCCCACGGCCCCGAATCCCAATTTCGTCCTGGTTCCTCTGTCTAACGTTGTTATGCTGCGTTACCATGCTGTTTGAGTTCCTGCCCGAGGCCTGGGCTCTCACCTTTGCTACAGTCCGGCCGGTTGGAGAACATTACTCCCCAGACAACGCCCCTGTATCTCGAATTTTGCCAGGTCAGCGAGTCGAACTACCGTTCCGGGATCAACATTACGCTGTCTTTCTCATCGGCAAGGAAGTCCATGCTAACGGCACACGCTATGCCTTCCGCAAAATAGAACTCCGGCCTGCTGGCGCTGGATACCACATTGTGCAGATCTCCCGGCAGCCAAATCTCGAGGTTACCCCGGTGGGTCTGCAGCAAATGCACGCCATTGACCGAGAATTTCAAACCAAGCTTATACTATTCATCGACCGCAAACAGCAGCGCTGCTTCATTGAACTCCAAAATCTGCAAGGCCGCTCTCCCCCCAAAACAGACGCGTGAGCCTGCCTGGTGGAGCATCCTGGACATATTTCCTGGTGCCCAACCAAAATTCCTCCGTCGCCATACTCATACTCATGCAACAAACAGATATCGTTCCTGAATTTTCAGCGCCTTGCCTATCAAAATAGTATACTTCCACTCAATATAACCGCTCAGAAGAACAAATGGCATACTACTGTCGATGGCGAGCCAAAATTATGCACCGGAATAAATACTACATTTTTTCCAAAATTGACTGCATATCAGACATTCTAATGCGGCCCATGGGACAAAAAATCGTCGGGCCCAGCGCTACTCCAGACCTACAGCGCCGTGGACACTGTCAACATAGCCAGATATGCCCTGAATGTCCTCGTCGGTAATATGAACGCGATATGCCATCAGTGGATATAGCTTTGCCCTTGGCTAAGAACGTTTTATTACGTCCTGCTCGACCACGTAGAGCACCTGTATTAAATTGATGACGGACAGCAAATGTCCACCCAGGCGCCCACAATCAACTTCGCAATCAAGCTCACGCCAAAAAAAACTGAATGATCACCTATAGCTAAAAGTAATTTAAGACTGCGACAACGATAATAGCCGGCCGGTCCATGGCAGTCCAATAATAATCTTTAAAAAACAGGAGCTTAACCTCTAAGTAACGATAGTGTCGATAGAGCCCAAGCACGAACCATTATTAAATAGACAGAGAGTTACTTGGATAGGACAACACATCCGCAGCAAAAAGCCACCGACACAAACTATAACTTAACAGGCCACCTTAGTAGGCTTGGTGCCGAAGTTGCAACCCCACCAGCCGATGACTGGACTGTCTGGATTGATATTCATATTCATTATCACAATACAACCAAGGCGTATACTCAAGTCGGCTATATTCCACAGTCCAGGCGTTCGACTTCAGTTCAGACAGAAAGTAGCTTCGAATGTACATCTCAACTATAGCCGACCAAAAAAAAATTTGTATGAATTTTGCTCAAGTTCATCCACTCTTTTTCCTGTTGCCCACAGCCGCCAACATTAGAGTACTGACTAAGGCCTAAAGTTAGCTCATAAACTACCACAATTGGTTCTGGTCACTGATGTTTTTTTGTGGTAGAATGCTCAGGGTAAAATCTAAATCAAGGAACACCGCCTAAATCTAGTTGACCTTCCTGAATATCTACCTCCACGGTATGCCCGAGCTAAAAAACAAGGCTGGCAACTATATGACCAAGCTAACGGCCAGACATCAACAAACTACTATCAAGTTCTCTTTGACGGTCAGATTGTCCTATGTAAATTTCTCCTGTCGATTGTCCCTCCGGGCCCTGAACTTTCTGCCATCCAGCCAGCTTTCCCCCCCCCAAGCCCTGTAGCAAGACGCCGCGACCCAATAGAAAGCGAAGGAAATAATGATCCTTTTATGCCCGTCCAGCTTCTATCCAAATCAAAGGGCTAAAAAAAGCGAACCGCAGTGCTGTACCGGCAAATTATTGACGCGACCACAAAAAAATAGAAGGCCTATCTGTCCTACAGGTTCAGCGCACAGATCGACCAATAGCTCTACTAGCCACGGCTTCTAGATCCGGACAGCTGGTTGTGACTATCAAACAATACAACACTCGCCGGTCCGGGGCGACTTACAGTGGCCGGCTAGACGGCTTCCGACCGTATCCGGCATCTTCACACCATCGCCTTCTATATAGACTTAACCGCCCAGATTACAGATTATTGTAGAAAACAGCTAGGGCTCCTTTAGTGGAGCTTGAGTAACACTGCTCTCACCAGACTTCGCCCCAGTCCAAAGCAACCTAGGCGGCGTTGATCGCAGAAGTACGACGCGCTAGCTAGTCATCACGAATGAGGCCTATAGCGCTACCCCGTATAGGCCAATCATGATTAGGTCCATGAGATAAGATCGAATGACAGCGCGTCTACCGACTAATATCAAGAGGGAATAGAGTCCGGATATCACAGCTGGCCTATTTTTTGTCCCAAAAAAGTAGGGTGAATCCTATGCCGAAGGATACAATTGGGCCTTAAGCACACCAGCCGCCTCGTCTTGTCAGCTATCCGGTGGTAATACCGACAAAAAAACTGAATATACTACTTTTACTAGTGCTTGCTTTCCACCAAAATTCTACCTATATAGCGATCCGAAGCTCTTCTTATAGATAAGAAACTGTGGGCTACTTAATTAGATTTATCGATTGTGATACTGTCGGTCTGTTTTAAGTACGCTAGAGCTTGCCGCTCTCCCCGAGAGGATTTCGACGCCTGCATCCCACGATGATCCCTTCTAGCCCCACGCTAAAAACGATGAACAGACTTTTGTGCTCTTAGAGCGTCCAGATGCTACCTGGGCTATGCTCTCGACTAGACCCAACTGTGCCATCCAATATTCGATTATGCCTTACTCCATCTTAACAATATCCAAGATGTTATTTATGAGTTAAACGATAATGCTAGTATTCTGCCAGACCGACTCCATGCTTCAGGTTACCCTTGCGTCAAGCACTGCGCGAGGAGCGCGGCACTGTGATTTTGAGCTTCGCTAGGGTGACCTTAGTAAACTCATAAATGGGATGCATGGTATACAAAAAATATGGGAAAATGAATATGGCGCTCAGTCTTAATCTGTCCTGACCTCTTCTCGGAGGTAATATTCTGGAACATTATGATATAATAACATACCCAACCCCCGGCCCATGAAGTTACCGGTATCAATTGGAATAACATAGCAGAAATCTTGCCAACCTGGCTACCAACCAGAGGCATCTCAACAGTATTTTAGTAATCTGGCGCATGGTAAGTCTTTTCCTGTCAATTTAACAAACTCTCCTGAAACAAAATCGTTATGGCCCAGCGGACCAAACTAGCTGTCATCAGCGTGTATGGCTTAAAAAACAAATTCAAGACGATATCTAACAGCCTTTGCCGCCAACAGGCACCAACCAACTCTCGAAGATGGTGGCCTGCAGGTCGTCAGGGTCTACATCAGCCTGGAAGCACCCAGGGCCACCCACACTCCAAGCTATTGGCTAAGAAGAACATCCTGAGGCTATGAAACGCATGATACCGGCCAGCACGACGGCCCTTTTGCTACAGTCCAGTATCTGCAGTAGTAGAGAAAAATAGTGCTATTTTATACAGCTGGGTATACGCTGTAAACTTAGTAAAGAGACAGTGTAATCCAGTTTTACTACTAAATAATGCACAGGCTGACTCGCAAAATAGCTCACGAGCATCTAGAGCTTAAGCACTACCATTCAGCTGAGCTATAGGTCAGTCCCGTGTCCGTATATATAGACCATTCTATTCCAAGATTGCTTGACCGATGTCCAATACCTCACTAATGTTAGCACTGTTCATGCTAGTCAGAGTCATACTTAATTGTCCTCCGGTAGACGGGCCTGGGGGTATTCAAAAGTTATAGCTGACGACTTTTATTACTAGAACCGGTGACCAATATGTAAACAGCGCTTTAAATTTTCATGTATTAGACATAAATTGGGTAGTAGACAGATTACAGCCGAGCAGGGCCTCCACGCTAGCGCTTGCTATGTTCTGAGCGTTAGGTTGTCTTTTTTTACTAATGTACTCGTCATCTATATTCTCACAAAAAAATATTTAGACAGAGAGCGTTATGACCAAAACATCGATGCATACTAAAAAGACTGAAAATAATAAGAGCGGCATGCGCTTGAGCAACCAAAATGTCTTCGTTTGACTACCGGGTCCAGTCGGCAAGTAGGGCGAATTTGCATTAGGCCACAGTGGTGCAATAGGCTATCCCCAGGCCCTGGTGGCGTACTGGATAAATGTAGTTAAGACGCCGAGCAGAGACACATTCGGCCCACTAATGAATTCCGCTATCTCCGTAAGTCGGAATCTTTTTTAATCTGGCCTGGATTGTAAAGTATGCGTATCATACCTTGACATTAAGGTAGCCCTCAAAATCGTCGAAGTTCAGAGATAGGTGGGGCATAAACTTCATTAAATATCGGTCAAAAAAATGAGGCTCAAACTCCTTTCCCACCATGATTATCCAGCAATCCCGGACTGCCAACAGGCTTAGCTCCTCGTGGCTACGAAAATACATGGCCTGTATCAATCCGCTGGGTAGCCCTCCCCCTGCGCCAATCATAGCCGTCGAGTAGTCCGATAAGGCACTCGCTCCCTTGAAGAAAATATTTTTAAGGATGTTACTTTAGTATCCTGGTATTACAAATAAAGATGGCAAAACCGTATAGACCCCCCCCACGACAATTATTGTCCGGTCCTATACTTGCCTAATTTGGCACTTTAACCAGTTATGCTGATATAAAAATTCTCGCTACAGCAGACATAGTCTCGCCAACTACCTCCGAGCGATCCTAGTTAACCCCTGCATGTCTCACCCCAGCTACTACGGCTAGTAGGCATCGGCCTAACCTAAGGCCGTAATATATTTATAGCCCATCGTGATAAAAAAAAACAATCTACAATTAATTAATTTTCTGTCTATAGTAAGCCACAAGTTGAACATAAAAATATATGTCGGTTTCCGTTAGGACTAAACGCCGATAAAAAATAATAGCTTAATTCCGTTAGCCTTAGAGTTTGGCTACGGACTATATCTGCATCCCTTGTAAGCATGTCCACATAACTGAACAAAGCGAAGATGCTATCTCCAGGGCCAGAAGGCATTGTACAAGGCCGATACGAAAACATAACCGTCGTTTCAATTCATGGGCAATACCTAACGCCCAGTGGACACTGCCTTCTCCAGTTGAACCACAAAAAAAGATAGATAGTCACGCCTCAATATAACTCGATCTCCAACTCCAACTGGACCTAGTAAAAAACCAGCGGCATGCCCAATAGGAGCCCCACGCATAACCCATGACTGACCCTGGCTGTCATCAGACATCAATATAGCCAGACAGGGAGCCGCCTCATAGAACATTCGGATCCATAACAATAGGTAGCCAATTATAATAAATATTGTGCTTGATAACAGCCATTTATCTATGACAGCATTATTGATAGATATCATCAATGATCGCTATATATCCCGACTGGCCTAACCAAGGCTAACCGTCCTGGCACATAGTTATGAAACTGGATTTCCACATGCTCCACCGCGCTCATCCTAAGCTGGTGCCCCTTCTACCCACCAGTGAGTTCGGGTTACAAACCTACTTCTTGCCGGCCCAAGTTAGCGAATACGCCCGGCGTCTCAGTCTCAATCCCCAGGGCTATTTTTTTGGCTCAAGCCGGTACAAAGTTTTAAAGGCTACCCACTAAAAGTCTCTAACCGTCTAGCATCTCGACCTCTCCTACAGCTGGCAAAAATTGTAAGCATACCTTCAATAAACTTGCCAAATTTCTTCCCAGTTTATTATCGCCTTCGAGCTACCAGGCATTACTTGTTTGACTATAAAGCCTGAGTTGTTGCTCGTTGACTACTGTAGATCGAATTCAAGGTCAGCCTCACCTCGAGCTATACACAGACCCAGTCTTTTGCGCCAGGCCGCCATTAAACAGACTGTACCTTGACCAGCCACGAGCTAATCTCTCTTAAGCAAGAACCATACCAGACCACTATTACTCCACCCCAGAGTCAAACTAGTTGCATCTTTCGAACGGACGCCTTACATTTTAAGCATTTTTAAACGACATCGTTAGATCACCCCTGGTCAGCCTGGGTAGCCTGTTCATCCGGCACGGCCCAACCAGACAGGGCAGAGGACTGAACATGCAGATCATCCTTAGCGTCCTAACCATATCTTGAGAGCCGACAAACGAACCAATAAAACCCCGATACATTTTTTTATCTTGCTGATAACGGCCCCATGGCGCAATGTGAGCTCATCTCTCGGCAACGATCAAAGCCGATTTGCCCCCTGTTCTCTGCCTATAAAGACGTAACCTTTTAAGGCTCTGCTTGGCTTTGATACCACGCTCTCAGGACGACTTATCAGGCTTGTTTGCGTCTAGGATGCAGGGCCGCAAAACCACCTTGACCTCTTCTGCAGTTCGAGCCACAAGATCGTTGCTGCAGGCAGTCGGCCGGCCGGGACGGACCATACTATTCCTAATCTCGAAGGTTGTGATCCCGGCCACGCCCGACCCTCAGTTGCCAGAATCAGCCGGATACCACTCGCGCCTTCTCCCATCGACCAACGACAACTACGCGGACCCGCTCCGGGCCAACTCCAGATGACCACCTCCAGGACCATGGCCCAACTTATAGTCATGCTTCGCATGTCTCTAGACAATTTTATCTTCGCTCCGATGACTCCCGTTACCTCTACTGTGCAACCGGTCCCGCCATCTGCCCCCACACAAAACCGCATGCGCAGATGGGCCGCCCTCGCCATGGCCAGCCTGCTCGTAACGGAAGTATTTGTGACCACTATCGACAAAACAGTACGGGAAATTAGCTGGTTCCAGGCTACGGCTGGCATTGACGACGCCATTCAGCTCGTCCAGCGTTTCGCCCCCTTGAAAGATCTCTTGGCTCCCTGCCAGACCTTCGGCTATGCTACCGACATGGACCCCGCCGATGAAGAATCTTTTTACAAAGAATTCATAATGTTAAGATATATAACTGCACCCGGATTACCAATCTTAGAGTTGGACCAGGCATTGGTCATCGGTAATTTTTACGATCCCCAAAGTCGTGCGGATATACTGGCTGCCCACAAACTGACCCTAGTATATGACTTCGGAAACGGCGTGCTTCTATTGGAACGGAAAGAAAGACGACCATGATCCTACTAACTGCCTGGTGCTTACTCCCGGCACTCATCGGCTGGTTACTAGCCGAACTAATGCTACCCCGAGACAAAGTAGAATGGAATCGCCATCTGTTAGCATTGGGCCTGGGAACTGGGCTGGGACAAGGTTTATCCTCCTTATTTTTCTTTTTTTGGATCGTAGAATGGAGACTGCCTTTCTGCTGGCTACTTACACTAGAAATCCTACTTCCCATAGCCCTAGCCGGAGTATGGCACCTTTGCCGTCGCCGTCTAGCGCTGACAGCGGCCCATACCATGCCAGCTCCAATGTCGGAACATCTCAATTGGTTCGGTATGCTTTTCCTGGTTCAATGTAGCATCACCGTAATAGGCATGGGCCTGATTATAGCCAACCATCCCATAGGCGGCTGGGATGCCTGGGCTTTCTGGAACCACCGAGCTATCTTCCTCACAGCCGGACTTGACTGTTTCTATCCATCCTTGTGTAAAGTCACACACGGGGACTACCCACTGCTGCTTCCCTGCCTGGTAGCCCAGGCCTGGGCCCTAGCCGGTATAAAATTCCCTTTAGCCCCAGCACTCGTGGCAGCCCTGTGGAGCCTAGCGACTGTTAGTGTAGTAGTAGGAAGTGTTGGCCTGCTACGCGGCCAAGAATCGGGCTGGTTAGCCGGATTCACTTTACTTGGCGCTTGGCTCTTTGTACGCATGGGCATACGCGAATATGCCGACATGCCCTTGGCGTTTTGGGTCGTAGCGACCATCGCCTGTATCTGTCTGTATGAGCTCCGCTTCACGAATAGCCGTGGTCTCATTTTTATGGCTGGGCTATGTGCCGGATGCGGAGCCTGGACAAAAAATGAGGGCATACTCCTATCTTTAGCTTGCTGTGGTGCATGGTTCCTAACGGGATGCCTCTGGCGACAAAAACAATGTCTACATAAGGAACTAATCGCCCTGAGCCTAGGAATGACCCCGCTCTTGGGCGTAGTCATAATGTTTAAGATCAAGGCGGGGGTACCCAACGAGCTATTTCGGCCCGAAACCATCCAAGCCAACATCATGGATTGGCCGCGCTACGGTCTCATTTTGCAGACCTTTATTAGACAGTGGCTAGTTTTCCATAACTGGGGACTAACACCCTATTGGCTACTGTTGTTCCCCTGGGCCGCCACTTGGACCTGTCGGCCTAGTGAACGCCGCGGGCTTGCTTGGTCGGCCTTAACTATTCTAGGAATTCTGTGGGGATACTTCAGTATCTACGTCATCACACCCAATGATGTAACGCAACATATGTCTACATCTCTGGAAAGACTGTACATCCATATATGGCCAGCGCTAGTATTGTGCTACCATCTAGCCCTAACGCTGGGCCACCCCATGGCCCAACCTCAGCCGAACGCTGAAAGAACAAACGCTCTATTCTCATAGACGCGACCGGCCACGAATTAGACCGGCACTCCACCCGCATAATTATGCCGCTGATACTAAATAGCTATTGCCACACCGGTCTTGTCCAGGAATTCGATGGAACCAAAGCCAAAATGAACGCCAGAATACAATGAAAATGTCCTGTCTCGGATGGATATCGTAGTCGATCCCCTGCCATTTATCTGCGTAATGACTATATCGCTATTGACTAAACATTAACGAAGGCAAAATAGACAAAGACAATATTTTTAAAGATAAATTGACTACAAAAAATAACGGGCAGATATGGCCGAAATTATGCTGTGCAGAATCATCCACAACAATACATCCTCATGATTGCCTAAAGCCTACGTCGAAAGGGCGAATCCATTGGTGCAAATGCCAGACTATCGGTCCTGATCTAAAACAGTCACCTACGCCGCCAAGGCAGACTATTGAACAAACTCGGTCCCACACGCCCCCTCGCGGGGCTCACGAAACACCATGTGCCATCCATTCCAACACAAAAAACAAAGACAGCATATTACCAAATTTTTCTGGAATATAGCAAAAATAAATAACAGCCCAGCTGTTGTGTCTCCAGATCTCCATGTGGTGACGATATCACCCCCTATCCACACCGAACTTACAGCTACCCCCAACCATATCCTGCCGCATAAGCCACTGAAGTTTAGTAGACAACTCTATAGCCATATAATAAACCCGCTCCCTAGAGAAAAAGCTGGTCGTCCAAGTTGACGATGCCCCTCATCGCTCAGGCTGACCACGGATGTCCCCTCGACTTCCTCCTTGCAGAATGTGTCGCATCGTCAAGATGGCATCACTCTTAATAATAGCCTATAAAATCCCTAGATTAAGCGAGTCACTTCAGTATGTTATGGATCTCTAGACGGGAAAAACTAGGATATCTCTCATTTTCAAAGACGAATTAAATATCAGTCTCGGCAAAAGAGATTGAAGTCAAGACCGCCACGGAATGGGATGGCGCCGCTACCCCCTAAATCCAACACCACCGACTCCACATCCTCATCGGCGCTTAGTAGAATTCTGTTTTTATTATTAGCCTCACCGACAGGCAGGACGAAATATAGCGATCAGGTCCGCAGATATTGCCAAACACAGGTAAAAAAAAGTAAATGCAGTTGGCCGCAGGCTATACTCAGCCGTCATAGCAACATCTTTTTCGGCCTCGACTTTGGCTGTCTAATTCTAGAAGTTGAAATTGGTATCTGCTTTGGCCGTCTCAAGTGCCATATCGACCGGCAAAGCCACTTCCTGAGACGTTACAACAGCGTTAAGGGAAAAAGATAGTCAATAGGATACAAACAAGCTTCTTTTATGATATCAAAGTAACCAAAAAAGCAATAGCTTTTTTACCGGCTCGGGCCGTAGGAGAGGCTGACTCAGGAGAACTAGAGTTCATCCCACCCTGAGACCGAAGGTCAGTTCGCCGTCCTGATCAAAAAAATTGCATAGCTAGGCCTACGTCAGGTTTGGATAGAGCAAAAAAAATATAGCCTCTTCCCTTTTAGACTTTTTAAAGACACAATCTAAGTCAGGGGCAGCCGTAGGAATAAACACGATGATCCCAGCGGCCATGTCAAAAGCTGGTACGGATACCCATAGACTCAATGACCGGCTGGATGCCGTCAATGGCCTACAAATCCTCCTCCAGTGACATATTCAGACGAACACTAAAACAGTAATTAATAGTGGAACGGATAAGGTCAGCGCGATGAAAACTGGGCTGGCTGGAATCACTGGCACGGATCTGAACTGCACTAGTAAACATAAGACCTTCTGGGGGGCCAGAGATTCTGCTTTTTTTAAATATATCAGGTCTTCAATGTGAAACTTGATATCCGTCACCAAATTATTCACACTACACCATTCGTCCTACAGAATCTTTGGTTCGGCTTTCCAAGTTACTCGTGACGCTATGGAGCAACAGCAACAGAGCAAAAAAAATAAATTCAAAAAAGACGAACGTGGGGTGTGGAATCTTGTAGCAATGTAAAAAAATATTTTTTTGTTTTTTCATTACTTGCAGTAAAATATGACGTGATGCGAAATTCTAGTAGAAACACAATCATGCACCGGCACATCCGTTCCCGCCTCCTGTAAATGATTTTGCAATATATCAGAAAAAAAAGAGAAAGCTAAAAAATGGCTCAAAGTCGCTTGCCCAAACTGATCTTCGCCGACACGGATGGCAACGTCTACGACCACCCGGAGCTGCACATGCTCGTACGTCGTGGCCGCGAACTCGTCCCACCCAGACCTAACGAACTGAGCCCTTTGCCCGAAGAAAGCCGGCTCTACCTCCTGCCCGGTCGCCACGCCGTCGGCCTGGATCTGAAAACTGGACGCGCAGAGGTGCTAAATGAGACCGCAGTGGCCGTCTTTGTCTGCCCCGGATACACTACCACCGGCGTGGCAGCCTACTATACCCCAGGCCATCGTGGGAAGGCCGAAATCCCAACCCTGCCGCTCTTTGCCTATACTGGGGTAGGATTTCATCGGGGCCGCTTCTACGTAGCAGCCCGACTCGTGGACACAGATCGACGCCAAATTTTCACTGGTATTTCTGAACAATATATCCATAAAGAAGCTCTAGCACTACAAAAACACTTCCCAAAAAATCGCCTGCTACAGCACCTAACAAACTGCGCCTTAAATTCTTGCTGTCCGGCCGCGCGTAACCTTTGCCTCGGACGATTCGAGGCGCCCTTGCCCACGGCCCGATCCTGCAACGCCCGCTGTGTGGGTTGCATCTCTATGCAGACAGATGAGTTCGGCTTCCCAGCTACCCAAAGTCGCATTACTTCTCCCCCGAATAGCACAGAGCTCATAGAAATTATGACCGTCCACGCCATCCGCGAGCCACAGCCTATTTTATCCTTCGGACAGGGCTGTGAGGGTGAGCCCCTAATCGAAGGAGAAGTCATCGCTGACGCCATCCGTACCTTCCGCATCAAAGGCGGCCGTGGTACTGTGAATATCAACACAAACGGGAGCCTGCCCACGGCTATCCCTGCCCTAGTCACAGCCGGCGCTTCCTCCATCCGCGTAAGCCTGAATAGCGCCCAGCCGGAGCTCTACACCGCCTATTATCGCCCCCACGGCTACGTCTTCAACGATGTACGAACCACCATCACTATGGCCAAGGCTTACGGATGCTTCGTTTCTCTAAATTTGCTTTATTTTCCAGGCATTACCGACACCGAATCTGAGCTGAAAGCCCTGTCAGACCTCATTGCAGAGACTAAACTCGACTTGATCCAGCTGCGCAACCTCAATTTGGACCCCGAGCTCTATCTGGAGCTGGCTGGAAACCATGCCACCGACCCTTCCATGGGCTTCAACAACTTCAAAAAACGCCTATCTAAAGCCTTTCCGTGGCTTAGCTTTGGCTACTTCAATCCGTATTTAAAAGATCGCCTAAAATAAACAAAATAAAAACTGAGACCGATCCCCAAAAAATACGCAGATTGAGGAGAACAATATGCCGATGCCCGGCATCGAGGATGACGGAGTCGACACAGTATGCCAAAATTAACGAAAACTAACTGCAACGTAAGGTGCTCGGCTAATGGCAGAATGAAACAGGCGCTGTTGCCTTAATCGAGCTCGCTTGTGGCCCTTACGCATCAGTCGTGCCAAGCATCAATACACATCCAACAGTGGCAGCCCAACCCGCCCACGGTTTTTCTGCCAAGTCGTCGCTTAGCTATAAAAACGACGAAAATATTGCAGCACCCGGACACAAAGAAACTCCAGGTCAAATTTATAAACCCAAAAAAAAAATAACCAGCCTTGAGCATGATCTCCAGGGCAGTGTAACGCTCTTGGTGAATTCGCAGGCAAGTGGCCAGTAGAGACTAAATAACCCGAACTAAACATCTGACACTACCTCTAAGCCAGGATGCAATACGCAAGCCCAGCGGCGACCCCTTCTGACCACCAGATGAAGGGTTCGCCGCCAGAGAAAGCGTTGGCTTGCAAAAAAATTCTTACATATTATGATACTCCGTATCAGCCATATGACATCAATGATAGTCGACGCCTCACTAGGTGGCCTAAACCAATGCCTGTTACGGACCACTGCTAAGCTCTCCCAGGATCAGAGAGCCAGCTCTTCTATGCATTGTCACTCACCAAAACGGCAAGGTCTGACGTTGAGGTTAAAAATAAACAGCGCATAAAAATCTTGGGAAGGAAGGCGACCCTCGGACAGTCCAATACATCGGATCCGTCGTAGGCCTGTACAGGGCACGTTTAGCTAATATATATCTAAGGCCCTGTTCATCCCGCTCAGGCCGATACTAGCCTCTCCAGACCAGCCGGCCAGGACATCTACTCATATTATAAATTTTACTCTGGTTCATCTTCGCTTTACGTTACAAATCCTAAACCATACAAGCTCACAGGTGGGCTGCGTCAATAATTTAAGTACGCAATCGGCCGCACCAACAGCAAAGGCCTACTAAAGTTTTTCTATCCCCCTCCACGATTAACCATTATGGCTGGAATACCCGGAATGGCCGTATAAGTCTTAAGTGCCATTATAATCGCAATGCAGTCATGCTTAATAATCAGATATTCATAAAGGTGCACCAAAAAAAAACATAGCGTCCTACTTTTCTACCGTTCTACACGCGAAAGCACAGCGTCGCCTCGGCATGATAAAACGTGCCTCTCCATGCCCGATTTTGCATAGTAACAATTCGTAGGTAGCAACGAGTAGGTCAGGGCGTCATCAATAAAAAAATAATCATCCGCAGCGTCCTGAATTAACTTAAGTTGCGACGAACTTCTCGGGTCGGTAGAAAACAAAATCCCTGAGCTGTACCCGTCCTGGCGACGGCAAAGCACAAAACGGCACAGATATTACCATGTAAATACAGGACGGTAAAACAAAATACTCAACCCCACTCCCCAGCCGAAAAATTTGACCAGATTAAAACATAAAACAAATCTGATAATCGTATTCAATAACAACACCAGCAGTGATAAAACTATCATACCGACTGAATCGTCATACTTAAAGAAAAAATGCGCTGTGTAATACAATGACGAACAAAATCCAGCCAAGATGGCCATCTTGCTAAATATGATTCAAAAAAAATAATGCTACTAGAAGTAAGATTAAGACAAACTGAATTAATATCAGACCTCTAGTCATCTTTTTTTTGGTCTAACAGTTATCTGAACTATCTACTGCTGCATGAAGTTACGTAAGCCTATGGGCGACGGCATGCCTTAAGACAATACTTGGACGATGCAAGGCTGCCACGGCCTTAAAAAATTACCTCTACCGCAAAAAAATCGGCGCCTTTCGGTGATCATGGTCTCCATTTAATCCAGAATTAATGCATCAAAAGAAGATATGGCTTGTCCGTGAAACGAAAATCTAGAACTGTAGCTGGCCAGTCAACGCTAGAACAACCAGCAGGATCCGCAGAGCAATGGTTGGTCTTCCAATAGATAGCGACCAACCTCTCTCTTGATCTTCACCTCAGCCTCTCTGGCTACTAACAAAAAAAGAAGGGGTTGGCTGTAAAAAACCTCGTTAGTTGAGCTTCAACGTATCGGCTAACTATTTTCTCCTTCCTACCCATGGACTAATGCCCGCGTAATCTAAATTCCTACTGGCGGACATCAGGTAAGCGTCAAGCAAGGCTTAATCGTTGCTCTCCAGGACCGCTTCTAGTGTTCCTGCCAGGCATTCTGTATAAAATCCTACTGTCAACGCCGACTCGTCGAGGAAAAATATAGGCTAAGTCAATCTCGGCACCACCACCCTTAATCTAAAAAAACAAAGGACTCACTCGCCTTGCTCATTATCATGTCCCTTCTGTTCTGCTACATTAACAAGCAGCCTATGGTCGAAAACCATAGAGATACACCTAACTGCTACTCTTACCCCCCCCTACGTTACTGAATAATCTACCACCTAGATAACTATTCCTTAAAGCCGACAAGCTGTCCATAGCAAGTGCTTCCATGTCCATACTTGAAAGGTTCTATAGAGACGCCCCCAGATAGTCCGCTCTCTAGACGAAGAAAACTTAATCTGGTCGCATATTGGTCAAAGAAGATACCGCCTTCTCCTCCTTTTACCCCCCCCCGCCTCCAACAACGAGTAGACTCGTGCGCCCCAGGCGATCTCTAGTGTACGGATCTTATTATGAAGCCAGCGCCGTACTCATAGCCTGCCACTATCAAATAAAATTCATGAATATCAACACCGTAACATCAATCGTTAAGAAAATAAACGCCGGCATAAAGGTCATCGCTGGCATAGCCCAACACTTGCTTAGTCCACAAACAACATCACTTCCAATACAAAAGTATGGCCCGCAACTCACAGCATGCTATTAACATATAGGCAAACTCAAAGATTGCTGCTAAAGCTATAGATCTGGCCAGTACTACCAGCATTATGATGCTCTGGGTTAAACGGCCAAAAAAAGCAAAGCCACCGACGTCATCAGACACATCGCCAAACAAGATAACCTGAGACTCTGAACTCCACCATTGCAGCTGCCTCAGCCAAAGAGTTCAATTAATATTGCGCTGTTATTGTCCACAAGGTCAAGACGTTGGCTAATCATAATACCGAAGGTCACTACTGGAAAGGTGTCACTGATAGTCCAGGACGTCCAAAAAAATAATACCAACTATACCGTGGCTGTCGCGGGCGATGTCGTAGTAATCATCAGCAGTATCAACAGCGCAGTAGTCTTCATAGCCCAGCATCGTGGAACGCCAATCTAATCCACTGACTAAATCACGTTCAATGTGATAAAGCCAACAAAAAAAATATCTCGGGCATCGCCAACACTATCTTCTAATTATTCTACAATGCCAATGCAAATGAGCCGCCACATCAAAAATTGCTTTCAGTGTCAGCTGGGACGTAACTGAGATAATATCCTATCAAGTGCCGGCTAAAACCAGACCAGCAAAACTAATACCGACCAGGCAATGTTTGCCACCCGCCTGATCGATTTCGTCCACGACCTCAATGACCTCACCCACAAGCCTAAGAGCAAAAGCGACAAGCGAAATAACAATATCGTGGGAAAATGGGGGGATGGGAAATTTTTTAAAAATTCCCATCCCCCCATTTATACTCTTTCCCATCTCTTAAAAAAAACTTTTATGATTATGCGTGAAATAGAAAAAGTTAAACAATTTTCACGTCTAGTCACAGATATATGGCCAGTGTACTACTTTTCCTAAAAAAAATATGGACCTAAGTAGCCGATGGCTCCGTAGAGCCGCTGGAGGTATACATGTCTACACGTATTGCTATAGCCGTCAGTGGCGGTATTGACAGCCTTCTAGCCTTAGTCCTGCTCCGGGAGCAAGGGCACGATCTATTGGCCCTACATGGCCGCCTTCTACCCCTCAACGCCAGCGGTGAAGCCGCCGTAGCTGGCCTCGCAAATCTCTGCTGTCACCTACGTGTCCCTTTCAAGACCCTAGACCTAACAACAGAATTCGAACACCTGGTGATCAAGCCATTCGCCGCGGCCTACGCCGCTGGGCTGACACCCAACCCTTGCGCCCGCTGCAACGCGGTGATTAAATTCGGCCTCATTATGGATGCAGCTCTAGCCGAAGGTGCCGAATGCCTAACCACAGGCCACTATGCCCGTCGCATCGATCACTTTCACTACGGTCAGACACTATCATACGGAGCCGACTTATTGAAGGAACAGAGCTATTTTTTGGCCTTAGTGCCCCCAGGGCGTCTAGCCAGAGCTGTCTTCCCCTTAGGAAGATTCACCAAAGCCGCCGTACGCGCTGCCCTGATCGAACGTGGCCTCTTCCCACCATTGCCAAATGAAAGCCAAGAAATCTGCTTTGTGTCCAAGGACGATTATAGGTCTTTTTTGGAACGCCATAATGAAAAATGTGGTACCTCTCTGCCTGGTCCTGGTTCTATCCAGTTCGTCGACGGCCGGAAACTCGGCCGACATCACGGCCTATGGCGTTACACCGTCGGCCAGCGCCGTGGTCTAGGCCTGCCTTTTGCCGAGCCACTCTATGTTGTAGGCAAAAATATCAAGACCAATAGTCTATTAGTTGGACCTCGACCGACACTGGCCACCTCAAGTTGCCGTGTGGGTGAACTCAACCTTCTCGTACCACCAGAATATTGGCCAAAAACCGTGCTCGTGCGCACCCATTACCGCCAAAAAGCCGACCCGGCCGTTACAAATTTATCCGTTACCGCCTCGGCTGGAGACGTATTAGAGGTCAATTTTCTGACACCAAGCACCATGCCAGCACCAGGCCAGGTGGCCGCGATATACGCTCCCGATGGTGCCGTACTCGCTGGTGGCATTCTCCTACCCCAGGACCCGAAAGCCGCGCCAATCACTGAATGACATCCTTATCTCTTCAATTTTGCATACCTTCGCTATCATCATTGTAGACTGTGATGTTAACCAGTGCGAGGAACAAGCTCCTGCATAAACCCTATGAAGACGCGAACTATAGTCGACTTACGGCAAGAATACCCCGTCTGTCACCTCACTGTAACCGACTACAATGACACTATTCTAGCCCAGATCGGCCCCTGCCTTTAGGTCAATAAGTTTTGCCTTATCAGTATAAAATCGACCTATACAGCCGCTTTAATCTAGTCCCGGCCAACCCTAAAGCCACCCAGGTACCAAATTTGCTATCTAAGTCAGCACTGATTAGCACCCTAAGGCAGGCTATAATCAAGAAACAAAAGAACTGCTTAGACCGTTGCGCCTGTTATTCATGCCATCACTAGCAATCCCAGCTGTAACCGCCCTCGCGCGGATATAACAAAAAAACTAACTATTTTCGCCGCTGACTTCCAGAAACTGATATTAGTTGACACCAACCCTGGCTACTATGACAGAGGCCTGACGGAGGAACTAGGTGTATAAATCAAGATATGTACACGGCTTCTATAAAATCAACGTGCCCTCAAACAGTACCAAGCTCTAAGCATACCAACTAAGCCCGCCTGTATATTAGACTAGCGCTACGAACCCCAGCCAGCTCGAGCCCAAGATCATGAGCCCTGACCGCCTCCCCAATATTACTACTCTGCTCACGGCCGAAGCTATCGCTCCAGAGCGGAACCCAACTGTATTAGCTCGCATAGAACGCAACAATTGCCGATCCAAAATAGTACTCAAGTGCAATACAACGCTGCAGAATGTGGCCCATATCCAGGCTGGATGCAAACCTGCTCACTAGTTTAATTGAAGCCAAAAAAACAAGCCATATACCGAAAATATCATACCTTACGGTACAGATGCCTACTCTCCCCGCAACCTAACCAGTTACCTCAGGCGACATCCAGACTCTTGCGCAAAGAACGCATCGCCTAACTGTGCCGCCTAATTGTACTGTCATATCACAGATACTGGTAAAGGAAACTAGCCGCCTCTCTGATATGACACCTATAAATACTGCGCACACCATATTATAACCTTGTTTCCAGACCTTGACCGAATTTTAATGCTGATGTAATCATTAACAACCCATGATTGTCAGATGTAAACGCCCTTACTTGCCTCCTATGAAAAAGACACCAAGTGGCCCCAGTATGTCTTCAAATCCTAGGCCAGTACTGGAATTCTTCCTCTATTCAGCACTCAACGCCATAAGGAGTAACTAACCAATACCATCACCCCACTCATGGCGACTCGCCAAACATTAGCCTCGCTACCCGTTCAACCCCCCCCCACTTAACCTAAACTGTATTAACTAAACGCCTTCATGTGCTGCTGGCCGTTAGCCTTCAAGTGGCTTGCCCCTAGACGATCTGATCAAAAAAAACTAGCTCGCCACCGATGCCTAAGAGTAAATTTTAACATATCCTAACAGCTGGCGTTATGCCAATTGCGATCCAATTTTTTTAATCTAAGAACGACTTGTATTAGCCGCTAGAAAAAATTATATTCACCAGATTATATTTAGGCCACAGCCTACAAACCGACCTGGCCCTTGTCTTTAACAAAGGCAGCTGGATATCGCCAACCTGATTGTTTATTAATTATGTGAGAGAATCGAACTCCAGTCGTAACTTATGTTTCTGCACAAGCCATACTATGCCGTCTTACATAGCCGGTTCAGTACAAACCATCACTCCGCCATACGAGACCTTAAATGCCCCGCAGCATGACTGGATTCGGACGTTACTCCCTCAATGTTCACGGCTCCACTGCCGGTTTTTCCTTGACAGTCACGTCCAACACCAACTGGAACTATACATGGGAAATCCACAGCGTCAATAACCGCCACCTTGACCTCCGCTGGCGACTCCCTTTCTTCCTGCGTTCCCAAGAGACGGCCTGGGAAAAAATTGTGCGCCATTTCGCTGTCCGAGGCCGCGTAGAGCTCTTCCTATATCTAGAGCTACAGGATCCTAACTTAGTGGGGCTATCCTTCAACCGGACACAGGCCAAAGCCATGCTAGATCAAATTACGGACTTCGCTGCGGAACATAGCCTAAAATTCAAACCTGATATTAACCGACTTCTTAGTCTGCCAGGTTTATGGGAAGATGCGCTGGCCATTCCAGACACCGCACTAGTAACTAGCTTGGAGCATGGTCTGACCTTAGCGCTGAAAAACTGGACCACATCCCGGAATATCGAAGGTGCTGTACTGACCAAAGACCTCGAAAAACGCTATGCCCGCCTAGTCAATTGGCTGAATGCCATCCACGAACGCATCCTAGGAGCCCGAGAAAAAAAATTTGAGGCTGCCTGGACCCGGACGCAGCAGCTCCTAGACCGTTTTAACCTGGAAATGGACCGCGACCGACTGCTACAGGAGTTAGTCCTATTAGCCGACCGTCTAGACATAAGCGAAGAGTTAACGCGTCTATCCGCCCACATTAGCTTACTGAAGGAAATAATATGCCAGGATCGGGAAGCAGGCAAACGACTAGATTTCACACTCCAGGAATGCTTTCGGGAAATCAACACCTGTAGTAACAAGGCCCATGACGCCCAAATTTCTCGGCTAGTAGTAGATTTTAAAGCCGAGCTTGAAAAATGCCGCGAGCAAGTACAGAATTTGGAATAAAGGATAGTTTATGGCCCGACAGACTCTGCTTAATATCGGATTCGGCAACGCTGTAGTGGCCGAACGCATCGTTGCTATTGTCAACCCAGCCTCGTCGCCCATGCGCCGTATACGCGAAGAAGCCCGTGACGAAAAACGACTCGTCGATGCCACGCAAGGCCGCAAAACGCGTTCCATTCTTGTAACGGACTCCAACCACGTGATATTGTCCTCTATACAGGCCGAAACCATCAGCCAACGCTTCAAAGATGGGGGCAAGGAATGAGCGAGCAACCCGAGACTATAGCTGAGGCCACTCCATTTGCGGACCGTCTAGGTATTCTCATGATCGTAACTGCCCCATCTGGGGCTGGAAAAACTACGCTAGTCAAACGACTGTTATTCGAATTCCCACGTTTAGCCTTTTCAGTCTCCTGCACAACTCGCCCCCCGCGGCCCGGAGAAGTGGACGGCTGTGATTACCGCTTTCTCACCAGGGAAGCCTTTGACGCCCATATCGCCGACGGTGTCTTCGTCGAGTGGTCCGAGGTACACGGCAACCGCTACGGCACGCCCTTGACCCCATTACTTTCCTTAATGGCTCAAGGACGTGACCTACTTTTGGACGTAGATGTACAGGGCGCAGCCCAACTCAAAGCACGGCTGTCAGGCTGCTATGTATTTGTGTTGCCACCTCAGATCGCGACATTAAAGGCCCGACTCACCGACCGCGGCACCGACGACCCTAAAACTATTGCCCGCCGTCTGGCAGACGCCACGATCGAATTGCGTGAGGCCAGGCTTTTCGACACATGGGTGGTTAACAACAGTCTGGAAACGGCCTACGCCGAACTAAAAGCTGTCTACACCGCCGAAACCCTACGACCCATATACCGCCCCAGTCTTCTTACCGGCCTCCAGGAGTACTGGAACGTATAATCATGGCCGAGCTAGTCGTCGCCCTAGACTTTTCAACAACAGAAGAGGCCATAGTGTTGGCCCGCCAACTCACCAGCCACGTACAATGGGTCAAGGTCGGATTTGAATTGTATATTAGTGGCGGTCCAAATGTAATACGCCAGCTCAAAGATCTAGATTTCAAAATCTTACTAGATCTGAAATTACATGACATCCCCAATACTGTAGCCGGCGCAGTACGCGCCGCCTCCAGTCTAGGCATAGACCTGCTCACAGTGCATACTGTAGGCGGCAGTGCCATGCTCACTGCAGCCAGGAAGGTAGCCTGGGATATGTCTGACCATAGCAGCCAGTCGCTCAGGCTGCTCGGAGTAACCATACTCACAAGCCTAACACCCATAGATGTGGGCCTACTAACCGGACAAACCAGATCTAACAACGAACTCCTAATCGAGCCAGACCTGACCGGCCTGACACAAACCTTGGCCTGGGAGGCTTATTGCCATGGGTTGGACGGAGCGGTCTGTTCGGTATGGGAAGTAGCGCAGATCAAGGCCGTTTGTGGCCGCGATTTCCTCTGTCTCACCCCTGGCATCAGGCCTGAAGGAGCGGCGCAAGATGACCAAGCCAGAGTGGCTACACCAGCCATAGCTGTGGCGCTGGGATCAGACTTTCTCGTTGTAGGCCGTCCCATAGCCCGGGCTGTCTCTCCACTTAACGCCGTAGCCCGTATACTGGAAGATATGGCCTCTGTCGAATATGGGCCAAACTACTGACTAATTTAAACTATTGTCGTTATGGCTGCTAAATCTACAGACACACAGAATCCCGAGCCAGCACAGGCCAGACAGCCGGCGACGTCCTTAGCTCATCGCCGACGGCCAAGCCCGATAAAAAAATGCATTAAAGAATCTTTATCAAACCGTATTTCGAGCTATAAAAGGCTGTAAATCACCATAACAAGGACAAATCATAATACTGGAATAGTAAAATTATTCAGTAATTCACTATAGTTCGAATACAACATATAAGTGAGCAAAAAGATGTACACGCCAGCTTCGACCTCGTCTTGAAATAACTCGATGCTGATTTTCAGAAGGTAGAGAATATTTACGAATGTCTAGCTAAATTCGAGGTGGTCTTCAATCCAAAACACAAACACATATTTTATGATTTTGGCACAGTCTATACAAAAAATAAAATGTACGGCCAATCAACCAACTACTACCGTTAGGATATGGACCTGTCTCGGTCAGAATAAAAAAACTATGCTGTAGCCTCACTCGGCCTTTTTAAGCCCAGGCTTCACCAGCGTCGGACTATAGTAGCCCCCAATCTGACTGCTGAAAAAGCTAAAACAAGTCAAAAGTACAGTATAATCAACTAAGCGCAGGACCTGCAATTTTACAGATTGCCTTTCTAACATCAAAAAATGGCTATCGTATTTTCTTTTTCTCCTACGCAACCTCTTTTGCATACTTAGCGAAGCCCCCCCCCCCGCATTAAACGAAATCTCCGCCCATATCAGCCAAGGCCAGTCCAATAACCTATACCATTCCTTGCTTAAGCCCAAAGCAATCCATAATCTAACGCTCACCCTGGACGCCCAGACGAGATGGGCATGTTTTTTTGACAGAGATGTGCTAGGCCACCGACTCCCTGTGGCTACATTAGATTGCATAATCGACTATCGCATCGGTGGCGTAGATATCGACCTACCTTTTAATCACCGAAGCGCTCCAAACTTCAGTGAGCTACCCATAACCATACAATGATCTGCAACATGGAGGAGTACGCCTACGAACTCATGTGCTTAGATGAAATCCCTTACAGCCAGATTAAGGAACGTCACTGAAATCTGAAACATAATAGTCGACCCATGGCCTTGTATTCCTAATTCCTGCCGCAGGACTCGCTGAAATTATGAAAGTGCCACACACCGCATGTGGTGCCGACCATAAGGAATAAATTACAGATCGTGGCTTAGTCGACATTCTATATTACCCCACTATAGACCAGAAATAGCCCTTGGTCACCTCGGCCTTATGAAATACCGTCATATTAGGTTGGTAAGACCGAGCAAATTTATCATCTTAACCGAAATCAAGTTGTACAAAGACATAATCAATTAGTTCACGGCAATTCTGAGCTAAACCCAACACCATAGATATTATCCCGAATCTGCCCCCTGGAGCCTAAAAGCCTACGTAAGCAGCTAGCCATTCCGGATCTTATACTATCCCGATACCCACCAGGAATCTATCATGACTCATCATTGGATATTCAGACACGCCGCCAATACAGCTGTCTCCCTTGCGGAAATTAAACTTTTGGCCACTGAACTACAGATCTCTCCCTTCCTAGCCGGACTGCTCCGACAGCGCGGGCTGGCCAGGGCCGCGGACATAGAGCAATACCTCTCCCCGAGTCTCAGACATCTTATACCCCCAATGTCTTGGCCGGAACTCCAGGCCGCAGCCCAATTCATCGCCGGCCATCTTGAGCAGCCCAGTGCCGGCGACACCTTCGCAATATGGGGTGATTACGACGTGGACGGAGTCACAAGCACGGCTTTAGTCCTGAACTTTTTGCGGCTGCGAGGCATTACAGCCCGCCACTACCTACCCCGACGAATGGAAGATGGTTACGGTCTCAATATAGGTGGTATCGAAACCCTAGCTGCCTGTGGAGTAACCCTACTTTTGACAGTGGATTGCGGCATCGCCAATGTAGCGGCTATTGGCCGTGCTGCTGAGCTGGGTATAACCGTGATAATCAGCGACCACCATCTGCCCGGGCCAGAGCTACCACGAGCGGCCCACACAGTTAACCCCAAATTGTCACCCTGTCCCTGTCCAGATCTCTCCCACTTAGCCGGCGTGGGCGTGGCCTTTCTGCTTATGGCCGCAGTCAACCGATTGCTACCGGGCAAACCTATAGATATGCGAAACCTCTTAGATCTTGTGGCATTAGGCACCTTAGCCGATATGGTAGAGCTGACCGGCCAGAATCGAATCTTAGCCAAAAACGGCATGCTACTCCTTGGCGAGGCCAGCCGGCCAGGCATCGTAGCCCTCAAGAAAGTTGTAGGCTACACAGCAGGCGCCGCCCTGAATGCTAGCCAGATAGTATTCGACTTGGTCCCGCGCATCAATGCCGCCGGCCGTATGGGCGACGCCGAGGCTGCCCTGCAGCTCCTACTAACCACGGACGGGAATACTGCCAGGGCTCTGGCTGGCCATCTCGACATTTTAAATTACGAACGCCGCACCAACGAAAAACATATTTTGTCCGAGGCTCTATTTCAGACCAAAAATCAAAATTACCGTCTGGGCCTGGTACTTTTCTCCCCGGAGTGGCACCCAGGCGTCATTGGCATTGTAGCCTCCCGGGTAGTAGAAGCTACCAACCGACCCGTACTTATCCTGTGCGAAGACTTAGGCTCCGATGTGGTTAATTCCAGATCAACAAGATACCATGGAGACGTGGTGCTCAAAGGTTCAGGCCGGAGTATTCCGGAGTTCGACCTGCATGCCGGACTCGCTGCCTGCGCCTCACTGCTCATGCGTTTTGGCGGACACCGACAGGCCGCGGGCTTTAATCTGGCCAAGGCCAACTTGGAACCCTTACGTGAGGCCTTCCACGCCGCAGTGGCAGAACAAATAGGGCCTAAACCACTAGCTCCACAACTAAAAATCGATGCCGAACTGCCCTTTAGCTGCATCGATTTTACGTTGCTCAAAGAATTGGAACTACTAGAACCATTCGGTATAGGTAACCCCACTCCACTCTTCGTCTCTCCTCAGGTAATCTTGAAACGACTGCATGCCTTCGGCAAGGACAATAACCACGCCTCTCTGATACTATACGACCCAGACGCAAACGTCACCCTGCGCGGCAAAGCCTGGCGCCAAGCCGGCCTCCTGTCGCCAACCCTCACGGGCAACCCAATACGTGTAGCCTTTTCCCCCCAAATCGACCGGTATAATGGCCTAGCCACAATCAACTTGCATGTGAAAGATATAAAACTGGATACCTTGCTGCTGGATAGAAGCGGGGCATAATAACTTACTAAAGGGAGAACCGACAGACAGTTGAATCAATCCTTATGTGAACAACGTAACTGGATAAACTAAAAAAAATAGAACTTTTTTGCCACGAGCAGAAGTCCAACTTACATGCTGCCCATTAGATAGTGTGCATACCCATAAATGCAAGCTAGTTCCGAATCTCGGTTTCCAAACTCAATCATCGTGAGGTTATCGCCAGCCCCATGGATATAATACACGCAGTATTCGCTGATCTTCTTATCCATATTATCTTCGCTACGGAACTCCACCTTAGTAAAACTTTATGCCTAGTGAACTCGTAGACCTAGACTGCCATAGTCTCATAGAGCATAGCTACAGTAGTTATCGTCCACGGCTTGGCCGATGTATCCCAGCCAGAATTCAGCATTCATAGCTAGAAACGATAGCGAAGCCTTGCCTTGCTCTTTTTACTACTTACAAAGATGAACTGAGACAAAAAAAGTATCTGTGACGCATAGGGATGCCTAGCCCGACCCGTAGCCGGCTTGAAAAATTTTTCCACTTTAAGTGGAAAAATAAGTAGCTTAGCCACAGACCCAGGATAACAAAACCACGAACACGGGTAAAAATACTTAACGGCCACCTGCTTCTTATCAAACATGTTATTCTCGAAGGATAATCAACCCTTCAGCATCTCGCAGCCTTACCAGGGCCAAGGAGGTGTCCTCAGTAAAATTGTAACCACATAGACAAAACCATCGAACATCTACATATGGACGTGCCAAAAAAAATCTCGACTGTGGCATTCGTCCGACAAACAGTACCAAAATAACCGATTGTGCCGTATTATCTTTGATAATAAAATATTCTCGGGCTTAATATGCCGGCAGACGACACGGACAGTGTAAATTTAGGACGCTCAGCCAATTATTAAGGGCACCTTAGGTAGTGCCCTCATTAAAGCTCTTTAAAAAAAATAAACAAATAGTCCAGCTTGACTAAAAATATAAACTACGATCGTCTCATACTGTTATACTAAAAATATATCAGTTGATCAGCCCATAATATCTATGTAGCTAGAGAAGCAGTAGTTGTTACACAGTCGGTCCTCCAGGCTTTATTAGCCATGACTCCACAGAAGCAGGAATACGATTATAGCAGACTAACTTCTGGTTAAGAAGGTGGCCTTAAAAACGATGATGAACTACCAACTCGTGTCTTCGCGCTCCAAACATAAAACGCGGCCTAAGTCAATTATAACATAAGGGCCGAAAAATAGATTTATAGGCCCAAATTATTAAGACAATCCTTAGCGAAGTAGAGAGATCAGGCATGGCATATCTTGATGGAGTTATGTTGCAAGGTCTACCCCTGCATACATAAAATAACGCGCTAAGTCCAATTCGAGCTTAGATCACAAATCACTAAGATAAAATTAGCTAAATCCTAGAGCACAGCTTTCTCAATACACGTATATGAACTCCTAATCCGCTATGAGCACATATCTGCCTGTGTAGTACTCATGTTGATAAAACATACTTATCACTACCGTGTTCAATGATGGCGTCAAAGCGGGAGACGGATCGACCCTGCAGACTACATGTTTCTGCTGTGCGCAGCCCAGTTACAAGAGCGACCGGCTACGTACGAGCTCCAACGCACTATCCATATGTTTTATAGCCAAGCAGATGAGAATGGAACCGCCCAAGGCCATACTTATCTGCACGATATTCGACGATGGAGCTATATTTTTTACTCCTAAAAAATCTCGAAAACCGCACTCGCCTGCCTGCTAAATCCTTAGAATGGCTGATAAAACGGAATTTATGCGCAAGCCTCAAAAAATAACAAATATTTAAATAATTAGACAATGATCTGCCCAGGCTAGATGAGAGCTTACCTTCGCAGAGAAACTACACTCATGATGTCGCCAATACACCGTCTTCATCAATAAAAGGCCTAACTACAGCACGCTGTCACCTAAGTGATCGCATACAAACAAGACAGAAGAGAACATCTAAACTAACGGCTTCAAACGTGTCCACGACTACGGCGTTCTCGATCTGGCAAAAAAGATAGGTCAACCCCGTCGCCGTTTAACCTTGACCGTGCACCCCCCCCATCCCATAAAAAAATGGACATGGTCGATTAGCGACCACATAGCATGGCCCACAGTGTATCGAACAAATTGCTACCCACTCGTATAATCAGACACTATCCATTACGAAGCGTTTCTGCAGAACCTCCCACGGCTATCCATCTGTACGAATAGCACAGTCCGACCTACAATATATACCAAGAACTATGTTTCTTTAAAACAAAAAAACAACCATGGTGGGGCCGAATTATTCGAGTGAACTCCAATAAAATAGCCAAGAGGAGCACATACTAGTCTAGGAAAGTCTAGATTTATAAATATCAAAAAATAAATACTATAACTTCAGCAAGATAGACATTCTAATAAACAGCTATGTCTACTCTAGGCTCATTATAATGACCGATCAATGTCGTGTAACATAAAGCCGAGCCGACGATGTCAAAAAACGGCTTTAAAAAAAATCTAATATTGAGCCGAATGTACAATTTAGACATATTAAACTAAAATATTATATAGCTCTTTGGGACAGCCCCCTAGCCACGACAAACACGGGTAACTGCTTTAACTTATAATAACATAACAGGTCGGCGGTGTAGCGTGACTAAAAAAACTATTCAGGCTGGGTAGTACAACTCTGCCAACAAAAAGAAAATAGACTACTAATTTACGATGTGCGGTAATGGACTCAAGGCTTAGTTACCAGCTACATTAGCTGAGGGCCTTTACGTAGACATCTCTAAAAAATAATCAACAACAATCACTTAGGCACAAACTACACTTACAGTTCACTAAACTGCGGTGCAGACGGCCTGCGACACTCTAAGCAGTACCAACCATAGAATTCAATCACCAACGAATAACAATAAATTAATTGTGCTAGGTTGTGGCATCACAGGCAGCACACACGCCACTCTCAATCCGAAGATCTCTATTGTCCAAAGCATACAGCATCCAGAAGTTTCGGTTCACGACATTGGAAAAAGTCGTCAAGGATAGTACCTAAAAACCATGAAAGCAGCGAGCGCACGTCTGCGGAGAGCGATACAAATAAGTGCGTTTACCGTATATCTCTATTAGTCCGTGAATGAAATCACAATCCTCCTGCTAGAATTGAAAATTTTCTCCGTAACAGATCCGTTCCGTGTAAATAAAATAGATAAATACATAATCGTACTGTCCACTATCCAACAGAATGCCTTCCAAAAAGTCCTCTTGCGTAGGATATCTCAAAGTTGCCGAATCTTCAAAAAAACTTCTCAAACGCAAAAAAAATGGCTAGCTTTGGTAATCATTCAAATACTTGTTGTCTAAATTCAAACAGCGTCAAATTCTTCCGATATTTATTCGCTGCTTAGCCTTAAGTGCTGTTGAATAAAATAAAAAATAACGCACTACAATGCCTTTTTCGATTTTTACCCATACATACTTATAGTCCTATGCCGACAAGAATCAATATGAATCTCTGGTTCTTTTTTTTCTAAAAACATTTTTAGAGCGTACTTAATATGGCCGTACTTAAAGTATTCATTTATCTAGACCGGATCACCCGAGAGACCTGCCAAGTCTCCTGGCCCTAACCTTCTTAGCGTCCGCACATTACCATTTATCACCATCCAAAAAAAATGAAGTGACTATATCATCCCTAGTTAAAGTAACGATGGGGGTTGCGAGGCTTTGTCAACCCTTACCTAACACGTAAAAGCCGGTTCGGATTCAAGCGCAACGCCCAAGACATGGTTGAACACGGCGCCAAACGGCTGATCAAACAACAGCAACTCAAGGGCCGTACCTGGTGGTCTGACAATACGACCTACCCCATAGCTGCTGCAGACATAACTCAAAATATAAAACTGACCATAATGGGCTACCAAGGAGTCCTCATGATCGATCTGCCCGCACTCATAGAAATGTTACCCATAGAATTGTTGACCTCCTACGCCAAAATGGCACACACCCCGCAGCGGCCCATCAGGCGTCCGGCCGGTCACAAAATAGACGATTTTGTCTACAACTAGCGTTTAGCTGCTACAGCCGCTATACCTATGCTAAACAAAAAAATATACATACTCATGTTTAAAGTTCGCAATGCAACTATTGCCGCCACCTTTTGGACAACGGCCGAAAATTCTGTAGCCGCCCAAACAGCCATTCTTCGAACTTTTTCTACGGATTAAAGGCGTCTAGTGCCGAACTGCAAAAAAACTTCAGATTACAGAGCAACATACTTATGGACGGCAAAAAAGCGCATGGGTCGCTGAAAAACATAAATATAAACGAAACCGCCGAGTGCAGAATATGAATTGTAGAATCCATCGCTAGGTGTTCATTATAGGTTTATCAAATAGCAAACGGACGGAAAGGAAAGCGACAAAAAACAATGCAAACATCATCACCATGAGCGGATGTGTATGGTAAGTGTTGTCGCTGTATGAATCAACGATACCTTACGTCTTTACGATTTTTTATCCTTACTTTTTGTTCCGAATCTGGACTAAATAGATGTAGCATATAAGGTGGAGGTAGTTGTTGCCCGTACTCAGTCTGCCGGCGCTAAAAAATAATACTAGCCACAAGGCTTGCCGAGTTCGACTATATAATAAACAGTTTTGATTGCAGATACAAGGCATTAATACTAGCTAAATTATCGATCTACAAAATGAAAAGAATAGTACTTATATTCAATAGCAATGCAGAAATAAAGTCCAATAACTTTTAACTAAAATGGATGGCCCAAAAGTTGCGTCATCTGACGCATACTTAATGACAAAAAAGCAGTGAATATGATACAATGTAGACTTCCAGTCATTTAATCTATAAAAATAGAGATACCATTCGCTATAATAAACTACAAAAAAAGTATCTTTATATCATAACATCTGAATATGAACATCTTAGAATACTAGGATAGATCCAATACTTAGGCATATTACACAATTATTTAATCAGTCCGTGTGTTTCTGTGTTTATCTATAACATTGATGAGCAAGTACGTTAATCTATAAACATGGCTAATACTAGCCTACCGCCTCGATCTAATAAGGCTGGTGATATTCATAAACTGTTTACGAGGCCATCACTAAGGAGCGAATAAGAAGCTAAAATCTACACTACCCTGAAGTAAAATTTAGTAAATATCCTTAAGTTTTCTTAAAAAAGTGCACATATACTATTGTTATACAACAAAAAGAGTAAAATGCGTTATTTAGCCAGCAATTTATAAAATTCGTTGAGATTGTGACACATTTCAACGATTGATCGTCAGGCTGAATTTTTTTGTGCCTCAGTGATAACATCTCATGATAATTCTAACATGAAAATATCATCCTGATCGTGCCAATAGGTCAATACTATAAACACTTTTAAATGGGTACTATAATAAAGAGGATGCGGCGACTTTCAAATTGCTATGCCCAGACCAGCATTAAACTACCAAAGGTAAATTTTTTCTGCTGTATCTTGTGTCTACGCTCTATAATGGCCAGCATAACATAATTTTCATTCATCAAAAGCTAAAATAATTAAGCTTTATTTACAATGGACGCGATGTCGTCCGCCTTATTGGTTTATTAGGATGATTTTAATAGATCAGAATATATACAAGACAGTGATAAGATCATTCATAGTAGCCAACTCATTAATATTTTCTATGATCTAAATGGTAACGGAGTAGTTCGAACCTTCAGCGTCAAGTGTCGAAAGACAAGTGTATTGCTATTACGGTTGACCTCATCCTAGAGCCATAAGAAAATACCTATATAATTTGGACCGACAAGTTTGTTTAAGCTCTAATCTCGCGGTCATCCTATAGCATTATTTTTTTCCGCAGTCATCGATCAAAAATACTGACGACAACACTGTGCAGCGCAATTCTAAGGATATTCACCGTGACGTTATTTGATGCCCGACTGCTAAATACAAAAAAACTCGAGTTGACAATGGTCCGTATAAGGTTTTATTTTATGATGCAAATATACAAACTATCTTATTAAAATCTATCAATGAATATCTGCTATCTACTTGGTACGACATTTTTTACCACGAGCTTATCTCTTTACCCAGGGAAATGCCCTTAATAAGCTGAGGCTAGAAGTATTAATATTAGGCTCCGCGATAGCTGGCTTGCCTAGTCCGACAAACAGTTGCCAGCTGGGTCGAATAGGCATAATCTTTGGATCAGGCGGGGCCTTATCTAAAATCCCAGCCAGACGTACTTCCCCGGAGGTTCCCACAATGATCCCATACCGCGCCCTTCTCATCATCCTGTTACTAGTCTTTGCCGTCTACTTGGCCAAGAGCTGCAACTCAAACTTACTGTCAAAACAGACCGATCAATCCCGTCAAGGCAACACGAGTGTCACTGAACTACAAGCCAAAATCGTTCAACTCGAGAAGGACCTTGATAAGTCCAAGTCCAGCCATGACAAATGGCGCCAGAAAGACGAGCTGATCATCGCCGAATGCCGTTCCATGTATAACGCCGCTTCAGTGGAACTGAACCGGACTAAGGAGCAGCTTGTCGAGCTCTCTAAGGAGTTTGCTGACCTTAAGTATAAGCATAAAAAAAATTCGTCTGAGTTAAGTAAATTCAAGGAACGGCCCGTCGAGTCAGAGTCGGCCGATGTCCTCCCGGCCAATTCTAGGACAGCTATTAGTCGTCCAGGCGAGTCGGTCCAGTCACCATCATTACTCTTCCCAGACCAGCCCGTGAATGAAAGCCGAAAGGCCAACTGCATACATAAAGCCGACCAGCTTAACCTAGTGGACGATGAACGCAAACAGTACATCAACGGCTGCCTGCAGCGCTGAGGCGGAGCAAATCGTCCACCATGCTGCGCATCGATAGATGATAAAATCGTCGAATATGCTGATGCAACAATAATTATTATAGGTAGTTACTGAGGGAATAGATACAGCGCCGGATATATTTAGCGAGGCCGCCCAAGCAAGCGACATATATTACCGACCGTAGCTTTTTTTTAGCGCAACCAATATAGACCAAACAGTTACTCCACTTCAATCTAAGTCTATATTATGCATTTTTTTTTGCTGAGGTCGACCAAAAAATGCATTAGGGGCTTACTCCTAAGTCCAAAGACTCCCAAAGAATAATTCAATAGTTACGTTCATGTTCGACCGGACGGGCTAGCACGACAAAAAACAATATTGTCACCCAACAGATAGACCGTTCATTAGTCGCGAAGTAAAGAGAATTTTTTAGTCAGCCGCTAGCTTGTAAATTATTTTTTTGTGCTCGGCAAAAAAAACGACCCGCGTTTTTTCCCGTATTTTTTTGTAGACGCGTATATTACCTTTGTTGATCATGAAATTATCAGTAATAAAATGATCTTAGATTTGTGTACTAGCCTCTTTTTTGGGGTGGTATTTAACCTCAATTAATACTAATAGCACATCCTCTTTCAATTTTCTTTCGCCCACAGGGCAGACAGTCCTATCTATACGTATGGCGGACGTGGCTTAAATAGCACGACCAAAAATAAAAGAACAAAGGCAAAAATGTAGGAAACAAAATTATAATGGCGGACTTCGTACTCCTGACCAACACAAAAAAATACCTCGTGAGACACATCCCTTGGCACAACTCGCCTTTGGCACCACTAATCGGAATAAACATATTTAAAACTGAACGAAATATCCAGGATGTCATACCAATCCGACACGGTCTATAGCCCCATAACACAAGTCCGATCATGCCTCTTCTAGATCTCCTCTCCCACTTAGTCACTGTGGCCTGGACCGCTGGCCGACTCCTGACTCAGGCCCAGAATGACCATTTTTGGATTGAGCACAAAGCCGACGGCTCTCCCGTCACTCTAGCCGATCGAGCTGCTGACACCCAAATCCGGTATTTACTCGGGGTGCTGTGTCCAGGCATCCCTATAATTTCCGAAGAAGTAGGACCAGTGGCTCTAGCCTTGCGCCACACTTGGTCTGACTTCCTCTTGGTAGATCCCTTAGACGGAACCAATGAATTCATAAACAGAAACGGCGAATACACCGTGAACATCGCCCTAGTACAGGGTATCCGGCCCGCTCTAGGCATTATCTGCGTGCCTGCAGTTAACACCATATACTGCGGCGGTCCCAGCATTGGAGCCTGGAAGCGTCATGCCGGTACAGTGGAGCCATGGCAGCCTCTACGTACCCGCCCAACCCGCCGGCCTACAGATACGATTATGCTCCACAGCCGCAGCCATATCACCCCCAAACTTGACGCCTTCCTGGCTGGTCGTCCCGAGATGCCCAGATTGGCGATGGGCAGCGCCCTTAAGTTTTGCTTGCTGACTGAAGGCGTGGCGCAACTATATCCTTGCCTACACCCCACCTGGGAATGGGATACTGCCGCAGGCCAGGCTATCCTCGAAGGCGCTGGCGGTTTCCTCGCCGGCCTAGACGGACAGCCTCTCCACTATAATAAAGACAGTCTTCTTAACCCACCTTTCGTAGCCTGGGCTTAGCTTTACTGCTGTATCAGCTCAACGTCCCGCCATGCCCATCATAACCACAGCCCGCTATTTAATCTACAACTTCATCCACCAATCAGACGATTCAGACTTGCGATAAATGTACCTCTGCTAATCTGCTTCACCTAATTATCTAGCTATAGTCTGGTATTTGACTGTGTTACAGGCTGTAACGTGTTATTTGAACGGACCTTGGACTATAATGCCGCCGCTTGGCTCCAGGATAACGCCAATCACTCTGGCCAATTGATTCTATATGAATCCGGCATAATGACTTTTTTTTTGGCTGTAGCGGCCCTTGCTTTACTTAACTAAAAACTTTTTTTAATAATATATAAAGTTAACTAATTCGCTGGTCTACTCGCCTCGGGTTGGCCGCTATCTAATTAGAACCCAAATAATTACACTATATATAGTCGCTAAAAACTCAGCTATATTAGCACTCGTTAGACCTATAAGAACAACCAGCCGACATCCTAACATTAGCCCAAGCTTTTTACCTCTACGTCGACCATATCCCTCACAAACTAAGCCCTTGCCTTTTACTCTTTTTTATCGTGTAATATTTCTGGTTATATTTATATTGCCCGATCGTTTCATATTGCCCATGATATTGCCCTAATACACATGCTCAAACGTCTTATTATTGATAATTTTATGGCCCATAGCCACACTGAATTGGAACTTGGGCCAGGTATCACCACTCTAGTGGGCCTGAATAATACCGGTAAGTCGGCTATCGTTGAAGCTTTACGCTGCCTGGTCACCAATCCCACTCCAAAAACATGTATTCGCCACGGCACTAAAGAGGCCCGGGTAGAATTAGAGCTGGATGACGGAATACGTATAACTTGGGTACGACGCAAAAACTGGGCCCGCTACATCATCGCCAGACCTGACACCGAGCCAGTAATTTTTAACAAACTCGGTCGTGGCATCGTACCCGAAGAGGTAACCGTGCTCTTGCGCCTAACCTTAGTGCCCTTAAAAGACCGACGGGACCAAAATATAGATGTGCACTTGGGTAATCAGCGACAGCCTATTTTTTTACTAGACCAACCACCCACCGCAATAGCTTCATTTTTTGCCTCATCTACTGAGAGTGCCCATCTGCTGGCCATGCAACAACGACTTAAAGACTTAACCCGAGAACGACAAAAAGAAGCACGAGAGCGAATGGAACAATTGGAGCAGCTTGCCATCAGCCTGGATCGTTTAGCCTCGCTACCAGGACTCTCTCTAGCAGCACAAGCTTGTCGGGAACGTTTAAAGCGACTGCGCAACATCTCTCTAACTATACCTAAGCTGACTATACTGATAGAAAAATTACGATTACTTGCAACTGAACAGGCCAAACTGACAACTACTCTGAACGTTGTCTGGAAACTTCGTCCGCCCCCTTCTTGGTCCAACATACCTAGTAGGTTAGCCATATGGCTGGCCATCCGAACACGGCTGACCGCAACTCAGCAAGCTGTAACCGCAACTGGCACCATCATGGCTGGCCTGAGGATGCCGCCCACTATTATAGACTGCCGTAGTCTGTTTAGCCTGTTAAAACAACAAACCCGACTCATAGCCACCGCTGGAGCTGGTCAACAACGACTAGCAGTCATGACCGGCCTGGCCCCACCTCCATTGCTCCAAAACTATATTTCCATCGTCTGCCTCCTTAATCAACATCAGCAGCTAACTATAGCCTTGACTACAATCCGAACCACGCTGAACCAAACGCGGGTCGAACTACTTAAACGACAGACTGCGCTGGAAATGCAAATACGGATTATTGGCCGTTGCCCCTTATGCGGTAGTCAGTTTAATGCGATGTATTTCCTAAAAAATAGTCATATCCCTCTGACTAGGCCACCACATCGGGGGCGGAAGAATTCCCATGACACTGCCTGATCGATACCTACCCACGGTGGAAGCTCTAGGGCTGCTATTTATTGCCGACCCCCACATGGCCGGCACGCCACCAGGCCAAAGACTTGCAGGTTATACTGAGCAGGTGCTGACCAAGCTTACAGCGGCTCTGGAACATGCACGGGTTAGACAATTCGTACCGGTTATTGTGGGTGATCTTTTTCATTGGCCAAGAGAAAATCCTAATAGCTTGCTCGTGGCCCTCATTGAACTATTACGACCGTACCGGCCCTGGGTACTAGTGGGCAACCACGATAAATATCTAACACGCTACACGCCAGACGTGTCCTTGGCAGTGTTGGAAGCGGCCGGTGCAGTAAGGGTCATGGCTAAACCTGGAGCCCATCTACGTATTTGGCTGCCTGAACCAGGCGCCACTGCACAGGAAGCTGTGCTTGGTGCATCTCCAGATATGACGCCTATTCCTACGGTCTATCAAAAAAAACATAACGAGACTGTAGTGTGGGCCACACATCATAACATCGGATTTCGGGATTATGAGGACAAATACCTACGCCCGAAGCCTATTCCTGGGGTGGACTGGGTGATTAACGGCCACCTACACCGGGCTCAGCCCACCCGGTTGGTAGGAAATACGCGCTGGGCTAACCCAGGAAGCCTGGTTCGCATACAGTTCGTGCACCACAACCTAGAGCGTCAACCCACTGTAGCGATTTGGCAGCCGAGGTGCGAGGAACTAGAATTAATCAAGATACCATGTATACCATTTTATGAAGTCTTTCCTAAACAAGAATTACCAGACACAGCCATGGATCACCCGCACGAATCACTCTTCCTGGCCGGTCTAGAGCGACTAGCCTGGCGTAGGACACAGGAAGGGCTGGGCCTACGTCAATTTTTAACCGCTAACCTGAACCCAGAGCTGCCCGAAACGCGCATTATCTGGCAGCTCTACGAGAATGTAACTCATGCCTCTAAAGAATGAACAGACCGATTCCGTAGCCGAAAACAGGGACGTACTCCTGGAACAGGAGTTAGCCAGATTAAAACAAGATTATGAAAATCTTAAAGTACTTCAAGTGCGCACTGAACAGAATCTAGAGAATCTTGAACGACAGCTGGCCGAGCTGGAATCATTAGCCTTGGCTGAATACGGCACAGCCGACCCTGCCGTATTAGAATCTATATTGGAGGAAAGGCGCAGCGAAAACGAACAGCTAGTATCTGAGTACCGTAAGCACATCCAGGATATTAAGGCCGGTCTGAAAGCTTTGGAGGATCAGGCTACTTATGAAACAGCAAGTGCTCCGTCCGGGGTCGGACAATAATTTTGTCTATAGATTACGCCAGCTTGGCCACAGAACTGGAAACCGACTACCTCTCAGATTTGCCTAGACTAGAGACCCTTGAGAACGAATTACGTAAGATCGAGCGCCATCTGGATCGGTTCACAGGTCTGGCTGAGGAGCGCCATGCGGCCTACATATGCTGCCGCACAGCCCTAGCCGAGGCACAGGCCTACCTAGACCTAGTACCCCGAGCTCAGACCATGCTTGATGACCTAACTCGAACTCTATTTGGGACGGTTCTAGATGAGGTAGAAGCTAACTTGACCCATGCCGTACGTGAAATCTTGGGCCAGGAACGCACTGTATACAGTGAACGCGATGTTATAGACAAAAAATTGGCTATCGACTTCCAGATCCGTAGCCCAGAAGGGGAGGAACATATTCTCACCGGCCAAGGTGGCTCGGTATGCAACATTCTGTCTATTGCCCTGAGGCTCATTGCTCTCTCCCGCCTAGATCCATCCCGACACCGACCTTTCATAGTACTGGACGAACAAGATTGCTGGCTAAAACCTGACCTAGTGCCACGCCTCGTCCGGCTTATTGGTCATATTGCCCGCACCTTAAATCTACAGGTGTTGATTATCAGCCACCATCAATTAGATCTTTTTTCCAACCATACTGACCGCATCTATCGTCTTGTTTCCCAGCTCGAAAATGGGGTTGCCTTGGAACTTTTGGAAAATGTGCCAAAACACATATGTCAGGCCATAGCCGCCGGAAGAATACCATTCACCTTCCCGGCCGATACCCAATCCGACTAGGACCTATAAAAATAATGTGAATTAATTTGACACCTCACACAGGCGCCCGTTTAAGATCGACCTAAGGCAGATTCTAGCACGTCGGCCGGAACCATTAATCTATGGATCTTGGTATTTCCTTACATCCCAGCCTATACCGCAGTCCGGACCGTTCTAGTCGGAGGCATCGCTCTACCTATGAAAAAATTCGTTATCGTTGTACTCTTATCATTTTTGCCACCGTTATTCTCATCGCTCAACATTGCGCTAACATATATATCGCTAAAAAACTCGACCGCGTTATAGCCGATGTCGTAGATAAAACAAAAATCAGATATAGCGACGTTAAGGTCAGACCCTGGCACTTGGACTAGTGATTAACGACTTAGTCGTAAATCTGCCCAAAGGATAAATTATAACCATCAGTCGTATTATCTTAAAAAAAATAAACCTAAAAATAAAAAACCATATCGCCTAACTATAACTGCAGAAAAGTTAAAACTAGCGGTCAACTGCCAAAACTTCGGAGAACACTTTCAAAAAAAATTCGAAATCTAGGGTACTCAGCCCTCAAGGCCGACCTGATTCTAGACTATCACTGAAATAAAACTGATAAAATCTTCTCCCTGCACCAGCTAGACCTGGACGTCCTGGGCATAGCCCGACTGTCTGCCCAGTTGGAGATAGTCGGCTTATCACCAGAAAGTTTTCTAAACAGCAACATAAATGGCATAGAAATTAAAAAGCCCACTTTATTTATGAGGACCACTCATTTCTGGCCACCGTGGTCAAAACTGCCCAAAATACGGAAAAAATGCTGGTGATCTTCCTCAAAAAATGGTCTGGACGATGAGATCAAGATAGCTAAGTCTGCCGGCCGATGGCTAGTAACCGATTTACTTAGCAAATGGCGCCACTTCATAGATACCCCCGAATTATTATCATTTGATGTAAAGCTGAACCAACCAGTTCAAGTCACTCAAGTAATAGGTATGAAGCGAATCACAGATATTCTCTCACTGTGTAGCATCAACGGCACTGTCCCTTTTGCGTCTCCATCTGGTGAAATAGACGGTAATCCCAACCTCCAAAGAGACAATGCCACGGATCTGGCGTACATTCCAGAGTTCGATCGTATCCTACACTATCACCCGACCCTAGCAACAACAGTTTATGCCCGCGACGGCCGTATCCTTAGTTACCTTTATAAGGAAAAACGCTTTCTCATGCCACTGTCTGAGATGTCCCGCTGGTTACCTAAGGCATTCTTGGCAGCTGAGGACAGTGCCTTCTATGACCACAAGGGCATAGACCTCACAGCCATTTTTCGGGCTATAGGTAAAAATGTAACTGCGGGCGATGCAGTACAGGGCGGCAGCACCATAACGCAACAGGTTGTCAAGCGGTTAATCTTGACCCCGAAAAAGAGCTTCCTCGTAAATTTAAAGAGGCCTTTTTAGCTTATAGCCTGGAACGACGGCTGCGTAAAGACGATATTTTAACTATCTATCTAAATGATATTTTTCTAGGTGCCAACTCCTATGGAGTGGAAGCCGCGGCACGCACATTTTTCTCTAAGCATGTTAAGGATCTCAGCCTAGCCGAAAGCGCCATTTTGGCTAGTCTACCCAAGGCACCTAATAAATATAATCCTTATCATTCCCCAGAAGAGGCCAAAAATCATCAAAAATATGTGCTCGTACGACTCCTTGAACTGGGCTGGTGCACTCAAACAGAATATGACCAGACTCTAGCTCAGACTATTGAGTATAATAGTATGATTGACCCAACATAGGGCGTGGGCGCCTATTATTTAGAGGAAGTACGACGTTGGCTGATAGAGGCCATGAGCGAAGCGAACCAGTATAAGCAACATATCAACTTAGGCCGCTCCGGCGAGGACGCAGTATACAATGCCGGGTTACACGTCTGGACCGATTGCGACTTGGATCACCAAGATGCAGCCAAAAAAGCACTTAAAGATGGCCTATGGGAACACGCCAGACGCACTAGCCGGCAAGGGCCAATCATGAACTTACCTAAAAAGCAATGGGAAACCTTCCTAAGTCAGCCAAGCCAACGCCTAACTCTTGGATCCGGTTCTTGGGCCAAAGCGTTGGTATCCGAGGTGACCAAGCACGAGGCCACAATACACTACGGAAAACCGCACTGGCATCATCGAAGTAGGTCTGGTGGACTGGCCCAAGGAACAAAAAAATAGGAATACTCGGTCAACCCCAGTTGTCAAGGCTAAAATTGACGCCCGACACTTCCTTAATCAGGGGATGTGGTGTAGGAATCTGTATCACGAGTAGGAAATGAAGCCGTAGGACTGCGTTTGACCCTAGAGGACGTTGCCTCCAGCCCAAGGGGCGTCTTATCCATAGAACCACATACGGGAATGGTAGTGGCTATTGTCGGAGGCTTCGATTTCCGCACTAGTCAGTTTAATCGGGCTACCCAGGCGAAGCGACAGTCTGGTTCATCCTTTAAACCCATAGTCTACTCCGCAGCCCTAGACGCTGGATTCACAGCGGGCTCTATAGTCCGATCACCCGCTCTCTTTCTATAATCCAGACACAGGTAAAACTTGGGAGCCTAAAAACTATTCCGGTACACACTTGGGGTCGACCTTATTATGCACCGCCATGATTAATTCCCTGAACACAGTGACCATACAGATAGCCAAAAATATTGGTATATGGCGTATGATCCGCCAGGCGCAGGCATTGGGCATCATGGATTACTTACCCGAATACTTATCTGTAGCCCTTGGCTCCCAAGTGATCAGCCTACAAAACTTCTGTGGAAGCCTACGTTTCATTCGCCCGTAACGGCACAGGAGTGAGGCCCCAACTAATGTCAGAGATAAAGGATCAGTGGGGCCGGACCGTCTACCACTCTAAACCCGAGACATACGAAGCCATCAGCCCGCAAAATGCCTTCATCATGGCCAGTCTGCTCAAAGAAGTGGTCAACTCAGGCACAGGCGGCCGAGCTAAAGCCCTAGTCCGGCCCATTGGTGGCATGACAGGCACCACTAACAATGAGCAAGACGCCTGGTTCATGGCCTATCGCCTTATCTCTTGTCCGGAGTCTACGTAGGCTACGACGAGCCAGCCGACTTAGGCAAAAAATGAAACTGGTGGTACCACAGCTTGCCCTATCTGGACTAAATCCCGCCAAGCTATCGAAGACCGATACCAGATACAGGAATTCCATGTGCCGCCAGACATCAAGTTTGAAGATGTATACGACCCCGAGAGCGGTAAAACGTTCCGCTTACCTTTCATTGCCGGCACAGAGCCTTCTAAGAACCATAATACAAAAGAAAAAAAGAAGTCGATCAGGAGGAGAACTTTTTAATAAAGCAGGTAGAATAGGTCTCATATTATACACTACTATCTCCAAAATACGCACTGACCGTAGTTCGCCCGCTGACGATTCTAGGCCAACGAATAGTTTTTTTTAATCCAGTGACATATTCATTGATACTCTATAATTAAGTATCTACAGCACTCACAGATAATCATAAAAAATACGCACTCATAAAAAATACTTTATTATATTTTCAATACTCTGCTATATGCGCAACTTTTGAATCATACATAAATACTACGGATGATTTTGATCGTATATTCTTACCGACAATACCAAGGCAGGTAGAATTTTATCCATAACTTACAAAAAAAGACAAAATATATATCAAAAAATTACGAGTAGCACTTGCTCAGCACATAGGCTAGTGTACGCTTCAATAAGAAAAAAATAATCATGAGAAAAAAATGAATTCAGCCAAAGCCTAAAACTAAGTACCTCTTGAATAATCGGAAATAGTCAATATATGCTATAGCTTGTTATCATTTTTTTTTAAACGCGTATATTCGGCCCATTACTATTTTTTTAAAAAAGAAAATATCTCAAAAAAAAACTAATAAAATACTACAAAAGACAGTGTCTGGATCTCCAGCCACAACTATGTAGCCCTAACGCTATTTTTTTACCGTAGTCAGGGAGCCAATGAAGAAGTGTATGACATCTGTGCCGAACTTAAGAAAAATTTATAAATCTGGCCAACGGTCAGCCTACGGTACTCGCCACAGTTAATTCTGGCCGTTACTACTCACGGCTTTATTGAACTTAATATCGAGCTGGTCTATAACATCGTACAGCTCGTCTACTCAAAAAAATAAACTACTCTATAGATGATTATCTATTTAATACTGTGAAATAGTTATAGCCAAAAGTTAAGGTAAAAAATAAATCATGTATGCGTAAAGCTAAACCGGTATCATACAATATATATACCAATTGGGTATTCTCTAACCATAACAGCTACCAATGACGACGTTAGCTCGCCGGCTATTAAAACGATAGGATTGAAATCAGAGTCAGATGTTCTATAAAATCGCCAATAATTTAAACTGTATTTTTTATTAGTTCACAGACAAATTTAACGCAGAAATGCCAAGTGTATACAGATTCTAACACGTTATACTACGACCTAGGTTTAGAGTTAAGCTTCCTCAGCTGAAATTCCATACGCTTAATCAGCTCCAAACAAGATCAAGACATCATGTGAAAAAAAATTATACTTACTCCACCACTATCTAAAGATTGATCACAGCTTTAGTCGACCAATCTGTACTGCTCTCACTTAGAACTAATATGCTATTTAGACTCATTGAACGAATATCTGTGCCATAATAATAAACATATCTATAATCATCAAAATGGAAAGTAATATTATCTACTTCAACGACGAACTTGATCAATTCTTGTAGCCAGCTGACACTATAATCAATGAGAATCACTACTTCCACATAGACATATACGTATGCCAGCACAATATCAAGTTCAATGACCTGTATCTAATAATGACCGATATAAACTAGGCAAGTCGTTATGGACAGATTCTTCTGGTAGTAACTGACATGATATGGTTTTTTTTGAAGGATTGTCATGATAAACTCATTCATCTGAGCTCATATATAGTCCTCTTGAAACACAACGCTACCTCCTTCTGCACGTCAACCGACGCCTAACGCTTCTTAACATACAATAACTTTTAGTGCTAATTTTAGACTTTATATTAGTTTAAAACTAAAAATAAACTTGTATAAGACTGG
>CBCOTE010000018.1:0-38912 GCA_965112965.1 Desulfovibrionales bacterium | reverse complement strand
GTATGGAGATAAATTAAACATCACAGATACTGAGGCTGACCATGGTCTCAACCGATAGACGATGATCGTACGAAAATGATATCTGTAATGACTAGGAACAGGTCGGGCCATACGGCAGTGGATGCTACAGCTAATGCCACAAAAAAATTCACGATTGGAGACTAATGAATCATAGCCTTTTAGCTAAACGAACACAAACATGGCCGGACTAATCCACAGCCTGAAGCATAAATCAAAACCATTTTAAGTGTTGGCGATGTAGAGAATAGCTATATGCGACAAGGCATGTATTAGGACGATGTCTTTTCGGCAATCAAACTGGTGGAGTCTAAGAAAAGGGTGCTTAAATCAGGCCACCGCTATTAACAATAGAGATGTACCGGACCTTAATATAAAAGCAATCGACAGCGTACGCTCCAGAGTACGACTTGCGAAAAAAAATGACAGTGGTATTAACATATGAAATTCTGCCTTCCAGGGCCAGACTGACAGCCAAACTCAAGACGGCCTATGTTGCTAATGATACCTCACATAATTAAGAATTTTATATCTCACGCTGAAACTAGCCTAGAATACGGAAGCCAAAACTCGAATCTACGAACTAGATATGCATGTCGGTCCTGATCAGCTCATATACCAATTTTAGATAGCGTTTGCACATGGCTAAGCTTCCATAGTTATGTAACGAGCGACGGTCTGTTCGGACCTGATGCTGGTTTTTACTATTTTTTTTTGTCAAAGGTAACGCTATTGCCCTTGACTGTAGGTAGATAAGGGCCTCGTAGTCGTTCACCTCATCCGCAGCCAGCTGAAACTCTTAAACTTGGCGGATAATAATTTTTTTGAGATTCAAAATAACGGTGTAAACATCGCAAGGCTGATATTGATTATAGTTCAATAAAAATATGAGATTATTCGAGCCACTTCCAGCACTCAAGTAAACCGCTCAGACTAAATCTTCGTTAAATTCACCATCACACGGCTACAACGTATACAAGAATTTGGTAGCCGTCCTGCTCTGATAGACTAAGCTAGGCCAAGGCCATACCCAGTCTAACCGTTAACCAATGCCCTCACTATGCCCAAAATTTTGTCAGCACCGAGGTATCTACAATAACTTCTCGCAGTGATAAAAACGCCAGAGATACTCTTCAAGGAAAAAAAGATTGTCCAATAAGAGCGTTCAGATGGTGATATAACTACAATCATTGTAGAGAATATATAACAGTCACAGCCAGGACAGACTAGACAGACCGGAGTCGAAACACAGAATATAGCCAGCCGTAGAAGGCATGCAGAATCTCTACCAACAAAAGGATGGACAAATTAACCATGCTGGTCACATCTGAGCACATGAAGTTGTTACATCTAAGGATCACTAAATAAATATCTAGTAACACGTCCATAACCTAAATATGTCACCAATATACGAAACGTTCGTAACTTAGTGTATAGATCTTTCCATGGGCTCGTAGGCCAGGAAAAACTGAACACGTAGCCTAGCTAAACCGACACCACAGTCGGCAATGGCTCAAGCGAGCCCAACCCTGAACAATAAACTAATTTAAAAGTATGCAACACCATTGAAGGCTTAATAGAAGGAATAGAATTTACAGCCGTATAGTCCTCACAAGCCATCCAAGCTATTAATAGAGCCACCTAACGATCCTGCAACAAAATTAGATATCAATAAGACATCTGTATGACCGAGTACAGCAGTAAGTCATAGATGGCTATAGCCGAAAACGTCTCAGCCAAAGTACAAGAAAATAAAAAAAACAAGGGCTATCCACGAAGCAGCGCAGGACTTTGTGAAAACCGAAATCTAAGAGAAAAAAAGATATACTAGGCATTATTAGAAATGAATTGCATGATCGTTCGACTACATCATAGCGCGCCCTGCCCGACCAAACATGTATACCAATAACTAAAATAGATCAAACTATATGAGCTATCTGCCATACGAACCGACCGTATATCACTATAATTTTACCAGATTCAAGATAAAATATCAGGCCGGCAATCATGAATTTCCTTGCTGAAAAAACACAGTTACTACATACGCTTAGTATTGAAATAGATGGGACTAACTATATTATTATATACTTTACCCACGATAAAAATGCCTCCGCTAAGCCATAAAAAGCCTAGTAGTAAGCTGCGATACTAAGTTGAGCTCCCGGAAGATCTTGGTGTGGATATGCGATAGAAACGGTTGCAATTAATAAACACCACTTCCGACTCGATATTGGCACCACCTATGGTTACACTTACCGCATTGCGGACCATATCGAGTGCTTCGGCCTTGTTTGATTTCGTAGTAAAATTGTAAGCCTTACTAAAAACAACCTTATCTTTCTATTTTCAAGATCTTATCGTATATTTTTACCATATCTATGATCCTTATAACCTAATACTATTCTACAACTGCAAACCCACACAGATCCGATAAGATATAAAAGTTTGCATTTTATAGTCATAACATTCTTATCTAATAATATTGCAATCAAAATTATCTATACACTTAGCCTGAACTGAAAGCAATCCGTCAAAAAATCGAGCTAGAAAAAAATAAAACTGGACCAGCCATCTGTGACGTCTACCTATCCAGACCTTAGGGCAAAACATCATACCTACTACGAATACGCAGACACATCCGACCACAAAGCTCACCCCTGATATTCACCTAACAACTAATGGACCAAAGGCACAATCTAGAAAGGCATAATACCGGGATAGCGGCGGCCACAGGGCAGAGATCCAAAACGCCCTAACGAACAGAACAAGTTGTGAATACAGTCACGCCGACCCCCCCCCGTACTAACTATCAACCATAGACCATTGCAATCGACACTGCAAAATCGAATTGCATGACCTATAATAAACTGCAAATTGCAAAGTACCTAGCGTAAGGATTGAAATCAAAGTAGAGGCTATGGGGATAAGGCTCTATCTAAGGCTCTACCACGGCTTGTATAGGAAGAAGAAGCAGGCTTCATGGACCACGGCCGCAGATGCAGGACTAGGCTACAGTATTTGACTATCCAAATACCAGCCCTCTGACTGTGCCCCGTCTATGTTTCCGACCAGTTGCAGCACAAAAGTATCCAGTTTGGCTACAGACAAGCCCAAACAAATAATTCTATCATACAGGACAATACAACACTAGTAACCACACCGGCTGGAATACCCTAGTTAAAACTACAACTACACAATGTACATGACGAATAGAAATGAGATGCACAGAATTTGCAAAACCAGAAGACCCCGACTACGGCAGTAAGGCCAAAGCAGGTCGCCTTCTATTGGTCTGAGCGTCGGCCACAGTAAAGTATCTGCCAGACTAAAATGCAAAAACGGCGCTAGTAATATTAAAACATCAACGATTATTTGTATGCGCTAAAGCTCTGACCATCAGCACCATAGCCAGAATTAAGAGACATGAATAAAAAACAGACTCTGTATGCCAAACCTAAAGAGATATTTTCGTGATAATTAGCAGGCTAATCACCTATATTAAATAAAATTATACTTAAATAGTAGTGAAATGGCATTCCATACCCGGCTTTCATTAACTCCAATACAGCACCGTGCGCTAGGCCGCTAAGGCTATATCTAAGCATCGCTTGAAGTAGCGATTTAAATAAAAAACTGATCGTCAAAAATATAGCCGTGGCGACGTCCACAAAAAAACTCACCATCTTCGGCCAAACATTAATCAGCCATATGCATGCAAAGTCAAACCTGTATCCGCGACAAAAAAACTCGGATACAATAGAAAATGAAAAATCAACTAGCCGGGCTACTTTTGCCTGAGGGTCATCAGCCATATTTGCGACCAGATAGACTAGATACAGACACGGCCTCTTGATATTGATCCCAAGATACTTAGCCATAGTCTAAGTTCACCGTGCCAGCGTTGATACAGGCACATGGTAATATAAAAAAAGCTATGCTACACGCGACGCCATGTAGTCAAAACAAGAACATACATTATACAATGCACTGGACGAACCACAAATCATCCATTACTATGCAAAGAATGGGACTCTACAGGTCAGCCTGTAAAAAACCTAGGCGGCCATGACCAAAATTAGAATATAAGGATAGCTATATATAAATAAGCATACGGCAGGTCCAATCGAACGCATTTCGGAATAGCTGCCGCGGACCTCTCCGACCATAAACTTAGCCATAAATTAAGCTTCGATGCAGCCAAACATAGCCGTCTAAAAGTACGAGACGAAAAATATTGACCATGGTAGCAGGATGCAAAGTACCTTCCCTCGACTACTAAATTGTCATTGAATCCCACAAAAGGTAATTTTATGAAAAAATAGCGAAATGCACTGTTCAGCTGCGATTGCTTCTTGCTACGTAACTTACTTTATATCCTCGTCCGGCGCCCGCTATTACGTGGCGAGACGCGCTACGCAATGCCCCACCAATTACCACGACCTTTCCGGACCAGAATATCTTAATAAGGAACCAACTAATGCACCAGATATCGGTGTCATGCCCCACCGTTGTCTGGAAGACCTATATATATAAATATATTAATAACGACAGTCAGAGATAACGGCATCGGCATAGCGAGAATCACGGTCGAGCAGATATATGACCCAGTCCCGGCCAGGACTAGATATGAGCCTAGAAGCTATTCACGATCCTTGCTAATCCCGAGGGCATGGTTATTGCGCTGGACAATCAGAGTCTGGCTAACTTATAGAAAAAAATATAATTATATTGTACTCGCGACGCACATGGCCCTGCGCCTAAATAAACGCTCTGAAAAAATCACGAGGCATGATGGCCTTACTTCCGGGAACAGTAAATCGACTGTCCAGCCAGGCAACCAAAGCGGCCCGACTAGCCTGCCGCAACTGCAATTTCCTCTCGCAGCAAGTTGGCGACCGGCTAACCATCGGCTTGACCGATAGTCAGATATTGGAGTATTCGCCATCTTGATCAAACGAGACAGGAACGTTTTTTCTCGGGCTGTCTTTTTTTCATACGCTTTTTAGTATACCGTGCGTACTATACTCGCTATACGTAGCATCGAGGAAAATTCATATGTGTAAAATTCCAATTTCTACTGAAGGCTATCAACGCTTGAAGCAGGACATGGAACAACTTAAGGGCGAGCGTCACGGAGTCATACAGGCAATAAAGGAGGCGCGAGAAGAAGGCGATCTGCGCGAAAATGCTGGCTACGAGGCCGCCCGAGAACGCCAGGGCATGCTGGAAGCTAAAATTAGCTACATTAAATCGCGCATCTCCCAGCTTCAAGTCATCGATCTTAAAGATCAGGGCGGCACTAAGATCGTCTTCGGCGCCACAGTGGAGATCAAGGACGTGGGTTCGGGTCAAATAAAACAGTACACACTACTCGGACCAGATGAGGCCAACCCGACCAAAGGTAGCATTTCCATACTCTCCCCAGTAGGTCGGGCCTTACTGGGCAAAGAAATGGGGGATATAGTCATAGTGAAAATACCCCGCGGTAAAGCCCAGTACGAGATCATCTCGGTACGCTTTGAAAATGAGACCATTGCCTAATAGATCAAGCTGAACTGACATATTCTTCTGATGACCCAACCCACATTGCGATAGCTAATGGCCACAAATACGTGACCTATTGACAACTTTGGCATCTCTTTCTAAGTATAAACAGCCTAAACGACGCGCAAGGTGTACATTTAATCCTGAACATGAGGATCTAATCACTCCACTGGCCTGCCCCAAAAAAAAGCAATATCCAACCTAGTTCAACCAATAGTGCCACTCCAGGGCCTGAGCTGAAAAGGTCAACGGAGTAGTTATTGACGTAATACGTACACCTAGATCTCCCGTGCGAGACGATATGACCAGCTACAGTGACTAATCCAAAGCTAAGCACCGAACCTTCAAGCCTATATATGGCACGGTAAGAACGACCTTAATATACAAAAAATAATAGCACTGATCTAAGCTCAGGTAGCCATAAGAGCAAGTATTCATGGCTACCAAGAACTTATAGTCCTGGGCAAACCATGCTCTGAGGGCCGTCAGAATAATGGCACCATCTCGTCATCTAGGGATTGGTTATTATAGCAAGTACGTTATTGCTAAGCTCGGGTAACTCGTTCAAAAAAACACGCTGCGGTGGGCCAAACGGAACCTTCACGGACTGCGTGTGATGTCAGCTGTCCACTAAATAGAAGTCAAAAAAATAGTGTAGTGTAAATTGTGAAAGGGCCGCCCCCCCCAACCAGCTAAAGCTATACTCCCAAGCTCTGGATATACTATAGATCTTTATGTTTAGCCCCCCCCTTCGAATACCATAAGACCGAAACGCCCCCCCCTTTAAGATACGCTAAGCGAATATATCCTTGCTGCTGCCAAGTAGACCAAAAAATAAGTTAAAAGTCAGTGCGGTAACCTCAATACCCCACTTTATATTCTCCAGACTTTTTTTGACTTCGCGAAGTCCAAATACATAGCCGCCAGTCAGTCTAAAAGATAAATGCATCACAGAAGAGCGGTTATATATTTCTATTTCAGGAGGAAGGTCACAATTTACCCAAGATATCGATGGGGGTACAAAGGGAAGCAATAGGCCGCACTGACTTTGCACTAATCGGAAGTATCGAAATCAACGGTGACCAAACCGGATAGCAGCTTGCGGCTAGAACGCTTGTTAGCAACTTAAATACGACCGTTGTTCTTTCACGCGCTTACTCGTTAGACCAATTGCGGTTAAGACTGGGCAGGGTTCTAACGCACCAGATCTGCCTTGATATCCACACGGTGTGTACTCCACACCCACTAAATCGGCTAGTGACCTGAAGGTACTCATAACGCAGCTGCTCGGCCACCCTCTAGTGCACGAAGTGGCCAATACGGTTCCAACTGATAAAGTTAAAACCCTGCCAAGACCAGTAGAGTATCCAGGCTCGGCCTTTAATCTTTCCCCGATCCACAAACCCCCAAAAACGAGAGTCGTGGGACTCGTCACGGTTATCACCCATTACGAAGAACTTATCCTGAGGTACGGTAATGGGGGCCTTATTGTCACGTGGGCCGGCAATAATGCGTGGATCGGTATGTTGTGTATAAAGTTCACTAACCTTCTGTCCGTTACGATAGAGATCCTTGTTGCGGATTTCGATAGTATCCCCTGGAAGTCCCACTATGCGCTTAATGAAGTCCTTATTCTGATCTAACGGGTACTCGAAAACAATGATATCCTCATACTGCGGTTCGGTAAAACGCCAGAGAAACTTCTCGGTCATGGGCATTTTAATCCCGTAGACAATCTTATTGACCAATAGGTGGTCGCCAATCTGAAGGGTTTCGAGCATAGAACCCGAGGGAATTTTAAAGGCCTGGACGAAGAAGGTACGGATGAACGTGGCCAGGACAAAAGCAATGATCATGGCCTCGATATATTCCTTGAGCATCTTCTGCCAGCGCGGGGTCATAATATAGTATCCTTAGCACTCATAAAATATTCCTGAATACTCCACCCAATAGACAAAAAATTTTGAAATAGATAGGTGGATTTTTTTGGAGGGTGAGGAAAACTTTTCAAAAAATTTTTTCGCCCCCGTCCTCAATTCCTAATCGTCACCTAATTGCAGAGCAACTAAAAAGACTTCTTGGGGAAGCCTGACATTGCCAATAGATTTCATGCGTTTCTTCCCTTCTTTCTGTTTTTCCAGAAGTTTACGCTTACGGGTAATGTCACCACCATAACATTTAGCCGTAACGTTCTTGCGCAGAGGGCTCACACGTTCTCGGGCGATAATTTTCTGGTCGACAGAGGCCTGGATGATAATTTCGAAAAGCTGGCGAGGGATAATACGTTTAAGTTTAATAGCCACAGCTCGACCGTAGTGGTAGACTTTGTCTCGATGTACTATGGCAGAAAGAGCGTCCATAGGTTCGCCATTGATAAGAATCTCCATCTTAACCAAATTGGTCTCGCGGTATTCGATTGGCTCGTAATCAAGAGAGGCATATCCCCTAGTACCGGATTTAAGCTTATCAAAAAAATCAAATATGATCTCTGCAAAGGGCATCTCGTAGGTAACAATGACCCGGGTGGAAGAAAGATAGCACACGTCCTTCTGGAGTCCGCGTTTTTCTTCACACAAGCTAAAAACGTTACCCAAAAACTCATTGGGGGTGTGGATCTCAAGCTTGACGAAAGGCTCGGACAATGAGACAATTTTATGAGTTGTCATCATATTGGCAGGATTATCAATATCTATCTCCTGGCCATCCAAAGTCTTGATCTTGTATATTACCGTGGGCGCTGTGGCGATGACCTGAACCTTAAATTCTCGTTCAAGGCGTTCCTGGATGATCTCCATATGCAACAGGCCGAGAAAACCAGCCCGGAAACCTAAGCCCAGAGCCTGAGAAATCTCAGGCTCTAAAGAGAACGTATCGTTAAGTTGGAGCTTTTCCAGAGCAACTTTGAGGGGCTCGTACTCAACAGGTTCGAGTGGATAGAGACCGCAGCAAACCATGGGCTTAATTTTTTTAAAACCTGGAAAAGGATGCTGGGTAGGTCGGTCAGGGGTTGTAATTGTGTCGCCCACTCGGGCATCCTTGAGATTTTTAATGGTAGCGCAAAGATAACCGACCTCTCCTGGCCCAAGCTGAGGTAAATCTATTGGCACCGGTGAAAAAACTCCGATTCTTGTAACCTCGAAATCGCAGCCGGTAGAGTATAGACGTATGCGCTGGCCTAGCTGAAGCAAGCCGTCCACCACCCGGAACATGACTACCACGCCTTGGTAAACATCGTACCAGGAATCGAAGATAAGGGCCTTAAGGGGTGCGTCAGGGTCGCCCTGCGGAGGCGGCAACTCGGCCACCACAGCTTCCAACATCTCGGCCACACCCAAGCCAGTCTTAGCACTCACCAATTTAGCATAGGAACAGTCTAGCCCAATACCTTCCTCGATCTCCTGAATTACCCGATCAGGATCAGCGCTAGACAAATCGATCTTATTCAAAACCGGGATAATATCCAGACTATGATCCAGGGCTAAATAAACATTGGCCAACGTCTGGGCTTCAACTCCTTGTGTGGCATCTACTACAAGTAAAGCACCTTCACAGGCAGCCAGAGAATGAGAGACCTCGTAACTGAAATCTACGTGCCCGGGAGTATCGATAAGATTTAGGATGTATTTTTTTCCGTCCGCAGCAGTGTAGGGGATGCGGACGGTCTGAGCCTTAATAGTTATGCCACGCTCACGTTCGAGCTCCATGCGATCCAGGTATTGTTCGCGCATATCACGGGCGCTGACTAAGCCAGTGATCTCTAGAATACGATCAGCCAATGTAGACTTACCGTGGTCGATATGCGCAATTATGCTAAAATTACGAATATGGAACTGTGTTGGCATATAATCCATTTAAATAACAAAAAACAGTGCACTGCAAAAAAAGTCGAAACGAATGCCGTCTCTTCTTACGCCATTTATCCGTGAAAGTCTAATATCTGAAGAAAAAAACGACTTTTTTTCCAATTTCATCCTAAAAAAGGTAGAGAATTCTCTGATCCATCAGTATCTGAATGACTGGTAGAAGGACGGTCTTTATCAAAGAAATATTTATAAATAAATAACACACAAAAAAATGCATAATGCGGGACAATAAATAGCTCTATCTGCAATCACCACTCAAAAACGGTTATAATTCAGCTCAAAATCCTCTTACTATACTCCGATATCCGTATACGCCAAAATTGTGTAAAATGCTAGTTGGCATAGAATTCATGCATATACTAAAAAGAATAACCACAACCTTCAAAGTCATTTTTTTTATAGAGACCGTACTTTATGACGTCATATTTCTGAAGCTGGATCTGTTCAAGGATGTGAGCAACCTAAAGCTTAGGGCGTAGATATACTCTGGTTGCAAAAATTAACATTCCTAAATATTTATCTCATTGAATGAGCATTAATTTTTTAAGCCTTTGAGTTTGAGACTATAGGTTATCTCTTCTGACCTAACGGTCCGGAACAACTCCGCCATACTCTGAACCAGCTGCACCTATTCTGCTCCTTGTACAAGACTATAGTCAAGCCCAAGACTACGTACTGTAACACCGAGGCCGGATTCAAAGCTGGCCTCAAAACTGAAACTGATGACGGAAAAACTCTCAAACTGCCTTAGTCTAGATAAGATGCAGGACAGCTTACTTTAATCCTACAGCAAATCTAAAAATTTCAACAAAATCAACTACGCAAAGATTAAAAAAACTGACCGCTACCTAAAATGAATACGCTATTTTCGTACTCTGCAACTAAATAGTGTTTATCAAAGCTTATGAAGATACTCCTATATTCACGCAGCCACTATTCACGCAGCCACACACTTTTTTGATTTCTGCTGCCTAAAAAAACCTAAAATAATAATTGTAGTAGTCCCATTTTTTTAAGTGCATCGCTAGTGAATCGGCCATAATCACAAAAAATCGCCTCTATGTCATAATTAAACTTATGATATATACATCTAGAAAATATGCACATCTAACTACCAACAAACTACCGACACATCATAGATCTGCTATAGGTCCTAAGAGCTTGTAGACCTTTAAATCCACAGCTGGACCAACTATGATTCGACAAAAAACACTTATAATCGAGAAAAGCCCCCCCCTATGCATTTTGATATTCAGTTACAAACGAAGCGCATCTTCCATATATTACTGTAAATCATAGCCAATGCCAACTTGCTAGTCGACCTGGTCAACATAAAAACTAACAGAAATGATCTATGGCTTATGCTAGAGACGGCCGAGTGGCTGGATTAGCTCCAGCGTGATGTATAATATCGATAACTTGAACCCATCCCTATGCTACTGGCCCAATGATATAAAATATAATATAGTATACAATAAACTGGATCAAAGTATCCCAATAGACACCATGAACAAGCTAGACCGTAATTTAATATGGGAATAGAGATTCTCGTAAATATATTTGCTTCGAGCTCTACCGAACGATGAACAAGCTGTTCATGCTCTACGCTCAAGATGAATAACCAAAGCAGACTATATAAAAAAGGTCATCAAACATATATATCCAAGACAGCCGTAGTAACACTAGCCATAACCAAAGCAAGGGCAGCGTAAAATCTAGTCTTCGCTGGGATTTTAGCCAAGGCTATACGAAACTGCATCCAAAAAAAAATACCTAAACCAAATTGGCGGTCACAGCGGAGGCTTCGCCACAATATACTGGGCCATCAAATTAAAAACTGTAATGGATGAAACTTTACAGACCTGAGTCGCTATTGTATTGAGACAGTGGTGGTACATCGGGCTAATGTCTTAGCTAGAGATACAGATGTCATGCAATCTATAGACATAAACAATTTATATGCTGGGAACGCCCTCAAAGTAGCCATTGAAGTAATAGACTCCAAGGATATGTATACTTTATATGCTTATATGCTCTATACCTTCAAGGCCACGAGTCAGCTAAAGAGCACCTATAGGTAGCCACAGTAGCTATGCGGCGATAGTGTAGCTAAATCTTTTAAGTAGATGTTCAACCTAAAGCTCGCAAATGTTCTAAACAACCAACCCGCTAATCAGTTGCAGGACATAGCTACGTGACCTAAAACTCGCTCATGGCCGGCACCATAAATACGCAGCACGAAGGACACCCGCCTTACTATCAGGCTAACCAACTTTAGGACATAAAAACACTACGAAATAACTATTTTATACACAATCCCCACGCTAATACGCATACTCATATAATTCGATAATAAATACTGAAAATAATATAGTCTGATAGACTTGTGGCTGCTCAACAAAGTGTGGACACTCATCAAACTTAAGACCTTGACATAGTTTTTCAAATATATCAGACGCTCTGAGTCTCTCCTGTTAGACATCTGATATTATACTGAGGCCGATATATTTATAGCCAAACCATTACCTATTTCCATGTTTAAACCCATTTGGTGACTAAACGTTACCAGGCGTCTAAGACGATGTACTCAAGATGTACTCAACGAGAAGGCTCATATCAGTACCGACAGATAAAAAAACTCTTGACGCTTAAAAATCCTGGCAGATCATAATATAGGGACTGCAATGCACTAAAGTGCTACACGAAGACCTGATGAAAAAAATCTAAATATTACTTGATCAGCTACTAGCATACAAAGACGAAGGCTGGTATATCTAGGTTAAGATTTTGACAGACGATGTATTCAATATATCTACCTATCGTATCAACACGAACGAACTGAAGGTAGTTTAAATTGCCTCTACTGGAATAGCGAGTACGTAATAATACTCCTGTGACCTGCAGCCCTATCTAACATGAATGTCTGACGTCTAACTACGAGGCATATATGGCCAAACCGACACCGTAGCCAAAACCGATCTCACTGAGGCAAAAGTATCCGCTGCCGCGGACCGTAAGCGTAGAACCCAGACAAATCCTTTCTGGCCTACGCTTTAGGCCTACTGCTACGACTGTCTATGGTCTAGATTTACTGTTTTGCCCCCAGCCGGGGATCAATAAATCTAACTCTATTGTTTGAACCAGGATCTGCTACAATTCACTTCGACATAAAAAGTATAATAAACCGATGAAGCCTAGTCCTTACACATGCAGCATGCTGCCCCCCCCCGAGCGCCTCACCCATTCATCCTTGCCTCGGACTAACTCGCTTCCCAAGGAAGACAGCCCCTATATAGACATAAAAAAAAACTATTTGACCACGTTGGACGTAGTCTTGCTGGATATCATAACTCAAGGACCAATCAATTTCAGCAGTTGACTTACCTAAGCAACACTCTGGCCCTCTAGCTAGATCAATAGATCGAAGGAGTTCCTGGCCGGCCAATACCCAGACAACGCTGTTCCTATGCTAGTTCTGCTCTGGACACCGCCCAAGCCCCAGGCCACCTTAGCTCACTGGCCAAGTCACCCCAGCTCGTGCTACACTTATCCCATGCCGACGCCACGCCCTCGACTAGTCGTCCTTGGATTCGACGGATTACCATTTTCCTTGGCCCATAACCTCAGCCGTCAAGGCCAGTTACCTAACCTAGCTAGCTTAGCCCTCACCCAGCAGGCCACTTCCATTATGGCTGAACTGCCCGAGCTCTCACCAGTCAACTGGACCAGCCTCGCCACTGCCACCGGCCCCGAGGTCCACGGTATATTTGGCTTCACTCGCATCGACCTAACCACCTATACCATCGGGCTAGCCGACGCGAACTATATCCGCTGCCCGACCATATTCGAACACCTAGGCCGAACCGGGCGGGTCTCCAAAGTTATCAATCTACCAGGCACCTATCCAGCCCGTCCCATGCGAGGTATTCTAATAGCCGGCTTCCCAGCGCCAAATCTTAGTCGCGCCGTATTCCCCTCATTCCTGGCAGGACCATTAACCACCGCAGGCTATATCCTGGAAGCCGATACCGCAACCACTGGCCATAACCCAAACCGACTCTTGATCGAACTACACCGCACGCTAGCCGCCCGACGTATTGCCCTAGATCTCCTCTGGCCCGACCTCGCCTGGGACCTCTTCGTCTTCGTGCTCACTGAAACCGACCGCCTCTTTCACTTCCTCTTCCCGGCCTGTACTGACCCGGCTCATACCCACTACGGCGATTGCATGGCATTTCTGACCGCCTGGGACCGGGTCGTCGGAGAAATTCTGGAACGTTTCGCCGCCTTGCCAGAGCCCAAACGGCTTCTAGCTCTGTCCGATCATGGCTTCACAACCCTCAAGACTGAAGTAGATATAAATGTTTGGCTCCGGAAACAGGGTTATCTACAGCTCACACCAACCATGTTTAATAACTCTGTTGAGCTAGACGGCACGCGCATCCTTTCCTCCTCCCGAGCTTTTGCACTGGACCCAGGTCGAATCCACCTGCATCTAGCCGGCCGTTACAGTCGCGGCTCAGTAGCGGCAACAGAGGTCCCTACCTTAACTGCAGCTATTAAAGCTGGCCTGGAACAGTTAACCTGGTATGAAGAACCAGTCATGGAAACTGTATTCCACACGGCCGAACTCTACCCTGGAATACTCCAAGGTGGCCTACTACCAGAAGGAGCACCGGACCTGGTCTGCCTGGCCCGGCCTGGTTTTGACCTCAAGGCAAAATTCGACCGTGACGCCATATTCGCTACCTACCATCGACACGGCACACACACAGCACGGGATCTCTTCTATTACGACAGCGACGCAGGCACACAAGATATCGATCCGACTATAACTCGAGTGCGCGATGTCGGTGTCGCCATCCTGCGTTGGTTTGGCTGTCCAAACACAACCGCACAAGACGTTCTAGTAAAACCCTTAATCGTTCCAGCCACATACTAAGATACTGCACAGCCAACCCACACGCTCATGCTCGATTTCAAACACCAGCTCAACACGGCCCAATGGGAGGCCGTGCACACTACAGAAGGCCCGGTACTAGTCATCGCTGGCGCCGGCTCAGGCAAAACGCGTACTATCGTCTACCGTCTAGCTTGGCTAGTGGGTCACGGTGTACCGGCTGAATCAATTTTATTACTTACCTTCACCCGCAAGGCCTCCCAGGCAATGCTTGCCCGAGCTGGTCGCCTAATAGGACACGAGACCCACATAGCCCGGGTTCAAGGTGGTACCTTCCACAGCTTCGCCTATTCTCTACTCCGTCGCGACCCTCCCCCGGGCTACGGACACGGCTTTTCCATCCTGGACCGCTCCGATGCCGAAGGCATCTTGCGCGGGCTCAAAACTCAGATGGACATAGGCAAGGGCGATCGTAGCTTTCCAAAAGTTAGCACCATAGTAGAATTCCTAGGCAAAGCACGCAACAAAGAATTGGACATAGCCGAGTTATTTACACGAGAAGCCTTCCATCTCGCCCCATTCGCTAGGGATCTAATCCGATTAGCCACGGGCTATACGGCAGCCAAACGCCAGTACGGCCTCATGGATTATGACGATCTACTCTTCGAACTCGAAAGCCTTTGGCAAGAACGACCCGAACTCTTAGAAACGCACCGCGGCCGTTTTCGCTATCTTATGGTAGACGAATACCAGGATACCAATCTGGTACAGGATCGTATCGTTACCAAGCTAATCGGGACCACAGGCAACGTCATGGCTGTAGGCGACGACGCCCAATCTATCTATTCCTTCTGCGGCGCTAATATCGCGAATATCATGAATTTTCCAGACCGATTCCCAGGAACACACTGCGTCCGTCTGGAACAGAATTACCGCTCCACCCAACCCATCCTGGACCTGTCAAATCGCATTCTAGAAAGCGCACCACAGCACTTCGAGAAACGGCTGTTCACCAAGCGACATGGTGGACAACAGCCCCGACTCTTTCGACCATTCTCAGACTTGACCCAGGCCGAGCAGGTATTCCAGACTATTAAAAAATTACTACACAACTACCCCCCTTATGAAATCGCTGTGCTATTTAGAGCTGGCTACCAATCCTACCACTTAGAACTCCTACTGACCAAATACGGCATACGCTTCCGCAAATATGGAGGCATGCGCTACACCGAAGCCACCCACATCAAGGACCTGTTGGCCTTTCTACGGCTATTACGCAATCCGGCCGATGCCCCGGCCTGGCAACGAATATTATCTTTTGTCCCAGGTATTGGCCTAAAGACAGCTATAAAGCTCCACCAGGCGCTCCTGACCGGGGATAGGTCGACTTTAACCAAAGCCTGTGCCACCAAAGATGGACTGTCGACCATCCTAGACCAAATTGACCGCTTGATTGTCACGGCCGACGATGCTTCCACTAGACCACAAGCTCTCCTTGAGCCACTGCTCGAATTCTACCAACCCTATCTGGAGCAGCGCCATCCTGATGACTACCCCCGCCGCCGGGTTGGGTTGGAGGAACTAGTCCAAATCAGCGCCTCTTATAATAGCCTGGACTTTTTCTTAGCCGACTTAAGTTTAGAAAATCCCGAGGCCATAGAAAACCGCACGGTTGAGGACACCGTGATACTCTCAACTATCCACTCAGCCAAAGGACTGGAATGGGCCGCAGTGTGTATAATCGACCTGGTGGAGGAACGCTTTCCTTCTCGCCAGGCCATGTTCAAAGCCGACGATTATGAGGAGGAACGCCGACTGCTCTACGTGGCCTGCACCCGAGCCCGGGACTCTCTGACCCTTTTCGCGCCGGCCACCATCTATCGCCGCGGCCAAAACCACGCCGAGCCAGTTCAACTTTGTCCTTTTCTGCGTGATATCCCAGATAGCTACATAGAATACCGCGAACAGATCAAGCCGGCCGTCATGGACAGCGGCCGAACTACGACCCCAGCTCATGACCTAGGCTTCTGCCATCATAAAATATTCGGCCGTGGCAAAATCGTAGCAGCACTACTTCCAGACAAATACCGTATCAACTTTCCCGGATTCGGCCTTAAAGTCATCCTGGCCGCTTTCGTGGAACGTGAAAACTTCTGAGCCTGTTCTCACTACCCCCCCATTCTAACAGCAGCGCCTCCCAGTATGCAAGTTACCCAGTCTTAACCATTGAAGAAAACAACGAGTAGAATACAAATTCGACAATACCCCCCCACAGGGCCTTTTGAATACGGCCTGATGGGTTAAAAACTGTTCATGGACGTCTGAAAACCCTACATTGATCATCTCATCTTTTGTGCATCAATTTACTGGACCTTCAGCTACTGCGCCACATATCTGTTTCAAACAAAAAGTGCCCGATAACGCTCCGGAAATGTACTAAGCTGAGCAATGCTCTGCCTATCATGGCCATTATCTACACTACTACGAAAAAGATCTTTACCATCTTCGTCCTGCGCAACAGCAGAAAAAAAATTTAAAAAGACATTTCCATTATCGCTGGTGTCGTCGCCTAGGCTGTTCTGTATTAAACTTAGGTCTCCTTTTTTCTCCTACATCATCGCGGCAAAGTGCCAACCGTGCGTATGGCCAAAAATATATTATCCGGATGGTAGTCATTATATTCGTATTTCTAGCAAAAAAATTCTAAATATGTCCGGGACGGCAAAAACGAATGCAACATAGTTATGTACTAACATACCATTACCACTGTCCGAGAGAAATCCAAGCGTAAGTTATTGTAGGCCTAATATTCACATTGTGATTATTATAGACATAATATCCAATATGTAATAGACATATTTTATTAAAAGAAAGATACTTTTATATTTCGTTCTTGCATTATACCTTCTCCTTGAGAATTCAATTATTTTTCTTTATTCTACCAATAAATATCGTTTGCCGATATTTTAGAACTTCATAGATTTGTCAAATGGCTAGATGGACCTTGCCCATGACGCTTAAGGATGCCCTATGGACCATATTTATATTTCTTGGCCGACTATATATTCTAGATTTTTGCTGGATTTTAATCCGCTCAAAAACGCGATGCAATTGCAGTTCATAGCCACCTAGTCCGACCCCCCCCCCACAGCCACCAACTATATATAGTCCAGACGCCGCATTTTTTGAGTCCGCTAATCATGATGTCTACGCTCACAAATCCTAAAAACACGGTACCAACTTCTCTGTCCGGTCGTCTGGACAACGAAAACGCCTTTTTGGCCTGTATTGATCGCCATTTTCCCACTCAGCACCAACACCTACTCTTAGGCCGTGGAGATGACTGCTCGCTTCTAGCCACTCCGACTGAATTACTGCTGACAACAGACCTATTTCTGGAGAACGTTCACTTCCGGCGACGCTATTTTTCCCCTGCCGACATAGGCCATAAGGCTCTAGCTATAAATCTAAGCGATATAGCCGCCATGGGAGGCCGGCCCCTGGGGTTCACCATGGGACTAGTGGTGCCTATGGGGCCGCCGGTCGGGGAGGCGGCATATTGGGATGCACTACTCGCAGGTATGGCTACCCTTGCCATATCCCACGGCCTGCCCCTAGCCGGCGGAGATCTCAGTCGAGGAAATCAGTTAGGGATATCAATCACTCTCTGGGGCGTGACAGTCGGCCGTTGCCTGCGGCGCGGCACAGGACATCCGGGTGATCTACTATTCATCGTCTCGCCCCTATCAGCTAGCCCCTGGCTGAGCCTGGGTCTGGCCGCCACTGGTCTGGCGCTACTTGAAGGAATGTGGTTCTCCAGTGCTGAGGACACCATTGAAACAATTATGGCTAACCAGTATCCTGAAGCCATGACTGCACACTTACACCCCGAGCCACTGTTGACTCAGGGACAGATACTGTCCAGTATTGCTGGGGTTAATAGCCTTATAGACATCTCGGACGGGTTAGCTGCAGATCTACCCCGACTAATAGGTCCCGGACTCGGAGCCGAGTTAAGCTTGAATGAGGACTGGCTGCACCCAGCGCTGCTAGGCTATGCTGCCCAAACCAACTGTACGGCCCTAGACATAGCCGTTAATGGAGGTGAGGACTACGCCCTCTTGGGCACGGCACACCATGACGCCCTGACATCCCTACAAACGACCATACCAAACCTACGAGTACTTGGCAAAATCACAGCCGAACCAGGTATTATAATCAATAGCCGCCCCCTGATTCTACGCGGCTTTGACCACTTCTCCCCAGGCCGACACATCACCAGCAGCCCCTATACCACCCCATCCGGTTGACAACCCGTAACCAAAAAGAGCATACTAATTATTATGTCATTACAGTATAATATCAGTAATCAAAAAAAAATAAATTACGATACAATACATGCTAAACCTAGCCATCACATATAAAAAAATCTGCAAAGACTATTGTAGTAGCCGGACCTACTGAAGGGAACGTCATGAACAAGGCTCTGCGTATCATCGGCTGGGTGCGTTCCCCAGTTATAAGCATAGCCAAAGCGCCCAAGATGGAAGAGGAGGGCGGCGTTGTAGTACGCATTGATATAGCGCCCGAGCTTGCAGCCGGCCTGAATAATCTCGTACCTGGCCAGAAGCTCTAGTGTCTAACCTGGTTACATATGGCCAAACGAAATCTGCTAAAAGTACATCCCCGGGGCAATCGCAACCGGCCCTTGCGTAGCGTTTTCGCTACCCGTTCTCCAGCACGGCTAAATCCAATCGGCCTACACAGAATCCGGCTCTTAGCCGACCCGACCCCGAGCCGAGCCTAGAGGTCTGGCCCCTTGAAGTGCTGGACGGTACGCCGGTCATTGACCTAAAATCCCTCAAAATTCATATCTAAACCCGAAAGTCCATTAGACTGGAGACCAGGCGTACCCTTGGCTCAGGCTATAATCTTAACCAATATCTGTCGCCGGACCTGGGAAAGAGGCCTCTTTGCCGGGACTAACGGAAATATCAGCCTCCGGATGGGAAACACGATATGCATCACCTGTCACGGTGCAGCCAAAGGCGACTTAGGTCCCAATGATCTACTGGCTTTAGATCTCAGAAGTGGCTGCCGGCTGCATCCAAACTGCACCAAACAGCCAAGCGCCGAGGCGGCCATGCGCCTAGCCGTCTATAACTCCCAGCCCAAAGCCGGCGCTGTACTGCACACCCACCCTCCCCACTTGCTGGCACTGGAACTTATCGTCCCACCCAAAAAATTCCTTTATCTCCCGACATCGGAGTCTGAGGCCAAAATCGGCCGCCTGAACCTACTGTCAGAATACTGGCCGGACTCCTCGGATCTAGCTAAGACCATACCTAAAGTTCTAAACACGAGAGCACTCCAAACTCAAGCTAAACCAGTACCCATACGGCCCTCGCAGCCGACACCTCTAACCCAGCTGGCCACAGCAACACCACCCAATCACCTCTGCCGCCGCCCCCCGGATAATAACTCCGGCCGAAGACAGCCGAAGAGCCGTATTCCTGCACGGCACGGTCTGGTTTGTTGGGGCCGAACTCCAGCCGAAGCCCTAGCCTTCACCGAGGAACTAGACCATTTAGCCCACATCCAACTTCTAGTCCGCCAGGCCAGAGAAGACTGAGCTCAGACGCTTTACACACCAATAGTATTCACGACAACGTGATAGATACATACTCACACAAAAAAATGCACTACTTAATGCTCCCCATGCTCAGGAGCCGCCCAAAAATCACTATCGTGGGCTTCCTAAACGACAAGCAAGTTAGCTAAATAAGTCTATATGGAAAGGGTAGCTAAACTTAATGAAGTCGAACCACACGCTACCGTCTGCGAACGCTTGGACCACTCCTGTCCAACCCACCCCTTCGGCTATCTGATATAATCCGACTCCTCCTTAACCTCAGATAAGACTGGTAAAATCCAATAAAAAAACTAGACCAACTGGTTACCACAACTATATTTACTCCAGACGTACTGAAACCGGTTAATATCAGCTACCATCACCACCTCTACAACCTAAAAAAACCATCATATTAATCATGGCTATCAGCGGCAGCGCACGCAAGGGCAGCAATACTACCCAGATACTGGATATAGTATGCCAGGAGCTGGAAGCCGAAGGCATTACAACTGAATTCTATGAACTTGCTTCCAGTCCCATCGTCAGCTGCATCGCCTGCTATAAACGCTTCAAAAATAAGGACCAGCGCTGTACTGTTAACACCGACTACGTCAATAAATATATCGAAAGGATACTCGCCGCCGACGGTATCCTCCTGGGCTCGCCTGCTTACTTCGCCGACGTTTCCGCCTCCATGAAGGCACTCATAGAACGCGCCGGTATAGTGGACAAAGCCAATGAAGACATGTTCAAACGCAAACTCGGTGCCGGTATCGTGGCCATGCGCCGCGGCGGTGGATACCACGTCTTCAGCTCCTTCGGTACCTTCTTCCTCATCTGCCAAATGATTGTTGTCGGCTCCAGCTATTGGAACCTCGGCCGAGGCTACGAACCTGGCGAAGTCCAAAAAGACACCGAGGGCATCGATAATATGAAAAACCTCGGCGCAATATGGCCTGGCTCCTCAAAAAAAACTTCTATCTGTACTCAGTCTGAGATAAAAGTTGGATACTCAACATCCAGCCAAAATTAATTAAGGAATAAATATGTTTGATTTAAAGCTATTACAACAAGAGCCTGAACAGGTAGCCCGGGGGCTAGCCAGACGAGGCGAGACAGACCGGCTAACCGCTTTTCGAAAGATCGATGATGTCCGTCGAGCCGTCATCACCAAAATCGAAACCTTGAGGGCTGAACGTAACAAGATCTCAGCTGAGGTTGCCCAGCGCAAACACGCCGGCGATGAGACCAGTGACCTTATCGAACATCTAGGTGATATAGCCGAACGAATCAAAACCTTGGACCGTCGCGCTAAAAAACTTAACGCGGCGGTGACGTCCGAGCTAATGACCATACCTAATTTACCCCATAAATCAGTCCCGAATGGCAAAGACGAAAATGACAACACCATAGTCAGCGTTTGGGATAAGCCACCTTACTTCGATTTTACCCCTCTTGAGCATTGGAAAATCGGTGAAATACTCGGCGGGCTGGACTTCGAACGGGCAGCCAAACTAGCCGGCAGCCGCTTCGCTGTACTCTGGAGCTGGGCCGCACAACTGGAACGCGCCCTGGTTACTTTCATGCTCAACCTACATAGTACCAAACATGGCTACACCGAGGTAGCCCCACCGGTCATACTAAACCAAAAAACTATGACAGGCACGGGCCAGTTGCCTAAATTCGCAGGCGACCTCTTCAAGCTCGAAGGCTGGCACTATTATTTGAGCCCTACAGCCGAGGTATCTCTGACCAATCTGCATCGCGATGAAATAATCGCCGAATCAGATCTACCACTAGCCTACGTAGCTCATACTCTCTGCTTCCGCTCCGAGGCCGGCTCTTACGGCAAAGATACCAAGGGCCTCATCCGCCAACATCAATTCAGCAAAGTCGAACTCGTGCGCATAGCCCATCCCGAGCACTCCTACCAAGAACTCGAGCTGTTGTTATCTCATGCTGAGGCCGTACTCCAACGCCTAAAACTCCCGTACCGTGTGGTAGCCATATGCGCTGGTAATTTAGGTTTCTCTTCGGCTAAAACATATGACCTCGAGGTCTGGTTGCCTGGTCAAGGTAAGTACCGAGAAGTTTCTTCATGCTCTAACTGTATAGACTTCCAAGCCCGCCGTGCCAATCTACGCTTTAAAGCGATAGGGGGCAAAAAAAGTGCCTATGTACATACTCTCAACGGATCAGGCTTAGCTGTGGGACGAACTTTGGTGGCGGTCATCGAGAACTACCAGCTCCAGGACGGCTCACTCCTTGTGCCAGAGGTACTCCGACCATATTTAGGCGGCCGTGAACTCATTAACCGTCCTTAACTTCCATCGGCTATATGCGAGATGTAAACGAACGACTTAGGTAAGACCTTCAATCACATCTCGCTATTTTTTTTAAAATCAGGCCATACTCTCTGACTTTCCAGTACCAAATACCCATTCCACTAATATGTATCCTTATCATAATATCTTAAATTTTGGTCTCAGGCTTGGACTAAAAACTACAGCTCACCTCCCAGACTCTAAATACCAGACATAAAAATACTTTGGTCAGTACCAACAAATAGTTCTATTAGTTCTATCGCGTAAACAAGTATCCATACAGATTCCTCTCATTACAGACTATTATGCCATTGCTCCTACGTCCTCATCATGGCCAAAATAAACAACTCAAAGACGGTATAAAATCCTAGAATCACATATTCATATAATACAAGACCGCGTTAATACTTTTCAGCAAACGATTACAAGCAATCTAGTCAAGATCAATCCATGTCTACAACCACCTATTGAACTGCCACCGCCAACGCTCTCAACTTATCTGCTCTCTCTTAAAGCACACTAAAACCCCAACGTGACCTAAATATCGAGTGATTCCTGACTGACCTGCAATCTAAACTTAGCCGAACTTATTGGTTAACCAATAGAGAAAAACATAAGAGCAATGGCCTAATCTTATTTAACCATCAAGACACAATCTTGCTTTATAACATGGATTGCTAAATACTGCGATAAAAAAATAAATAAGATATCTACAGTATCCAATGAACACCAAGGAGTAAATAGTATTATTTCAATACTCTATTCATAATATGACTTACGTGAAAAATATCACTGCGAACGTCACAGTACCCTTATACGATTCACTGCTTAATGCAGCGCTACCAGGGTGTTCAGCTGAGAAAGGTCCACTAATAGGCCGTCTCCGAAAAAACTACCAAACGATTTTCCCAGCCCATGAGTGCGCCCAGAGATTGCAATAGCCTACCAGCGACTCAAGGAAGGACCTATAACCAGCCTAAAGCTATTTAATACCTAGCACTAAACGAATAAGATTGTCATCTGCTCGCCTGTTGCCGGTTTGACCTGCCCTCTACTGTATTGCTCTGCTAGTTAATACTACTAAGTGCAAATTAACCAAGATAGGCTGTCCGATCTGCGCACGCGAAATAATAGGCCCTCCACACCAAGACAATAGCCTACAATGCCTAAATTTTGAAGTGAGCTAAAAAAAACTACCTTCTTGAATTTGACAAGACGAATAGCCCTTCCTCTTTTTTTGTCTCCAGTGAGTTACGTACACTACTTCGCCGCCCGCTCGGCTTCACCAATATCATCAAATGCAATTTCCTGCACTTATTCACTGGCTGATTGCTAAGCCAAGTCCAACTACAAAAAATACTAAGCCCGCGACAACTTCAAGATCATGCAAACCAAAAAAACTAATATCTTGCTCAGATAATCAACAACAACATCGATCTGACCAAGATCGAGTTCAGCCATATGTCCTGGAAAATTCGACTAATTACCCTTGAAATATCCTGACGTACCCCAATGGCACTGAGATCATTGTTGACGATCGCAAACTCAAGCTTGCAGCAGACATCAGACCAGACCTACCCTTCGTCTCCGTGCAATTATAACTGTATCATACAGGTGGTCATCACTATAGGCTTCAACGCGGTCGAGTACACTCCTTAAGGACCATAACCTGATAAGTCGGAACGATAACCACGGCCACATCAGCGTCAAATGAATCACTCAGGATATCCCGCCTCAAAAAACAACGCGCCATATTAGCGCTTCTGCCAACCGGACGATATCATCGCATAAAAAAATTAATGGACTGGGCTAGGACTACTTAAAGTAAATCGTCGAGCATCACGGTAGCCACGTCTATAATGAAGGTCTCCCTGAGTAGAGACATTGCCTTTTCATTCATCATGTCCGTGGGCTCTGCGCAGCCATTCACCCATACCTGAGGTGCTACATAGCCTGACGCACCTTAGGCCTGTACCGGGCCGACTAAAACTAAAAAAGGATAACGCCGTAAAAAACTCTTTCTAAAAAACAAGAAACGAGACGCTCCTCATAATAAGGAAGCTCTGAGAAGCCGAAAAGATAGTAATATAGGCCTGACCTAGCCTATAAATCGTAACAGGGCTTCGCGCACCCCACAGGCCATAGTTTAAAATACGGTAGCATGCTCAGCCAGATTGTTCTTCCGCCGTTAGGTGCATGTCCAGAAGCCTTTTTAGGAAATAAGGCTATAATCATGATGAGATCTCCACAATACTAAAATGGAGATCTCATCATGGACGAGCTCGTCCACCATCCATGTTAGGCACAAATGACAATAAAAGTAATGTAGGTAATTTTTAAGCAACAAAATTTATATGGGTCGCGCAACCAGGAATGCATCATCGATGCTGACTTCGCTACCCGTAACTTACACCACATCAAAAAAAATGACCTCAGCCACCAGATGAGCATGGCCTCCTGATCCGGTAACTAGTATGGCGGCTACGCCCTAGAACCGGATAACAATCAATTTTTTTACTTCGTAACAACTGGCTAATAGAAACTACGACATATAAATAGCTAACCTCAGAACTACGAATAATTCGAATTTGCCGTTGCCAAATACAAGCAGTGCTATACGGACGTAGATATGTCTAGCTGCCACAACTCCGGCGCTACATTCAAAAGTTCGACGAACACCCTTTTGTCATAAAGAAGTTTAAGAGAAATAATATAAAAACTATAGATCGTAGAACACTATCAGGTCCAAAAAAACTTGTTCCTCTATACAATACCACGCACTATACTGTCCAGACAATACTGCGGATCCCATGCCTGGCAATACAAGCATGAGATCCGCAGTCAGCGTTAATATCTCTATGCCAGTCAGTTCATCTATTTCTGTTCATCCGAAGCAATCTCCACCATAACGATGAACTCGTGGCCAGACGATACTCGAAAAAAAACAATAATGTCCATACATAGAATCCAAACCGTGTTATAAATGTCATCCGCTTGTATCCGAGTTATATCAATCGGGCCAGATTCGGAACGTATACTTAATTTAATTAGTCAGACCAACTCTTGTGAAAACAATGCCATCATGATAGCAATTTAAGCCAGACTAAAAAATCAATATAGCCTAGAAGTCTAACGATGTACATTTTGCATGAGCTTGCCAATAATTTCCCAGGCCTTCTTATGCTCGACCGAGTACACTGCTAGATACTCCTTAGCGTCGGTCTCAAGATAACCGCGCAGAGCAGTCAAGGCGGCTATGAGGTTGAAGCCGACCATGGACGCTTGGCCGAAAAAGAAGGCATCCTTATCTTCCAGTATCCTGGTTGCCAAAAGCGCGTTTAGCGATTCCGTACTCTGAGCTACCATTAGATAGTACTGAATTAACAGGGTCAGGGCGAAATCATTGTTGTAGATCCCCTTCTCCAATCCATTAACCAAAGCCTGCACCGCGAAATAGGTAGTCACCGCGCCTTGAAATGCAGTCGTGGAAAGAGCGCCAACGAAACGAGCGTATTCTTCGGCCTCAGCCGCACGGACGAAAACCGGTGCCAGGATACAGCAATAGACAAGGAGCAGGGCAGTGAGACAGGCTTGACCAGGCATGCACACTCCTTTAATTATATATAGACTAGATATTTAATAACATCCAGAATCAAAATAAGTAAAGATGACGGCGAACCTTATGAGTTCAAAATTCTTTTACTTTCTATCCACTTCTAGGCTCTAGGAGCTTTGCTTTTCACGTTGATGTTGTTAGCATTATAATGTTTATTAATAATAATATGCATAAAATTTTAATATTTATATATTATAGAATATATTGCACTTTCTTTCCAAAAATACTATACACGTCCGCATCATTGTATCCAGCTGACAACTTCAATATACGCAATAAAATACAACCTAGAGAGCTCCTATGCGCATCGGTATTCCAAAAGAAATCAAAATGCTAGAAAATCGTGTAGCCATGACTGCCGGCGGAGTGGCCTCCCTAACTAGCCGCAAGCACGAGGTCTTCGTCCAGAGTGGGGCAGGTTTAGGCAGCGGAATTACCGACGAAGAATACGCCAGAGCTGGGGCCAAGCTAGTTAGTGCCGAGCAGTCCTGGAATTCAACTCTAGTCATTAAAGTCAAAGAACCTATCGAACTAGAATATAAATACTTGCGCAAAGACCTATTGCTCTTCACTTACTTGCATCTGGCCGCAGATTTAACCTTAACCGAGACCTTATTAGCCACAGGCACCACGAGTATCGCCTACGAGACAGTGCAGCTGCCCTCGAGCACCCTACCGCTACTTACACCCATGAGCGAGGTTGCTGGCCGTATGGCCACCCAGGTGGGCAGCCACTATCTAGAGAAACCTCAAGGCGGCCGAGGCTTACTCCTAGGCGGCGTACCAGGCGTACCGCCGGCATCGGTAGTCATCGTCGGTGGCGGCGTAGTTGGCACTAATGCAGCACATATCGCAGTAGGCATGGGCGCTCAAGTTATGATTCTGGATGTAAACCATGGCCGGCTCCAGTACCTAGACGATATATATCGCGGCCGCATCATCACTATTTCCTCCAACGAATCTAATATCCATAAAGCCATCCAACATGCCAACCTGCTCATCGGCGCCGTACTCATAGTGGGTGCAAAAGCCCCCCAGCTGATAACCAGAGAAATGCTTAAGGAGATGAAGCCCGGGACGGTCATCGTAGATGTAGCTGTGGACCAGGGCGGTTGTGTGGAGACTATTCGACCCACCACCCATGCCGAGCCAAGCTATGAGGTGGATGGTATTATACACTATGGTGTGACAAACATGCCCAGCGCAGTACCGCGCACAAGCACATTCGCCCTAACGAACCAGACTCTGCCCTATGTCATTAAATTGGCAAATAAAGGTGTAGCAGCCATGTACGACGATTCAGCCCTAGCTTTAGGCTTGAATACCAGACACGGCCGACTCACCTGCCAGGCCGTAGGCGAAACCTTCAATATCCCTTGCGCCCTGCCCTTGCAGACTATTGTTTAGCTGGCTTCCTTGTTAACTCGCAAAGGATATTTGAGTTCGCCCCGCCCGGCTTTTTTTGCAGCCGTTTTTCTCTACTCGCAACATGCACTCCACTGTGGCCGGCGCGTCCAACTTAACAAAGTCTGCCAATCTAGCATAAAAGTATTAATTTTATACAGTATTTTCTATTTTTCCTATCGCTAACTTCAAAAAAACATAGTCAAATATACTACGAACGGTAACTCGCCCCATCATACGCTCAACGTAAACGAACTAATGGACATATTTGATATGAATCAGTCAAACATTTTATGATATCTAAAGTCCTGGTCGACTGTGACCTAAAACAGCCCGACAAGATAGTCTATGGATTTCCTACCGGATACAAACAAGATGGACGATCGAGCCTACCACATATTCGCAGGGCGGCCCTAGAACTGCGGTCAGTAACCACGGCTCAACCGACGCCTCATGGCCACGATTTGGACCATTAATGAGCACAGCCTGATAGGCCGTTGCTTCGACCTGCCTAAACCACCCTAGAGTGACTCGCACATAGCCTATTGGCTACAACTCGGGCAGTTTATTATCCCGATTAGACGACATCACCGACCTAATGATCTTAGTTAACGCCTTATTAACCATCCTGAAAACTGTCGGCAAACACCAGAGTAACGGCAACAACAGCTCCTTACACCTATGAGAGCTAAAATACATACCTCTGACTGACGCCAAAGCTAACGCAGATATAGTCAGTCTATTACTTCACCGCCTATCCAAGCCAAGCCTAAGGTCTAACCGAGGCGGCTCGCACTTCCAACCCGAAGACACCATGGTAGCTTGGCCAACTTCAAAAAAATATGATCGGGAGATGCTATATGACCATAATTGGACTTTTTCTCCGAAGAGCTATGCAGCTGATGACTTAATTCTGAACCAACATAGCCTGACTTAGCCTATCATCCACTGCCCAACAGTCTGTCTGTTCAGCTACTAGTGACGATAAAACTAAACTTCCGCAACCATTTCCACTTGACGGAGGAAACCAATGGCCAAACACACTACTCCGAATCTGGACCTATCCCTTAACTATAAGGTCGCCGACATATCACTAGCTAACTGGGGCCGCAAGGAGATGAAACTCTCCGAAAACGAAATGCCCGGCCTCATGGAGTTGCGTAAAAAATACGGCCCAAGGCAACCCCTAAAGGGCCTGCGCGTCACCGGATCCCTGCATATGACCATCCAAACGGCCATGCTCATTGAGACTATGGAGGCCTTAGGCGCAGATGTGCGCTGGGCCTCATGCAATATCTTCTCTACTCAGGACCATGCAGCTGCGGCTATTGCCGCCAATGGCCGGACCAATGTCTTCGCCTGGAAAGGCGAAACCTTGAAAGAGTACTGGTGGTGCACCGAGATGGCGCTAACCTGGCCCGACGGCGGCGGCCCAGATCTTATCGTAGACGACGGCGGCGACGCTACGCTCATGATCCACCAGGGCTACAAGGTAGAAGAAAAGCCTGCGCTACTCAAAAAACAGCATGACAACAAGGAATTCCAGGTCATAATAGACCGCCTAGCCCTACGGCACGCATCTAACCCGTATCATTGGCACAAGGTGGCAGCCAATGTGCGCGGCGTGTCCGAAGAGACCACCACTGGAGTACATCGGCTCTACCATATGGCCAAGAAAAATGAGCTCCTATTCCCAGCCATCAACGTCAATGATTCTGTGACCAAGTCTAAATTTGACAATCTCTACGGCTGCCGTGAATCTCTGGCTGATGGTATTAAGCGAGCTACAAACGTGATGATCGCAGGCAAGATAGTGGTGATATGTGGCTTTGGTGATGTGGGCAAAGGCTGCGCCAGGTCCATGCGCAGCTTTGGGGCCCGGGTACTGATAACAGAGATCGACCCCATCTGTACTTTGCAGGCGGTTATGGAAGGCTACGAGGTGGTGACCATGAGCGAAGCCGCACCCATTGGCAATATCTTCATCACGGCCACGGGTAACGAAAAGGTCATCACAGGCGCCCACATGGAGCATATGCAAAACGAGACCATCGTCTGTAACATAGGCCACTTCGATAATGAAATCGATATGGTCTATCTGGAAAACAATCCACGATGTATAAAACTGGAAATCAAACCCCAAGTGGATAAATGGACCCTAGAGTCGGGGCACTCTATCATCGTGCTGGCCGGGGGCCGGCTAGTAAATTTAGGTTGCGCCACCGGCCACCCGAGTTTTGTTATGAGCGCCAGCTTCACCAACCAAGTGTTAGCTCAGTTAGAGCTAGCTGACCATTGGCATGAGAAAAAAGTTTACGTACTGCCAAAAAAACTCGATGAAGAGGTGGCCAGGCTGCACTTAGCCCGCTTGGGCGCGAAGCTGACCACCCTTAGTCAGGCACAGGCTGAATACATTGGCGTGCCTGTAGAAGGCCCATACAAACCAGATCGCTACCGCTACTAGATTATACCACTTAAAGGTATACTATATTCCTTGCCAACTCAGACTATTTTCTGGCCGGGTCGGAAGAACTTCAGCAGATCATTCTCTCCGTACCGTTCTCGGCTTCTTAATTTCACGCCACATACCACGGCTTAATGCTCAGACACCTAACAGAGCCAGGCTAATAAGGACCTACCAAAACGGATGAAATAAAACTCCGCAGCCAATTTTAGTCGATCAAAAAAAATAATTATGACACTAAACCACGACGGGCACAGAAAATAGTTCTTACGAACAAGGTAGCCGACATAAAAAAAACAAAAGCCATCAAAATTCTAGTAGTCATTGATGTGGCGGGTCAATTCAATCGGCTAAAGACTGTATATGATGATGTAGTAGGTCAAACAACTACAGTTGCTGGGATTAGACTAGGGTGAGTGAAAGACATAATGGGTCGCAGGCCAGTAGGGTCAATGTAATATAATACTGTTTCACTAATAGCCTCAAGCACAACCACCAAGCCTCTAAAGAATAGGCCCGATCAATGCAAAATGCAGGACGGCAGCTATGAATATGGTCAGCACACAACACGTTATCATAGACAACCAGTAAGACGCCTATCACGTTTTCTCCTATATCTCCAACTATATAATATATGCCTTGACAAACCGCTCCCCCAGGCCTAACAATGTACAGTTTGTATCATGTATATTGACCAACATGAAGCCAGATAGATATTTTAGTACCTCAATACGAGTTTATTATTTTTTTACATTATCTAACATTATTGATTTCGCGCCAGAGCCGACAAGCCCAAGCATATATCCAACGCCGTCCATCTGATATCCCCCCATTACTTAGGAGGATCTGTGTTTTACGCTATGGCCTTGACCATTGCCCTGCCCATGCTCATCCTGACCATCGTGCTCGGTCTAGCCAACCGGACTGTACGACGATCTGTAGCTGCTAGCCCAAACGGAGGCAACGCCCCCAGTTCCCTCCGAAGGTCGGATCTTGAGCCCAACCTTTGGCCCTACACCACATTAATCATTCCCTTAACTGGCGACGACCATTCTATCCTACCGGCCATACGCAGCCTACTCAACCAGGACCACCCAAATCACAATGTCCTGCTCGTAACTCAGGACAAAAATGATCCAGCTACGGCTACGGCTCGTATTCTGGTTATGGGAGTACACCATGCCCGGCATATCCTGGCTGGATTAGCTACCGGAAATGGCCAAAAAAATTATAACCTCCTAGCTGGCGTAGCGGCTACCCAACCGACCAATCAAGTCCTGGCCTTCTGTGATGCCTCCCACCTAGCCGCCACAGATTTCCTACGGCGGCTTACTGCGCCCTTAGCCGGCCACGATCCCATAGCCCTGGCTGAGGTGGCCACAGGCTACCACCGTATTAGGCCCCTAGATCAAAAGGTTGGCACCCTCGGGATGCTCGCCACCGTCCTCAGCATACACTGCCTGCAATGTCTACCCCTATTTGCTCAGCCATGGGGCGGAGCTATGGCCATTACCCGCAGCGCTTTCGAACGACTAAATGTAGCCCGGCTATGGGCCAACACCGTAGTAGACGACTGTTCATTGGCCGCCTTGCTCAAAGCACACCAGGTATATTGTCGCTTTATACCTGAAGCCTGTCTAACCACAAACTTAGCCGCGGTGTCCCTGCATACTTGGTGGGCCTGGCTGGTGCGGCAATTTCTCTACCTCAAATACTGTTTTCCTCTGCTCTGGATGACAGCTGCACCAATAGCTCTTATGTTGGCCCTACCGCCCCTGGCCGCATTAGGCAGCATCATAGCCGTAGCCTGCGGCTGGGCGTCACCAAGTTGGGCCATCGTCGGCCTGCTCATATTGGCCGGACTTACCGGACTCGCGAACTGGTTCCGGCAACTGCTTCCTAAACCATCGCCGCTTATTATTTTCACCATGATTCTGGCCTGTACTATGTTTTTTGTTGCCGGGGCCTATTTACGCACCTGGATCACCAATCGCTTAACTTGGCGCCACGCAACCTATCGTGTCACCTGGGGCGCCCGGGTAATAGAAACCTTAAGGTAACCCCTACAATGCATCCTGGCCAACCTATACTAATACCCTTGGAATCCAGCCGTTCTAACCGTTACGTTACTATATTTACTATGCCTCCTAGCCTGATCGTTCTAGCAACTGATCAGTCGCCGTTCCAATATCCCGGCATACACTATTCAGCCCGAACCGCCTATGATCTAACGGCTCCAGCTGATACATTCCTAGAATCATAACATCGAATAAGGCCTTCCGGGACCCTTACATATAACAGTCTAAACCAGCCAAAAGGTTCGGTAGACTCACTGAAAAGATAAAATCAGGCAGCAAAAAAAAGTTATTTTTTGCTGCCTGATAGTCGGATTTTTCTTGAGCTCGGATTCTTCTTTGATACGGAGGCCACCAGACAAACCCAACGCTAGGTCGCTTCTTTTTGAAATTAATTATTTCTGGTAACCCAAACCGCACTCACGGCCATAAGAAGAACCAAAGTCCCGGTGTTCTTGATGACATCCGATCAAATCTAAAAGACAACGAGTTGATCTCGCCGGCCAGCAATATAGCCATAATACCTATTTTTTTAAAATCTGCCATAAAATCATCCGGATAGCCCAAAAACTACCCTCCTAAAAATCTACCGACAATCTCTTAATCCCCAAAATTCCATCCCAAAAATGTAATGGTTTCTGAACCAGACCAACCTGCAGTAACCCGTAATGTCTAATGCCCCCCATCCGATATCAACGTCCCGGCTACCAGAACCAATGCCTCCACTCTCTAAGTGACACATATATCCGACTAAACAGTCCCCCCGATCCTCATTGCCTGTCATGTGCTAAATATATCGTTAAAAACTTCCACCTTATATTCCTCAAGCTCATCCCGAACGATAGCCTATAACTCGGTAAAATATAGATAAAACTATAACGGACCCGTCTTTTTTTACCCTTCTGTAGCCTGGCTAAAACGCTGAGCATAGCCATCAATAGCCCCCCCCAAGATCCGGTAACACTATCAGTTCCACTCTACAGCTTAGACGGACCTTCAAGCTCCAAGGTAGCAGCCGTACGGTCAGAACCAATAAGTAAGGCTTAAGTCGTACCTGTTTGGAACACTCTCACGCCCATGATGACATATACATGAACTGCCCCTTCCTGGCCCGGCATATCCGTTGACTTCACTCCAAGACTTCGACCGCTTAATCCTGCAGCCCACATACCTGTGAGACCTTGTGATTTAGGAGTCCGCGACAGACAAAGGCTTTTCCTTATCCCGCCTAGAAGTAAATATAGTCAGAGTCAAAACTAAACCGACTATTAAAACCATTACTAGCGACCCACTACGAGACAAGACTACCACACCACTCATGCCCTCCATCCACGCCAGCCTCCAAAGAGCAAGGGGCAATGTTTTTTGAACGTACCTAAAAAAATATCCAGGATATTAATATGAATTCTAATAAATACCGTTGACAGAGATAATAATATAGACCGAGACTCAACAGGTAGATTTATCCGCTTAGCTGATTATTCAGCCCTGAGGCCAGCTCCTGGACAAACTAGCGGCTGATTCGGGCACTGCCAGCCATAATTATATCCATGAAGCGGCAATAAGAATGCCCCTCTGGCCGGACAATTCATCAATCGTAGCCAACCACGACCATACCTGGCTGACTTTAAAGACTAGGAATTAGTATGCCGACGATCTAATCTAACACCACTCAGAAATCGAAGGCCACTCCGCACGCGGATTCAGGCTGCCCAGAATTTTAATATAACGATCCAAACAGTCAGATTATTGAGTTGACCACCCTAGTAGTCTTCGGGATAAACAATTCCATAGAAAAGGCTATTTAAAAATTCAGATTCTGCCGGATTAGTTGGACAAAGCTGACCAATGTGTCGGCAATATCCTGGCATGTTTTGATAAAACAACCAATCAATAATGACTATATGCAACCCGAGCAGGCCAACTAATAGCCCTCATTTCTCCTGCAGACCGCTATATAAGCAGACTAACCCACAATTTACAGGGCCTCAAACGCCATAAACTCCAATTTAACGCCCTGGCAACAGCATCCTGCAACACCGCTAGCTGTAACACCATAAATCGGCACACACCTGTCCAACCGCTTAGCCCAAAAACGAAACCGACACTGATCACATTTTTTATTTAGCATAAACATATTATAAAATTTTAAAACTGATTGTCATCTCTTCATTCACACGCTACAGTTGTTCTGTGCAGTAACGACTTTATTCTTACGGCCGCATTTTTTCATTGGAGATACAAAACATTCCGCATCATTCGACAAAATCAACACCACCGGCCTGTTGACCATATCATCATAACTCGCCCAATCCTTCGGGTTCTTCTAGTCCACGGCGAAACACTATTGTAGAATAATTTTTTTAGCTGTCTACCTCTATCGAGAACATGCGCCTTCATCTCCGTCTTAAAGTACCAAACCGACATCGTGGTGCAAATATCACCTGCTGCCCCGACAAATTATTCAGTATCCAATCGGCCCTAAACCATCACCAGCCATACTTTTCAGCTACTTAGAATGCCGTCCATAACAGCATTGACGATAACCAAACTTAGAATAATGCACGGACACTGATCGGAATCTATGTACTCTATATATACTCTATCTAGTCAGCCTCTAGGAGCAGACAAAACAACTGCTATAACATGAAGTAGACACCTCTGTACGCCTGACTAACTGGCTCAGATTTAACTCCCTGGCCTTGATAGAAAATAAAAAATTCTCCCACTAACCGCTGACATACCACCAACAGTCCGTGACCACAAATATTTACTGATCAATTGCCCAATGCCCAGCGCCCCATCCACCGCCCCCCCTCCTTACCAAATACCACGTCCGACTCCAAAATGGAGCCGACTCGCCCTGGCCTCAGTTGGATTCTTAGGGCTTTCACCGATCCTACCGGGGAGCTGTGCGACCTTGACCGGAGTTATCTGGCATGCCTTACTCTGGATCTACACCGCCCCCACAGGCCGATGGATTGTCATGGCCGCAAGTATGGTTGCGCTTGCCTGGCTAAACCACCGGCTCACCCCCTGGGCCTCGGCCCACTTCAAATGTAAAGACCCAAAAGAGTTTGTCTTGGACGAAGTAATTGGGTACCTAATGGTCCCCCTGTGTTTTCCACATCTCCCATTCTGGCCCGTAGCGGGTTGGGGCTTCTTTCTATTTCGGGCATTAGACATGATCAAACTCCCAGGCGCCCGCTGGATTGACCGCCGCCTAGATGGAGCCTGGGGCATCCTCTTGGACGACTTGGTAAGCGGCCTCTATACCGCTGCTGCCATCCAACTTTTGCTGTTTGCCAAGGTAATTTCAGTGTGAACCAGTCAACCACCGCCTCAATCACAACCGCCCTTAACTCAGCTAGCCTACCAGGACCTAATCCCCTGCCGCACTCCCGCTCGCGACTACAGTACCACTACCGACCATGGTATTTCAGCACGCCTCGGTATCACATCCGGCTATGGTTTACCCGCACCCCATACCTCACAGCCTCAATACTAACTCGGCGCTATGTTTCACTTTACTGCTGACCTACACGTACACTCACGTTTTTCCCGAGCTACCAGCCGCAGTCTGACGTTACAACATTTGGCCGCCTGGGCTCAGTTAAAGGGTATTGACGTCCTGGCCACCGGCGACCTCACTCATCCCGGCTGGCGTGAAGAGTTAGCCCGGGAGCTTGAACCCGACTCCAACAATGGCCTTCTACGTCTCAAAGAACCGACCAGTCTAGACACTGAACTACTCCAATACGGTCCCTTAACCTCTAGGCACATTCTATTCATGCTCCAGGGGGAGATCAGCTCCATCTACAAACACGACGGAGCAGTACGCAAAATCCATAACCTCGTGTATATGCCCCATTTCGAAGCAGCCGAACGCTTCTGCTGCAAATTGGAGAAGATCGGCAACTTAACGGCCGACGGCCGGCCTATCTTAGGCCTTAACTCTCGACATTTGTTGGAAATAGTCTTAGAAACCGACCCATTAGCTTTCCTAATACCGGCCCATATCTGGACTCCATGGTTTTCCTTGTTCGGGTCTCGCTCAGGATTCGACACCGTAGAGGAATGTTTCGACGACCTTAGTACTGAAGTCTTTGCACTGGAGACTGGCTTATCCTCAGACCCAGATATGAACTGGCTATGGAGCAGCCTAGACCGCTTCCAGCTCATTTCTAACTCCGACGCCCACTCTGAAAAAAAACTCGGCCGCGAACTCAACCTATTCGGAGGTAACCCCTCCTATGAAGGCATTTACAGCGCCTTACGGGGCGAATCATTAGACCATCGTTTCCTTGGTACCGTAGAATTCTTCCCCGAAGAGGGTAAGTATCACCTCGACGGCCACCGTACTTGTAGAGTAGCACTTGACCCACGTGACACTCTTGAACGGAGAACTACCTGCCCCATCTGCAGCAAAAAACTAACTTTAGGCAGCCTGCACCGGGTCTTAGCCCTAGCTGACCGCCACACGCCCGTACAGCCGGCCGGCCATCCAGGGTTCGTCTCTTTCATACCGCTGGCTGAAATCCTCGGCGAGGTGCTGAATATCGGCCCAAACACCAAAGGCGTGCGGCAGCTCTATATCCACTGCCTACGCCGCTTCGGCTCAGAGCTCGCCGTACTGCGAGACGCCCCCCGCGAGGAACTAGCCCAACTTTCACCGCTTCTGGCCGAAGGCATCGACCGCATGCGACACGGCGAAGTCATAAAGACCCCTGGCTTCGACGGGCAGTACGGAACCATTCATGTATTCTCGGCCAAGGAAAAACGAGAACTCTATCATGGCCTCACCTTGATGACCGCACCTGCAGCTGCCACTGTAAGCCGCTATAAGTCTGCACACCTTCAACACGAGCCAACCTCCATCAAAGAATTCCACTTTGCTCCCCCCGATGATATAGCTGACACTGCCAGTACCGTCGCCCCGAATAATGTAGTGCTCCACAATCAAGTGGATCCGACTGCCAACATTAACACTTTTCAGTCGTCCAGACGGAATCTAAATCCCGCCCAAATACGCGCTGTCAAAGCTGATTACGGACCGGTGCTGGTCATCGCCGGGCCAGGAACTGGTAAAACTCATACTCTCCTCAATCGTATCGCTCACCTCCTGGAGCAAGGAATACGCCCACATCATATCTTGGCTGTGACCTTCACCCGCAAAGCTGCCCAAGAACTTTCCCGACGTCTGCTCGAATATTTCGGATATAACACGACGCTATCTAAATCCGATACGCTCCATGCCTTGGCTTTTGATCACTGGCGCCAGACTTGGGGCAAGACACCTGTGGTACTCTCCGAAGAGTCTGCCCGTCGGGCTTTCCGAGAATCTAACCCTAAACTTACAGCCAAAAAATGCCAAGTTTTCTACAATTCCACTGTCCTGGCCCGGGAACGACTACAAAGTCTCAGTAATTCAGGCGATCCCGAAGATATAGCCGATGCCCTGTGCAATTATATCAAATTCCGAAAACTTTGGAATCTTGTAGACTACACCGACCTTCTAGAATTTTGGCTCAAACAAATCACCCAAGGTATTTACATCTCCCCGTACATTCACGTACTTGTGGACGAAATCCAGGACCTCTCTCCCCTCCAGTTAGCTGTGGTCACGGCCCTCACCCAAAAAGCTACAGGCGAACTAGATGGCCACGGATTTTTCGCCATCGGCGACCCCAACCAGGCTATCTACGCCTTCCGCGGCGGACTGGCCGACATAGATATCGTCTTGCGCGCCCGCTGGCCCCACTGTCAGGTGATTTCCCTGGAGGAGAACTACCGATCCGGCGCCACCATCTTAGGCGCTGCCGCCCGGCTCATCCCAGCAACTCCCCGACTAATACCGAAAATCTCGCGATCCGGACACATCCACATATTTGAAGCACCAAATAACGAAGCTGAGGCGGCTTGGATCGGCCGCCAGGTACGCCGGCTAGTAGGCATCAGCAGCCATTCCCTAACAGATTCAGACCGGGATGCCGGCAGCGGGATTAGCAATACTATAGACAACCTGGAAGCCGCCTTCAATCCCGGAGAGGTGGTAGTACTCGTGCGCATCAAGACACTCATGCCCATGATCAAACGTGCCATCTTACATTCGGGCATCCCCTGTTCTGTGCCTGAGAGTGAGGCCTTTTGGCACGAGCCGCGCACGGCCATGATCCTAGCTGCTGCCGCCCGCCTAGTTGGAATGGACTTCCTGCTCCCTAGACCAGCCGACGGCGAGCATGCCACCCTTACCTGTCCTGAGATGGTCTTGGCCGAAGGTCCCAAAACTCTGGCTACATACTTGAAAGATACTCCACCATTCGATCGACTCTACTGGCAGAGTCAAGCCTATATAGAGTTATTACAACTCTATACCGAAACGAATAGCTGGGTGGGGTTGATCAACAAGGTGAATCTAATAAATGATCTTGAATTAGTTGCCCAGAAAAGTGAGAAAGTCCGAATAATGAGCTTACACGCGGCCAAAGGGTTGGAATTCGGGGCGGTATTTCTGCCTGCTCTAGAGGAAGGCATCCTGCCCTTCGCTGGACTGAGCCTACTGGCCAACGCTAATTCACCTACAATGATTACGGCCCTATCTGAGGACCTGGCCGAAGAACGACGACTGTTCTATGTCGGCCTTACACGGTCCAAAGAGGCATTATTCCTTAGCCACGCCACATCTCGGCAGCTACACGGCCGAATGCTGCGGCTGCCGAGATCACGATTTCTAAAACCAATCCTGGCCGAAGTAAACGTCTTACCTGGAGTCATAAACCGGATCTCACGCTCAACCCTAACGGCCAAGAGCAGGCACAAAGAAAAACAGCTGAATTTTCTCGACTAAACGGTTATAATGAGAGCTTTAACGAAATATATAGCAGTATATCAGCATACATTTTTATATGAGAAATGTTTAATCTATATAAACGAATAGACAAAAAAGAAATTTCTGGACAAAGTAGGGTGAGTCTGACAAAAAAATAAACGTAGTCAAAAAAATATTTTGATAATAGGCTTTTGGTCGATTAGGACAAATCAATGGAATATAGCGTCTGAATTATCTCGAGAT
>CBCOTE010000017.1:0-2281 GCA_965112965.1 Desulfovibrionales bacterium | reverse complement strand
CAGATAATCCTATCGGCTACCCAGGGATCGTGCTACTTTGAAGGCGTGGTACGATCTGAGGCCACTGGCTAGCCATTGTGAAAACGCCTGCTCCTCCCAATGCAGTCCAGCGGCGTGCCGCGCAAGAAAATCAGGCAAGGTGTTCAACAGAGCAAAACGATTAGTGTCGCAAGGGAACTGATAGCCTTCTGGTGTATCCGAAGGAAGGCCGAAATAGAGGGCAGCATAGACCCGAGCATCCTGGATCTCTGGCTGGGCTAGAGAGGATAAGTGAGGTAAAGCCAGCAGCCGAGAGGCATAGTCCTCACGGGAGACAGGAACCTGACAGAAGCCCCAGTCCGAATAGAACGAAGATCCGGCAAGCAGCACGTTTTTACCCATGGCACTGTACTCGATACCACAGGTGCCGTGCGGTGTGACGATCCCTATGGCAGCATCGAAGAGGGTGGTTGCATGGACTTCGTCTGGAAAATAGCGGATATGAGGTGGCAATGAACCAAGCATATCGCGGACGTTAGCGCCGCCGTACCAGCGCTGCTCGGCAGGATGCGTCTTGATGAGCCAGTTGGCACGGATATCCTCAGCAATCGTCTTTACAGTGAAGGAAATCCAATCAACGATGTTTTCAAAATGGTACAGTCCGTAGGTATGAGGATAGTCGAACCAGTTGCACATCATGATGCATGCTAGAGGTCGGCTCGGATCTAGGTCGACTTGGGCGCACAATGCTTCCTTCGAGAACGTCTCGCTGGAGCCACCGAAGGCCAGTCGGCCGCCTAAATCAAGGGTGTTACCAAAAAATCTACGCTGTAAATAGTCAAAACCGACCTTGGCTAGGCCTTGTCGCAACGACGAAGACAAAGTAGTACGGTAGGACGGGTCAGGACTATCGATGGGAGCATATAAGTGCCCTAGCTCGGATAGATAGGAACCCCGGAGGCTACCGCAGTAGTTGTCCACGAGATAGACCGGGATACCCCGCTGCAAGGCAATCCAGACCAAAGCTGAATATGGAGAGCCGACTGAATGACTCGTTAGGACGCAGGCGATCTCCAGTTGAGAAAATAAAGCCTCAAGGCTCAGGCAGCTTTCAATAAAATTTTGGAAGCTAGGCAGGAAGGTTTCATCATAAAGGCAGAGTTGTTCTCGGAACTGGCGTTTAAGCAGGGTATCATAGAGACGAGAGGCCGGCACACCGCCAAAAAGTTCGAGCCTCAATACATCTGCTCCGGTCCGGACCATCTGCAACAGTTCCCGAGTTTTCTGCTCGGCCTGAGCCCGGAATATTCTTTTTTGCAGCGCGTCTACAACCCGTATAGCGCCGACGGCACGCAGTGACCGTCTACTGGTCCACCCCTGGGCCGGGGTTACTAACCCGAGCAGATCAGCATCGAAGTGTTCTTGCAGCAGCTTGCCGAAAATCGCCAGCCTGAGCCAGTGATGTGGATTATCCCAACACCCTTCAATACATACAAAACGGGAACAACCCTTCGGAGCTTTAACGAAAGAACAAAGCAATACATCAAACTGCATACGCTTCCGCAGTAGCCGTATTCCTTGCATGCCGATATGGCGCATTAAGAATCGATGTATCCGTTCTTTAGTTCGATAATATTGCAAACGAATCCAACAAATAATTTTTCTTGCTATACTATATATCATCTTGTATACGTAAATTCTATACGCAGTCTAAATTGAACGGTATAATCCGCCGTTGTCGCTCATTATTAATCCATTTCTGGCGCTGCTGCAATGCGTTCATACGACGTTGTATTGTTTTTTTGTATACATCACGTTGGTATTTAAGAACGTATCCGACTGGATTATATAATCTTTGCTGAGATTTATGTCTCATTTCTACAAGGCGACCAACAGTGATCCTTGTCGCGTTACGCAGATTTTCAGCAAAGATGCCTTGTACTTGGTTAACATTACAAAGCTTACCATCCTGTAAGATGCCGACCAGCGGATTCAGTACAACACTTTCGTGACGAATGAAGGAAGTAATCATCCGGATGTGCAGGTATTGGCTGGCACCTAGCTCCTCGAAAGAGACGGGTATCAGGGGTAGGTTGGAGAGCAGGTAGTCGCTACGCCGTAAGTAACGAGTCCGTTCAATAAAATTCTGGTAACGGGAATGTAGGTCCGTCTTATCGAGTGGCGAAAATACGACTGGGGCTAAAGCATCTAGGGTGATAAGCATACCGTGATGGCGCCGGAAAAAATCTCCTTTATTCCTGACTGCACACTGATAACCTCCATACTCGCCAAAAGCATTTGG
>CBCOTE010000016.1:0-4572 GCA_965112965.1 Desulfovibrionales bacterium | reverse complement strand
AGCACGTCCGCATCGCCGCAACAGAATTGATCTGATCAAATGAAAAAGGAAGGATTAATTCCAGGATAATCAGAGAACTTTTGCCAAATTAATCCGAAAACAACACTTGCAGAGCAATCATAATTTTTGGGTTACAATATTTTTGCGTATGGGAGAAACTAAAAATAGAGAAATGTGTAATCATGGCGAATAATATGATAATAGTATAACTAGGTATGCAGCAGATGCAGAAGGAGAGACAGCGGCTTAGAGTAGCCGAAGGAGCAGAGGTTGAGAAAGTGTCAGGGGGGGGCACTTCAGGGGCAACCACAACCTCCTCAGGGTAATCAGGGGCCACCGCCGCTTAATTAAGTGGCCATGCCAGAATGAAGATAGCGCCGTCAGATTTTATTGAAAAAGCACCTGAGTTGAAAAATTTGAGAGTTCGCCTAAGCCTTCTTGTCATGTACAAATTCATTCCGATTATTTAAATGATGATAATAAATTAAGATAAAGAATGAAGACTCGCTCGAAGAGCCTACCGCCGATCTTGCGAGTAAGCACTGGGGAGCGTTAGGCTATTGTCCTGCTCCAGAAAATATAAGCATACTCTTTGATGCAATAAATATTAATCCTCGCTTTATGTGAGATACCAGCGGTTATTAGTGAAGAAGAAAAAAATAGTAGTGAAACAATAAAAACACTAAACGTGCTGAGCCGAAAAAGAATAAAAAAATTAGTCAGTTTAATGATAAAAATAATAGACAAAAACAACGACCCTAATAAAAAGTTTTTATAATTATTATAGATAATTATGACTAAAGATAGACGGAGTATAAAGTTAACTGGTTGCTAGAACAAAAAGCAAAACAAATTATAATTATAGCCCAAGCAACTAAAATTTTTATTTTTTACTAATACTAAACTAAAACTAATATTAAAGTAAACGAGTAAGTTTTTTCTATTTGATAACTTTAACATTATATTTGAGGAGATGCTCGTGCTGGCTACGGCCCGCATCATCGGGATCAGCGACACGCGATTTTTGAAGGTGATCCAATTCTACGTGGCCCAGGCCCTGTCCAAGATGGACCTGGGCGTGGTCAAGGCTGTGGCTCTGGACGAAACCGCCTCCAAGCGTGGCCACAACGATGTCGCCATCTTCATCGACCTAGACCGCAAGCAAAAGCCGGTCATCTTCGCTACCCCCGGCAAAGGCAAGGGCTGTCTGGTCCTCCTGTTCCGCCGCTTCCTGCGTGAGCATGGCGGCGATTACAACAATATCGCCGAGGTGGTCTGCAACATGTCGCCAGCCTTCATGGCCAAAATCGGCGAAAGCTTCCCCAGCGCCAGCGTCACCGTGGACTGGTTCTATGTAGTCCAATTTTTCACCACAGCCGTGAACGAGGTCCGAAAGGCCGAGGCTAAGGAGCGTAAACGGCCCACGGCCACCCGCTGGGCCGTGCTCAAGGCCGCTGACGGCGGCAGGATAACCGAAAAGCAGCAGCAGGTCCTGACCGAACTGGAACCCGGCGGTTTCGCCACCGCCACCGCCACTGCCTAACGGCTTAAGGAGGCGCTATTTTGGATCAGAAGGCCACATCTGTGCGGGTCGCCCAATGGGGCATTACCCCCTTCATTCGCCAAGCCCGGAAGTGCATAGCGCCTGACACCAAAATCCTGGCCCCGGTCCTCAAGAGGCGTTCATGACTCTGGAAAAGCATGCCCACCTGAGAGGATCGTAAGCCGCTGGGTCTCCAACCAATCCAACGCCCGTCTGTAGGGGCTTAACGGCATTTTTCAGGCCGCCAGGGCAAGAGCCAAAGGCTACCGTAATGTCTTTACCTTCATGATCATGATTTACTTCATCGCCGCACCGCTGGGGGAGCTCATCAAATTTTACAATTACCTACGAGAAATCTTAAAAAAAGGGGCGCTGGTAACTTTTTAGATTGGAGTGAACATTATGGATAATAATATTTATCATATCCTAAATCCCAAAACTATCGCTGTAGTAGGAGCTACTAACCGCGTCGGCAGTGTGGGGTTGGCCGTATTCAATAATCTTATCCGTGGTGGCTTTCAAGGGATAATTTTCCCTGTCAACTTTAAGGCCCGTTCTATCCAAAGCGTAAAGGCCTACCCGAACTTGCTGGAGGTACCAGACCCGATAGACTTAGTGATCATAGTAGCCCCGCCTGAAACAGTGATCGAGACTGTAGATCAGGCCGCGCAAGTTAACGCTAAAGGCGTGGTAGTTATCACCGCCGGTTTTAAGGAAATCGGTAGCCAGCAGGGGGCGGAGCTAGAAAAACAGCTGACCGCAAGCGTCCGTAAGGCTGGTATCGCCCTCATCGGCCCCAACTGCCTAGGGATAATGAATACTAACCCTAAAATTAGTATGAACGCTAGCTTCGCTCAGCGTTCACCTAAACCAGGGAACATCGCTTTCTTATCGCAATCCGGGGCGCTGTGCACCTCGGTGCTAGATGTAGCTGCTAGCCGCAATATTGGCTTCTCAAAATTTATCAGTTTTGGTAATAAAGCGGATATCACCGAGATAGACCTACTGCGCTACCTAAAGGATGACCCCGACACTAAGGTTATCCTAATGTACCTAGAAGATATTAGCGATGGCCGCCGTTTTATAGAGATCGCCCGAGAAATTGCTTGGGAAAGCCGTAAACCTATTCTAGCTATGAAAAGCGGGGTTAGCGCCGAGGGCGCTAAGGCCGCTAGCTCCCACACCGGCTCTATGGCTGGCTCTGATGCTGCTTACGACGCTATTTTTTTACAGAGTGGCATCCAGCGCGTAGAAAGTGTCAACGAGCTCTTCCACTACGCCCAGGCCTTCTCCTGCCAGCCTCTACCCAAAGGCAATCGTATAGCCATTATAACCAATGCGGGCGGCCCGGGCATCATAGCTACTGATGCCGCGATACGCTGCGGCCTCAAGCTGGCTAGTCTGTCAGAGCATACTAAGGATAACCTTAGAAAAAATTTACCACCTATAGCCAATATCTACAACCCCGTTGACATTATCGGCGACGCTAATTGTCAGCGCTACGAGATAGCTCTAAGCGACCTAATAGCCGACGAGGGCGTAGACGGTGTGGTGGTCATCCTCTCTCCCCAAGCTATGACCGACGTATTGGAGACGGCGCAGATCATACCCCGGGTGATCAAAGGCTTGAGTAAGCCGATACTTTGTTCTTTCATGGGAATAGTAGATGTCCGCGCCGGAGTGGACTACCTGCAGGAGCAAGGCATCCCTAACTATATTTTCCCTGAAGCTGCAATACGTTCTATGGCGGCTATGGTTCGCTTTAGCGAAAGGTTAAGCCCCCGGCCACGCTGGTATCGGCCGGTCAAGACCGATTGCGCTACTGCTCGCAACCTTATCGTCAAGGCCTTGGAAAAAACTAATAACTATTACATGCTTGAGAACGAGGCGATGCAGCTGTTAGCCTGTTACGGTTTCCCCTTGCTTAAAAGCCGTCTGGTCACCGACCATGACCAAATTGTGGCTGCAGCTAAATACGTGGGTTTCCCTCTAGTTATGAAAATTGTCTCGCCCCAGATTGTACATAAATCCGAGGCTGGGGGTGTAAAAGTAGACGTAAAAAATCTCGACGAAGCCTACGAAGCCTATGCTGAGATCATAGTCAACGCCAGGCGCTTCAACCCTACGGCTAAAATTACTGGGGTGAATCTGATGCAGATGGCTGGTCGGGGGATAGAGATCATCCTAGGAGCTAACCGCGACCATTGTTTCGGCCCTATTATAATGTTCGGCCTAGGTGGCATTTTGGTAGAGGCACTTCATGACGTCACCTTCCGACTAGCTCCTATGTGGGAGTCCAGCGCTGAAAATATGATCAATAGTATCCGCACAGTTAGTATATTGAAAGGTGTTCGCGGTAACCCACCCTCGGATATAGCAGCTATCAAGGATTGCATCTTACGGCTCTCGCAGATGCTGGAGGAAAATCCTGAAATAGTTGAGCTTGACATCAATCCGTTGATAGCTTACTCAGAGGGACAGGGCTGCGCTGTGGCTGACTGCCGCATATTAGTCAAGCGGCAAGTCTAACTATTTTATAATTTTCGTTTAATGAGATTAGAGTAACCAGGTCGGCGGGGGCAGGGGAAGCCCCCTCTCCGCCGCCTGGTTATAACCACCACTAGCGTTAATTGAGCGTAGAACCCCTGCTGTCCCTGCTGGCCATAGGCCTAAAATGTTATAAATAAGTAGCTGCTCAAGGCTAGCTAATCCTTCTTAGCCTGGCTAGCCAACCCCGTGGTAGCTAGGGCTTTCATCTCCCTCGGAGTCGTTGTTTTTGTCTCCCACGGTAATTTACTGAGACCGCGTGTTGTTTTTCAGATTAATTTTACGAAAGTTATCTGATTCTCCTGGACTAATCCTTTTTTTCTCATTTGATCAAATCAATTCTGTTTCGGCGATGCGGGCGTGCTCTGGGGAAACGACCTGAGTCTGTTCCTCGGCTGTAGCTATGAACGCGCCACGGGCCAGGTGGTTGGCCCTTCGGAAGAGGCCGCTGGAGCCCTGCTGTATGGCGGTGCCGGCCGGAT
>CBCOTE010000015.1:0-2586 GCA_965112965.1 Desulfovibrionales bacterium | reverse complement strand
GGTAAACTACTTGATACTCATTGCTCTTGGACTTCGCCGTTACCAGCTAAGATACTCTGGGCATCGATATGCCATTTTTTTGACAGCTTTGATAGCGTTATCGGCGAAATTCTGGCTGTTATCTGAGTCTTTAAGTTTCTAAAGATGTTTTGGTATCTTATAGCATTTTTTTATTTTCTACAGTTTATGAGTTGACTTTATATTTTGTTTTTTCTTTTTTTGTCGTCATTATCGTGATCCCATTTGAGCTGATGGGAGTGTAAAGTAAGGCCGTGGTGAAAATAGTCTGGGTGGGGAGTAAACTAGCGATCAAAATGGGCTATCGTTTCTATTTTTAGAACTTATGCTTTGACGGTAGCCGTTGTACTGGTGTTATATCATCAGTTTAATATAATAATATTATGGCCGTATATTATTTATATTTACCTACAGATAATCTTTTAAAGTTGGAAGAATTTGAATGTAGTGGGAGGTAACATGGAACCTACGGCGATGGACCTGACGACGTTGCAGTTCCTGGGGCGTCGGGGGCTAGATTGGTTGGTGGGTTATGGCCCGCGTTTGCCCGCGGCAGCTATTATCTTTTTAGTCGGACGTTGGGCGGCCAGCTGGTTAACTAAGGGAATGGCGCGGCTCATGCGTGGACGTCGGGTAGAGTCGGCCCTGGCCGATTTTATCTCGCGGCTCGGATATTACGGTTTACTGTTAGCCACGACCGTGGTGGCTATCGCTCAGCTGGGCATAGACGTGAGGGCCTTATTGACTGTACTCGGCGCGGCTAGCTTCACTGCAGGTTTGGCACTTAAGGATTCATTGAGCAATTTTGCCGCTGGTATTTTGCTCATCCTGCTACGGTTGTTGCGGTCTGGGGATGAGATCATTATAGGCACGGCTGCAGGCACTGTCACGACCATTCGTCTTTTCCACACAGAACTGTTTGCCTCAGATGGTCGATGGATCATTGTGCCCAATATACAGCTAGTTACTGGGGTCATCACCAAAACCGAGGCCGGTGCGCCGCGACGAGTTGAACTGGCTGTAACTTTGCCACATGGTGTGGACTTGGGCTTGGCCCGGAAGGCGCTCTTCAGTCTCGTGGCCGCTGATTCACGGACTCTAGTTGAGCCTGCGCCTCAGGTAGTTGTGATTGAGCTGACAGATAAGGCTGTTCAGTTCCAGATATACTGTTGGGCTTATCCTGAGGATGTCGATTTTCTGCGTGGCGAGCTCCTTCTGCGGCTGCCGGCAGTCATAGCCGCGATGGGGATAACGTTGGCCCAGGCCTCGTCATCTTCATTGGAATAGTCTCCATTTGTTTAATAACCCGTACCATACCCTCTACAGTTATTTCGTTGGCTAATTCGGCAAACGTATGCTATGTTTATTTTTGCCTATAGATAGCATATAAGTAAAATATTTTTTAGTAAAATAGATATAATTTTTTATTTAGGTTTTTGGTCTACTGGTCTAGTAGTGAATCACTGGCTGGTACAGATAATGTCTATCGACCATATGTTTGAATAGAAATAATGGGCGTAGAAAATATGTAAATATTGGAAACATCTGTTCAGTATTCGTTCTGGGGATTAGCTTCGGATTTATTACGGCTATCGGTATCGCTATCGTTAGTATTTGTGGTTAATTGTAGTACTATGCTTTAGGGACAAATAGTTATGTCTGGAATCTGTAAAGATTTTTTTAGTATTTTTTTAGTAGGCACGGCGCCGAGTGAAAATTATCGCGTAGCAGGCTGCACTGGGAAATCCGAACGAAATAGCTGGACTACTTCGGGCCTATCAAAAGTAACTTGCTGCCGATCTTGTAGAAGTATAGTCAATGGTGAGTATTGAGATCTGTAAAATTAATGAAAGCATTGATGACATCAATCTCGCACTGGCCACTATGACCTTCAAATGGGCTGAGGAGAGCGTTGAGGGGGGGGTGATATTTTTGTCGGGGGTAGCCTATTGACCTAGGGTTGGATTTTTCTACGACTTGCAAGGGCGAATGGTAACGAATTAGTCTGTGGCTGCCGGTTTTTTGCCTGTAGTAGACGCCGTGACTGGCGTCTGGCCTGAGACGGTATTTATTCGTTATTACGTGGGGGGGGGCTTTATGATGACAGGCCGTGGTCCGGGGCGGTGCGGTGTTGGGCTATGTTCTGACTGGTTGCATGTGGGCTGTAATTTAATAAAAGCATGAAATCCAGTCGGTTTAGAGCAGTGTATCGTTTGACTCCGAAGTAACGTATTTTACGTGACGGATGGCTGTAATATCCTGGAATTCCCTACCTGGTCAGAATATCTATAGCCTGGATACAGATCTAGTCTTTTTCTCTGTCTATCTCTCTGCATCTACACTATTTCGGCGAGGACAGCGGCGAGGCATTACGGATCATCAAAAGCGTAGACGAAGCCGCTGAGTGGAGCACAATCTTTATCGGAATGTGCCCAAAGGTTACTTTGCCCAATTCATGAAGGTGAATTTATACCGATACTTGATGGTTTACATAGTGTCGCTGCCACCTATCTCTAGATTATACTTAGGCATTTGTTCAAACTAATTGTGTTCATAAACTGCGTTGGC
>CBCOTE010000014.1:0-1588 GCA_965112965.1 Desulfovibrionales bacterium | reverse complement strand
CGCTGGAAGATCGAGCTGTTCTTCAAGGCGCTTAAGCAAAGCATTAAGGTCAAAATTTTCGTTGGCACCAGCAGCAACGCCTTGGAAATCCAGATTTGGATAGCCTTGATCGCCCTGCCCTTGCTCAAGGGGCTTTGCCTTTTTTCCCTGGCCGCATGGTCACTGTCCAACCTGGCCGTCATGCTGCGCCTAAATCTCTTCACATGCAATAGGGAGTTGCGCGCCTGGCTCCAGCACCCCTATCACACCCCGCCTCTCCTGTCCGAAAAGGTCTAGTTACCGCTCTTGCTCTGACTTAGATAGGCAACCGCCAGTGAAAAAAAACACTAGCCCAAAAGCAGTGGTCTGACTTCAAAAACTGCTAAAATTATAGATAACTAACCGGTTTTATAAGATTATTTTTTAGCCGCTACGCCTGTCTTGAGCAGTACTGATTTATCAATAAGTGCTTGGCCCGTAAGATAATTGTCCATGCCTTATAAATTCTTACTTATCGACACCATAAATATAAAAGATACTTGACTTCTTAAGGGCTACCATCTCTGCCTGTATCGCCTTGGAGATATGCAAAAAGTTTTGAAAAAAGATGGATTATCTAAAGGTTAAGCCCTCCCTTAGTCTTTATTTACTCTAGCGATTTGTATCACTTTAGCGGGCTCAATTGTAAGCAAAAGGCTTCCTAAGCCGATTAAATTAGAGCTCGCTGTTGGGCCTCAGGGTTGGTATGAGTGTATCTGGCTGCCATGGCCACTGTTCTCCAGCCCATGATGTCTATTATTAGTTCATATAGAGTTAACTGTTTAGAGAGTGGTGGTTGCCGTATGTCTGATCGAATAAAAGGTTAAGCGTTCACGCAGGATACGTCCCTGGCCCAGGCTTAGATCGGCGATTACTAGCATAAAGGCAGGGGGTACTATTATTTAAGGTCTTCTCGCTGGTCCAGAAACACATAGGTATCATCGCCGCTACATTTGATGTTCGATTTCCGTTAACAACCTTGTCAGAGGTAGGGTAAGCGGTATTTTTTGAGTTAACTATAAATAAAAGTTCCCCACTTCCACTTCTTCCTTCCGTTCTCGCAACAACGGGAACAGTATGGGGATGACCTGGATATTGCAAAATTATCGAAAGATAATTACACAAGCTAACTATTTGATATTTTTGGTGCCGAGGGACGGAATTGAACCGCCGACACGGGGATTTTCAGTCCCCTGCTCTACCAACTGAGCTACCTCGGCTCGGCTGTACATGCGCTTGGAACACAAACACCCAGCTTGCGTCGGGTACCGCCTCTATATACCCCGGCCCTCGGCGGGCGTCAAGGCCAAAGCCTTGGCCACACAGGTTAACAGCTGGCCGCCGAGCTTATGCTGCTCACTGGCATTTGCTAAAGACTACGGATAGTTTTTCCCACGCGCAAGAAGAAGGGGGGACGCATGCTGGCCTGGGTGACTTCACTGGCCGTGCTGGGGGTAAACGCCTATCCAGTGCAAGTGGAGGTGGACCTGGCTCCTGGCCTGCCTTCCTTCAATACCGTGTGTTGTTTTTCGGATTAATTTGACGAAAGTTCTCTGGTTATCCTGGCCTG
>CBCOTE010000013.1:0-1145 GCA_965112965.1 Desulfovibrionales bacterium | reverse complement strand
TTTTTTTACTAATTTAAGAACACTATCACTCTATCTGTATTACTATAAACAATAAAACAGACGAACAGCCTTATCACCAGTATTATGTATCAGCTACCAAAGAGGTTACGCTCGTCACACAGTAGACCTCATAAACTTTCAATAAATGAGATAATTATGGTATCCGCCGTCTTGCCCGTCGTGTCTACCTCACATCAGCTCACACAGATCGATCGCTCGACGAAAATAGGTATAACTCATCGTGGACGCGTATAATAACACCACAATTTCGGCATGGTCTACTCTACGTGGTTTTGTACCATTGAGTTTGTGTGACTGGCCAGGCCATAGTACGGCCGTACTCTTCTTAGGCGGCTGCACAATGCGCTGCCCCACATGTCACAATGCTGAATTAGCCTGGTGGCCGGAGCGAATTTTTCCATTAGCACGGCGTGCGACGAAAACCCGTCTAACAGCCTCACTACCATGGCTGGATGGACTGGTAGTCACCGGTGGTGAACCAACAGAGGCGCCTGGGTTATTGAACTTCTTGGCCGACCTTAAAACTTTAGGCCTGCCAATAAAATTGGACACTAATGGTTTAGCCCCGGACTTGGTAGCCCAGTCACTATATAATGGCCTAGCTGACGCTATATCTGTGGACGTCAAGGGCCCCTTCGACATGTATCCTGAGCTAACTGGTGGTCGTTGCACTGCAGCAGAAGCCTCAGACTGCCTAACTAAAATTTTTAAACTTGCTGCGGCTTATCCTAAGACCTTCACCTTCCGCCAGACCCGAGTCCCCACTCTGACTGATCAAGATGTAGAACATACACGTATCCTCCTACCCCAAGGTTTTGAACTGAAGATACAAACCTATCGCCTACCAAGGAATCTTTTATGCCTACACTGATTTTAAAACGAGATGGTCAATTAGAAACATGGTCATTAACTCACATCGCGCAGGCTATTTTAAAAGCGCTTGGTATTTGTGGCATTAAAGATCCTATTCTCGCCAGACGACTATCGCATAAGGTCGAAACTAAACTTGCAGATATAGAAATTCCAAAACAAGAGCTCGTCCAAGATATGGTTGAGCTAGTACTAATGGAGTCTCGCCTATATAACGTAGCTAAAAAATACATCCTATACCGTGAAAAGCGACG
>CBCOTE010000012.1:0-5182 GCA_965112965.1 Desulfovibrionales bacterium | reverse complement strand
CAGGCTCGTCCATTATGCCTCAAAAGAAAAACCCTGACGTATTTGAACTTATGCGCGGCAAGACAAGTCGTGTCTATGGAGCGCTTATTTCCCTGCTCACCACGGTCAAAGGGCTACCGTTGACTTATAATCGGGATCTGCAAGAAGATAAAGAGCCATTCTTGGATACGGATCGCACAGTGTCGCAGTCCCTGGCTATTATGTCGGCCATGCTTCCGGACCTTATATTCCGGCCTGAGGCTATGCGTCAGGCTCTAACCATGGGCTTTATCAATGCTACGGAGTTGGTTGATTACCTGGCGGCCAAAGGGTTACCCTTTCGCGATGCGCATTACGTGACGGGCCAGGCTGTGGCCTATGCCGAGGCACAGGACAAACCATTAGAGGCTCTGAATCTAGCAGAACTACAAGCTTGCTCGCCTCTGATTGAGGCCGATGTATTCGCTGCTTTGGACTACGCCACCGCAGTAACCCGTCGGGAAACGCCTGGGGGTACTGGTCCGATCTCAGTAACTAGGCAGCTGGCCGAGCTGGATGCCTGGTTGGCAGCCATGGCTTGAGGTAGATGATGAGGAATATATGACCGGCAGAGGTAAGCTCTCTAGTAGCCAGGTGGAGCATATTGAGCGCTTAGCCGAGGAGATTCCTATATTTCTGGATGTTTTAGAGGATCCCCAACAGGTTGGCCGTTTTCTACCCTGCCTGCAGGGCACCACACTGCTGGGTCGGCGGATTGGACTCGGATTCAGCTGTTTTGGCCTCAAAATAGCCTGGACCCTGGGGCTATGGGATAGTCTGCCCGAAGCGCGGCAGCAGGCCTGGTTGGAGCACATTCGTTCTTTTCAGATCGATGGCCGTTATAAAAATAACCTGGCTTCAGAGAACGCTTTTGTGGATCGGCCAGAGATTGACTGGTTGGTTCGACAAATGCCATGGCGCGCTCGGTTACACTATTTATTTCATAAGACGGCGAACTTAGTTTATCATCAGCTCATTTTGCATGCCGAGACCAAGCAGGCCATTGCCACGCTGGCTCAGGTAGGCGTCAAGGGTCGTTATGCCTATCGCGGTTTTCCTCAGAGCTCCGAAGACTTGATGACCCATTTCGAAGGCTTCGATTGGTCCCAGCCTTGGGGCGCTGGGGCGCATACGGCCACCATTGCAGTCTTCTTGGCTACCGATGCCCCTCGTTTTTTGCCCACGGCTACAGTGGTTAGTCTGCGGGCTACTTATGAGAGCTTTTTGGCTAGCGTGGTCGATCAGGCTACAGGCACCTATTTCCGTGGCTTAATGCCGGCCTACGGACAACTCGTTAACGGGGCAATGAAGGTACTCACCGGCTTGGACTGGCTGGGGCTGCCTATCCACTATCCAGAGGCGCTAATTGATACGACTCTATCTGGTCAACCCGATCACGAGAGCTGCCACTTAGTGGATGCTGTGTACCTGCTTTATCGAGCTAGCCTTCAAACGCGGCACCGATACCGAGAGGTTCAGATTTGGACGACCGAAGTCTTGAACCGTATTTTGGCTCACCACTATCCAGGTCAGGGTTTTTCTTATTTTTTGGATCATAGCCAGACACATTACTATACTATTCCCATCGCTTTGGGGATGTCCGAGGCAGACATTCATGGAACCTGTCTTTTGACTTGGGCCACGGCTATGTCTCTGACGCTTCTGGACGCTCCAGATTTCGGCTGGCGTGTGATTCGACCCTGATGCCTACTCTAACGGTTGGCTTGATATGGAGGAATGTTGGAGCGAATCGAATTGAATATTTTGCCCATACGCCTACATGAATCCACTTCTCTCATTAATTCTCAACGAGCTATTTTTCATCCAAGAACGCTGGAGCTAATGTTTTTTATTTTATGCGAACTTCGTCTTATTGATCGTATTGCTTCTATTCAATCAGTTTGGACTGGCATTTGTCGAGAGACCGCGGCAAACGTTTTTATCATATTATTATAATTCAGATTTACGTAGATCTGGAATATCAATTAAACATGCACTAGGTCCTGTACCAACGGGCTGCCTCTAGCAATAGAACTCCAGTTTTTTTATACTAGGCATTACGACAAATCCGGGTATATCTAGATGATATGGATTATCTAGATATATACTGTAAATTCGACGGTTTGACCTTATGTTAATTTTGTATAATTAGATCTTCAATTTCGCAATATATCCAGAGCCTAATTTTTTCTGTTATCTCATTATCTTCTACAATATCAACAGAATTTTTTGAATTAGCTAGGCAAGTCGGGACCACATGCATCTTAGAAGGCATCAAGGTATCGGAAATTATAAGATCAAATTTAGTCTAGGTCATCGGATAAATAAAATTGTGGCCATCGACGGCGGCATGGATCTTAATAGTCGAGTAAAGCGAAAACTGCTCAGCGTTTTGTGCTATTTTAAGGTCAAGTACAGTCTACCAAGGTATGCCTTTGAAAATTTTGTTATGACGACTGGCGCCAGGACTGGAGCACAGCTGTGATGTCATATAGGTAGGCTATTTATAATTGACAACTAATGCTATTGACATGATGCATCCTGCTAATAACTACAATAGACCTATCTCGTGCCCGTATGGAATCTGCTAAATTTTTATCAAGGCACGTATCATTGGTAGCAACTTACCAGCTATTGGCAACAAGGTTGCTGGCGTCGGAGGTTAGTTTGCACATCATATGAAAAAATAGTGGAAATCTCCGCAATACGCAACAGCCTAAATGAGTATATGCTCGATTATCGAGAGTTGGCTTGTCGATCATTGGACTTGGATCGGCTGTCTCAAGGCAGTATAATACCAGAACAGTTCAAGTGACTTTGTGAGGCTAATAAGTTCTTGGCACGGAGAGGATAGTCCTTAGTGGGGCTGGCGAGGAATTATCGTGTGCCTGTGGAGTAATGCTGTCCTGTGGTATGACTTGACTTTGGCGTTCTGGAGTGAGTTTTTTATGAGTTCATTGTACGAATTGGCCATAAATATCGTTGTCGTCAAGTTCACGGGCGATAAGTGACCTTCTTGAGCGCAAGCTTCGTGATCTTTTAAATATATATAGAAGTTATCTTATGGTTGAAGTCTAAGCGGTTCTAGTCTATAGTAACCTGACGTAACGGGCTTAAAGCAAGGCCTATGTTTATGGCTTAAGGGATTTTTTTTCCGTCTTTATCTTTGGAGTTCAATGTGACGGTAAGGACTATAATATCTATGATATCAGATCCAGGATCATCTACTTTGACAATATCTGGTTCATCATATTTTTGCAATTTGATCGAGCACAACTAACTGCAGAAAACTATAATTCAATTTAAAAAGATATCAGTGTGGGCGGGTTAGCCATAGACATATCTATGCGATCAAATGTCTCTCTGGATATGATTCTATAGATCACTCAGGACACCTGTACTAAATTTCTCTTGGATTTTGTCCAAAAAAAACGAACTTTAGAATGAACAACACTGGCCTGAAGGCCATTGCGGTCTTATTCAGACGGCGTACCGTCGTCAACATGCTAGTGGAGATATTCGTGTTATTATAATATGCAGAGAGCCAAGATTGTGAGCAACACGTTCGACTTACAAGGTGTAATAAATACAAACGGACGTCTACATATATAGTTGCAGCGACCGACCGGGATGTATATCGGCCGAGAACTATTTCGACCTGAATAATAAATATAATTTTAATCTGATCGAAATCATTAGCGAGGACAGTTCAGTCCTTTCACCCGTGCCCTACGAAGCCACAGCAATCGAATAAGTGCTCTTCAGTTTATTTTGGAATGCGGATTATGTTATACTGGTATTATTGCCTCTACGGAATATCCCATCTATGGATATCTGGGTCTGCCTCAAGTAAGATTAAGTCATTGTAGGGGTGTATAGTAATAGCCTTTAAGTCTTTTTTACTATCAGCTCGTGGGTATAAGGTGCTAGGCTAGTATTTAATTTTTATTTTTAACATCTCCACAATATAACGACATGTTCATCATGAGCTTTGAGTCTAGATAAGGCATGACATTCTATACTTGACGGCTATTGATTTGATGATCCTTATATTTTTATTTTTGGTTTCTTGGCGGAGGTCATAAGGTGTTCATCCCTAGGTATTGATGGATTGTTTGATGCGTGCAGAAGGTGGACATATATTTACTATTTCATGTTTTTTCTGTGGAAAAGTTGGATATAGTCTGCGTTGTGGTGGTCATAGATAAATGTTCTAAAATCGTGTTTAGTTATATAGTGCCGTTACATCGTGGAATGGGACAGAAAGAAGTAATACAACTGCAATTTGATGCAGAGTTTTAAATGATCCGTCATGACGGTGTAAATTAGATAAAATTAGACCCATGTTCTGATTGTTTGTTTTGAGATGGAGGCCGTAATATGGAATAGGCTTTGCGTTTTTTAGGCGTAGTCATGGTAAAAATGAATGATTTGTTTATCGCTATAGGAGTAGGTTAAGCTGTGCTAGTAAGAGAATAGTAAAATCGTGTCACGGCATTAACGGAAAGGAAATAAATACCTATATGAACTATCATGATAATAGTCTAATAGCATTGCTACTTTTTTATATCTATTTATCAGGTTAGAGGGTTAATCCTGACGTACAACTTCGTTAAGGTCTGGGACCGGTGAATTATATATATCAATTAGAGTTAACAATGGGCAAATTTATTGCTTGGCTATGTGCATGGCGTACATAGAGCCTAATAATAATTGGGGCGTATCCCCAAAGATTGATGCCGTCTGGATAAGTAGAAAAAAGCCTATCGGGATATAGTGTACGAGATTTAGCACGTGCAATTTTTGAATGGTAGATATGGCGAAGGTCTACGCGGTATGTTACACACTACGGCCATGATTTTTTATGCTATCTTTATTAACTGGGACGATATAATACGAATGAGTCGATCTTGTCACTACAATAGCAATACAGACTCTTGAGTTTAAGGAGACGAAGAAGACCAAGCCGGCTAAGGTGGAAAAATGGGCGAAGTCTGAAAAAATTCGACCAAGACCAAGAAAATATAATCCAGCCAAGTTAGAAAGATCTAAAGCTACTTGGCGTACCGATTTATATTGGAGAATAGGCCTTTTCATAGCCGATATGAGATACTTCATGGGGTCGCATGGTCGGACTGGTTTACGGTTTTTTTAGACACTGCCA
>CBCOTE010000011.1:0-4227 GCA_965112965.1 Desulfovibrionales bacterium | reverse complement strand
CAAGGACATCGATCAAACTGTCGATGAACGTTCCGCCAGAGTCAGGCTGGGATATAAGAGATGTTTTTTTTCAAATGAGCGGGGCAACAACTATATCGGTCTCTCTTGTCCGAGATTAGACTATTTAAATGTTGCCGTAGCATACCGCCTTGGAGCCGCTAGCTTGTGGTCAGTCCACGGCAAATAGTACCGAGAGTTTAGCAATTCACGACTAAAAAGCAAACGCACTGCCAAAAAAAGTATCATATTACGTGGGTTATAACTAGCAACCAGGCAAAAAATAGCAATAAGCTCTGTGCCCCCTAGTCTTGACCGTGATATAAAACCTGGTAGCTAGTCCCCGTACCGTCTTCAAGAATAGTACCTTAATTACAAACGTCCAGAACTCAAGTATTCAGTTCCCTGCGCAGAACTAAAGTCGTCCTGGCCCTGATGCTCCCAGATCAGATTAGCGAGGTCGGCCATATAGAAGCACACATACGATTTCTGAACTATTAGTGCCAGCCTGTCCCAAGCCCGAGAACACACACTCATGAGGTTCACCGACCATAATATTAGCTCGAAGGCGCCCCTCCTCCATACACAACTAATCTTGAGAGCAACCAATAAAATAAGGGTGCGTCAGGCCAGCTCATAAATTTTCGAATTATAACGGCCCGTTTATTATTCTGCAGTCCGGTCACTCTGGCCAGCAGCTCAATCAGACTAATGAAGGATAAATATAGATGTAACATGTGATGTGCAACATGCGTCAGTTTACACATCCATTGTCCTACAGTGCGGAAATGTTCTGTATGAGATCGCCAAAGAACTGGCCGCTCAGTCCATACCAGACAAAAAATAGATAGTTCTATGAAAAAAACTCGCCATCATCCAGACGCAAGGCCATCGAACTCCAAGCGGTGTCCTACATACTACAGCTCACTAACGACAAGGTAACTAGTGTATTCTCAGCCTCGTGGACAACCCGTAAATATTCGGGCACGATGCGTCTCACAGGCACGACACATAATCTCCTGCCTATACTAATAAACGCTCAACCGTCCCATTACAAATGATTATGGTACCCAGCTACGTTGATGATGACAATGCCTCCAGGGGGTAGTCTCGATGATGCAATCTATAGCGGACGCATCACGCTCAGCCAGGTCCTTCAAATACACCAGTCCAGCCCAAATGACTACCTCTCCACAATACATGATAGCATAATACCCCGCCAACAAAGATAAGCCGCCTTGACACCTCAGACCTTCACCGAATTACGGACTATTATAAAGATACAACAGACTACGTCACCGTCTTGACTAGTACGTCGGGTTCCACACGGCCTTAATGTAGGCCAAGGGCTTATTTTAAGCAAAACTGATCACAAAAAACTACAGCTGCTAAGTAAACTAAAGCTAAGGCCTGAGTAACGAAAGATTAGCACTGGCCGACCCGACTCTTTACCCAATCGATGCAACGAATCCGTCCATATTGATAAACACTACAAGTAGATTTTTAGAGTCCTTATACAGACCAAAAAAACCATATAGCCGATATACAGGAGGTCGAAGTATACATTAGTGAAAATGATACAACGCCGACTAAGCAAGAGCATCCATTCCATTCTGGGAACTCTAGTAAAATGAGCGCATTCAGGCTTACAACCGCGCTACACTATAATAATTTAGACCTGACCGCTATTTCTGTACCGCCAAACCTGGAATGCCGTAGACCCACTCTAGAGCGTTAGACTACTTATTAGATCGCTTTCCTACTATGTAATATCATTTTATGCCACGCCAATCTACTAGCAAACTCAAGCAAGTCTTTTAACTACGCCATCTACCCGAGAACACCTTGAAATACCTAAGCCTACCCAATGCCATGCCCCCCCACGAAGACTCCCAGCATTCCTTTAGTCCGCACCGAGAAAATTATGGTCTTAGTTCCGCCAGACTTGGCCTGTATAAGGCTAAGCCTGCTGGCCGATGCTGCCTTGAACTGTTGGAAGGACTAACAATTTAGACTACAATATCTAGTAAACTATTAATCTTTTCAGATTGCATCTGGACTAGAGGAGTTACAACTAGATATGATAGTCATACGACACAAAAGCCAGAATAAAAAACTTCCTATATAACCTGGCGGACCACAATCAAACAGGATATAATTGAGCTGCTCTCTGCCTCCCAACTTAACTGAGACACCGACTGTCACCCCTTACGACTATGCTCTACTACCTGCGCATCCGCAACTTGGCCCTTATTGAAGATATTAAGCTAGAGCTTGTCCCAGGTTTCAACGTACTCACAGGCGAAACAGGTGCGGGCAAGAGTTTTATCCTCAAGGCCATCGATTTTCTCACCGGAGAACGTCTGGGTGCTGACTTGGTACGTCCTAACGAAGAAAAAGTTATAGTAGAGGCGCTATTCATTCTGTCTGATGGAGATTGCCTCATTCGCCGCGAGCTGACTGCAGCCACTGGGCGCAGCCGCTTCTGGATCAACGACGAGTTGCGCTCTCAGGACGCTGTACGGCAGTTAACCCCTTCGCTACTCGTCCACGTCGGTCAACACGGACGTGAACGGCTGCTAGAACCATCCTACCAAACCACTATCTTAGATCACTTCCTGGTTGAAGCTAACCTGCCAGCTGAAAAAGATCGGTTACTTAAGGCCATAAAGACTGTAGCTGGCCAGTTAGATGCTCTAGGCATACGAGTACACGAACTGGAGGAAAAGCGTGAGTTGTTGGAACTCCAGCACCGGGAAATAGAGCGGGTAGCCCCTTGGTCCGGGGAAGAAGCCAAACTGGAAGAAATCCGGAAGAAGTTGTTGGAATCGGCTCAGGCTGAGGCTGCCGCAGGCGAAGCGCTAAGAATCCTACGCACCACCGCCGAGTCAGGGCTAATTGATGGTCTCTACCGACTGGCACAGGTCTTAGAGTCCATGCTACGACTAAAACCAGATCTGACAGACGTGCATGAAACAGTCATCGAAACCAAAGAACGGTTAACTGAACTAGAGATATCCCTGCGACGACAGCGCTTCGAAGCAACCTGTAGCGGCTCTTTAGAAAGCATCGAAAAACGATTATATGAGCTCTCTCAACTCAAACGCTGGCTCAAGCGCTCCTTGGACGAAATCATAGACCTCAAGCAGGAACTAGAAAACAACCTCTCTTTCCTAGACGCTTATGGCTTGGACCGCAAACAATTGCAGCAAAAGGAGATCGAACTAGCCGAAGAACTCTTTAAGGTTCTAGTCCGGCTCAACACCGGTCGCCGTGAAGCTGCAAACCGGCTTTGCCATGAACTGGAAGTTGAATTGGCCGGATTAGGCTTTTCCGAGCAGATACAGGTGCTCTGCGAGTTCTCGCCGCAGCATATTTACCGAGATATATCCGGCATGCCTGACCTAACTGAGGACCGGGCCCGTTTCCTATGGCAGCCCAACCCGGGCCAACCAGCCCAGCCCTTAGAACGCATCGCCTCAGGTGGTGAGCTCTCGCGCTTCCTGCTGGCCTTGACTGGGCTTTCGGCCCGGGACGAAGATACTACTTTAATTTTTGACGAAGTAGATACTGGCGTGGGCGGGTTGACTTTAAACCGAGTAGCCGAACGTCTGGCCGCCCTAGCCCGGAAGCAGCAGTGCATTTGCATCACCCACTGGCCCCAACTGGCCGCCCTAGCCGAACGGCACTTCCACGTACACAAGGACGTGGTTGACGGTCAGACCTTCACTCATGTCACCCTACTGGCCCAGGCCGAGCTGGAAACTGAGTTAGCCCGAATGGCCGGTGGCGGCGAGCAAGGCATAGCGCTAGCCCGACAGCTGCTGGCCTATAGCAGTTGTGGCTAGTCGCCATCAAGCCCAGTTGCCAGCCACCCCAATACTTCTTTATGTCCCTATTTTCCTATCCCGACAGCGTAAATTGTCTACCTAGATACCTTTTTCGTACCAGTAATTAGTTTAGTCACATCGATACGAGGTATAAAAACGATCCAAATCATTCCAGATATTAGCCAAAGTAGTACCTATTAAAATTCCATATTTAGGTAACTATTATAACGTACCATGACGATCATGCTCTCCTGGTCAGCCACCAAATGCGTCTAGGATCAATACGTTCCACCACTGCTTCCGACACCAAAATATTATTTCTTATCCTAACGGATCAGAATAATGCATACGTTTATGTGGAACGAAACCAGTTGATCGCAATCCAGCAGAGATATCCTTT
>CBCOTE010000010.1:0-5583 GCA_965112965.1 Desulfovibrionales bacterium | reverse complement strand
CTCCAAGAAGACCTCGTGGGGCTGTTTATCGGTGTCCATACGCTGTCCCACCAGCGCCGCCATGGCGGCTGCAACCCCAGGCCAAGGGCCAGAAGCTCACCGGCGTCCGTGATTGCCCCCTGCTTCAACTCGGCCATGCGGAGCGCTGCATCATGACACCGGAACTACACCAATTCCACTCATGACGACGAAAAAGCTCCTTTCTGTACACCCGCCTACGCACCTTTGACGACAGAATGGTCTTCGTGCCTAACAGCAAGATCGTCAAGGGAACCCTCATCAACTACCATACCACCCTCTACCACCGCGTGGACTTGGACGTCACCATCCGCTACGAGGATGACCTGGACCGCGCTTGCGAGTTGACGATAGAACTCATGAAGGGCGACGAGCTGGCGCTGGAAAAGCCCGTGTGTTGATTATTGCTTTGTTCTAATCGGGAAGTTAAGAGAATCTTCCAGATTGGCTTGACCAGGTAGGTATCTTTATCCCATGATCCTGGACCTTGGATGTGGGCCCAGGAATGAGGAAGGGGCCGAGGCGAGAATTTTATGTATAAGGGGTAAAAATGGAGAAGTAGATACTATCCTCCCCCCCCTTTTATTAGCAGGATGAATAAAAAATAAATTCAGTTACCCTGGTTACCCAAAGCTTCAATTGCAGGGTAACCGAAATAGATTAGTAATATCAAGATGGTTACCCCAGTTACCCTAGTTACCCTTTAAAAAGTATTAATGCCGATCATGTGTATAAAGAGGCTACGTCTACCATAGGTTAAATTAAAGGAGGAGTGGTTTTGACTAGTTCTGACCATGAAAGGGAAGGTAGCGTCCCTGAACCTATATCTACCCTACAGGTCAGTTTTGCATCATATCTTTAAAACTCCACATATGACATTCTCTTACCGTACATTTGCTGAGCTGCCTGGTAGTCTGCACTTGGCATTGAGAGCACATAGGTCCATGGTCTATTTCTAATTCACAAACACCATAACGCAGGATGCAATGTTTTTGAGGGACAACTTCGAGCTGAGGGCCTATCTGTGCTTTGGTTTCATAATAGACTTTAGCCGTTGCCTGAATTAAGTCTACCCCTTGCGCTTCGAGTTTGTTTAAGCGTCCATTATTCTGGCTGTATATTGGTTTTTGAGGGTAACCAGGGTAACTTGGGTAACCATCCTGATATTGTTCACTAATTTTAGTTACCCTTTGATTTTTGGTAAGGGTAACCGGGGTAACCGCGGAAGGGGCAACTCTTGCATTACTTTGATAATTCTCTGGCTCTGGGCGAGAGCAAGTAGAACTATTTAATAATTCTATTTTATTTGCCTTGATTACTTTAGTTACCGCAGCGGTATTCTGAATTGATGCTACCCAGGAGGCGAATAGCTCACGCAAGATCGTCTCCTTCCCCGCCGAGCACCGCCGAACTGAAATGATATAGTTTAATAGGCTTGCCAATGCTAGGTGGGTTATGCGTACTAACAGATTTGCCAGTGCCACCAGGCAGGAGAAGCTTTAGTCGTATAAGCTCCTTTGTTAGAGTAGTTGTGTCATATCCAGCCGTGACCTCTCCTCGGAATATCGATGGAAATACAAAATACTCCCTAATGCCATCAAGCTGACGATATAACCCAACACGATTACTCGTACTCGTAGTTCGATCCTCGTTATCATTCTTCCAAGGTCCGAAACGACTTGTGCCATGAGCTTGAAAGAACCTACGTACCTGCTCCACGCCCGCAGCTAACTCCGCCGGTCCTGTGCCACCTCGCTGCTCAAGCCAAGCTTTAAAGCAAGTAGCAGCAGCTCGCTTAGCCTCATCAGCAGGCCAGGGCAATATTCCCAAGGTTCCCGCCAGCTCACCAGCAGCGGCTACTAAGCCAAACCGATAAGCTACACGCTGTACCTGTCCATCGGCATTTTGGGAGCAAGACTTTTCTACAAAATCTTGGCTCGCTTGTCCGACAGTAGCACCTAATTGTTCTTGGTTTTTTACAATCTGTTCAAGATAAGCTCTAATGGCCGTGCCGTAGAATTTACCAGTCGCGCGATGGAGGTGATCAGCAAAGGCTTGGGCACGATCAAATCCATGCAGATCCTCAAACAGACCTAACCCGTGCTCAGCATCTGCCGGTATGTCTACTAAACGCACCTCTTGCCCAGCCTGGGCTTTACGCCCGACCTCGTGCATTTTCTCGACTAGGGATAACTCTCCGGTAGATAAGAATAGCACCCGCCATTGCGCAGGAGGTCTACCAGAGCCATCTTTAAGACTTCTGCTCTTACCTTGGCCATTGGCTAGCATGTAGGCGGTATCACTAAGCTCTCGCGCCGCCACCTGTCCCATCTCGTCAAGGCAGAGTAGGGTGTCACAATGTGCTACCCCAACCGCCTCAAGACCATTACTAGTAGCTCTCCAACTGCGACAATAGCCATTTATTCCCCCACCGCCCCAGACACTACCTGCGGCTAAAAGAGCTGTGGTTTTACCAACGCTAGAACTACCTCGTAGGTGAAATCCACCACTTTCTAACTTGGCTAGATACAATAGAGGGGCAGCAAAGGCGCAGGATACAACAAAGGCTAGCCGAGAATTCCCTTCGCAATAGTGAGCAATATTTTGTTGCCACTCCTCTAAGGTGCCTGCTATCTGAAAGGCATGCTCACGAACGCTAGTCGCTTGAAATAATATTTGTTCCTCCCCATAGCTACGGCCAGGTAGGACAAACGTTGCTTCATGCCAACCTATTTGCTTAACACAGCGGAGCCGCTTTGTTGGCCGAGCTGTACTAATGTATTCATGCAGACTATTGCGTGCAAACGGTCCGGGTGCCATCTCTAAGCCTAAATCTAAGAGTTCTTCTCTATAAGCAGTCCCATTACCCGCCAACATCTTCATGGGCATAGCCCATTGATGAACTTGTCCATCGCGAGTATGTACTGCTAATAACCGCCCCCAAGCTTGGCCCTGAGCATCACAGGTATCGGCAATTATCTCTAGAGGAGAACAAACATAGACCCAATCATTTTCCGTTTGGTCAGATTGGCCTGCTCCCTTTTTAACTCTTTTCAATACTCCCTTTGAAGTAACCCGGAAATCCTGGTTAGGAGAAGGATTAATTAATGACGTAATTGATTCTGGAAGCTCCCCGCTGGATTGCGCTTGCGCTAAAGGGCCAGTAAACTTCTGGCTCTCACCTGCCTCACCTACGATATTTATATGTGAACGAATTCCTATAGGTGCTCTACAACCACAATCGTCTAACGGATTTGCTATTGGGAACCCATTTATTTTTTTATTATCAACCTGCTGCATGATTCTTGACCCCCTTGAGACGGCCCGAGATCCAAATTAAGAGCGCTCCTCGGGGGTAAACGACTTCTCTGCCTAAAAGCATTCGCTCTTGGGGGCCTAGTCCCAGGCAGTCCAGATTGGCCATACGCCGACCACCCACCCCGGTCCATTCCTTGAACTTGGGATGGCTACGAGCTACGAGTGGGGGCATCATTTGCTCTAATTGATTGAGAATTTTAGGTAGCATTTGACCTCCTTGTGTTTCAGTTCATCATCAGGATAAGGCCATCATAACGAGAAAAACAGAGGGAACGGTTAGGGGGGATAGGGGTAAAACTGTTTGGTAGGTTAACCGTAATAAGCAGAATTAATTGAATAAAATGAAGGATGTGTTTTTTTAATTTTCGGAATTTTCCGCTCGCTCAGGGCCGTCGAGCGCTCCCATGTGGTGGTGGCAGCGATTGACGCCGGCGAGGGGTTCTGCGACCAAGACCTAAGGCTGGTGGGCCAGGCCGTGGAGGCCCAGCGTGGCTTGGTGGTGATGGTGAACAAGTGGGACCTCATGGGAGGGCGCGACCCCGATGGACAACGTCTGCTCAAGGAGCAGTTGGGGTTCTGCAAAAGGTATAAATTTTTTTGTCGGCTACTGAGATATAGTGAAGAATATTTGGATGGGGCAATCCGGCTCGAGGGTTAAACCGTAATTATTATGTTGAGTTAACAGATAGTTTAGATCCTTCCGCGTTCTTGATGACCGTGAAAATAAGTTCAGCCCGAAGTTGCTGTTATGTATAAGGCTGATGTGTATAGGAGAAGGGGGGGTAGCTACAGAGACAAAAGTGGACAGTAGGGTGGCAGATAACCTTCAGAGCCCTGACGAGATAAAAATATCTGTACACACTCCACAGCAAAAACAGGGTCGTATATTTATTTAGGGACACCCCGTAATTTTAAGGAGAAGTCGATTAGTCATTACCCGGAGTTTTAGGTGCTCCTCCCTCCTTAGCCCAATCGGGATTTACAAGAGTAGACATCCTATTCAGAGCTTCATTGGTCACTTTTTTAGGATAGTTCTTCTTAAGCCATTTATTAATATTTTCTTTTATAAGCCGGTCTTCTTCCTGTTTACGATTAGCAAAAAAATGGTTCCAACATTTTATAGCGACAGCCAGCTCTGTAGAATAAAAGGGATGCTTTTCGTTAAAAGGTGAATTTGATCCGTCAGGGTCAGGTATAGTTTTTTCTGTTTGACTAAAGGCATCCCTACAGACTGTGTTATTTGGACATGAATCAGGAAGGCCGCCTCGCAACTCTAAAAATTGGCTCGTCTTATATTTAGCTTTTTCAAAGGGATGCTTTTCGTTAAAAGGTGAATTTGATCCTTCAGGGTCAGGTATAGTTTTTTCTGTTTGACTAAAGGCATCCCTACAGACTGTGTTATTTGGACATGAATCAGGAAGGCCGCCTCGCAACTCTAAAAATTGGCTCGTCTTATATTTAGCTTCTTCAAGCCGTGCCAAAGTTTCTTTTGATCTGTTAAGAACGATACTACGTTGCCATTCAATGATTGTTATTTGAGGTACTTCTATTTTTTTAACTTCTAGATCTTTAATGACATTTTTAATTTGTTTTATATGCTCTTTGTGCTGAGTCCTTGAAAACTTATCTAAGTTATCTTTTTCTAATTCGGATAGTTCTTTACCGCTAGCTCTAAAATTTTTAATAGTTTGTTTTGCGGGGAATGTGGGATCACTCAGCTCTGCCGAAGAGGGGAGCCCGTCCTGTAGGCGTATATGTGGGGATGGGGATATTGAAGGATATATTTTATGTACAAAGAATGATTCTTCTAATCTAGATCCTATGCTGGATTTGAATTTGCCTTTTAGCAAGGCTAGTGTCTGAGTATAGATCCATAGTCGTCCTTCATCAGCTGACAGTGTCTTTATAAGCTTACCTGTCTGCTTATCATATGATTCTAAGCCCTGCTCGACAAGCTCATGCAGCTGAAATAATTCAATTTCATTTTTGTCAATAAGCTCTTTACCAGAAAGATATTCACGTATGTTTTTATATGCATCCATAATCGTCAGCAATCATAGTAAGATAGAGATTTACCATGGCCATACTGTGAGCAGTCATTTTTTTTCTTAGCTACAGTGTTGAAACAGCAAGGTCGTCGCCTCTCTAAAGGTCAAGCCCCACCCTTAGTCTTTGCCCACCATAGCGATTTGTATCACTTTAGCGGGTTCAGTTGTAAGTAAACTTCCCAAGCCAGTTAGAGCTCGC
>CBCOTE010000009.1:0-1330 GCA_965112965.1 Desulfovibrionales bacterium | reverse complement strand
ACACTTATTTACCTTAAACGTAATCGCAGATAACCATAATATACAAGTGGAATCATTTTTATCGTCATTTTTTGGTTGTTCGCACGATTATGTATTGCGGCCGCAGGATCTTCTTAAACTTACTAAGGCTGATGTACTCGTTGTCAACGGTTTGGGTTTAGAAAAATTTCTAGGGAAGTCTTTGGCTCATATTAACCCAAGACTTCGAGTTATAGAGGCTGGGCGAGGTGTAGAAAAATCTCTTTATATTAGAGCGGCGGTCCAAAGAGAATGGCTTGAGAATCAGGCTGGATATGATCTCGGTGAATTAAATCCTCATACTTTTGCTTCGCCACGAGAGGCTGCCCAGATGGTGCGTTACATAGGTGTTGAGTTGGGCCAAATAGATCCGGACAATATAGAATTATATAATCGGAACGCGGCTCGCTACGCTGCGGAAATGGAAAAGTTAGTTGATGTCTTTCGAATAGTTGTAGCTACTTTTCCAGTCAGGAAAATCGCTACTGAGCACTCGGTATTCGATTATTTAGCTCGGGATGTCGGGCTTGATATTGTGGCCGTCGTGGAAAAAATTCCAGGTTGGGAACCAGCGGCGTCGCAAATATTGGATCTTGTGAAGATTATTAAGAAGAGTGGGGTTGCGGCACTATTTATTGAACCGCAATATAAGGCAAAGATAGGACGGGCCGTCGGTCGTGAGTCTGGAGTACCTGTGGCTGTGCTTGATCCAGTCGCCGGCGGTCCTTCTGACACTTCCTTAGATTATTATCAGCAAGCCATGCGTCAAAATATCGAAACGCTCAAGAGTGTGCTTGGTCATGGCCAGAACTGATATTTTTTCCAGATTAATAAAATTTTTTATTACAGAAAAAAAATAAATTTACCTATAAATAATGCTGTGTATTTAGAGTCCGTATGTGTCAATTTGCGAGGTGTGTCTATATTAGACCGAGTTACAGCGGTGGTGCCCTGGGGTAGTTCCACTGTTATTATTGGTCCTAATGGAGCTGGTAAGACCACGTTACTTCTGGCTCTTTTAGGCCAAGTGTCTTATCATGGGAATATCTTGGTGGGTAGTCGAAATGGAAATAGCTGCCGTATTGGTTATGTACCACAGCGGCTGGAGTTCGATCGTGCTGCTCCTCTCACTGTACTCGAGTTTTTAATTTTGGGCCGACAACGTCGGCCGATATGGTGTGGCATCGGCCGACGTTGTCGGCAGGAGGCGTTGGAACTTCTTAATCAAGTACAGGCTGAACGGTTAGCCGGACGTCAGTTGGGTGCTCTTTCCGGTGGTGAACTCCAGCGCGTACTTTTGGCCTTGGCTCTT
>CBCOTE010000008.1:0-57692 GCA_965112965.1 Desulfovibrionales bacterium | reverse complement strand
AAGCGTTATTGTGTGAGGGCCCATTTTATCATCGTAGAAAGTAGTTCTCGATATAGGTCATACAATTAACTGCCACATCCTGGGCATAGCGATTGGTAATTAACGGGTAGGCAATGGCTAAGACGGCACCGGCTAAGGTGTACACCCAAACAGGCACATGACGCCCTGCCTGCTGCATTATAGCTAGGGCAGCGCGTAATGCACGGGAGAGACTGTCAAAACAACCGATTTGGCTCAGTTGATATAAGACTAAGCAGCAGCACGCCACCAAAATACATTTAGTCCAGACAACTAAAGTTCGTCCGAAAGATAAAGAGCCGTCTGGCAATATTCCTAATAATGGCCAGAGCAAAACCATGAACCAGGCTATAGCCAAACTAAAGCCCAGCCAAAGCTTTCTAGACCCGGACGTCATAAACGTTCTCCCCCATGAGGCCAGTAGGCAAAAAATAAAGGACAAGAATGAGTATTACAAAAGCAAAAACATCCTTATACTCGCTACCATGTGGAATATAGGCTGCGGCCATAATCTCTGCCATGCCGAGGATAAGACCTCCAAGCATGGCACCGGTGATATTGCCCACCCCGCCCAGCACCGCGGCAGCAAAAGCCTTGACTCCAGGAACAAATCCCATATCGTAACGTACAGAGCCATAGTAGAGACCAACCATAATCCCAGCCGCCGCAGCCAAAGCCGCACCGATGGCAAAGGTCAGAGCAATAATGCGGTTCGAGTCTATACCCACCAGGGAACTCATGGTCTTATCCTGGGCCGTGGCTCTCATGGCGCGACCGATACGGGTACGGAAGACCAGAATATTCAGGGCTATAAGCAAACCTCCAGTGACTCCGAGAATGAGTAGTTGCATAACCGAAAGCTGGACACCACCCAGCTGAAAATCGCCATGGAATAGCTCAATCGGGTAGGCTTTGTTGTATACGCCTTGGGTAAGCATAAGGCCGTTTTGCAAAAAGATAGACATGCCCAAGGCTGAGAGCAGCACCGAAAGCCGCGAAGAACCGCGCAAGGGTCGGTATACCACACGCTCAACGGCCGTAGCCAACATAGCGCAATAACCCATAGCAAGAACTAAAACCAGAATCAGACATAGCCAATGATGTTCAGCTAGCAAACCATGGGCCCTTAAAAATGAAAATAGAATAACACCCAGATAGCCACCTGCTGCAAAAATCTCCCCGTGAGCGAAGTTAACGAGTTGAATAATGCCATAGACCATAGTATAGCCTAAGGCCACCAAGGCGTAGACCCCACCCAAGGTCAGGCCATTCAGGCATTGCTGAATAAAGTAAGTCATGACATAACGTTCAAACTATGTTGCTTTATGACGATAAAAGCCAAAAAAGACACATAGCCGTCCTTGACCATCGCAATGAATAAATATCCTGCATTTCTACCAAACTATCATTCAGGACAATGGACATTAATAGGGAACCTTAACTTAATAGGTCTTACCAGTGGCGGGATCCCAGAAGTTGACGAACTGGCCGCCCTTAACTACGCGTATGATGTAATTGGAGCTAGAATCACCGTTGGGCAAAAACTTGATATTTGCCGAAGCACCTTCGGTATCGTACTTCATAATCTCGGCCTTAATCGCCTTAGCGTCGATAGATTTAGCCGCTTTAATAGACGACAATAGCACATAAGCCGAGTCATAAGCATAAATTGAATAGGAGCCGGGATTACCATACTTGCTATATGATTCCATAAACTTCTTGTAGGGCAGCCTATTTTCGTCGATGAGACCAAAAGTAAAGTAGGTACCTTCAGCGACGCCCTTAGCGATTTCTATCAATTGCGGATGATAAACCGCGTCCTGGGCCACCACAGTACTTTTGACCCCAATACGACGGGCCTGGAGCAGCATGAGAGCACCCGAAACGGAGTTCTGCAGGCTAATATACAGAACATCAGGATTCTGATCCTTAACTTTAGTAAGGACAGCAGAAAAATCTTTATCGCCTTCATTAACGTGATCGTGATATAATACCTGAAGACCACGCTCCTTGGCTAGTTTCTCAGCGTTGTCGGCCATACCTTGAGAATAAGTGGTTTTATCGTCCACTATAAATACTGTCTTCGCCTTGAGGTAATCAGTAAAGAACTTGACGGCTACTTTGCTCTGGTCATCGTCACGGCCACACATACGGAACATATAAGCCAAGCCGCGCTCAGTAACCTTAGCGTTAGTGGAGGCCGGAGTGATCATGGGGATATCCATATCGGCCAGCACCTCTGAAGCCGGTATAGTGGATGAAGAACAATAGGCGCCGATGACACCAACCACACCGGAATTAACCAGTTTATTTGCTCCAGCTACGGCCTGACGAGGGTCACAGGCATCATCTTCAGCCTGGAGCTCAATCTTGTCGTAACCCGGGATACCACCTTCTTTCTCAACCATAGCTATAGCAGCGAGCACACCGTTGACAATATCGCTACCGTCAGCAGCGTAAGGGCCGCTCAATGGACTCAGACTACCGATTTTGAGCGTTTTAGCCGCAACAGAGCTAACAGTAATGATAATCAAGGCTATAGTCATAATAATAAACTTACACCACGCCTGCATGCCTTCCTCCAACTCAGTTGATTGAAACGCTATTTCACTCTGATAAAATCAGTTCGCCTGTGTATCAGGATATTCAGTCGGGCATGATATAGCTAAGGCTTCCCACAAACTAGGACAAACAACCTAATGGACCTCTATACCCAAGTAGGCTTTGATGACTTTAGGATCATTCTGCACTTCATCAGGTCGGCCTTGAGCGATGAGCTCTCCGTGGTCCAATACTACGACCCGATGACTTATGCACATAACCACACTCATATCGTGCTCCACCAAAAGTATATTCACGCCGCCCTGGACGATACGTCGAACGACTTGCGTCAATTCCTTACTCTCAGAAGGGTTCAAGCCCGCAGCTGGTTCATCTAAAAGTAATGTCTTCGGCTCTGATCCCAAAGCCCGGGCAATCTCCAGGCGCCGCTGTATCCCATAAGGTAGGTTGCTAGCTACCTCGTTAGCTACTTCGGCTAGGCCCATGAAATCCAGAGTCATCATAGCGCGCTCGCGGATGTAAGCTTCTTCCCGCCGTTGGCTACGGGTATGCAACATAGCCGCAAGTACCCCGGAGCCGGAACGGCTATGCTGCGCCACCATAACATTCTCCAATGCGGTCATGGCTGAAAATAGCCTAATATTTTGGAAGGTCCGGGCAATGCCTAGGGCCAAAATCTGGTGAGGTTTCCGGCCAACTAAACTAACACCATCATAGAATACATGACCGCCCGAAATACGATCGATACCGGTGATAGCATTGAATACTGTAGTCTTACCAGCGCCGTTAGGGCCAATAAGGCCCACTACCTCACCTAATCCGATCTCAAACGAAACATTAGAAAGGGCTTGCAGGCCGCCAAAGGCGATCCGGACTTCTTTAAGTTGCAAGTGAGGCATACGTATTAATATATAGCGAACTATCTCAGAAAACTCAACCAATTTTCCACCTGCGTGAAGAAAATTTTGTGCGACAAATATGCAATAGAATTGACTCCAGCAAGAAATAACACTCTAAAAATACACGACAACCCACAACCAGGTCTTTCAACGTAGGAAATCAGGATAAATTTATACCACCAGATACTAAATCAAGATCTAGACGAGCGAAACGAAAGTAAAATTAAGTTACCAAATGGACGTAGACGGATCAAACCGGTTGAGCGCCCGCAGTCAGGGCATGATAGAATGTCCATTTTGAAACAGCCATTATAAGTCGTACCTAGAAGCCTAACCAAGTCGTCGTTTATTGACTAAGAGAAGAACAAAAAAACCATAATCAGTCCAGGGGGCAGAAAATAAAAAATAGTAACTATTCCACCAAAAAACTCATTTTCCATGGATACTAGCGAGTTAGTACGAGGCCCAGATAAACATGCTATTAAAGATTAGCATCACTTACAGGGCTAAAAAAAAATAAAGACCACGCTCAAGAGAAATGCGCTAGCAAGGTAAGGATGTGGTGGCCAGCGAAGCTGATCGAACTTTAAGGTTAAGAGCTGTTATAACTCCCGGGCCAAATACAAACCGAAAAAATAGGGTAACAGGATCTCACCCAGACGACAAACCCGCCGTGTAGGTTGGCTTAAAAACAGAACACGGTAAAAAGCTAAAACAAAACCATATAGTGCCGAATCCGCTAGTCAACTCCAAGAAAATTAAGGACAGAACCAGAGAAAAGCTATGTGAAGAACTTAGGATGCGCCAGGGAAAAAGAATATTTTTTCAAAAACAACTACAGCCAATCACATAATAGATAAAAATGACTGACTGCGATACCCCGGGCACCAGTACCCAATTAAGGAAAGCCATGGAGCCGAATTATATAGGGCAATTGAACGTCTGCAATCTAGCGCATCTTCAATTTAATGTAATGTAGTCAAAAAAAATATCCCAGTAACTATTCAGCACTCATGTGCAGAGTTAGGATGGAGACGTAGACAAACACATTGCATTAGAAAAACCTTAGTATTCGCTTAAAAAAAAGACTGAAGTTAAGTAGCATTAAAGCTCAAAAGTTAACATATTTGTTGGTCAGATTCTTCGCATAGACCACACTGGCAACGACCAAAGCCGGAGGCACCCATCCTGGAACAGGCTGATTATATAATCGGTAGCTGCAGCTAAAGAAAACACATCAAACATTATTGTCACCTTGATATACGTAAAATAACCTAGCAAGATATGGAAAGCAGCACCGAAGTCGTTCCATAACGTGTAAGATATATTGCGACAGGATTACCTCATACAGATCCTAAGCGATCGGTCAATAGCCGGCCGAAATCGAAATTATGCGCTACGGCCGTCAGCAAAACAGCGCATTATATCCCCCTACAAAAAAAAGATACGTCTATGAAGTCGGTAATGGCCACACTTAATAAATGAATGGACCATGTAAACATGGTAAAATAACGATATTAAGAAGGCCCAAATCGAGATCCATAGGCATTGGCAGTAAAATGGCAGTAAAAATGAACGCGCCAGGCAAAGAAAGTGACGACCCAGAATAGGAAAGAAAATCATATGATGCCTCACAATGAGAAGGGGATACGTGAGGGGCCTAATAGAGCATTCAAAAAATAAGTTATTTAGTAAGGAATGCTATCTCCCCACATAACGTAGTAAGTCATTGTCACAAAGCAGAATATCCTAATTGAATTAGACGGAAATGATGCACAGAAAAACGGGAAGGATACAGGAACCCCGCACTGCTCGTAATGCTGCATAAACAAAAAATACAAAAATTACAACGCTTTTTTTATGATATCGTTCTTAACGCGGAATATAAAACAACAATCAGAAACAGTTCAAAAAAAAATACTTAACACTAGTGTTAAGGGCTGCAACAATATCGTCCTCGGCATAGTTCAGACAGACGTAGTTGTGGGCCAGGTTTAAGCCTATGGCCCAAAGATCAACGACAAACCACGATTGCTATATTTAATCCCAACTATAAACATCGATAAACAGTAAATCTAAGTTTAAAATCTAGCTATCTTATAGCCTATAGCCATAAAACTCCATAGATGGTATCGAGTATAGTATGCCAATAATTACTATATAGCTACTCCTTTACAGTCTTGATAGTACAAATGCGACTCAGTAAAACCTGCCATAACACAATAGTTAAACACATGAGCAACTAAAAATGATTAATCACAAACACCAGGAGAGTGTTAGCAATGAGCTAACAACCCACACTTCCGAGACTGTCAACTAAAGTTCAGAGGAACAACAAAGAGAACGACAACGTAGTATAGTTACTTCATCCTGTAGATAATACGACCGCGGGTAAGGTCGTAAGGAGAAAGCTCAATCTTCACTTTATCACCAGGAAGAATGCGGATATAATACTTACGCATTTTGCCAGAGATATGGGCGAGTATCTTATGATTATTTTCTAGCTCGACCTTGAACATAGCATTGGGCAAAGCTTCCTGAACAGTACCATCGACCTCTATAGCGTCCTCTTTGGACATAGATGACCTCCGATGGACGACGGAAAAAATAATGGTTATTGTAGCCTCTTTAGAAGGATAGCAATACTACGACGTCCATTTGAATAACAATTATTATCTAAATAATTTTTTTTGTCAATAAGCAGTTATTGGTGGTTCACCCACCGCGATGAACCCGTATGCATATTAATCCGCCTTAGCCCCTTTCTTGGCTACCGACACAACGCCGGCGGTGCCAGGATATCACCCATTATCCATCCGTAAATTCCGGCAATAGACCCATACTAAAAGGCCAGTCCCCAAAAAGACCATGGGCAGAGACAGAACCTGCCCCATGGTCAACCAGTCGAAGGCAATATAGCCAAGCTGTAGATCTGGCTGGCGAAAAAATTCTATGCCAAACCGGAACGAGCCGTAGCATAGTAGAAAGAGCCCGCACACAGCACCTGTAGGCCGCGGCCAACTAGAAAACATCCATAGTACGGTGAAGAGTACAATCCCTTCGGCTCCAGCCTCATACAGCTGTGATGGGTGGCGGGGATAGGGGCCGGCCATGGGATCAGAGAAGACCATAGCCCAAGGCATATCAGTAGTTCGGCCCCAGAGCTCGGCATTAATAAAATTACCCAGACGGCCAACAAACAGACCCGGAGGTATCAACGGTGTTATAAAATCACCCACAGTTAAAAAACTTTTACTATACCGGCGACTGAACCACCATAAGCACAAGGCCACGCCTATTGCTCCTCCGTGAAAGGACATACCACCATGCCAGATAGCCAAAATATTCATAAGATTGTCGATATAGTATCCCAGATCATAGAATAGCACATATCCCAACCGCGCCCCGATGATTAGGCCGACAACGCACAAGGTGACACAATCGTCCACCATTTGGGCCGTCCAGTCAGAGTCCGGCTGGCTAGCACGGTAACGACCGAGACCCCAGGCCAAAACAAAGCCGATCAAATACATTAGGCCGTACCATCGAATATTGAACGGTCCAAGAGACACGGCGATGGGATTTATGACTGGATGCATGAGCATATAAGCGGATCTTTCGGAAAAAGGTTAATGGCGGTCAGACCGGTCGGGCCACGTCCATGGTTGGCGCAGCCACTGAGTGAGATCGGGCGTATCAGACTCAAACTGCCAGGCAACCAGCTGCAACACAGCACGCTCCAGTATAATCCAGACTGCCGTATAAGTGATTACTATCAAAATAAGATTCCAAGAGAGAGCCGCCATGAAGATGCCCTTTAAAGCCATACTAATGGCTACAATTTTTGCCACTAGGCTGCCCCAAACTAAGGAAAAAGATAGAGAAAAACCAGACGCCCGATTAGCGCCACCACACAGTAAAAAATAAGGTATGTTCCCGCTCAATGTGAGGACCATAAAGAGTATGGAGCGAACATGGACTGGATCGAGCCCCAACCAAGAGGAGGCAACCGCCAATAAGAGGAGGGCCTTCGCTACCCCCAAAGCGGCTAGAGCCATGACCATAGCCTGCGAAATCCGGTCACTCCAACTGCAGGGATGCTGAGAGGCCGGTGTTCTATCGGCAGGAATAACCAAAAGCGGTAACTCGGTCAGGAGAATCGTAGCCACCAATAAGGCTGGGGACAGAGGAGGAAAAGTAAAGAAGGCAGAGGCCAAGCTAATAGTAACGAGCAGGGCCCATGTCTCAGCCGTACGCGAGATAACTAAAGCCTGCATGTGTTGAAAAAAACGACGACCTTCGAGTATAGCCCGGACAATATGTTCTATACCGGGCATGGTCATAACCAAATCCGCAACGGCTCGCCCAGCATCGGTAGCCGTATTCATAGCCACACCCAGGTCGGCTAAGGCCAGGGACGGGACATCATAAACGCTTTTTCCAGTCATAGCCGGCCAATGGTGGTTCTTCTGTAGAGCTCTGAGAATGGCAGGACGCTGCTCCGGGGCCAACTGACTAAAGCCGGTGGCTGGTTCCACTCGGGGCGCTAACAACTCCTCGAGGCTGATGTAATCGTCCTCCTGCGGAGCACTCAGGCGGCGCATAGCCACAATACGCTCTCTGAGCCCCAAACGACGACAAACGTCTCGGCCTATGGCCGGGTCATCAGCGTACAGTAGTTTAACCTCAAGTCCATGCTCCCGAGCCTGAGACACAGCAAAGCCAGCATCAGAACGCAGAGGATCTTCCAGAGCTATCAGCCCAAGCAATCGCCAAGGGCCTTCAACGTCAGCTTGTGCTGCGGCTATGGTCCAGCGACCAAGAAGAGCATTCTCCCGGATGCGCTTCTGAACAGCCTTAGCCTCCTCGTCCGGCATACAGCAGCAGGCTAACACAGCCTCAGCTGCCCCTTTAGTGACCCGGAAACCCTTACCACCCAGCTCAACGCCTAAGGCCTCAGTACGTCGAGAATCAAGGTCAGCAATAATATACTTCTCTACTCGAAATCTATGGAGCAGGGCTGGATCTGGAAGTTTATAGACTATAGCCAAGTCGGTGGGATCGCGATCCTCAATGCGTGTAGCTAAGGCTGCCCCTAGAAGAAGCTCGTCGGCCGTAACGCCTGCAACTGGCTGGACGTCTACTACTTTGGGATGATTCTGAGTAAGTGAACCGATAATATCAGTGCATAGCACATCTATACAGGCCATACGCTCCACAGCCTCAGGGCAGACAATGAGGGCCTTCAACCGCGAGAGTGCGAGCGTGGCCGCAGCCTGGGTAGCAGCCAAGGTCGCGGCCAAGGTAGCTGGAATACCGGCCACCAACATAAGCACGGCCAATTGCGCCATGGGTAACAAGCTAACATTGCGATAAACCCCAAGCACCAAAGTAAATAAGCCCGCTCCTAATGCTAAGCAGACCATGCCATTGCCCAAGCGTGCCACTCCTGTGGTAAAAGCCGGCCGCTGTCGGTCAGAAACGTGAATTACAACACCATGTACCAGGGCTCGACTTCCCGTGGCTGTAACCAAGGCCTTAAGCGCCCCGCTAATGACCACGGCACCACGCGGTATAGTTTCCCCAGGCCGTACTGAGAGGGTCTGACTACGACCATCCCGAACTAACATATCTAAAATGATGACCTCGCCATCGACGCCCACGACCTCGGCAGGTACGATATCTCCGGGCCAAATCTTGATGACATCACCGGAAACGAGCTCACGGGCGTTGAGATCGCGCCAGACGCCGTTGCGTAGGGAACGGGCTCGAGGTTGGAGCTGGCTTTTAAGTACATCAGCTGCGGTCCGGGTGCGCTGGGCTTCCCACAATCCAATACCAGCATGTACCAGCAGAAACATCAGACAGAGCAAAGCATCAGCCCATTGACCAGATAACACCAATAATACTATGGCCAGCTGGATAGCCAGGGGTAGTGACCCCCACATCCGCTGCACTAGGGTGAGCAAAGGTTGGGGTCGGGCTTCTGGCAGCTCGTTGTAGCCATCCCGCTTAAGCCGGGCGTGGGCATGGGAAGTGGTCAATCCTTTTGGGCTTGATCCCAGACGCCGGAAAAGCACATTGAGAGCCTCGGACTCTACTGAAGATTGACTAAGGTCGATGACTCCTCCTAAATCTGGCATGGATGAAAACAATTGCGACTGGATGGTAGATTCCATAACTAGAGTGGGCAGCCAGCTAGTACTGTCCAATATATTAGACAGCCGGATTGACAATCTCATCATCGGATAACCATTGTATCAGCTTGCCCAAAACTGTCGAGAATTTAACACCGTATAATCTTGAATGGCTGCTATTGGCGTTACTCCAGGCTTGCTGTACAGGTCCTCCTTACTATTGTGACAGATGTATTTGAAAACAATAACTTGATCCTTGACCAGGTCACCAGTGACGCCAGTTGCGCCGACATCGATAATAGCGCTTAGTAGGACAAAAGCAAAACAAAAGGGTATAGTTCCTATGTTTCATGACGATCTCTCCAGAGGTGACTAGATGTAAAAGGCTGGGCAAAAATAGACTGCCAACGAAAATACGACAATGCGGCCTACACTCATATCATAACCAATGACAATTTTAAATGGTTGCATATCTGCCAAAGTCGCCAATACTAATCCGACGTTGACAAAACTGCTGAGCGTCTCCCATGAACTCAGACGCCGGACGGCGAAAAGTATTTAGCCATCGCCATGACAGTATTGTTTTCTTATATAAAAACCATATATCGGAAGCGGATCACGGTTTGGACGATCACTTTTTGCCAACTTCCGAATTGATTCTATGATATGTGTTTACTGGACGAACTCTCTCGTCTGACCCTTGTGAATATCTACCATCCCCAATGGCACCAACCAGTCTCCTAAATGCCATCTGTACCTACAAGAATAATCCAGCGTCATTTAGCCCCGCTAAAACAGCTACTCTCTAATCATCAGCAATCTCTCACTGCTCCAGTAGCGATGTCAAAAGACAGCCAACTTGTTATAATAATCCTCAACCGGACAACCGTACAAAAGGACCGGCTATTATCATCCCGGATATAGCGCAATATATCGACCTAGCGCGGGATATTGGGCAGGAATAATATCAAAAAATCAGCTTATAAACATATGTGTCGCACCAATAGGCAGTTAACCTCAGCCACGACCTGGGCCAAGTTACGTCCCTCGCCTAGTCTACTACGTAAAAAAAGACCGTATCAAAAGTCATTTAATGTGCCTAAGGCGTCACCCAAGACCACGATCGTTCTGCCTATATCCATCCAAAAAATATCAACATATAATCATAAAAGTTACCGCTGACTTCCTCAGAGATGATACTCGAGGCCACAATATAATGGACCAGTAAATAGCACATATGAACTCAAGGATATAATTTTTTCTCAAATCCATCAGCTGCAAAAAAAGATTCTTGCTCCCCATCCCCCGTTTCCCTTATCACTATGGGTCAGCCTAATCAAGATCGGCAGGTCTTTTTTTTCACCCGTACATCTTTAATCCTCAAAAAAACAATTCATCCTCCTATAGGTCCTGCGCTGTGTTCCCTTTAGACCTTGCGGCTAAATAACAGCCTCGTGATGCACTCGACAAAAAAACAAAGATAGTGCTATCTCTCGGCCATTCAGCGGGATAAAGACTGCAATAGCGAGAAAATATTATACTTTGGCATGACTAACTAGACACGCAGGAACGTATCCAGGCCGGCGTCAGATGCTCACCGTAGTACAGCGACGACTATGTGATAAACTTGGCCATCTGGTTAAACTAGGCTCGGTTAAAAAAAGATAAAAAAGAAAAAACTAGATCTTGCATTTATTCCAGTAATGAAAGGTAGAATAAAAAATCTCGAAGGCCTCGACCTAGGCATTTGGTATAGAAAGAATAAAACTCCTGATGCAGATCCGGAGCTTGCAGAAATCAGATAGACATCACACCAGTTAGCAGCTTCCGAAACCTAAACGAGGTATCCTTTTGCACAAACTAGGTAAACCGAACGCACGACTTAAAGACATATTATATCTGTTCAGGTCTAATTAATATAGATAATTAATCAAAAAAAAATAAATATAGTAGTCACAGCTTTACTACCCACTACAGTATACTAATCAGATAAATATCGGACTCCAACGTACCGGTCAGGAAGGAGTTAGGCCACCCAGCTGGTACACACTCAAACATAGTCCGACCTTATCATAGCAGCGGACAAAAAATATAAAATCAACGACTGCAAGATGACGGTAACGATCAGGCTGATACTAAAACAACGACATCTCAGACACTGAGTTCGATCAAAAACCAGGTCTAGCAAACTGCTTAAGGGCTACCAAATAGAATACGATTTTCTCGAAATAGATATCGCTATTTGCATACAATGGGAAAGGCGTAGTTGACATCATACTCGAAACCATGGACCGAGTAACAAATCAAGGAAAATAGACCGAACAAAGCTAAACTCCAATAAAATCAAAGAAGTGATACTAAATATAGCTATTAGACAAAGGGCAGACCGTCGCTCTTGATAATACTATAATTATAAAAAAAATACGATAATACAGAAAGGCATTTGATACATGTTACGTACTCCGATCTGTTTGGACTCGCGTAGATAGCCGAAAAAACGGCTCTTGGCCAAGATAACGACATAAGAATCATGGAATGACATCTAAGATAATGCGCTGCTGGCCAATATTGATAATGCGAGCTGACGAAGACATACTCCAGCTGGAAGGTAGTATTGGGTTTAGCCGTAATGTGTAGAACTATTTTTTTTCATGGTAAAAAAACTTTTTGAATTTAAAAGTCTTGCAGGGCTACTTTTACTACGCGGCATCGGCCATATTATGGATAAAAAATAAGAATAGCATGACGTTCCCGTCTACAACTTGGACCTTATCGCCTTAAGCCTCTTGATGTATATATTATCTATGGCTAAGACTGTGCACCGCGGCTAGGAGAGGTTTGGCACCCTTATGTTTTCGGACTAGGAGAAGCCACCAGGCCGGCTGCACGGGTATACAATAACGTAGAGAGGCTAAGAAAATAAATCTCATCTAGAAAATATAAACAACAAAACAATATCAACCCTTTAGTCAACAAGACGGGACCAAAAAAAACCACACGACGAATCAAACTGAACTTTCTTGGTGCATTTTGTGCTTTTATTTTATAGTTAACTACAGCATCAACCCTTTAATGCATAGTGATGAGCCTTGTTTAAAATAAAAACCATTCTAACAAAAAACTAAATAATATATTACTTTAAAGTGATATATTTTAAATTCCAGCTGTTTTAGTCGGCATATCCATAATTACAACTTAATTATTTTCTACATCAGCATCGCTCGCTCCGCCACTGCGATCCGGTCATACCCTGCAAGATCTTTGTGAATTGTTACTCTGGACAAGACCGAGCGGCCGGCAACCTCATAGCCGGAAAGCAGCTGTCGTAATACCTCCCCCTGGTCCCAGCCAATCTCGAGGAGCAGTGTACCACTAGGCCGCAAGGCCGCGCAGGCCCAGGGAAGCAAAGCTGCATAAGCCTCAAGGCCAGTAGGACCCGAGACAAGGGCCTGCCGCGGCTCAAAGTATAATATCTCATGAGATAAATTGACGTATGCAATACTCGACATATAGGGGGGATTAGCCATCACGATATCTAAGAGACCAGGACGGCAAAATGGTCGGCTAAAATCAGCGCGCAGGAAGACAATCCGGCCCACAACCCCATGCCGACGGGCATTGCTCTGAGCCAAAGCCAGAGCCTCAGGACTAGTATCCAGAGCCAGACCCAACGATCGAGGGAAGAGGTAAGCCAAGGTCACAGCTAGAATGCCGCTGCCTGTACCCAAGTCCGCGAAACACAACGGGACATCGGCTGAAAATCGACGGCGGGCCTCATCCACAAGGCTTTCAGTCTCGGGCCGTGGGACCAGGGCTACAGGAGAACAAGTAAAAGGCAGGCCGTAAAATTCCTTTTCTTCTAATAGATACGCTATGGGTTCGCCTCGTCCGCGACGTACTGCTAGTTCCCAGATGCGCCAATATTCCTCCATAGTGAGCTTACGATCCGGGCAGATAACTAATTCTAAGGCATCCATCCCCAGACCATAGGCCACTAAGAGACGGGCTGATAGAGCCGGGCTATCTACATTGGCTGCTACAAGCTTGGCACGTAACGCAATCAACAAATTGCTGACTGTGAGATCGACGGTCGGCTCATCAATCAAAACTGTAGCTGGTGGGATAAAGTGTCCGACGTTCCGGCTCGGACTCATATAATCTCAACCTGATGCTTGAAGACTACGGCCTGGTAGTGGGTGATCAAACCATCTACAAACTCGTCCAAAGCGCCGTCAAGAACCATATCAAGTTTGTAAAGGGTCAAATCGATGCGATGATCAGTGACTCGATTCTGAGGATAATTATAGGTGCGAATGCGGCCAGAACGATCGCCCGTGCCCACTTGAGCCCGGCGACTCTCGGCCTCAGCTTCCTGACGCTTGTCCTGTTCGATCTGCAGTAGCCTGGCGCGCAATACCTTCATAGCTTTAAGCTTGTTCTTAAATTGAGATTTTTCGTCTTGGCAGGAGACTGTTATACCTGTAGGCAAGTGAATAATTCTAATAGCCGAGTCCGTGGTGTTCACGCTCTGGCCACCCGGACCGGAAGAACGAAAAACGTCTACGCGCAGCTCCTCGGGTTTAATGTCCATTTCGATATCTTCAGCTTCGGGTAGTATAGCCACGGTGACAGCTGAGGTATGGATACGACCCTTGGACTCGGTGGCCGGAACACGCTGTACCCGATGTATTCCGGCCTCGTATTTGAGCCGGCTGTAGACTTTGTCCCCGGAGAAAAGGGCAATAACTTCCTTGAAGCCGCCGGTACCAGTCTCGTTCTCTGATAACAACTCCACCCGCCAGCGCCGATTTTCGGCGTAGCGCAGGTACATACGGAAGAGGTCAGCCACGAAAAGCGCGGCTTCCTCGCCTCCAGTACCAGCGCGAATTTCGACGATGGTGTTCTTCTCATCCAGAGAATTCTTAGGCATCAATAACAACTTGAGCTGCTGCTCCAGCTCGGGCAAGACCGCCTTATTTTGGGCAGCCTCCTCCTCAGCTATAAATCTGATCTCCGCATTGGCGTCCTCCAGGAGCTCGATATTGGCCTTTAGGTCCTGGGACAGACGACAGTATCGGCGGAAAGTATCCACAATCTCTTTTAGGTCAGCGTGGGTTTTAGCTAGACGGCGATAGCGGTCCTGGTCAAGAAGTGTATCTGGCAGAGAGAGCTCATCTTCAAGCTCCTCAAAACGATGCTCAAGGGCTTCGAGCTTAGCAAACATCAATAGATCTCCAAAGGTCACGGAATCAGCCGGAACAGGACCACCCATCCACGATGAAGGAGAATCGACTATTTAGCCAAAGCAGCCTTAAGGGCGGCTACAGCCACCTCAAGTTGACCGTCATCAGGCTCCTTAGTGGTCAGGACCTGCAGAGCCATACCGGGGCCAAAAAAGACACGGCAAAAAAAATTTTTATTATACTTGCCCGCAATTTTGATGATCTCATAGACCAGGCAACTAGTAGGGGCCATGAGTAAAATCTTAAAGGCCACAACGTATACATGCTTAGCCATAATGTGGGCAGGGACCCAGTGCTGAAGCATCTTAGGTACCAACACGGCGTGCAATATGATGGAAATAACCAGTACGAAGAATACAAAAGTGGTACCGCAATGCTGATGTAGGCGACTGAAGGATCGGGCCCCGACCGGATCGAGACTCTTCTGCTTTTCATAGGCCCAAATAACCTTATGCTCAGCGCCATGGTACTCAAGTATCCGACAAATGCCTGGGATACGGCCAATAGTCCAGATGTATCCGACAAAGATAAAAATTTTGAAGAAACCATCCCAGATGTGAAAAGATAGACCCCCCATATCGCTGGAAAGGCCTAGTGCCTTCATACTCATAGAAAAAAGGTGGGGTACCACGACAAAAAGCCCAAAAGCCATGATAATGGCTAAAATCATGGTTAGAACTATGCTCCATGATTTTAATTCACTATGGGTCTCGACGTCTACCTGCTCGGCGGAAAAGTGGAGGGCCTTAATGCCATTAACTAGAGTCTCCAAGAGCACTGGGAAGCCTCGCACAAATGGTTTTTTAAGCCATGACCACCGAGTGAGAGAGAACCAAGGCCAGGTCGCCACAGTAATATCTCCGTCAGACTTGCGCAAGGCAACAGCCAACAGGTCTTGATTACGCATCATGACCCCTTCCATAACTGCCTGGCCTCCTATAGACAACCCGGAATCCAGTAGTGGAACAAGGCAGACAGGAGACATACGCCGGAAACAAGACAGACTGCGATTGGACCGGATATACAGACTAGTAATAGCGCTCTCCTATAGCCACTGGCACCAACGACAACAACGCGGCTAAACTACTTTTTAGGCTTAGTCTTGGAAGTATTCTCAAACTGGGAATACTTACGACGGAAACAATCAATACGACCGGCTGTATCCATGAACTTCTGTTTGCCTGTGAAAAATGGGTGGCAATTGGAACAGATTTCCACGTTAACCGCATCGTTCTTGGTAGAAACAGTTTGAACCTCGAACCCGCAGGCGCAACGGATCGTAGCAATGTAAACCTTGGGATGGATATCCTTCTTCATGACAATAACTCCAATAAGAATAAATTCAATAAGAATAAATATACTATTCCAGAATATCACCTATTGCAAGGAGGCTCCGCAACCGGTTTATCTTGTCACACCGAAATAAAATTACACTATATACTTATGATATCATGTAATTTTATTTCAGTAGCCGAAAATATTACCCATACCGCCCAACTTTCAAAAAAATATTTTTCGCTCCTTTACCCTTAATTTTCTCGCCACCGTAGGCCTTGCCATATTCTATTTTTTTTATACAGCGCCAGACTTGAGTTAATAGACCGAGATCTAATAATAAATTTTACTGTTATAATAAATATTAGAGTCAAGACAGTAGAATATAAATATTTCTGTGGCGCTAGCCAATATAATTAAATACATTATAATAAAAAAATAGAAAGTCTAGCCGCCAACAAAATAATCGCTGAAGTATGTCACGACTACATGTTATTCCTGACTAATTCAGACTGCGTAAAGTCAAACACCTGTGAGCTAATAACACCAAAAAAATCATGTTCAAAAACTGAATGCCGGTCCTAGGAGGACTAAACAACTATCTCGGTTAAGGCATGGATTGCCTAAGGCTGATAATTTTACAGAATCAATCCAATAACGGTAGCCCTGGGTCAAAGCTACACCTCTGACCCAAACGACCCCAGTTCATGATGAAGGTAACCTCACTGTCACACATGTTGAGCAACACGCGCTCCCTGTGAAAGCCCTACACGGCCTCGACTAAGAAACAATGTCACGATAGAAAATCTCTATTCTCAGCTAAAAGACTCCATTACACTAAAACAGAGGCAATGCCCAGACTTAAAATCATGCCCTAGATGGTCTATATTAGTTTAGCCATTTTTTTTGAGAATTATTTCTGATAACTTTTATTACTATGCTTAACTGATTTTAACCACGATAGGTTAGGCCGGGCAACAAATAAACCCCCTGAAGAAGGATGCTCTGGGCTGTCAGATTAGTATATGTAGAGACGGCAGAAGCCCTGGACTTAGCCGCCCCACATGATTCTGCCTAAAAGACGAACAGATTAAATCACAGATTGTAATATATCCAGGATCTAGCCAAAACGTCACCGGAGCATGCTCACGTTACTACTGATCACTGCTGCTGCGTCTATTACTAAGCAGCATCGTTGGGTGCAGGCTACAACATTGACCTTATCCATGACTATAAAATTGCTGCCTAAATCAATACTACCAATGACCATCCTGTCCGACGCCGAATAACAAATAATATAACAAAGTGTGCCATGTAAATCATAAGTATTAAGAACAAGCATTACACGATCAATTCTTTCTGAGGATACTATATTGCAGTTCTTATATAAAAATACAAGGCGACTTGCAGTTATCATAATATGTAAAATCTATTAAAAGAAATATATCTCTCCTGTAGAGATCTGATTAACCGCATATTTTTAACTCCAACTTCATTGACACTATAAAAAATGGGACATAGACGCACAACTGATTGCATTTTTTTGTGGATGCCACTGCAGGCAGCGACCTGATCTGATGTAGAGCACTGACGATGTTACTATTGAGGTCTTATAATTGCAAGATTAACGGCCAACTTAAAACTATATTTTTTCTACTTCTTAAGAGCAAGTACATTCAGCCAGCACAATTATTTTTTTTGTCAAGCTCATACCATTTTTTTTGTTAAGCTTATGCCAGAAGAGCTCTCAAGTGAACCGCCCTTGTCCTCTTATGAAGACAATGGTTTCATCATCATACTCTCCGACTATGTGGTCTTCCATATGGCCAAGAAAACTATAGCTATTCGAACCTGACGACCCAACCTATTCCAATTTCATCGTGTCGTATTGCTTAAGCGCGTCCATCTAGACTCAAGAGAAAATCTGCATCATGCGCTACACCACTGTAAACCTCAATTTTTTTCCAATGTGCCCTTTACCCCGCCCCACCCAAATAATTATAGAGAATAAATGACTATATCTGTTTGTACTATAATGAATTGATATAGTCCGGCTGCTTAGCTGAGACCGCGGCCAAACACTAGTCACCTATACCTTAACCTATCCGGACGGGTATACACCTAAACCAATAATTTTTTTGGGACCTGTTGGACAAAATAGCCGAAGGCCTCGTGGGCCTGTGCATACAAAATATTAAAAATAGTAATCTTAGTCACTAACGTTCTTACTGGATCATCCTGCAATTCATCTCAGTCTATATCAACGCCGTCTTGGTCACTGTGAATACCAACTAAAAAACGTGCTAAATTCTCACATAACCTATTTTGAAGCAGAAAAATATCTTAATCATCTGGCAGCGACTACGGCTCGGACTATCTACAAACTATCTATAATCAATCCCATAGCTATACATTTAAGAATACGGACATATCACCGTCTAGGCTTTTCTTCCGCCTGAGACACGTACTATTCCTAATAAGGACAGGAAAAAAATCCGAGCATGAATATTATCTCCGACGATTATCAGGCAACCACATAGCCATAAACGACAGTACGCGGCCAGACAGGCTGCACACTTGTCCATCATAATATAATAATATAGTACTATCTCTAACATTACAATTTTTTTCACAGAAGAGCTCATGTATCAAAGCGTTGTGAACAATGACTATTGAATCATCAAGCACAATACTTCACGTATTAAGATAGTAGCTAATTCGCATTACAGCCCTTCTGTTGCTTCGGCTACGCCATCGGAGCAAGATTTTTTTACATGAACCACAGCATAGCTAATGTGTTGGTACCGTAAAACTTCAATCCTTTTGCGGATGACCAATACGGAAGAAGAATTATGCCACACTCTACGGCGTGCCGACTATTTTTTATCTCATTCTCATTAAAACGCTATCATACTAGGAATAAAATGAACTAAATTACTATATTTTTTCTGTGGAATAGACTATAATACTGCCTTACCTTAATGGCAGAGGCCATTCTATTTTCAGAAAAATAAATTTTTTTTAGAATTTCCTCCTAGCGTATTAATTTTTTTGTTCCGGCTGAGGAGAAAAAAGGTCTGATGTTAGCGTAAACCAACTTGCTTGGGACATATACAGGTATTAGCTAACTATTTTTTATGATATTTGAATATAACATATGCCGGTGCTGGAATATCCAGCCAGATGTATTCAGATGTATTCTAAAAAAATATAAGAAGGCTATCTGCTACTTAACAATGGTCAAGACACTAACAGGGCTAGTCGTCTATATGGTATTTTTAACAAAATAAAATTTGGCCGACAGTATAACATAAGACACGATCCTTGTTTTTTCTTAACAATATCCATAAAATCTAGAATATTAAAGGACGTAATTTTTTGTAGTCCTTACTCGAAAGAACTAACTTTCCGGCATCGTAGTTCGTGAGCTCCTAAAGTACTACAGTCTTAATAGTCTTATCGCAGAAAAATATTGCTAAATGCATCTCGTCCAGTATATCTATTATGCATAAAATCGATTCTACATAATAATTTCTTGCAATGAATACAGTCCACCGTTGAAGCAGGACGGTCGTCGCCTTGATGCAAAAAAAAGGACCTCCACGCCAGCTATTTATGGAACAAGGAGCTCACCATATTTTTTGCCGTCCGCGACGATCTATATTGGACTTTTCTAGCCTAACTCTGTATATTCAGCATTATCATTCCTGATGTTAGATAAAATAGGTCAATCTCTATTCCTCGGCGACCAGATATCGCTCAGAACGTTCCTCTGTGGCACTATTAACAAGGTCGACGGGCGCTAATCCTCAGATCTCGTAAGGATGGGCCACGCTATGTTAGTTACTAAAGAGGTAATATGAAGCTCACATCCAAACATACTTACGCCCTACTTAAAGAAAATTTCCAGAACAGAGACATAATTCCAGCACCAACCTACCGTGTATAAAGCCTATAAAACATAGACCTAAGGTCCTGATAGAGCCATGGCTTGGCCCCAAGCTGTTCACCGCTTAGCCCAACAAATCCTTCAGCCATACCGCATTCACAGCATGTAATTGACATGACAGCTAGCCGACATCGTTACACGCTCCAAACACCAATTGGGTCCTTACGCACAGTTGCTGGATCAGCTTGGACCACCCCATCCCGAAGAAAATCTTAAGAAAATAGAGTTTCCTTGTATTAGAAAATCACATATACAATCAGATATACTAAAACAATAATATATTGAGGAAAAATGAAAATACAAAAAGGCTTCCATCTCATAATAGAACGCCATATTGACGAGATACACGGCAATGCCCGCCTCTGGAGGCATATAGCCACAGGCGCCGAATTCCTATCTCTAACTACCGACGATGAAAATAAGGTTTTTGGCGCCACCTTCCGTACTCCACCTCCGGATTCCACTGGTGTGGCACACATCCTCGAACACAGCGTACTCTGTGGCTCAAAAAAATATCCAGTCAAAGAGCCATTTGTCGAATTACTCAAAGGTTCTCTCAATACATTCCTCAACGCCCTCACCTATCCGGATAAAACCTGCTATCCCGTAGCCTCTACCAATCTTCAGGACTTCTACAACTTGGTGGATGTCTACTTGGATGCAATATTTTTTCCAAATATTACCCTAGAGACCTTTTTACAGGAAAGTTGGCGCCTGGAACCGACGCATATCGCCGGCTCATCTGATAGAAGTGAGACACTGCCCTTGGATTCATCTCTTGCCATCCAAGGCGTGGTATACAATGAGATGAAAGGCGTATATTCCTCCCCGGACGGCGTGCTAGCCAAGCATATCCAACAATCGTTATTCCCTGATATAGCCTATGGCTTGGACTCAGGCGGAGATCCAGAGTGTATCCCGGACCTGACCTACGAAGCCTTCGTCGATTTCCATCACACCTACTACCATCCTTCTAATTGCCGTTTTTTCTTTGCCGGGGACGATCCAGAAAAACGACGCCTTGAGCTCTTGGCGGAGGTACTGTCCGGTTTCTCTCATTTAGAAATACCATCGGCCATCGCACTACAGCCAGCTTTCACTATGCCACGGTCCCTAATACGCTCCTACGCTACTGGGCCGGAGGAAGGAAAAGGGACGCCCCCCCGACGGGCCATGTTCACAGTCAACTGGCTTCTACCCGAGCAGCCTATCTACGCCCTGGGTAGCGAGGTCGCCCAGGATGAGCATCTCGTGCTATCGTTCTCTCTGTTGGACTTTCTCCTGGTAGGGTTGCCAGGCTCCCCCTTACGCAAAGCCCTCATTGACTCATGCCTGGGCGAGGATCTGGCCGGTGATGGACTAGACACTGATCTGCGCCAGCTCTTCTATTCTATCGGCCTCAAACATTGCGCTGCTGAGGATGCCGACCGTATCGAGGCGCTCATCTTTGAGACGCTCCGAAGTTTAGTCCAGGACGGCTTCAATCCGGCCCTTGTAGAGGCAGCCTTAAACTTTGCTGAATTCACCCTGCGCGAGAACAACACCGGCAGTTTCCCTCGCGGCTTCTCTCTCATGCTACGTTGCCTGAGGCCCTGGCTACATGGCGGCGACCCCATAGCCGCCCTGGCCTACAAAAGACCCTTAGCCGCCCTAAAAACACGGCTAGCTACAGGTGAACTAGTATTTGAGGATCTCATTACAACCCATTTTCTAGAAAATTCTTCCCGCACTACATTGCTGCTCATCCCAGACTCTAGACTCAAAATTCAACGCGACGAGGCTGAAGTCATCCAAGCAAAAGCTCTTATGGTTAACCAAGGCGAAGCCGGACATGCCCAACTAGCCAAAAATCTGGCTAGCCTACGCCGTATGCACGAAGCAACTGATTCCCCTGAAGCCTTGGCCACCATCCCGCGCCTAAAACTCTCCGATCTGGAGCCATATGGCAAGGATATACCTTTAGAACGTTTGGACGACCCAGCCGCTCTGCTATTCTTACATGACCTGCCCACGGACGGAGTAGTCTATCTGGATCTAGGTTTTAACATTACCACTGTGCCAGTGGAACTCCTACCGCTCCTGCCCTTATTCGGCCACTCACTCCTAGAGCTAGGCACAACACGTACCAGCTTCGTAGACTTGTCCATGCGAATTGCCCAAAAAACCGGCGGCATGCACTACTCCACCATAGCTACTTCCGGTTATAACCAGAATCATGCCTGTGCTTGGCTATTTATACGCGCCAAATCAATACTGAATAAAATCCCGAACATGTTGGATATTTTGACTGAAGTTCTGACTGAAGTAGATTTGAACAATCGAAAACGCTTCCGACAGCTGGTATTAGAAAAAAAAGCCGGTATGGAACACAAACTGATGTCGGCCGGGCACATAGTCGTCACCACCAGACTGCACGCTCGTGTCTCGGAAACGGGCTGGCTAGGAGAAATGCTGAACGGCGTGACACAGTTGGACTTCTTACGCACCTTGGCCCAAAGGGTAGATGAGAACTGGGATAGCGTCCGTGCTGACCTAGCCCAACTGCACGACTGTCTTATCCGTCGGCCAAACGCTCTGGCCAATTTGACCTTAGACCGAAAGTACCTAACCGCAATCCGGGCACATCTGAAATCCTTCCTGGACTGTCTACCAGACATCGCCGCCCCTCGCCAGTCCTGGTCGCGGACGGTACTACCGGCAGCCGAAGTCTTAACAATTCCGACCCAGGTAAACTACGTGGGCAAATGTTTAGATTTATCTGCCACGGGATGGCAGAATCATGGCGCCGCAATCGTGGCCGCCCGACACCTACAACAATCATGGCTTTGGAATCGTATCCGTGCACAAGGTGGCGCTTATGGTGTCGCCTGCCTACTGGACCAGGCGGTAGGAACAGTCACCTTAGTTTCCTATCGTGACCCCCATGTTGACAAGACCTTAAACACATTTGATGCCAGTGCGGCCTTCCTTAAGGAGTTGAGTTATACTTTGGACAAAGAAGAGTTAGCCAAAGCCATTATAGGCTCGATCGGCGAAATTGACTCATATCTATTACCAGACGCCAAAGGTTTGGTCTCTATGATCCGCCTACTTAGAGGGGATGAATACGCGCGGCGTCAGCGTATACGTGAACAGGTCCTGACAACTCAACCCAAAGATTTCGCCATTTTTGGCGATTATTTAGCCCAGGCCGCGGCTACAGCCATGTTCACCGTCCTTGGCAGCTCGGATACCCTGGAGCCTCTGGCCAGCAAACGCGGCTGGGCCTTAACCCACGTGCTATAACCTGCGCCGCCAAAATAATTATATCAAATTCGAAATAGGATGCGGTGAATAATCCCATCTAGTCTCTAGTCATAATACTATTGAATCAAACATGATGATAGTAATAATATGTTCCATGAAGAAAAAATAATAAATTCCAATATAAGTCTCGGAACTCCATAAATTGACCCATTGGCTAAGTAGTGCTCTATAAACAGTTTGACCGCATAGGTATCAAGCCATCGGATTGCCCAGGGCGGATGATTACGCCACTTTTAACGTGTATAACTCTGTAGATCATACCTAAGACTTAGTGCAGCTCAAGTTTTTTTTAAGCATCTTTTTTTTGCCAAAGGTGTCAATATGAACCTTAGTTATTGACCATTGAAAGACATGCTCAAATTGGCTATACAGGGGTAACCCTGGAGAGCAGTACACACTGCTAACAGCCATTGATCATGTTGCACCAGGCGGGAATAAAAATCGTGTGTTGATATAGTCAAACACTTCGCCCGGTCTTGAATCCCAAATAAATACTATTGAGACCTAACGGCACCATAAAGTTGACGTTAACGTAAATAACCTATCGGTTAATATTGAAAACTAGTACGGTGTCGAAATTATATCGAGGGAAATGCCGTTAAACGACAGTCTACGAAAAAAAGGGGGGGAGCATCTATTACATTTTTAGTCTAAAAATAATCGGTACGAAGTCTTAAAAAACATGATATATATTACTAGCCTAGTGCTGAGCTGGTACTGCAAAAGAATTAATGTCAAACAAATACATATCATGCCTATTTAATATATGTAGTTCGGCCCAATAGACACTGTCCATATAAAAAAATAAAGATAGTCCGACAATGAGTCTATATCCGGGGACTACACAATTTCATGAAAACTCTTAACAAAAAAATATTTCCTTTTTAGACTTCCGGGGGTTGCCAATTATAAAAAATACACGACAACAAGGCTGTATAGTGCATAACGTCTGAAGCCTCAAACTATAGCTATATAATGCGCAACATTAGGTATACGCTGTAAAAAAATATGTATTCTTTTTTATCTACAATACTCCGGACGCATTATTCTTGATTTTTACGCCGGCTCTCCCATAGTTTCATATTTTTCATCCTCTTGCGGCGCTCCCGTTGCAATGACTTGCAAACCAGCGGGGTGGTACGTTTCATGCTATATTTGGTTTTATACTCATCAGAGGTCAAGCTGTGCTTAGCGAGATGCTTTTTAGTAATGACCTTGAAGACCTTACCGCACTCCAGGCAAGTTATAGATTTTTCCTTGATTGCTGCCTTAGCCTCCACAATTTGGACCTCGGGCTCCTCGTTCAGTACGACACCGCTTGCAATATTTTTAATGCCCTCGGCTATGCGCCGAACCATAGAGGTAATCTCCTCCTCGGTCATAGTACGCACGGCGGCCTGAGCCTTTACAATCTCGATGGCTTCCTTTAAAAAATCGTCCATTAGCATGGCTCCTTTGTTTCATAGTGCTATTATATAAAGTATTTTGCATATTCCGTCAAGACATTATTGTCAACAAAATGTACTGTAATGGTGATTATCACCGCGGCGATAGCGTCTCTGAATCATATATCAACAGTTTAAGTCTCCCCCATAGCTGGCGCAATCCAAAACAAAATGCCACACGCATGTTAAGAGAAACTTAAAAAAATATACTCACATGTCAAATATTCCATTTGTAGAACACGATTGTCATGATACATATAAAATTGCTAATATAAAAATTCAAATGGAATCACCATAAAGGCACGCTTAATGAGAGAGAACCTGTGCTTTTTTTAGTTATAAAAAATAATTTTATTTCTTCACAATTTTTTATAGACAGCTTAATCCATCCACAGCTAATATAATATTTGCGTTACAGATAATAAGGCCCACCTACATCTTCGTTCTGGACATGAAAGAATGACAAACATTACAATTTACGTAATCATAAGTATTAGCTTATCCAAACCAGATACTCTGTCTTTCATAAAATTATCATTATAATCTAGGTCGTCATATACGACCTTCTGCAAGGAATTTTTGCGATTTCTTTCAAGCAACCCCCTCACGTTACAAATAGCGCTAATTATGCACCTTGAACTGTATTGTAACGTAACCCAGGCTAATAGGACACTACACGCGATGCTTTTCAGACTACACAAATCCAGTCCCAGTCATGAATAACTATCACTGAAAAAAACAAAAAACAGGATAAACCGACCTAAAGCTAACGTAAACTTCAATAAGGTCTACAAGACTATGGTCAAACTCGACTCATTAGTCAACGTCAGTGTCTCAGACAACACGATCGGATCCTTCTAGGAAAACTGGATATGTACCTAAAAAAATATCAAAACTAAAAAAAATTTTATGCCTATGCTGTATCAATTTAAATGGAAGCTCCTATTTTTAATTCAGTCTGCTGGATATAAAAAACAGCACCACCCGGCCTAAATATCATAGAAGAAAACTAAAGCCAAGCAGGACATCATCTTCTAGCTAACCTCCGATCTGTACGAGCTCTATAATAAGGACGTCAGCTCATACCGAATCCACCTTAGCACTGAATATTAAAGATTGGATAGATGAATAACGCCTCTAGTCCGCATAAGGTCAGTCAAGCTTGCCTATAGCTTATATCTTCAGAAATTAAACTACCAAAACCCACAGAGCAAAAAAATGATCTTCAAAACCAGCCAACTCTAGCCACCTTCCTAAGTCTGTAGGACAACAACCACACTTGTTTGAATAATTGAATCTTCAGCGGTTCTTATGTCAATACTGACTCAGCCAAAAGTAACAAAAAATGCTCGCCGTTCAAAAAAAGTAGATCGAGGTAAAGGTCAAGTTCATTCTTTTTCCTACTTAACCCTGGCAATTGTCCGTCAACCAGTACGTCATCTATAATCAACCTATCATGGATGCGACCGACAAGTACTAATATATTAAGGCCTATATTGGCCTTAGGCGCGGCCAAAAAATAGCTCAACTATATCGTTAACGACGGCGGCACCATCTACTCACCGTCGTGAAGTAAAAACGACCTGGACGCCTTCTTTTAGATCGGGACTCAATAATAGCCCCCTTCTCCCGTTTACTACGAATTCTTAAAGCACTCAGTCATTACCTAGCTCTTAATAAAAAAGCTCCTTGAAAATCGATAGATATACAGTTCGCTGACGAGCATAAAGTGACTATAGCCTTTGCTCCACCATAATCTACTTTCCATCTATCGCGTCACCGAACAATAGTATACGGATATGATGTTCTGCTATTAAAAAGTAGTAAGTCGAGGCCGCCAAATATTCTGCAAAATAATTGATAAACTGACAATAAATAGCGTCAAAAATCAAAAACAAAGCAATCATCATCTTATTATATGACAAAAAAATTGTGCCTAGCCAAACATCATCAAATATCGAAAACTATTAAAAGCCACGGGGCAGGTCATGCATCAAGTTGGCGTTCTATAATATTAAGGTTGGATAACCCTCAAAAGCGGGCAACTCAACGAACCTACTCGCGCTAACAAGAGGCGACCCAGTATTGCCTAAACAAAAAAGACTTTTTTTATGATCTCCGTGACTAAAAGATCTAAAAATAGTATGTTCAAAGGCTTACTCATGGATTAAGCATGTGCATTACCTGCCGCGACGGACGGGGTTGTCTGCAAATAATAAAAAAGTCATAGCATATTGAGTAGCTTAATATTGCTACTTCTGGCTATCTCTCTGGCAGCCGCATAGTCAACAAGCTCCACAAAAGATCTCACGTTTCTGGAAAACTGTAGCCCACCAATGCTCTTATGGTCATCGACAACTTCGACCACGATTGTGACGGCAATCTGCACTAGACTGTTTTTTTATTGACCGCAACAATAAAGAAAAATGACATAAATCTGACTGATTACGAATGAAATCTTCGAAGTGTCATTGTCCCTTTGGGCAGTACCATCTTTGACGAACACGACACCGTCAACGCCAAATCCAAATACATGTAAGAAAAACTCAGTCGAGCTATCATCTTTATTCCCGCCATCTTAAAATAATCTTCGACCCAAAAAAAAGGTACCATCAATCCGAGGAAATTATAGGGTAACTATGACGGATATCAAGAAACTCGTAGGATACTCCAGAAAAAATTAACAATCAACCTATCTATTACGTGCATTATTATATTTGTCGACCGTTTGACCCATCTACCCACCGGAACTAGACTATAAACGCATGCGACCTGAAACAAAAAAATAAGCCTCTTATGGAAGGTCTCGGCCCAAAAAAATACTAGCAGATCAAGAATATACAAGAGCGACTAAATATCACCATGCTCTAGGGCGCCTAAACAATTATTTTGACAAGATAAAAGTTTAATATTTTCCTTAAGGCCCAGAGCCTTTCTGACTGACTATCTAGGCCTGTCTTCGGTCAAAGAATCGTGTTTGCAATCTGTTAATCAAGTCAAAAATTCTTCAACACTGTGATGAGCCTAGATCCTAATATCCAGAAGTTAGTAACTAAACCGGTCAATGGAACTATAAATTCTACACTATGTCAGCTTCCTCTCGCCACTCTTGAACGGCTGATATATTCTTTTCTTGGCCATAGAACCCAAACACGCTAAGGTTCCAAGTCTGTATACCTTAATCAGTACCAACAGCCTCAAATTAACCTTCGACACAGCGAATCAAAAAAACAAAATTTTTCTTAGGCAGGCCTAGCTATACTAAAAATACTCCGACATCACGGCTGGGAGTCTACAACCTCTAGGACTGCCAAGCATCCTGCTGCATCCAGGCTGTGAACTCAAGAGACTGACGACTATTCAAGTCCATGACATATCCACCTAATGTCTTTTTGCCACCTGGTCTCTTGACGCACTGGTCACCTCTGCGCCACCTCTACCCCCCACGCTATACGCAAAATCTATGCCGACTACGACTTATGGCTTAACCTTGACCAATACTGCCAGATTTCAAAATTGGCCAGTCTAAACGCTAAATATAAATATTTTTCTAATGGACCGCCAGCTGGAGCTTCCAAAAAAATGGCCAACTCGCGCAGATACATGCGACAGTGACCGCCATAGCTGCCTCTACTCCCTCAAAAAATCTATAAGCATACCCAACCAGTGACGAACGGTTAATAACAGTAAACTGAGATTATTAGATAGTAGAAATAACCACCAGGCCTATTGCGACTGTAACGAAAGCTTCACTCTACACATTACAAGTTGTCTAAGGTACATTGGCTACCGCAAATATAACCACGGCGGCATAGGTCACAACTGTGATAGGCGTCAGGTAACTACTCTAGACCTTATAGGGACTCAATTCTCGGATATGCTCCCACAGGCTGATAACTGAATCCCAACGCGTTACATTGGGGCTTACTGTCGACCAGCAAACGCAATTTCCTAATATTTTTAATAACTGCCAAAATTATATAAGTGAACATATTCTGTACCATATATACAAAAAAACTGAATACTTAATTTAATATAAAAAAATTAGTATCTCGCTAGCAAGGACAGAACAACAACATATTTTTTTGCTCAAAAAATAAATAAAGAGTAAATATTTAAAGATATTATACAATAATGTAGATTTGGCCACGCGTCAACCTATCTTTCACTACGATAGCGTCGGATAAATTAGGACCCTCGTATACATTATCTTTTGCAATTTAAGTTTAAGAAACATTCTTCTCAAGAGCCTATACCTTATTCAACCAGACTATTTATATCGTTTTTTTATTAGATACAACGATACTAGACTCTATGCTCAATGATCTCAATATTTTCGTCTTTGACTATGGTGGAGACTATATAACAAAAACATACTCGCCGCATCTAAATACTATTTAACACTCCGCAAAAAAACTCTATTATGATTGAAAAATAAAATGCCCGAGACATCAAGCGCCTAATACGCAAATTGATACATAAATGAAGTAGTGTGGAGAAATCATCCTCACTCCAATTTTTTACTGTTTCCAGTACCACACTGAATATTATCCGACCGGGTCCTCTCGTTAACTCTCACAACCACAATACTACTGTCAAAAATAAACTAAAGCCCGCAATATGTCCTTTCGATATATTTGATCTCATCATCCACCCATTAGGAGCATCCCTGTACGGCCTTTTCTCTCAGCTAGAGGTTAAACGCGAAGACATTAAACTACATTTTTTTGAACACTCACGATTTATACTCATCGTTATCATCTTCTGAAACATGATGGTCAACGTAGCTGCGAACACCACCCTCTACAACACTACTTTCGGCCTCTTCCATATTATATAGGTCGCTATCGTCACAATTTAAATCAATAACATAGCCATTGTATATAGTGAGTTCAACATAATTAAAAAAACTTATTGGACTGTACCACCAACGACTAACGACTGAAGGCTATATTTATCGCCTTCGGTTCATTAATTAAGGATATGGACGACTTCAGCATGACATTAACTATCACCATGGCATACCCATGAGTCTAAAATAAGACCAACTCTATACCGCCGATATCTGATTCATCACCAACGAAACGCCTATTGTCTATGATATCATTAACATCTCTAGTCGCCAGCCTGGAGAAGACAGAAAATCTCCCAAGTCATCGGCCGCCACCTGCCACTATCTTTGGGCCATCGTACCTCATATATTTTTCGATGACCGTGTACGATTCCAAATATTTCGTGGATACCTTGACTGGCCATCATAATCTTGGATTTATGCTTTGCCAATGTCCAACATCTGTTCTCCTATCCATTCAGGTCCCCACCTACTGAATATCATTTAGGACATTACCGCCATAGTAAAACTAGGCCTGTTCTTTAATTCTAGAAGCCGCACAAAAAAACATCTAGCTTACCCGGCGAGTCCTAGTAATCGATCAATTCAAAACAGTGAGCTAGCTTAGATAAGGTGCTGTACTTGGATGCCCTTATCCTGGCAGCATATATTCATGTGGAGCTAAGCCCAGTTAAAAAAACTTAATTCGGCTTAAGTCTCTAAAGCCCATATTGTATAATCTGATCATCAAGATTATCTCCGTTATAGCCAAAAATAAAAAATCTGCCGAGGTCGTTTGTCTTTAGTTTCGGCATCATTAAGGGCAACGACCAACATGACTTCTGGGCTACTGACCGTACAGTTCGTCCCCTGATATAACTATTATGACAATGCCTAAGCTAAACTTTACAATACTTGCGCCTACTCATAACTACCATCACTATAGCCTTTGATCTAGTCTTATACTATAAACTATTGATGTAAAAGCTTGACCATAGGACTGATCTTCACCACCAGAAGTCAGCTATTCTCTATTTTTGCCTTACTGCGGCTAGCTAGCCTTATTCCTCGCTGGCTCAACGCCTCCCAACGCTTTTTTTCGCCCACTGTAAAAAACTATAAATCAACTGATCGTTGTGAATCCGAACGCCTGTATAATAACTAACTCTTACTGTGAATATAATCGGCCATATAAGGGGACACTTTCTACTTCACCATCAAGAACTACATCACCATGTGTTCATCGTCGATGGCTGGCTACACTCAAGATTTACACACTGAAACAGATGCTTACTCTAATCGAACAAGCAGGCTTTTATGTGTTATATTCGCTCTAATATTCTAAACCACACCTAAGTACTAACTAATTCTAAAAGAAACGCTGGCTATTTTTAACCACTAGAGACATACTGTCATTCAGGAATTAATACTATGAACTGGCTATTGTGGAAAATTAAGATTGCTTCAGCTATAATCGTGAATATAATCGATTGATTACCATTCTTCGGCTATGTCATAGACTTTTACTAACGCAAATAGACTACTAACTGCGTCTCCCCAGATTGTAAGGTCGCCCTATACGGATTAACTAAATTCTATGCAAAGAAAAATAAAATGATTGCCCATCCTTAAACCTCGCTAACGACGATTTCGGTAGTCTGGACTCTCAAGCCGAATCAAAAAATTTCCACATCCGATCAGATGAACTTTGTGCCACATGACCACTATTGACTAATCTTCCTGTGATCGACTAAAATATTATCGAGATCAATACCTTGATTCAATATCATTCTGGAGGGACTATGACTATCCCATGATGTAAAAATCCACATGACTTTGCTCCCACCCAGATTCCTTGTACAGTCTCTTTATCCCAGAAATCCAGCTTCATAGAGCGTTTACACGCCACACCAAGAACTACATTTTCATTCTTTAGGCGCTATCCGCACCGCAAATATCGAACACATATTCACTCCTGGACGTGTATAGACCCCTGAAACTGCACATCCTACTCTAAGAGGCTTACTCTAGATATAGACTACTAATGGATCTTAAGGGCTATCGTAATGAACACAAAAAATACCTTGGACAGCTAATTTCTGTGTCAATGGACAACTTCACCATATCTTACCACAACACCTAATTCAGGACTTTGGTAATATGAACGCACTAGCCTCATCATAGATATTGTCACGCAGGGACACGACGTCGAGCCGGTTGGAGGGCTCATGCCTAATTTAAACATGCATTCTAGTGCTAAAAATGCCCAAGTATACTGGTGGCCACCGCCCCATTAGGCCAACAAAATTACAGTTATACATCTAGAAAAAATGACACCCGTAAGTTGTTTAAATCACAATCTAGACCGCTGAAAAGATACTCCTTAACTGTCCACCTGGTAGCTATGGCTTCAGGTTCATCAAGACCGCGACCTCGAGTATAGATTACCTATTTGCATAAAAATTAAAAACATATGATCATAACTGACACCTATTTCTCACAATACCGTGATAGCCAACCTCTTCAACAGCGTAACCAGTACCAAGTAGAAGTAAAAAAATATTCAGAAGTTAGCTTTGCCAACCTGGAATTATGGCAGCAATTTTTACTAAACCGCCAAAGGAACATCTCTGGCATAAACTTCGTGACCAAATCTTATCGCCTGGGCATCATAATCAGAAAAAGTAATTGCTGGCTGGTCACAGCCTTACCTTGGGCTCATGTAGTCCTAGTAAACTTGGATAAGCTCCGCCCCTCGCCCTACACTCCCCCCTGTGTAGCATCCTTTGGCCCTTCCACGCTATGTCACGAGCCACCACCATATCATAAACATAGACAAGCAGTCCCAATACACGTGCCGCTATAGATGCATATTCCGCGAAACATTATGTTGTATCTGCGCAACGCTTGCGCCAATGTCTGTCTTGCCTAGCGAACAATAGGCAGCTGTTCCTACGAATACATCTATGTCGGAGCAATAATTTAGTATTCACCTGCTACAACATAAATAAGACACGCAATCTAATAAAAGCTATTTTAACTACGGCGCCTACTAAGGACATACACAATAAAGGTATATATTTTTCTAGAATCATCAAAAAATCAAGGCTCGCGCAAGGAGAACCATCATTAAAAACTATTTTCTTTGTCTCAGCACTTCTGCGACTAACTCTGTTCTGCGGTCTGCAACGAGCGGCTAAACTGTACAGCAGTCATGGACCATAAGCACGTACAAATATATACGCTATATACCTGTGTTTTATGCCAAAAAAAATAAAACCTACACGCCTTGCCTAAATTAGCAGCCAAACCACAGCTACTAGACAAAAAATCGCCGAGACAAAAAAACTCCCCTCCTACAGCGCTATTTTCGGAGTGCATGCAACTTTCCGTCTACTTCAAACAAACGGAAACCGCAGTTAAGGTGCTTAGCAGCCGGCAAGCAGATCTAAAATTCCCATTTAGAGACCATCTTATACCGCCTTAGTTATGCCTTCATGCTGTGTAATAAATACAGTTAGAGAATATGTCGACTATAAACGTGTCACAAACCTGGCTTTTAACTGCCTAACTGTTTTCAACTATATCGTTACCTTATGTACACCTCCTGTATCTATCTTAAACCAGCCTCCACGCCTATTTCAGAAAATAAACAACTATGAGATTATGTCGAAAAAATCCGCGGCCAGATAGTCAACTCTAATTTCTGTGTCCGGGACTTACTGAGCATTAGCCTAAAGCAGTTCATTCCAAGAGGAACGTGACACCACAATGACTGTTGTTTTTTTGCTACTTCCTAAACGTAAAATACAATCCTCATGTGCCAAAAAAACGCCTTATCCTGCAACGGAAATAGGTGTGCTAAGGATTCGACGATATTTTCTTCTTTAAATTCCTCATGTATCTTCAAAATTTTAATGAATAAACTCATCCTGACATAAGACGCCAAAGCCATAACCAGACTATATGAACTACATAGTACAGCTTCTCGGTAGACTCATCCAGAACGAATCAACGATATGCTGTTTGCTTATTATTGAATTTTCTAGATGCACTAAGGTCCTGTTAAATTATCTTCCGGACGAGTATCCCGTGACAACTAAGACAGCGCCGATACAGCACTACTAATACTGTTTCGCTTTCCGGATGGACCCAGGCCAATAAGCCACTCCCAGATAAATAAAAATCTTCTTAGAGGTAAAGATTCAATGTGCAGTAAACATATAGCTGCTATTCGGATAGCGTAGATAAATATATGATATGGTTTTCCTCGATCTCTTTGATAAACTTCTCCGGCCGTTTCAGCTGTTCGGGCACGTCAATGTTACTCTCTACGTACTCGCGGAAGCCAGTACCTGCCGGGATAAGACGACCGACGATGACGTTCTCTTTAAGACCTCGCAAAGGATCCTCCTTGCCCATTATTGCGGCTTCGGTAAGCACTTTAGTCGTCTCTTGGAATGAAGCCGCGGAAACAAAAGAATCTGTAGTCAGCGAAGCCTGAGTGATACCAAGCACTAATGGCTCGGCTTGGGCTGGCCGGGCACCAATAGCCATAACTCGCGCATTCTCCTCTCGGAAACGATGTTTATCTACCTGTTCACCCACCAGAAAAGTAGTCTCACCCGGGTCTAGAATACTCACCTTTCTAAGCATCTGACGCACGATGATCTCAATATGCTTATTATTGATATTCACACCTTGAAATTTATAGACTTCTTGAACCTCATCCACCAGATATTTAGCTAAGTTCTTCTCTCCTTTAATCTTCAGAATATCATGGAGCTCTGGGTTACCTTCGGTAAGGTGCTCACCTGCGGTGACGAAGTCACCGTCAGTAGCCGTTATGTGTTTGCCCTTTGGAATGAGATATTCCTTAGGCTCCCCGGCCTCGGGAGTGACGATAATCTTCAGCTTGCCCTTCGTCTCCGATCCGAAGACAATAATACCGTCGATTTCTGAGATCACAGCCATATCCTTAGGTTTGCGTACCTCGAAAAGTTCTGCAACTCGCGGCAGACCACCCACGATGTCCTTAGTCTTGGAAGATTCTGCGGGTTTACGGGCTATAACATCGCCGGCTTGCACTGTGTCCCCATCCCGAACCATAAGAATAGCATTTACTGGTAGTGAGTAAGTAGCCAATAATATAGAGTCTGGCCGGTTACACACTTGACCAGTAGTAGGATCAACAATGGAAATGGAAGGTTTAAAACTTGTATTACGGTACTCGGTAATAGTCTGGGTGGACTTACCTGTAGTTTCTTCGGTTTTTTCCTGGAAAGTGCGACCTTCGATAATGTCGTTAAAGCGGACCCGACCGTACACGTCAGCAATGAAGGGCTCGTTGAATGGGTCCCATTCGGCCAATAAGGTACCTTTTTTCACAATATCACCATCTTTGACGTGTAGCTTAGCACCCGAACGCAGGATACATTTTTCACGCTCGCGACCCTGGTCATCGATAATACGGATCTGGCCACTCTTGCCTAGAACCATAAACTTACCCTCGGAATTCTTGACCATCTTCATCCGGGCCATATTCACAGTACCCGAGTGCTGCGCCTCAAAGCGGTCGCTCACAACTTCACGTGAGGCCGTACCACCGATGTGGAAAGTACGCATGGTAAGCTGTGTGCCTGGCTCTCCGATCGACTGGGCGGCAATTATACCAACGGTCTCGCCCACGTTTACCAAGTGTCCACGGGCTAAGTCGCGGCCATAACACAGGGCGCAGACACTCTGCCGACTCTGACAAGTGAGTGCCGAACGCAAGTGGATGGAGTCCACACCCGTGTCGTCCAAGAGCTCGGCCAGCTCCTCATCAATAATGGCATTGGCCGGAGCGATCTCATCCGCAGTCTCTGGATCATAGACCGGCATAAGCAAAGTGCGCCCAATAATCTGCTCCTGGAAATAGCCATTGATATCACCGGCGCGCTTTTCGTTTATAATCTCGATACCGTCCACCGTACCACAATCGATCTCGCTAACGATGACATCCTGGACCACGTCCACCAGACGACGGGTCAGGTACCCGGAGTTAGCTGTCTTAAGAGCAGTATCAGCCAAGCCTTTCCGGGCGCCGTGGGTAGATGTGAAATATTCGAGTACCGAGAGACCCTCACGGAAGTTGGCCTTAATAGGCGTCTCGATGATCTCGCCCGAAGGCTTAGCCATGAGTCCGCGCATACCGGCCAACTGACGCATCTGATCTTGGTTACCGCGCGAGCCCGAGTGAGTCATCATGAAGATGGGGTTGAAAGTTTTATCCTTGGTCCGATTACCGGTCTTAGGATCGACAACCTCTTCTTCACTGATCTCCCTAAGCATTTCTTTGGAAATGTCGTTAGTTACACGAGTCCAGACATCCACAACCTTATTGTACTTCTCGGTCTTGGTAATGATGCCCTCGCTAAACTGATTTATAATCTCATCCACCTCATTCATGGCATCCTGAATACGGCCAGGCTTACTGCTGGGAATCTTGAAATCCTTGACACCGATACTCACACCAGCGCGAGTGGCATACTCGTAACCAAGATCCTTAAGTCGATCGCAGAGAATAACAGTAGCTTTAATCCCAGACAGGCGATAAGTCTCGCTCACCAGTTGGGCGATAGATTTCTTGTTCAGAATAGTATTGACGCGATCAAAGGGCACCTCTCTGGGTAGGAGCTCCCCAACCATGACCCGGCCCGGGGTAGTATTAACTATTACCAAATGACCTTCCATCTCACGACGAACTTTAATAAGAGAGTGTAAATCTACACAACCGGCATCATAGGCCGCGATAACCTCCCACGGCGCAGCGAAAACCATGCCTTCACCCTTACGAAAATGACGCTCCAGAGTCATATAATAGAGCCCGAGTACGATGTCCTGGGAAGGCACAATGACCGGAACGCCGTTAGCCGGAGAAAGAATGTTGTTGGTACTCATCATAAGCACGCGACACTCCACCTGAGCCTCAATTGACAAGGGCACGTGTACGGCCATCTGGTCACCATCAAAATCAGCATTGTAGGCTGCGCAGACCAACGGATGCAGCTGAATAGCCTTGCCTTCGACTAGAATCGGCTCGAAGGCCTGAATGCCCAGTCGATGTAGGGTGGGAGCACGGTTTAACAATATGGGATACTCGCGTACAACCTCTTCCAGGATATCCCAGACTATTAGCTCCTCACGCTCCACCATCTTTTTCGCGCCCTTGATTGTAGAAGCTAATTGCCGTTCTTCAAGCTTAGAATAAATAAAAGGCTTAAATAACTCCAGGGCCATTTTTTTTGGCAGACCGCACTGGTGAAGCTTCAGGCGTGGGCCAACTACGATAACTGAACGGCCTGAATAATCTACACGTTTACCTAACAAATTTTGACGAAAACGGCCTTGCTTACCCTTAATCATGTCCGAAAGGGACTTAAGGGGCCTACTATTAGTGCCAGTTATGGCCCGGCCACGACGACCATTATCGAGCAAAGCATCCACCGCCTCCTGAAGCATACGCTTTTCATTACGAATAATGATATCCGGTGCCCCCAACTCAATAAGACGCTTAAGGCGATTGTTACGATTAATAACCCGACGATAGAGGTCGTTGAGATCTGATGTGGCGAAACGACCACCATCCAAGGGCACTAAAGGTCTGAGCTCGGGCGGAATGATCGGGATAACCTCCATGATCATCCATTCTGGCTTATTACCTGAATCGAGGAAGGCCTCGATGATTTTGAGGCGCTTAGTAAGCTTCTTCTTTTTAGTGACCGAACGGGTGATGTCAGATTCCTCGCGCAGACGACCACGCAACTCAACGAGCTCGATCTCCTCCAAAAGCGTACGAATAGCTTCGGCGCCCATGCCTACCTTGAAGGCATCCTCACCATAGTACTCTACAACCTGAAAAAATTGGTCTTCACTGATGACCTGCAACTTAGTGAGATTGGCAACTCCAGGATCGAGCACCACGTAGGAATCAAAATAGAGCACCTTCTCCAGATCAGACATGGTCATATCTAGAAGCGTACCAATTTTTGAGGGCAAAGTTTTAAGAAACCATATATGAGCCACGGGCGCAGCCAATTCAATATGTCCCATGCGTTCGCGACGTACCTTAGATGAGATAACCTCGACGCCACATTTTTCACATACGATACCTCGATGCTTCATACGCTTATACTTACCGCAGTTGCACTCATAGTCTTTCACTGGTCCAAAAATCTTGGCACAGAACAGGCCATCGCGTTCAGGCTTGAAGGTACGATAGTTAATGGTCTCGGGCTTTTTAACCTCACCGTAAGACCATTCCCGAATCTTCTCAGGAGAGGCAATAGAAATTTTGATGGTTTTAAGCGAACGGCTTGTGACAGTGCTAGTCGCACCGCCAGAAAACGAATAGAGGTGATCCAACGTCATAGGGATACCCGCGCTGTGGCTAAAGGTTTTTTTTGGTTCCGTACATCCATAACTGCCTTTTGGATCAGGCAGCGCCTGCAGAATTAGACAGACGTGGTTGACGCTGAGGCTTCTTGCGTTCATCCTCAACGAGCTTGACGTCGAGCCCTAGGCCCATGAGCTCCTTGGCCAAAACATTGAAGGATTCAGGTAGACCGGCTTCCAAAAAATTATCGCCTTTGACGATCTTCTCATACATCCTAACTCGACCCGAGACATCGTCACTCTTGACAGTGAGGAATTCTTGGAGTAGGTACGCAGCACCATAGGCTTCAAGGGCCCAAACTTCCATTTCTCCCAAGCGCTGGCCACCAAACTGGGCCTTGCCGCCTAAGGGCTGCTGTGTGACCAGGGAATAAGGGCCTGTGGAACGAGCATGAATCTTTTCGTCTACTAAGTGGTGTAGCTTAAGCATGTACATGATACCCACCGTAACCGACTGGTGGAATGGTTCGCCCGTACGACCGTCTAATAGCAACTCCTTGCCATCATCGGGCAGTCCCGCCGCGCACAGCCAGTCCCAGATCTCATCCTCCCGAGCACCATCGAATACCGGAGTTTTGACCTTGATACCGTGCTTGACAGCACGGACCGCAGTGACAAATTCATCATCATCCATATTATCGACTAGGCTAACTATGGCCGAGGACTGGAAGAGCCGCTTCACTTCTGTCCGAACTTGCTCTAAGGCTAAACCGCTAGAGAGCAGAGTATTCATCTGCTTACCCAGTTCCCAAGCAGCCCAACCCAAATGAGTTTCCATAATTTGGCCGATATTCATACGTGAAGGCACGCCCAAGGGGTTTAATACAATATCTACTGCGGTGCCATTCTTGAAGAAGGGCATATCCTCCTCGGGCAAAATACAAGAGACGACGCCTTTATTACCGTGACGACCGGCCATTTTGTCACCCACCGAAAGCTTGCGCTTGACCACAACGTATACTTTAATCATACGGATGACCCCAGGAGGCAGGTCATCACCAGCGGTAATTTTGACTCGCTTAGACTCATATGCAGTCCTGATAAAACGCACCTGACTGTCATATAACTCCATGACCGCCTCGATCTCCTGGTTGACTTGTTTATCCTTGAACAGGCCGCATATTTTTTTCAGCGGCTGCTGATCAAAAACATCACGGATGAGCACATAGCCTTCTTCGGCTAAAACTTCGCCCTTTTTCTTACCCATAAGATTGGTGCGAATCTGTTTGCCCTCCACAAGAGCCCAAATCTGGTCCCGTAAGGTCTCAGTCAAGCCGTTGATATGCTGTTGTTCTTTACGCTCTAATTTTGCCAGCTCATAATCATCAATATCTTTGCTGCGTCGATCCTTTTCTCCAGAGCGTCGGTTGAAAACCTTGACGTCCAGGATTGTACCTTCAATGCCTGGTGGCACCTTGAGGGATGTGTTCTTCACCTCACGAGCCTTATCGCCGAAAATAGCCCGAAGGAGCTTTTCCTCTGGGGTAAGCTGAGTCTCTCCTTTGGGCGTAATTTTGCCCACTAAAATGGCGTCAGCCTTAACACTAGCACCAATACAAATAATGCCAGATTCGTCTAGATTCCGGAGCATATCATCGGAAACATTAGGGATATCCCTAGTGATTTCCTCAGGTCCGAGTTTAGTATCACGGGCGACGACCTCGAACTCCTCAATGTGGATAGATGTAAATACGTCCTCCTTAACTACACGCTCGGAAATAAGAATGGAGTCCTCGAAATTATAGCCGCACCAAGGCATGAAGGCTACAAGCAGGTTTTTACCTAGAGCCAGCTCACCGTCACAGATTGCTGGCCCGTCAGCGAGCACATCGTCCTTCCGCACAGTCTGACCATTGATAACCCGCGGCTGCTGACCAAAACAAGAATTCTGGTTAGATTTGTGAAATTTCTGAAGCTCATAGGCACGAACTCCACCAGTGTCGGGAAAAACTCCATTCTTGTAACTGACGATAATGCGGTCGGCATCAACATAGCGCACGATACCATCCTCCACGGCCAAAATACAGGCGCCAGAATCCCGGGCCACACGACCTTCCATCCCTGTACCCACTAGAGGCATCTTGGCGCGCAAAAGCGGTACGGCCTGACGCTGCATATTCGAACCCATAAGAGCGCGATTAGCGTCATCATGCTCCAAAAATGGAATAAGCGCCGCGGAAACCGAAACCATCTGAGAAGGCGAGATATCCATGCAAGTCACCTCATCGGCCGGACGTGTCTCAACATCGCCCTTAACCCGGGCCGTAACCCAAGGAGCTACCAACTTCCCGTCGGCATCGAGCTCCACGTTGGCCTGAGCAATAACTTCGTCGGCCTCGCGAGAGGCATCCTGATAAGACACTACGTCCGTGACCGTACCTCCCTTGACTACACGGTATGGCGTTTCGATGAAGCCATAGTCATTGACCCGAGCATGGGTGGTCAATGAAACGATGAGACCGATATTCGGGCCTTCCGGCGTCTCAATGGGACAGATGCGACCATAGTGCGAGACGTGTACATCGCGCACCTCGAAACCAGCGCGTTCTCGTGTCAGACCGCCAGGACCTAAAGCTGAGAGACGACGCTTATGCGTGACCTCCGAAAGTGGATTAGTCTGGTCCATAAACTGCGAAAGCTGGGAAGTACCGAAAAACTCCTTGAGCACTGCGGCTACAGGTTTGGAATTAATAAGGTCGTGGGGCATAAGGGTAGCCACTTCCTGCAAGCTCATACGTTCCTTGATGGCTCGCTCCATACGCACAAGACCGATACGGTACTGGTTCTCAACCAACTCACCCACAGACCGCACACGGCGGTTACCCAAGTGGTCTATATCGTCGGACGGGCCATGGGAGTCTTTAAGGTGTGTCAGTACCTTAATAGACTGAATTATATCCTCGTTGGTCAAAGTACGCTGATCGTCTGGGGCATGCAAGGAAAGGCGCATGTTAAGCTTGTAGCGACCAACCGCAGAAAGGTCGTAGTAGTCGGAATTACGGAACAAATTTTTAAAGAACTGAGCCGCAATCTCTGGGGTAGGCGGTGATGATGGTCGTAAACGCCGATAAATTTCCTTCTGCGCGGCCTCGGTATCCAGAGTTTTGTCCAGTAAAAGTGTATCGCGAATGGAAGAAGAAACCTCCAGGCCACGAGTGTAGAGCACAGGCAGGCGAATAACGCCAACATTTTTGAGTTGTTCAATACTGCCTGGCGTGAGCTCCTCACCACACTCCATAACTAACTCACCAGTTTTAGTATTTATAATGTCTTCGGACAGAAACATACCATTAAGCATCTCCGGCATGACCTGATAAGTGGCTATGCCCTTCTCGCGCATGAGGCGGTAGGCTTTCTTAGTCAACTCATGGCCGACGCCGATAAGTTTAGTTCCATCAGCCGCTACCACGTCGGCCACCACCACGTCCTTGCGGAACATAGATTTTCTGTCTACCTCGCGCATAACCCTATCACCATCAAGAAGAAAAAATTCAGTATCGTAGAATGTGCGCAGGATCTCTGTTTTGGATAGGCCCATGGCTTTAAATAGGATGGTGGCTAGCATCTTGCGACGTCGGTCGACACGCACATAAAGTATGTCTTTATGATCGAAATCAAAATCCAGCCAGGAGCCACGCTGTGGGATTATGCGACAGGAGTATAGGACCTTACGGCTTGAATGAGTTTTGCCAGAATCATGCTCGAAAATAATACCTGGAGAACGTTGGAGCTGGTTGACGATAACACGTTCCGTGCCATTGATAACGAAGGTACCTTTCTCAGTCATAAGCGGAATTTTGCCGAAGTAGATCCACTGCTCCTTGATGTCCCGTATGGTGCGATTCTGGGTCTCACCATCTACATCGTAGACCACAAGGCGTACCTTAATTTTGGTAGGCACCTCATAGGTTAGACCCTTTGAGATACACTCATCTATGTCGTACTCGGGATCGAACAGTTCGTAGCAGACATATTCAAGACTGGCGGTATGGTTGAAGTCTTCGATAGGAAAGACAGAGCGGAACACACCTTCCAGCCCAATATCTGGTTGCCGTTCTATGGCGCCTGCCTGGAGAAATTGGTGGTAGGACTCCACCTGCAAGTCAAGCAAGTGGGAGATAGGAAGGGCGTGTTGGATTTTACCGAATTTTTTAATAAGTTGGCCCATGTCGCTCCCTCAGGTTGGACAGCGTTTTGTGGAATCGCGGTGCTACCGTCGGCCCGCAAGATAAAATAGTTAGGCCCCCTCTAAGGGGGGCGTAAAACGGCAAGGAATACAAATATCTACTCCGTCCGGACGCACGCTTTAAAATAAAAAATAGAATAAAATAAAACAGTAGTACCCGCACAAGTAAGGTCCAGATATGTCAAGTCGATTAAGCAAACAACACTCGAGTTTTATTTTATTAAACATCAAAAAAAAAGAGTATTATAGCGATAGATTTCTTTGCTTCAGACAAGAAAAAATAGCATCACAGGTCCGGCCCCGGTAGTAACCGGACCTGTGTTTCCTTCTAAATAGCACAAACTAGCTACTTAATAGTAACTTCGGCACCAACATCTTCAAGTTGCTTCTTAGCATTAGCAGCATCGTCCTTAGACACAGCTTCCTTTATGGTAGAAGGGGCAGAATCGACCTTATCCTTAGCTTCTTTCAACCCCAAGCCAGTCAAAGCACGCACAGCCTTGATAACGCTAATTTTATTAGCACCAACACTCTTTAGAATAACGTCGAACTCGGTCTTTTCCTCTACCTCATCAGCCGGGCTAACATCAACGGCAGCCATGGCCACAGAAGAGACGGGCGCAGCGGCGGAGACGCCAAACTTCTCTTCCAATTCCTTGATAAAATTAGATAAATCAAGGACAGTCATATTGGCAATAAACTCAACAACCTGCTCTTTAGTAACGACCATGGTAGTTCTCCCTGTAAGGATACATTACGGCACGGTTTTTTAGGTATTAGCAACGGCTTCCTTCTGCTCCTTAATTGCGGTCAAGGCGTATAAAAAGGTCCTTGGAACATTGGCGAGAAGACTCACAAAGTTTATCGGCACGACTTTTATGGTATTGAACATACAACTGAGCAGTTCGTTGCGTCCGGGTAACTTAGACAGCTCGACTACTCGGGATTCATTCATTAATTGATCCTGTAAACTACCATAGCGTATCATGAACTTTTTATTGGTCTTAGCATAATCAGCCAATGCCTTGGCCACAGTCACCGGATCGTCATAGCCTAAGGCTACTGCACAGTTATCTTTAAGCATCTCTCCCAACTTCTCATAAGAGGTACCATGAAAGGCAATCCGCGCTAAAGTATTCTTGACCACCTGATAATGAATGGCCCTCTCCCTGAGTTTGGCCCGAAGGACAGTCAACTCATCTACCTTCAAACCTCTGAAATCAGTGACTATGGCGACCTGAGCGTTTTTGGTCTTGGCCTTGAGCCCGTCTATGATAGCGGCTTTATGATCCTTACTCACCAAATACTCCTTACGACTTAACATTCAATAGTTGATGCAAGGAATGAGCTAAAACATGCAAGCCTATGCAAGGACTTAAGGGCTTGTGTCCAACTGCTGTCTTCAACCCACCCATCGCAATAAAGCACGACTACCTCTATACTCTATGGCAACGACGAAGATTTCGCCCGCCGCCGCTACTAAAAAATACGCTATACGTTGCCTTCCAAAAATTTGCGCACGGACAGAATATCAACTCGAATACCTGGACCCATAGTAGTAGCGACGCTCATAGCTTGCATATAGGCACCTTTAGCGGCTGAAGGCTTCAGCCGTTGAACAGTATCCAAAAAAGACTTCAGATTATCACAGATCTTTTCCAGACCAAAAGATACCTTACCTAAAGGAACATGTAACACTCCGGCCTTATCCACTTTAAATTCTATCCGACCAGCCTTGAGCTCACGAATAGCCATACCAATATCAAAAGTGACCGTACCCATCTTGGCATTAGGCATTAAACCACGAGGACCAAGTATACGGCCAATCTGACCCACTTTAGCCATCATGTCCGGGGTAGCTACGGCTTTGTCAAACTCCAAAAAACCACCTTTGACTTTATCCACCAAGTCCTCGCCACCGGTAATGTCAGCCCCGGCCGCAAGGGCTACAGCCTCTTTGTCACCTTTACAAAAGGCAGCCACTCGTACAACCTTACCAAGACCATGGGGTGGGGTCACCGCACCACGGACCATCTGATCAGAGTGTTTAGGATCTACACCGAGGCACAGGGCTACATCCACTGTTTCATCGAAATTAGTAAAGGTCCGGGCTACAGCCATACTCACAGCATCCACCACGTCGTAGCGCTGTTGCAAGTCAAGGCCATCCAGAGCCTTGCGATACTTCTTACCATATTTAAGCATGACATTCCTTCCTGGTCCAATCGTTCAAAGCCTTTGCGAAAATCTTTACTGCACCAGCATAGCCCTCAAAATGTTATAAATCACCAAACATCAAGATTATTTTTAGCCAGCTTAGCTAACCTTGAATCTCTATACCAATGCTCCGAGCCGTACCTTTGATAGTTCGCATAGCGTTCTCCAGATTATTGGCGGTGAGATCAGGCATCTTAAGCTTGGCGATCTCCTCCACCTGAGCCAGAGTTACTTTACCCACTTTATTGCGGTTTGGTTCAGCTGAACCATTGTCGATCTTAGCTGCTTTAAGAAGCAATACTGAAGCCGGTGGGGTTTTAGTTACAAAAGTGAAACTGCGGTCCGCGTAGACCGTGATCTCCACCGGCGTAACCATACCTTGCTGATCCTGGGTACGGGCATTAAAGGCCTTGCAGAACTCCATAATATTTAGACCGTGCTGACCTAATGCCGGGCCCACAGGCGGAGACGGATTAGCCTTGCCAGCCGGAATCTGGAGCTTAATCTTAGCGACAACTTTCTTAGCCATATTAATACCTCTTTAAATACCTAATCATATCTGCAAAACATGCGGAAGAAAAAAAAGTTAACCTTTACTAACCTGTATAAAATCCAATTCAACTGGGGTTTGACGGCCAAAAATACTTACTTCGACCCTGAGTTTACCTTTATCGTAATTGACGTCATCCACGACACCATTGAATCCGCTGAATGGACCATCGATAACCCGGACCTCATCACCACGCTCGAAGTGGAACTTAGGACGCGGCTGCTCCTGTCGGCTGGCCATCGTACTCAAAATACGATTGGCCTCGGAGTCCAGTATAGGTCGTGGCCGATCCTTGCCGCCCACAAAGCCTGTTACTCGAGGAATCGACTGAACTAGGTGCCATGTAATGTCATTCATGACCATGCGAATCATAACGTAACCGGGATAAAACTTGCGGGTAGAGGTCTTTTTGGCGCCCTTGATAAACTCGACGACCTTCTCCGTGGGAACTACAATCCCTTCGATTAAGCCTTGAGCCTGCCCAGTACGCATCATTTCTCGTATAGTCTGTTCTACACGCTGTTCGTAGCCCGAATAAGTGTGAACAATATACCAGTGGAATCTAAGTGTAGACGTACCGTCGGCCATATTCGGCACCAACGTGATGGAAACATCTGTGGACGAATCCAGTGGGTTAGGCAATTCAGGTACACCCTGGTTCATAACGGCAGTAGATCCCATTCTTAAGGTGAAAATACTTTAAACAGCCTGGCAATATGAGCTGGGCTTTATGACAAAACGAAGGCAACAATCTTGATCATTCCTAAATCCACAATACCTAAAAATAATGACATAACAAAAACTAAAACAACCACAGCAATACTGGTAGTAACGGTTTCCTTGCGGGTGGGCCATGTAATCTTCTCAAGCTCAATCTTGGCATTTTCGAAATACTCCCGCAGTTTTTGGACTTTGTCGATCAGGGCGCTAGCCCCGGACGCACTAGCGGTTTTTCTGCTATTACTATTATGCTCGGTCGTATCCCTAACAGCAGACTTAATTTTACTCTTGACCGTCTTGCCTTCAACTATAACTGACGCTAAAGTTGCCGTAATTGCTGGAACTTGTATGTCATGAGCGGTTAAGTCTTCGCCGCTATACACTACATTACCGACGGTATTCTTATTAGCCATTACTACCTCTATACACATAAAGAACACGTTGCTGGTAAAATATATGGCAGGCCAGGAGGGATTCGAACCCACACCCCCCGGTTTTGGAGACCGGTGCTCTAGCCGTTGGAGCTACTGGCCTATACACGGAATACCTATTTAATTTCGCGATGCAACGTGTGCTTTTTGTCCCAAGGACAATACTTTTTAATTTCGAGGCGACCAGTAGTATTCTTCTTGTTCTTTTCAGTAGCATAGTTATGCCGCTTGCACTCGGTGCATGCCAGCTGAATATTAATACGCATGGATTACTCCAGGATCTCGGTGACCACGCCTGCACCTACTGTGTGGCCGCCTTCGCGAATAGCGAAACGCAGACCTTTTTCCATAGCGATAGGAGCGATCATCTCGACTGTAAAAGTGGCGTTATCCCCGGGCATAACCATCTCAACACCCTCTGCCAGGGCGATAACTCCGGTCACATCCGTGGTACGAAAATAAAACTGCGGCCGGTAGCCAGTAAAAAACGGGGTGTGCCGGCCACCTTCTTCCTTGAGCAGCACGTAGACCTCGGCCTTGAACTTTTTATGTGGCATAATAGACTTTGGTGCCGCTAGCACTTGGCCGCGTTCTACATCTTCGCGCTTGATGCCACGCAGGAGCACGCCCACATTGTCGCCGGCCTGGCCTTGGTCTAAAATTTTGCGGAACATCTCTACACCCGTACAAGTGGTACTAACATTGTTCGTGATGCCCACAATCTCCACCTGTTCACCCACCTTAACTATACCGCGCTCTACCCGGCCGGTCACTACAGTACCACGACCTGAAATGCTGAATACGTCCTCGATGGGCATTAAGAATGGTTTATCGATATCACGTTTAGGGTCTGGAATGTAAGAGTCGCAGGCTGCTAACAGCTCAAAAATCGGCTTGCTCTTCTCAATGTCTGTGGTATCTGACTCCAGAGCCTTCAGAGCACTACCTCGAATTACCGGAATATCGTCGCCGGGGAAGCCATACTTGGTCAGCAGCTCACGCACCTCAAGCTCCACCAATTCCAGAAGCTCTGGATCGTCCACTAGGTCTACTTTATTCATGAATACCACTAAGTACGGTACCCCAACTTGACGAGCTAGCAGAATGTGCTCACGGGTTTGAGGCATAGGACCATCGGTGGCGGCCACCACTAGGATAGCGCCATCCATCTGCGCCGCACCGGTGATCATATTCTTAATATAGTCAGCGTGGCCCGGGCAGTCTACATGAGCATAGTGGCGATTGTCCGTCTCATACTCAACATGTGCCGTGGCGATAGTGATGCCGCGTTCCTTTTCCTCAGGGGCCTTATCAATTTCGTCAAAGGCTATGAACTTGGTTTTACCCCGGGTAGCCAGCATTTTTGTAATAGCTGCGGTCAAAGTGGTCTTGCCGTGGTCAATGTGGCCGATAGTGCCTACGTTTACGTGCGGTTTTGTACGCTCAAATTTTGCCTTGCCCATGATGTCTTCACCTCTTGATGGTTCTTTGAGATCTGCTTCGGCTGCGTGGGCCAGAAACGAGCAACACGCCGCGGCTTAGGTTGTGTTCCCAATCCATATCGTGGGCATATATCACACATCATCCATCATCTTAATCCATCGTCTTACCCAGGGCCGGCAGATGTCGGCCCTGGGTAAGACGATGGATACTGGAGCCCACGACCGGATTTGAACCGGTGACCTCATCCTTACCAAGGATGTGCTCCACCGTCTGAGCTACGTGGGCTCGCAAAACGGCAGATAGGGCTATATCATCGCGTAAGTGGAGCGGGAAACGGGATTCGAACCCGCAACCCTCAGCTTGGAAGGCTGATGCTCTGGCCCATTGAGCTATTCCCGCGTCATGCAGTGCAAAACACATGTCAACGGTTGACCACGACACCACCTGCAGCCCATCTGTATATTGCCAGTAAACCTCTCAAAACGCCCTTTGGCCTTTCTTCAGTTACCAGAACGCAAAAAAAACAAGTGTAGACCAACTTCTTCTCTCTACCTAATCATCAACTCAGTATATATTAATATGGTGGAGGGGGGAGGATTCGAACCTCCGAAGGCTTACACCGACAGATTTACAGTCTGTTCCCTTTGGCCACTCGAGAACCCCTCCAGCGTTTTTTGGAGCTGGCGAAGGGACTCGAACCCGTAACCTGCTGATTACAAATCAGCTGCTCTACCGGTTGAGCTACACCAGCCTTATAAAAAAAATATATATCCGGCCTCACCGGAATGTCAAACAATTTTTCGCTTTTTTTCTCCCAACCAGATATGTTGATACTAACGAACGGCGAAGGCCCGCTGCGAGGCAGTGTCTAGCCAACCTCTAGTCTAGTCTAACCACGACGTCTATCTCATAGTTAACTTCAAAAAATAAGAAGGCCATCTTTTTCCTATGAACTCAACAATAAAATTCGTCTACGCGGTCAAACTTGTTATCATCCAAACCTAGACAACTCAAACCGCACGGCATTGCCATATAAAATCTACCCGTATTTCCGATCTAAATATAAAAAACTTGATCTCAACAAGTAGCATCGCCACTTTCTAGATATGCTTCTACTCATCAAGGCCGATGTATTGGTAGTAGATGGTGGGAAATAAAGACCTTTGGGTATGCTCCCGCGTGTCCTAACTTACGTAACCCATGCAACCCATGCAAACCAAAGAACTAAATCCGATCCTAACTTTGACCACTTTCGGCCTAGTTGTGGTCCCAAACCTTAGGCCCCTCCATACGGTACCTGAATTGGTCAATCTTAATCTTTCTCTCGAATTCTTTTTGCCGATATATCATCCGGTCCTATACAACCACAAAGGCTGCCAGAACTAACACATAAAGCCATAGTGAACTACAGCGATTTTGGATTGCGCTGCCGTTGCTACAGAATACCGGATCTAAATCAACGGCCAGACCCTTGCCACGTACGACTTCGTACACCACTTCTTCACTAACGAGGTCACGGCTATGATCAGAAGATGCAATGCTTAAGAATCATAAATATTCGGCTCTAAGTTTAACCGCTTCCTCTCGAACAAAGCCAACCTCAATACAGCTACGACCTAAGACAAAAAAACTTATACTATAGTAACGATAATCCCGATTTGTTGCTAACTCAGGCGTTATCTCAGCTCTAAAACATAATCATAGCTATCACACTGTCATAGCCCAAAGCCTAACTTCCTACACGAGATATATGCATTTAGCTAACCGTCTACAAAAGCATAAATTATTCAGCCAGCCACCTCAGACATTCACAGACTCTTGCTAATACGGATACATTCAGTACGACTAGTGACTCAATACATCGGGCCGCCATCTCAGCTGTCATTGTCAGGCAAGTCAATACCTCTTCCGTCACGATCAGATTTAAGGATTGCTGAAGACCCATACCTCTGACATAAATATACTATTACTCGCTATTCAAGTTATTGAAACACTTTTTTAACACCTGTCGGACCAATATCTTGACCATAAGAAGACAAAAACTCTCTCTTTGCGTTGGATCATCTCTTTTTTTGTGTAGCCTATCTATCGCTACGGTCTCCAAAATTTCATAGAACTGAAGCAAATGGAAATCCAAAAAAATACATCTGCGTTCAGATTGTTTCTATATAAACTCCTCTAGGTCAGGCTCTATATCAATAATCTGGCCGATATCATACAGGACAACCCAATCCGGGGCAATAGGCACAAAACAGACATCGGTAAAATCGAGCTTCATAATACTATATCATATAAAACTTCAAAATTAAGAGAAAAAAGTAATCGCTTCTCACATATTTATCGCCGTCGAAACCGTAGATAAGTTGCCCATTGTCATGCGCCATGACTCAACCCTGAGACAACGTCTTAGTGCCTTTATATCACATTACTACTTCCGACAGTTGCTGAAAAGACTAAGCCTATATTGTGTGAAACGACTAACCTACCCGAGTACGACATCCTCCTAAATGGCCTTAGGCCAGACCCTCGGGCTTTACTATATCCAGACCATGTTTCCTCACCCCACCCAATTATAAAAAATTACAACGGCAGCCCGATGTTTGATGATATTAAGATAGGAATGGCATGGCTAGTTCGGCCGTTCATAACGTTCCCCTCGTGAAAAATAGCTTGTGCAAAAAAAATCCATTCCGGATTGACCCGGTCAACGGCACAAAAAAATATGACGTTAAAAAACAATCATCCACTACGCGTCTTTTTTTTGAAAGCTATCGTCTGTAATTCCAGGTAGACTGGATACTATCTGATAGACTCTAGAATAAAACTTGAAGATCAAAATAACGACAAACATCAAGACAACTAAACCAACTCAAATGACCCGGCCAATTGCCTGTACCCGGCGCCTACGAAGTACCAACTAGCGGCTACACAACCTAATAGCTAGGCACCCTACCCCCCCCACTGAGCATGTGGACGACGACGCTATCCCAGCTCAACGACGCCGGGCCACGACGAAAATTGAGAGTCCAAAAAGAAAACGACCACCCGCGACAATGTACCGATTCTCCCAGAAAAGCAACTGGGTGAACAGAGTATTGACAAAACTGGGCAAGGATTTCAAATCTGAGGTAGGTGCCTGAGGCTGTGAATTCAGGAGCTTTTGCACCAGACGAATGACCACCACTGGCAAAAAAAGTAAAGTGGTGCGGTAGCTACACAAAAGTATCTCGAAGCCAGCTGTGGCAAGTTGTCTCTGCAAATCTCGAGCAGTAAATCGACAATAAGTATGCACGGCTAGATCGTGATGGCTGCGTAACCACTGGTAAGCCGGTAAATTAAGGAACAACAAACCTCCAGGAGCTAATATCCGACCGAGCTCGATTAAGCATCTAGGTACGTCTGAAGCCCCTAAACAGCAAATTACATCCATGGAGAAGATGGCCTGGAAAGAGGCATCCGCAAATGGGATAGCGACAATTGAGGCCCGGACTAAGCGCGATAGTCGCCGCGCATGACAAAAACGCACGGCCTCGACCGAAAAATCAAAACCAAAAGCCTCAAATTCAGCCAGTAGATCCAAAAGCTTTCCCGTGCCACAACCGGAATCAAGCACGCGGCGACAGCGACCATAGGGATCAAAACGACGCAAGCAACGAAAAATAAGATCCTGTAGACCCAGGTACCACCAGTAATCGTCCTCAAATGCACGCATTACTGCATATTCTTGTACTTCCACGTTCTTGACCTACTCGTTCATCCGACACACCCCTCACAGGCGGAATAAATAATGTTTAGCGTTTTAAACGTCGACTAGAGCTTACATAGCTTACTACGATAACTCCTGTCACTAACAGTACACTTGTCGGCCACTTAAACACTTCGACTTCCTCGCTCAGTCTCGTACTGACCGCCGGCCTATCCTGTTCCACTGCTGCATTTTTTTACCCCCATAACCGCGACTTTATCCGCTACTTGACTTGCCGATAACGACTGAGGCATACCTTCAAGCAACTCTGACTCGCCACCACGGTAACATTCCCGGATGATAAACTGCGGGGTCTTATTAATTGAAAGAAATAGCCGACCCAAATATTCCCCAAGCATACCCAGAACCATGAGCTGCACGCCAGCAAAAAACACAATACCAGTCATTAGCGAAGCGTACCCCATGGTCACAGCCGGATTAACAATTTTTTCTACTATTACCCAGAACATCACCAAAAAACCCACCCCTGAGAATACTATGCCGCCTAAAAAACTTAGACGTAGCGGCATAATTGAAAAATTAAAAAACATATTTAGCCACAGCCGCACTAATTTACGAAATGTGTAGCCGCTGCGGCCGACCTCGCGCTCCTGGTGCTGCACTAATATCACACCGATGCGCCGCGTGGAGCGCAGGAGTAGCCCATCGAGGTAAGGGTACGGTCCGGTGTACTCAATAATCTGACGCACCGCGAAACGTGAAAGACACTTAAAGCTCGACAGATAAAGCCCCCGCGGCTTGTCGATCATGAAATTAGCCACCTGGTTCAAGAAATAACTGCCCAAGTTACGCCACCAGGCATGACGTTTTTTCACGTATGTCGTATACACGACATCTAGGTCTCGAGAACGGGCTTCCTCAATAAAACGCGGAACCTCCTCGGGCGGATTCTGAAAATCGTCATCCATTATGACGACATACTCCCCATGTGCTTGGTGCAAGCCGGCCATGACTGCATTATGCTCGCCAAAGTTACAGGCGAGCTTAACATAGGTGATGACCTTTGGGAACTCAGCAATTAGTCCGACTATTACTGCATCAGTGTTGTCCGGGCTGTAGTCGTTAACGATGATAATTTCCAACCCAGTCTCTCCGAGCACCTCGACGAGCCGATGAACCAAGTTTCCGATGGAGGCCGACCCGTTGTATGTAGGGATAACTATTGAAATCAACATGCAAGATACCTTATTGGAAAAAAATAGCGAAAATTCACGACTAACACTGTATTTTTTTATCACAAAGAATGCCAAACTTCAATAAGCTGCATGGCCATGATTCAGCCAATGGTCAGAATAATAACAATTAAGACTTGTGACGCAGATAAAAAAATAGATAACAAAATAGGATCTGACATTGTTGTCCAGGCAGTAGAGGCAGCATTAACATCTAGGGCCCAACATAGCTTCATTCTCCCCAGACCAGACTGGCTTCTATGATAAGCCGAAGCCTGAGAGAAAATATTTTTACCTGTACTAGCTATGGCCTTGACGATAAAAAGCAATAGTAGCCCGAATCTAATCAAACTACCGCAATGCCAAGTCAGTGCGCCGTAGTTAGGCCTGGATTAAACCCAGACAGGGGTTGACCGTATATATACCGCCCAGAAGCAATAGGTAGATAAACGTCAGAACCCAATCCGGCAACGAATCAGCGAGCCTAGCTTTTAAAAAAATATTGCGATTAGAGATGACCCCAAACAGCACCCCCGTACAACAATCACTCGGATAAGGCAGCCATCAAAAAAAATAACCGGACTACTCAACGGCTTAGAACGGAATTCATTGAATCAAAAAGAATACATGGCCCCTTGACTAAACCGTTTTATACTGTATTATATGTCAGAAGGACTATAGCAAAAAACAGTATCTTTCTATTGCCCCAAGGATTATTACCCACATCTCACTGCTAAAGACTATAGAATGCGAAGCGCCGCGCCATACCCACTACCAGAACTACCTAAAAAAAATCAGTAATCAGATGGCATCCTTTTAGTAAGAACCTAATAAGAACATACTTTATGCCTAGAATCACCAAATTTATTAATTTTATTACATCTCGAGGCGACGAAAGTCAACAACTAGGTAACAAAAAAATAAAACTACCCCTGCCACGCCATGGCGTGGCATCAAAAAATGCAGTATCACAACTGTAAGCAGAGATAACCGAACATTGCCAAGCTATTAGACAAAAAAAGAACCATGTAAGCCATTATAGTTTTTTTTGCATAGCTCGAGCAAATCGATCAAAGAAAGTATTATGAAAAAAATAAATGCCTTACCCACAACACCATAAAATAAGGTACCCGCCAGGGCCAAGTTGTTCACAGGAGCAATTAGATCACCGCGCTGAAGCTGAGGGACATGATCAGATAGGTTAATCGTAATTATTAACAAAAAAATATTATGCAGTTATCCATGGCCATGGTGAGCGTGTAACGACACCGTCCAATTATCGAAAAAAGTCTGCGGTAGCCCAAGAACCGCGCTCGTCCATAGTAGTGACTAAAAAATAGTCGTCGGCATGTAGTAGCAAAAAAACCGAGGCTAGGTAAGACAGATAGTATCTCCCGCGGCCAAGTCAAACGAATGGATAGAATAGGAACCAGAGACAATAATAAAACAGCCGTCAGCTGTATCCGTGTTTCCGCTGGACAACCTATATTTCATACATTCTTGCCATTCCCATTGTCCAGCATTCTCCTGATCTCCTGCAGTGCCACGACAGTCACTAAAGGGAGAGCTATTAAGGAGAAATTTACTTGCAAGAAACGTCCTCCTTACTCCATAATCAGATCAGCGCGACCACCTTAAACATATAGCTCTAGCTGATTACGGTAGAAAGCAAGGGTCTGTACGAGTCCGGCATCGATGGAAGTACGAGGATTCCAGCCCAACATAGAGCGTATAGCCGTATAGTCGCCATAGTAGTCACCGATATCGATACGCTTGCGGTCCTCAGGAAATTGACGAACGATGCAGCAGCCTGATCCATTGCTAGCTACCAGGAGCTCACCCAACTGACGGAGATTGATAACTTCGTTACCGCCTAGGTTAAATACTCGGCCCCAGGCACGCTCATTGGCCGCAGCCAAAAGCATGGCGTCCACACAGTCCTCCACATAGATGAAATCGCGCAACTGCTCGCCCCCCCAGACTTCGATAGGCTTGTCTTCCAGTATAAGACGAATCCACCAACCCACGAAGGTCTGGCGGGCATCTTTGATACGCATGCGCGGGCCGTAGGTATTGGTCAAACGTAGGGCACAGGCTCGAATGCCGTACACATTATTATATAAGATATGGTACCACTCCCCGGCCATCTTATTAATGCCATTTACATCTACAGGTTGAAGTAGGTGACTTTCATTAACAGGCAAATATTGGGGTTTACCGTATATCTGGCGAGTGCTGGCAAAAACTACAACTACATCACGATTATAATAGCGGCAGGCCTCTAAAATAGAAAGTTGGGCGCGGCAGTTAATCTCTAGATCAATGTAGGGGTCGGTCATAGAGTCTAAGTGACTGGTCTGGCCAGCCAGATTGAAGAGAAAGTCCTGGCCCTGGACGAGATACTTCATACTATGGGGATCGCGGACGTCGGATATATTAACATGCACGCGGTCATCGAAGCCGGCTATATTGGCTAAGCTACCACCGTATTCTGAGATGAGGCTATCAACAATAAGTACATGAGCTCCTAGAGAAACCAATCGCCGAGCCAAATTGGAACCAATAAACCCCAATCCACCAGTAATGAGCACCCGCTTACCACGGAAATGATCTATCTCTACACCATTTACTTCTTCTTCCATACAGCTCCTACCGGCCAGCCGACAGCACATTTTTTTGCCCTTAGGCAAAATAGATAAATATGTTTACTTCTTAGATCATAGCCTTACAAACGGCAACATATTAAACCTAACTGAAGGACACTAACATAATTTTTTTGGTCGTACTTACTGTAGTATAAAAAATAAAAAAGTTTCAACCTGAATGCATGCAGCGAACAACCTGCGCAGAGTCAGGATATCTAATTCGAGCGCGTTATTCCTTACGACTGTCGACATTAGTGTTGGCCATCATTCTGCCCTATAATTCACGTTACACCTGTCTATCATCTCCCAAGCCAAGACTATGTCTGGTCAGTTGAATGCGAGATAGAAGGGCCAGCTTCAATTCTGCATTATTTTTTACCAACATTAAACCGACACACTCACCACCGTCGAATTTAACGTAACACGGAACACTTTGACCAACACACTCCTTTGTCTGCTAGATGGATCGGCTCCAGCTGTATACCGCTCCATGAACGGAATCAGACTGAAGATATTAATCCTGTTCCTCATCATAGCGCCAGAAATACATTAAGCCTTATCCTGGGGCCTCAAAAACGCTCTTCTCCCCGCTAAACTATATCTTGGCCTTGATGTATAATGCCAAAAACTTGGACGACTGTTACGCAGAAGCGGCTGCCCTCCAGTCCAGACTAAGATTCAGGTAATACCGGCCTTACCCGCTGCGTAGAATAACAAAGCAGAGTCCTGACACTCACTATGTGGAGTATTTGGCGTACTTACAGCCTTATATCTCATGATGCGGCTACGATCCAAAATATTCAGCCTGTATTGCCTATTCTGTCCGACAACCTATCCGGAACGACGTTTTTCCTATCTTCATCATAAATATCTCCACTCGCGGCTTAGTATCCCGATCGACACCATATCGGATATTGCTTGGCACTGGCGATATACTATGTTGACTTAAATATAGTCTAAATAAAGCAGACAGCCATAACTTCTACTAGACGCCCATACCCTTCCTATTTGCTATTACAACACGTCATGTCTGAGATCTAATTGGATGGCCGCACGACTACTTGCTGGCCCTAACTAGTGCCATAACTATTCTTTTAGGTCTCCCCTACCTCCAACCGACCTATTAGTTCACAAGCATCCGACATACCCAGGACTGCTCATACCGACTTAGCTCTTCTTCTAATCGACTGGATCACCTTAATGTAGACACTAACCGCCACCTGCCTCTTAGGGAACGCCGCTACCTCCTCAACGAGTAGTGGCTCTAGCCAGCCTAAAATAGAAAAACTACTCCTCCACGCCCAGACTTGGCCGGCCTGTACTCTCCGGTAGCGAGATTTTGCGGGAACATCGCCAATGTCACAGACTTATTAGATCAATGCAACCTTAGTCCTCTACCACGGACTCGTTGTAACTAATATCAGAGGCGGCGTCATTTAAATTCCGGCTAAAAAAAACGGAACTAACCGAACGACCGAAAATAATATAGCTTGGCATGATGACCCAGGAGATAGGCAGCCGTGCACTTTATCTTACGGCGCAGGTTTGCTTTATGAATATCAGGCTTGTCGGTCGTATACATGGCCGCCAAGGCCTGCACATTAACAACTTGGCTCGGCATGACTCGTACCGACACCATCGGGCAGCAAAAAGCTAGTTCTTTGATCTCATAAGGCAGCCCAAGCCAATTTGCTTACACAAATTCACGCGTATAGCGCACTTTGGTGTATATGATTATGGACAGCTCAACATCAATATAGCTGAAAAACTTTGATAATAATGTTGATACAGGAATAGCCTGACATATAGCTTGTAGCCGGAGTATTCTTATAATAGCATGGCATAGTAGTTTGTCTTAAGCCGATTTAAGAACTAAAAAAGGAATTTCAGACTTAAAAATGAAAGACTGAATAAGTAACAAAAAACTCAGTTAATACCGGAGTTTCTCCCAAAAAAATATATTTCGGCCCCTATGGTTGATCAGGAAGATCAACCATAAACTAGCGGCACAGAATATATATAATCATATCCATAATGTATTCTCATACCACTGCCGGATAGCGATTTAGCAAAGTACTATCTCAACGACAAAAAAATAACTACGGGGCAGCACACATCCCGCTAGCACTCAAACAGGCTATGGTCAGTAAGTATGTAAAAAAACGAGTTATTGATATCCACACGACGTCACTTTTGTGGCGGAATCGGGACTCTGTGACGACTGCGCCAAGTATTAATAGTTAGATCACGGCCTAGAAAGGAAAACAACGTAACACCGGTTAAAAATTCTATAAATTAACTATTGTCATATATTTTATAGTGTTAACCTAACGAAACGCATAGACTCTTAATTTTTATGGATACAGCAGTCCACAAAAAATCAGGCAGCAGCACCAATACAAGCCAGGCCAAGTTGTTCACAGGAGCAATTAGATCACCGCGCTGAAGCTGAGGGACATGA
>CBCOTE010000007.1:0-135645 GCA_965112965.1 Desulfovibrionales bacterium | reverse complement strand
TCTAAACGGAAAGAAGGCCGTGACTTTGCCCTGGCCCTCAATTTCGTCGCAGCTACCTTACGAGGACAGGAGGTCTCATGGCAGGAAGTTCTGGCCTTTGGTCTGCGGAGCTTCATGGGCGGCGAAGGTGAACTTATGGCCAAACAATGTAACCCGGCCGAGGATGAGGATGTAGTGCATGTCCGGGAGCACCTGGCTATTGTCCCCGATCGCTTAACTTCCGAGGTAGCAGCTACAGCGTTATCGACTATTTTTGGTACTGCCAAGTCCGCATTTCCAGTGATTTTGGCTGCTGACATGCCTCTCCTGTTGTCTCGAGATCAAAAAACTGCTAAGTCAGAGGAGTCAATTGTCTGTGATCTCTACCCCGTGGACGTAGCCCCTATTGAGGCAGTCACGATAGCGCCTAGAACGTCCCAAACGCGAGGAGTTGTAGATCTTGAAGAACAACAGGAAGATGGAGAAGAAATTATTTCCCTGCGAACTAGGACTATGGCTGATCTCCTGTCTGAGCAGGGGGATTACGAAGGCGCCTTAGATATCTACCGTGAGCTTTTGGCTTCCGCGTCCGCTGAGGCGGAACGAGAGGAATTGGACGGACTTATCGAACGTCTACAACTTAAGGTGTGCGAGGCTAATATTGCGATTTGGAGACGCAAGAAGTTACCGCAGCCCCTTAATGATAAAGACCGGCTCATACATACTTTAGAGTCCTTAGCTGAACGGTTAGAAGCTCGGGCAGCAGGTTAACCGACTGTATAGACCCCTTCCAGGAACGACCGACCTAAGGAAGGATTCAGTAAACAAATCACTATATCGGTTTTGTATCTTTTGGACTACAGCTTTCAGGCGGGATGCTCGACGCATCGAGTGTGACGCCGTCCAGAACTGGCGGCAAGTAAGGGGAATCAGCTTGAGTACAAAAACTACTGCCTGCCTCATAGCGGCCTTTGCCGTCATGATAACTTTAAATCTCCTGGGTTGTAGTGGGGTTAAAAAATTTTGGAAGGCGACTAAAACTATCTGTTATGAGTCCATTGAGCCCTGGTCAACTATTAGCCTGGATGCCTCTAACCTGGGTGACATTGAGGAGCGTCGCTTAGCTCATTTGTTCAAACCAGTGGATGAACGCATCTACGCTCTGTGTAAATTCCTGGATGGCGAAGATCAATTACCTAAGCAGGAATGGTTTCGTGCCTTGTTTGATCGTTTTCCTTGGATCAACGGCGTAATGGTTGTGGATACATGCGGTGAGGTACAATTCCAGCATCCAGCTGATTTCTCCAAGCCTATAGATATCAAATCTTTACTAGCTATGGGCATACAGCGTAGTGTGGATGTGGAGCCCGGGTCCATGGCAGATAAAGGGATGTACACTAATTTTATAGTTAGCCAGAAAATAACACAGCTGGAGGCCACAAATACTGTTTCAAAATTGTCCGACATTAACCAGACAGCGGAAGATATCGCCACGAACAAGCCCATTACAAATCGTTCTTGGGCCGACCATACAATGCGGGCCATGGGCGACAGCTCTGCTATCGGCTCCGAGATCTACCTTGCACAGCCTTTTTTTAAGGAAAGCAAGTGGCTAGGCTTGATTGTGGTGCACTTCGATCCACGTAACCTTATGGAATTCTGTCCCGAGCCCGATGAGCTCATTATGCTTTCCTCGGATCAGATTTTGTGGACAGCCAAGTATCAGCATGAAGCCGATGTGTTCATACATCAGTCGCTAAAGGGTCTTCTTAAGAAACAGGTCACGGGTAGTTGGTCCCATGGCGGTCGCAATTTCTATTGGCTGAGCCGCCAGTTGGGTGGATATCACCTAGTATATGCGGTGAATATTGAGGCATATGTTAAGAATGACGGCAAGCTAGATAAGGCCTCAGTTATTGCTCCAGAGTCAGTCTCTTCTTTTTCTGCCACAGACGACACGCGTCCATAGAACTCAATCGACCTAGCAAAAGGAGGTGTATAGCCATGCCCCATGGCCAGATTACTGTTACCGAACATCTATTTTTTCATCAAAAACGTCGTCCTGAGGCCAATGGTCAGTTTACCACGATGCTTTATGATTTGATTCTGGCTGCTAAAATTATTTCACGCGAAGTAAATAAGGCCGGACTGCTGGACATTTTAGGCTTTACCGGAGAGATCAACGTACATGGTGAACAGATTAAAAAGCTCGACGAGTTCGCTAATGACGTCATTCGTTACCGCATGGAGCGCTCTGGTGCATTATGCGCTATAGCCTCGGAGGAGAATACAGACCTCATCATTATTCCCGATCATTTTCAGCGCGGAGACTATATCCTCATCTTTGATCCCTTGGACGGCTCCTCAAATATAGACGTTAACGTAAACGTAGGTACCATTTTTTCTATCCTACGTCGTACTGGTCCTACCCACCGCGATGTAGAGCTCTACGAGGTGCTACAAAAGGGCGTTGATCAAGTATGCGCTGGTTATATCATGTACGGCACTTCCACCATGCTCGTATATACTACAGGCCAGGGAGTGCATGGGTTTACCCTAGACCCCAGCGTGGGAGAATTTCTTCTTTCACATCCAGGCATTGAGATGCCCCGGCAGGGCAAGATTTACTCGGTCAATGAAGGCTACTGGAACTACTGGGACGCCCCTACACAACAGGTAATATCTCACTTTAAGAGTTCCAATAACCCAATGGGAAAACCTTACAGTTTACGCTACATTGGCTCGCTTGTGGCAGATTTTCATCGTACCCTGCTCTACGGTGGCATTTTCATGTACCCCATGGATTACCGTGACCCAAAAAAGCCCCAAGGTAAACTTCGGCTCATGTGCGAGGCTTCACCCATGGCCATGGTGGCCGAGCAGGCCGGTGGCCTGGCTACAGACGGCCGTCGTCGTATCTTGGAGATAGAGCCCAACGAGCTGCACCAGCGAGTTCCTCTGTTTATAGGTTCAGAAGCTGACGTACGCAAAGCGGCAGATATCTATCGGGAGTATGAATAGCCCGTCCACTGTACCCCCGTCTATGCCTGCCTGTCCGGATGGACATAGCCGACTAAGCTGTCGGCCATATCCCGACAACAAGTATACTTACTATGATATACCTCTTCATTTCCAGTAAATCATAGTTTCTACAAATCGTGGCCGGCTTAGTAGCTATGGCCCTGGATTCGTCCATGTTATGCTTGGGCATTGAGACATCTTGCGATGAAACTTCCTTGGCTCTAGTACGCCATAGCTCAAATGGCGCTCAGCTCCTTGCCGAGGTGATTGCCACCCAGAAGGATGCCCATGCCTTATTCGGTGGGGTAGTACCTGAGCTGGCCTCCCGTGAACACTGCCGTGCTTTGCCAGCGTTACTGGACCGGCTCCTGGCTTTTCCGGCCATAGCTGGACAAGGGATTACAGCCCGCTCTATTGACGTGGTGGCTGTAGTCCGTGGTCCTGGGTTAATTGGGAGCCTGCTAGTAGGACTGAGCTTTGCTAAAGGGCTGGCGCTGGCCCTGGGGGCTCAGCTAGTAGGGGTTAATCACCTCTATGCCCATTTGTTGGCGTCGGGGTTGGAAACCACTCTCCATTTTCCAGCCTTGGGCCTGCTTATTTCCGGCGGCCATACCCACCTCTATCGTATGGATTCCCCAACGGCTTTTACTATTATGGGCCGAACCATTGACGATGCCTGCGGCGAAGCTTTTGATAAAGTGGCTAAAATGCTTAATTTACCTTATCCAGGAGGTCAATTTATAGACTGGATTGCGGCCGGAGCTGAGCCAGATATTGAGCTCTTCACGCGGCCCTATCTAGACAATCAAAATCTTGACTTCAGCTTCAGTGGACTCAAAACCGCTGTAGCTAATTATCTAGCTAAACATCCAGAACTCCGGTTGTCAGTCATGCCCGATCTACAGGCTGTGAAGTGCGAGCCGGACCGTTTCGCTCCTCTGGCCCACCTATGTGCCTCTTTCACCTGGACTGTAGCTGATACCTTGCGCATAAAAACTGATCGCGCTCTGACCCGGATGCCAGATGTTCGTGCTCTGGTGGTGGCCGGAGGTGTAGCCGTCAATCGTCATATTCGGCGTACCATGGCCCGGACTGCAGCCTCATCCGGCCTACTTTGTATTATGCCATCGCCTACCCTGTGCACGGATAACGGAAGTATGGTCGCTTATGCCGGGGGACTCTTAGCCTGAGGCCCGACTCTGGCATGACCTTCTCTGGATGCTGTGCCCAGAGGTCAGCCTATACCGTGGGACTATTGTAATCTTAAGAGTGAGGACGAGACAAAGTGATTGGGCGGGTATCTCGAAGCCGTCAGGTTTCGCCGGGAGAGGTCAGGAAAGAATTGTACTGGAGCCTGTGCCGACACGGCTAGAGTGTCTTGACAGTATACCTACTCCACCATATAGCTCCTTAATGTTTATGGAGAGCCGACATACGGTCCGGCCGCATTGGTGATAATCCTTTGCTAATAAAAAAATTAAGGAGAATCCTATCATGGCGATTCAGTTGACCGATAGCAACTTTGAGGAAGTGGTTCTCAAGTGTGATTTACCTGTACTGGTAGACTTTTGGGCTATTTGGTGCGGGCCGTGCCGGGCCATGGGCCCGGTCATAGACGAGTTGGCTGATGAGTATGTCGGGCAGGTCAAAGTAACGAAAATGAATGTGGATGAGAACCCGATTATTTCGGGTAAGTACGGCATTCGTTCGATTCCTACACTAATTTTGTTCAAACAAGGCGAGGTAGTAGAGCAGGTCACCGGAGCAGTATCTAAAAATGCTATCAAGGATATGATCGGTAAGAAAGTATTATAATTCCATGAAACTCTACGAATGTTCGGTCGTTGGGGGCGGTCCGGCCGGTATGACAGCCGTCCTCTATTTGGTACGTTCCGGGGTCAAGACGGCCTGGATCGAGAAGTTTTCACCTGGAGGCCAGATACTTATGACCGAGTCCATCGAAAATTATCCTGGATTTCCTAAAGGAATTAAAGGCTACGAGTTGGCTAACCTGTTTGAGTCCCATGTGGCGAGATATGAGGTCGACAGATATAATGATTCCGTGTCCGCTATTGGGCATGCCCCAGGCGTCAATCGGCTGCGCGTTGGCGTAGAGTGGATTAAGGCGCGCAGTGTCGTTCTCTGTTCTGGGGTCAAATATCGTAAACTGGGCTTACCTAGAGAAAAAGAGCTTACCGGTAAGGGGGTATCTTACTGCGCTTTGTGCGATGGGAATTTCTTTCGTGGTCAGGTGGTGGGCGTAGTGGGTGGCGGTAATACTGCCCTGGAAGAAGCCTTATACTTGGCTAATTTGGTTGATAAGATCTACCTTATCCATCGGCGCGACAGCTTCCGTGGCTGCCAGTTATATCAAGAGAAAGTCGCGGTTCATCCCAAGATCGAGATTCTGTATAACCATGCAGTGAAAGAATTACTGGGTAGCCCAGACCTGGTTGGCATCAGACTGCGTGATGTCTGTCGGGATGTTGATAAGGTGCTCAATTTGGCCGGACTTTTTATCTTTATTGGTTCTTTGCCTGTTACTACATTTGTACCCCGAGAACTTACGTTAGATAAGGATGGATTTATCATTACGGATGCTGAGATGCGTACCAATTTGCCCGGTATATTCGCCGCAGGCGACTGTCGTTTCAAGCGTTGCCGTCAGGTTTGCACTGCAGTTGGCGATGGAGCAACGGCAGCCAACGCGGTTTCTCTATATTTGGAACAATTCCATGATTAAATCTCGTCTGCTCCAATTATTTTTCGCTCCTTTATTACTTCTGATAACAGGTTGCGGCCTTGTTGATTATTTCTACCTCCCCGCGCCCGAAGACACTGCCCATGAACTTTGGGAGTCAGGCAATGCGGCCATGAACGCTACTGATTATTTTAAGGCAGTAGAATATTTTGATAAATTAAACGACCGCTATCCGTTTAGTCCTTATACGGTCCAGGCTGAGTTAGCTCTGGCCGACGCCTATTTTTTGAATGGCAACTATGTGGAAGCCATGGACGCTTACATAAAGTTTGAGTCCATGCATCCGCGGCATAAGGAAATTCCATACGTCCTCTATCAAGTCGGTCTTTCTGGGTACAAAAGCTTTACTAGTATCGACCGGCCCCAGATCCAAGTAGAGAAAGGGTTACAATACCTGCAACGGCTATGGGAGTCATATCCCGAGACTAAGTATGCTGTCGTGGCTAAGGACTACATTGTCAAATGCCGTTGCATCCTAGCCCAGCATGAACTTTTTATTGGTGACTTCTATATGCGCATAAAGAAATTTGGCGGTGCCTGGCAGCGCTACCAATATGTAGTGGATAACTATAAGAACTTAAGTGATATTCATAAATACGCCTCTCGCCAGGCCGAGCTGGCTTATTTGCGACTCCAAAAACAAGAGTCACAGGAATTCATGGAAAAAAGTCATAATTCTTGGAAACATTATTTTAATTGGCTATAGGATAATAACTGGGTGACCTCGTAAAAGGCTGTTTTCTTTGGTTATGCCGACCGATGTAGTTGATTTTTTTTGGGGGCAGTGGCAAGTTGATTGATGGAGCGAGTAAGCCATGGTGGCGATTCCGGAATGGTTTTTTGATGCCGTCCCTACTGATGTTGTGCTAGGCCAGGCCTATGAGTCAGTTCCACCACGGTTACGAAGTTGGTTGAAACTGACTATCGCGCGTCTGCATACTTGGCACAGCGTTGGGCATGGGTTAGAGACAGATACCTATCGTAGCTGGCGTCAAGGGTTCGTCTCTCTAGAGCACGAGGTTCCATGCGTCTGGACAGTCCTGATATTGGACGCGGACTTTTATTCGCCGGTGCGTTTATTGGCTGCCCTCCTGCCAGCTTTAGTAGCTGGGGTAAAGACGGTACTGGTAGTCCGTCTACAGCATCCTTGGGCCCAGAATATTACTGGTGGGCAAGATTGGCCGTCGGCCTTACTCGTAGCCATGGAGTTGGCCGGGCAGGAGTTATTGAGCAACTGCACGGTCCAGCAGATTAAGACACTTATAGTCGGATTTGCCCGGGAGTATTCATCTGGGACGGTAGTGGCTTTGGGTGAAATCCCCCGGCGTCTTGTGCGCTCTATGGGTTCATGCTTGGCCGATAACAGTGAGCTAGCCTATTGGATGCCACAATGTCCACGAAGTATCGGGTTATGGTGCGAAAATGGGCAGACATGGGACTGGGAGGCGCTTACTTTCGTTCATCCTGATATGATTTTCATTGTTGGTGGTACACCTCATGTGCTGCCTCCGCCAGGCTTTTCCATAATTGCCGCCCCTTGGTCCGAGTTCCTGAGACATAACTATCAGGTTCTTTGTTTGCCCGTTGATCGGATCGAGACTGCCTGGAATTTTTATTTTGATCAGGCTCTTCCTCCAGTGGTGCTAGGGCCAGGTCATGAGGCCTGCTTCTTCTGGCCTGATGGCCGGCTATCTCTATTTCGACGGCGTAGCGGGGCTTGGTTCGCTGTGACGGCCGCAAAAGTACCAGTCTAAAAAAAAGAGAGGGGGAGTGTGCCGTGCATTGCCGATCCCACAAACTATCAGAATTATTCATAATGACGTGGCCTAGATTATTGCCATGAGCAAGAAATCTAGTGCCAAGAAATATCTAGAAAAGATCCGCAATATTGGGATTATCGCTCATATCGATGCGGGCAAGACCACCATTGCAGAGCGTATTCTTTACTATGCCCATAAGATTCGCAGTATGGGTGAAGTGCATGAGGGCGCAGCGACTATGGACTTCCTGCCTGAGGAGCAGGAGCGCGGTATCACCATCACCGCGGCCTGTACTACCTTTGCTTGGGATGACAAGGTCGTGAATCTTATTGACACGCCGGGGCATGTGGATTTTATTATTGAAGTCGAGCGTTCCTTACGGGTTCTTGACGGCGCCGTTGGTGTGTTCTGTGCCGTAGGCGGGGTGGAGCCGCAGTCCGAGATGGTTTGGCGTCAATCCGAGCGCTTAGGCGTGCCTAAGCTGGCATTTGTGAATAAACTTGACCGGCCTGGGGCGAATTTTGAGGACGTGCTGATCTCCATGCGAGACAAGTTGGGTGCCAGGCCTTTGGCTATGCAATTGCCGGTAGGACAAGGACAAGATTTTCGTGGTGTCATCGATCTGGTAACCTTGGAGCGGCTGGAGTGGGATCAAACTACCCAGGGCGAGCGATACGTCCGTACAGCCCTGACCGAAGCCGAGGCCGAGATTGCCATCCCTTGGCATGAGCGCCTCATCGAGACTGTGATTGAAAACGATGATTCATTGTTGGAGTGTTACTTAGCTGGTGAGAAATTGATTACGGCTGCACTGCACGTAGCTATACGTAAGGCCACCATAGCCGGCCAGTTAGTTCCGGTATTCTGTGGGGCGGCCCTGCGTAATATAGGTGTGCAGCCGGTATTCGACGCAGCCTGTGCTTATCTACCAAGCCCGCAGGACGCCGTTTCAATCCTGACTCAGGATCGGAACTGCAAAAATGTGATGTCCTTGGAGCCTTCGCCTGACATACCTCTGGCTGCCCTAGCCTTTAAGGTTAGCATCGAAACTGATCGTCGGTTCGTATGGATTCGGATATATGCCGGCCACCTTGTGGCTGGCGGACTAGTGTACAATGTCACCCGCAAGGTGGAAGAACGGGCTACTCGGCTTTTTCGGCTACACGCTGGACATAAGGAATGCATCGCTGCGGCCAGTGCCGGAGAGATCGTGGTTGTAGCCGGACTCAAGCATACCCGCACCGGGGACACCATCACCACTCCAGGACAGTATTTACTACTCGAGCGAATTGCTGATTATAGGCCGGTTATTTCCATTGCCCTAGAGGTTCAGACCGTAGCCGAAGGCGATCGGTTGGATGAGGTGCTGGACAAGGTAATGGTGGAGGATCCTACTTTGTTCCTAGAGCATGAAGAGGAGTCCAGTCAGCGTATTCTTTCTGGCATGGGGGAGCTGCATCTAGAGGTAGTTTTGGAACGTCTCCGCCGCGAGTATAGAGTGAACCCCCGGGTGGGCAAACCCCAGGTAGTGCACCAAGAGACTGTAGGACAGGTCGCTAGGGGCGTGGGTGAGTTTCGACGCGAACTGGGTGATATTATGCACTACGGCTATGTTGAGTTGGAGGTCTCACCCTTGCCGCGGGATTCTGGTCGTAAGCTGACTATGAAGTTCGATCATACTAAATGGCCCCCAGTTTGGGTGAAGGCCGTGACCCAGAGCATAGAAAACGGCCTGCAGAATGGTACACATGGCTATCCAGTACAAGATGTGTGTGTGCGTGTGCTGAAGCTCTGGCGTAAAGACGATGAATCCAGCCCAGTCGGCTATCATATGGCTGCGGGTTTAGCCCTACGCAATGCCCTGGCTGTGGCTCGACCACTCCTGCTTGAACCAATTATGTTCGTAGAGGTGACCGTGTCCGAAGACTATATTGGAGATGCCGTAGGTCTGCTCAACAGTAATGGTGCCAAAGTCGAAAATATTATTGACCGCAGCGGTCAGAAGGTAGTCCAAGCCCTTGCCCCTATGCGTCGAATCTTCGGCTTCTCCACAGCCTTGCGTTCGGCTACTAAAGGCCGGGGCGGTCTGACTCTGCACTTTGCACGCTTTGATGTTTTGGAATAGTCCAGCAATATGAATTGGAACGATATACCTGTCGTCTGTTTCCGGGCTGCTGACAATCGTTTGGGGCAACACTTTCTCGTGGATCGTAATATCTCCCGCAAGATCGTGAACTTGGCAGCTATCGGGCCTGAGGACCGTGTGTTGGAAATAGGCCCTGGTTCCGGAGCCTTGACCAGGTTTATTATACGTACGCCGCATGCTTGGTTTGGTGCTTTAGAACGTGACCGCTATTGGGCCTTTATAACTAAACGTGAATATCCAGACGTAGCTATGGTTGTGGTCGACGCCCTCACCTTCGCTTGGGAAAATCTGACTCCAGGACAAACTTGGAAAATTTTAGGCAATCTGCCCTATAATATCGCTTCGCCCCTCATTTGGGATATTGTATCACGTATGGCCAGCCTTAGTTTAGCGGTATTTATGGTTCAAAAGGAGGTCGGCGAGCGTTTGGTCGCTCATCCAGGATCAAAAGACTACGGCGCTATATCAGTTTGGGTACAGAGTTTCGTTACGCCGCGTCTGGCCTTTTGCGTAGGGCCCCAGGCATTCCGTCCTCGACCTAAGATAAACTCGGCCGTACTCATCTTTGTTCCATTACCTATAGACAGACAGCCGGTTCATCAAGTCTTTTTGTCGCGGCTGATCGCCCGCTGCTTTCAACAAAGGCGCAAGCAACTCCATACGATACTCAAGGATTGGTGGAGTGAGGCCTTGGAGAAGCAATTAGAGGCATTCGGCCACGGGCCGCATAGTCGCCCTGAGGAATTGTCAGTAAGGGCCTTTAAATCCTTGTCACAGATTATTGATGAGCGTTCTTCCACTTGACTTTCAAGGTAAAAAGTGTTTTTTGGTCCAATCAATTATTTTTTTATCGCAACGCTTAATTTTTATTATGTCGTTGATGTCTTTAGGTTCTTAGTGGTAGAAAAGGAGGACGTAGAACTGGCTCGACCAAGCACATGCAGGTACTGCTGCAAGGAAGATACCGGCAGGTAGTTAATTTAGAGGAGGATGTTGCTAATGACTAAGTCGGATTTAATTGTAAAGATTGCAGAAAAAGCAAAAATGACTAAGGTCGATACAGAACGCATATTTAATGCTTTTGTCCAGGCCGTAGAAGAGACGCTCGTTAAAGACCAGAAGCTGACCCTTACTGGATTCGGCACTTTCGTAGTAGAGACTCGAAAGTCTCGTAAAGGTCGTAATCCTCGCACTGGCGATGAAATCGTTATTCCTGAGTCTAAAGTGGTCAAGTTTCGGGTCGGCAAGCTTCTCAAAGATACTGTACAATAATTCTGGAGGAATGATGCTGCACGGTGAGACTATTCATAGTTTACTTCCTTGGGATCTACCCTGGTGGATACCTAGTCACGCCATTTTTTTTGGCGTTCTCTTCATTACCGTGGGCTTTATTGGCATAGGTGTGACTATCGTTATTATTAAAAGTTTCTATAAAACCGTAATATGTAAAGATAGCTCATGTAATCATCATTAGCCAGATACTTCTACATTTCTTTGAAAGGTTCGTCGGTATTAACGGTGGGTCTTATACATTGTGGGGGTGAAAAATAGTATTCAGTCTAGTAATTTTAAAAAATGATGCTTGATGTTTTTTTAAATACGGGCTAAAATTAAAAAAAGTTTGTAAAAGGGTAAGTTCGAATAGGCTTGGCCCTTGGGAAGGAGGTGGTATCCTTTGCCTGGTGTGTTTCTTGACGATTCAGATCATTTTGATATTGCCTTGCGCCGATTCAAGAAGCAGGTGGAGAAGGCCGGTATACTCACTGAGCTAAAGAAGCGTCAGCATTATGAGAAGCCAAGCGTTATGCGCAAAAAGAAGAAGGCAGCGGCACGTAAACGGTTACTCAAGAAGCTCCGGAAAATAAGCCTTCTCTAAACTCCGGCGTAACCATAAGTTTGTTTGGGTTAGAAAAGCCTAATCTCTATGCGTCTTGTCCAGTAGACCTAAAGTAATTTTTAGCTATTTCAGGATTAAGGATTAATTTTATACGATAAATATCTTAAAGATGGCTATGATAATAATTTCGTTAAATGAGCTATGCTTGCGGATGGTGAAATTATGTACGTTCTCTCTTTGTGAGGTCAAGTTATGATGGAAAGTGGCTGAGTAGCTCCGTGCTGCTAATCGGGCCAACATGGTCAATATTGATGCTTAGGAATAAGGCGATTTACTTTTATTTTTTTGGTTCCATGGCCGACGAGGGGACTCAAGCCTAGGCTGCGGCTACCATTATCAACCTGGATATCGCCAGAACGAAAGATATGTGTGCACCACATTGATCATTACTACCGTCCAACGTTAAAACTGTGTCGACGGCAAGGTGTTTGCCACTTTTGTATGTTTTTTTGTCTCAAGCGTTTAGTTGCAGGGGTAACCCAGGTCCTGACATTTAGTTTTTTTTAAAATGGTATGAAGAATTCTCCAACTCTTAAAATTACTATGAGTTTAGAATTAGCATTAAACTATATCGTTTTCGAATCTGAGGCTACACTTTTAGTTGCCCATAGTCCACGCCGTGTCGTAGACTAATGCTTTATTTTTTTGAGATGAAGTAGTTTCACATAAAAATGGACATAAATATCCTGTTTGCGGTTAATTTTTAATGGTCTATGTACCCTTAGATAGGGCCTGGTCGATCTCGGCGGGCCGAACATAGATTATCTCACTGCTTGTCGAGCAACAGCCTGATCAAATATTATGCCTTCTCATGGTTGCTTTCAGTACGTAAGTAAATTTAACATATCATTGAGGCGGGACGATATTTAACTATTTTTACAAATGTTATGCTACGTGCTCCTAGTTTAATCCGTGGATGTAGATTTTGGCTGGCAACCGTGCTCATGGATATCCTTACTCGAACCAGGTCGGAATATATGGATCATTAGTGGCAGCAATACCCTGGTGATATGACTATTTAACTGAAGATCTTTATTGAATCAGCGTCCGCTCTGGTAGGTCTGCTTGCGGCCAAAGGCAGCTCGTGTATCTGGCGACTAGATTTTTTTGAACTTGGGTGACTAGCAAATTCTGAAGGGTCAGTTAGATATTTTTTATGGCGTATGTCCAGCAATTTATTGGCGTTCAATCGCGTTTTTTATTACGCTGCTGGACAGAACCTAATCGTCCTGGACGAATTCAGAGTGAATTAACAATCCTTTCTAGAACGTAGTCCTAGCTTAAACTGTGCTAGGTGAATTTTTTTGAAGGCCTGGGTCTTCATGGCCATTATTTCATAGTTTTTGACTTTTAAGGTCTATGTTTTTTGTCCTAAGAAGCCGTATTTTTGGCTTTGTTGTTCTTCGATCCGCAGGCCAATAAGTAATTCTAATACGCCCGACTTCGACTAGGTAAGTGACAACAAAATCTTTGAATGTGGTTTACAAGTACAACTGTACAAATTTTGATTATACGCTGTACTAATGCAGTGCCTATTCTGGGTAGTATCAATATTGACCGCATTTATATACCATATGAACGAGCTAATTTATCACGGAATATATGGATAAGTTAGTCGGATTACGTACGGAGCGTAGCAAAATGTCCAAGAAACATATTTAATTATAAGAACGTTACACCATGGGCGATATATCTTCATTTTTTTAGCTCGAATAGCCATAAGGGTCAAGCCATAGGAGATTATTTGACTAAGATTTCAGCCAAAATGGGGATATGTAGTATGCACTTTAGTCGGTTGGACAGGCGAGGTGTAGCTTTTCATTCAGATTAATATAGATGTCGGCCGTGGATCTGGCCAAGTTGGTACAGTTTCAGGACCAGAGTTTTTTTACTAGTTAATGCGGTATACTATAAATTGCACACGTCCGTGACATTTATCTCCTGTACTGAGAAGTACATAAATTTTTTAGTTTTTTATTGTTTGGGCAGTTTTATACTTTGGTCAATAAAGAACACGATGATGGTAATTTGATCTGATAGTGCTGCGCTGTTGTCAATTGGACATACTGGGACTGATTTTCAGTGGTTGGTAAAAAAAAGAGACTAGTCATACAAATACGGTATTTAAGGATAAGGCGACTGAGTCGATGAAAGGATTTGACTCCGGAGCAATACAGGCCGTTAAAACAGCTATTGGCATAGTCGATTTGGTGCAGCGCTATGTGGAGTTGCGTCGTATTGGTCACCGGTGGATGGCACCGTGTCCGTTTCACCAGGAGACCAAACCATCATTTTCTGTGGATGAGGCGAAGGGTTTTTTTTATTGTTTTGGTTGCCAGGCGGCCGGAGATATTTTTGATTTTTACAGCCGTATTAATGGAGTAGAATTTTCTGAGGCTCTAATTCAACTAGCTTTAGAGACCGGGGTTACCTTAGTATCAGGTCAAAGTCGTAGTGACTGGCCGGTCGAATATGATGGCAAGAATAAACGATCCCGGGAGCGCTATCTGGCGCTTTATGCTTGGGCAGAAGATCATTTCCGTCATAATTTGGCTAGTCCGGCTGGGGCAACCTGCCGTGATTATCTTAAATATCGGGGTTTAGCACCTGACATCCTAGAACTCTTCGGACTAGGCTTCAGTCTGCCGAGTTGGGATGGTTTACGTACTTTTTTTCGGACTAAGGGCGTAACTGACGATGAAGGTGTTGCTATGGGGCTATTGGCGCCAGGTAAACAGAGCGGAGCCTATGATCGGTTCCGAGATCGGCTCATGTTTTCTATCCGCAATTTATCTAATCAAGGGATTGCCTTTGGCGGCAGAGTTCTTATCAACAAAGAGAATGAAGGCAAATATATCAACACGAGTGATACTGAGATTTATAAAAAGGGTGAATACATTTATGGCCTGCCACAGGCACGCCGAACTATTTCTCAGGTCCGGAGGGCATTGCTTACCGAAGGGTACATGGATGTGTTAACTCTGCATCAATTTGGATATACCAATGCCTGCGGGGTGCTGGGCACAGCTATGACGTCGCAGCAGGTCAAGCGTCTGGCCGGGTTCTGTTCAGCCGTAGATATCGTCTTCGATGGTGATTTGCCAGGCCGTAAGGCAGCTATACGCGTGGCTGAAATGTTTCTGGTGCGGGGTATGCAATGCCGGGTAGTACAACTACCAAAAGGCGAAGATGTAGATAGCTTGTTGCATGGGGTGGGGAAGGAGACTCTGGACGTTATAATAGCCCAGGCTGTCGACGGACTCGATTACTGTATGCAAATACTAGTAGAAGGTGGATCGGGACGAGAAATAATTAAATGGGCCAAGGATTTTTCTAATCAACTTGAGGATCCACAACTTCTGGCTTTTTTTTTGCCACGGTTGAGTCACGGTCTAGGACTATCAGAAGCTGAATTGCGGCAGACCCTTGCGCCAGCGCCGATCTGGGGGGTCATGCTACCGGTAGGTCAGGCTGGTCCTAGTGCATCGCCAGGGCGAAGTCATGACTTCTGGTCTTCCAATCGAACTGATGGCCAATCCAGACTACGACCTACACCATCGATTTTTCAAACTAAAGTCTCATGGTCGCAGCGGGAATTAGCGGTCTTGCATTTTGTGCTACGGTATCCAGAACAGCTGCCTACGTTACACGATCGAGGAGTACTTAAATTGCTCGTTTCGTCACGTTCCCGAGCATTGTGGGAGAAATTATGGGTTGCTATCAAGCAGGGTCTTGATCCGGTATCATTTTTTGATGCTGAGGAGAAACAGTTGTGGGTGGAGTGTCAACTGGTTAAAGATGAACTGGCAGGTACGGCTGAAGCCGAATGGCTGGAGATATGCGAGACCTTGGACCGGGTCGCTGCAGCGGACCGGAGTCGAGATTATTTAATTGCCCTGCGTCGGGCTAAAACAGCCGGGAAGATTCTGGACGACACCCCACGAGACATTGAACTCCTTAAAGAGCTGCAAGATATTTTTAGGAGACGCGATGAGTAACTTCTAGGGAGGAACGATGGGTAACTTAAATGAAATACAGCAGATAAAATCCCTTATAGCCAAAGGGAAGCTCGATGGCTTTTTGACCTTTGAGGAAGTTAATAAAGCTCTGCCTTCGGAGATTAACTCTCCTGAGCAGATCGAGGAGATCGTTGAAATTTTTTATCATCTGGACATCGCTGTCGTCGATTCGGAAAAAGATGGTAAGAAAGTGGGTGCTGTCCCCAAAGTGGCCGAAGAGGAGACGGTAACCGGTCCGGATTTGACCGAGGACGATGAGAGCGTTGATTATTCCTCACATAGCACTGATCCGGTACGTATGTACTTACGCGAGATGGGCGCTGTGCCACTTCTAGATCGTGAAGGCGAGGTTCACATCGCCAAAAAGATTGAGAGTGGAGAAATGGATGTGCTTTTGGCCCTGGTTGAGGTTCCTGTAGCTATCGAGGAACTCATTCAAGTTGGCGAAGATTTAAAATTCAACCGTATTAAACTCAAGGACGTGGTTAAGACTATCGAGGAGGGCGATCCTAGCGAGGACGAGATGAACCAACGTCAGCGGGTTATTCATCTCCTGGAGGAGATTAAGAACTCTTTTCGCAAGAAGCGAAAGATTTTTACCAAGATTGACGAATGCGCTAGAGTAGATCGCAGGGTGGCCGGTATTCAACGTGAAATTATGGCCTTCAAGGAAGAGATCGTCAACCGCCTTAGAGATATTAAGCTGGAGAAGACTCTCATCGACCGCATCATCGACACGGTTAACGACTATGTGCGTCAGATGCACAATTGTCAGAGGGATCTATCGGCCTACATCCTCTCTGTGGGCAAGAGCCAGTCCGAGATTCAGCAGATTTTTCGCGATTTGGATAGTCGGTATATCAACCCAGTGGCGGCAGCCGACTTCATGGGCATGACTGTGGATGAGATCTTCTCATTTAAGGAGATGATTTTGGGCAAAATGGAAATCTTGGACCGGCTTCAAAATAAGTGCTGCCATCATGCTCTGGAGCTGGAGGAGGTACTATGGCGCATTCGGCGTGGTTCTGTTGCGGCTCAACGCGCTAAACAGGAGCTCATCCGTTCGACCCTGCGCCTGGTAGTTTCCATTGCCAAAAAGTACACTAACCGCGGCCTGCAGTTTTTAGACTTAATACAGGAAGGCAACATTGGCCTCATGAAAGCTGTGGACAAGTTTGAATACCAACGCGGTTATAAATTTTCTACCTATGCCACCTGGTGGATCCGCCAGGCCATCACTCGTGCTATTGCCGACCAAGCTCGCACTATTCGCATTCCGGTTCATATGATCGAGACTATCAATAAGCTTATCCGCACTTCCCGCTATCTCGTTCAGGAGTTGGGTCGCGATCCGAACCCAGAAGAAATCGCCGAGCGCATGGACTACCCTCTAGATAAGGTCAAGAAGGTTCTTAAGATTGCCAAAGAGCCTATCTCTTTGGAAACGCCTATTGGCGACGAGGAAGATTCTAGTCTGGGAGATTTTATAGAGGACAAGAAGGCTGTGGCCCCAGCTGAGGAGGTGGTCAACACCAAACTGGGAGAACAAATCGCCGGCGTATTGGCTGACCTGACCCCTCGTGAGGAGCAGGTGCTGCGTAAGCGCTTTGGCATTGGCGAGAAGTCCGACCATACCCTGGAAGAGGTAGGCAAATTATTCAATGTTACTCGCGAGCGTATTCGTCAGATTGAGGCTAAGGCCCTGCGTAAGTTACGGCATCCAGTACGTAGTCAGCAGTTGCGCTCTTACTATGAAAATTAGCTGGCTGAAGTTGTCTGGCGAAAGCTTCAGTTATTTTTTTGAATCAGCTAAAAAGTGGTACTTAGGCAAGGGTTAGTCTGACCGACCATATAGCGGCACGGCAACTGAGAGGGCATCTCTGTTTATTTTTATCCTATTTGTTAATCTAGTCCTATTTTTAGAAATAAAAAAGCTACTGTTTTCGATAAGAATTATTCCATATAATTGTAGATCTTTTTCTTCAAAGCCGAGTATATTGCTAGCTGCATAACATCTTTTAAAATTACTATTTTGATTATATTTCTATTGGGCTAGAATATAGCGGCTGCAAATTGTAAAATTCATTCTCAGCTTGTCCAGTTTACAGCAATTATGACTTTATCATCGGATGTAAGATTGATGTTCTTGGTCTGGTTATTGTCGCTCATGGCAGTATAGTAGTCGATTTTTTATACCGGCCATCTCACATACTGCCCCGTTGGGGCGGTGTCTTTAATAGTTATCGAACTAGATTTGGTTGCTAGGCCGCTGGGCGTAGTCTTGTCCAAGCCTAAGGCCTCGTGCAAGGTACGCACGGCCAGTTCTGCATATCGCTCCTGGATGAGGCAGGTAATCTTAATCTCAGAAGTGGAGATCATCATGATGTTAATATTGTCGTTTTTAAGGGCTTGGAAGGCAATGGCGGCTATGCCGGAGTGATTGCGCATGCCTACACCTATGATCGAGACTTTGGTCACGTTGAGGTCATGGCTAATTTCTCGGGCCTTAATTTCTTTATTGGCTCCATTGAGTAGTTCTATTGCCCGGTCCAAATTCTCTCGGGAGACGGTGAAGGTTATATCCGTGAGACCGCCTTCACTGGTGTTCTGGATAATCATATCCACTAGAATATCAGCCGACGCTAAAGGGGAAAAAATAGCCGCGGCGATACCAGGTTTGTCGGGTACGTCACGCAGGGTCACACGTGCCTGATTTTTATCATAGGCAATTCCAGATACCATGGCCGATTCCATATGGATGTCCTCTTTTGTAACTAAGGTGCCGGGTATGTCGGAGAAAGTAGAGCGCACATACACTGGTACGTTATATTTTTTGGCAAATTCGACCGAACGAATCTGTAGTACTTTGGCGCCCATACTAGCCATCTCCAGCATCTCGTCATAGCTGATACGGTCTAGCTTGCGGGCGGTAGAACAGATAGTGGGGTCGGTAGTATAGACCCCGTCAACATCGGTATAGATTTCGCATCTGTCAGCATCTAAGATCGCAGCTAGGGCCACAGCCGAGGTATCAGAGCCACCGCGGCCGAGGGTAGTGATGCGACCGGCTGTAGTGATGCCTTGGAAGCCAGCGATTACAAGTACATCGTAGTTATAGAACAGCTTCTTAAGGCCAACAGAGTCAATGAACTCGATGCGGGCGCGGCCATGGTTGGCGTTGGTATAGATGGGTACCTGGAAGCTGAGGAGGGAGCGGGCGCGAATGCCGGCATCTTTACAGAGCATGGAGAATAGTGCTGCCGAGATTTGCTCGCCAGTGGAAACCATGGAATCGAGTTCAGCAAGATCAGGCTGCTCGGACCAATCTTGGGCTAGATTGAGTAGTCGGTCGGTTTCACCGGACATGGCTGAGAGAACTACAATGAGCTTGGTATTGTTGGCGCCTGTGGTCAAAGTTTTCTGAACTTTGGCTAAAACTTGGCGCATGCATGTGAGATTTTTGACCGATGTGCCGCCGTACTTCTGTACAAGTATGCGCATGGGTCAGCTCTCTTTGGATTTATGCATCGTGTTGGTTCCGTATGTGGTCACTAGGCGATTCATAACAGTTTGCAGTTGTCTTGTTGCGGTGGGACCAATGGCAATTAGGGTCCCGGTGCGATTAGATCTGACAGTATCTAGGCGTAATATCAGGCGGTCTGTCGGCAGATTACTGTCAGGAAGGAAATCGGCCCATTCCATGATAGCAAAGATTGCATGATTTTCCAGGATCTCAAAGAATTCCTCATATGGTTTTTGGCCTTCTAGTCGATAGAAGTCGAAATGTGCTACTTCGGGTCGGGTGGGGTAAAGGTGACAGAAGATAAAACTGGGGCTGGCCACTTTAGCTACGTCGCCGCCGGGTAAGGTGGCTACTAGGCCACGCACTAAGGTGGTCTTACCCGCTCCAAAGGAGCCTTTTAGAAGCAGGGCCGGGTAGGGCGGTGCCGTTGGTAGACTAGTGGCCAGGATCCGACCTAAGGCCAGCGTGGCAGACTCGTTGGTAAGTTGTAGGATCAGAGTCACAGCTGATAATTTCCAAGAATAGCTATACGCCTATACGTCTCTTGTGCGTGATCAAGGTGCGTAGTATATCTTTTTTTTACCGATAGCCTAACCGAATTTTTCGGCCTTCACTACCAGATGTGTGGCTGTTCCTACGGCCATTGGTTCAGAGTTATAGCATTTGCCACAGTAACTGCAGCCATGCGCCGTATCTTATCTTTTAGCTTGTTGGCCGAAAAAAGAGGTAATAATCCGTCTAACAGTGTGAAAACTGAAGGTAATTTGAGCCTTCTTTGTAAGCTGAACAGGTCGCTCTGGCATAGTCTACTGATCATGATACTTATGCTATTGACCACGAGCAGGTCATTGAAATGGTGCTCTAGGAGCAGGGCCGCAACTTGGCTAATGTTTGTCTCTGGGGCCACCGTTATTGGTGAAGGGGCCATGATGTCTTTGGCTGTCTGTGTCATGGAGTTCCTTTAAGGCCCATGGCAGAATCTGGGCAATTTCTCGGGCTAGATTGCCTCGTAGTGGATAGGTACGTGTTAGGAGTTTACCGCTGAAACCATGCCAATACACCGCAAGACAGGTAGCCGGCAATGAAGGGAGACCTCGGCCGAGTAGGGTGGCTAATAGGCCCGCTAATACGTCGCCGCTGCCGCCCACAGCTAGGTTAGGACAGGCGAAAGGGCTGATGTAAGCCATTCCTGTTGGAGAGGTTACAATGGTCCCCGCCCCCTTAAGCAAGGATACAACCTTATATTTTTGGGCTAGCTTGATGGCCATACACAGTCGATTATGGACTACGATGGCGGTCTCGGTGTTCATTAGGTTGGCCATTTCCCCAGGGTGGGGAGTTAGTACGTCCTTAGGTCCGAGCAGAGTGCCTAGTTCTTTATGCTGGCTAATGAAAAAGAGGGCGTCAGCATCCACTACTGTGGCTGGTCGTCGGGCAGCTAATAAGGCGGCTAAGAAGGTGTGGGCATTGGGGTCACGCCCTAAGCCTGGTCCTAATACTAGGGCATCGGACGTTTCTAGGTGTGGTAATAGCTCTTCCACTAGCTCGGCTCGCCATTGGCTGCCGTGGCCAAGTGGCAGAGTCATGAGTTCTGGGAAGCCAGCTTTAACTTCGGTGGCTAGCTCTGCCGGACAAGCTAAGGTCACTAATCCAGCCCCGGCCCGCAGAGCTCCTAGCCCGGCTAAAGTTGCCGCACCTGTAAGACCCATCGATCCGCCCACTACTAATATACGGCCGGCCATACCCTTGTGTATGGTCGAAGATGCAGCTATAGCTAGCCGGACAATGCTCGGGGCTAGCAATCCGCAGCGGGCCGGGTAGCGCTCCCGGATCACTCTCGGGATACCGATGGGCCGGACGTATAGGCGACCAATAGCGTCGGTTGCGCCTGGCTGTGTTAGGCCGACTTTAGCTGCCTCAAAGGTCACCGTGGCCGTAGCCCGCACTGTATTGTCCGAAAATTGACCTGTAGCCGCATTAAAGCCTGATGGTACATCCAAGGCGAGCACGAAGGCACCTTTTGGGCTAAGACTGAAGTGGTTGATCCAATCCACCCATAGTCTGAGTTCAGGTTTGAGCTCGCCGTTAAAGCCCGTGCCGAGCAGACCGTCCACTACTACATCAGGTCGGGTGGTGCCGAAGAGGTGGGTCGGGTTGAAGCGTATTCCGGCTTGAGGTAGTAAGCGTAAGGGTACACCGGCGCGACGGGCCAAGGCTAGATGATAGCCTGCGGCACCTTTATATTGTTGTTTTGGCCGCGTATGCAGTGTGCATACTTGGGCTCCGCGGTCATGGAGGTGTCGGGCCAGACCGAAGGCATCTCCACCGTTATTGCCTGAACCGGCAAATAGCAAAACTGAGAGACCGGCCGGGTCGCCAAGCTCTAACTCGAACACGGCTAGGGCCTCACGACAGGCATTTTCCATGAGTAGTTCGCTGCGTAGGCCGATTTCAGTGACGGTAGCATGGTCCCAACAAGCTATTTCTTCGGGAGATAGTATGGGAACAAAAGAGTCGGCTGGAAGTAGACCAAAGGTTATCGCAGAGTCAACGGGTGGTATAGCGGTGCCGGGCATGGTTAGACCTTTTTAAATAGAGTATGCCCATGGCGCGGGCGTTAAGATTCAAGCACGACTACAGCTACGGCCGTGTCGTTATCATGGGTTAGGCTGATGTGTGTCCGGGTCACGTCCAGAGCTGTGGCATGGACAAGGGCGTGGCCCGAGAGTACGAGTTCGGGCTTGCCTAGGGCATTGTATGTAATCTGTAGGTCGTGGAAGTGTACCTGCTGAGTGAAGCCCGTGCCCAGGGCCTTGGCTGTAGCTTCCTTAGCCGCGAATCTGGCGGCTAGGAAAGACACAATCTGTTGGGGGTGGCGGTCTAAACCGGCCATCTCGTTCGGGCCAAGTATGCGCATTGCAAAGGCCCGCCCGAAATGTTTCCAGGCCCGTTTAATACGGCTCAGCTCAACTAGGTCTACGCCTAAGCCGACGATCATTGTCGTCTCATACTGTGAACCGGGCGATTAGGTCGGCCATTTCGCGTACCGCAGTCTCTAGGCCTACAAATATGGCCCGGGATATAATGCTATGGCCTATGGAATATTCGTTTACCCCGGGTACCAGGGCGAAGGCAAGAATATTAGCCGCATCCAGGCCGTGGCCTAGATTAACCTTGAGCCCCAGGCGGCAACCTAAGGTAATGCTTGCCTGGAGCCGTTCGAATTCATTTCGGGTAGCTTCAGCGTTTGAGGCGTCGGCGTAGTGGCCGGCATGCAGTTCCACGTATTCACAGCCGATAGTCCAGGCTGCTTCAAGCTGGATCGGATCAGCCTCGATGAACAAGCTAGACCGGATGCCCATGGCATGGAGCGGTGCTAGATAGTCCCGTAGCATGGCCTCCCGGCCAGCCACGACTAAGCCACCTTCGGTGGTTAATTCTTGGCGTTTTTCGGGCACCAAACAGACGATCCATGGCCGTACCTCTAGGGCGATACGTTGCATTTCAGCTGTGGCGGCCATCTCCAGATGTAAAGGAGTAGTGAGGTTAGCCGCGAGGCGGGTGATGTCATGGTCTTGGATATGGCGCCGGTCTTCGCGCAAGTGTACGATGATGCCGGCGCTGCCGCTGGCTTCGGCTATTAGAGCAGCGTCTACGGGATCAGGGGAGAGGCCTAAACGCTGCTGGCGCAGAGTGGCTATATGGTCGATATTAACAGCGAGTAAAGGCATGTAGTTTTCTCATCTTGGATATTTTTTATATGTCTCGGTAGGACGGAAAAAGTCAAGAGCTGGCAGATTGGTGAGGGCGTTTGTTATCTTAAAGTTATGATATTTGTAGCAAACTGGCAAACAAAACATGCTAGGTGCCGGCGATTGGTGATAGAATGGCTGCGTGGAGTAGAATAGGTTTAGACATATTATTTTAGATATATTACATTTTGTGCCGTTTCCAAGACCATTGCACTGGCTTATGATACGCTGGACGTGCTTAAGCTATAACTTAATGAGGACGAGCTGTTTATACTTTAGAATTGGCAGGCTGCAATTTCTCTTGGCGGAACTTATACAATGTACTATTTTTATCTTTTATAATATTTAGGAATTGTAGTTGTTCAGTATATTTATTCAGTTGGTAAGTGGAAATTGGTTGGTATATTGGAAGAGCTGACCAGCGTGTATTTTTTTATGTCGAATAGGCAGCTATCGTTATCTGTTGTCATGTTCAATTCGAGCTGGGGGGGGCAGTCCTGTCAATCCTGGCGGTCGGCATGTAGCAGGTGCTTATTGTTGGGAAATGGAAAATCGATCCTTCCGGCGGATACTAGATTAGTATGCTTTACTACATGGCTTCTTAAAATTTGACAATATTCTCCGTTACGCCCATAATATAGAATCTTTGTGTAATTTATGTCAATAATCTATCCTTACTATACTTGATGTACGATATAAATAAGAAAACAAAGTGTGGCACGGTCTTTATGGCAATAGTGTGCCTAGGCTCAGATTAGCAGGCAGAATTTTTTTTTGGAGCAGATCTTTAACAAAAAGAAACATAGAAATATTTATCAACAAAACAGTGTTAAACTCATCTAAATATGTTGTTTTTTTACATCGGCGATGATAAGTTCAGAATGTTATATTATCTTAAAGATACAAAAAAATTATACATATACAGAGATTACTAAGATATTCCATATGCGCGGCAAAAAAATAGCTTCTATCCTCTTTAGTTTTGTTTCTAGCGACCAAGACAAACAAATTCAGATTGTTTCATCAATATATGCAATATGACCGTTGACTTAGTATCGAATGCATTCTCTAAAGTGCTGTGTAGCACCTTGAATGGCGTGGGAAAATTTGTAGATCGGTCGTTCATTCTCATTGACCTGGGCTATCTGCTCTTAACAAGAAAGTGGGTATTCTAAGAGATTAGTGGCCTCCGCTGGCCATCCCGATGGCATTATTCCGGGTTCTGGGAGGGCTCACACATGATTTAGGACGCCTTGATGTGGTCGGACTGTTTTTCATTTGGTTATTTTCAATTTCTTTATTTATAATGACCTCCTAATTCCCCTTCAAAATTCCGTAACCATACTAAAATTTGTGTTTCCTTCTCAAGTCGCTGAAATTTTAGCCGGCAAAGTCAACCGTATCCGTGTGCTAAAAAGCGGCCCGGGTACGCAGGTACTCTTAGCTCGTCTCATTTTGGCCCGTGGGGGTACACCGGTGCTGCTACTGCCTGATGCTCAGGTCCTAGCCGAGGCACAGGCCTTGATAGAACTTTTTGACCAACAAGGTCAGTTAGGCCCTTTAGAAGGCCATTGGGTGGTCTTGCCACCCTATCCAGCTGATACAGTTACGATTCGGGAATCCATAGTCTGGGCTAAGCGGATGGCTAGCTTGTACGGCTTAGTGCGCGGTAGCGGTCCTCGGGGTGTGTTGACCACTATCGATAACCTTTTACCTAAATGGCCACCACGGGATTTTTTTGAGGTCAACCATCTTAAGTTGCGTAAAGGTGAAGAATTATCCAGCGACTTATTGTTGGAGCAGGCCGCAGCCTGGGGGTATAATTATTCCCCTTTGGTTAGCTGGCCGGGCGAGTTGACGCGACGTGGGGATATTTTAGATATTTTTAGTCCCGGGTACAATGCTGCTCTGCGCGTAGAATTTTTAGGCGACGTTATCGAGGATATGAGACTCTTCGATCCTTCGACCCAGCGCTCTAAACGTTCCTTGGACGAGGCTGTGCTCTTGCCTGTGGCGCCAGTGGTTGACTCATCTGAGCGGTTGGCCGTGTCCAGGGAGTGGTGGCGGCAGTGCGTCGTGACCGGCGACCTTAAAATTAAGTTGGCCCAGGAGCTCGAACGACGAATTGAGGCTGGGGAAGACCGATTGGTGCCCCCAGGGCTTTACTACCCTCGAGCCTCTTTTCTAGAAGCCTGGTTACCTAGGGATGCAGTGTTTCTAGTGGCTGAGGCCGATCAACTGCTCAACCGTCTGGAAAAAATAACCCGAGAATGGGAGATTGTGGCTGAGGATCAAGGGGGCATACGTTCGTTATTCGCTAGAGGGGCTAATGGGGCTTGTCAAGCTATAGAGCGCTTCCGGCGCTTAGATTTCGAAAAACTAATATTGGAGGGGGAACAAAGTGGGTTAGAGTTGCCTGAGTGCCGAATTGAGAGCTTTGAAGAGCTGCTGGCATTGATGGGAGAAGGGCGCTGGGACGGACGTCAAGGCCGAGACCGGCCCTGGCATGTGCTCGTGGAGCTGCTTAAAGACATGGTTCGTACCCGACCGCAAACCATTCTCTCTTTTGGTTCAGAACGGGCACGTCGAAAGTTCTTATGGTTGGCTGAAAATGAAGGATTACAGCTTCGTACCACGTTTTCCACTTCAGAACGCGGGCTTTATGTTCTGGTTTCCCAATTTCAAAAAGGCTTAGAGCTTAATTGGGCGCGGTTATGCATTCTGGCCGAGAACGTGCTTCAGCCCGGTGGAGTGGCCAAGCCGCCGCCGGACATCTCCTTTATTGGACTTTCGCGTTTCGATGATTTGGTCCCAGGCGATCTATTGGTCCACCGTGACTATGGGCTTAGCCGTTTTGGTGGACTCTATCGACTGGAGTTGGACGGGGCAGCTAACGATTTTTTGCTCCTACACTATTCTGGGGAAGACCGGCTCTACCTGCCTGTGGACCGCATGAGCCTTGCGCAACGCTATAAAGGGCCTGAGGAAACAGCGCCACCTCTGGATCGACTGGGCGGAGTGGGCTGGCTGCGCACTCGGGAACGCACTCGTAAGGCTATCGAAAAGATCGCCTACGACCTCGTGGAGATGTACGCATGGCGCCATGTTGCCAAAGGCTTCACGTATGGGCCAGTGGGAGAAATGTACCGCGAGTTTGAAGCCTCATTCGGCTTCGAGGAGACTATAGACCAGGCCCGTGCCATTCAGGATGTGCTGCGGGATATGGAGCGATCAGAGCCCATGGACCGGCTAGTCTGCGGGGACGTGGGTTTTGGCAAGACAGAGGTGGCCCTACGAGCAGCCTTCCGCGCTGCCCTAGAAGGCCGCCAAGCGGTCATGCTCTGCCCCACTACGGTGCTAGCCGAACAGCATTACCAAACTTTTAGACACCGCCTACAGGGTTTTCCAGTCAACGTAGCTGTACTCTCGCGTTTTGTACCTCGGGAGCGGCAAAGGGCCGTGGTCGAGGCTGTAGCAAAGGGTCAAATAGACGTGCTCATCGGTACACACAGATTGCTTTCCAAAGACATCCAGCTTCCAAACCTGGGACTGCTTATTCTTGATGAGGAGCAACGCTTCGGGGTCAAACATAAAGAGCGACTCAAACGGCTGCGTAAGAATATAGATGTACTTACTCTTACGGCTACGCCTATTCCACGCACCTTACAGCTTTCGCTCTCGGGCATTCGTCAGCTTTCAGTCATCGAAACCCCGCCTTTGGAGCGTAAGGCTGTGCTGGGAGTTTTGGTAGAGCAAAATGAAGCTTTGTTACGTACTGTTTTGGAGCGTGAATTGGCCCGGGATGGACAGATTTTTTGGGTGCATAACCGGGTGGAGGGATTGATCCAGATGGCGGCCTATGTTCAACGACTGGCACCACAGGCCCGAGTAGGCATAGCCCACGGTCAGATGGCTGAGCGAGATCTAGAAGCGGCTATGCACCGTTTCTGGTGCAGAGATCTGGATATTTTGGTGTGCACGGCTATCGTAGAATCCGGTTTGGATTTCCCCCGGGCTAATACTTTGATAGTAAATCAGGCCCAGCTTTTCGGTCTGGGTCAGCTTTATCAGCTGCGTGGTCGTGTAGGCCGATCGGACCGCCAAGCCTATGCCTACTTTGTAGTCAAAGATTTAAAAATGCTTTCAGAAACGGCCCAAAAACGGCTAAAGACTATCCTAGACCTGGAATACCTTGGCGCCGGCTTCCAATTAGCTATGGAAGACCTAAGACTTCGGGGTGCTGGCAACATCCTAGGCGAATCTCAGTCCGGGCATATCGCAAAAGTGGGTCTAGATTTGTTCTTAGAAATGTTGAAAGAAGAGATCCAGCGGCTTAAGGGTGTGCCTATGCGCGAAGAGACAGAGCCTGAACTAGGCATCGCCTTCCCTGCACATATTCCCGAAGCATACATTATCGATCCACGTGAACGATTGCACTACTACAAGAGCTTATCTTCGGCTACTAGAGAAGATCAGCTTCAGGACCTGGTGACTGAAATGAGGGATCGCTTCGGCTCTTTACCCGACGAACTCGTGGTATTTCTTGCGATATTGTCACTCAAGCGCTGTCTATCTGGTCTACAGGTTTTACGGGCGGATATTCATCCAGATAAACTTAAGTTAGTCTGGGGCGAATCTACGTGTGCTATTGCCCCGGAGCGGCTTATTTCCTGGGTGCTTAAGCGTAAAACTTGGGCTAAATTGATCCCACCGGCCAGTCTTGAGCTACGCCTGGACGAAAGGCTATCTATTCCAGACCGTCTGAGACAGGTGAGTCAACAGCTCGAGATGCTTTTATCTAGGAGTGTGGCCGGCGGTATAATCGGGGTATAAAGGATTGTCCGGTCCTGCCAGTCAAGGAGTCCGTCCATATTGATGTGGGTACAACCAATAAAAAAAAATAATAATGAATACAGAACGATACATAGCGACACGGCTGCGCCTCAGACTTCCTGTCCTGCTCTTATTGCTCTGGTGCATCCCGGGCTGTAACTATCCGGAGCAGCCCGGTGTAGTGGCTCGGGTGAATGGTACACCCATCACCCTGCGACAACTCCAGTCTCGCTATGATTTAACCCAGCTGTGTTGGGCAACCCCGACTTTTCCCTCAGTGAGCCGACTAAAGGAAGAGTACGGTTTGGTGCTCGCGGAGCTCATCATACAGGAGCTAGTACGTCAGGACTTGAATCGTCGGGGTCTGGCAGTCACTGAGGAAGAGCTTAATCAGGCCGAAGCTCGTATCAGGGCTGATTATCCCAAGGGTATTTTTGAGCGTATGCTGGAAGATGAGTTCTTGGACTTGACTTCTTGGCGTGAGCAACTCAGTGGTTCTGTGGCCTTGGAGAAACTGCGCGTCCGGGTATTGCAGCTCAAGGCAGACTTAGGTTTCCGAGAAGGTGAGGCTTTTTTTTTGACTCACAAGAAAAAACTTCAACAACCTGATCGTTGGCGCTTTGTTGTGCTGAGTAGTCCTGACCGTAAGGATCTAGATATAGCGGTGGAGAGCTATAAGGGGCATGGCGTCGTTGTCGAGTCAGCCAATGTTGGCAAAGACGCGCAGATCAACTTAACTGTGCGGACGTCCCAACAGGAATTTGTTCTGCCTGTAGAGCGTATTTTGCCGGCCTGGCGTAAAATTTTGGCTTCTTTACAGCCCGGGCAGTCGTCGTCCATCATGACAGCCAAAGACGGATTTGAGGCGCTGGTACTCCTAGAAAAGTTTCATGAGATTTTTGTTTATCCATACGATTCTTACGTTCAGGCTGAACACATACCAATGGAGCAGCAGGTTCGCCAAGCCTTTGAAGACTGGCTGAGGGCCGCGTTGGTTGAGAGCGACGTGCGTATCCATGAGCAGCTGATTCCAGGCCAGGCAGAGGAAGGAGAGGAGATGGTTGAATCCGCTAACCAAATTGAAGAAGGGGCTATGGAACTGATTGAGAACGATGGTAAAGATGTCGATGATAACGGTACTGTAGGAAATGTGAATATACTCCCTTGATTAGATGCCTCAGGATCGGGTGACTGCCCATAGAGACACGCTTGCCCATTTGGGAAAAAGCATGTAATCGTCTAAAAAAATGCTGCCGTTTTGGCAGTTTTTTCTTAAATGGATTGCATTATGGAGCGCTATCTAATGTGCAAGCCGTTGCATAAACGCCTAATACTAGGCAGAAATCTGTTCATTTCGGTTTTAGTTATATTTCTGGCCCTGGCCGGACAGGCCATGGCTAAGGAAATTATCGATCGCATCGTAGCTACGGTCAACGGCAAGATTATCACCCTTTCGGATTTGAACAAACGGCTCAAGTCGATGTTCGAAAAGATGAACGCGCAATTGGTGTTGCCGGTTCAGTATGCCCATACGGTCGAGCAATATCGCCACCAAATACTTCAGTCTATGATTGATGACATCGTAATTATTGAAGAAGCTGAAAGGCTTAAGGTCATAGTAACCGATGCCGACGTGGAGGGCGTTATCCGGGATATTAAAGAACGCCAAAACCTTACCAATGAGATGTTTCATGGTAAGCTTGCCCTTGAAAAGATGACACGCAATGAGTACGCTACCATGATACGCCAGCAGCTGCTTAAAAGTAGACTTATGGGCTATATGGTGAATAAGAAGGTGGTGGCCACTGAGGATGAGGCCCGTAAGTATTTTGAGGCCAATTCGCAGAAAAATTTTTCAGATCTGAAAAGTAATTTACATCTAGAACTCATCATGCTGCCGTCGAGTCAAAAACCAATAGAGATTATACGGCTTATTAAGTCAAAAAAAATATCCTTTACTGAAGCCGCAAGAAAATACTCTGTGGGGCCGAAGGCAGATAAAGGTGGTGACATTGGCGTTTTTGTTCTAAAAGACTTGGGGTTAGAACTCCAACAAGCTTTAAATGGGCTAAAGGAAGGGGACTTATCTAAACCCTTCAAATTGGAGGGTAAGGATGCTTTTGTACGCGTAGTTAATACTGATGATGTCGCTAGCAGCGAGTTTGGTGATGGTCAAGATTTCGAGCTTGTCAAGCAAGAAATTATGAAAAAGATTTATGAGGCTAAACTTGAGGAACGCTTAAGAGAATACACGGAGAAGCTCCGTAGAAAGGCTGTGATCAAGATCAACCCAGATTAACCATCGGCCAGTAGAAACTGGTTGTCGCCAGAAGAGGTCCAGACCGCGGCCGGTCGGGCACATGGGAGAAGCACATGTCGTTGCAGGAAGTGGGCGAGATATTGCGCCATGAACGTCTACGACAAGGTTTATCCGTAGATGAGGTTATGCGGACGACCAAGATCGGTCGCCGTAGTCTGGAGGCGCTGGAAGAGGGGGTGAGTGCCGACTTACCCCATCTCGTCTACGTCAAAGGATTTATTGCAGCCTATGCAGCCGTCCTCGGGCTGGACAGTCGGGAATTAACCCGGCTGGCTTCAGCCTTTTGTTCTGATGAAACCTTGTCTGGGCTGGGCCGGTTGGACGAAGCCGTGAATAGTTTAACCACTACATGTGTCAGTTCCGGAAGCGTTAAAACAAAAAAAGGTGGCCGCGAAGTGGAAATCTGGATTATCGCTGTGGCCGCTTGTCTTGTCATGGCGTCGGTCTCGGCTCTTGTTTGGTTTTTTGTCGGTCCTATTGCCCAACGCTTTTCACGGCCTAGAGTGGAACAGCTGGGCAAGGGGCCTGTCCGCATTGCCTCTCCATCCGATCGTATAGTGCTTCCGCAGCCCTCAGCGATCGAGGAGCAGACTGCCGGCACTCGCCAACCAGTAGCTCATCTCGGCCACAACAAGACGAATATTATGTCGTTAGCTAGGCTGGATGTGGCCAACAAGGTCGAGCTACAGAAATTAGAAACACGGGAAGAGATCAAGCACGAATCTAAAATTGTGTCTCAGTTAGAGCCAAAGGTTGAGAGCAAGCTAGCAGCAGTAACATCTGCCCAGTCTTTTTCTGTTGAGCCTAGCAAAGTGGGGATACCACTTCCAGCGATTGGGTCAACTGAAGTAGATTATGAGGCGATAAAGCTCATGGCTCAGACTCCAAAAAGAGAGCCGGCCATGGATATTGCCCAAGAGGAGGCTTTAATTGCCAGGCCATCTAGCTCCGCTATCTTCCAGGCCGTGGCCGAGGATTCTTTGCCTCCGCTACCGGTTGACCCAGGTGAGGCTAATGGACATCATTTGCTCGAGTTACATGCCGTAGAGACGGGGTGGGTCGAGACTATTGTGGATAGTGTAGTGCGCCGTGATTTTTACCTCCAGGTCGGGCAGCAGGCTTCGGTCAAGTTTACTAAAACTCTCAAGGTGTGGTTAAGAAATGCTGGCGGTGTTAAGCTGGTTTTTGACGGGAAGCACTATCCTATCCGGTACGCTTCAGGTTCGGCTAAGGAACTAACCTTCCCACCTAAAAATAAATCCAGGTCCGAAGGCTAATTTTTTATGGAAGTTACTGAACAGGCCTTGGTCCTGCAAATAGGACGATTCCGGGAAGCAGATGTATGGGTTCGTTTTTTTTCGTCGTCCCGTGGCGTAGCCACAGCTTTTGCCTTTGGCGGCGCCCATAGTCGGCGCCGCTTCAGTGGTTGTCTCGATGTACTGAACCACGTGCTCTTTCGGGTTAAACCGAACCGTACGGGAGATTATCTAATTCTTAAAGATGGAATATTTGTTCGTAATTGGCCGCAACTTAGAGCTGACTGGCAGCGTGGCATGCCGGCTCTTAGTTGTTGCCGTTTCACTGAAGCTGTGGGGCAGGGGTCTGAAGGGGCGATGACGATTTTTCGCTTGTTGCTAGAAACTATGAACGCGTTAGATGTCATGCCGACCTCCAAGTACGGAGCGAATTTTATGACCTTGGTGCCCATGTGGTTCCGGGTCCGACTAGCCTTTGAGCTCGGGTTCGCGCCGGAGTTGGATTGCTGCTTGGAATGCGGCCGGTTCCTACTGCCGGACTGGACAATATTGGAAAATGATAGCGAGGTCGGGAGTGTAGGCTGGGGAAGTGGCGACATTCCTGCAGCAAGTATCAATTCTGAAGATCCATTTGTCATCGGTCGCTTCGCGATCGAGCAAGGCCGAATGCTTTGTCCGGACTGTGTGGCCAGTCTTGCCGGAAGTTTTTCAATCCATTGCCGGACCCTTGCTGTGAGCCCTGGATCGTTGGCGACCTTGCGTTTTATCCGGCATGAGCCACCGTCACTGTGGTCACGGTTACGGCTTATTCCAACCGTCCGCCGAGAGTGCGCCGCGCTCATCGATCATTTTATAGAGTTCCATATGGGTCTGGCCTGGGATAAGGGGCGTCTGATACGCGTTTAATTCGGAGAACTGGCCTCTCCGAGGAGAGCCATATGTATTTTCAAGACGTAATCATGACGTTGCAGAGCTATTGGGCCAAGGCTGGTTGTATCATACAGCAGCCCTACGACTTGGAGGTCGGCGCCGGTACTTTTAATCCGGCTACTTTCCTGCGCGTCTTTGGCAAAGAACCATGGAACGTGGCATATGTGGAGCCTTCGCGACGACCTACAGACGGCCGCTATGGGAAAAATTCCAATCGCCTACAGCATTATTACCAGTTCCAAGTTATTCTAAAGCCCTCCCCGGATAATGTTCAGTGTCTATACCTTGATAGTCTGGTCGCTTTAGGCATCGACCAGCGCATTTACGACATTCGTTTTGTGGAGGACAACTGGGAATCACCAACTCTAGGCGCCTGGGGTATGGGGTGGGAGATTTGGCTCAATGGTATGGAAATTACTCAATTCACTTATTTCCAGCAGGTTGGCGGTATTGACCTTTCCCCAGTGAGTGTAGAAATTACCTACGGGCTTGAACGTATTTCTATGCATTTACAAGACAAAGAGTCGGTTTACGATCTCATGTGGAACGATCGAGTGACCTACGGTCAAGTGCACTATCGGGCTGAAGTAGAACAGTCTATATACAATTTTGAGGCCGCTAATCCGCAGATGCTCCTGGCTGCCTTTGCGGCTTACGAGGCCGAGTCTCAACGACTGTGCGAACAGAATCTGCTTTGGCCAGCCTATGATTATTGCCTAAAATGTTCGCACACCTTTAACTTACTCCAGGCAAGAAAGGCCATTTCTATAACTGAGCGTACCGGTTATATTAGCCGCGTATGTGCCTTAGTTTCGGCCGTGGCTGTACTTTATGTAGCTCAGCGTGCAGTCTAGGCTATCCGTTTTGCAAAGCTATGGAGGAATAACGTCATGCCCTGGTTTGTGCTCGAGATCGGGACTGAGGAAATTCCGGCCCGTTTTTTGTCCCGTCTGACCCAAGACCTGCGAGATTTATTTGCTTCAAGCCTGTCCGAGGCTGGATTGGACTATGTCGCTCTCACTTCTGCTGCAACCCCCCGTCGTTTGACAGTAGAGGTAGTGGGCCTAGCCGCAATGCAGTCCTACTGTGAGGAGATTATCATTGGCCCATCCGCGGATGTGGCCTTTGATGCCGCAGGTAACCCAACTAAGGCCGCCATAGGTTTTATACGGGGGCAAGGTATGGACATTAGTCATATTTTCCGTACTACCACGGGAAAAGGTGATTATGTGGCGGTGCGTAAGATGCGTGGTGGTGTCGAGGCCGGCAATATTTTGTCTGGTATCTGCACTAAAATTGTGGTTAAGTTACCATTTCCTAAACGCATGCGTTGGGGTTCAGGGAACTTTTCATTTGGTCGGCCTATCCGTTGGCTTTTAGCCATGCTTGATGATTGTGTAGTACCTTTTGAGATTGCTGGGATGGCCTCGAGCAATTTGACTTATGGCCATCGTGTTTTTGGCCCCGGCCCATGGTCTATATATACGGCCTCGGCCTATCAGGAGGTAGTGCGGAATCAAGGTAAAGTAATACTTAATGCGGTAGAGCGACGACAAATAGTGTTGGCTGTCGGCGATACCCTAGCCCAAGCAGCCAAAGGGCGAGTAATATGGACCGACAGCCTATTAGACGAGGTGTGTAACCTGGTGGAATGGCCGCGGCCGCTTTTGGGTAGTTTTGACCCAGCCTACTTAGAGCTGCCAAGGGAAGTGCTACTGACCAGTATGGAGTCGCATCAGAAAAGCTTTGGCATAGAGGACAATTCGGGCAACCTAATGCCGCACTTCCTGTGTGTAATTAATTTTGATCCCATAGACGACCAGGCTGAGGCCTTGGTGCGCAAGGATTGGGAATGCGTGCTCAAAGCTCGCCTGGAAGATGCACGGTTTTTCTGGAAAACTGATTTAAGTTACACAATGGACCAATGGCAGTCTCGGCTAGAGCAGGTCATTTTTTTGACTCCCCTTGGCAGCATGGCAGATAAAGGACGGCGCATAGCGGCCTTATGTGACTGGCTGGCTGATACACTGGCCCCGGATCAGCGCGCGGATCTAGTGCGGGCTGGAGAACTAGCTAAGGCTGATCTGGTCTCGGATATGGTAGGTGAGTTTGCTGAGCTACAAGGTATCATGGGCGGTATCTATGCCCGTCACTATGGCGAGACCGAAGCTGTAGTCCAGGCTATATATGAGCACTATCTGCCGACTGGGCCGGATAGTCCGGTACCGACTACTCTGGTTGCGGCGCTCCTAGCTGTGGCGGACAAGGCTGATACTATGGCTGGTTGTTTTTGTCTAAATATGATCCCCACGGGCGCGGCTGACCCTTACGCCATGCGACGGACAGTTCTGGGCATATGTCGTATTATCCTTGAATATGACCTCCAACTCGATGTCCAAGAGTTATTTTTTCGGGCCCTGTCGGGTTATGGTGAACGATGCCGGAAACTAACTCCAGACGTGGCCCTGAAAAAACTCATGTTTTTTTTAACTCAGCGACTTACTAGTTTCTTTTGTGGCCAAGGCTACGAGACCCTGGTGGTGGAGGCTGCAGTCAGGGCGGATGTGACAGATATCCGGCGGCTTAGACTGAGACTTAAGGCTCTGGCAGTCATGAGCCGTGATCCAAATTTTACTCAAGCTATTCTGACTTTTAAGCGCGCCGCCAATATCATACGTAAGCAAACTGATATCGAGGATCTAGACGGGCACTGGAAGTCGGCATTACTGGCCGAGGTACCGGATAAGGCACTAGCTACGGCCTTGGAGAATTTGGCCCAAAACTTCGTACAGTTGTGGAAAGCTGACGACTTTTTGTCGCTTTTTAGCTTTTTGCGCCAGCTGCAGCCTACGGTAGACGCTTTTTTTAACGGCGTAATGGTTATGTGCGATGATCCGGCTTTGCGTCGAAATCGGCTGGACCTGCTCAAATTTTTCACAGATTACCTGGTCCGGCTGGCGGACTTCAATGTCATGCAGATCTAGAAGGCTTGGACCAGAGTTAAAAAAAATCAGCTATGAGACTTGACAAAGTTTTTGTAAGTCGATTATAAATAATGCAGTTAATAACTGTAGTACGCTACGGTTTAGACTACTAGACTGATGTTTAGGCATATCTGAGTTAGCTAATATAGTTGACGTAATATAGAGGAGATATATCGTGGCTAACCATAAATCCGCTGTGAAGCGATACCGTCAGAGTTTGAAAGCCCGTGCGCGTAATCGTGCCGTTAAGACCCGTATCAAGAATGTTCTCAAGACTGTGCGTATTGCCGTTGAGACTAAAAATAAAGATTATGCTGTCACAGCATTACAGAAAGCCATGGCTATGCTTGATAAAGCTGCAACTAAGAAAATCATTCATTGGAAGAATGCGGCTCGACGAATATCAAGGCTTTCCTATGTCGTTAATAAACTGAAATAAACTTCGTTTGCTAGACCGCTTTACATTTATTCCGGCTCTTTTTTTTAGAAATCAACTAATAGCCTATTAAGTCTAAGCAGAATAGTTGCCAACTATGTTGACCGGTGGCGGTCATATCGTTATTCTGATAAGTTATGCAGTTTTTTTGGCCTGAAAATAAATATTTTTTTAGCTAGTTAGTTGCCATTACGTCTAATGATGGTCCTGCCTAACGTGTTACACTCCAAAGATCAGGCAAGTTAGCCCTGCCAATCGTAGTTAGCTTTGCGTATGATCCATGTAGATTGATACATCTGTGTCATAGTTATAGTTTAAAATATAACTTAACGGTTGAGGTAAAAACGTTGGTTGGAGCGGCAACCTTGCTGGTCAGGATACAGTATTTTCGTTAGGATATCGTCGCGTTTGCAATACATTTTATATACCGCAACTATATCGGGTATTTTTTGAATCTATCGTGACATGTATTAATATTAGTCTTAGCGACGAGATATCATATTTTAGCACTTACATGGAGATTAAGGTCATGTTTAATCGGTAATTATAGATCCTATGTGTTACAATTCGATAGATGTAAGACGTTTCGTCTATATCCCGACCTCTTGAGGCCGGGGGGGCTATTAATATTGTTTTTTGCCGTTTTTATCCTTCTTTACGCATCAAAAAAACAGGCTACCTACTGTTACTGGACCGACGTATAATAACATCATCGTAAATAGCCTGCCCCACCAGCGTTTACTCAATAATATATAAAGCTGAATACCAAGTTCGTCTCTATCTATTTGGGCAAGGGCAACTTCCGGTCATAGGCGAGCGATATTTGGTAAGAGCTATACGTAGTTTTGCAAAGCTTGTCTATTAAAGCTCTTATTATAGCCATTTTCCAGGGGCTTTCAGAAACAAAAAAAAATAGTATCTTACTTTAAGTCTATTAAAATCACGTCTAAACGGAATTGATCGTAAAGTTTTGGTTATTGTCGGAACGTATATAATTCAGGGACAATCGGTTAATGAACAACTCCGCCAAATGTTTTATAACATCCTTCCTGATTGAATAGTCCTGGCCACCATAAGAGCCAAGTACTTACGCATAAAACTACAAATAATTATCGGTATTTTTATATTTTGCTATCATAAATCCTAACATCAATAAAATTATATAACCATATATAGTTACACTAGTAAGGCCTTGGCTAGATGCATAACCCATAACTAAACCAAAGGTAACCAGACTTCGATCTGAAGAAAGACTGTCCTTAAGATATCCTTAGCCATACTTCTCAGGTATACTCTATGAGCGACCGAATTAATACACAGTTTACGACATTCGCCTACATCTGGTATTTTTTTGAATGGAGCAAAACTGGTCGACTATACAGCAGATTCATATTTCAAAAAACTTAGAAAACTTTTTTTATATACTCCATGTACTTACGGCAATATGTCAAACTCAAAAGTTTTCTCTGAGCACCTCCTTACGGATTATCTTATTCGGCTGTTCTCCCACTCCATTTTTTACCGCCTGATTTAATTATTTTTTTGAGTTCGCCATACTTGTTGCATCAACGGTAGTAGGACTGTTCTGTGATTTTACAAACTGTAGCAAGTCCTTTAGGCCTTCTGATCTTGTACTAAGTTAAACTTAACTTCGCGAAATTTAAATGATATGTCCAAAAAATGTTTTTTTAATATTAAATAGTAGCAAAAAAAAATGATAAGAACCAAGAGTGGGACTCGAGAAGTAGAATCTTATTAGATCAAGAGGGCTAGCAGTCTTTCTTTGATGGCATTGATGGTATCCTTGCCGTCTAGCTCAATATATTTAGTCATGCATTCGGTAGCTAGATTTTTAAAGAAATAACAGACGGCTAAGGTACCAGTAGTTTTATCATAGTAAATATTGTGGCGTTTATTGATGACGGTCTCATTCTGGTCGTCAAAACGAGATTTCAGCTCGCTGCCGCATATACGACATTTGTCGCCGTTGGGCTTTATGGTATCGATAAAAATGTTGTTTGGGTGGTTATTATCATTAATACAGAGGCGGCGGCCCATAATACGTTTTTTGGCTACTTCACGAGAGAGCAGGATTTCAATGACATAATCAAGTTTCATCCTATTGGCCTGTAGGGCCTCCCACAGTCTTTGGGCCTGCGTGGAGTTGCGGGGGAATCCATCTAGTAGCCATCCTCTCTGGTCTTTAGTGTTTAACATTTCAAGGATCATAGGAATGGTTATATCGTCGGGTACCAAGTTGCCGCGAACGATATATTCCTTTGTCTTTTTACCTAATTCTGTGCTGCTATTGATGTACTCGCGTAAAATAGCCCCAGACTCTATATACGCTAGACCATACTTTTTCTTTATTATAGAACTTTGAGTACCTTTGCCACTGCCATTTGGTCCAAAAATAATAATATTCAATATAGTCCTCCTGTGAATTATTGTAATTTTGTTTAAATTTAGTTTAAATTACGTTTTATTGTCAATATGGGAAGCGGTAGAATACCTTTGTCCTTTCTTAGACCAGAGAAATTCAGATTGAGTTGGCTTGGGTCGCGTAGGCAAGCACGTTGCCTCCCGTAACACTCGAGCTGCCGCGGCAGGATCGGGAGCGGCGCAGATAGCCGAGGCTACGGCAACGCCGTTGGCGCCGGCCTGGATGCAAGCAGAGGCAGCGGTGATGGCTCCAATGGCTACTAGGCGATGGTGGGTGGCGGCGCGGAAACTAGCCAGGCCTGCCAAACCTAAAGGAGGGCCAGCATCAGATTTAGTAATAGTGGCGAAAATGGGGCCGGCACTTAGATAATCGACATCCCAATTGGCCGCGACATTGGCGTCTTCGAGGTGATCTAGAGAAAGGCCGATTATAGCGTCGATGCCAAGGAGGCGACGGGCTTCGAGGTAAGGTAAATCTGTCTGGCCAATATGCAGGCCGTTAATACCGGCGGCTAAGGCTATATCGACGCGGTCATTGACTATTAGGGGTATGCCTGTACCAGCTAAGACAGATTTGAGTTGTCTGGCTAGGGCGAGAAATTCTTGGGTATTGGCATGTTTATCTCTGAGTTGGACCATAGTAACGCCACCGGCCACGGCTGCAGTTACGACCTTTATGAGATCACGGCCGCGGCAAATAGATCGGTCAGCTACTAAATAGACTGAGAGATCCGGGATGGGGCGCATACTATTATGGTAGAGTTATTTGCCTTTAAGCTGGCTGGCAATTTTGGTTGCTACCTTCTCGCCTGAGAGGAGCATTCCGCCGAAGATCGGCCCCATACGGTAAGAGCCAAAGCTGGCATTGGCAGCCATGCCAGCCACATAGATGCCCGGGAAGACTTCACGGGTGTTGTATACGGTATTAGACTCGGCCACTTCGGCCCACATGGATTCTTCGCCCTCGATATTGCCGGAGTGGGTGTACAGCTTGATGTCATTCTTACGTACTAAGGTCTTGAGTACTTCAACATCGTGGCCCGTAGCCTCTATGACATAGCGGCAGTGTATGACTAGGGGATCAATGTGTAGGCCAGCCATCATTACAGGGGTAGAGTTTATAACCAGGCCGGCAACGCGTTTGACATTATTTTCTTCGCGTAGCACCACGTCCTCCACGCTGATGCAGTTGAAGACTTGGACCCCAGCTAGACAGGCTTTAGAAGCTAGGGTGGTGGTAGCCAATACTGCGTCGCAAGTATAATATCCGTCACGGTAGTGTTTGAGCGGTATGCCGGCCTCGTCTAAGATGTGGCGGCTCTTTTCCTGGACGACAATGTAATTGAAGGTCATGCCGCCGCCCCACATGCCGCCGCCTATAGATAATTTGCGTTCGTAAAGGGCAACTTTAAATCCTTGGGACGCCAGATGCCAGCCAGCAGTAAGCCCTGCAGGGCCGCCGCCTGCGATAGCTACGTCCACATCTAAGCAGTTTTTAAACTTTTCGAAGTAGGCATTCACAATGGCTTCGCTGATAATTCGCTCGTTCAAGAACATATTGTTTCCTCCTGTAGAAGCCAAAATAGGACGGGGAAAAAACTCTTTTTTGGTATGCAACAGTCTGGGATTTTGGCAAGTATAATTTATCATTTTTGAGTGGTTATTACGAGAATCTTTCGAAAAAATAATTCCATTATGATTGAGTTGGGCAGTGATTCTGCCTGGAAATTGGAGGATTTTACTGCGTCCGGAGCGCCGGCCTGGAGCATTACGGTGGCGCCAGATGGCTAGGAGGTGAATGAGGTTGATCTGACGGAGCTGATTAGCGCCGCAGGCGACGAGCTGGTGCTTAATGCCCCGTAGGGCCAAGGCGTCATCGACAGCGTCGAGCCAGGCCGTGGGGAGCAAGCTAGGACAGGGGGCTGATGAGGCTAAATCAATGGGTAGCGCCGCATCGAAATGAGCGGCGTCCAGTTGTCCAAGGCGCCAAAGGTTGGCCGCGGCCTCCAAATAGCGGGGATTCTCAGCCAAGAACAAAGGCATGAGGTAGTGGCGGATGCGGTTGCGGCGGAAGCGTGTATCTTTGTTGCTCGGATCCTCATTCCAGGAAAGACCAAGGGAGCAACAGAAGGCCGTGAGGTCCTGGCGGGAGATGAGGAGTATCGGCCTAAGAAATCGGCGGCGGGCATCCCAGGCAGGCATACCGGCTAGACTCGGCCAGCCCGTACCGCGAATCTGGCGTAGTAGCTGATCCTCGGCTAAATCGTTTAGCTGGTGACCCAGGGCCACAAAATCGGCCAGTCCGGCAGAGAGGAGGCGTTGGAAATAGGCGTGGCGCAGCTCTCGGCCGGCTTCTTCTAGGCCTATACGGCGATCTACAGCGTAGGCAGCGGTTTGGATGATCTCCGTGTGGTAAGGAAAATTGTTAGCCGTGCATAAGTTATGCACCGCGGCGGCCTCGACAGAGGCCTCGGATCTGAGGCCATGGTTAAGGTGGCTTACCACGATTTGAAATTTCAGGCGAGGGGCGAGAAAGTGAAGTACAGCGAGTAGTGCGGTGGAATCTAGTCCGCCTGAGCAAGCTATGAGTAAGGTGCGGCCAGACAGATTAATGATTTCTCTGGGTATAATGTGGGTGATGAAGCGCTCTACAGCCAGACACAGCTGGACGGCAGCAACGGGTAGATCTTGTAATCGTTCAGGGAGGCGCATTAGGTTAAGGATAGAACAATCTCAATACTTGGAGTATAGTAGAGAGCATTGTTGGTAGTTAAGTTGAGGTTGTTGAGTATAGTATAGCATATATATAATTCTGGACAGGAATGATATGATGTCACGAATTCTATCGTCCTATTAAAAATATCCAAAGGTAATTTATTAACGAAATAATTATATACAATACCGCAGCTGGAGCGATTTTTTTTGTTGTGATAGCCTTTTAGTAACGCAAGAAAGATGATATGGTTGATCGTAATGCTGCTGATTAAACAAAGTGACAAAGCAGCGTTGTCGTATTCGGCTAATATCTAGAAGAATTAATATAATATTTATATTTTAGAATGTCTGCATTGTATATCATCATACTATACGGTGATATCTAACTCTCGAAGTATGGTGTCGAGCCAGTCAATACAGTGTTCGCGCTGGGCCGAAGTGGCATAGGCGATACATGAACAGCGTAGTCGTTGTCGGGCGCGTACTAGCAGCTCTAGCTCTAATCGGTTTTCGAATATTTCCAGGCTTAGACAGTACGGGCCACATTTTTTTTGGTGTCTTTGTTGTTCGTTAGCGAGCAAGGCTTTGGGTATTTCTATCCAGTAAAGGCCATTTAGTGAGCCGGCTAGGTCTTTATTCTTAAGATGGCGGACCAGGCGTTCGATATGCTCAGGGTAGATGTTGCTGATACAATAGTTACGTATAGGGAGACTCCAGGCCAGTGACTACTACAATTCTGGCAGTGGCTTAGGATGGGATACAGAGGATATTATCAGCCTTTAGTTTCTCAGTGCTGTTTTTTTTCATAGAATGGCGTTCGCCATCTAGGTTAAATAGCATACGCGTTAGATCTATGTTATACTGGACGCTCTGTTCTTCGTCGTAGTGACGTTTAAGAAAGACTATGGGGTCGTGGTTAAATTTGCCTACTAGAGAATCCACAAGTTTTTCTAGAGCGGCAACTGTTTTGGTGGAGGTATTTGGACCCAGATGCTTGAGGGTCTTGGCCAACTCGCGGCTGCCGATAGCTCGGCTACGTTCCAGTAGATCCACGATGGTTGGTTGTAATTCTAGGGATTGTAACCATCTGCCGAATGCTTTGGTCTCCAGTCGTACGATGGACTCGGCTTTGGTCGCTTCCTCCCGGCGCTGGACCAAGTTTTCTTCTATTACTTCCTTAAGGTCGTCGATGTCGTAGAGATAAACATTATCTAGATTGTTGATGTCGGGGTCGATATCTCTTGGTACAGCAATATCGATAAAAAACATAGGTCGGTTACGTCGCTTTCTTATGATGTCCTTGATATCCTGGGTGTGGATGATAGTCTGAGGAGCGCCGGTAGAGCTGATGATGATGTCCGCATCCATGAGCTTATGGAAAAGTTCCTTAAAATTAATGGCTTCGCCGCCTAGTCGTTTGGCTAGTTGTTTAGCGTGGACGAGAGTTCGGTTGGCTATCATGATTTTATGGATGCCAGCGGTAAGAAGGTGCTGGGCAGCTAACTCAGCCATCTCACCAGCGCCAATGAGCATAGCCGTGTATCGATTCGTATCTCCGAAGATGCGTTTGGCTAATTCCACTGCGGCGTAACTGATGGATACTGCGTTTAAGCCAATATCAGTCTCGGTACGTACCCGTTTGGCTACAGAAAAAGACTTGTGCATTAGTCGATTAAGTATAACACCAGTATAATGGAAATTGGCGGCAAGTCGGTAAGCTTGCTTGAGCTGGCCTAAGATTTGGGGTTCACCAATCACCATGGAATCGAGGCTGGCCGCGACGCCAAAGAGATGGCGCACGGCGCGTAGGCCTTCGTAGGTATAAATATATGGCTCCAATTCGTTTGGGCTACAGTCGCAAGTCGTGGCCCACTGGACGAGAACCTGCTGCCGCGTCTCAGGTCCTGGGCCTACAGCATAAATTTCTACCCGATTGCAGGTGAACAAGGTGACTGCCTCGGCGATGGAACCGCCTATAGGAATCTGCGGCATAGAAAAACCGTCTGAATTCCGAAATTCGGTCAGAGCAAAGCGTTCTCGTATTTCTACGTCGGCGGTGCGGTGGTTGAGCCCTATGAGATAAACCTTTTGTTTCATAATTTAAAGAGGAGACTGTGGTGCGTCGGAAGGAAAAAATTGATCCATATCAAGGACAGGGCCAGGCAGACGAAGATGTATACGGCCCAGACGGCTGGCTTGCGGCCACGCCAGCCGCAAGCCAGCCTCTGATGAAAAAGAAATCCGAACATGAGCCAGATGGCTAGAGAAATCATCTCTTTGGGGTCCCAGGTGATCATTCGGCCCCAGGTAGCCCGGGCCCATATGAAGCCGGAAACAAGGCCTAGAGTATAAAGCGGAAAGCTTACGGTTACAGCCCAGAGGTTAACTTTATCGAAGACTGACAGAGAGGGCAGGTCTTTATGGAAACCCTTGAGTTTTTCTTTGGATTTTATCTTATAATCCAAGCGTAGAAATACTAGGCCGGCGCCGAAAGCCATGGCCATCAGGCCTAGTACCGTAAATAGAGAGGCAACGTGTAAGCCGAAAAAAAGTCCAGCCATGGACTTAGGCATAATTGCTCGGGCCGTATACAGAGGCAGGGAAGAGAGCTGTAACACCAGTGCCAAGGGCGAGGCAATTAGGGCTAAAAATTCAATGCCTAGGCGCCAGCGCAGAATTAGGAAGGTGCCGAGCACACTCCATGATAAAAATTCGAAATATCCGCCGGCTGGCAAGGCGGCTAGTGACTCCAAGGAGAGCCAGAGACCCAACGAGACTGTGTGGAATGTGAAGCCTACCATAGCTACTGTCACAGCTGTTTTCTTGGCCCGATCAATACGACATAGGACTCCGACGAAGAATAGTAGTGTGCCCAGTGTATACAGACTGACGATAGTGGCATGGATTATATTAGTAGCTGGCATAAGGGTTCTTAAAGGATCTATATAAGCAGGTTTAGCTTATTAACCGGTAAGTAAGGTGTCAATGTGGTCGTGTAGTATCGTCGGGAGCTGCTGCCGTAGTAAGCCGACGACGTCCTCCAAATTGCCGGTGGCGAGTCGGTCAGCCAGGGGGGAGGCGATCAAGGCACGGAAGAGTTCTGTATTGCGTTCAGTTTCCCATCCCAGGGCTAATACTAGAGGCCGGAGTCGTCCTAGCAGGAGTAACAGAGTTTCATAGCGCGAAGCAAGCTGCTCTCGTAAGTCACGAGCTACTGCCTGGGCCAAGGCCGGGGATAACCCAGCCGTAGATATGGCTACGGTAAGGTCCCCCAGACAGAAGTAGGCCGGGACTATAAAAGAACAGATCTCGGATGCGTTAACCACGTTGCATAGGATATCGCGTCTAGCGCACAGAGACGCGATGTGGCTATTGGTAGCTCGATCATTTGAGGCGGCCAGGACTAAAAAACGATCCTCCAAGTCATCTTGATCGAAGGACCGATTGGCAAAGATCACCCCGGGCCGGGTCAATAGCTCGACCAGCTCCAGCACTGGCGGCTTTGGGTCTACAACCATTATCTCGGCTGGTCCAGCGTCCAGGAGCGAAGTTAGCTTGCGTCGGCCAATTCGGCCGGCACCAACTAGTAGGCATCGCTTATTTGTAAGATTTATGAAGATGGGATAGTAGCGCATATGGAATCCTTACCATATAGTCGGTTTAAAGTATATTTTGATATAGGCTGTATTGCGCTTGTCCGGTCTGGAAATTCTATCTTTTCCATGGTGTGTAATGAACAAGACACATAGGCTATTTTTTTGGGATTACTATGTATAGATCGCTATCGGCATTACTGATTGTGATAGCTAGCAGTTTTTTAGCCACTGCGGTCCGCCTTATTGTCTGGCTTGATCGAATGTGGCTGCCATTACAATGCTGGTGCTAGCTTGGGAGCGTGGATGCGCTTTTATAAGTGACCTTGAATTTTATTTAACTTAAAGCCATTTCTCTTTAATCTTCACGTATCCTGCCCATCCCGAACAACTTGCACAATATTTTGGCTTTATTTACTAATGTCGAGCATATTCACAGTTGGCCATACAGAAATCATGAGCTGCCTCGGAGAGCTCAGAGGCTTGCCTGCACGCTTCCCAGATTTTCACTATCATATTTGAACTTGTCGTCTATTCCGCGGATCGTATTGGTTAGAATTTTTTATGAATTCAAAGTCTTTATAGCTTTCAATGTAGGCCACAGCTTACCTGCCGATACCAACGCCTATCTACTTATAGACAATAAGGAGGTCTTGCTTGTCGATTTAGGCTATAGCCCAGTACTTATTGATGTTACAGACTAGCCAGCAATCTACGGCCTATCGTCTGATTATATCTGTCAGGGTTGTGGTTACACTCCTAAAAAACATGGACCATATGGGTTGAGGCATAAGACTAGAGATTATAGCCATGTTCTTGTATACGACTTCGGCGGTGCTGCTTCGCTACAAGAACTAAACCCATAATGTGTATCGCTTTTTTTGTGATTCGGCAACGTTTTCATATGCTTAGTCTGGCATTATATAAGCCCGATTGCTGTGACGTATACATTTTTGTCCAATTTTTGATATGGTAATCCTGCCAGATTAAACTAATACCCCATGAGCATATCCAAGTTCCTCATAACTAGTATAAAAAATGACATAAAAATTTTTCAGTGACCTTAATACTAAATTTTAAAGCATCTAAGTGGTCAACCAGATCTGCAGCGTGCGCTGCCGTTCAAGTAAATATCCTGATATTATGCTGACATGGGTAATTTGATCTCGATGATATAGACAACGCCAGCCTTATTTATTCAAAAGCATATTAAGTATACGATCGAAAATGCAGGCAAATATTTCATTTTTTATCATAACTGAAGCGATATAAGGTTGCGTTGGCGATCTGTTGTGATTAAACGGTCCTTAAAATATAGGCTCGGGAATGGGGAGCGATTGTGGTCACGGATACTGTTTTTTTTTGATCGGTGATACGCTAGCGTGGTTTTTGTCATATTATGTGATTGAGAGCAATGCACAGATTAATGAAAATATTATGTTTAGTTCATACTGTAATTATACCGCAGAGAAAACCATATTTTTTTAAGATACGGTGGCGGTTTCGATGATGTCCGGCTTTCAATGCGCCGAATATGGCCAGTAGCTCCGAGTGCTATGATATCCAGATCGGCCATGCTTTCAGTCAAGTTACTAAAGAATGTTATTGGCATATTCAGGTATCAATACTAAGGTCTCGAATATTTCAGTATACTTTGTTATTTTAGTTTTTTTCTTCATTACTTCACTCGGGACGACGTTTTACAATAATTTATAGGTCTTGCCGCAGTGTTATTGTGCTTACATTGGACCTACATCAGGATAGTTACTAAAAAAAATATATTATTCTTTTTTCTAAATATAGGTTAAATCATTACCTCTTGTCGTCTTTATTTATCTGATGCAATATTTAAAGCATAGGATGCTTATTATTTTGAGTAAATAGTCTTGGGGGTAGTTGATCTACGTTTCTGACGGCGATGTTAAGAGTGACAGGTAGCCTCGAAGGCAATACATAGCGCAGTTTTTTAAGAGACTACCTATTCTACTGGTAGCTATATTTTAACTTAAGTAGTTACCCATTAAAAAAGTGGGTGTGTATTAAGATGGACAAAGGTGATTGAAGACAGACTGTTAAAACGCTATTTTTTGATTTTTCTGATCTTCTTAGATTTATTCGCACTGTGTTAAATAATAATATGGCGGAGAGGGTGGGATTCGAACCCACGTGCCGGATATTAACCGACAACTCGATTTCGAGTCGAGTCCGTTACAGCCACTTCGGTACCTCTCCGCTTGACGAAAACGACTATTTTGCGGATTTTCAAAAAAATAATTGTTAGATTACAGGTTCGGGGTTTTATCGACAAGAAAAATATTGGTATAATGGGACTGCGGCTCAATTTTTGGTGCCATCAGAGGTTTCTGGGATCGACGCATCCCATTGATTGACCTTTTGTTGTTTTCGACGCTCCCGGAAAAATTCTGAGAGTAGTTTCTCACAAGCTGTAGCTTCAACGCCTGGCAATACCCAAAAGCGGTGGTTTAAAAAATCTAGCTCCACCCCCCGAAGTCTGGAGTACACCGCCCCGGTCTTAGGATTGGCTGCCCCGTATACTAATCCGGCTACTTGGGCATGCACCAGCGCCCCCAAGCACATGAGGCAAGGCTCTAAAGTAGTCACCAGAATACTCCCGATGAGCCGGTAGTTTTTAGTCTGGCGGCCTGCTCGACGCAAGGCCAGAATTTCAGCGTGGGCTGTAGGGTCGTGACGGCTAATAGGACTATTGCCAGCTCGGGCCAACACCTTGCCCTCTGCGTTTAGAAGTATTGCCCCTACTGGTGTTTCTCCAGCCTTTTTGGCTACTTTGGCCTCAGTCAGGGCCATGGCCATTACTCTTGTCCAGTCCGGCCAAAGCTCGGAACAAAAAAATGATTCATCGATAGCCGACTCAACGTGAGCCTTGACTACGGCTGTGGCCGGCAGCTTATTATGTCTTGAAGTGCCGCACACCACTGGTGATGAACTCCGTGCTTAGTATTGTGGTGTCTCTCAATGGACCTAGTCTAGATAACTCAAGATTGTGGTTGTAAGTTTCAGGGTGCGGTATAAGTCCGAAGGTATAGTTTGTAGGATCGGTGAACCAGGCAATACTAAGGTGCGAGCCGTTGAAGTTTCAGTAGCATATCTTATTTGGTGGTTTTGATTCTGGAATCTATATGTTGGAGTATCATATAGTTACAAATATCATGATCTCCATAGTCATGACATTCTGGGCTATGATATTTTCTTCATCGTGGTATATATAGAAGAGTAAATTAAAAATTTATGGCAATCATGTAGTAGGAGACAGGCTCGTTTTGAATTAAAACAAACAGTCTTTGAATCGGTCCAGGCTATTGATTGTAGGTCAGGGATGTTTTGCCATTTTGACAGTCGGTCAGTTGCTGCAACAGGAGTTTCAGTCTGACCAGCATTTGGAAGCCGCTGTACACACCTAACATTATTCCGCTCCCATCAAAAAAACAATAGTTGTCTGAGCAGTAGTTAGATATTAATATTTGGACGAAACATTAGCGTAAAGTTGCGACCTGGGCTATGTCTAGATCGTCATAATGTCGTAGTCCGAATGATCATAAAAAACATGAAATTATATTCGTTAAGACGTATCTGATTGGCCGCCAGTTCTAGGAACCATGCGATGGTAATTGCGTCCGCTTCAACTTGCTGTATAGCGCGGACTGTCTCCGTCTCATAATTTAAGGATTTTGGCCTGTGCTATATGTTTTTTTCTTCTTCAATTAGGGTCACTATTAACAGCGATTTTTATCGTTAAAATGGGTTTGACTCTTGAGCTATTAGTGAGAAAAAAAGTTTTGGAACTATTTGTCAGTGATCAATTAGTACCTTGGCGTCTCGAATTTTCTGCCCAGAATTATTTATTGTGGACATGGACGTCCGTTTTTTTATTGCCTCGGCGAACCTAAAGCTCCTTAATAATATCGACCGCCCCGACCGTCAATTTTGAGGCTAATATCTTAAACCAGATGTTGATACCACCAATGTCCAGTGGGGGGACCACATGAAAACCAAGATTATCTTTATTACTGGAGGCGTATTATCCTCCCTTGGTAAAGGACTAGCCGCTGCTTCAATCGGCGCTCTCCTCGTTGCCCGTAAGCTTACTGTCACTATACAGAAGCTCGATCCTTATATTAATGTTGATCCTGGTACTATGAATCCATTTCAGCATGGCGAGGTTTATGTAACTGACGACGGCGCCGAGACTGATTTGGACTTGGGGCACTACGAACGCTTCCTGGGCTTGAATATGACCCAAAGCAATAATTGCACCTCAGGACGGATCTACCATAACGTCATCATGCGCGAACGCCGAGGCGATTATTTGGGTGGCACAGTCCAGGTCATTCCACACATTACCGACGAGATTAAACGTGTCATTCTCTCCGTTTGTCACGAGGACCTGGATGTAGTTATCGTTGAAATAGGCGGTACCGTTGGTGACATTGAAGGCCTGCCATTCCTGGAGGCCATACGTCAGCTCCGGGCGGATCTAGGTAAGGACAACATTATTTATATTCATCTGACTTTGGTGCCATACATTAAGGTGACTAGTGAACATAAAACTAAGCCTACTCAACATAGCGTTAAGGAACTCAGGAGCATCGGTATCCAGCCAGACATCATATTATGTCGTTGCGAGCAAGATCTTTCGGTCGACCTGAAGGGTAAGATTGCTCTCTTTTGTAATGTGGATAAAGATTCAGTCTTTAGTGCCGTGGACGTGAAGAACATCTACGAGGTGCCCTTAAAGTTCTATGAGGAGGGTTTAGACCAGAAGATTGTCATAATGCTTAAATTGTCGGCCAAAAATCCCGAATTAGCACCTTGGAAAGGCTTGATTCATAAGCTATCCAAACCCGATCGAAGGTGTACTATTGGCATCGTGGGTAAATATGTGGATTTTAAAGAGGCCTATAAGAGCTTGCATGAGGCGTTGGTGCATGGCGGAGTAGCTAATAACGCTCAGGTTGATTTAATCTACGCCAACTCTGAGGAAATTGAACCTGGTAATGTAGCACAAAAATTAGCCGGCCTAAACGGTATCCTAGTGCCTGGCGGCTTCGGTTCCAGAGGGGTAGAGGGTAAGATCGAGGCTATCCGTTTCGCCCGGGAGGGTAGTATCCCATTCTTGGGCATCTGTCTTGGGATGCAGTGCGCGGTCATTGAATTTAGTCGCAATATCCTTGGCCTCAAAGGAGCTAACTCTCAGGAGTTCGATCCTCTAACTAAGGACCCAGTCATCTATCTTATGGCTGAATGGTTTGATTTTCGGCGTGGCTGCGTGGAAAAGCGTAGTTCCGAGAGCGATAAAGGCGGCACTATGCGGTTGGGAGCCTACCCTTGTGTGCTTCGGCCAGGCACCCGCGCCGCTGCGGCCTATGGTACCATTCAAATCAGCGAGCGCCATCGCCATCGTTATGAATTCAATAAGCAGTATGCTGGGGCTCTGGAAAGCAATGGTTTTATCCTTTCGGGTCTGTCCCCGGACGAGGCTCTGGTAGAAATCATAGAATTGAGCGACCATCCTTGGTTTTTAGGTTGCCAATTTCATCCTGAATTTCGGTCCAATCCTATGCAGCCAAACCCATTCTTCCGTGATTTTATTGCCGCAGCCTTAGTGAACCATACGGCGGCTATAAACGCCGTGGCGGGCAAATAAAACATATGAATCGGGCTGACAAATATTCTGCAGCCGCTAGGCAAGCTGCCATAGCTATACGGCTTTTGATTTTAGATGTGGATGGCGTACTTACAGATGGCGGAGTTTACTACGACCAAGAAGGGCGTATCTCAAAGCGTTTTGATATCCAAGACGGCTTAGGTATTAAGCTCATGCAGTCTGTTGGACTTGAGGTAGCCGTGGTATCGGGCGTCGTCTCCCCGGCTGTGGAGAAGCGGGTACGTGAGTTGGGTATTGCTGAATATCGCGCCGGACACTTACATAAGGTAGTAACTTTGGAATCTTTAGTCGTGGCCAGAGGGCTCACGCTTGCTCAAGTGGCCTTCTTGGGTGATGATTGGGTAGATGCAGCGGCCATGCGGGTATCTGGCCTGCCCATGGCCGTAAGTAATGCGCAGCCAGAGATTTTAGCCCTAGCGCTTTGGGTTAGCCGGGCCAGGGGCGGGCACGGTGCAGTACGCGAGGCGGTACGGTTTATCTTGGAGGCTCAGGGCCGACTAGAGGCCTTATGGCAATGTTGGGGCCAGTAGAGCCTGTGGTATGACGTTTTTTAACCTTCGATTCCGTTTTTTTTAAATAAGCATTCAGGATAGTAAGGGGGCAGACCGTCAATTTCCAGATGCTACATGGATCGCATGTACTCTTGATTTGACTGTTCGAGAGAAAATAAGAAGGATACAAGGTGTAACTGACCTTAATTTTTACCGTGCATCGTCAGCATGCGGCTATATGCGTGGCGTTTAGCATATTCCGTATATATTTATAGGCTTTTTTGTCTCCACTCCTCCAGCTCCTTCGATGTAATGCTAAACTACCACGCTAAAAAAATCAGATTTTATCGCTGGCTTTCCTAATTTATTTTTTCTCACCTTATTGATTTTGTCCATTTCTTGCTAAGAGCTGCATCTTGTGGCAGAATTTAAGTGGTGAAAGGCATAGAAAGATTCTTGCTTTTTCTTCGACTTTCGGTCATGAGCAAAATTTTCCGACATGAGCGTCAGACCCTGTCTCAAAAGATTAATCTGGCGCCAAGACTGGACAGCGAGATATAACAATATATGGTGTTGGAACTACGACAGCAGCTTAAGCTGAGCCAGCAGCTAGTGATGACTCCTCAGTTGCAGCAGGCGATCAAGCTTTTGCAGCTATCGCGTTTAGAACTGATAGAGACCATACAAAACGAGCTGCTGGAAAATCCTTTTCTGGAAGAGGAGGTTGAGGAAAGGACAAATGTTGACGCCAATGCCTCTGGGCCAGATCAGGCCGCCAATGAACGTCCCATTACTGAGGGAATTGGGGAGTTCTCCGGTCTTGAAACTGGTAGCGAGCGAGATCTACACCACAACGCCGATTGGGAGGACTATCTCGGAGATTTTTCTAGCACCTCTTGTCAATCTCATTTCTACGAGGGTGAAGACACCCTTGAAAGTATGCCTTTTGAAATGCGTTTATCTGGAAAGCAATCTCTTGGCGGACATTTGGAGTGGCAACTCCGGCTTTCGAATTTTACGCCTAAAGAGATTCTGATCGGGGAGGTCATCATTGGCAACCTCGACTCGGCTGGTTATCTTCAGGTCACCGCCGAAGAAGTCGTCCGGCTGGCCGAGGTCACTCCGGCCGAGGTAGAGGCAGTGCTCTATCGCATACAGCGCTTTGACCCCTTGGGTGTAGCTGCACGCAGCCCACAAGAGTGCTTGTTAGTGCAGCTCGAGGCTCGGAGCGAGAAGGACCCCATACTTCTGTCTCTGGTGCGTGACCACATGGAAGATCTTGAGAAAAAGCGATATAAACTCCTATGTCGTAAGTTCCATATTGCCTTAGAGGACCTTAAACACTATCTAGAGATTTTACAGAAGCTTGACCCTCTACCTGGAGCGAGTTTTGGCAGTGAGGAGCCGTTCTACGTCATACCAGATGTGTTTGTATACAGGGTTGGAGACGATTGGATTATATCTCTTAACAATGGTGGGTTGCCACAGCTGGAGCTAAATTCTTTCTGCATGGACATTCTCAAGCTGGATACGGGTAAGAACTCTGGTAAATACAAGGATTACCTCCATGATAAAATGCGCTCGGCCGTGTGGCTTATGAAGAGCTTGTACCAACGGCAGCGTACGCTGTATAAAGTTTCGGAAAGTTTGATAAAATACCAGCGGGGTTTCTTTGAGCATGGGGTAAAATACCTCAGGCCATTAATTTTGAAAGACATCGCCGTAGATATTGGTATGCACGAGTCCACAGTAAGCCGTATCACTACAAATAAATACATGGCTACACCGTATGGGGTCTTTGGGCTCAAGTTTTTCTTTAACTCAGCGCTCGAGCTTGACGGCGGCGGTATGGTCGGCTCGGAATCAGTCAAGGCTCTGATTAAGCAGATCATAGGCGAAGAAAATCCTAGGCAGCCATTCTCGGACGCTCACATCGTCAAAGCCCTAAAAAAAAAATTACAAGTAAATATTGCTCGGAGAACCGTGGCCAAATACCGAACTGCATTGGATATTGCGTCCTCGTCTAGGCGCAAGAAAGTGCTCTAACTCGGCATTAGCCACTGTACAACAATAAGAAAGTAAGGGAGAAGCTATGAATATCAATATCACTTTCAAGAATTTCGAGCCTTCGGACCATTTACGGCTGTACGCGCAACGCCGGTTCGAGAAGATTGCCAAATATATTAGTCACCAGGCTGATGATAGCGAGCTGTTAGTCACTCTGTCAGTAGAGAAATTTCGGCATAAGGCTGAAGTTATTTTCATCGGCAACTATGCGCATCTTTCTGCTTGTGAAGAGAGCACAGACATGTACTCCACTGTGGACATGGTTCTGGACAAGATCGAGGCTCAGGTGAAGAAGGTCCGCGAGAAGAACAAGGACAGACACCGACGTCAGGGTCACGTACGCACAGAGATCATCCAGTTTGGCGAAGGTGAACCAGGCAAGCGCGAGCGCATAATTATAGCCATAAACCAATACGAACCTAAACCTATGGATGTGGACGAAGCAGCCGAACAACTCGACAGCCTCCAATATGAGTTTTTGGTTTTTCTCAATGCAGAGACTGGTCGGGCTAATGTTATCTATCGCCGAAAGAATAATGACTTTGGGCTCATTGATCCTGAGTGGCAATAAAGAATTAATTTTGAGAATTATTTGGATAAGGAGTTGGTGCTGCCTGATCTGAGGGTGACCATTAAAGTCGAGGTATTAGCTGAGTCCATTGCCCACAGTATGGTTCGAGTCCCTAGTTTTGGATTTAACTTTGACGCATTACGTGCTCTTAGAATTGGAACATATAAGTACCCATGTATTGGCGAGGGGGGCTGCTATTTTTCACAGAAAGCTTGACGAGTTGGTTGATATCATATTGATGGCGGGCGCAATCTGGCAGCTATTGACTTAGAGTCCTTAAAATTTTAGCCTTTCACTATTTTTATAGTTCTGACCCCATGTACTCGACAGGGATATAGTTGCGTATCATAATGTATATTTTTTTGTCTGTTTAATGATGATGGATTTTGTCGTCTTTTCTGGCCGTTGAAGCTCGGAAGATATTGTGGAAACTCCTACCTCAGGCTTAAGCTGTAGTAAGATTTTTCCGCTAGTTGTTGTGGTGGGGTTATCTGGTGCGGGCAAAAGTACGGCCATGGACGTCTTCGAAGACCTCTGTTTTTTTTCGGTAGACGGCATCCCAGCTGGCTTAGCGCCCAAATTGGTTAGTCTGTTCTGTGGCCAGAATCAACGAGATTTTCGCGGTTTGGCGTTGGCTGTAGATACCCGCCCTAGCGAGTTGACTGGCCAATGGACCTCGGTGCTTAATGAATTCAATGACCAAGGCTTTCAGCCACAGATCGTATTCGTGGAGGCCGCTGAAGAGGTTTTGGTCCGCCGCTACGTCACTACTCGCCGGCCCCATCCCTTCTCAAGCGGCGGTAAGGGGCGGGAATTGGGTCTTACAGAAGCTATAGCGGCTGAGCGTGAGTTGCTCTCCTCCATCAGAACTCAGGCCATGCTCATTATTGATACTTCATGTTACTCTATTCATAATTTACGACGGATTATTCAGGATAAATGGGGTGGCTCGGATGGCGGGGGTCATGTTTTGCGTGTGCATCTGATAGCTTTTGGTTTCAAATACGGCACGCCCTCAGAAGTCGATTTGCTCTTCGACCTGCGTTTTCTGCCTAATCCTTACTTTATGGATGCTTTGAAGTCGCTCTCTGGGCGAGATAGGGCCGTATCTGAATATATTCTGGGCGCACCTCCAGGCAGTGAGTTTTTAAACAGGCTCAAGGAGTTCTTGCTTTACCTCCTGCCGCTGTTCGAACAGGAAGGGAGATATCTGGTGACTATTGGCATCGGCTGCACTGGTGGACGGCATCGTTCAGTGGCTGTGGCCGAGGCTATCGAGGTGGCTTTGCGGCAGGCCAATTACACTGTCTCCCTCGAGCACCGACACCTGGAACTTGGTTGATTATAAAAATGTATCTCGCATAGTCCGATAACTTTCCGTTACGGCGGGGCAAGGTCGGTAGCGATGGGCATGGGGAAAGGCATGGGGAACAAGGATATACAGACCAAAATTGCGGGACGTAAGCATGAGTTCAGACCGTTCTCTGTCGAATCGGTTGCCCAAGCTACTGTTACAGATAATAGAGACGGTAACGTAGGCGTCGTCCTGGTGACGCATAGTGACTACGGTTTACGCTTGCTTCAAACTGCAGAACTCATCTTGGGCCCCCAGGAGTGCGTGGGTACAGTGAGCGTAGATGCCAGCTGCGAGGTGGCTGAAATATTAGTTACGCTCAAGCAAGCTATATTAGGCTGTGATGTCGGTGCTGGCGTGCTCTTGCTTACAGATATGTTTGGCGGCACTCCCACTAACTTGAGTCTATCTCTGCTAGGAAGTGGCCGGCTAGAGGTACTAACAGGCGTCAATTTGCCTATGCTCCTCAAGATATTGGGCAGTCGACAAATGCCCCTAGCTAAGCTTGCCCAGGAGGCTAAAAAAGCTGGGTGTCAGGGTATTGTAGTGGCTGGGGAGCTCTTACGTGCTCGACTCAGAGTTGAGTAGAGACGAAAAGGAAAGGATAGGTATGTTCTTGGCGCGGGTAGATAATCGGCTCATCCATGGGCAGATCATCGAAACGTGGATTCCATTTGCTGGATCAAGGTTACTTATTGTGGCCAACGACGAGCTGTCTGTCGATATCATCAGGCAGGAGATTATGTCCTTAGCTGTTCCGGCTGGGATCGGTACGACCTTCGTAGAGGTAGATAAGGTATCATTCTTTGTCTCTGAATGTTGCCGGGTAATAGAGCATTCTCAGCTTTTGGTACTATTTGCCAGCTGTTGTGATGCATTGCGTGCCTTTGAGGACGGTTTAGCTATGGAGTCCGTCAATATTGGTAATATCCATTACGGCCCAGGTAAACGCCAACTCTGCGCACACGTAGCCCTTTCTGCTGAGGATGAATTATGTCTGCGGCGTTTTATTTCTTTGAGGGTAGAGCTTGACTTTCGGTGTATTCCCAGTGAACCGGCCTATATTAGATCCTGGTGGTGATTTGGTTATGAATCTTTACGTCATGCCCGACCAGTTTTTAATTTTGATCTCTGTTTTATTTGCTTTTTTAGCGACTTGCCGTTTTGCCCTGAACCTAGGTATCATAGATCGCCCTCTAGCTCTGGGCCTCAGCTTCGGCGCAGTCACGGGCCGGTGGCAGGAAGGCTTAGGCATCACGATATTCTATGAGCTTATTTGGCTTGATCAATTTTCCGCCGGCACCTTTGTCCCACCCAACTCCGTTCTCTCTACCTGTCTAGCTTTGGGACTCACTGAATATTTTGGACTAGTCGAAGCGCGGACCATTGTTTTGCCTTTAATTATAGGCATTCCTATGGCCTTAATTGGCGCCCGCCTAGAGATTTGTCAACGCCGATGGCAAGATTCCGGATATAATGCTCTCGTACGCTGGGCACGTAAATCCCATCGGACTATATCGGATGTTGGCTCCCCAGAACGACTCATCGTCATATCCCTACTTCAAATTTTTGGCTGCAACCTTGTCTTTTTTGGCGTCGTTCTATTGACCTGCATAGGTATCTTAGACTACCTGAAGATTCTGGATGGACTCCTGGCCCTACATTTACCTTTGGAATGGGGACACCTTTGGTTTCTAGCTACTATCGGCCCTCTTTTATCCTTACGGATTTGGAGTTTTTACGCCACTGTAGTTGTTGGCATAACTCTTATAGTATTGTTGGGTATTCTTTGCCGTACATAAACAGTTGCGGTAACTAGTCATCAATTTTTTTACTTTACACAAAAAAATGTATAAAGTCTTTGGTGCTCTTGAGAGCTTATGTTATATAAGCTAATTTTTTTGACAAGAACAAGATTCGACACTGTACTTACATTTAGTAAATCTTTATATGAAAGTTTAATATGTCGATTTTAGTTTTTGGACATAAATGTCCGGATACCGATACTATTATTTCGGCCATTGCTTTAGCTGATTTAAAAATTAAGCTTAGCCAGGCTACTAAGCCTTATTCGTTAGGTCCGGTAAATCCAGAGACTTCCTTCGTATTAAATAGGTTTGGTTTGGCCGCACCTGAAGTTATTAGTTCCGTGGCTAGCCAAAGAGTTATGGTCGTGGATACCTCAGATTTGGCTCAACTACCAAATGATATTAAACAGGCTAAAATACTGGCTGTATACGATCATCATAAGTTGGGTGATTTAACTACTTCGAGCCCACTTGAGATGTGGGTGGCCCCAGTAGGCTGCACCGGTACCATTATTTATCTTGCGTATAAGTACTATGGTATTGAAATTCCAAAAAATATTGCTGGTGCCTTAATATGCGCGATTTTATCTGACACTGTGCTCTTCAAGTCTCCCACCTACACCGCTCAGGACAAATCTGCTGTCGAGTTTCTGGCAAAAACTTGCGATATATCTGACTTTATGGCTCTAGGTATGGAGATGTTCTTAGTTAAGAGCGCTATATCTGGTACACTGATTAATGAGCTAATATTCCGTGACTACAAAGATTTCAATATGAGCGGCAAGAAGGTCGGTATCGGCCAGCTGGAAGTGGTCGACCTGTCCATCTTCGAAAATATTAAGGACGACTTATTCAAAGAAATTCAAAAAATAAAGGATGATGGTCGCCACTCCGTTTTATTGATGCTGACAGATATTATAAAAGAAGGCACTGAGATGCTTATCGTTTCAGAAGATTCCGCTGTGGTTCATAAAGCCTTCCACACTGCCAGTGGTAAATCTGTTTGGTTGCCCGGTGTGCTTTCTCGTAAAAAAGATGTCGTACCTAAACTTGAAAAGGTCTTTGCTAGCTAACTCTCTGCCACCATAAGCGTCCGCGCCTAGAATAAGTCATGCGTGGGTACTTATAGTGGCATATGGGATGAGAAACGCGTCAAACGGAAACTTTTATAAAATATTTTTTCTTTAAAGTAGTTTAGCCAAGCCATGGTTACATTTACGTATCAGTGTGAGATTGTCGTCATAGGAGGTGTTGATAATGATAAATCTAACGCAGGGAAGAGTGTTTGCGCTAAGACCATAGCTATAGCTAAAAAAATTTCGACAATATCATAGTTTAATAGAATAATATATAGACTTTTTATAAGGAAAAAGATAGTTTTGGTTTTATCTAAAAGCGTAACTAAGGTTATGCAGGCAGCGACTATATGTATTTGGAGATGATGACTTTGGCTAGTAGTTGAGAGGTATAAGGAAGGGGTAGGCCATATAAAGAGAACGTATTAAATTCATGATAATAGGCATATGAATGTCGGGAGAGCTCTGGCGAAGTTTGGGCTGTGTAATAAATTTTAATAATAATATCAGTGACTAGTTCCGAGGCAGTCATGATAATTTTGTCGATCAGGTAGGGGGGGCCGTATGGTGATTTTCAAGGCTATATTTGATAGTATAAAATATAGTATTCCTGGTAGTTTAGAATGGTTCTTCTGTCGTATAGTCAACGAGGAGATTACCTTATGGGGTGGGTCGTGTGACGTATAGGTTGCTCTTGAGCTACCAGATTCAGCTACTAGTGGATCTTGCATTGCCATAGTCGATTTGTCTAGCAAGGTTTCGATGATGCGTTTTAGTTATATGTAGATAGAGAAAGTTAAGGGTGTAGAAATTGGTGGAATAATTTTTTTTGGTACCGATCTATCCGGTATACAATATATAAAAACCGCTGTGTCTTAAGTGGGCAATTATGTAGCTATAGATGCTGTGTTAGGGTGAAGATGGTGATAAGTTTTTTGTCAATGGATGAAATAGTATGTACTACATAAGGTGGACGGAGCTATTAGCAGCAGTAGTAGAATAGAAACCGGCAACGTAGCCAGATATTAATCGTGGACAGCGGACGGGAAGATATGTGGCTCAAGCAGAGCGGATGCAGACACCTAGGTTAGTAGTCCGATACTGTCTAGAATTTGTTTGAGATTTTCGGTATTGGCCTGGGTCAGCGCCACTAGCGGCAAGCGTAGATCTGGCTGCATGCGGCCCATGAGAGCTAGAGCAGTCTTAACTGAGGCTGGATTGGTCTCAATGAACATGGCTCGAGACAAGGGGCTTAGTTCATAATGGACTTGACGAGCTCGAACCAGGTCGCTGACAGTGAAGGCATTGTATAGGGATATCACTAAGGCCGGTACAATGTTGGAGACTACGGAGATAACGCCGCAGCCACCTACAGCTAGAATAGGAAGGATAGTAAAATCATCACCCGAGATAACCTGAAAACCAGGAGGGCAGGATTCCACTATTTCTGAAACTTGCTTAAGGTCGCCAGTGGCTTCTTTGATGCCAACTACTTCTGGAATTTTCCAGGCTATACGAGCTACAGTTGTGGGTAGTAGGTTCAAGCTGGTACGACTGGGTACGTTATATAAGACGCAAGGCATTTTAACCGCCGCGGAAATAGCCCTGTAGTGTGCGATGAGTCCTTCTTGCGTTGGTTTATTGTAATAAGGAGTGATGAGCAGTAAGCCGTCAGCGCCAGCTCTTTTTGCATGTTTGGCTAGTTCAATAGATTCAGTGGTATTGTTAGATCCAGCTCCGGCAAGCACGGGGACACGGCCTTTAACTTGATCCACACAGATATTGATGACTTGTTTGTGTTCGTCGTGGGAGAGAGTGGCGGACTCGCCAGTTGTGCCACAGGGTACCATTCCGTGGATGCCCTGCTCGATCTGCCATTCGATGTGGTTGCGGTAGGCCTCTTCATCGACGGACATATTGCGAAAAGGGGTAACCAGGGCAGTCAGGACGCCTATAAACTGCATGATCGGCCTCCTTTAGATAGTTTTTTGTTGGATGAGTTCGATTAGGTTATAGAAAGGCCATAGTATATAGGCTATAATGATCACAGGGAAAGCCCAAGAGTGGTTAACAATATTTGTCCTACATAGACTAAGACTGCGCGGCCTTCAATATATGTCGTAAGATTTTTTACGATAATGTTCATGATTTCTCCACCGCTAGTCGTGACTGCTACATGCGTGTCGGTCAGGCCCAGAGCATGGCCAATGACTACAGCAGCTGCGGCGCCCGTGCCGCAGGCGAGGGTTTCGCCTTCCACCCCGCGTTCAAAAGTACGTAAGAGTATATTTTTGTAGTCCGTGACGTAGCCAAAGTTAGCGTTGATGCCCTCTGGGTTAAAATATTGATGCTGACGTAGGGCCGGGCCGTAGGTTTTTATATCAAGAGTGGCCAGGTCTGCTGTAGACTCCAGTAGGACCAGTGCATGCGGTACACCAGTATTTACGAAATGGACTACAAAATCCTGGTTGTGCAGCCGTAGACAAGTAGATAAATTCAGATCTGTATAGTCGGTAAGTTGGACGCGCACTACGTCCGAATCTACGGCCACTCTAACGCGGATGGGGCCGGCATCAGTGTCGAGTACATGCTCTGGACCGGCCAATCCTAGCCATACAGCCAGACGGGCGGCACAGCGAGAGGCGTTGCCGCACATTTCAGCACGAGAGCCGTCGGCGTTATAGAAATGCCAGCGGTAGTCCGCGGCGTGCCCTGGTTCAGTCCGTTCTAGAAAAATCAATCCGTCGGCACCCACGGCTATGGCACGGGGACAAACAGCTCGAGCCCAGTCGGCCATGGCCGTCACGGGTACCTGAAGTTCACGGTTGTCAATGAGCACGAAGTCATTACCGCAGCCTTGCATTTTAAAAAAAGGGATAAAGGGAGTGCCCAGGAACTGATAGTGGTTAGCATTATTGATATTACAGGCAGAATAGTTCATAGCGATTCCTTTCGCTGATAGTGTGACATGGATGCCGTGTTTAAAAAAATAAAAATCTGCTTGGTATTAAACCTTAGTTTGTACTCACAACTATGACCTGGTTAGATTTGGGAGCCGAAGGACTAAAGATTTTTTTAAGGCTGCCAATAATTTTATCAATCCTAAGCCTTAGTTTATGTATCTCCGGAATTGAGATCTAAAGCGACAAAGAGCTGGATTGATAATTCATCTCTAGCATTGAGGAAGAGCATCTTCGTCTCGGCTTTATCTGCTATTTTTTTGGCATCCAACACCAGATATCATAATAATATACAACGCAGCCGACATTTAAGGCTACATCGACCTTAGCAAATTTATAATATTTAGAATATTTAGAGAACGGCCATTGTATTAAGGAATATATACACAATGGGTGCATTCGTTAACTGCGGCCTCGTTGGTTACGCTCAGGCCGAGATCAACGCCCGGGATGATGTTGAAAGGCTGGTTGGGTTGTTTTGAGGAAATTGTCTTCATCTTTCGGTCCTAGTTGTTTATATTCACTACCGTCTTTATTTTGTGGTCGTAGGGCCATAGTTGTGGCGACGATTTGGTGTTACAGTTATTACGCGAATATGAGTTCATCTATAAAATATCTTTAGGGGGAAGGCGACCATCATGCCTATGTTTTGTTCGATACACCGGATGGTTTTAGAGAGACCGGCCAAAGAAGTAATAGTTTGAAATATTAAGAGCAGGTGGTGATAGCGCTGACCATCTGTTTTATTTTTTTTTCTGAGATGAGGTGAATGTGCTGGTAGTCAAGCCGGAAATAAGTCTTGAAACAAGAGGTGGTATATTTTTTTGTCTTTAGTATGGGCTCTAGGGCTGTAGGATAAAATTTATTTAACTAGCGATAAATAGATTTTTTGAAACCATTTTTTTTCAGAGGTCGTTAAGTACAACAGTCTTCTGGGCCAATTCGGTGATATGTTAGTTTTTATTATGAGTGGTAATGTCAAAAGAACTATTAAAATTTGAACATACGACGAGAAATAAAGTAGAGCCATTAGCTAAAAGTAGAACTGTTGTGTGGTATGTTTAAAGGTCGTGAAAGTCTTATTGAAGTTAAAATAGTTATAAAAATTTTAAGTTATAAAAAATAAAATTTATGAAGTGTACGATCCGGATATAGAAAGTGTTATTGGTTAATGTATTCTTTAAGTTCTTTGCCGACGCGGAAGAAAGGCAGTTGCTTGGGTTGAACCGTGACAATGTCGCCGGTCTTTGGGTTGCGGCCGACGTAGCCGTTATAGTTCTTGATCTTAAAACTGCCAAAACTGCGTATTTCGACGCGGCTGCCCTTGATGAGAAAATCTTTGATAGTATCGATAAAAACGTTGACTATAGTGTCAGCCTCTTCGATCAGAATATCATTTTCTTCGGCTAGAATTTTGATGAGTTCACTTTTGTTCACAAGATCCTCTCTAGATTTTTTAAGAAATTATTGGATTAAGTATGTGGCTGGACGCTATAGTTTAATTATGCCAAAAAATGAAATTTTTCGTCAAGCATTTCCTGAGCTTTTGACTAGTCGCGCGGTAATTTTTTGTATCCATTTTTTCCATCGTTTTGTACAATATTAGTTTATTTATTTACCGACCACCATGACTATTTTTCAAGATAAGATTAGTCTTCCTAAATACATGATGCGACATTTCGTATTAAGAAGTTAGCGCGATTAAAAAAATATTTCTTTAAATAGTAGGTAAATAAAAATATTTATAATACATTTTTTCTATTTATTTCTTTTTTTATATTTTTTTTAATTATCTTTTTCTTTCTTAATTCTCGTTGCCGATAAGTAGACTCAGGGGGAAGAGGCGATATTGGAAAGAGTGTCACGATGGATGCGGTTAAGTTTTAAGGCAATTTTAAAAATGTCTTAGTCAGTTCTGGACTTAGGAGCGAGCTTTATTGGAAGTAACTGGCGGTGGACAGCCTCAATAACAGAACAGCCATGAGAATGGTGTTGAAGAAGGTGACGGAAAAAAAGCTAAGAAAATATTTACATGCAGCATTGTAAACGTTGGAAGATTATGATTTCATTCTGCTTGATTTCAGCCATATTACAATAATATAAAAACTTTAATGCTCCATTGAGTAGCTATTTTTTTGCTTGATAATGGCGTAAGAATTGATGATAGAGGTGGGCTTTAGAGTGACAGTTACTATATGTATATGTGGCATATGGCCGTGAAAAAGAGAACGGTATGGGAAATACCGGCGGCGAGGTCGAAATATAAGAAGTCGTAACAGTCGAAAAGCGGGGGAGGACATATTATGAGGATTAAGAGCACCTCCTTAAGCGGCGGCGATGCAGTCGAAATTGCCTGGTTCAATGGTTACAATAATGTCTTTTGACTTAAGGTCAGTTTTTAAAAAGTCCTGTAGACTGTAGTCTGATACGATATCGATGAGTACATCAATATTGGCTAAGTCTAAGTCACAGTCTATGAACAGCACATGATAGTTACCTTTATATAGGCAATGTCCAAGTTGGATATTGCCTATATAATTGAGAGCAATGTTGGTCTTGCTCATATCGCTTTTACCGCTTATAATATATCAGTTAGGTTTTTTTTGGTCTTTATGAATATCTTTTTAAGGTATAGTCTGGATGGCAATGGGAGGGCTAAAGGGTCATAAAAAAGAGAAAATATTTTTTTGTCAGCTAGAACCACAGTAGTCTTGATTGGATTCGTAGTATTAATGATTTTAGATTGACGAACAGTATTTTTTGTAATTAGCTAGCCTGGTAAATAGATTGGTCGGCTAAAAAAAATATTTTGGCGGTATTACGGCCGTGACCATGCTGGCGATGCTGATAGATAAAGTGACTAAAAAAAAAGCGATGATTAAATTCATTGAAGAATTACGAAATGGATGAAGTGAGTAAGCGGTTGAGGATAGAATGGATTTTGCGTAAGTTATTGCCGAGGAACACCATAAACTTTTCGCCGTCCAGGCGGGGGAGGCAGTCAAGCTGTAGGTGTATTTTTGGCTAGTGAGCGCCTAGGCTAGACGAACGAATACATAGTCGCCGTAAGGGTAGTTATAGCGTTCGTTGATTTTTTTGAAACCGTTTAGGTTGATAACGGCCAGACCCACGTGGTAAGTTTGATATTGAGCCTGAGCTAGTTCAACTTCTAAGGCGTGCTTGAAGATGCAGCGGTTGTTGGGATTGATTAAGAGGTTACGTTTGGTCTGGTAGCTTAGCTTCTCTATGTGTTTCTGGAGCTGAACGAGAAATGGAGTGGTGTCCTTGCTCAAGTCAAAAGTTACCCCAGTAGCGAAATTCTGATCATCGGTAAAAAATTACGTTATTTTATGAAGGGCAGACTACTATAGTTGTAGGTCAGACCAAAAAACATTTATTGGTATTGGTAAGGCTGACAGAGTATGCGTCGCACTATAATCTCGTATGAGCCAACATATAACTACAATTTTAACCATAAAATTGCCTTAAAGTCAAGGCTGGTTGGACGGGCTGGGACCGGGCTGCGGGATTAATTTTTTTTTGGTATGAAGGTGAAAGAGGAAATCGCGAATAAGCTTGCTGAGCTTACCGTCTAACACAGCGTCTACATTGGTAATCTCAGTCTGAGTACGGTGATCTTTGACTAAGCGGTAGGGCTGAAGCGTATATGTGCGGATCTGACTACCCCAGGAAATGGTCTCTTTTTGAGAGTATTGGCTTTTCTTTTTATCCTCTATTTTTTTTAACTCTAACTCATAGAGCCGGGCCTTAAGGATCTTAATAGCCGATTCTTTATTGCGTAGTTGGGATTTTTCATTTTGGCACTGTACCGTGATGCCAGTAGTTAGATGGGTGACGCGTACGGCGCTGCTAGTGGTGTTGACACTTTGGCCACCAGGGCCAGATGAGCGAAAGACATCGATGCGCAGTTCTTCTTCTTTTATGACGATATTAATATTTTGATCGGCGTCGGGAAGTACGTTTACCGAGGCGAAGGAAGTGTGACGGCGGCCAGAGGCATCGTAGGGCGAGATACGTATTAGGCGGTGGATACCAGTTTCGCCTTTAAGCAAGCCATAAGCGTTGAGGCCTTTAATGCTAATAGTGACGCTTTTGAGGCCCGCCTCATCGGTTTCAAGGTAGTCAAGGCATTCTAAACCGTAATTCAGGGCTTCGGCCCAGCGTTTATACATGCGCAGGAGCATGGCGGCCCAGTTTTGGGCTTCGGTGCCGCCAGCACCTGGGTGTATAGCGACGATGGCGTCGGATTTATCTTCTGGAGCAGCAAGAAGCACAGAAAGCTCAGCGTTATCAAGTTTTTCGGTCAGCAAGGTGAGCTGCTCGGCCAGGGTGACAAGAATTTCTTGATCTTGGTCTTTGTGGGCTAACCTTAGCCATTCGTCGAGCTCAATGCGGGAGGCCATGAGCGATTCCCACATTTTGAGTTGTTGAGTCAGAGTGCTCTTTTCGCGTAGAATGGGCGTCAGCTTCTCAGGTGCATCCCAGGCGCCGGGCTTGGCGAGTTCAGACTCGATGGCGGCGAGGCGTGTCTGACTTCCTACAACGTCAAAGCCGTCCCCAGAAGGAATTAAATTGCTCGATAATGGCCAGGCTACATGTTTTTAGATCAGGGTACTGCAACATGAGGCGATCGCTTTTGGGTAAAATATTTGGGGCCGTAGGCCTTAAAAAAATATATTATACTTAGTCCGAAGTTGGAGCTAGGTATAGCGGTTATAGATGTGATTATGCCGTCGTTGGCGTCTTTGCGATTCTTGTCGGAAGACTTCCATGCCCAAATAAAAAGGACTATAACAACAACGCTTAGTACAGGCAAGACCATGGCGAAGGACTGATGAAACATGGTCTTACCGGCTATAGTCTGGACCGTGGCGGTGAAGGCAGTGGTCTCGAAAAGGTTAGTCTTTTGATGAATGCGGCCCATGGGGTCGATGACTGCGGAAATGCCGGTATTGGTAGAGCGCACCATGTATCGACCTTGCTCCACTGCGCGCAGAGCCGAAAGCTGGATGTGCTGCAAGGGAGCAGCGGTATGGCCAAACCAGGCGTCGTTGGAGATGTTGATGAATAAGGTTGCACCAGCGGCCACACGTTTTTGGGCTAGCTCAGGAAAAACGGTCTCGTAACAGATGAGTACGCCGAGGGGTACTTGGTTGAACATATCCGGCGTATTCGGTGTACTATTGGTCTCTGGGGCCGGCTGTATCTCGCTTTTAGGTTGGTCGTCCAGTGTATATCCGTTCTGGTTTAAAAGCTGGAGTTTTAAAGGGTCTATCTTGTGGCCTGGGACGAAATCACCTATACCTTGAAGAAGATTGGTCAAAAAGGTACAATAGTGTTCGTGTTGGAGCCAGTTGGACAGAGGTATATACTCACCAAATGGGACGAGGTGTTCCTTGTCGTAGAAGGCGACAGTATGGCCACAGTCATCTAGGAGCCAGGCACGATTGAATATGGCGTAATTTTGGTTATCCGGGCTTGTATCATCAATTTTGTCGTATTCTAGTTTGAGATAACCCGGAGCGCCGGCCAGTATAGGGGTATGGGTCTCGGCAGCTAGGCGGTGAACTATGATGGCCAAGGGGCCTTCATCCTGGAAGAAGAAGGGCATGGCTGTCTCTGGCCAAATGAGGAGTTGGGGCCGTTGTTCGGCTACTAAATGGCGGCTTAGGGCGATATAGTGCTCTATAGTGGTCAGCTGGTATGCGGGATTCCATTTGTGACTTTGGTTAATATTGCCTTGGACGATGCCAATTTTTAGACTGTGTTGATTCGGTAGAGGTATATCGATCCGTCGGCTACCTATAAGCCACAGGCCAGTGAGTAGGACTATGGCTAGCAGGCTAGAAACAATGAACCTAGAGGCGATGGAGCCAGATGGTGGGCAGTGGCATATGGCTGAGAGCGGCAGGCAGGCCGTAGCAGTTAAAAAGGCTGAAAGTCCCCAGCTGCCCCACAAGGCAGCTGTTTGAATCATAGCTGGCCAAGGTACGAAGGCTGAGGGCAGAACGAGCCAAGTAAAGCCTGTAAAGAGCCAGCCGCGCAGAGCCTCCAAAATAGCCCACAGGGCGCCGGTGAAGAGGCTGAAGGCCCACCAGGGCAGTCGATTGGCCACGCAACGGACTCCCAGACTAAAGCATCCGGTATAGAGGCCGAGGTAGGAGCCCAGGAGTAATGGACAGGGCATGGCGAGTATCCACGGTAAGCCGCCAAAGTCGTGTACTGGCACGGCAATCCAGTAGAGGCAAGCGGCCGATGCCAAACCACCGGTGATAGTGCCCCAGCAGAAGGCTTGGGTCCGAGTAGCTGCCTGTGAGCCGATCCAGGCTAGAGCGGCTGGGTAGAAGAGTACAGTCACTGGTAACTGTCCTACGGGATTGGCGAATCCAAGCCACGCGCTTAGGACGGCGATGAATAAGGTGATGAACATGAACAGTAGAGATAATAAGGCTGGCTACGGAGTATGGTAAGGTAAGCTACTCGTCTTTGTATTGGGTCTGGATACGAATGCTGCGTACTTGTTTGGCATCGGCGTCCTCGATATGAAAGCGGTAGACGCCTAGGGCAAACCTCTCACCTTTGGACGGTACGCGCCCGGCCAGCTCACAAAGATAACCGCCGATAGTTTCCACCTGCTCAGAGTGCAAGTGAATACTAGTTTTAATTTTGATCTCTTCTAGAGAGGTGCGGCCATTGACTAATATATCGTGATTCTCTAGCGTTTGTATGTCTTCTGGTCGTGGGGTGTCGTACTCATCTTCAATTTCGCCCACAATTTCTTCAAGTACGTCTTCGAAGGTCACTAGACCGGAGTTGCCGCCATACTCGTCCCGGGTGATAGCGAGGTGAACTTTGCGACTGCGGAATTCCTGGAGTAAATCTTTTATGTTTTTAGTATTGGGGATGAAGAAGGGGGTACGCATGATGTCTTTAATTCGGTGATCTTTAAGGATTGGACCAAATAAGGCCTTGAGTAGATCCTTGGCGTGAACAATACCGACAATGTTATCCCGGCTGTCACAGTAAATTGGGATGCGAGAGTGGCCGTGTGTGAAGATAAGCTGAGCTACATCCAGAAGCAAGTCATCCACGTCAGCACAGACGATGTCCATGCGCGGGATACTAATTTCCGAAACTTGCTTACGGCCTAGACGCAGGACGTTGAGAAGCATAGCGACCTCATCTGGCTTTAGTTCGCCATCGTCCTTGGCTTCTATAATAGCCTTTTCTATAGAATCGTCGTCACGACTACCGAAGATGCGGTTAAAGAGGGGCCAAAATATATTTTCAGAGTCGTCTTCCAAATGGGTTGTTCTCCTGGCTGGCGGCTAGCATTACCGCTCGTCTAGAAATTTATAAATCTTACTTCGTTTAGAATCAAGAATTCTCCATTTCTGTATTATTAAGAGTATACCGGTTGTTTTAAACGCAACATCTTGAAAAAGATAATTTTTTTGAAGGCAAGTATGGGAAACATAAATACGAGATGAGGAAAACTTTAAAAAATTTTTCTTCGTCTCGTATTTGATTTTCGCATTTTAGCACAAATTAGCGTAAATAATAAATATAACTGCCGCACAAAATCCGAAGTCATCAGGAGAGAAAAATATAAAAAGATATAAAGATTAATATCGTAGAGGCCAGCGATAGTCCAGAAAAATAGTTAATAAATCTAATCTTAAAGATTATGATTAGATCGGAAATTATGGCTAGACACGACATAGCTGTCATAGAGGCCCGCTACGCGATAGCCAGGCAGAAGTCAGACTGTTCGATCTTTATAGGACGGGGAGAATGATAGTTAGCCGGAGGCAGCCATCGACATGGAGATCTAGGCCGGTAGCAGAAAGATTATTGAAAACTATGGAAAAGGCAAAGGCGCTGGTGGTGAAGACAACGGAGGTTCAGGACGTGGAGACCAAAAATACATTAAAAAAGTGGCAGGGTCAGACCTATGACGGCTTATTTTTCTTGCTAAGTTAATATATTTGTGGAGATTGAAATTGGCGTGACGAATGAAGAAGTTAAAAAAATGGCTAAAGAGTAGGTCAAGGTAGCCGCAGTGAATAAACTGAGCCAACAGCCGGAAAACATCTTAAAGGGTCAATCGGCCGCCAATACAAGTATCCTGCATCAGATTTAAAAAATACCAATTAATGTCAGCTCGGACTAGATTGGTAAAGGCAAGGAGGGCGGAGGGACTAGACCTGGTCTGGAGTATAGTAGTAAAGATGGGCAACAACTCCCCTATAGGGCTATTGAATAGTTGAGTGCGAGAGACGTAGGCAGCCCAGTTTTTTGAGAGCCACCTCCAAGCAGGCTAAGGCAGCTGGAGTGACGCCGGAGATACGGCCAGCTTGGCCCAAGGTCAGAGGCCGTACCTTGGTAAGTTTAATACGCACTTCGGTGGAGAGGCCAGGGATAATGGAAAAATCTAAATTCTGGGGTAACTTAACCGCTTCTAGTCGGCTCATACGAGCTACTAGCTCGGCCTGGCGGTTTAGATAACCTTGGTATTTAACTTCAATTTCAGCCTGATTTAAGACACTGTTCGGAGCCTCGATTAGTTCGGGTTGGAATATGATCAAATCGCGGATGCCAAGGGCTGGCTGGCGCAGAAGTTCAGCCAGGGTCACGGCTTTGCCTGGGACATGGGCACCTATACCGGCTAAACGGTCGCGAGTGGCAGCGTCGGGACGAATATAATTGTTGCTGAGTAGGGCTATAATGCCGGCTAGAGCTTTGCGCCGGACAGAAAACAAGCGCCAGTGGTCGTCGTCTACTAGGCCGATTTCCCGACCTAGAGGTGTGAGGCGTTGGTCGGCGTTGTCTTCGCGTAGAAGCAAACGGTGCTCGGCACGGGATGTGAACATGCGGTAGGGCTCCTCAGTGCCACGGGTAACCAGATCGTCTATGAGTACTGCCATGTATGCCTTGTCGCGGCCAGGGAGGAAAGGATGGGCGCCGTGGAACTGTGCCGCGAGATTAATGGCGGCCCATAGGCCCTGAGCCGCGGCTTCCTCATAGCCCGATGTGCCGTTAATTTGTCCAGCCAGCCATAGTCCTGGTAGACATTTAGTTTCCAATGTGGGCCAGAGTTGGGTGGGGAAGACAAAATCATATTCGATAGCGTAGCCCGGCCGTACAATAATCGCCTGTTTTAGGCCTGGAATCGTATTTAACATAGCCTGCTGTACGTCCAAAGGCAAGCTGGTGGCAACACCATTGGGATAAACTTCAAGACTATCCAAGCCCTCTAATTCTATGAAGATCTGGTGACGATTTTTGTCCGGGAAGCGGGCTACTTTATCTTCGATAGAGAGGCAATAGCGTGCACCGATGCCTTTGATGACTTCAGTGAATAATGGAGATCGGTCAAAGCCTTGCCGGATAGCGGCGTGAGTGGCCGGGTTTGTATAGGTGACGTAGCATGGGATCTGCTGTAGCGGTACAGCTGTTGTACGAGCACTGAAAGCAGGCGGTGGGTCATCGCCAGGCTGGAGATTCATGACTGAAAAATCTACGCTAGTTTTAAGCAATCGCGGAGTAGTGCCGGTTTTGAGTCGGCCGAGCTGCAAGCCCACAGCGAGGAGGCTTTTGGAGAGGGTGGCTGAGGGCGGGTCGCCTAAGCGGCCGCCGGGCAGTTGTGTGAGTCCGACATGTATGAGCCCACGTAAAAAAGTACCAGTAGTGAGGAGTACAGCCGAGGCAAGTATGGTGCAGCCAAGCATGGTACGTATGCCCGCGACGCGACCGTCTTCTACAAGTAAGGAGTCAGCCGTATCTTGCCAGACGCGTAGGCCCGGCTGAATAAATATATCCTGTTGTACAGCACGCATATAGGCAACACGGTCTATCTGGGCACGGGTTGCGCGTACGGCCGGACCTTTGCTAGTGTTTAGGCTCCGGAACTGGATACCAGCGGCGTCAGTCCACAAGCCCATCTTGCCGCCTAAAGCATCGATCTCCTTGACCAGATGGCCCTTAGCCAGGCCGCCGATTGCTGGATTACAGCTCAGATGGCCAATGCGATCTATATTGATGGTTATGAGCAATGTGGTTAGGCCTAATTTCGCCACAGCTATAGCTGCTTCGCATCCGGCATGACCGGCGCCGACCACAATGCAATCGAAGCGATCGGCTATCGGATTCGACCTGGTGGCTGGCCAGATAACAGGCTCAGACCTAGGAACTACCGCCGATGTTTTGTTGGACATCAATAGTTCTTCATATAGTATAGCCGATGGTCTTAATATCGTCGATTTGAGCAGCAATGCTGAGGCAGTATTTTGGTGGTTGTCCTACACACTATGAACGATAATAGTGTTATTATTTATGTGAAGTTTTAATGGGTCAAGGTACACCAAGATGCCTCATGGAGTGATAGCTTGGGATATGCATAATCAGGTTGGCCTAGTGCCATGCTGGACTCTCATAGTCGTTAACTTTAATGATGGTATCGTCTCCTAATTCGAAGGCATAGAGACAATGATGGAAGAAGTCTGACCTTTCGTCCTCACCCCTTGATGTGTAATTATCTTGACTGAACGTAAGGATGGCTACAAGACATTTTCTAGATGGTTGTATCGACCTGACATTGCCGATCTAAGTAGTCGAACAATTGTTCGAGTATGGTGGATTCTATACAGAAAGTCCTTATTTCTAGAAAAGATGTTAGTAATGGGGTGATCGGGGTAGAGCCGGTGGTAGGAAAGTGGAAGCCTGGAAGCGAGGATAAAAAAAGAGAAAAAAATTCAATGCAGCGATTTTTTGTCCTCAAAAAAAGATGGCCGGTAATTAGCGACCCCGGGCAGCGCGTTTAGATGCTTTAAGGGGATTGATTTTGATCTTGCCGGTAGTGTCTATGGTGGCCTTCATATGGGTGGCGAAGTTACAGACGCCCATGGTCCATTTGGCGGATGGGGCGGGATAACTCGAACAGAACTTCTCACCATCAAATTCTCTAATTCGCTCACATCCGTAGCACTTTTCAACGATTTGTTGCATAATGATCCCATTATAAATTATGCCGTCAGCAGTGCGTGTGGCGCCTTCTAACATAGTAGTACTCATGGACAATTTTCCTAGTTGTATTTTTAAATACTTTTTTTGTTTTCGGTGATGTTTACTCCCGCAAGGACGTCCTCATGTACGTAAAGAAGAGATGACTATGGATGACTAAGTGAAAAGTCAAGGGGAAACAGCCAGCTTCCAGGCGTTTATGCCCCACTGACAGATTACTTTATCCGGCCAGCTATTCCGTCAGCGTACAACGCCATTCATTGTCAGTACCAGCCATATTCTGCCTTACTGACGCTTGTACATTGCGTGGGATACCAGTTGATAAAATGGATACAGCCCAGACTAATCTGTGCTAACAGCATTGCAATCTTGTCCCCTGATTTGACCAAGAACGTCGTCGTGTTTTATTTTTTTCGGACTATACTTGAGCATATTTGTTACTCACAGTTTCGTCTGTATCCAGATATTTTGCGTCCTGATTGTTGCTCACCCCTAACTGCTCGGGCGATGCCTGAATTGAGCTTTGCATTGTTTTTAATGAATCACTCCTATTACTTTTTTAGGTTCTGCGTCATATATCTGACATTTTTTTGGCTGCATGGATTATCTTTAAATATGTCTATTTCAGGTCTAGATCAATTCTAAATTATATCTGTAGGCACGCCTGATATTATGATATACACCGTGTGCGAGGTCATTACGTGTTGACATTACAAGGACTCTATTAGAGCATTACCTAAATAAGTTCTCTGAATGTGCCCGGACGTGTCAATCTTTTTTCTCATAATAGAAAAAAATAGGTCGTCTCCTGCATTATATCTTTAGTGTATTCTAGCAAGATGCCCTATTACATATGGTCTCCTGGATTATTTTAGTCTCTAGGAGCCAGATGTGTTTGGTGAGCTATGGGGTCCAGTAAGGTATGTCATCGGCCGTGTCCCAAAACTGAAGGCTATAGGCATGTGGGAGTAAATTTTTCGGTTAGTTCAGGCAAAGATTTTAGGCAAACAATTACTCGAGTATCAATAGCTTCTCGGACTTACTAAACATCTGATATTGCGGATTAATGACCACTCGACCTCGACGACTTACTTCGACCAATTGTTAGATCGGAGCCTTTAAGTATCTGCCGTTCTGTATTCTGGTGACTAACATACTGCAACACATGAGCGTGTAGCAAAGGTAAAGAATGTAGCTCAGATAAAAAAAGGATGCAGTGGGTAATGTAGTCGATGAGATACGGGACGGCGTATGATGGGCAGACTTATCTAGGTAGAATATTTATATATAAAAAAGTGCCATAAAATTGCAGCCATTTTATTCTATGCCATCCTTCTTGGCTACTCAAAAGAAAGTATTTTTTTGACATTGTTTTGTTTCTAACTAATTGTACGGCCTTCAAGCCCGCTATCGATATCCTTGAGGGAGCACTTCCATAGCTGCACCACCATCTAAAGTTTTGGCCCAAGGCATACGATTTTATCTCCTTAGGATGGGGCCTTTAGTCTATATGTCCCTGGGTATCGATTTTATGTCTCGTACGTATGCCTGGTAAGTTTGTCATATAAAATTTGTTTTAGTGATCTTCAATTTCATTAACAGGCACGATAAAGCCGATGACTACTTCATAATAAGACGGCATTATGCCAAAAAAATTATATTATTGGCGATATCTTCTGTATAATCAGGATATCTTTAAAAAAATATTTAGAATATTAACGTATTTACTTTTTTTTCGTCTGTGCTTTTCCTATTCAAAATCGGCACTACTGCTGGCCACAAGATTATCCTTAGATATTTGTCACATTCAAGATTACACTATTTCATTCCACTAATGTCAACAACCATGCCAATCTCCTACGTTCTTAAAAAAATCTAAAGTTACGAGATATCTTAATCACTTCGGCATAGACTCTATGCGTCCGGAAATCGACCGTAGCCGTCTTATAGTTCTTAATAATGTTAGTTTATCGACTATCACCTACTACTGTTATGTTCCGATCGTTGAGCCTTTCAACATCGCCTGGCGTTAATGTTTTATCAACTCCTGAAAGATATTGATCGTTCACTGTCGTCATCAGTGCGCCTCGGTCACTATTTAAAGACTCGGTTTTTTTTACATTTATGCTGAATTTGTACATTTTAGGCCTAGGGTGCCGACGTCATAAGCATGAATATCAGTTTGCAACCATCCCGTGGAGAATGAATTTTATCTGCCTTATGCCATTATTATCATGTCCACGGGTTATTGACTGTTGGAAAGTCGACAAAGTTCAAGTTATCCAAATCGATAGTCTCCACATTGTTAAAATCAGTGCCCATAACGCCATCGCCATCCTCTCACTCTTGCATTTACCTTTTAATTTTATTATTTCTTTAAGATGGCATCGGCGTGTGAATCTATAAAATAGTGGCAAAAAGAGAACTATATTAGGATGAAAACTGTAGCATGAATATAGAGATCACATTGACATTTGTCATTTTTTAGAACACCTTTTACCATACTATGTCTATTTTTGTCATAATTTATTATCTGAACATTTTTTGCTATTAAAGAATTAATAATTTTATTCGGTCGCAATTGGACCTATGGATCGCCATGGGTCGGGACGTAATCTATGCTGTCTATTCTTCTTGTATGTAACTGCCTGACCAGCGAGGTAAGCGACTTGCTTTTTAAACCTATCAGCCAAAGTTTTTACGATTTTAAAATCTACCGCAACCGGGAGCGCTGTATTAACTGCGAAGTTTGTGTGCGCCAATGCTCATACGATGCTCATTTTTGGGATCAAGCTCGCCAGCGTGTTAGCCACGATGATACTAAATGTATCGGATGTCACCGTTGCGCTGCCCTCTGCCCTACGGGATGTCTGACCATACGTAGGAATCCTACAGAATTTCGTGAAAATGCCCTGTGGACATCCACCTACATAAAGTACGTGTACAAACAGGCCGAAACCGGTGGTGTACTCCTCTCCGGTATGGGCTGTCCCCAACCCAAGCCTATCTACTTGGACAACCTCCAGCTCGATGCCTCTCAAGTTACCAATCCTTCCATAGATCCACTGCGTGAGCCAATGGAAATTCGAACTTACCTTGGCTCTAAACCAGACAAACTTTTGTTCGAAAAAACCCCATTTGGCCCACGGCTTATGACAAAGATTGCGCCCCAACTAAAGCTTGAGTATCCTATTATGTTTGGGGCCATGAGTTTCGGCGCTATAAACCTGCATCTGCATACGGCTATGGCCCGGGCTGCCACCGAGAATGGCATTTATTGGAACACCGGTGAGGGCTGCCTGCACCATACTTTATATCAGTATGGCAAAAATACTATTGTCCAAATTGCTTCTGGCCGTTTCGGTGTGAACAAAGATTATCTACATGCTGCGGCCGCCGTGGAGATCAAGATAGGCCAGGGCGCTAAACCTGGTATTGGTGGGCATTTGCCTGGCGAGAAGGTTGATGCTGAGGTTTCAAAGACTCGCATGATCCCTGTTGGTTCTGATGCTATTAGCCCCGCGCCTCACCACGATATATATTCCATCGAAGACCTGCACCAACTCATTTATGCTCTTAAGGAAGCCACCGAATATAAAGTGCCAATCTTAGTTAAAATCGCTGCGGTGCACAATTCCGCAGCTATCGCCTCTGGTATTGTCCGTGCTGGCGCGGACATTATAGTTTTGGACGGCTTCCGTGGTGGCACCGGAGCGGCCCCGACCATGATCCGTGATAATGTAGGAATCCCCATAGAATTGGCCTTAGCTGCCGTAGATCAGCGTCTGCGTGATGAAGGTATTCGTAACTGGGCTAGTGTAGTCGTTTCTGGTGGTATCCGTTGCAGTGCCGACGTAGTCAAAGTTATTGCACTAGGTGCCGATGCCGTGTACATCGGCACCGCCGCTCTGGTTGCCGTTGGCTGCACCCTATGCGGTTGCTGTTACACTGGCAAGTGCCCTTGGGGCATCGCCACCAATGAGACACGTATTAAAAAACGTCAAAACCCTGATATAGCGACAAAACGATTAACAAATCTTATATACGCCTGGGGCCATGAGATCCAGGAGATGCTCGGCGGTATGGGTCTAAACTCTATTGAGTCCTTGCGTGGCAATCGTGACAAACTGCGAGGTATCGGTTTGAACCAGGTCGAGTTGGATATTCTGGGCGTTAAGCATGCTGGTAGGTAAAAAAGTATGAAGCGCGTTTACCCGAATAAAGACATGTGTCTAGGTTGCCGTATTTGTGAGTTGGCCTGCCTCACCGTGCATTCTAAGAGTAAAGATTTAATTATTGCCTACACTGAAGAGCGCTCTGCTGGGCTTATTTCAAGCAAAGTAGTCTACGAAAATGGTTCCGTCTGTGTGGCTCTTAGTTGTCGCCACTGTGAGAACCCCATGTGTGTAGCTGCTTGTATTTCCGGTGCCCTGTATAAGGATCAGACCACGGGCAAGATCATGTATAGCCGCGAAAAATGCGTGGGCTGCTGGTCTTGTCTTATGGCTTGTCCCTTTGGTGCTATCCGGCGCAATTCTTCTGAGGGCAAAATCATCAAGTGTGATCTCTGCGCGGGTCAGAGTATGCCCGCTTGCGTAAAGGCTTGTCCCAACGCGGCCCTTACCTGGGAAGAGCGTGGAACATTAAGCCCCCCGCTAGGTGTTTTGCCTGTAGTTCCTCTGGCATGAAATAGATGAATTAAAAGACGTACAAAAAAAGACGCACAAAAGAGGGTGTACATGACCTACATTATCGTCGGCAACGGCGTAGCCTCAGTGGGGGCCATCGAAAGCATCAGAAAATGTGATCCTCATGGATATATCGTGATCATTGGAAATGAGCCTGTCCTGACTTACGGCCGGCCACTCATTTCCTACCTATTGTCTGGCAAGATCAGCCCGGATCGGATAGGCCTCAGGTCAGATGCCTTCTACGAGGCCAACAAGGTGGAATGTAGGCTTGGCTCGCCGGTCACGGCTATTGATCCGTAGACAAAAACCGTCATTACTTCCACGGGCGAAACCGCCATCGCCTACGATCGACTGCTCTTAGCTACCGGCAGTATCCCTTTACGACCGTCCCTGGAAGACATAAATGAGTTGGGCGGTGAAGGCATTTATAGCTTCACCACTTTGGCCCATGCCTATGCTCTCATCGATATATGCAGCCGTATTAATAAGGCCTTAGTCATTGGCGGCGGCTTCATCGGCCTTAAGGCCGCTGAAGGCTTGCACGACCGCGGGGTGCAAGTTGAAGTGGTGGAATTGTCCTCTCGGGTGCTTTCGACCACTTTCGATGATATAGCCAGCAGTCTGGTAATTAAACGACTCACCGACCTAGGCATAGGTATTCATTGTAATGTTTCGGCCAAGGCCATTTTGCGCAACACCACGGGCAAAGTCACGGGCGTTCTGCTATCTGATGGCAGAGAGTTGGCGGCTGAGGCCGTAGTGATGGCTGTCGGCGTAGTACCAGATGTCAGCTTGGCCAAGTCCATCGGTCTTACAGTACGACGTGGTATTTTGGTCAATGAGTACCTACAGACAAGCAATACGACTATCTTCGCCGCCGGTGACGTAGCGGAAGGTTACGACATGCTGACCTATGACGAATGTGTGATGCCCATTTGGCCTAATGCCTACCGTCAGGGCTACTGCGCGGGCCTCAACATGGTCTATCCGTACCAATCTTTTCAAGGTTGTTTAGCCATGAACGCTATAACATTCTACGGTTTGCCCACCATTTCTATGGGTACGGTGAATCCACCAGCTGAAAACGACTACAAAATTATCAGTGAACTAAACCAGCAGCTCAGTGTCTATCGTAAACTAGTGTTCCGGGGTGATAAGCTTGTGGGTTACGTGCTTGTGGGTGATATTGACCAGGCTGGTCTATATACCGGCTTTATACACTTCCAGATTCCCATCACCGATGAAGTGCGCATCCAGCTTAAAGACGGTCGTCCATCGTCGCTTTTATGGCCCGAGGATTTTTTTGATAGTCATTGGAACTTGGATCTGGAAGAGCCCTTCACGGTTTAGTTATTGCCTGGCTTAAGGAGCATTTTTAATGCAAGTTATCGATCGGTATTGGGATTTCCAGAAAGATATTTCTGGCTGCGGTATTTTTGGCGTCATTCATAAAAAACGCGGCCTTATCTCCAGCAGCATACCAATCAACGCTATGTGCAGTATGCATGATCGGGGCAACGGCCTGGGCAGTGGGTTCGCAGCCTACGGCATATACCCTGATTACGCCAAACTCTACGCTTTTCATCTAATGTGCGATGACCGAGATAGCCTGGATCGCGCCGAGGAGATCATTAAGTGCTTCTTCGATATACATGACTCGCATCCCATTCCCACCCGCAAGACTCTGACAGTCAAGAATCCACCTATAGTCTGGCGTTTCTTCCTCTCCCTTAAGGCTAAACGGCCCCAGTGGAAATCATCAGACGAGGCCGATTACGTGATCAATGTGGTCATGAACATCAACAAGAAGATCATCGGTGCCTTTGTTTTTTCCTCGGGCAAGAATATGGGCGCCTTTAAGGGCGTAGGTTTCTCTGAGGATATAGCCGAGTTCTATCGTCTAGACGAGTATAGCGCTTTTATGTGGACCGGACACAACCGTTTCCCCACTAATACACCAGGCTGGTGGGGTGGCGCACACCCTTTTACCTTACTGGATTGGGCTATCGTGCACAACGGTGAGATTTCTTCTTATGGTATTAACATGCGATACCTCTGCCAGCATGACTACACCTGCACTTTAATGACCGACACTGAGGTGGTGACTTATCTCTTGGATCTGCTCATTCGTAAACACGGCCTCTCTAAGCGCATGATCAGTTGGGTATTTTCCCCACCATTTTGGGACGAGATCGACCGAATGCCGACCGAGCAGAAAGAAGCCTTTAAGGCCTTGCGTATGGTTTATGGCTCGGCTTTGCTTAACGGACCCTTCTCTATTTTGATTACTGACTCTACGGGCATGATGGGCTTAAACGATCGTATAAAGCTGCGACCTCTGGTAGTGGCTGAGAAGGATGACATGGTTTTTATGTCTAGCGAAGAGAGTTCTATTCGTATCGTGCAGCAGGACCTGGACCAGGTTTGGGCACCTAAAGCCGGCGAACCAGTCATCGTCGAATATGACAATTAATTGGCCCCGCAGACCAAAGCAATATTAAAAATTTAAAAGAGAATTGTAACATGACCAAAGAACGTAAGAAATTGACTATTGATGCCCGTGGCGTTTATTATCGTGATTTAAACGTCCGTATCAGGGAGGCCTTGGCCGAGGGCGTCACCGATGTGGAGCTTCTCAATGTTAATGGCCAGCGTTATATCGCCAATAGCGCTGACGGCGATTTGATATTTACCATCTACGGCGTGCCTGGCCAGGACCTAGCCGTTTTTATGCGCACATCGGTAATTTATGTCTACGGTAATGCCCAGGATGGTGTGGCCAACACCATGGATGACGGTCGCGTGATTATACATGGTCTGGCTGGCGATGTGCTCGGTTACGGTATGCGCGGCGGTAAATTGTTTGTTAAGGGTGATGTAGGCTACCGTGTGGGCATACACATGAAAGCCTATATGGATAAACTACCAGTTATAATCATCGGTGGCAAATCCGGTGACTTCCTGGGTGAGTATATGGCCGGCGGTGCTATCATTTTGCTCGGCATGCTAACTGGCAAACCCAACGCGCCCATTACTGGCCGTAGCCTTGGTACGGGTATGCACGGAGGTGTCATTTATGTGCGAGGTACTGTGCCTGATTATCAGCTCGGCTTGGGCTTGCATACCGAAACTCTGGACGAGAAAGATTTAGCCTTTTTATATGAACAAGTAACTGATTTTGCTCAGGAATTTGGTATAATCCTGGAAGAAATTTTGGCGGAGCCTTTTGTTAAGATCAAACCTTTTTCACATCGTCCTTATGGTAATATGTATGTGGGTACAAACTAGTCATTGATCCGCAGCGAGATTCTGTTATACGTAAAAATACTTGCCGTGAGGCTCTCGATATATTATAAAGTTTCGTCAGTCCGTTTAGTACGGACTAAGATATCATCAAGCCGGCTGGTCTGTCCCGACCTGCTAAGGAGGTTGTATGTTCTTCGACGGTATCGCCTTCGCCATGGGCTCCCTATCACAAGGAAGCCAGGGTGGCGGTAATCCAATCTTCTCATTTTTACCACTTATTGCCATGTTCATTATCTTCTACCTACTGCTCATCCGGCCGCAGCAAAAGAAAACCAAACAACATAAGGAAATGCTTACCGAACTGAGCAAGGGCGACTGGGTCGTCACCGGCGGTGGCCTCATTGGCCGTATCGTGGACATAGATGGGGATACTTTATCCGTAGATATCGGAAGCCAGGAGGAGGTAGTTGTAGCCGTACATCGCAACTTCGTAGGTAGTAAGACCGATCAGACTAAAGAATTCAGAAAGCGCAAAAAAAGTTGACTAGATCTAATTCGGCAGCCACAGACCCTTATCCCAGCTAATATACGCTAGGTGGTTCTTGGACTTACTCCGGTCATTTTTGATGATTAGGGACATGAAACGGATATTCATCAGCAGCGTTCATTTTGTTGACGTTTTCATTCCGAGTTCGTCATTATAATTGAGGTTGATACATGAAAGGCAGCCTGCGCTGGCGTATTTGGTTTACAACAGCGGTTATGTTCATCTCACTCCTCTATGTTTTGCCTACAATACCTGGTGTGAAGTCTTTCCCTCTGGGCAATATTCTGCCCGATAATAAAATCAGCTTGGGCCTGGATCTCCAAGGCGGCATCTCACTTACTTTAGACGTAGAGGTAGATAAAGCCATCGAAAATTCTATTTCCCAGGCCGGCCAGGATCTACGGACTAAAGCCCGAGAGGAAGGCATAGCCATATTCAGGCCTGATGTCAGCAAGAATGATTGTATGACTTTCGTTCTATCAAACCCAGAACAGCGCGAAAAACTTAACGAGCTCCTCAAACAAATGTTCGACGACTATCAAATCCTGGCCGTCGAGACTATCGAAGGCGGTAAGGTCAAGTACATCCTAGCCCTTAAATCTGAGCGGCGCAAAATTTTAGCCGATATGGCCATGGACCAGACAGTCAAAACTATACGTAGCCGAATTGATCAGTTTGGTGTGGCCGAGCCTGACATACGCAAACAACAAGACCATCGTATCCACGTACAGCTGCCCGGCCTCAATGACCCCGAACGGGCCATAAAAATTTTGAGTAAGACCGCTCACTTAGAGTTCAAAATTGTGGATACCGAGGCCGATATAGAGAAGGCCAAAAAAGGCATTCTACCGCAAGGATCGGAGCTAAAAAGTTTACTCAGGCGCACATCAGATGGCAGTTATGGTGAGTCAGTTATCGTGCTCAAAAAAAATGCCGTGCTTACTGGCGAAAACATCATGGATGCGCGCACTAGTTTTGATTCCTATAACCAGGCCTACGTCATAATAAATTTTAATGCACGCGGTGGTCAACTCTTCGAGCGTATTACGACCGAGAATATTAAAAAACAGCTGGCCATTGTTTTAGACGATAAAGTCTATTCTGCCCCAGTTATCCAGGAGAAGATTAGTGGCGGTCACGCTTCCATCACTGGCCATTTCAGCACAGATGAGGCTCACGATTTGGCCATAGTGCTACGCGCCGGCGCCTTGCCCGCCCCGATTAAAATCTTAGAAGAGCGCACTGTTGGGCCATCTATGGGCCAGGAATCTATCGATAAAGGCATTTTTGCTACTATGCTCGCCGGCGTACTTACTGTTGCATTTATGGCCATCTATTACTCGTTTGCTGGTATAGTAGCAGCTATTGTACTAGTGATTAATCTTTTTATGATTATGGCTGGCATGGCCGCTTTTGGCGCTACCCTCACCCTTCCGGGCATTGCGGGCATTATATTAGTCATCGGTATAGCTGTGGACGCTAACGTGGTCATCTATGAACGTATTCGAGAGGAGCTACGTAGTGGTATCACTGTACGCGCAGCTATCGATGCTGGCTATGCTCGGGCTACTGTGACTATCTTGGACGCTAACGTAACTACTGTTATTTCCTCACTCATCCTCTATGAACTCGGAACCGGTCCCATCCGTGGCTTTGCTGTGACTCTTATCCTGGGTATCGTAACCTCACTCTTCACTGCGATCTTCGTCACCCGCATCCTCTTCGACCTATGGCTCGAACGTCATCCTGGTGCTAAGCTAAGCATTTAGCGGCGCTAGGACCCAATGTACTTCAGGAGGTTCGTTTTTTATGGGACTGTATTTTATAAAGCCCAATACCACTTTTGATTTTGTCGGCCGACGCTATCAAGCCTTAATATTCTCTGGTTGCATCATCTTGGCCGGTATAATCGCCCTCATAATGCGGGGCGGACCTCAATTTGGTATCGACTTCGCTGGCGGCATCATAGCCCAACTTAAATTGGACAAGCCCGTAGAGGTGGCCGCTCTGAACAAAGTATTGACTGACCTGAAATTACCCAGCCTAGCCATCCAGCGTATTGGCAGTGAGATGGATAATTCCTTCCTACTGCGCATTGGAGAGATACAGGCTACTGCTGAATCTCTGCGTCAAGACATAGATAATATTCTAGCTAAATCTCTACCCGATGTAAAGCACGAGCTGCAACGTTTCGAAATGGTCGGCCCTAAGGTTGGCGGTGACCTGCGGGGCAAGGCCTTGCAGGCTCTGCTCTACTCGGTCCTGTGCATGGCTGTGTATATCTCCGGACGGTTCGAAAATCGTTGGTGGACGGCCAGTACAATTGCCGTTGTGCTCGGCACGGCCATGTACTTCTTGGACCGCCTGGGCGTGCCAGTTCCTTGGATGACCTTATTCGCCATGGTTATATCTCACGTGCTCTGGTTCAAATTACGTCTAACCTACTCTTTGGGGGCTATGATTTCTCTGGTGCACGACGTAGTTATCACTGTAGGTATATTCGCTATTCTAGGTAAAGAAATCGACCTCACCGTAGTGGCCGCTTTACTAACTATCGTGGGTTACTCTATGAACGATACAATCATCGTCTTCGACCGTATCCGCGAGAATGTTAAGAAAAAGGCAGACAAGTCCTTCGACTTACTCATTAACCGCAGCATTAACGAGACTCTTTCGCGTACTATCCTAACCTCGAGTACGGTGCTTCTGGTTGTACTCTGTCTCTATCTTTTTGGTGGCAGCGCTATTCATAATTTCGCTTTCGCCCTATTGGTAGGGGTAATAGTAGGTACTTATTCCTCTATATTCGTGGCAAGTCCTGTGCTACTCGCATTTGTACCGCATCAGGAAGAATTGATAGCCTAAGATTGTAAGCGGTCTATTATAAAAAAATAAAAGATTCTTTTCGAAAATCTTTTTTTATGAAATTAATGCTATGTTGACGGTCATTATTTGACAGCTGAGAATAAAATGGAGTCTTTTGCTTTAGATTACTTAATGTCAAGCGCGCTTGCAATGTTTTTTATAGAATTAAATTTTACATGACAAGCTTACGGTATAATCTTTTTCCGTCTTCAGGCAGAAAATTAGGAGTACTTAGGTCTAGTCAAATTTTATACACTATATTTTTTTTTCTTACGTACCTATATATTATATCATTTAGAGAGGCATTTTTATGAATATTTGTATCGTTGGCACTGGCTACGTCGGTCTAGTTACCGCAGCTTGTTTCGCTGAAATGGGCAACACCGTTCGGTGTGTGGACGCCAACTGTAAGATTATCACTACCCTCAAAACTGGCATGATGCATATCTATGAGCCTGGTCTAGAGGACCTGGTCCGCCGCAATTACAGGCAAGGTCGGCTTATTTTTACTACTAGCATGGCCGAAGGCCTAGTCGGAGTTGAGCTTATCTTTATTACCGTGGGCACTCCTTCAACCGAAGACGGCTCCTGCGATATGTATAATGTATATCAGGTTGCAGCCGAAATCGGTCGACTTATGATCAAACCACTCATCGTGGTGGATAAATCCACTGTGCCTGTAGGCACGGCTGACCAGGTGCAGGCTATCATAGCTGAAGAATTGGTCAAACGTGGCTTATCCATCCGCTTTAACGTGGTATCCAATCCTGAATTTCTCAAGGAAGGTGATGCGGTCAATGACTTTATGAAGCCTGACCGGGTGGTGATTGGTACTGATGATCCGCATAGTGTCGAGATGCTCCGGTACCTCTATGCACCGTTTGCCCGAAGTCGTGATAAGCTCATCGTCATGAGTGTGCGCAGCGCAGAGATGACCAAGTATGCGGCCAACTGTATGTTGGCTATAAAGATTTCATTTATTAATGAGATTGCCGGACTCTGCGAGCGAGCCGGAGCCGACGTGCACGACGTACGCGCCGGCATCGGGGCGGATCACCGTATCGGCTACCATTTTATCTATCCCGGCGTAGGTTATGGCGGATCATGCTTTCCCAAGGACATTAAAGCACTCATCCACACGGCTGAACAGCTGGATTTTGCGCCCATATTGCTCAAGAGCGTAGATGAGGTGAATGACCGTCAAAAGCTTGTTCTGGCTGATAAGATTTTACGTTATCTAAAAATAAACGGTGGCAGTATGAATAAAATCGTAGCTATATGGGGGTTGGCTTTTAAGGCTAACACCGATGACATGCGCGACGCTGCTTCCCTTAAAATCATTGAGGCCCTCACTGTGGCCGGAGTACAAATACGGGCTTTCGACCCTATTTCCAGAGAGCGCGCTACGGAGATGTTAGCTGACAACGACCGAGTTACCTTGGTGGCTGAACAGTATGAGGCTTTATATGGGGCAGACGTGCTGGCCGTGGTTACGGAATGGAACCAATTTCGTAACCCTGATTTTAAACGTATCAAGACCGAATTGAGTTTGTCCGCAGTCTTCGATGGACGCAATCTTTATTCACCTTCTTACGTGACTGGATATGGCCTGACCTATTTTTGTATCGGTCGCCCTGATCCAGCTTAGCGGATTGGCCTGCTGTTTATTTGTTAATTATTAAGCGGTGGAGAGCTTAGTATTTCATTATTTTATATAGTATTAGTGCGATCTATTTTTTCGCTATACTATCGATAATCTAGGCAGCCGTGGTCAGTTGAATAATCTGACTAACTCATCCTGCTTTGATCTCTAGTTAGGTCATGAACGTCATTTTGGCCTAAAACAGGATATACCGAGGGCACACACCCGTCCTTTTCTAGGAATCTTAGGGCCAGGCGATGAGAGCTATAGTTTAGTAGGCAGGACAGTTCTCCTTCCTCCTGTTAACATGGCTTAATGAAATAAGGCTAGCACCGGGCCATTACCTAGACGGCTGTGCTATGCAGCGAAGCACTAATATCTTAAGTTATAAAATAAAAATTGTGGCCTTTCCTGGTGCTCCAGTCTGCTGAAGACTTTGTCATATTCGTGGACATACGTTCCTAATATGGAGTGGATGGAATGATTACGATTTAGATTCGATACGGCAGTTAAAGAGCATACTCAGATATCAGTCCATCCTGAAGCTATAAAGATTGGCCAAGCACTATAAATATGGCCATTAGTTAGAACTGGAACTAGGATAGTTATTTGTTGATAACTCAATCAACATGTTTCTCTACCTATAGGCCGTCCATGGCACTAGGACTAGGAATAACTAAAGCTTTTGGTTCAGAAACTGCGGAGCTAATAAAACAAGGGCGGGGAGAGGGGTATAAATGACGGGGGCAGGGGTTAACTAGATAGAGTATCAGTACTGTTTAAATTTAAATAATTAGACCAAGAGTTTTTTATACATGCTAGTCGAGATGACTCGCCAGATTATGACAGGAACCTTTAGTTTGACATCACGGTGACACCATTAATAGCAACCAGGAGTTGCTCATATATCGACAACATTCAAGGCGTGTTCATCATCTACGCCAAGCTGGAACACGTATTAAAAACATATAATTTTTTCTAATAAGAGAAAATTAAGGCTAGGTTAAATAGTTTTTTAAATAAGTTATAGTGGATAGAGAACGGCAAGACGGGCTTCGAAGCTTACTAATTCCTGAGATTATATGTTTTTTTAGCTTTGTATCCAGCCTGAATAAATGTTTGAGCCGTCGTCGTGGATATCATATTAAAGAGAAATCTTTTTTTTAATATTGATACCGTACCGATTAAATATTAACCTGGGCAACAGGTTTACTGGCTATTAAAATCTTGATAGTTTTTTTTGGTTTAGCTTAGGATACTATCATATTTGCCCACGGGCTTGTAGGTACCACTGCAGTAATTACTCATGCTATCCTAAATTTTATTCAGCTGTCCATGTAGCAGTTATAATGGGATATTACAGACGGCATAGTAGTCGGGAGGGTATCGTGAAAGCAATCTATACGATCTTGACAGAGTATCCAGTATAGAGCGAATAAAATTAAGTCGTTGGGTGGTGAACAGAGCAGTAGGCGCCAGTGGTGAAGAGAGTGACTTTAGCTATGGTTGAGATGATCTATGGTTGTATAGATGTTTGAAATATCTCCCACGTAGCCGCTAGTCTCATGTATGGCAATTTCTCGACGATCGACACGTTTTTTTACCTACGACACCGCTAACTGGAGACGAGAGCACGGCCGACGTAATTAGCGTCAGCTGGATTATACTGCCTATTTAGTCCTGACTGTAGAAAAAAATGATAAATTCCAGATACAGAGTGCCTTATATACTCAGGCCGAGCGAATCGCATACACACGTCCTTCAGATATCAGTATCGCGGTAAATCTCGTAACTTAGCTCGCTTATGTAGCCGGTACATTTGACTAGTAGAAGAACGATAGCGGTGCGCAGTAAATGGGCGCAGTTGAAGCTGGTGGAAGTATCGATTTAGTGACACTTTGGCATAGCCAGAAAACTAAGTGTGCTCCGTTTTACAGTATTTGCGGTGAGATGACCGATGTTTGTTCTATTTTTACATGGACCAAGGCCACCTTCTTCACTTCAGGGTAAGGAATAATTTTCGTCGGCAGTGGAGAGTGCAGTTAAGATGCGATTAGTTTGGTCGAGGCGCTAGTAAGTAAGGTGTTTGCTTGTCTTGAAAAGGCGATGGGCGAAAAGGGCGCCTGAGGTGCAGGCGCCGTGAAATTAAAACTGTTATAGCTGTCCTTGATAATGATATAAACTTCGTTGGTCTATCTTCAAAAGGTAGAGCAGTAGGTAGCGGTAAATATCCAGATCTAAGATGTTTTTGCGAAAAAAATAGTGCGCGTTTATTTACCCGGATGTTTAAGCAGACGCTGAACAAAAAAATTAGGTATTTTTTTATTGATGATAATATGCTCTAAAGAACAGGTACTACTATAACTGTTACTGTTGTCCGATCATTAGAGCTGTGTAGGCTGTCGTATTGGAAGGCCTTGTTACAATATTTTATAGGCTAGTCCAGGGCAATCATGCTAAAGCCAATTACTTGTCATAATCTATAGATCCAAATCTAATGTGGGCAGCAATGCCAGAGAAAATAGCCGTGGCAGATTAAAAATTTGAATTATGGTCCGGGCTAGACAGAGCTTGATGTATCTCGGTCCAAGAAGCCCTTGAGCTATTGGATAGTGTAGAGCTGGGCCGGTACAAAAAAATAGTAATCATAGTATACATTATAGTTAATAATATCAATGTATTATCAAAATTTATAAAGTGTAATGTTCAAGTGTATAATTTATTGTCCGGCATTTTTAAATCAGTCATAATTATTTAATTATTCTAGGGTGTATAACCTCATGAATCAGAATACTGCGCTTGAACATATACTCACCATCGTCGTCAGCGTGTTCAACGCTTACTCCGCCGTGTTATTTTTGGCCGGTCAGGCGGATGAAACTTTCCATATAGCCGGCTATTTTAGCCTGGACGATTTGGTGAAACGGCAGGCAGTCATTCATCCAGGCCAAGGCCTAGTAGGTTGGATTCTGCGCAACCAACAGTCGTTACTTATCAACAACTTCGATCATAAGCGGAACATCTTGGACTATTACGCAAAAAGAGATGTGTCAAAGATTAAGGCCTTCATGGGTTGTCCGCTGCCAGATGGGCAAGGGGCTTTATGCCTGGATAGTAAACGCAATTATTCCTTCAGCGATAAGGACCAGAAGACCCTTCAGCTCTTCACTGGCCTCATCAGTGACATATATCAACAGCGCCAGAGCGTAGATGAGAATAGACAAATCTCAAATTTATACCGGAGTTTGAATGAGCTCTTACTCATGCACCGCTCGCACACTCGTTGGTCTGACTATTTGCAATATTTTTTGGCCGGAGCAGCTCAGGCTACGGGTTTCAGCTATAGTTTTTTTCTGGCTCAAGATGATACCGGCACGACCTACAACATAGAAGGCTATAATCAGCAGTTGGTAAACATCGGTGGGGATCAATTAGAGTTTCCTATAGGCAGTGGCCTGGCCGGCTGGATCTTCCGCAATAACTCGCCGGTGTACATTGGCAAAGAAGATAGCACTGCCGACATTTCTCCGCTTTTTGGCTTGTCTGCTACAACCCCGACTTTTAAAAGTTTAATATGTCTACCACTCACCGTGCATAAAAAGACACGCGGGGTATTAGGATGGGCTTCGGAGGAGCCCCTGGAGCTAACTAAAGAAATACGTAACTACACACGCATGGCCGGAGAACATTTGGCTCTGTTTTTAGAGAATCTTTATATGCGTGGCCTATTATATACACATAGCCAGGCGATTGAGAAATAGGATAAGAGTGCCTCTTAAGAATAGTTCCACATATTTGATTTGTTTTTAGTCTAATGTAACTATTGGTATCCGAAAAATACGATACATATTTAGTTATGTACACGAATACGACCAATTTATTCGTCTATACCAGCACGACGGTATTCATTAAACTATCAATAGTAACCTTGTCTATCGACATAATAATTGAGTTTGAATGCTGATCATAAGCGCTAAAATCAAACGTTAGATGGGCCGCATGTTAAAAGTTAGCAAGACTAGCGGGCTGCTCAAGGACTGGACTAACGATGATTTTGAAGTCACCAAGACCGTGATTATCTCATATGTATAAAAATGTTCATTATCTGTACTTTTACTAAGTCATGTATTGTCATTTATACGTCTCGCGGGATCATTTATAGTTAAACAAATGGGTGACATTGAAATCAGCAGAAAACGTGGCGTTAGTTCATTGAGGTTCGTCAAAAGAGCCTATAGTTGGACTATTTTGTTATGGGTTGTTTACGTACGACTTTGTAACATTAATGGCCTTTGGATATAGACGGTACATGAACTGGACGGCGGTTATTTTGTTAATGGTTATCATCTACGTCACGAGTTTTTTAGTATCTGGCGACGATATGAATAAGGCCGTGCAGGATATTATTTTTTAAAAGCGTTTCATCTACTCATCTGTGAGAAACTAGGCTGAACAGACGAAAACTGTAGATCGACTCGGTTTGACTGTTATCCGAGTTGCTCAATTTGGTTGTTGCTTGCATGAATTCTTTAGACACCTGATTGCAGACCGTAGTCTTTGCCGATGTACAATGGAATTTATCAATAATATTGACCAGTAATATATATAACATATCGTAGGTTACTATTCTTAGGTTTTTAGACCGACCTCTAGCTAAAAGCTAAGGTTTTTCTAGACGCAGAGAGATCTTTGCTACAGCGTGCAGGGCAAAACTGTATTTTTTTGTGGCTAACCGGTAGCAGTTGCCAAGATAAATCAGGTCGTCCACAAGGGGCCAACCTAGCTTGTCGATCCGTTGCACGACATGGACAATTTAGTCCATGAACTATCATTAGGACTATCGCGGTAGATCTACGGATTAGCCGGATCATTGAGATTGGAGTGATGGGACCATCCACTTATCTATCCTTAACAATAGAATGGTTACATGTTAGTTTATTTTGAGCCGACGCTAGCCAAAACAAGTAAATTAGTCCAGAGGTCACGACCACAGCTGATTCGGAAGCAAAACATGATTATCTACAGGTTTTTATACGTTATTCTAGAATGAAAAAGATACTAAATCGCCTTTTTTTGGCGTTAGTCCCGCCGTAATGTTATATTCGAGGCCTTCTACGATGTAGTATTCTATGGTCCAGAGCATCGTACAGCTAGCCAGCTCTAGCCATAGAGGAGACAGGGAGCTGGTGATACACACTGGAAGAAACATCATCTATGCCGTCTAGCGGCTAATGGTATCCTAGGCAGGAATATCTTATAGTGTATGAAGCCGTGCTCTAGCGGTTGACTGGGAGGCCTTAATTTTAAACCGTCATGTTGGTATTGGCCGTGACTTGCTGCAGTGAGAAAATCATTACGTTTTCCCAGGCATAGATCAAGGTCGGGGTAAGTAGTTCACGGAAGTGCATAGTTAAATATGCTAATTCTATGAAATCAACATACATACCACCCTCGATCTCGTTCGGATTAAATGTTAGGACGCCAGCCACTTGACCGGCAAAAAAGAAACTGACAAACTCATATCTCGTGGCTGGGCTGGCTGGGATTTCATTCCGCAAGACGAGTCGTTTGGCTGTGAGTCCAAGCTTATCCTTGAGTTCCCGCATGGCTGCCTCCTCAGTAGCCTCGCCAGCGCGGACATGGCCTGTAGCCGATAGATCGTAGCAACCCGGGCAATAAGTTTTTTTCTGGCTACGTTTTTGTAGGAATAGCCGTTGTCTGTGGTCGAAGATTAGCACAAATACCGAACGATGCAATAACGATTGGCGATGGACTAAAATCAATGGTAGGACAGCTAGGGGTCGGTTACAGACATCCACGATGTCTACGAGCTCCTCCAGTGGGGTCAACTTATTTAAGGGTGAGTAGTGTGTGGACATTGGCGTAGAATATTTTTATTATGGCAACGAATGACAAGGTTATCGGTCATTTTTTTTGACGTCTTAGGCCGGTAAGGAGGATGCTCATATCCATTGCTGTCAATCAGGCCAACCAGGCCAAGATAGTTCGCTTGAATATAAGTGACCTGCCTGAACTTCTGGCCCTAGAACGGCAGTGCTTCGCCTATCCTTGGGGCAAAGAGCAGCTTTGGTTGGCCTTAGAACAACAGATGTTCTATGTCTTTGGCCTTAAGGACATCAGCAGGCTTCTAGCTTATATTTCTTATTACCATATGTATGAGGAAATGGAAATCCTTAATATTGCAGTCCGGCCAGAGTATAGACAACAAGGTCTAGGTCGACGGCTTCTGAGGCTCGTTTTGAGAATTGGTCGTAAAATGGGTATTCAGCGAGTGATCCTTGAGGTACAGTCAAGTAATGTGGCCGCTCGGACTTTATACGCCCGCTTTGGTTTCACTCAAGTCAGCTTACGTAAAGGATATTATCAGGACAATGGAGATGATGCATTAATTTTAGCTATGTTACTCACGGATTAATAAGATACAGTTATCTGATTTTTCATACGTCGGCGCTGGAATAGTCCACATATTGTATAATCTAAGGAAAATATCCATGAAGAAGCTGATGGCCGCTAACTGGAAGATGTATAAAACCGCGACCGAGGCTATGACAATGGCCTTAGAGCTGGTTGAGCGGTTAGCCGACTTGTCTGAAGATCGTGAGGTGCTCATCTTTCCACCTTTTACAGCTTTAGCCGCTACAGTAGAGGCCTTAGCCGGTCATCCAGATATCACTGTGGGCGGTCAAAATTTTTTTCCGGCCAAAGAAGGTGCCTTCACAGGTGAAATTGCTCCGGGTATGCTCTTAGCCGCTGGCTGCGTCTACGGACTCACTGGTCACTCTGAGCGGCGTTATATTATCGGCGAATCTGATGAATTTGTGGGCCGTAAAACCGCCTTCGGATTAGAGCATGGGCTCAATATTGTTCTGTGCATTGGGGAGAAGATTAAAGAACGTGAGTCTGGTCAACTAGAGGTCGTGCTGACGCGACAGCTAGTTACAAGCCTGGCTAACGTGCCCAAAGATATCTCACCCGAAGCTCTAGTCGTTGCCTACGAGCCAGTATGGGCCATTGGTACAGGTAAAGTAGCCGGATCTGAAGAAATTTTAGAAGCTCATGCTACAATACGTCGGCTGTTGACCGGTTTATTTTCGGACACAGGAATAGACATTCGCATCCTTTACGGCGGTTCTGTTAATCAAGATAATTGCAATGAAATCATAATGCTTGACAACGTCGATGGCGTTTTGGTAGGGGGAGCTTCGTTACAGATTGAAAATTTTAGTCGTATTGTTTTAACTTAAGATTCATGCACGCGCCGACCTATTTTTTTATGGCTACCAGTGTCGTAAGAAAATATGATACCAGCTGAAGGAGAAAAAAACTTGCCAAATTATGTGCTTGTGTTACATATCATTGTCTGTTTTGCCTTGATCGGGCTGGTGTTACTCCAGTCGGGTAAGGAAGGAATGGGAGTAATCTTCGGTGGTGGGTCCAACTCGTTCTTTGGTGCCGGAGGTGCTAGCAGACTTTTGGTCCGGGCGACTTCCATTGCGGCAGCGATTTTTTTTATCACATCGTTAGGGTATAATTATCTCAACAAATCCAAGATGATCCGCGAATCGAGCATTATGGATGCACCTATTGTTTATCCGGTTATAAATAAGTTAGATATTCCGGCCGTAGAGATTGAGGCATCGGTAGTTCCTGCATCTCCGACTGACCCGGACTCAGTTCCAATCCAAACAGAAAAGAAGTTCTAGGTTCACAAGGTGAAAGTGCCGTCATGGTTGGCATATCCTTTGATAGATATTATGACTGATAATGACAATAGATATGACAGGAGCATCATAACACGTTATATATTTGGCCGAAGTGGTGAAACCGGTAGACACGCTATCTTGAGGGGGTAGTGGGCAACTGCTCATGGGGGTTCGAGTCCCCCCTTCGGCACCATTCATATCATTTAAAAACAGCGCTGAGTAAGTATTCATAACAAACAGGAAATATACCGCCTTCGTATTACTATAGGACGGCGTCACTGTTCTCAAGAGGTAGTCGAACATAAGAATAGTTTGTTTTTTTGCTCCTTATCACAGTTTGGGGCCGTTCATTTACAAACTTAAGATTAATCTATAAGAGGGCAAATAAACTTTATTATTCAGGCCTTCACAGCTGCTCGATAATGTAGTGCTGTGTAGATGATCTAGGATTTGCATTTTTTATTTAAAGGTATGTTTTAAGCAATCACTATCATTAAGTCGTATAATGCTTAATGGCTAAAACGGAGCAGCGGTAGTCGACTAGACTATATAACTAATGGTCAAGTTCACAGCTTCATCGTTGTAGTTTTTTTGTAAATTAGTGCCCTTTTATGCGATAAGAACTGTAGCACTTGTTCAGTAGGTCAGTTAGTGTGCGTAACGACGGCCGAAAAGTCGTCGGGCTGTGCGGTAATGTTTTGCTAGATAGTCTTGAGAGAGGGATGCCACGGTCACTCCATTTGAATGAGAGGCATGGACGATATAGTTATTACCTAGATAGATACCAACGTGGTTTATGTCCTTACCACCAAACCAGCCCTTATTTCCGAAGAATATAAGGTCGCCTGGGCAAAGCTCACTGCGGCGTATCCCTGTGCCTCGACTGGCTTGTTCACTGCTTTTGTGCGGCAACTCTAGACCTAGAGCTTCCCTATATACAACTCGAGTCAAGCCCGAGCAGTCAATGCCTTGAGTGCTCTCTCCTCCGGCTTGATATGGAACACCTACATAGCGTTTAGCCACCTGTACTATACGCCTGATTCCTACGGAGTCTGGCTCCATGCTTCTGCGGCTGTTATAGTTGTATTTATCGATCGGATTTGGACCTATCAAGGCGCAGCCGCTAGTCGATAAGAGCAATAACGTAAAGACCAGCAAATGAAGAAGGAGCTGAGAGTTTATTTGGGTACAGTGATACAAGACGAGATGACGTAGACTGACCATACTTATAGTTTAGGCGAATAATATCAAAATTTTTAATAATATACTAAAGGTTTGGTTGATATAAACAATATATGAATTATTTTTTTGTTGACGATACTGTTATTGTCATCCTTAATCTTGCGTAGTGTGTTCGCATTGCTATGGCCAAGATAAATAAAGGCATATCATCTTCGTATTATATTCGCGTTGCGACAGCTCTGACTGTTTTATCCTGATAATTTCTAAACATATGGTGTTATGAGTACTACGGTACGCTAGAGTAATGTCTAAAAAAAACTTACATCAGTCGCCAGTCGGGGTAGTTGTATTAACAACGTGATCAATATTTCAGTCCTGCTAGCCTTTACGTACGAAACGCACGCCCCTGTTGCCATCCGTATCTCTAGTTAGATCGATGACATGGGTAGAACAGGAGATACATGGATCATAAGCACGTACAAGCATACTAGTGATGAGCTCAATCTCGGCTTCGCTGCGATCTTTAATGAGAGGTACTAGGGCATTGAGATCATTTTGAATATTAGCATGATTTTGGTTTGTGGGAATAACGCAGTCGGCATGTACTATGCGACCATTTTTATCGTACTCGTAGGCATGATAGAGGATGCCACGAGGAACTTCTACCGCGCCCACACCTTTACCAGCTTGAGTGATGACGTAAGGCGTGGGTTCTGCTTTGAGTCCACAGTCCAATAATATGTCAATGAGCAGAATTGAATCTTCTACCGAATGAAACACCTCTACGAGTTGTGCTAAGTTGTTGTAGTAAGGATTATAGCAGGGGGCCTGGAGACCTACGGCCTGGGCGATTTTCTGGGCCGAATGGTGAAGCCATTGGGCGTTGAGATTAAAACGCGCCAGGGCTCCGACCATGAAGGATTCACCGGAATTGCGAGTCCATTTTGCTGTGGACTGGGAAACGCAATACTCCCGAGTCATGTCCTTGTAGAAGCTGGTAGGTTTACGTGTATCCATGCTGGATCCAATTTCGCCCCAATAAAATGGATATTCGGCTGTAGAGACTAGTGCTATATACTCAGTTTTTCGGTTAAAATCTGGAAGTTTTTCTTTAAGTGCTGCGAAGAGCTCAGATACCAAAGTTAAGTTAGGGATAGAGTCGTGAAGGCTCTGTCTGAGGGTCTTAAGTTCAGCAGCCATGGGGAGCTTGCTCATGCCACCGGGTATAAGTCGCTGTGGGTGCGTTGTACGGCCACAAATAATTTTAGAAAAATTGTTGGCCAGTCGGTGTAAACTCACCAGGTTCTTAATCTGGGCTGGGTGAGTATTAACCAAGGCGAGGACCGATGGTACACCCAAGAAATCCGGCAGGACGAGATAGCCCAAATGGAGCAGATGGCTCTGCATGTTTTCAGCGTGTAAGGCCAACTTACGTAAGCGGACGGTCTGTTCCGAGACCTTGATTTCCATGGCCCCTTCAGTAGCCTGTAGAGAGGATAGCTGGTGGCCGATTGAGCAGATACCACAAATACGCGAGACAATTTGATGTACATCCATATGGGAGCGACCGAGTAGCATAGCCTCGAAGAAGCGTGGTGCTTCAGATATTTCCCAACGGCAGGTGCTAACCGTGCCGTGCTCATCAATTTCCACCACTACATTGCCGTGCCCTTCTACGCGCGTAATGTGATGCACATGGATGTTTTTTGGGCCGGCCTGGGACGATGCTGTTACACTAGCTAGGTCAGCCACAGGCTTGTGGTCCACAGCAACAAGCTCAATTTGGGATTCTTTGGCCACTTTCTTTTTTTTTGTGTTCATACAGACTATCCTTGCGTTCAGTGTCGGTGACAATCTAGACTAAATTTAAAGCGGGACGCGGGTGTAGCCCAAGAAAAAGCGCATTAAATCCTGGACGTCACTATGTGGTATACCGGCGCGCTCTTCCATGACATATCGCGCAGCGTCAATGTTGGCCCAAGGTACTAGGCCACGGCATCCCCAACACAAAGCGCCTTCACTAACACAACAGGCGCCACAGCCGGCTCGGGTTATTATGCCAAGACACGGCTGACCCAGATCGTAACGGCAGATATTTCCGACCTGCTTGCACTCTATGCACACTGGATGACGAGGTATATAGGGGGTCTTGCCCAGAAGCAGTTCTTTAGTAATTCGTACGAATTCGGACTGGTCGATGGGGCAGCCGTGGATTTCAATGTCCACTGGGACTACAGCAGTGATTGGTCGGGCTGCATAGGTAGGATACCAGTGCGCGGTATCATCATAGACTACCCCACGATAGATCGCTTCGTTCTGAAAGTTTTTTAAACAGTTAATACCACCGATAGTGGCGCAGGCACCTAGGGCTACCAGTAGCTTGGACTGCCGACGGATCTCCTTGAGCCGTGTTTCATCCGAGGCACGGGTGATAGAGCCTTCGACGAATGCGATGTCGTATGGTGGGGTATCGCCGGTCATGACTTCGCGGAAAGCTACGACTATTACGTGGGAGAATAAGTCGAAAATTGCTTCCTCCAGGTTGGCGATTTGTAACTGATCGCCTTCACAGCCGGCGAAGTCGAAGAAGGCAATTCTTGGTTTGGCAGCCATATTGTTTCCTCGCTCGTTACAGAGCCTCGTGCAGGGTCTTGATATTATTGTAGAGGAATACTGGGCCTTCGATGCACGCGTTGATGCCGTTAATTTGACAATGGCCACACTTGCCTACCCCGCATTTCATCTTACGCTCTAAGGAGACATAAATATTACTGGAGAGAATACCTTGGTCCTGGCAGGCTTTAATGACAAATTTGTACATAATCGGCGGGCCCACCATGGCTACGTAAGTTTCGGCTGGAGAGATCTCTATCTTAGGCAGTAGTGCAGTGATGACGCCTACATTCCCATTCCAGGAGGCATTTGGTACGTCCACGGTCTCCATGACTTTCACATCGTTGCGTTGGTGGAGTTCATCTAATTGTTCCACGAAGATACGCTCATGGGGGTTACGTGTGCCCACGAGCACGGTAATGCGACCGAAATCGCAGCGATGGTGCAACTGATAGTATAGTAGACTGCGCAAGGGAATATATCCAAGACCACCAGCCACTAATATCGTATCCTTGCCCATGAATTCTCGTATAGGAAAATGGCTGCCGTAAGGGCCGCGTATGCCAACTTTCTGCCCAGGTTCTAGATTAAAAATAGCATTGGTCACAGTACCAATCTTACGAATGGCTAGTTCGAAGTGGCTTTGTCCTTCGTCGGATAGCGGGGCGCTAGAGATGGAAAAAGGGGCCTCCCCAATGCCATATATCGAGAGCATAATAAACTGGCCTGGTTTGTGGATTATGGGCTGGCCGTTGTCTAACTCGAACTCGAAGAAGGTAACTAGCCCTGAAAGTTGTTCTTTCTTGATGATAGTGGCTGGCCGAGGGATATACGGAGAAAAATTATTTAGGCTCATATTGTGAGACCTCCCAGAGCTCATTAAATACTTCCATAGGATTAGCGATATTGGCGGTGCAGGCGCGCACACAACGGCCGCAGCCTACGCAGCCGAGTTCGCCAATCTTGTCATATATGTACTTGCCCTTACGGAAGTAACGGTGACGATAGCGATCCATAGGTAGAGGCTGAAAGCTATGGTCACCGGCTACGAGCTGGAAGGTGGGCAACATGCATCCGTGCCATTCGCGGTAGCGTTTTCCGCTTTGCAGGTCTAGATCGATCTCGTCACGCACTTCGAAACAATAGCAAGTGGGGCAGACTGTGACACAAGAACCGCAAGATAGGCAGTGTTTGGAGCGGTGACGCCATAGTGAGTTGTCCCAGCTGCGTTCGAGAAGTTTTGGGATTTGCTCCCATGGAAATTTTAAACTGCGTTTAAAGGCTTTGGTCCTGATGTTTAACTGTATTCGTCGGACAGCTTCGCGTTCGGATAGAGTGGCTATCGGTAAGAGCTGTCTGGCCATTAGCAATTCTTCGCCCTGAGGCGAACCGACCTTGACGTAGAAGGTCGAAGGGCTAATCTTAGTCCAATAAAGGTCGTATCCGAAGTCTACCTGGCTAGCATACATGCTGGCCCAGAATGCGGTATCCGCGATCTTGAGTGGCTCCATGGCAAAAACTAAGGTCTGTTCTCGTCGTTTTAGATAGTGGGAGTCTTTGAAGCCTAATTTCATAAGCTGGTCCAACTGATTTATGGCTTTCAAGTCATAAGGATGTACACCCAACAATAGGCGTGGCGTTTTTTCAAAGATAGGCTCAGCTTGTGAAATAGCGCGGTTAAAGCGTAAGAGGGTTTCTCGAGGTGGTAAAAAATACCGTTTGAGGGTATTATAGGCGAGATCATAATCCCAGGCAATCTCGATGCCTTTACTCCATGGAATAAAGTCAAAAAAACCATTCGGTTCAGCGATAGGCACCAGGACTTCTCGAGTTATGGCCCAGGCTTCCAGAAGATCGGGTATCTGTTCCATGGATACTATATAGGCGGTCATCTGCTCCTCCTTATTGATGAGGTCGGCCGCACTAGACTGCTGCAAAACGCAGTTTTCTTGGCCTTTCTTTACTTGGTCTGAGAAAATATGGCAAACCCATGGGAACAAGATAACAAACCTATCCTTAGGTCGGCAAGACACGCGGGACGCTATGAGGATCAGCGGAAGTTACATTTTTAATGATTATACAGTTTGTCCGGCTGACTCCAAAATTTGATACTAACATATGACTGGACCCCTATAATTTGCGTCTCAAACATTATTTTGTCGCAGCACATTTTTTGGCACTTACGTTCGATCAGTTCTCGGGTAATTCTTTGAAACTGTCGAAACCTATGATGCAAAATTTAGTATAAGGATTTTGAGCTATATAACTAGCACAGCACCTTCCTTTTAAAACGCCGAACCCAGGTATTTGACGATGGTGTCTCGCAGGCCTATTCATAATTTTTTTAGGCATAGTCAATAGTTTTTTAATAGACAACTATTAACTTTGTATATATTATATTATAATGTCTATATTGTCAAATGGTATCTAGGCCTTGCATAAGGAAGCTAATAAAGGCCTTATATGATCTACCTGGGCCTTTAATATAGTGAATCGTAAGGGTGGGGGGCATTGGGTGATGACGCAGTTTGATATGGCAAAGTACAGTCAGTGCCAGTGATTTTTGGCTGACTAGGTAGAAAAGTAAATATATTTCTAAGAACTGAGCTGGCTCAGCCTTGGCACAGGAATAAGATTGGATGCGGACCGAAATAAAGCAATAGAGCGCTTATATATATTGATCGTTTTGCCTCAGCCCTACAGCGGCCCGTAGAGCGGTGAGCTGGACCGGTGTAAGGGAGTGGACACAAGAGGGGGAGAGGCTGCCGAGTTTTATAGGTCCTTGGCTCACTCTTATAAGACGTAAAATAGGGAGAGAAAGGTCACGACACATACGACGAATTTGACGATTGACACCCTGGACAAGGGTCAGCTCTAAACAAGTGACGACAGAGGGAATGGGGCGTCTAGATAACGACAGAGGGAATGGAGCGGCTATAGTTCGGGCTTGGACCGGAGCGAGGCAGTCGCCTTCGGCTAAAACCATACCTGCAGATATAGCTGAGAGATGGTCGGCTGGCACGGGCCCCTTGATCCAGACATGATAGCACTTGGGCAGATGCCAACGCGGATGACTCAAGCGCATAGCCATATCGCCGTCAGTGGTGAGCAGAAGGAGACCTTCAGATAGGAAGTCCAGACGGCCAACAGGAAATGGGCGGCTGCGTCGTAGCTCCGATGGCAGTAGATCTAGGACCGTGGTACGTCTCTGGGGATCGCTAACCGTAGTTATAACCTTAGGAGGCTTATACAAGGCTAAATAAACATGTTCGGCAGACGGTCTGGGTGAATTAACTGGTTTGCCATCTATGGTTACGCGATCTATAAGGGAATCAACAGTGGCACCCAGGCTGACCAAGGTGCCATTAATCGTAACTCGACCGTGTGCTATGGCGTCGTCAGCAGCTCGACGAGAACAGACACCGGCTTTAGCAAGGAATTTGTTCAGACGTAGGAGCTTTATAGAGTTTAGTTGTGCGTCTTTCATCATATTTTATAAATTATCCTAAAGTTAACATAATTTACATTATGGGACATGGGACAATTTGGGATAACATACTATGCGGCAGTTTGTGTGAGCGTTCGCAAACCCAACTCCTTGTCCAGGAAAAGTAAGCATTCACCAGTATTGCCCACCAACTTGAGCTTATTGAGCACCTCGTTTGCGCTCTCCTCTTCCTCTATTTGCTCGTTGACGAACCATTGGAGCATAGCCACAGTGGGATGGTCTTTTTCTATGAAGGCCTTGTCCATGAGAGTATGGATACGAGTAGTGACCTGCTGCTCGTGCCCTAGCGTTGCCTGGAAGGCATGCAGGGGTGATTTCCACTCCACTGGTGGGGCATCGATAGCCTGAAGCAGCACTTTGCCACCCCGAGCTACGATATAATCATAAAAATGCATGGCGTGAGCCAGCTCCTCTTGGGCCTGGATACGCATCCATTTGGCGAAACCAGCCAGACTTAAGTCGGCGAACCAGGCAGACATGGCTAAATAAAGGTAACCAGAATATAATTCAAATTTCATCTGTTCGTTTAAGTCTTCGTGCATCTCCTTGCTCAACATGTACACTCCTTTTTTTAAAGATACAAAAAAAAGATTACACGACCGTCATAATAAGGTATATAGGCCGTAACGATAATTCAAAATATCATCATCACTAGTTTACGTAAAGAGATACAGTGATAAATATATTTTTTTTACTGGATTTTAATAAATAGAAATAAATATATTTAATATTAAGATAATGAAAGTAGATAGCTGTAGTCCTTAACCAAAAAAGTTATGACTAAAAATAACCGAGGCTGTAAAGAAGGGAAAGCATTTTTTCTTTTTTTGGTGCCCTCCCGTCTCGTTCATTTTTCCAATTTTGACTTGGAGGAGCAGTGCAAGGTTGGCAACCTAGAGAGCGGTAGCCTTGGTCGTAGAGCGGGCAATATGGAAGCCCCTTATCAAATGTGTAGGCCCAGACGTCCATCTCGGTAAAGTCTAAAATGGGGTGGCAACGTAGGTGAAGTGGTTCAATATGGGGTTCATGCCAGGAGCGATTGGCGCGGCTTAGGTGTTCGTCAGCGCGTAAGCCTGTTATAAGTCCGGCAATACCTAGTTCGGTTATAGCGGCCTTGAGCGGAGCGATCTTGAGGGCAGCGCAGCAAGCCAGGGTATCAATATCGGGTGAGAAACAGCTAGTTTCTACAGTAGGTCGTAAGATACGCAGATCTAAATTCCAGGCTGCGGCAAGAACATCACGAAAAATAAGAATTTCTGAAAATTTGTGGCCGGTATCAATATGTAAAGCTAAAATTGGTGCAGTCTCAGAATGGTTCCGCCGAGCTAAAACTTGCTGCAAGATGTGTAGGGCGACGGTGGAGTCTTTGCCACCGGTCCAGGCTACAGCCACGGGTCTGTCTTGGCATGCCGTAAGCACTATTTCAATGCGAGATATGGCTTGGTCAACTTTTTCATCAAGGGTTATGGCAGACATATGGAAAAATCCTTTGGTGACAATTCGGGTTATATAAATAATTAGTATCTTATCCTATTTCTAAAGCGAGAAAGTAAAAATAAATTCGAGAAACAAAAAAATAAATCAGGAACTTTTTTTGGCAAGAATGACTGGAAAAAAAATAAAAAAACTCTTGACGACATCATAAAAGATGCTTGATAAATATTACATGCCTCATATATGCGCCCGTAGCTCAGTGGATAGAGCGCCGGACTACGAATCCGTAGGTCAGAGGTTCAAATCCTCTCGGGCGCGCCATAGCCTATTAACCTGCATTTTTTTGTCTGATTTTAGAGAATGGCGCACGAATCCGATTGTACTAGCAATTTCACTAGTTGGCTAGCTTTTACTGTCCGTTTTTTCTAGATAGTCTAGCAAGCTTGTCTTCTAGAAAAATTTTAGTCCGATCATCTGTATTTTGAAGCAGACCTTGATATATAGCTATAGCTCGGACATAATTTTGGCTGATCTCAGCCGCCTGGGCAAGCATTTGGCCTATAACTCGTTCAAAGGACTTAGGCGCAGCGGCTTGGACGGCATCCAGTGCGGCCATGGCTTCTTTGGTTTGACCAGCGGCAAGCTGAGCCTGAGCCTGGCCTATGGCAGCTAGGGCTGCCAGGGTTGGATCATTGCGGGCTATTAGCTCTTTCCAAGTGGCGACGGCTAAAGGCCAGTCTTTTTGCTCAACAGCAGCCCGGACCAGCTCCAGTCGCACTGTAGTACACAGCTGTTTTTGCATCTTGGACAGATAGTTCTTAAGCGCCGTCAGGCGCTCGATTCCTTGGTGTTTAGCCAGTAGCAGGTTCAGTTCGTTAGCCACCCGAAGGGTATCTTTCTGACTAGAATTTTCGTACAATTTAAAAATCAGTAATAAGAACAATAGAATACCTAGGCTGATACTGATAGCCTTTGTGTACCGAATGAGGAACTGAACCACAGGCTTCAGTGAGGTTTTATAAGGAAAAAATATTTTAACCATCTAAATAATATTATATACTCCTGCGATAGAAATGTCAAATACTATAAATATCAAATAAGAGTAATCCACATTTAGTTTGTCAGATTGACGTCCGTCGTAGCCCTTGGTAACTTGTCTAACACTTTTTGGCCCTTTAACATCTTAATGGGTTATCCATATCCACCGCCATCACAATCGGCCATAGATGTGTTTTTTTTACTTTATACAATCTGAATCGTCCCATCTTTGCCTTACTACTCCAAGAGGCATCATTACGCGCATATGAGTTAGCCAGACAGGCATGCTGTCGATAGATAGTTGGTCGTCCCCTTGTTTTAAAGTCGACAATGCGGGCTTATTCTTTATGTAATGAACTGCCTTGGTCATACCCTGGCCGCGGTAGGACTGCTTACTGAAAAAAATATCTTGCTACTTCCAACGACAAGATCCAGCGTATAGCATGTACAACATGCCTTGGGTCGACGTGGCCCACGTCCTTCCATCGGCTGAGGAGCAATACTTGGACCTGATGACGGTGAAGGCTATGAATAGCTAAGCCGCGACTGAAGTGGAGGTAATGCACATCCTCATATCTCAACCACTACGGTGAACTATAGGGTTTAAAAGCCAAAATTGAATCAATATTCCTAAACCGCATACTTACGGTTCTTAATAGGTATAGCTAAACCTACTGCTACAAATATGATCTCCCACTTGCCCACCCCATCGGATCAATCCGAACTGGCCTTATCCATACCTGACCTGAAGGGGCCGAGCATCGGTTTGTTGGGCGGTTCTTTTAACCCGATACACTGCGGCCATATTCAGCTGGCCATGACTGCGGCCTTGGCAATAGACCGTTTGGACTTGGTGCCTTGCGGTCTACCTCCGCATAAGTCTAAAGCCGAACTCTTGCCTTTTTCCTTACGCCTGGAGTTAGTAGCCTTGGCCGTGGCAGATTTCGACAAGTCCGATCGCCGTATCTGTGTAAATGACCTAGAAGGTAGCCGCCCTGGCCCCTCTTACACTATTGATACCCTCACATCATACCGGGCGGCCGAGCCTAAGGCCGCGCTCTTCTTCTTTCTCGGTGCTTCGGACTTATTCACCTTGACTCAGTGGCGTTCAGGCCTGATCCTGCCGCGCCTAGCCACTTTTGTGGCCGTATCGCGGCAGGACATAGGGGCCTGGCATATAGCCGCTTTCGTGGCCGCCTGCTGGCCCAAGGCCGTTCCTCTGTCCTTAACCTCGCCACCAATGTCGCCATTTAACTCCTGCGGCTGGTATCTTCCTCCTACTGAAGAATTGCCGGCAGCTGAACTTCTGTTTTTACCCTTAGCCAGCTTAAACTGTAGCTCCTCTAAGGTACGCGAGGCCTGGCGTACCGGTCAAGATTTTGCCTCCTTCCTCCATCCGACAGTTACACGCAGATTGTTACAACGACGAACCGAGGTTGAAGCCTTTTGGGGGCCGCGACCATGACTGCCCGCCGCCGCTCTTTTTTTTCTCTCCCTCTCGCCTGCCACCAATGGCTTCCCTCGGCCGAAGTTACTTTCTGGTGTCTGCTTCTCCTACTCTTACCGTTGTTCATTGCCTTATCTTTCGACTTCGGTATTACCTGGGACGATCAAATACAGCAAGAATATGGCAAACACATCTTTAATTTTTATACCTCTGGATTTCAGAATACTGTAGCCCGCCATTACTCTAATCTTTATCTCTACGGTGGCTTCTTCGAGTTCTGTAACGTTCTGATGAGCAAGTTACTCCCTTTTTTAGACGAATATGACGCCCGACATTTGTGCAATAGTATATTCGGCTGGCTGGCTTTTTGTTTCACTGGACTCCTCGGTCGGCGGCTTTATGGCCCAGGAGTCGGACTTATAGCTGTGCTTCTCCTAATCACAGCACCCCGGTTTGTTGCAGATTGTATGAATAATTCCAAAGATTTACCATTTGCTACAGGCTATGTAGCCAGTCTCTATGCCTTAACATTCGTACGGCGGCGCTATCCTTATTTTACCTATAAAGTCTTGGCTGGGGTACTATCAGCCTTGGCTGTAACTATGAATATTCGGATGGGAGTAGTATTCCTCTTCGGGCTAACTGGCTTGCTGCTTCTGGCTTTGGTCTGGAAAGATAAATATTGCCGAAACACACTTGGTTACAGCAACTGGCCGGCCTGGTTAACTCTAGCCTCAGCCTTCGGTTTCGGCGTGCTAATAGCTATGGTGCTGGGTACATTATTCTGGCCTTGGGCCTTGGCCTCGCCTCTGTCTCGGCCTTTTTTAGCCCTTAAAGAAATAGCCCACTTCCATCAATGGCACGGGACATTGCTCTTTAATGGGAAGTGGCTGCAGGACGTGGATGTGCCTCGGCACTACATTCTGACTTGGTATGCCATCGGCATGCCTCTGCCTCAGTTAGTTGGTTTTGGTTTGGCATTGCTGTTATTCATTCGTAGAGTAGAAATCTGGCGGCCTAAACTCAGGCCAATTAAAGGGCGGCCCGACGGCCGTATACTTACGGGGCTGCTTTTGGCTTCGGTGTTCCTACCTCTTGCCATAGCCATGAGCATCCGGCCCATTCTGTATGATGGTCTTAGACATTTGCTATTTATCGCTACTCCCATGACTGTACTAGCAGCCGCAGCTTGGTTCTACTTGATCCGCACCAGCAATCATCTTAAGATAGCCAATAGTGACCTGCCTCTGGGTCGTGGGCTAGTAGCAGCATTACTGGCCATATGTTTAATCCATCCCATAGAATTTATGCTTCGCGAGCACCCTAACCAAACCGTCTACTTTAATGAGCTGATAGGCGGCACTCGCGGAGCTTTCCTGCGCTATGAGATGGACTATTGGGGCAATAGCTATAAGCAGGCCGTGGACCGGTTGAGGGTAGAGGCTATCCGAATGGGGCGACCTCTACGCATAGGTGCCACCAATGGGTCTCATATTGTGGCCCAATATGCGGCTCGTTATCCTGAAGCCTTACACTTTATCGCAGATGATGCACCACAAGACTATCATCTTTGGTTACTGCGCGACGCTCCACACTTCGTGCCCGTCTTACTGGCTCAACCAGACCTAGTGGACCGCATTACAGCCGATGGTGTGGCTTTGTGCCTTGTCTTCCGAGGTAACGGTCCGTCCAACCCTGCCTTTGAAGCTGCGCCTTAATCGTTGCAACGGCCGTACATATCATCAAAGCGCACGATATCGTCCTCTTCCAGATATGGCCCATTCTGTATTTCGATGATCTCCAACGGCACCTTGCCCAAATTAGAAATCCGGTGCACTATGGCCTTAGGAATGTACACACTCTGGTTTTCTGATAATAATTTTTCCTCCTTATTCACCTTTACTAGAGCCGTACCCGTGATAATCACCCAATGCTCGCTGCGATGATAATGCATCTGCAAGGAGAGCTTGGCACCGGGAAGTACTACGATGTGTTTAATTTTGCAGTACGGCCTTTTTTCGAGCACAGTATAGTTACCCCAGGGCCTATGTACTGTGACGTGGGTGGCAATTAGAGATGAGCCCTCGCGTTTAAGCTGCTCAACTACATCTTTGACCTGCTGCACATGGTCCATAGAGCAAACTAGGATAGCGTCCCGAGTCTGTACCGCTATAATCCCCGTAAGCCCTACGGCTGCTAGTTTACCGCCATGTGAGAGAAGCAGGCTATCTGAACAATTCAAGGCCAGCACGTCTCCTTGTATCACACAATCATGTCCATCATGGGCACCCAAACGGTAAACCGACTTCCAGCTGCCCAGGTCATCCCAGCCTAGATCTGCGGTCACTACCGCAATATGCTCCATGTGTTCTATGATGCCGTAATCTATGGACACTTCTGGTAGATCGCTGTAACCCGCGATGAGCTGACTATTAATACGGCCGCACCACCAGGCAAATATATCTGGCTGAAGCCGCTCTACCTCTTTCAGAAAATGGGTCATCGGAAAAACAAAAATGCCGCTATTCCAATAATATTCCCCGCTGGCCAAAAAAAATTCAGCTCTAGTTTGATCTGGTTTTTCCACGAAGTTAACCACTTCGAAGGCCAAGTTCCCAAGATCAGCACCCCGGTGGATGTATCCGTACCCTGTTTCGGGCTGAGAAGGAACAATACCGACGGTTACGAACCAGCCAATAGCAGCCAATTCTATGGCCCGGCCAATAGCGGTAGCAAAGGCTGTTGGCTGCTGAATGACGTGGTCCGATGGGAAAACCGCTACCAGGGCATCTGGATCTTGACGGATCACAATATCTAGGCCCAAAAGAATAGCCGGCAGAGTGTTGCGGCCCAAGGGTTCGGCGAGCACTTGGTCGGCTAGGAGCGGATCCACGACTGCCAATTGTTTTCGCACCTCAAAGACGTGCTCTTCGTTGGTCACAGTCTGAATGCGCTCTGGAGGTAACACCTCTAGAATTCGGCCAGCCGTTTCTTGCAGGAGACTCCGCTCACCTTGAAGAGCCAGGAGTTGTTTGGGCGAAAACATTCGGGACAGTGGCCATAGTCTCGTCCCCGATCCGCCTGCCAGAATAAACGCATAGCACCGCCCAGCCAACGAAGTGCTGCTTGAGGAGTTTTCTTCCATTTTTCGTCTCCAGCCTGAGTAATTGGACTGCAACTAGCCTTTGAACACAAATGGTGATTGAAAATTACGAAGATGAGGCAATGCTTGGTCCTTGATAGAAAGGACTGGTTTGGTTATAGGCCAATCTATGTTCAGATCAAAATCATTCCATATAATGCCTGCATCATTTTTTGGGTCATAGTATTCGTCCACCTTATAGAGGAATTCAGTGTGTTCGGCCAGAGTCATGTAACCATGAGCAAAACCCTTGGGTATCAGGAGCTGTCGAAAATTATCCGAGGTGAGTTTGAAGCTTGACCAGCGCCTGAAGGTAGGAGAGCCTACCCGCAAGTCTACGATGACGTCGTACACCGCTCCAGCTGTTACGCGTACGAGTTTAGCCTGGGCCTTAGGTGGTAGTTGGAAATGCAGCCCACGCAATACGCCTACTGGGTCAGACTTAGCATGGTTGTCTTGGATAAATTTGTAGTGGATGCCCTGCTCAGCCAAGGCGGCACTGTTGTAGCTTTCGATAAAAAAACCCCGGACATCATTGAAGACCGTGGGCTCTATGAGATACACCCCGGGCAATTCAGTAGTAATGACACGCACGAATATCTCCTTCAGGAACACGACAACGAAACCGAGAGAACTACTCATATTATTGACAAAAAAATATACCGGAAGCATCCCGGCTTTGCAAGGAATGCTAGTCTAAAAAAATGGTTCCGCAGCTGATCAACTGCTTATCTTACCAAAATAACCTTAAACCTAGCTAAGACCAGAAAATAGGTATAAAAGTTTACCATTCTGTTAGCAGCCGCAAGGCAAAACCAGATTTGAATATCCTTGGCATAGACAAAAAAAGCAAAGTGCACGCCATTGAAAGGTCAGCATATGTCTAGATGCTATAACTATCCTAAAGCAAAAAAATATACCTAAAACAACGGTTTCCTAGCTTGGACTTGATTTCCATCGAGAGTGCCATGATATTTACCTAGCTTTGACCGATAGAAAGTCCAATCTACAACGCTTACAGATGGTCGTTTTCAACTACGTTTAGAATAGAAGATAGCGAAATAAGACTGCGGCTTATATGGCCTGACTGTGGCTAGGAGCAATCTAGCTTACACCGCAAAACGATTTGGTCAAAAAATAGGACTGTTAGAAACGCCTTTGGAAGTATCGTGAATAAGAGGTGAGTAGGTTGGTGATATATTTAGTTAAAATTAGTTCTTATCAGATAAACTGTCAGTTATATTAATGATCACGATACAAGTTGTAGATAGGACCCACCGAGAGTCAGAACGCGGGATGGTTAGATCTTCTGTAATACCCAAACCGTACAGCCCAAGGTACGTTCATTCTGTCTACTTACGGACAGGTAATGCTCAGGATAATTTTTGTTCTCACAACGTAACACATAGCGGCCGCTGTCGACATCGAGAAAGACGCGCTTGATGGTTAAGCCTTCATTTGGGACGTAGACAGCGTATAATTCACCAGATATAATATCCTTCTTGTCCGTATCCACGCCAACAAATGCATTTTTGTGGATAATTGGGTTCATACTAGTACCGGCCATACGTAGAACCTTTATTGAAGGCAAGACATAAGATTGCGGGATATTAATTTTGCCTGAAGGACGCGGGTTCCATGTACCGTTTTCGACGTCACAATGCATGGAATAAACTGTGACCACTGTCCCTTTGTTATCGAGACTGATATCAGCCTCGTCAATTGCACGCATACTGTCTTGCATTGGGCCGATAGTGGCTACGTAATCGCCATCTTCATTCTTCAGATACCAGGGACCGATACCAGCCTCTAACCAGTCTGGGTTTAGGCCATATTTCTTGAATAACTTAATGTACCATTCTGAGGGAATAGAATTTCGACGTTTAGCATCGGAGATGCTAGACTGTCGGATGTCCAGGGCTTCAGCTAATTCTACCTGAGTACGGGTACCAATAGCCAACTTAATTCGATCGAAAACTTCATCGAACATAGTTATTTCTCCTTGCCTTATAATGCTGCTTAGCTTATCGTGCAGGCGTATACCTAGACGGCACATCATGAAAAACTGTTTTTACTATGTCTTACAATATTTGACTAAACTATTATTTTGTCACTCCAGCCAAAGTTGTTAGACACAGCTGCACTATGATATATAACATAGCTAAACGGCATAGCATTCTTTATTTCTTTTTATTAGCGGAAAAAACTTAATTTTTTATCTCGAATCTAGTTTTAGATATTTTTTTCACTTGAATAAGAATAATATGCATTCAATATCATCAGGATGTCAATATATGCAAATATTATTCTTGAAAGACCATTTAGTATTTTAAAAGTACGTAAACGCCAGATTAAACAGACCACAATACTTTTTATTACATGATATTTTTGGATATGGCTAACGTAGCATAGAGTAACTACCGTAATTGTTGTAAGAATCGGCTGTCCAGGGTGAGGATAAGCTTAGTATTTTCACGTAGACTTTGGATATAAGCATCAAGCCGGCGTTTAAAACTATATAATTCAGGCGATTGTGATAGAGCCTTGGTATATACTGCTGCAGCCTCAGCGTCGCCTTGGCCTCGTAAGGACTCGGCTTCACGCTGGGCCTCGGCTAAAATTATTGTCTTATCCCGATCGGCCTCGGATTTGATCCTAGCTGCTTCTTCTTGGCCTTCAGAGCGATATTGTTTGGCCTGTCGTTCGCGCTCGGAACGCATACGGTTATAGATAGCTTTTTCATTCTCCGTGGGTAGGTCAGTACGTTTGATGCGTACATCTATGACTTCAATGCCGTATTCGGCCACCAACTGTGATGATTTGGCCGTCACCTCGGCCATGATTTCGGGCCGCTTACTAGAGACGATCTCTGTAAGGGTATAACGGCCCAAGGCTACGCGCAGCTGGGCGTATATAATGTCGTCTAGTCGGGCCTGAGCAGCCGGATAAGAGCGCACATTGCAATAAAAATCCAGGGGATTCTTAATGCGCCATTTTGAGTAGTTGTCTACTACCAAGGTTTTCTTGTCACTAGTCAAGATTTCGGCTGATTTAGCGCTGTATTCTAGGAGTCGAATATCAAAAACTACAACATTCTGGATGAAAGGCAGTTTGTAATGTAAGCCAGGTCCCTTAACATGACCAATAGGCATGCCTAGCTGCAGGAGAATAGCGGCCTGAGTCTGAGTTATAATATACACTGATTGAAAAATGACTACCAGGAACACGAAACAGACGATGCCCATAAGCAAAGATTTTTTCGTCATGGCCTTACCTCTTCTTCCTTACGTTCGGGAGCCTTACCTTTGTCGGCTTGGAAAAAACGTTCTAGGAGTAAGTGGGGTACAGCCTTCTCTAACGCCTTATCCGAGAGAATTATTTTTTCTACGCCGGAACTGGTCAGCACCTGTTCCATGGCTTCTAGATAAAGCCGCTCACGGGTAATATCCTTAGCTTTATTATACTCGTCCAGTATCAAAAGAAAACGAGCACTTTCGCCCTGAGCTTTGCGGAGCACGCTTTCACGGTAAGCAGTAGCTTGATTAATGAGTTGGACAGCCTGACCACGAGTGCGTGGAATAAGATCATTGCGATAGGCGTCGGCCTCATTATTGAAACGGCTTTTATCCTCGCGGGCATTAGCAACATCTTTAAATGCGTCTACTACTTCCTTGGGCGGGTGTACGTCCTGGAGTTGTACGGCCACCACACGTAAGCCTGTGCCGTAATGGTTGAGGATTTGTTGAAGGAGTCTTTGAGTCTGATTTTGAATTTCTAGTTTGCCTACAGTCAGTGCTGAGTCAATATCGTTATATCCGATGACCTCGCGCATGGCTGCTTCAGCCGCGTTTTTGAGAGTGGCCGCTGGATCAGCCACATTAAAGAGGTAATCTTTGGGATCTTTGATTTGATATTGAACAATAAACTGTACATCTACGATATTTTCATCTCCGGTTAACATGAAGGATTCCTCAGGTACTAGTCGTAGCTGGCCCTGAAGGAATTCTCGATCGGTTTCTATGCTGCGGAATCCAACCTCTACTCGCCGGATTTGAGTGACGTTAGGGGTAAGAGCCTGTTCTATGGGGTAGGGCCAATGGTAATGCGGCCCGGGATCGGTAATGCGATGAAAGGCGCCGAAACGTAGAACTACGCCTACCTCGGCCGGATCCACGATATAAATACCAGCTAGCAGCCATAGGACAAACAGAGCGATAAATATGGTGATCATAGAAATATTGCCACCTGTAAAAAAGCGCCGAAAGCTCTTGCTGAGCTTTTCAAAGTCCGGCCGTGACGATTCAAGACCACCCTGCCGTTGCCGTCGTTCTTGAAGACGATCCCAATCCCAGTTCATAATACGATGAATATAGACAAAATGTCAGAGGAGGTCAAGCTGTCCTTAAATCATCTATATCGGCATTTTTACCTGGTTACTGATGCTCTTGTCTTGTTCCGCCTCATGCTGTAAAAAAATCTGGTTAGGATAGTGATATATAGGAGGCTTTTGTGCGAAAAATCATGCGTGAGGTATTCCGGGCCTACGATATCCGCGGTGTAGTGGACGTAGATTTCGATGAGGAATGGGTCGTAGTTTTGGGCCAAGCTCTGGGGACCTATTTTTTGCGACACGGGTTAGCTACTGCGGTCGTCGGCCATGATTGTCGCCATTCCTCCCCGGTTTACGCCAACAGGATCATTGCCAGCCTGGCTGCTACGGGTATGGACGTGATTCAATTAGGCATGGTGGCCACCCCGATCTTTTACTACGCAACCAAGCATTTGCAGCGGCCGGCCGGAGTTATGATCACAGCCAGCCATAATCCGCCAGAATACAACGGATTTAAAATTTGGGCTGGAAATACTACCCTGTATGCAGACCAAATTCAGACTGTCCATGACTGCATGGCTGCCAACAGTTTTCCTGCTGGCCGGGGCCTTATTTGTAACCACGACATTGTGCCTGCTTATCTGGAAGAACTTGTGGCCCAGTGCCGGCCTCTTGCCCGAAAAGTGAAGGTAGTGGTGGATGGTGGCAACGGGTCTGCTGGTCTGGTTTGTGTCGAACTTCTACGCCGTATAGGTGCCGAGGTCGTTCCACTTTTTTGCGAGCCCGATGGAGATTTCCCTAACCACCACCCTGATCCAGTAGTAGAAAAAAATATTATCGCCCTTAAAGCTGCAGTCCTCGCCACCGGCGCCGATGTAGGATTAGGCCTGGATGGAGACGGTGATCGTCTGGGCGTAGTGGATGAGACCGGTCGGCTCATATACGGCGACCAACTCCTAGCCATATATGCCCGCGATATCCTCAACCGGTTGCCCCAGGCCACGGTCATCGGCGAGGTAAAGTGTTCCCATCTGCTTTATCGAGATATCGAGGCCCACGGCGGTATCTCTATTATGGGCGTCACCGGTCACTCGGTCATGAAGACTCAAATCATCAAAACTGGTGCCAAGCTGGCTGGAGAAATGAGCGGCCATATGTTTTTTGCCGACCGATACTACGGCTACGATGATGGCATTTACGCTGCCTTGCGTTTGGTGGAGCTCCTCGGCGCTGATCCTGCTCTGCCTCTATCTAGACGCCTGATTGACTGGCCTACCACCTATGCAACTCCAGAAATTCGTTTAGACTGCCCCGAAAAGGTTAAGTTCCTTGTAGTGGCTAAGGTCTTAGAAGTCTTCCAACGCGACTATCAGATTATCGATGTAGACGGCGTGCGCATAGTATTTGATGACGGCTGGGGACTGGTGCGTGCGTCCAATACTCAGCCCGTACTTGTACTACGTTTCGAGGCTGAGAGTCCTGAACGATTAGCTGCTATTCGCGCCCTTATTGAGGAACCTCTGGCGGCCTGGGTCCGTGATTTAACCTGAACATAAGCTAGATATGTTGATTTTTAAATATGATACGTCAATAAAAAAAATGAAGTAAGCTCTTGGTGATTTGTGTGGAGCAGCACATCTTATGTCATTTTTATATCTTGGTTTGCGAGCTAATCCACTTTTTTTGCGTCTCGACCTGCTATACTGAATCAATTCTAGTGACACCCAATATCTTAAATAATCTATAAATACGTCAGTTGTGTGCTCTTTTACCTGACACAAAAGTCCTGAAATTAACCGGAGACCTAGTCAAGAACTGACGACTACGTGTGCACGAGTATATCGTGGACACCCATCGCTCATTAGCTGACCAAAATGTGCAGCGTCAAAAGATGCCGGCTCAGACGCTGAAGTCCGATCTTGTAGGCGATGCTTGGCTAATATTCTTTTTTTTGTGGCAATTATTTTTTTGTAGACAAGGCTGTCTTCCCAAAATAATATTAGCTCCTCGGTGTACGTCAGCATTGTTATTCCCTGCTTATTATCACTAAATACTGCGCTTTGACCACACGTGCTTTATAACTGACCTTGTGTGCTATTTTAATACTAGGTATACTGCCTATTAAAATCCCTCCCCAATCACTTACATAATCTCCCTTCCCAGCGTTAAGCCCGACTTCAATATCATAACTGCTGACGAGATTCACAATTTTATTAAAAAAATACTCAGTGATGGTCACTTAGCTTTGTTGATATTATTATCTGGCATGTCTCGTTTTGGTTAACGTACACTATAACATAATCGGCTTGCGTATAACCATGAGCGCCTGGTCATATCCAACATATCCATGGTCCATTTTACTAAAAGGACTTTATCATATTTTGTCCAGCAACGCCCTATAAGTATTTAGCCTCATTTAACCCTTATACTACAAGCGTCATAAAGTTGTCTTTCCCATAAAATTACCTCTTACGCCTTCGCCATTGCCACTATCCTAGGTCTAACCTTTGACTTTAAACCTATCTTTATATTCCACCATTAAAAAACTCTATCATTCCAGGTTAACAGATGGTAATTATGGCTAGAAAAGATAAAAATATATAAAATGAAAAAAAGATAAATAATTTATTTTTTTGTACGGCTAGATTGCTAAAATAGTACAATGGTCACAGCTAACCTAAATACGACGAATGTAGACTGGCCATAACTATATGGATGCTATACGTGTCAAAAAAAATGTCCATCATCTAGGATAATTCTGACTATTTGAGAAATATTTTTTTGTTAATACTAATTTAATAACGACTATACGCCGTCCGTTCTTGTGTGCAGACGGATATGTATAGCCTAGACAACAATAAACACCTGATCGCCTATACATCATATCTCAATAACAATGGTTCTTGCCAAGGCAAGGCCGACAGTAGGTCATCATCTGTTCTACGTTCAAGCTACTAGCGGCAAGCTCCGTTACTTACACCAACATCAGATTTTCGTGAACTTATTAAATTATCAACTATGCGTAAGCATATTATATACATCAATATTATTAATATCATCGCCATTTTTGCGGTGTGTACTATCCATGTCTCCCATGAACTTATGGAGCAGCTGCCAGGGCTATTGTCGGCTTGGTGGACTGGAAACATGGCCAGCTCGCTTTCACGTTTCGCCGTGCCGATTTTTATCATGTGCAGTGGAGCTATGCTTATGACCCCCGGCCGTATAGGGTCGGTCGGCAACTTCTATGTTAAGCGACTACCAAAACTGGTTATTCCTCTCCTCTCTTGGAGTTTTATCTACTATTTTGTGCGCAAGATATTCTTCGGTGAATATCCGTTTGGTATCGAGAAATTCCTCAAAAAAATCGCCAGTTGCGAACTAGTAGGGCATTTTTGGTTCTCCTATATGCTCATTCAAGTGTATCTGGCCGTACCCTTCCTTTTTGCTATATTCTACACCGCGCCGCGAGCCATGCTGGCTATATTTTTTGGTCTATTTTTCTTTTTTGAATCTATCACACCTATTCTTGTATATTTTTTTGATTTCCACTATTTGCTAATGAACACTATATTTACACAGTACGTGGCTTTTTTTGTGCTGGGGATGGTTCTATCCCGGGTGCAGGTAAAAGGGCGGTGGAAACAGTGGCTCTTGATTTGGGTGTACCTGCTCTGCTCGGGCGCCATCGCCTGGGGTACTTGGCGTCTCAAACTGATCAACTCAGCCGAGCCATATTTGTTCATGCAATACGAGTCTCCAGGCGTAGTAGCACAGGCCGTGGCTCTATTCCTGCTGCTAGAGTCTTTTTCTTGGGAGCGGCTAGCTCATTATGCCGATTGTCTAGCCCGGATCAGCGGCGCTACATATGGTATCTACCTTTGCCACATACTCGTGCGTGACCTGTGGCAAGCTGGTGGCCTGGGTGTGGCCAATTTAGCCCAACAGCTGCCTATGCCGGCCTTGGGCCTTGCGGCGAGCATATTTTTAGTCTACCTGGGCTCCTTTATCCTTGTAACAGTACTGCGTGCTATTCCGTTTCTGCGTTGGATCGTTTATTAATCCATTGGACACCAAGCTTTAAGTCTTCTAAACCTTTCACTAATAGCAAAGCGCCTCTGCTATGACAAGTCATAGGCTAATACCTTAACGCTTATAGTCTTGCTGATCTTGATTGTCTTATGGATGAATTGTCTAGCTTCTAACAGGCTGCCCGCGGATTCTGTCTCTTCGTAGTGTCCGAGCTGCTTGACCACTGAAGCAAAATTCATGTAGTCAGCCTGAAACAATAGCCTGAGCAATAATATCTAGTTTACCTCGGATGTCTGATTATTATTGCCCGTTCCGGCCTAAAGTCTATTGTACGATGAATGGGGCCGGCCATATAAGAGATTAAAACTACATAACACGCGATTCTTTTTGCGCTGCTTCTTAGCCAGGTATAAGCATAGCCCATCTTGGCCTGCCTATTGGTGTAGTAGTTCCTAGCTGTCTATTTCTTTTCTGGCTAGGTTTGTGATCGTCTTTGCAGGCTGGGTTAGAGCTGGTTGCTAGTTGCCTATAGGTTTTATATTTTTATAGATATAAAATTCAAACTACTTCAACATCGTACTGCTGGGCCTTATCGTTTTTTTTCTGAGCTTGCCGGATTTTATCTTGTAAACAGTTACCTGAGGTAGTCTAAATAGATTTGGACGGGATGGCCTGATGATTATATTCTGATATAACTAGATGCAACTCTGATTCTAAAATGGTTGTAACCTAGTTGACATTTTGTTATGTTAATCCTGTCGCTGATATTAATCTACCAGGCATACACCTATTTTTTGTTAGCTATTGGCCTAGACTATACAAAAAACAGTCTATGCCGCTGTTTCCAATTTATGCAACACCACTCAGACTTTTTTTGATCTCTATCAGAAGCAAATGGGGCATATGGCTTGAGTCACGTAAATTTTATGGTAATATCTATGGCTACGCCTGAATTTTTTAATGGGGCATACTATACGCGTTATGGAGCCTATCAAGGTTATGGGCAAGAACAATGGACATCACGGGCACCCAGGGCGTAATAGCCTTGGTTGGCTATATGAGGACAGCCTATTCAAGGTTGAGTTAGGTTTAACATTAAGAGTGTGCCTGGATAACTGACTATTTTTTTTCGTCCCAGACTGCCCAAAAAAGGCTGCCGGTCTACTTTGCCACGCCCTTTGCACGCCGGCCACATTGACTAATGATCATTAACCAGATCGGTTTTATTGAATGTCCAAAATTGCTTCAGTATCTGCTTGGCTAGCCTTTTATACCGAGATTCTGACCGTCTGTTTTACCACTAATCCGTTTTTTCGTTGCCTATTCAGCATCCTATACCTATCTGCCCTTCAAAAAAATATGGATGCGCTGGGTGTATACATTATTATCGCCATCTATTATATCATTGATACCACTGGACGTCGTCAGCTGTCTTATTCCAGACGCTTTCTCGTCTCTCTGGGCGAGGGTCAACCTCTCGGCAGAAATGCCACACACTTGACAGTCGTCGTATAGCCCTAAAAATTGATACTTCCTATTTCACATTCCCATTCCGGTATCGACGTCGTAGAGGTCTTCACCGACGGCGCCTGCCTGGGCAATCCTGGCCCAGGTGGATGGGCAGCTATTCTCATTTGGCGCGGCACCAGCAAGGAACTATCCGGTGGTTACCGCAATACTACCAATAACCGTATGGAACTTTTGGCAGCTATCGAAGCTTTGAATTCTTTTAAACGATCCTGTACTGTGGTCCTCTACACTGATTCACGTTACATCTGCGATGCCATTGAGAAAGGCTGGTTGGAGCGTTGGCAACGCACAGACTGGAAGACCGTAAACAAGACTACGGTTAAGAACCGCGATCTTTGGACTCGACTTTCCTATCTACTGACTCGACACACCGTGCGTTTTCATTGGGTACGTGGTCATTCCGGACATTCTCAGAACGAGCGCTGCGACGTTTTAGCCCGTACGGCAGCCCAGGCCTCTGGCTTACCGCGCGATGAAGGAGCTGAATATTAATTCGGATCCAGCGCGGATGGTTCAAAAAAAAAGAGGAGATAGCTGATGGCGACATGTGGGATGTTATATTGAACCAATGGCCGTTGTGTTCCGCCTAACGTAACCTCGCTCGCCCTCTATCTAGGCGATAGTAAAGGTGTCATATAAGTTATAGCTTTTCTACGGTGCGACCCTGGGGATATTAACGCAGCTATACAAGCACAGGCGGAAGACAATCTACTTTTTTAGCAAATCACTCTCGCCGTTGATGATACAGAATCTAGATATGTAGTGGCAATTATCAGGATGGTAAATTCATACTTTATACAACAAAAACTTCTAACATTGGAAGCTGTGACAGTAATACAATGACTATAGACCGGCAGCAAAGACCAGCGTTCACGACCAAACTGGCAATTGTAACCAACTAGAGACTGGTGATGATGGTCAGATCTTTGCTTTAAGCTTTGCCTTTAATGGTACCCTGCTCAGAAAACTTACGTTAGCGATAATGTTAGAATCGATGTGGAGCGAATCGAGATGCGCCGCGGATGGATGTCGTTCTCCGGCAGGAACCATTACTAACTCCAGAGAAAAATATAGTAAACAAGTATGAACAAATGCCTAAGGGCAGAATGGTGCACGGGCCGACAAACTGGCCGCAGGTCTCGTGTTCGAAGCCAGTAACAGAATACAGCAATGATTTGTCGAAAAGAACGAATAGAGAATTTTATAATATATTACCGACTATGTTGAAATATTAAAAAGTATGTTTGTAAACGCAAGTCAATAACGACAACCACTTGTAATTGCCGTAAAATTATTTCAAGATATTCTGATTGGTTTAGAATTGTTCGGCATGGTGCCCCCCCCACATATAACTATAGACCTACCAAATATTCATCGATATGATCACTAACAATCCACCGCACGTTGCCCCTTTTATATGCCACATCAGAGAAGCAACTGCTCGCCTCCTAGGCGAGTCCTATGGGCCGTAAATGACCCATCGAACTATCAAGGCCATGATCTTTGGCCACTGTAATTCTGCGTCAAAATATATTTTTTGATCAATTCAATGCCAGTCTACACTATTTCTTAGCTGGTCCAGTCAGATATTTTGCCAATCAGGAAGGGGCAAGAACACGCTCTCATCAACTGTATTGACCATGAGACCTCACGTCCTGTGCACATTTTATTATCTCGTATGGCTTTGGTGGCAATAAAATAAGATCAAAATTATAGATTGGTTATATTTGGCCTGAGTCGCTTTTGTTTTTAGGCGCAGCTAAGCTGGCCGACTCCTATCTAACCCATAGCCATGTAACCTACTGTCCTTATGCCTTGAATCAAAACCGGATATGACCAAAAAACAGCAAGGCTACCAAAAAAAAGTATCTAAGCATTGACTCACTGACCTTATAGAGATCTGGGTCATCCGCGTTGCCCATGATCATCCGGTATCGACTGTCAACCTGCCAGCCAATAGCGCACCAGCTACCATAAACTGGCTTTAATAATCCTAAGAATCGTGAGGCTGACGACTAGGTTGATCTATCTACTCTAGACTATATACAAATAGATATTGGTCCATAACTATGAGACCAAAATCATTGATCCTACGTCGATGCTCATAGCCCAATACACCTAGTGCTATTTTTTATTCCTACTTTTATGAACGATCCGCCCATCTCAAGATTCTCGAATTTGATATTAGTTTATTCCATCCTAGTTAGATGATATCGAGTACGACCTTAATGCCTGAAAGCCCCTAAGGGGAGAGATATACTACGATAACTACGTCATGGTGACCTATCTACAGATCAGCAGTCTGTACATGTTTACTGCTAATCCGGCTAAAGCACTACATTTACTGCAATGCGTTTAAATTGGATGTCACATTCATCCAAGCCAAGTATGGCGCTATGGATCGTGTCTCACATGATCAAAATTTATGTTGCCTGATTAAGACGTCTGATCAGTCTGGTTCTGCTCTTACCAGCCGGGATATACGAACATGCATAATCTCTAAATATGACCATCAGTTACCACTTTATTCATCACAGGAGGCTTCTGTGCTTGATATCGATTTTCTAGATTTGGAACTATTTATTACCGGGCCCACTTGGTTGCGTCCCGAGATCCGTCAGGCCGCCACCTTGCCCGAATTTGGACACAGAGACACAGAAAATCTTAAACGTTTCGGCCCCATCTTCCAGCATCTGAGCACTTTAGCCGGACTTACTGGATCGATCTTATCAACAAATGCGAGTAATTACGAGGTTATACTTTTCAACGGTTCCGGATCCACGGCTATGGAGGCGGCTATCCGCTCCCTGGTGGCCGAAGAGGACACTATACTCCATGTTACAATAGGCGCTTTTGGCGATCTGTGGCAAAATATGAGTCTGGCTAATGGCAAGCGTGCCGAGTGTCTGGCTTTCGAGCCCGGCCAGATCATAGATCCAGACCGACTTGACCATACGCTGGCTGCTGTTAGGCCCGCTGTAGTCGCCTGTACACACAACGAGACTTCTACTGGGGTACTCAACGACCTGACGGCTGTAGCCGAGGTCGTCCACAACTACAAGGCTCTCCTTCTTATAGATGGAGTGAGTCTACTCGGTGCCGCTCCTGTAAACATACCAGCCTTGCGGCCGGCAATGTACATTGCCTCTACCCAGAAGGGCCTGGCCCTACCAGCCGGCTTTGGTATAGCCTATGTGGCCCCTGATGCGCTAGATAAAGCTCGGTATGTACAACATCGTGGTTTTGCCTCAGATATCTTGGCTCAACTGGAACTAGCCCGTAAGTACCAGACCTTAACTACCCTTAATACCACCCTGGCCAATCAGATGGCAATACAGCTCGACTACATTGTGCATAATGAAGGCCTCGCTGCCCGTTTTGCACGTCATACAATCATGCGTGATATGGTTCATGCCTGGGTGGATACCCGACCTGAACTATCACTCTTTGCAGAGGCGGAGCATGGCTCACCTACCATCACCGCAGTGCAGACATCGATCGGGATGACTGAAGCGGATCTAATATGGATCAAAGAATGTATGCGCAGCCGAGGCTACTTGTTTGATCCAGGCTACGCTAAATTAAACGCCAGGCTGTCCGCTCAGGGCCGGCCGTTTATTTTTCGTATCGGCCATCTAGGGGATATCACCCCCACCATGTTGGAACGATATCTCAGCCACTTGGGAGAGATTATGGCCGATCTGAAAATATGAAGGTCCTGGGTATCGATTTCGGGACGCGGCGGGTGGGACTAGCTATGACAGGCCCAGAGAATGTGGCCCTGCCTCTGCGTACCATTAAACGGACTACGCGAAAAGCACTCTTCGTTGCGCTAGATCGGGTTATCATAGATCACGATATTGAACGTATTGTACTCGGCCTACCTGGCCGTGAACCGGATCCTGACGAATTTGACCTACCTAAAATTGAAGCGCTTATCAGACGACAGGTACATAACTTTGCAGCGTCTCTCGGCCGGCGTACTGGCCTGCCTATAGAATTTACCGACGAAAATCTGAGTTCTTTCGAGGCCGAGGAACGGCTGCGCGCGGCCGGATGGTATGCCACACATATTGTCGCCGACCTTGATGCTCAAGCAGCGGCAGTGATACTTGAATCTTGGTTGACTGGACGACGTTCCTTAGATAGGCGCCGGCTCGGCTCAGAATTTCTTCTACCTGCTCCAATGTCTACACCTGATTACAGCTCCTGATTTTGGCTAAGTAGAGCCGTGGTATCAACGCATTCTACAAAAAATCTTGAGAGCTTCAAACTATATGATATAATTTATAGCGTAAAAATTTTCGTTTACATAGTCCATTCCGTTGATTAGGTAGCCGTCAATGACGCCCTAGAGCTTCTCATTAAAGGCATATCATTGAGTACATAATTATTGTTAGGAATTAAAGCCATAAACTCATTTTTCTATTTAATGATAAATAAGATCAGATTTATAGACACACGACTTACGATTTATTCCATAAGCTCATGGTGTTTCTAATCTAAAATATGGTAATTAACAATGTCCGTGAGCTTTTAAAAAGTGGCATGTATGCTCTTTTATTATTCTTTTAGATTTTTCTGGACCAATTTTAGAATTATAGTATGCCTACATTATGTCCACAATTCAGCTTGATTGCACATACTTTTATGTGATTTTTTTCTTCAATAAACAGCAACATAGTACAAGACTTTAGCTTAACGTAATTAATGGGCTTTAGTGATAAGATTAAAAGCCTAACCTTTACGACTTTCATCCGGTCATTCATGTCAGATAAAAAGCTAAAACCATACTGTGATAGGCCCATTCACGTAGAACATAAACGCCGCAGTCATAGAGTTCGCCTAATACCGGAAGGAACAGCTCCCAACAAATAAAAAAATCTAATATTAGTTCCGATATAGCCTAAGATACTTACTTTTTTATGCTGAATACTATCAAATAGGCGGGCATAACCGATATCAATATATCAATGCTACCATTAATATTAAAAAAATGGGTCTGATATTTTGTTAAGAATGGCACGAAAATTTACGCAGCGTAGAACCTACTACTCTTCGCTGGGTACCTGAAAATTATGCGCCGAATATTTTTTATTTATTAAATAGCGAATGTATTAACATAAGGAGATTTGGAATATTTTCAACCTAGTCCAGTAGGCATCATGTCAAGTGTGGATAAGCCAGCTCGCTACTGACGGATATATACCCGCTCAAGGCATATTGGATCTTTTTCTAGATTAATCTAGCCGCGATCTGCATCGCTTATAGCTATCGACCACTTACCTTCTTGGCCGACTTCGCTGCCTGTATAGAGAGATTGTGTGGCTGTTCCTTACTGGATGCTGGTAAATTCTAACGCTATATTTAAATACTTGGTCACTTAGGGGGCACTATCTAAATTTTAAATCGATTCTTTGTCTGGATCCGGCCTTGAATAATTTAGTTTTTTTTGCGGCTGAGCTGACCTGTTGCTGCAATGATATGCCTGACGATCTCTCCCCACAGGATCAAATCCTTGACTATGTATATGAACGCTTAATGGATAATGAAAAAAATTTAGTGAACCAAAAAAAATATTAAGTTGCGGTCAGGATGCGACAAAAAATATCGAACAAGATACTTCGCGTATGAGTTTGTCTACATCTTTGCGTAGGGCTTCCAGTCCACGGTTGAAAGGCCATGGCAGGACAAGCAGGTCGTATCCTTGCGCAAGCTCATGTCGAATTTCTTGTACTACCCGTCCCCACGTGATGCGCCCGACGACGTTGCGACCGGTTTTGCGAAGGGCTATGGCACATGTTTCAAAATCAGACAGGGCTGCCTTCGCCATGCGCTGTTCGTCGGCATTCACATATTCCAGAAAGTCCATCCGGGCATTACTACCTGAAAGCCAGTCGTGACCAATATAATCGCCCCAACTATAATCGATAATAAAAAGAGCAGTAAGATTAGCGCCACGCTCAGTCGCTAACTGTATTGCCTCGGCCATCACAGCCGGAGAGCCGTCCAAGATTAAGAGTATGTGCATGATCTCTGGTTAAAAAATGCCCGGGGAATATGACATCCTCCCCCGGGCGAAATAAATCGTTATTATGGTAGTGTACCCTTCTCATGCTCCAGCACAAAAAGTACATCCTTGCTCTTCTTGACGTCCTTGCCCGCTTCGGTCTTGACTTCCATGACCTTGCCGCTGGTTGAGGTATAGATCTCCTTTTTGACGATCTTTTCCTCTATTTTGCCGGCTACCCATTTTTTATCTTTGTACTCGATCTCGTAGAGCGGTTCACCCTTATAAACGTAGACACCCTTGGCGACTTTTACGGCTACAATTTTGCCATCGTAAGGCGCTTTTATGCTCACAGTTGGCACTATGAAAGCCATGTACACAAGTACGGCGGCCGTGATGCAACCTACGGCAATTATGGCCGCCACGTCCTCGTAACGATCGTTCCTGAAAATAGTCATTTTATTATTCTTATTCGTTTCATTCATAGTCATTCCTCCATAGCGATCCTAGAAGGACGCTTCCTTGGAAATAAATAGCATAATTATAACGAGGGCTGCGACGTATTTTATAGCTCCGGCAGTTAAGCCGATTTTGAGCGGCGCTCCTCCGGCAGCCTTAATCTCGCGCATATCAATGTAGGCGCCCTGGCCGATGAGTCCGATACCGAAAATCCAGCTCATTGCTTCACGCATGTTGGCCAATGTCACCGATCCTTCAGCGCCTAGCATGCCAAGTGAGGACAGAGCAGTCATGAAGAAGAAACCAAATACGAAAATAGGAAATTTTTCTTGGAGGATGCGGTTCAAGCTGATGTGCTCTGTTTTGGCTTCGGTACGCCAGAACCACACGGTAATGACGAAAACTACAAAAGGAATGGATATGACTCGAACTACGTTCCAAATTTCGCCATAAGCTACGGCCGTACCTGGAGCGATAGTGGGATTAAAGGCTAGGCATGTGGCTAATACCTGGCCAGAGTTAAGAATACCCGTACCTACCCAGGCCCCGAACTGGTAGTCACTCATGGATAAAGCATTGCCGATGAATGGACTAATAAACATAGTCATGATGCCAAAACCAAGTACCGTGGCAATCGCCATGGCTACGTCTGAAGGCTTAGCCTTGATTGCGGTAGAGGTGGCGATGGCTGCTGATACACCACACACGCCGCAGGCCGCGCTCATGACCCCGATCATAGATCGATCTATACGTAGTCGCCGGCCATAGAATATAACAAAGATGGTGGTTCCGAAAACGAAGCTCATAATAAGTAGGATGGCGATGCTACCGACCTTAACCAGGCTCTGTATGGTGTACAGAGAACCAAGCATAATAACACCAGACTTGATAAACAGACGAGTAGTGCGGAATCCTTCTTCGGCCCATGTTGGAATTTTTCCACCGAAAAGCAGATTACGATAGATCATACCAGAAATAATGGCCAGTAGGATATAGTTTAGGTGTAGCACTTTAACCAGCCATCCTTTTTGTCCAAAAAGGATGAGGTTGCTCATCCATGGTTCAACCACTATCCTGAGCATAAAAAGTGTGCTCACCATCACAGCCAATCCTGGGACGACAGTAATGAGTTTTTCAATTCTATGCCGTTCTTTCATGCTAACGCTCCTTTGTTTTGTAATCTTTAAAATCCGACCGGACTTTGTCAGCCAACGTAGAAATAATATCTAACAGTTTCAACTTTCGCTACTAGATTTATTTAACAAGAAATACATTATATTTGGCCTAGTTAGCATCTTAGCCGGGAACGTTATAAAAAAACTTAAACGTATTGTGGTAGCCGAAAGAATTGATTACAACTATAAAGTGTTAACTTCGTTGGCGACCTCTTAGGATTTATATGTAACCGATACGAGTGACCAGAGGTTGCAAGTGAGCTGTCTCTACATCTACTGTGTCTTTTGGCCCTAAATATTATTTATAAAAAATATTTCTAAAGAGCAAGTTCTTTGGGGATAAGCTGTATCTAAAAAATTTTATTAACTCCGCAGCCTGTATGGGAACCTTGCCTATATTGGGTCCTGTTTTTATGCGCTACCACGATATTTAGTATGTCTCGCTCTCTATACTGACGCGGCATATATCTTGCCGCTTATCCTAGCAATAAATGAATGCTTCTACATGTAAAGAATTTTATTATTTAATTGGACCTTAATAACGGCCCATAAGAGAGGTAACCTAATAAAAAAAATAGAATATAGAAATTTGTAAGTAGCTATAATAATATCCAACACCATCTTCAACATAGTATCTTTTTTAATTTATTTTATAATATTATATACGAAGAAAGATATATCCGGACCGGAAATCTTGCTATATTTGGCCAAAGCGTATAGTTTTTTAGACGAATTCTTAAGATATCGGATCATATTTATGCTTGATACTCTTAACCTTTTAGCTACGACCGCCCTTTCCAGTCCCATTCCTCTCGGTATTAGCCGTTGCCTTCTGGGTGAGCGAGTACGTTACGACGGAGGACACAAATACGATTCCTTTCTGGTGGAGACTATGGGCCCCTTCGTACGTTGGATACCAGTCTGTCCCGAAGTCGCCTGTGGCCTACCTGTGCCGCGAGAGGCTATGCATTTAGTCGGTAATCCCGCTATGCCTCGGTTGGTAACAAAGAGAACCGGTATCGACCATACCGACCGCATGCTCGCTTGGGCTGGCATAACCCTGAAGGCCTTGAGAAAGGAAAATTTGTGTGGCTTCGTGTTTAAGAGCAAATCCCCTTCCAACGGCATGAGATACTTAAAAAATTACCAGTCGGAAGGCCGGGTATTTATCTTAAAACAAGGCTTGTTTGCCGCGCTACTTATGCGTCACTTTCCTCTCCTCCCCTGCGAGGAAGAAAGTCGGCTATATGATCCGGTCCTGCGAAAAAAATTCGTGGAGGCAGTTTTTGTCTTCACCCGCTTTCGTGACCTACTGGCCCGTCACCTGACCAGGGCTGACTCAGTAACTTTTTATACCCAATATAAACACCTGCTCTTGATCCATTACCTAACTTTATATCGCGAAAAGGGCCGATGATTGACGGATAATAGACCTTCAGTTTAAGTGCTACGTCGTCCATTTACTGTTCATATCATGTGCATAAGCAACGCAAGCCTTATTTGTCCGGATAGCATTATCCGGTACAGCAGTTAATAGAATTATCGAACCGCCACTGTTCATGCCCTCTCCATTCCCTGTCGGTCCGACCTCGTGTACCATTGCACTTGTTTCACACCAGGACCGGAATTTAGCTATATTCAGACGTGAGCTCATCCAGGCCCTGACTACTGCCGGAGCCCGAGTTATAGCTGTGGTCCCACAGGGTCCAGATACCACAGCGCTGGCCCGCCTCGGGGTCGAAGTTCGACACTACCCTTTCATCCGCGGCAATTACTGGTCGCCTTGGGCTGCCCGAACTTCCATAACTACTCTTAAAGCCATATTTGCCGAGCTTCGACCAGACCTCATACATAGTTTCACCCACCAACCTAATCTGTTAACCCGACTGGCCCGGCCTCGCAATGTGCCGGTGGTTAACTCAGTCACCGGCCTAGGCGCAGCTTTCATTAGCCGTGGTCTCAAAGGATTTATACAACGCTTCGTAGTTTCTAGTCTCTATCTAATCAGTTCGAATCGTTGCCAAGCTATAATTTTCCAGAATGACGACGACCGCTCCACATTCCGATTCTGGCATCTTACCGGCGGCTCTCTAGTGGTCACAATCCGTGGCAGCGGGGTAGATCTGGCTCGCTTCCGTCCCAGTCTGCTAAACGTTGAAGCACGTTATTCCGCCCGCGCTACCCTAGGTCTGACTCCAGAACACGTAGTAGTGACCATGGCCGGTCGCTTGCTCTACAACAAAGGTATTCGTGAATTGCTTCTGTCCGCCCGTGCCTTAGCCAATATTTGCCGCAACATGCGTATACTTTTAGTGGGAGATATTGATCCTGGCAATCCCCATTCATTAATTCATCAGGATTTAGCAAATATCTCCCGTTTAAATAATATCATCTTGACTGGCTGGCAGGAGGATATGCCCCGTATCTGGTGGCTCTCAGATATTGCGGTATTGCCCTCCTATCGAGAGGGGTTGCCTGTCAGTCTTCAGGAGGCCCTAGCCTCGGGCCTACCTGTGGTCACCACTACCGCCCCTGGTTGTCGGGACGTAGGCAACTGTCTAGAAAATGAGACCGCTCACGCCCTGCTCGTGCCCCCGGGTCAGTGGCTCCCATTGGCTTACGTCTTATATATTCTAGTCAAGACCCCGGCCTTACGGACAAAAATAGGCGCTGCGGCTCGACGTAAGGCTGAGCATAGTTTCAACGCCACGGTATTAGCGGCCGAACATCTAGCACTTTACTTGCGACTACTGAAGCGGCTAACTTTTGTCTGAAATTTAATTTTACTCGGATATATGCTATCTTTAACTTTAAAGAGAACTTCAGGAAAAAAATCGGGGGGCTTAGGCGGCCGGCGCGATAATAGCCCTAGCTCAGCCTAGCTGTAATAACATCCTTAGCGAGTGTGATTCCGTGTAGTACAGCACTAACCACAAATCATTATATATTGAACGCATATACGGAAGAACTTGTTAGTTTGTCACTTTTGGCTGCATTCAGAGGCCAGCAGTGTTTTATTCATCCGGCCGGCCGGCCTTACGCATGTCATGAGGAGAATGATCACTTCTATTGAATTGATTAAATCCATGCCATCATCTTGCTATAAAAAACTTGACACTGCTAAAGCTTATCCTCTTATATTACCTATTATATTATCTAAGGCGCTGTGACGAGCTGAAGATCCCATCTGCATATAAGTAGCAATAAGTCTTTCGTCTCAGCTGAATATTAAGGCACCATGATGTGGTGATCAATCAAAATACTTTGCGCTCACTCTATTTTAAGAGCAAAAATGACTTCGTGCGGGCTAAGGCCTGGTTAAAAAACAGCATTTATTTTAAATGATTGCTATGCCATAGCTCACTAATTCACCTGCAGTATCCTACAGGATCCGAAAGGATGCATCCAGGATTGTCATGTTCAGATCTAAACCAACTAGAAGGTATATTTGAACGAGACGTATTCCAAATACAACCCTTTTAAATCATGTCGCGATAATTGCTTGAATTACCCTCCATATTGCGACCAGTACGTATATCGTTGCGTTGACTATAAAAAAAACTATGGGGAATCCGCCTTCTTACGGCCCGTTAATGCATTAATTTTTTTGACCTATAATACTCAGAACTATCATTTTAATTCCGTTTACCTAGGACATACGGATGACAAAGTACATTCCCTCTAGACGCTATAGACCCAGCACTCCTCTAAAAAAAACACTGAATAAAGCTACATAATTTCTTAAGACTAGAAAGACTGAATATATCATATCACAGCAAGATCTTCTACCCTGATCAGGGGCAGATTCATATAGCTCAAGTTTTTAAATATTTATGAATATATGGCCCGTTCAGGTTGAACGGGGTTGTGAAGTCAACTAATAGCGCCTTACTATGGCTGTAGTTTAGGCTGACCGCATGGCGTGCTCATTGGCTGGAACGATGTAGTTTATATTGCGTTTTGTCCAGGTAAGTCGTAGCCACGGGTTGGCGTTGTTCAAAGCGATGATGTTGTACTCACTATTATGGTGAAATTTTTTTGTTCGGTTGAAGTATGATGGCGATCTGTATAATGTCCTGTACTATAACCTGCTCCGATGCAAATATAGCGCCGTTCAGCAACGGATAGAAACTTTTTGGGCAACACAAATTCGTAATGCATATATTCGTGCACAGGCATGCGGCGGAGATAATGAATAAACTGAGCCTCTTGTATGTAACTCTGAAGCCAATTAAAGAATAAGGAATGAAGATAGCGTTATATATTCAGCTAGTATGCAAGATATCTTAGGTAGTTGCAAACCTGCCGCTTCCTATACAGATCTCCAGTTTTATCCGTTTATTGGTCTTTACTGAAATAATTTTAATTTCTATTCTCATCCACATCCCTAGTGTAAAATTTGCCTACAAGAATTCAAACCTACTCTCAAAATATTTCTTTATCGTCTCCCCCTTCTGCTCCATAAAATTCAGGCACTATCTCTATCATAACTATCCCGGCAGCTATGCTAGGACCGAAGCCGAAGTCAGCAACACCTTTCTAGCATTCTATGTTCCGGCTATGGAAAACTAATATATAATGATTATTCATTTTGGTTTTACAAGGAAGTCTGTAGAGAATAAGAATTGCGAGCATGGGGGCTTGCTGGACATTAGCAAGAAATATCACATGCCATAAATTCTCAAAAAAATGGTCTCCGCTTTCCGTCTAAAAACAGCCAGCGTTTTATTGATGTCGGCGTGATCACCTACGAACATATGAATTACGTCTTTCTATATTGGCCAAGAAGAATATACATCTTAATCACATCTCCAACAACATATTCATTGGAAGATCAACTTGCCTCAATTATTAGTCAGCAGTTGCACATTGATAACTTCACCATGTATAAATGTTGATAATCTTAATTTTATGCAGTTTTAGTCTCAAAAGTTTCGCATTCCACACTACATCTGGTGCCTGTATGCAAACAAGGAGAACTTATTTTTGAGGCCGTATTCGACCTCAAGGACATGCTTTTCATGAACCAACTATTGATTCAACTCGGCAACTTGAATGCGTGGCCTCCAGTCTATTAGATATAAAACTCAATTGGCTGCTTCATACAAATATTTAAATAATAAAAATATGACTGTAGCTCTTGAAGCCTAGTACCACACCCACGCTGACGCAGTCAGTTCGGTTACCTTGACGATACCATTGTCCAGATTAATTCTAATAGTCATTTCTTCACCCTGGACTATATTTTAGCCCAATACGAAGAGTTTCTCCGTCTCACAGACATCGTTTTGGATAATCCGAAGCTCAATCGAGACGGCTGAAATATCTTTATCAATCGTATCAAATTATTTAAGTCTCCTCTTCCCCCATAGGCCGATTAAATATCCTTACAACGTACCACGTACTTTTCTTTTTTTTCCACACTTTGCCTTCTTAGATAATACAACCTATTTTTATAGTTTCCTTAGTATATAATTAAGAATTGTGACCTCAACATTAAAAAAAGTATTTCTTATCAGCTGTTGAGGGAGTACATTAAAAAAATAATCTTTAGCGATATAGGTCTCACTACGCTAGCCACCATTATGGCGATATCGCAAAATTAGAGTCGATCAACGAAAAGTTAACATGTTTGTTTTAATTTTTTTAGCTAGATGAAATAAGGCTTATCTCAAGATTATACGTTAAGACTTAAAATTGAAGCGGTGTGTAATACAATAGTCTTATTATATAGTAATTGTTTAAAGCAATTTTAGTTAATATTGCAGCATACTGCTTTAAAAAATAAGACTGAATACTAAACAAATCATTAAAATTACTTAATTAAGCTATTGTTAATGCTACTACCACTGTGGCTTGACAATACATCTGTTCAGGACTATTTTTGCTTTATAACGCTCTTTTTTTGGTATTGTAACTGTCCATCACCAGAGCGACCCATGGAACGTGAAATTTATGATCGCATATCGACCATCGAGGACCGCCACTGGTGGTTTGTTGGCCGACGCCGTATTTTGGCAGCGGTTATCAGTCGTCTATCCTTACCGCCCAACGCCAACATTCTTGATGCTGGCTGCGGCACAGGTGGCAATCTGCCAATGCTCGGACGCTTCGGTAAAGTTTGTGCCTTCGAACCCGATGACCAGGCACGGGATGACGCCCAGGCTAAAGGCCCTTTCGATATTCGTCCTGGATTTCTACCCCATAACCTACCATTCGAACCAGGCGTCTTCAATCTAGTCACTGCATTCGACAGCCTAGAGCACATGGATCAGGACACAGATTGCCTCGCGGCTCTTAGCCATATGCTCACCACAGATGGCTATCTCCTGGCTACGGTTCCGGCGTATCCCTTCCTCTGGAGCCATCATGATGAACTTCATCATCATAAGCGCCGCTACTATAAAGGTAAGCTGGCCACTATAACTCGCGCTGCAGGGTTGCGTATTTGCTGTCTTACCTATTATAATTCTCTACTCTTTCCAGCAGTCGCAGCTATGCGCCTGATAAAAAACGCTCTAGGCATCTATAGTTCGGATGATATTTTTCCCTCTCCTTTACTCAATCACCTCCTGCTGGCTCTATTTACCTTGGAACGGCATACGGTCTGCTGTCTATCGCATCCGCCGGGCATCTCTTTATTGCTCCTTGCCCGCCGCGCCTGATACGGTACGATTTGCTTATATCGGTAAAGACGAGCAGTCTCATGATCCATGTTCTAGAGTAACGACAAAATGAAAAGCTATAGCTATGACTAAAATATAGCAAGAACGAATGGCGAAGCGTAATAAATTACGGTATTGTTTAAATTATCATGCAATATATCAAAATATCGGGATAATTTTAAACGTATATCGAATTGTAACTGTTAGCGTAGCCATTTAATATGGTAAAATTGGCGTTTTATATGGTCAAAAAAGAATATCTAAGAATTTTTTTAAATTATCTAAGGAAAATACTCCAATAAACCAATGGAGTTAAATTTGTAGCTGTATGCTATGATCAAAAATATTAATGAAAATTCTCGAAATGTTGGTAACAGATAAATATGACGTTAGCGATAAGCCAGACGATGCGGCTGAGAAAGATGTAGAAGTTGATGTAACTTACTAGTAAGTTACATATTAATAGGGTACGATCGTTTGATTTCGTACATGTTGGCATGGAGAGAACAGTTTGTTGTTATTTTTTTTATAAGACTTGGTATATGGCTATGCTGATACGCATGCCTGAAATTTAGACTAGGAAATACTCTTTATATACTCGCTAAAATAGTATAATGCCTAAACTATTAATGATGTTGATCTCCCTGAGGAGGCTTGAATTATAATAGACTATGCAATAGCGTTGCATTTATAATTATCACTGATGACAATAATGTTTTCGGATAGAAAGTACAGAATTTTAATATAGGTCTTTATTAGCTTCTATCAGAAGGGATAAAATTAACAAGCCAGCTAAAAACGTCCACAGTATCGCCTTCGTCTGCAAAAAAAAAGGAACATTAGTATCCCAGAACACCTAAATGCAGTTGCTACCAATCACTTATGACCCAGTGTAGATCGCTCAGGCCTTTATAGAAATAGCTGGATGATACAATTTTATAAATCTTGACGTAGCAGTGACCTAAGGCTGTGGCACCTTTTAGTAAGTTTCGGCAATTAACTGTTGATTGACGAAAAGGTTAATTTTTACGACATCTAACTAATAGTGGGCGAACGCTTAAGGTTCGTCCATGTAGAATGTGCATATGTAGCGGTTGCAAATTATAGTTTTTGACGATGGACCGCAGCGGAAGTCTTTTGGCAGGTTATTAGTAGTTGCTATAGCTCGACTGATCGACCGTGTAGACTCTTTGTGTAGATAACCGGGGGAGAGTAATCTCGGGTCTGAGTGAACGACCTTCGTGTCATGGGTTGGGGAATTAAAAGTGATTCGGACGTCTCTGATATATAGGGATAGCCAAGTCACAATAGATTTTTTGAGTATCATATTCAGCATATTTTCAGTGACCTGATGTCATAGTTTCTTATCCTTACCGCGTAGATTGATGTTTTCAATAATGATAAGTTCAATGGTCGAGTGATTACTGTCATAATTGTCTGACCTTCAAATTATTCGACAAATTTCATTGTCTGATGTTCCTTTAAATTATTTAGCTCTGGCCGGCTGTGGTTAGATATGATCCGCAGTCGTCAATTTGGCCGTCCGGAACGTGAGCATCTATGACGTCGTAAAGATGTCAACTCCGGGCAATATTTAATAGATCCTTCTTACGGTTTTGTAAAACATCTTCCCCGCGCCGATATTTATAGAATATGATATCTGCCTATTTTAATTTAGGCTTAAATTTAACGCAGCTCATTGCCTTATTTTGAATATGGCCACTTGGGCTATAGTTGATCAATATCAAATAAATTCAGTTTCATTTGGCCGGATAAATAGATTACAATTTATGATGTCGGTCATGATCAGTACTGATTATCCGCACACTCTATTTTTTTTGGCTAGTCAGATGATATTTGAAGTACTTCTTGATTTTAGGTCCTGGGCAGGACATTCTAATTGCTGACCTCACTATACTTCTGCTGCAAGTCGGCGAGCAATCACTACATCAGATTTACCCTAATAAAACAAATCTAATGCCTGCTTGAATAAGCAATAGTCCAGCGCGGTTATCATTCTTTGACTTAGTGCCGTACTGTTGTTCTTCGAAATCGCTGTCTAGCGAAGGGAGCAAAAGAGACTTTAGTCGCCCCTCTATTTTAAAACCGATTAAATTTTTAGTATGAGAAAAAAAACTTAGACAGCCACGTATTGCCTGTTTTTGATTGAGCACTTGATATGCGCTGAAAAATTAAATATTTATAGACGGCGAGATGCAGCTAGCACGGCCAAGGGAAAGGTATTTTATATTATCTATCTTATCTGGGCATGTTCCGTTGTTCAAGGTTACTGGCTAGATACAAATAGTATTCTTTTAGAATAACAGACCGCTACCTCTATGGACATGAGCAATATCCACTAGAAATATTCTCTAGGCTATAGTATATATAGACTATAGACTATGTGTCTGACCATACGGTCTTTACATTAAGGAAAAATATATGCCACCATATTCTTGTTGGCAGCAGACGGTCTGTGCTGTCCGCCATATTTCCATTACTATGACCTTCGCGTTAATCATGATCTTAACCACACTTCAGACTACTACCTGGGCTAAGGATAGTGAAAAAGCGCTTAAAATAGCTCTAGAGCACAAACATATGTATAACCAGATGCGCTTTCATCCGAATGCATTAGTGCCCACCGACGTCTCTTTTGGTCTTATAGCTTCAGCCGGACAAACGTCGACCAGGTCCCATAGTACTAGCGAGCCCGCCGTAGATAATTTTAAAACCAAAAATATAGCGAAAAAAAAATCTATAATATATAATCCATTTATCTTACCAAAAATTACCTTGAATGACCTCAAACCCGATCTTTTTAACCTGTCTATAGACGCTACAACAGAAACCACTGATTTTAACTCAAAATATAATCCCATTGACAACATCAAATCTAAAGATATAGCCATCGAAAGCTCTCCCCCAGTGGAGGATGAAGACAAAGATCAAGAGGCCTACGACATTATCAAGTGTGTAGCCAAAGCCCTCAAGGACAACCCACAGGTGGCCAGCGCACGTGCCAAGCAGGCCGCAGCCGAGTCATTCTGTAGGGCTACCTATGGCCCATTTTTACCATCAGTAACCACAGGCTATAATTATACCCAGCTCTCCTCCCATAATCCAAACCAGAGCAACCAGCTCAGCCAAGCTTCAACACAGTATCAACTCTATTTTAAGGTACATGAAACCATTTTCGCTGGTTTTAAAGATCTCAACAACTTCTTTAAAGGCCGTCTTCTCTCTAAGCAGGCCGACTACAACGTAGATAACACTGAGCTCTCTTTGATCTTAGCGGTACAGCAGGCTTTCCTGAATTTACTAGCTGGCCGAGAAAACGTGCGTAGTATCAGCTCCGCCATTGCCCGTTTGGATTCCCAACTCAAAGTCACCCGCGCCTTCTACGAGGTGGGTATGAAACCCCGCTTTGATGTGCTCCAGGCTGAAACCGATAAGGCCAGTGCTGAAAACAAACTCCTACAGGCGCACAACGTCGTGGCTACATCCAAGGCGAACCTCAACATTTTGCTCAATCTACCCATCAATGCCAATATAAACTATATAGGCAAATTGGAATATAATCCTTTTTCTATGGAAATTGAAGAATGTTTAGATAGGGCCTATAAAAAACGGCCTGATATAGCTATTGCCCACAAAAGTGTGGAGATCGCTAAAAAAGATGCTGACATGGCTCGCAGCGAGCTCTTTCCACAGATATCGACTAGCTGGCAGTGGCAACAGAATAGCCACAATAAAAACTTACAGGGCAACTCCCGCCATACCAATGGTCCATTCGATGTTTGGCAGGCTCAGGTGGGTGCCAGCTGGTTAGTTTTTGACTGGGGCACTACATTTTACAACTGGCAGCAGGCCAAGAACATTATCAGACAGCTCGAAGTCGACGAGCAGAAGTTGCATCAGCAGGTGGGCTTAGAAATTAAGATTGGTTTACTCGACATAAAAGAAGCGACTAAGCGTATCAAAGTTAACAAGGCTGGTGTGGATTCAGCGCGGGAAGGTTACCGTATGTCCGTGGCTCGCTATCAAGCTCAGGTTGGCACGATTACCCAGATGCTTGACGCCCAATCTCGTCTATCACTGGCCAATTTTAATCTAATACAGGCCATGGTCGATTATAAAAGCGCCATCGCCAAACTCTATATAGCCATGGGCGAACGCAATATGTCGCTCTTGACGCAGTAACCGCGGTAGCTATACTATAATTAATATTCGCAAAGTAACTAGCTCTTGTCATTTATATTTTTTATATATAAATGGTTATTTGGTTCTCCGTACAACAATATACAATCAGTATCCCACTGAGTAGCGCCCTTGGAATATCTTTTCGGCCACGCCTGCTCCCCTCTTCCAATGTTAGTCTTATTTTTGTTTGCCTTGTCGCCCTGTTTGGTCCGGGCTACCGGCTTTTCTTTAGTAGTCAGAACTTCTTATTATTTAACATTTTCAATGGGACTAGAAAAATCCGCAATAGCGTTCAATTTCTAAGCTAATTGCAGGCTGATAGCGTTTTTTCCTCTATCGAATCTGTCCTTTTGATTGATTTAATCTATACAGGCTAAAATGGACTATATGAAAATCTAAAAAAAATGTAATGGCCTACCACTGGTTAAAAAATACAAGAATAACAAGTACACTTTTTTACTAGATTTTTTTAATATAGAATATGTCTCTTTTGAGTTAGACAACCCTTCATTATAGCTACTTTTATGACCTGCTGTCCGTCAAAAAAAATAACAAGCTGTAGTATAGATCCTCGATACACTCAGTATTTTTTGGTCCTGTGCACTGGACTGCATCAAGATACGCTCAATATAGATCCGTTTTATTCCTAACATAATCTCTGAACGTATTTTAATCCGCTTCCGCAGTGACGGCATATTTGTCTTGCTTTAAAAAAAACAGC
>CBCOTE010000006.1:0-116979 GCA_965112965.1 Desulfovibrionales bacterium | reverse complement strand
CATTCAGATGTCAGCTAGTCCAGCTGGTATATTGCCAACTGGACCCCAAGTCGGTATCCAGATCGCACCATCTGCCAGCCAATCCCTGCGCGCGGATGTGGACCAAATTTTGGCCCGTGTGCTACCTGCTGTGGTCAGTGTATCCCGGCCTGGAGTCCCTGAAGGACGCAAGAACGCCGGCGGAGTTATATTTTTAGCACCGGTCGAAAACAGGGTAGGGGCTGAGGCATCCGGCTCCGGGGTCATCGTTGACGATCGCGGTTACGCGCTCACCACGTTTCAGACCGTGGGCAAGGCCACCCTGGTAAAGATACACCTGGGAATCGAAGCAGGCCGGGAATATTTAGCCGATGTCATAGATATTGACCCATCCTGTGACTTAGTTTTACTTAAGCTCCGGGGGAACCGGACTTTCCCAGCAGTGCCGCTGGGTAATTCTGATGCGCTCCAAGTGGGGGACGTAATCTTCGCCGTGGGCAACCCATTCGGATTCACTGGTAGCGTAACTATGGGCATCGTAAGCAGCAATAGTCGCAAAGTAGACATTGGTGGGGTACGTTATCCCGACCTCATCCAGACCGATGCTGCAGTCAACGAAGGCAATGACGGCGGGCCACTGGTGAATCTAGCCGGAGAGATAGTGGGCATAAACATGGCCTGCCTCATGCCCGACCATCGCTATTCTGGAATCGGATTCGCCGTGCCGGCCAAGAAATTCGCTGGCCTGCTCTCCGGGCAGGCCCGTTAGGAATATATATGCATATGATACGGATAATCTGGGTAGGTTTCTTTTTTGTAGCCCTGTTAACTTTGACCGTGGTAGGCGTGCTGCAAGGGGATTTTCAGGAAACATGGTACAATGGATCGAATCTCTGACAATCCTGCATCGGGCTGGGCTAGCCTGATCATGTCCGATTAACGTATAACGTAAATCGGAATAAGAAACACAGAAAGGAAAAAATATGAAGCTACCTACTGATATAAAAGCCAGCTTGGCACTTTTAGAAGCTTATCTAGGCCTACGATTACAATCACTAGCGATTTTTGGGCTATCTATCGTGGCAATGGCCGGAGTCGTCACGGGCATCTATTGGGGCGTATACGGCTTTAATCACTGGCAGAAGGAGATGGTCATTTCCGGCCGGCTTATGACTGCGACGGCCACAGTCCCTATGCAGACTATACCACAGCAACTAACGGCCGGACAGGTAGGGCAGTACATCTGTCCTGTGCATGGTGTCGTAGGCCTACCTCGGTTTAATGCTATAGGCCAACCTCTGTGCCCCGTGGGTGGCGAAACTATGCAGCTCCAATATCTCCCCGGAGCCGGAATTCCACAAAGTAAAACCTCGATGGTGCCTACTGTCGCCGTCCCAGCAGCCTGGGTTCCTGGTGCTGGATGAGGCGGTCCGGCAGCTAGCCAGATCGGCCAGCCCCAACCCGTCCGATAATTGCAAAATGAAATAAGGATTTCCATGCGTCTTTCCAGATTCAGGACTATAATGCAACTGACCAGCTCAGTGCTTAGCAATGGCTATATCGGTTCTTTTGTGGATAAAGCGGTGAATACCAACTTCTACAAAGGTCTATGCGTACCGTACCTGAACTGCTACGCCTGTCCTTCGGCCTTATTTTCCTGTCCTATCGGTACGTTGCAGCACTTCATGGCCATCCAGGCAATACCCTACATGCTACTGGGTTTTTTGGGCCTTGTGGGCCTATGCGTAGGCCGTATGGCCTGCGGTTGGATATGTCCCTTTGGGTTCTTACAAGATTTGCTACACCGTGTCCCATCACCAAAATATCAGATGCCACGGCGATTGCTACTTCTTAAATATTTATTTCTATTAATTTTCGTTATTATTCTTCCTTTTTTAACCGGAGAAACCTGGTTCTCAAAGATTTGCCCAGCCGGCACCATGACCGCTGGTATCCCTTGGGTGCTCTGGAATCCAGTCAATCCAGTCACTGGTCTACCGGTACTACCGGCCGACCCGGGACTTATGTTTATCATGGCACTAGCAATCTTGTTCGGATTCCTGATCTGTTTTATGCTATTTAAGCGGCCATTTTGCAAGACGGTCTGTCCGCTGGGAGCTATCTTTGCCCTATTCAACCGCTACAGCCTGGTGCAGCTGGAGATAAACAAGAACTGTGATGCCTGTACCTTATGTGAAACGACCTGCCCAATGGATCTCAACGTCCCTTTGGAGATTAATTCTGGAGAGTGTATTTTTTGCCTGGAGTGCACACAGTGCGGATATGTGAAGCTAGTATCACCCTTCACGGGATGGAATATCGGGAAAAAAAAGCATGAAACAAAAACCGTTTAATAGCGCAAAGGCATATCAGCTCATTGCGGCTACGCTAGCCGGAGTACTCCTGGTGCTCTCAGTAGTGTTAGCCAATGGCTACAGCAAACCGCAAAGCCCGCAGGCCATGGTTGCCGCGGCTATTAATGGCGACCTATTCACTCCTCGCGAATGGAAACCGGGCATGGGGCCACAGCCATTCATATATCATCCGGCTGTGGCCAGGAAGCCGGTCTGGCAACCCCTGCCTGAAACGAACATCCCAGGTACCGCTAGAATACCAGCCGGCAGCGGAATCGGCACTATACGGCTTGGCCTTCCTAACGTCCAGGCAGTGTGGCGACCTTTACCTAGTACTATGGCCCAGGAAGCGTCAATACAACCAGCTACAGGTGCACAACAAGGCATCCGCGCCTATACTGGGCCAGCACAATGAACCCAGGCTATTGGAACCGACCATACCCGAATACCGGGCCGAAGCCAGGCATCCCCACGGAGCTTGGACCATGTTGAGAACGATTCTGACCGTAGCCGTCACCGTGGTCGCGGTGCTTTTCACCTTAAATAATTTTGACCACGTGCCGGTACACCTATTATTGGGTAAAGCAGTACAAATTCGGTTAATCTTCGTTATCTTCCTATCCGGCCTAATTGGTTTTCTTATCCGCCATTTCGTAGGCGTGGCCAGAGAGGAAGAACTCAAGCGTCGGCTTCTGGCCGAACGCCGCAAACGTTCGATGCAGAATCGACTTCTTGACTCTAACAATGAGCTGAATTAACCATGAATATGCTCGAATCAGATATGCAAGAACAAAAAATATCCCAGCCTATATGTGTAGCGCGCAACGACTGCCTGCGCTGCATCGTCCGGATAGGTTGGTTCGGCATCTGGGCCAGCCTATTGTTAGCTCTGCTCCAGGGTGCCGTAGGTATCACCAGGGGCAGCAACGCCTGTCTGGCCATCGCGCTCCAGTCCATTTGCGGTATTATTACTTCCTGTTCTATTCTCATCACTAAAAAGGTAACTACCAAGCCGGCCACGAATAGATTCCCTCACGGATTTGACAAAATCGAATTCGTGGCGGCTGGTTTCGCATATCTATTCTTCGGAATTATGGCATCGAGTCTGGCCGTGGTAGCCATTAAGCAACTCATAAATCCTGGGGTCTCCACGACTGATTTCACGCCCATCCTGGTAGCCGTGGTCTCCATCATCGCAAATGAACTGCTCTTTCAATACATGCGCTGTGTGGCTGACCAGGCCAATAGCCAGACCATCATGGCCAGCGCCTGGGCAAATCGGGCCGATGCCTACGCTGCTGCGGTAGTGGCTGTCTGTGCCTTATGCGCCTGGATGGGTGCGCCACGGCTCGATGCCATAGCCACACTCATAGTGGTGACGCTTGTCATAAAAACATTATACAAGAAATTTGTGGAGGCTATCCAAGGCCTTCTTGATCGCTCCGTGAATGACCAATATGAGGAACGGATCGAAAACCTCGCAGCCGATATCGATGGCGTGCATATGGTGTATCGAGTCCAGACTAGACAAGTAGGTCACAGGATACACGCTGAGTTAAAAATTGAGATAAGCACAGGCTGCACAATTCAAGATGGCCAACAAATTGCCCTGAACGTCCGCGACCGACTGCTAGCAAAAATCAAAGAACTGGACCAGGTTCTGGTCCAGTTCAAGCCTACCCGGGCTTAGCCCAGGAAATATGGGCCAGGGTGTAATGAGAGGGAGTATGAAGAAATACGTAAAATGCAAGAGTTGCTCGCTTAGAGGCTATAGTCCCGAATTCTGTACTCTGCATCATAAATTTATGCAGGAAAACGACAAAAGCAATGACTACATGCATAGCAACAATAACTATAGAGACCGCCTGTCATGGTGGGAAAACAAAATCATTCGAGATCGAGTAGGCAAAACTTTGGCCGTGGGCGTCTGCACCGGAGTATTCACTTCGGCTGTGGGTCTATCGGCGGCTTGCCTCATAGGGCTTAAGGCAATGTGCGAAACTCTGCTCGCGGCCAAGGTAGTAGCCGGAGCGGGCATGGCCGGGGCGGTTACCAGCATTGTCGTAAATTCTCGAGGAGGTGAGGAACACGCTAAGTTACACAAACGGCGTAAATATTTTGTCCCGCCTATATACTTTAACGATATCCGGGAACAATAAAGGAGACAATCATGGTCGAAGAATATGACGTTTATGAACAGAGCAAGACGGCCATCCGCGGCCGACATAGTATGGTAGAGCGGCGACAAACTGAAATCGAAGAATATGATGACGACCACCTACTACGGCAACGGCATATCGGGGTTGTCGACGTGCTCTCGGTAGGCACCAAGATAATCGTTGGGAGTGGCGTGGGCCTCTTGGCCGGTATAGCCACAATTGCATTAGTAGCTAGTGCCGGAGAAATTATTTTGGCCGGGGTGATTACCAAGATTGCCGGAGTGGTAGGTGGTGCTATGGGTCTATCCATAGGCGTTAGTGAACTACGTCGCAATAGCGAGGGCTACTAGGTTGAATATACTATGAAATCCACGCCCAAACACTATGTCGGGACAAAATGCAGTCAGTGTAACAAACGTATGGATATCATTGCAGTGCGTAAGTACGACGGCAAGTGGGGACCTTGGCTCATCGGTGCTGGCGTAATCTTGAGTTTGCTAGGTGGACTCATTATAGGCGTGTTGCTCTTCATGTCCGGCATATACGTGATGACGGCCAAGGAGATTCTCAGCTGCTGCCCGGATTGCGGCCACTTTTTCAAGACGTGTCGTCTGTCTCAGTAGAATCGAAAATAGCTTCGCCCAGAGAGATGGCTCCCATAATGCACAGCTTGACGCAATTGCCACATCCAATACAACGAGCCGAGCCTACCGTACAGCGGTATCCCCGCAACAGACCCTTACGGACCACGGTTATGGCCTCTTGAGGACAATTTAGTAAACATGTCTGACAGGCGGCGCACATAGTTGTATCAATACAAGCCTTAAATTCCATCTGGCCGTCGGCCTTTCTAGTCTTGCCTTTCCGGGGCGAGCGTCGTCCTTGGGGATTCAGGATAGCGCTTTGAGTGCAGGTAGCAAAACAAATACCGCATTCGTTGCAGAAGAGTGAGTCAATAATATGACGGTTTTTTGGCTGGCCAATAATAGCCCCTTCTGGACATTTTCTAGCGCAAGCGCCACAACCAATACAATCTTCTGTAATTTGATAGGACATATAGGCGTAGGCGGAAGTTTTTAGTGGTAGATTCTAGGTTGGAGGAGGCTTCAATTGTACGACATCTGAAGCCTGGTCGAAAGGGATAATAATGTCAAATACGGTATACGCTGTTCGCAAGGTCCTCATTCTCGGCTTGCCGAACTCAGGCAAAAGTTTGTTATTTACGATCTTGACCGGCCGCTATGTTGAAGTAGCCAATGCTCCCCTGACTACCATAGACCTTAATCAGGCTCCTTTAGCTCAAAAATGGCATATTCCGGGACATAACTCCTACGAAATCATCGACGCACCTGGGATGCAGAGCCTATTTATAGGTCTAGAACAAAACCTGCTCATTCGCGAAGCATTATTTGATCGGCGTCCCGACGTGCTCCTGCTATGTGTAGACGCCACCCGACTCAAACAGTCGCTATCTTTGGTCCTGGAAGTACAGACTTTAGACCTGCCCATGATTCTAGTTCTGACTCTGACGGAAGAGGCCGAAGACCGGAACATTTTTGTCCAAGCCGACTATCTGTCCCGTGTTTTTGACGTACCCGTAGTCATACAACGGAATCAACCAGCCAACGCTCGGCAGCTAGTTGGGGAACTAAGGCGGACTAGGGCGGCCCGGATTCTGAATCTAGTCTATCCCGAAGCAGTGGACAAAGCTCTAGCTAGTCTAATCGCAAGATTTCCTCCGAATTTTTCTTATCCCCGCAGCTCGGCTATGTGCTTACTGCTAGGTAGCACCACTACTGGCCTCAACCCCGGACTAGAGGAAGGTGCCAGAAAACAACTAATCGACCTCGCAGCTACCATTATAGGACAGCTTAATGGTGATGCCCAGAGTATCATAAGTAATACCTGGAACCGCTGGATCGACGCCACCTATATTGACATTGTACGAGAGCTACGTCGACCGGCCCAACAAATTAAGAGATCGCAGGATACCAAGCAAAAAATAGTCCTGCTCGACGCAATCGCCCGTCTGACCCGTTCTACCATTTTTGGACCTCCCATCCTCTTAGTGGTTTTATACTTGACTTTTATCCTAGTAGTGGATGTAGCCAACGGTATTTCAGAATGGCTCGGATTAACCTTCTGGCAGCCTGTGCATGATATCCTGACACGCATCTTACCGGACGGATTCTGGAGTGAACTGCTTATTGGGGACTACGGTCTTATTTCTATGGGGTTGGCCAATGCGCTCCTCACAGTTCTGCCCATCCTATCAATATTCTATCTAGTTTTTAACACATTAGAAGACATAGGTTACCTACCTAACCTCTCAGTACTTACTCGTCGGTTATTGGGTCATTTAGGTCTGGGCGGTAGTGCCATTATGCCCCTTATCCTAGGCTTCGGCTGCAAGACCATGGCCACGCTCACAGCCAAGACCATGACCTCCCGCCGAGAAAAATATATCACTATTTTCCTTATCGCTTTCGCCATCCCTTGCGCTGGACAAATGGGGCTGAATATGAGTATTATCGGTCGCATGGGTCTCTTAGCCTTCGCTATCTCATCCCTTGCCTTGTTGGTAGTGGAACTAGCAGCCGGGCTCATTCTGCACCGCTTTCTGCGGCAGAGTGAGGAACGCGACCTATTTATCCTACAACTGCCCCCTATTCGAATTCCTAATCTTAAGGCTATTGTCACCAAGACCTGGTACAAACTTCTCTCATTCCTTAAAGAGTCCCTGGCGGTCTTCATCTATGCAGCGGCCTTTCTATTTGTTCTGGACCGCATCGGTTTATTGGAGCGCCTCAAGACTGTATTGGGACCCATCGTCCAAGGACTGCTGGGGCTACCAGCTTCAATGATCGATGCTCTCATCTTACTCGCGGCCCGGCATGAAGCTGCGGCGGCGGTAATTATCGATCTCATCCGCAAGGGTGAACTGGACTTCAAGCAGACGATCATTGCGGTGACACTCACCACGATGTTCTTACCCTGCTTCGCCAATGTGATGGCTATGATCAGAGTACTCGGTGGACGCGACGCGACCGTGATTCTCGTCTCAGTCAATATTGCCGCGCTCGCTGCCACCAGTTTACTCAATTGGCTACTCACGGCTATAATGTTATAATCTGGGAATGGGAGCTGATATGCTAGTAGGCCTACAAGATCGTCATAAAGATGAATGTCTGGAAAAGATTTGGGTACTACAGGAACGAGGCAAGGATGATCTAGATTCATTAGCTGAATTGCCTGGAAAAAAATACAATATTGACAATGATGCGGCCTTGCTAGCTGAGTTATGCGCCGAAGGATTAACGACGCTATCGGAAAAAGGGAAGCATATTGCTCTCACCAAGGCTGGGAGCGAACGAGCCAGGCATATTATTCGTGCCCACCGCATCGGGGAGCGTTTGCTATTTGACGTATTTAGAGGTAACATTGAGGCTGGAGCTTGTGAGTTTGAGCATACTCTGACCGTGGAACTTATCGATAGCCTGTGTACGCTCCTGGGCCACCCACGTAAGTGCCCCCATGGCAACCCTATCCCAGAGGCAGAATGCTGCCGCAAGTTCAAGCAGACCGCCCAGCGCGCTGTAGTCGCCCTGTTGGACCTGGAGGTAGGCAAGTCAGCCCGCGTGGCTTATATAGACTGCTGTGATAAACAAAGGTTGTTTCAACTAAACGGCTTCCAAGTTCGACCCGGAGTAGAAATAGTACTAGAACAACGGTACCCTTGCATTGTAGTATGTTGTGAAGGGTCGAGTATCGCCCTAGACGAAGCTATCGCCACAGGTATTCGAGTTTGGATGCCAGACCGTCAGGAATGCAATAAGGCAGCTACATTGGACACTTTGCACAAACCAAAAGGTTTCCGCAGGCTAGTACAGCATCTAGATTGGCTCCAGGGCTGGGGCGGACGAGGACATTGCTGCAGAAAGTCTCATCGGAAAACGTAACCAACGGTAGCAGTGGAGACATGCCATGACTGCATGCGCGGACTGCAAAGACGATATGGACACGCCCGTCGAGATCGGCAACTATTCCCTGGCCACAATCGTTTATTCTGGATTGGTGGCCGAGAGTTATCTCAAGCGCAGTGGTGGTGCTCTGGTGGGAGGTACCGCACATTCGATCGATTTAATGACCGAAGCCGGGCAATATTCTGCCGTTGCGCTCAAGAAAGCCGGAGGACAAGCTGTCGAATCAGTCCGAAAAGCCGGAGACTATTCTACGGCCATAGTGGAGTACGCTGGATTGGTCACCATGAGTATCGTCAAACGCAGCGGAGCAGCCACGGCTGTCTGCGCGGCCAAGATGACTAAACCGATGGTCCGGGTCATCTCACCAGCGGCCAAGGCCGCAACTCAGCCCTTAATCGTGGCTGCTAGCGGCATCAGCCGGCTCTTCAAGCGCCGACGTGCTTATGCTTCTCAAGAAGTTCTAGCTATTTTGGAGCAAAAACTTCATAATATCGAAAAACGATTAATCTTCATCGAGCAACATGGCATCCAACCTACGCGCTTGGCCGCCTCGGCTGAGGTACGGCGGGAACTGAGCGATGCCAAACGCGCAATGCTGCGTATCATTGTTGAGGACAACAAGCTCCTGCGGGGGCTAAAACAGACGTCATGACCCTATTCTCTAAGGACCGAGGGCACGTATGGCCGAGCGCAAGGTATTAAACATCGGATTCGATCTGGGTACGTCCCGTAGTGTGATCGCCTGCGACAACGGCGTACGCACGTTTGTTTCCAGCTATGTCGGCTATCCCAAGGATGTAGTCTCTAGGAAGCTCTTGGGCAAGGACGTAGTCTTTGGGGACGAGGCTATAAAAAATCGACTGGCCCTGGAATTACTCCGGCCATTCGAAAAAGGTATGATTAAGTATTCTAACTTGCTCAACCAGAGTCCAGAAGAGTTCAAAAAATCCAAGGCCGTAGCCCGGGATTTGCTTAGCCACCTTGTGTCTTTGGCTAAACAAGAGACGTCCGGGGAGGTGACGGTACGCGCCGTAGTCGGTGCTCCAGCCCTCGCCAGCATTCAGAACAAGAAGACTCTTATCGAGATCGCTCAAGGCATCATAGACGATGTACTCATCACTTCGGAGCCCTTTGCCGTGGCCTATGGTCTCGGCATCCTAGATCAAGCCCTTATAGTGGACATCGGTGCGGGTACAGTAGACCTTTGTCGCATGCAGGGTACTATCCCTGATGAGGACAACCAAATTACCTTGACCAAGGCCGGGGACTACATAGATGAGGTACTCTTAGAGCGCATCCAACAGAGGTATCCCAAGGTAGGTCTAACCTTGAATATGGTCAAACGTCTTAAAGAAGATAACGCCACTATTTCAGAAAAGGGTGAGCTAGTGGTGGTCAACCTCCCTGTAGAAGGTAAACCTACACCTATCGACGTCACCGAGGATTTACGCATGGCCTGCCGTGCCATTGTGCCGGATATCGTGGAGGGCATTCGTGGACTCGTGGCTTCGTTCGACCCAGAATTTCAGGATATTCTCAAGCAAAGGGTAATCTTAGCCGGTGGCGGCAGCCAGATCGGCGGCCTGGCCCGAGAGATTGAACAATACATGCAGCAGCATCTAGGCTTCGGAAAGGTAACCAAGGTGGATGAGCCACTTTTTGCCGGTGCTAACGGAGGCCTATTGCTGTGTAAGGACATGCCCGAAGAATATTGGGATGAGTTGCAGTAAACTAATACAGCCCGTATGCCGTATGCGGCGATGGACTAAAAAAAAGTTACGTCTCAGGGCAGCTGCCCTGAGACGACCAGAGAAAAAACGGGAGGTACACTATGCAGGATTCGACGAAGTACACCCTGGAACACATCGGGGACATCGTGGTAGAAAAGATCGAACAGGTAGTGGATTGGGTGTCCGAATCCACCAGAGGCATCTCTCTCACATGCCGTATCCATTGTCTGGAAAAAGAAGAAACCAAGACTTATACTCGCATCGGTCGCCAGACGGTCAGACTACGCAAACGCTACCCACTATCAGAGATCTTCAACGACGAGGCCCTACGGGAACTGCTAGCCGACTTTGATAAAGTCGATGCAGGCCTGTTGCGTTGCCGGGACGAACGCGAAGCGCGTCTTTACCCACGATACAAAATGATGGAGCAACCGACCTAGAGACAGCCTGGGAGCCCCCAGTCGGTGACCCGGCCGGGGGCAAGAATAACTACCGGCGTTGCGCCGTAAGCCAGGGGGCGGCTACCACCCTGCCGTGAGGCACTCATGTCCAGCAAGAACACCATATCCACCAGTACACAATATACTGTCGCCCCCCAAGTCTTCTCTCCTAATCTGACGGAACGGCTTAGGGCTGCAATCCAGACAGCTGGAATGCCCGATAACGACGGTACGCACGCCGTTCTGGACATGGCTGACGCTAAAACTACCCATGAAATAGTCGTGGAGCTTTTCCACGGCCGTATCCGAGAGCTGGTAGCCGAGCGCATTGGTCTCGAAGAACGAATTGTCGAGCTCGAGGATGCTCAGAGTAATTCTGAACAGCAGCGGACCGAGGTCGAGCAGCAGACACGAGACGTTCGAGTTGAATTGACCGCAGGTCAAGAACGTTTAAAATTGGTACAGCAACAACACGACGAACTGTGTGTCCAGTTGGAAGCTACTCAGCAGGAATTGAAACGTACCCAGGCTGCCTTGTCCGAAAATAAAGCAGCGGCGCAACAGCTGCGGGAAGAGACCGATCGAAAGCTAAAGGCCCAGCAGAGCGAATTAAAGGATGCTCAGACCCGTGAAAAAACCGCCCTGGCTGAACGGGCTGCAGCTGTGGCAGCGCGGGAAGTTTTGGCCCAGGATAAACAGGCCCTACAGACTGAAGTGGCACGTCTAAGCGGAGAAGTAGAGCGACGGGTAGCGAGCATGGAGAGGGAACTTCGGCAGGTCACAGTCAAGCGCGACCAGGCGCTACAGGAGAAAGCTCGGGTGGAAGAAAAATTGGCCCGCATCCAAGAACACTGGGAACGGATTGTCAAGGATTAATGTTATGTCTCCCCCTCCCCACTTACTAGCTCATTATGCCGCGACCATGCCATCTAGCAAAATTTCCGACATCCCTAGCATAACACTCTTGCACACCCCAGCCGAAAAACAGAGTAGTATTCGGCAGCGGCGTGACGCCTTGCAGCACGCGTTAGCCGTAGCTACTATCACTCTAGATGAGCAACTGACAAAGGCCCTGGCTCAGCAGGAACGCCTGCGCGCCATGAATCGGGAACGGGCCGTGGCCAGACGCGCGATACAGTTATTACAGAACGAACTCTATCAGGCCCATCGTAAACAGGAACAAATCGAGACGCAACTAACCGAACTGACCTCTTTACTCATAACGCGGGAGCAGACCGCACGAACCTTAAAAGAACGGTGTCGGCGATTAAAAATATACCAGGTCGAGCTCGACGCTGCTATAAGTGAGCTAGCCTGTCGTCTGGAGACTCTGGCCGAGGAACGGTTAAAATTGGAGGCGATTCTGACTAACCTTGAATCCCGCAGAGTCGAACTAGTCTCAGACATCTCACGCCGGCTCCAGCATGCTGCTATTGAACGGGATAAAATTGATGAAGATCTATATCGGGTTACTGTGAATTTTAAAGATGTTATCACCGCCCGTGACGAAACGTTAAAACAGCTCGAGGACCATAAGGTTAGCCTGGCAGCGTTAAATGATGAAATTAAAGACGCGGAACACCGGATCGAAATTTTAGAACGAATTCGGACGCTCATAGTCGAGCGTGATGCATTGTCTGGTCAGGTTGACGCTAGCCGAAAAAATCGGGAAACGACTGAACAGGCATTGGTCGACGCCCGGGCTGCAATGGAAGCAAGAAAGCTCCGACATGGGGAGCGTGAGGCAGATCTCAAAAAAACCACTGCTAAGGTTGAAATGCTGCAGATTGAAGTTGGCGCTTATCAAGATGCTCTAGATCAAGTCGCAACCGCCAATGCCAGGCTAGAGACTTCCAGTGCCGAACTAGACAGTGCCCTACAAGATATAGCAGACCGTATCAAAACGAGGTACACTGCGGCTAGAGAAATGGATCGATTGTCAGCCAGAGTTGCTTGGATTACCGGATTGCAAAAACTGCTAGAATGACAGGCCGCAATCAATAGATCAGTATATGCACCGCGTCGGACCAGGCACGAGGGACATGCCGTATGAGCAGTGAACACAATGACCAGATGGATCGACGAGATAAGCACTTCAGATGTATCCTCGCTGGGATGGGCACGAATCTACGTGCGCGTCAGGATCGGGTTCAGTTAGCCCCTGAAATCTGGAAGATTGAACGTGATCTTGAATACTTTCGCGACCAAATCGAGGTGCTCGAAGCCGAGGCGCAATGCCTGGCACAGGAGATTTCGGCCGGAGAACCTGAGCTCACTGCCTTACGCAGCCAGATGGCTGGGCTTCATGAGGAGTATAGCGTCGTTGTCGGCCCCTTTGGCCCGAAGTGTCTGGAGGCACTGGAACAAACTCTTGCCAGAGCTATGTCTGACTTGTCTCGGATAGAATTGAGGACCAACGAGACCAAAGCTGGGCTGGTTGCCCATGAAGGTCGGATCCGCGAACGTAAATCCCGCCTGAGTCACTTGCAGGCGGATACGACCAAGGAAACCGTAGCTGACCTCCATAGCCGTCGACAAGTCCTTGAAGAAGAGATTCAGGCAATCACAATCACACTAGATTTACTCTCCGGACGCCTACCTGATGACATCAATCCGGTATTGGTGAACAGCATTCAGAACGATTTACAGGATCGACTTAGTAATTATCACGGAGAAATCCAGGATAATATAGGCCATATTAGCAGACATACGGAAACACTACAGACTGAAATCAAAACGTGTCAGACTGAAAAAGCTATCCTCACCAATCGTAAGGAAGATCTGACCCACCGTCTTTTAGTTTTGGGCCAGCAGATTGATGACCGTCAATTGGATGAGGCCCTAGAAAAAGAAATCGCCGAGTTCCACAGGTCCCTAGCAGGGCATATCAAAGCGACGACGGAGGTCTGTCAGGCGTCCGTCGTCTGTGCAGGGGCGTCTTCAAAAATCGACCAAGCCCTAATCGAGATTGAAGCGCAGCTCACTCAAGTCCAGAAACGGCTTGACACACTTCTGGCAGTGCAAGAGACGTTAGAGCCTGGGGTTGATTTGGTCGCGACTATAGCAAAGTTGCTTGACCGTAGCGCAGCCCTTAATATTGAACGTCGCCTAAAAGAGGCACTATATCAAGAGGCAAGATTGTTGACCAACCGCCTGACGCAACAGCAGATCGCTTGTGACACAGCCTGCGAACATTGGCGACAAACGGTGAAGGTCTTTGACCAAACTGTAGCCGAGTTAATAGATAGATGATAATTTTGAAATTTCCTGATTATCACAATATGTGCCTGGTAGAGACATACATGTCTGGGAGAAGCGAACCCTCCGTGCAAGTAAACCAGAACCCAAACGAAGGATGACTTATGAGTGAACAACAAGCAGAGCGATCCACGGTTTTACAAGGAATTGCGTCAATTTTTAATTTTGGTGGTCGCGTAGTAGTTTTAGGGGTTGAGAAGGGCGCTAAAACTATGAATGGTGTAGTGTCTGTGGCTAAATTTGTCAGCCGTGGTCCGGTTAAGGTCGCGGATGCGGCGATATCCGGTTTCAGGCTGGGCGGCGACTCTGTGAATAAGAAAATCGAAGAGCAGATTCATGAGTACGAAAAAAAGATTAAATCGCGGTACTACAAGATCGGCAAGGAAAGCGCCCATAGCCAAAATCTTGATAGTACGCTGCAGAAGGAATCCATCCAGCAGCTCATCTCGGATATACGCGAGTATGAGAAAGAAATGCAACAGCTCAAGGAACAGATAGCTGTAGCTAGGGCTAGCAAGCGTAGGGCTGGAGCTCGAGAACCCAAAAAGAGCTCAGCCAAACCCAGCCCGGTCTCAATAAACCAGAGTGAGGCTGACCGTCATCTACGTAGTATTATTGAGAAGGCAGCTAAGAAAGGCGACTTCCCAAGCCTTTCGGATCGGGCCGTATTCCATAAGGTGGCTGAAGACCTACTGGACGATGATCAGGAAATTCGCATTTTAGCTGCCGCCGAGCTGGGTAAGATGGGTAATTCTGCGGCCATTTTGATACTTATGGCTGTCGTCCGTCAGGACGATGCTGAGCTGGCTGCTGAGGCGTTGAACTCCCTCATTGCTCTGGGCGACCATAAGGCCGTGGAGCTCTTTAAGGAGCAGGCTTCTCACCCGAAATATCGGGTACGCATGGGCTGTTTGCGCGGCATCTACAAACTAGCCCTGGACGATGAGGCCGGGCCTATACTCATTATGGCCTTACAGGACGAGCATCCGGAAGTTCGCCGTTCCGCCGCCACCTTCCTCGGTTGGAAAGATTATATTGATGCCGTTCCGGCCTTAGCCCAGTGCCTACGCGACGAGGAGCCTAACGTGCGCAAGGCAGCGGTTTCGGCACTAACCAACTTATGCGACGAAAATGCTGTGCTACCTCTAATAAGGGCCTTGGGCGACCAAGTTTTAGAAATTCGTGAAAAAGCCTTAGAGGCTCTTCGCAATATCACCAACGAGTCCATAGTATTCGATATACATGCCGCGGGTAGTAGTTTAGAAACGGCCATCAACGATTGTATTGCCTGGTGGCAAGATAAGCGTAGCAACAAGGCAGCCTCGATCAACGCCTCTATGATGACCGAAGTCACGCCGGCGGCCGAGGCTGTGCCCGAAGCGGAGGAAAAGTCTATAATACCGCAGGATGAGGAGTCCAAGACAGGCACCTTCGCCCCTGTCGAGTCTATATTCGTTCCGGAATAGACATTGTTTTCTGATACCGAGCCTGAAGCTCCCCTACGGTGGATCCAGCAGTACTTCCTACGCCCGTAAGGACTATGCCCGGCAAGGTAATAGTACTAATTTTGTCACTTTGTGTGAGTAATACGATATTATCTACAATCTAAAAAAAATAACTAAGTTCGAGATCAAAAAAGCTCCTACTTAAGGACTAACAGATAGCTGGATGCCCTTTGTCGTCCCTGGAGCAGACCTTGATGTACGACCAGATAGGTAGTGAGCAAATAATGACAACGGTCGAAGCCGACATTGGTAAACCAGATAGACACACTGCCCCAGAGGCCAAACGTCGGTCCCAGACGGTACAGGTGCGACAGCTCGAGGCTGAGGTGACCGCAAGTCGTGGCCAGACTGCAGTTTGTACTCAAACCGTTTTGGAACGACAGGAACGGCTCAGGTACATTGCAACCGAGGAGCGCCAGCTCCTGGATGAGCTGAAATTTCTAGAAGAAGAACTGGCCGGGCAGGAAGGAAAGATTGTCGCCGCCACAGCGCGGCTTAAAGACAAATTGGCTAAGGTGGAACGTTTAGCCCGGCAAATGGAATTTGTCAAAGGTGAGCTGGAGGTATTGGTCCGACAGGTAGATGCCTGCAAAGATACCGTGCCGGACAAGGTTACTGGCATACAGCACTTGGACGTCAAAATTACGGGAACGGCAAAAGAATTAACCCAGCTCGCAGGCTGGGTCCGGAATGCTGAAAAGGATTTTAAGGTTTCCTACTACGAGAAGAAACGGGAATTGCGGAGGAAGCATGACCCATACTAATGTCAAACATACGATAAGCACTGGTGTGTGGCGGAACCACCCGACCACACCAAATATCGCCGGTCGGCCGAGATACGAAAATTGTGTCGGAACGGAAGGTACCATGGATACGCCATGGACTAAAACGGTTAAAAAACTTGACCGACTACCGGGCCTCCAAGAAACTCAACGTTTACGTGAATGTGCTGCGGAGATTGATTTTGAGCAGACCATCGTAGACATGTTTGAAGTCATTCAGAGTATGGAATCCCAGCTTTCTCACGTCCTTAATGTTAATACCCTTATGGAACGCGAACTTGTTGGGGCCAAGGAACGCATTTCGAACCTTAAGCAGCAACGCGACCAGTTACAGGAAGAGCTCGGTCGTATGAAAGAAGAAATGCCATCCAAACGAGAACTGCAGATGGTTGTCGACCAACTCCTGGAGGAACGCAACGACGCTGAACAGCAGCTACGGAATTTTAAGAGGCTGACTAAACAGACTACAAAGACGTTGCAACAGAAGGAGGAACGCATCACTGAACTGGCCTCTGAACGCAAGGATTTCATCGCCGAAATTCACTTTTTAGAAACACGACTTACCACAGCCCTGGATAAGGACAGGCAAATCGGGGAACGACTCATCGTGTTGGAAGGACAGACCATGACCGACCGGGAACGCATACAGGAACTTGAACGCGACCTGCAGTTGGCCATCGAAGAAAAGTTCAAGGCTGCCCAAACGCTCCGGGAATCACGACGAGCCATGACTGACCTGAACATGCGTTTCAAGGAGGCACAGGTGCAAGCTCATACAGCTTTTGCGACAAACAAGAAAGACGATACGTGAGCCGTCCTACCAGATAGCATCTGTCAATCGTAATGGATAATATAGATAAAAGGGGTAGAGACATGAACGGACATCCCCCTCAAACCTCTACGTCGCACTGCCCCGGTGGCGTGAATAGTAAGGCCGAAACTTTAGGCCTGCACGATCCGCAGCGTCTGGAGTATGTGCTACGCGAGGAGAATGAGTGCCTGGGTAACTGCATTAAAACGCTAAAATCTGAGCTAGCCCTAGATGCTACAACTGTCGAAGCAGAGAACAATGACCTATCCTTAGATAAGCGGGAGCGACTTTTTTTTCTTAATGTAGAGACTATGAAAGCCAAAAAGAGCACTCTACTGGACACTATCAACGACCTGCGGCTGCGGTACAAGGCTATCCAGGAGGACGAGCACTCCAGTGACCTCCTGCAGGGCATGTTAACGGCTGAGTTAGATGACTGTACCTATAAACGAGAAGTCATCCTGCGTAAGTTCAAGGACTTAAAGGATGGCATCCGGCGCATGGAATACCACAAGAAGTGCGTGGTACCTTTTAGTCGGCAACAAGACGACCTCCTGCGGCGGGCCTGCCTACTGCTCAAGGAGACCCAGGATCGCATGGAACTATCCGTCGTACTCAAACAATTCGCGGCTATAGCTTCGAACAACGAGGGATGAACAGTCGGCACGGAGCCCCACCTCTACGTCGTTCTTTTTTTATAGTTGACGAGCTGGTACACTAGTTTTATCATGTATTTATATTGTCCAGGGCGCTATACTAAAAGGATAGGTAGAAAAAATTTTTACACTGCGGCGGATCCGTCCGTATACGGCCCACACCATGTTGCTCGCTACCCTCAGTATGCCCACAACATGACTTAGGCTGGTGAAAAAACGAGTTGAGGGGACCATGCCTGACGAAGACAAGACGACAGACCTGTTTGAGCGCACGGCTCAATTAGATACAGCCCGGACTACTGCCGGTCAAGCCCTCAGCCCGAATCAAACCGATCGACCTGACGGTCCAGTAGGGCTCGATATTGGCACGAGCCATATAGTCACAGCCCGTAATAGACAGCACCATGTCCATTTTTTTAACCAACTCAATGCCTTTTTTACTATTCCTATCTAAAAGTTCTCACGACGCATACTCCAAGACCATGATATCATGTTCTTTGAGCGTGGAGAGCTATTCTACATCATTGGTCATCTCGCTGACAGCTTCGCCAATATGTTTAATACTACTACCCGCCGTCCTATCCAGTGCGGATTGCTTAGCCCGTCGGAAAAGGAAGGCATTTCCGTAGTACAGGCAATCATCGCCACTCTCGTCCAGAAGCCTAAACGATTTGGCGAAGTCCTATGCTTTGGCATCCCAGGTGAACCTCTACAATCCCAAGGTCCAGCTACAGTTACCTATCACGAGCAAGTACTCAAAATGTATTTACAGGGGCTAGGATACGCGCCTGTAGCGGTCAACGAGGGTATGGCTGTGGTACTCTCTGAACTGGGAGATGATGACTATACTGGCATTGGCATCAGCATGGGCGGCGGCATGTGTAACATCTGCTTGTCCTACCTTTCTTTTCCAGTCATTACTTTTAGTATCCAAATGGCTGGCGACTATATTGATAAAATGGCCGGATTGGCCGTCGCTGAGCCAGCCACTAAGATTAAGGGAATCAAGGAAACTGAACTCGATCTGGCACGCGAGCCCAGGGATGCCATCCACACCGCCTTACATATTTACTACGACGAGGTTATCTACAAGCTGTTAGCCGGCCTGCAGCGGGTGCTAGCAGCTTCAGATAAGCTGCCTAAGATTGCAACACCAGTTCCAATTGTCTTGTCAGGCGGTACTGCTATGCCACGCGGTTGCCAATCAAAGGTGGCCAAAGCTCTGGATAGACATCAGCTGCCTATTGAAATTGCCGAGGTTCGATTAGCCCATGATCCACTCAACGCTACGGCCCGAGGCGCTTTAGTAATGGCCTTAGCAGAGGCCGGATAGATGGCTACCTCTGCCAGGCGCGTTGCGCGCCTTGGCCGTTAAGCCATTTTAACACCCACTATCCGTCTTTCCGCGGGAGGATTACCGTGAGCCGCCCCGTGGTTATATTTTCCGCTGACACTATTCGTGGCAATATCGCAGCGAGAAAGCTTAGTCGTGAGAATTTTGCGCCTAGGTTGCTTCATCGCGCAGTGGCTGCTGTCTCGGCCGTAGCTGAAGAGCGGCCTCGTGCTTTCGTCTTCGATGCCGCAAGCTGTATCCCGGACGAACTACGCTATCTACTGCACTTCTGCGAGTCTTTGCTGGGGGGAGAGACGGGTGTGGTGGTTCTAGGCAATTCTACCCTGGAACTGCCCTGGACGGCAGATCAAGCTGGGGCTATATTTCTCCCCGACCCCCTAGACCCCGAAGCCCTGGTTATTGGCGTAACGGCATTTTTTGTAGTGTCACCCCGCCTAGACGCTATCCAAATCCAGCAGGCGAGGCATTCACAATATTTTCTCTCGAACGCCCCTAAAAATTTGTGGTCAGACGCCATCGGAATTACTTCAGAAGTCGATTTTGAAACTCAACTAATGGACTTCCTGCAACTTCGTTAGTCCATGGCCTACTCCCCGCGCATCGTCAGCATCGTTGGCCCCAAGGGCGGCGTGGGTAAGAGCACTATATCCGCTAATCTAGCTATCGCCTTGGCTCGTTCAGGGGCCCAGGTCGTAGCCATGGACCTAGATCTGGGCTCAGCCAACCTGCACGTCCTGTTCGGCATCAAGCAAGTCACTGCTACTCTAGATGATTTTCTCCTGGGCAAAATACCATCCTTAGATGCGGCCTGTCTGGCCACAGAAGTTTCCGGACTCATTCTCATAGCTGGTGGTAATGTACCAGGCATAGCTAACCTACCCTACCAGCGTAAAGTCAAGCTCATTCGGCACCTCAGCCGACTTTCCTGCGATTACTTACTACTGGACCTTGCCCCGGGAGCCACCTTAAACGTGGTAGATTTTGCCCTTCTGTCCCGCCAAGGTGTATTGGTGACCACGCCTGATGTGCCATCTCTGATGAATCTCTATAGTTTCATTAAGACGGCCGTACATCGGCGGCTCGGTATCCTGCTGCGGCAGGCCGGGGCCACGTCGCTCATGGAACTCCTGGAACTGGCCAAAGATCCCCAGGCTCACCCGGAACTGAAAACCATGGAGGACTTCTATGCCCGGGCCACAGCTGTAAATCCAGAACTCACTGCCAGAGTTAGGCATGAGCTTGTACGCTTCCAGCCACTGCTGCTCATAAATCGTGTTAAGACTCCCTTGGACCTCAACGCTGGGCGAGTAGTGCATAAGCTCATGCGTGAGTATCTAAGCTTGGAACAAGCAGCTGTCCTGGGATTACGGGAAGATAGAGCCGTGAGCCGGGCCACAGCCCGGCTCAGACCTGTACTCTTAGATGAACCAGGCTCGGCCTTTGCTGCAGATCTAGATCGACTGGTGCGCATACTTCACGCAACGTTATAACCCAGACTACCTCAATTTTGAGCGCTGCTTTCAAAATAGAGCATGCGCAGAGCCTCAGCACGCACGTCGTTAGCTGTGACCCAGCGCTTTCCCTGTAATGCGCAGCCTGAGGCCGCGCCGTCTAGCAATGCCACGGCCTTACCGGGCAGACAAGCCGCAGGCAGTAATTCTACACTTAGGTCCACGGCTGAATCTAGGGCTGCAGAGGCAATAGTGACCCTGTGGTGGCGCTCGAAGCAAGGGGCTATGCCGGCTAGGATGGCCAGGGCCGTCTTCCGATTTGGCTCGTGAACGAGGATTTTTTTAAAGCGACGAGAGAGGGCTGGATCAGCGGCCAGCCGGTCTTCGCCCTCCGGTGTGGTAGCTCCAATGCAAGGGAACTCTCCACGAGCCAGTGCGGGTTTTAGCGTTTCGGCCACGCCAACGCTACCTTCGGTTTGGCCGGCCTGGACTAGGATGTGGATTTCGTCGATGAAGAGAATGAGTTGGTTTTTCCGACGCAGTACCTCCCCTATGAGTGCGTCCAGCCGGGACTCCAGATCACCACGAAAGCGGGTGCCAGCCACCAAACTAGTTAAGGATAACTGGTAGAGATGACGACCACGGATGGCATAAGGTACCCGTCCGGCGGCCATAGCCCGTGCCAGCCCTTCGACTATAGCAGTTTTACCCACACCTGGACGACCTACTAGCAGAGGATTGTTCGCCTCCAGTTGACAAAGGATCTGGATGCAGCGCCAGATATGGTCGTCCATACCGATGACCGGCTTACCCTGAGCCAAGGCGTCAACGCCAGAGAGCAAACGGCCGTAATGGTCCAGTATCCCCCGGTCGTCCAAATCGGCCAATGTGAAGTCGGGCAGGGGTTGTAAGAAAGGAGCCAAATCCGGGGGCGGATCATAACTAGATGGAACCAGCAGGCAGACCAGCTCGTCACGGCCAGATAAGGTCTGATGTAGGTCACGCAGTAGGGCGTGCAGCTCGCCGATCTCCGACCCCACGATCCCGGTCGAACTGAGATAATATTGAAAATTTTCAAGCACATAAGCAATAGTTGGGTTAGGCTTAAGACCGATGAAGGTCAACAGAGCGGCGGGATCTTGTAGGGTATTCCCTGAAGAAATGTCGGTGGGCAAAGATAAGCCGAGCCGGCGGACTGGCTCATCCAGGCGCAGACCCTGGGTTCTGGACCACGTGACCGGCAGACGTCCTAAACGACATAAGGCGCTAATTAACCGCTCTCGATCAGCGGCCAAGTTATTGTAACGGGCTAGGCACAGTGGCGGCCAGACCGAGGTACCAGGTATCGAAGATGCTGAGATAAGGGGACTGCATTTCTTCGCTGTCATATCCGAGAGAACGGATACGTCGGAGACAGGGCTTTTAACAAAATGGCAACCTAAGACTTGGACTGTAGTCATCTCGCCCATAAGTAGTCGGTGCGCCATATCGCGCAGCTGTGCTGTATTTTGGGTGAGCCGGTAGCCCTGGCGCCAGGCCAGGGCTACAATATGTCGAGCTAATTGCGACGCTATGGGCCAGACTCCGGCCTCAGTCCGTAGCCGGTTGATGTCTTCAATAGAGACGAACAAATGCTCACTCGGCCGGCCATCCGACGCAACGATTTCAATATAGTAACCACGCATGTCACACCTCCAGCTCAACGGCACGGCAGTATCTGGGGCCGAGAGGAAAGTACGTTAAAGCGATACGTATGGCCAGAGAGATAGACAAGATGATCTACGCAAAAGGGCCAAAGATTTCAGGTCTGGAGACTGTGCGGTGATTTGACAGCCCTGTTATGCGATGATATAAAATATTTTGTCCGCCTGCCACAGACTTCTCTTCTCTCGTCGTTTACTTGCCTCGAGGTCATCCTCGCGGTGCTGACTGTAGCCGGACTAGCGTTGACATGTTTCATATTCTAGGTGATATATCATGCTGGAAATACTGGGACTCATATTTTTTGGTTTCGTTGTAGGCGGCTATGGCACCCTGGTTGGTATCGGTGGCGGGCCGTTGATCATCCCTGTGCTCGCAACGTTCTATCGCTACGATGTGCCCACGGTAGTGGCTACTTCCATGCTGGTCATTTTTTGCAACACCCTTTCGGGTACTGTAGCTTATTGGCGGGAACGACGCATCGACATAGTTAGCGGTACCAAATTTGGCCTGGCCTCTATCCCTGGAGCTCTACTTAGCGTACTTGCTGTGGCCCACGTGCATGTAAATGTTTTTTCTTTCCTTTTCGGCTTTTTTCTTCTCATATTAGCGCTCTACGTTTTTTTGTATCCAGTCACAGCTGAGTATACGAACTTGGCCGTGTCGAACTGGTGGGGTGGCATAGCGAATCTGCGAAGGCCATCACGAACACGCCTGGCCTGGGGCTCGGAATTCTTAGGCCCATCTACATCATCCAGCTCCCAGTTTGTAACACGACGCATAGAGGACTGTTCGGGGCATTGTTTTAGCTACCAGGTGAATGAATCATTGGGTATCTGGCTCGCAGTCGGTATCGGCGCCTTTTCCACTTTCCTTGGGATCGGCGGAGGACTCATAATGGTACCAGTGCTAATCTATATGCTTTCATTTCCGGTACACGTGGCCATGGCTACATCGCATTATATCACAGCCATCAACGCCGGCTTCACTCTCATCCCTTTGCTCTCTCAAGGTGCTATACCATGGAATATTGCGTTATATATCGCGGGTGGGGCCATATTTGGTGCTCAGATCGGGGCCAAATTATCAGGCAGGCTATGTGGCAAACGGCTACTACAGCTGCTCACCCCTGTATTCCTACTCGCAGCGATTAAACTCATGTTCTTTAACTTCTGACCTGGTGGGGTAGACGCCATCATGGAGCATGCTGAAACGTATGAAGGAGAGACTGAGGCAACAGCCTTAGCTATAGCCCTGGCTGGAGATTTTGGGCAACAATTGATCAACCAGGCCCTGAAAACCATGATTCAGCGCCTGGATGATATAGAAGCTGCCAGGCGCGAGGACCTAGAACGGCAAGTGGCACTCCAGGAACGTCTAGCTGTATCTCTGGCCGTTTTAGCTAAAGAGGATGTAGCCGAGCACTGGCGTTTGGTAGAAGAGGTACAATCCATGAAGGACGAGTTAGGCCGGGCTGGAGAAGAACGGGCTGCGGTCGGTCGGCAACTATGGGAGGCCCTATCGCAGAGAGATACAGCCACGGCCCATACTGATACTATGGCCCAACGGGCTGAGATAGCCGAGCGAGAATTAGTCACAGTCCGTAGCGAACAAGAGGCCATTCGGCGCCGGGCGATAAATTTTGAGGATCGTCTGGCTGCCTGTGAGGAGGCGCGGTCAGCCGACCGAGTTATACTGGAAGCCCTACGGCGAGATAAGGATGCGCTAACGCACCGTCTGGCCGAGCTACAAGCAAACTGGGAGCGGCTGGGCAGTCAGGCGTAAGGATGCATTGACCCGTCTAATAAGACGAGACAGCATACCAAGCAGAACAGCGGCGGAGTACCTATGGACAGGATCGGGCAAGACAAGCTGGAGACGCTGGTCCAGGAACTGGGGACGCGTATCGGCAACGCCCTGGCCCAGGTAGCCAGGGAGCGGGAATACCCGAGACTAGGAATCCTGCCTAGGTCGTTACTGGAGCGGCAGGATATGCTACTGGCAACTGTAGATACCCAGCTGGCCCGACGCCGAGCCCCGTGGCAAGCTGAGCAGGATGTATCACAGTTCGCAGAACGAGTAACGGTCCTGGAAGACGCCCTGGCTGAGGCCCAAGGCCGCATGGCCATAGCCGAGTCTGCTTTGACTGAAGCCGAAGACCGGCTCATAGCTGCGGCCAGGGATCGAGAAAATCTGGAAACCACCCTGGCCGAGGCCATATTAACGCGGGATAAGATTGGCGTAGACCTTGCCGTATTAAAAGAGACATTGGCCCGGTCAGCCAAAGAACTAGCTATAGCTGGGACTGAAGCTGTTGCAGCCCACGAAAAAGTGACAAAACAGCGCATAGCAGCTCTTGAACAGGAGCTGGCCACAGCCCGACAGCATGTCTGCGAAACCGCCTCGGTTGAGACCGAACGGAAACGACTAGCAGCTGATGTGGCAGCGCTGCTGGCCACCAAGACTAATCTGGAACAACAGCTGGTCGAAACCGAGGCCCGAGTCCAAACTGCGACTACGGCGCGACAACGTCTACTCTCAGATATCAAGCACGACCGTAACGGCGGACTCACAACAAATGGTACTGGTGTTGCTGCTACTGCTCCTATACAGCTAGACACCACCGTTCCAGCTTTCCGCAGAATGTCTGGCCAGAGCTGGGCCTGGCTGACGTGTACGATCTTGGCAATCCTGTTATTGCTGCAAGGTATGTTGCTCTACAGGCAGAACCAACACCTTAAAATCTCAGCGCCCGTATCGAATCAGAGTCTGTCTTCAGTCGAAACAGATGTGCTCTCCTTATTACCAGCGGCCACTACGTCAACCTCCTCGATCGAAGAAACTCAACAGTTGACCGCCATTTTAGCAGAACTAGATGGAATGCGACAGAATCTGACTGGTCTCTCTACCACTATAACAAAAGGAACTGACGACACTACGGCCAGGCTAGCCACCATTTTGGGCAAGTTAGATATTCTAAGCGTCCAACCGACCGTTCAGACTGCGTCTGCATCACTGGCTGCGACACCAGCTACAGCCCTACGTCGGCCGCTACGTGAAACAATCCTATTTGAGTCAGGGGAAATTAAGCCCTCGAAGACCGCTGCAGCCCAAATTTTACTCCTGGCCAGTCAACTCAAAGCCTCAGGCGCTAACACGGTGTTAGTAGTGGGCCATGCAGACGATTTGATGCCACGCGGGATCCTACGAAGCCGCTATAAAAACAACGTGGCCGTCTCACAGGCCCGGGCCGAATCTGTGGCCTTAGTACTGGCCGAAGCCGACGTCAATGCGCAGGCCACCTGGACCTGCGGCGCCGGCGCAGCAATGCCTATAACGATAAACGACACTATGAAAGGCCGGGCCCGAAACCGCCGGGTGGAAATCATAGCCTGGTAAAAAAATCCCAACCGGGTAGAACGCTCATCAGCCGATAGCGTGTCTATTAATATAGACCTGCCATCACCATTGCTTTGTATTTTTTTGGAACAGAACATGGCAGAACTATATTCCATCGCGGGATGTCTTGATATCAACGGACCCGGGCCCAACTCAGACTTTTATAATTTTTATTCCGCTCATAATATCGTTAAATTCATTGTGGCTGGTCGCGGTGCTAATGCTGGTGGGGATAATGCGCGGTCGTCACATGTCTAAAATCACTCCGCATGCCCACCTACTGTCGAGCACCACTCCAGTTAGTCCTTTTGACATCCTGTATAATTTTCTGGCAACCTCCTTTATTGAGCATAACTGGGGATGGCGTTAGGCTATAAACGCTACCTAAGGCGATAAAACAAACAGATGGACCGATTAGGAAACAGGATATACGCATCAGACACTCATCATGTCGACCTTAATATAAGCTGACCGTTTTTCTTAACTCCCAATCCTGATATTACCCGAAACTAACTTAAGTTATGTGAAGACGGTATACTTGCGCTGGCGCGTAGAGAATTTACTCCCATGACTTCTGATATCCCGATCCGGCTGTGATGATAGCCAACGACTCCGTCCTACCATATCGGCCAGGCAAACTACAGTCACGAAAGAAATGAGTCCGCCTATACAGGCTCTAACCAGCCAGAGCGTTGCTAGGTCAGAGACGGTAAAACTCTTAGCACTCAATTTTGGCAATACTCCATCACTCTATTCTAAAATATCTTATAAGGTCACTATAAATATATTAACCATTATAATCCGGCCGCGTTGATATAGAGGATACACAAAGGCAGTCCTCTGTTGATAGTTAGTCAGATTTTCGTTCGTTGCGGTCCAAAAAAAAGATTAGCGCTTATTCCTGTTGAACATGATCCAGAGCAGCATAGCAGCGAGGAATATATCAATGGTAAACCTGAGGACCTATACAAGATGCAGTAACGATCGACCCCGGCATAATAAACTGACTCTCACTGGACAATAATAAATTCAAGGTGACATGCAGCCCTAGGTTGGCATAGGCCACCAGCAAGAAATAATAAATATGCCGGTGACTATCGTGGGAGGTGGGGAAAAGATCTCCGCCTATTGTGTCATAGGGCCCGCTAATAACTATACTCTGGAGAGGCTTGCTTTTTTTATTGGATCTTATCGAGAATAATCTCGGAAAAAATCGAGATTCTGTACGACACTCACGGGCATTGGACATAATCTTTAAATAATATCCCTGATGGCCGATTTGTAGTAGATAGCGCGCCCCGTGGTATAGGTGGTGCGAGCTATACTAGGCTCATGGCGACCCATTGGCTAATAATTTATTTTTTTACTTCCAGAATACTGGCCTTGGGTAATAATTAGCCGTGTTCAGTCCAGATTTGATGGGCTAGGTTGCTGCTCGAATATAGGACGCCCTTCATCTATAAGGACCATCGGTTCTGCCAAGGTGATGTGGCTCAAGTTTGCCCTGCATCATAGTGGCATAGGCTCGACGGTAGGCTGCGGCTACGATATCCGGATTGTAATATCGTTCCAGGCGGCGAACAGTAAAGTGTCCGGTCGCTATGTTTTGAAAATGGGCCATAAAGGCAGTGTTAATCGTCGCTCCACCCATGACGCTTATAATCGGCACGACCTTACCTAAAAATTGTTCCTCCACTACTACTCCAAAACGTGGCGCGACAACCTCCACTAACCGTATGAGCTGCGGGGCCATGTGATAATCCGTAGCACCAGAGGCTAGATAGTCGGCAGCTGCAGCCATCTGTCGAGCTATAAGGGCTCTAGTAGCTAGATAGGACGACTCTAGGGAATTGCGTTCAAGGCCACCGCCCAGACCAAAAACTTCGATACAGGCCAGGCCTGTGGCTGGATTAACCAGGTCTTCCCCTTCGTTGCGAGCGATAGCTGCGATGGAGCGTAGTATGGCTGTAGTGGTTATAGGCAACTCAATAACAAACCCAGCTAAGCCCATAGCGCCTCCAGCTGCGCCCAAGGTGGCTGCAGCTAGACGATGGAACCAAATACGGGGCTGCCCTTGACGGGGATCAATAGTGCATAGGGCGGCATTAAGCGCTGTCTTTAGAGCAACGCGACTGGCTCGGGCTATCAGGGCTCGACCAGATTCGGGCATAGCACGCAAAACCCAGTCAACCGGCATGCCAGCACAGGTGAGCAGCCGCTGAATTAACGTGCGTTTCTCAATACGTTCCACGGCCAACGCGAGGATAACTAAGTCTTTCGAGGTCAGCATACCCGATATAGAATCTTCATGTTCAGGCACGCCCAGCATTGTTTGACATCTCAAACACCTCAAGTATTCTTGGTAAGAAAATTTTTTATACCTAGCAAACTTCAATAACGGATGATCAGCAAAACTGTAACGCCGTAAATCTGAAGACTGCTCTGAATCTCATGAAATTGCTACCGTAAATATCCCGTATTTTTTGCAAAATTTGTTTACGTTGCCTAGCTCGATAACTATCTAACGGACTCAATTTTCTGTACGCTGTTTTATCCCTGTAGTAGCTATAATGTTTTTTTCTAGATAATGGTTGATGGATCTTCACAACTTCATCACTGCCTTAACTAAGGACGAGATAATTTTATCCTCATCAGGGTAGGGCAAATAATTTATTGCAATTATTAGTACACTAGCAAGAGATATAGATATATATGATATTAAATTGAACACTCCCTGACTTGTAGATGTTATTACGCTGAATACAGCCAAATATCTACGAAATATTTATGTCGGTCATAAAATCTAAGTTCAACCAGCCTGTTCTATTTATAGTCGTACATTTATATTGTTAGCATTATAATGATGATATTTATCAACCATAAAGTCAATTAAGCTGTAAACTTAAAGATAGTCAAAATTATGAACTGTAAATAAAAAAAATTTCTTGGCTCATATTATAATAATTCAGACTGTCATAAATTTTACGATTAAACGCCAATCAGATCGACCACGATAATGACTGTGATCACCTTCGGTATCCCTTTGCCCGCACAAAGAGCACGCTGAAATAGGCTATTATACTTTTCCAAACGAACGCTTAAAGCAAAAAAATCCATTTCGAAAAGATACAAAGCATGTGGTCTTGTAAGGCATTCATCGCCTTTTTTTATAAGTTCAAACAATCTTAATTTTTTATAAATTCATGAGCATATTTAATAGTTTCGTTGTAATGCCACATCCCATTCTTTAATACTGCCTCAAGATCTACCCAAACTGAAAGACTGTAGCTATTGTAAACTTGCGCTCATTAGGCTGCTGTAGGGCCATTTGCTGCATCTGTACTATACTACACTTCTCATCGTTTATGAGTACTGCCCAGCAGATTGTCTTAAGAATTTTGACCACATTAACCTCCAGTCGGTTAACCTTATCGTGAACTCAGCAAACAATCCTGATAATATAAAACTAACCTACTGCAACGACGATTTTTTAAAGACTTCTTCGGCCGCAGATAAAATAACGGCAGTATATATCGCAGGCAACTTTAAAAAAACATGTTTCCGAATGCCTCACCATACTTGTTGAGTTGCTTAGTAAGCTCCTTGAGGTAGACCTTGTCATTGTCGGATATAATAAAAATGATAAACCTTGCCTCATAATACATATCTATATCAATTAATACTCTAATTTAATGACTAACTCATCAAGGCCGACACCGCACAGTTCGCCAAAGTCAAGTTAGCTTCATGGCCTTCAATATTATTACGACACATGTTAGATATTTTTTTTATCGGCGATCTAATATTCAAAGATAAGAGTACATTTCATTGCTATGGCAGATCCACAGAAAAATCGACGTTCTAGACTATAACGGATACCAAGCGGCAGGGCATTGATCATACTCGAAGTGATATTGAAAAAAATAGGTATTTTCAATAAAATACTATAACTCCCAGAATATGGTTAAATTTTGTCTCAGACGACTCAAGCTTCAATGGCTCAGTTCATTTGGCTATTAATTCTTCTCCAGCACTTACTCGATCCTTTCCACGCTTCAGTCAGCCTAAAGCTAAAACTCAGAAAATATTATTCTTCACAATAATATCTATAAATAAAAAACTAGCATAACTTGCAGTAAGTATTGCAGCCAATAAGGATAAAACCATAGTCAGCGTCACAAAACTAAAAAAATAGTTACAACACGATGTCCGTAACCATATATTCTTATTGGTGCCCCCAACAGGAATTGAACCTGTGGCACCAGGATTAGGAATCCTGTGCTCTATCCGACTGAGCTATGGGGGCACGCTGTGAATAGAACCGGATATTAAACACGTACTACCTAATTCTTTTATAGTAGCTTCCTTTTCCTTCTGTCAAGTCGACCGCTATTAGCTTTTCAGCGACTATGTTAAAAAAACTAGTTGTAACGTCGATACTAAGGCATTCACTACGAAATACTCATCCGTGTATGTCCTCAACTAATAAAAAATCATCTCCAAACTCAATAAATTTATCACTAGATAAAAATAATACAAAAAATACATAGTCATCATCCATATGCACAAAAAATATTGGCACTGCCAATAAATCAAGCCCGAATTGCGCGCTGAGATCGCGCCAAGAGCATTCTTATAATCAGACCTTACGGTTCAATACGATCGAAATCGCCCCACCCTCTGGCATATCTCGCCAGGACCTCATTTCACAAAGCCGAGATTATCAAAAAATCACCTAAGTCGATTCGATCAGACACGACATCAAATCCATAATCCGTAACCTCTTCGAAATCACCAATATCCTTGTCAAAAAAAAGAGGAATCCAGTGGTGCCTATACTTTAGCCAAAAAACGCCGAGGGCCCATCATTAACACACCCTGTTTCCACTTCCACGATCCGTAGCACCAACCTTAACTCAGTTCTCCGCAGCCCAGCCATCATATTCACCGACTAAAATGCCCCGAACCCGCCAACACCAACACCTCGTCCGGCGTTGGCTCTATCCAGGAAAAAAACTTGCCACCTCTAACGCAAAGACCAGCCCTACGACTGCATTGTGAATAGCGAAGTCGAATCGGTCAGACCCTAAGTTAATATAGTGGCCATACCCAACATTAAAAATATAAAAAATGCGGTTCTGTGGTCTCTTTCATGTATCTTGCTCTCAGCAAAAAAAAACGCCGTATCATACACCTCACGGATGCCTACAAACTCTTAATCTAGGAAGAGGTGCTTCTTAATTGATATGAATAAAATCGTCGAAATATCCTAAAAAATGCGTGGGAGGGACCAATGTCGTATTCATCGACAAAGTCGATAAAATAGCATACATAGCTAAATTTTAAAGTAAATTTAGCTAATTTTTCCGTGAGGAATTGCGACACGCCCCAATGTCAAGCCTGAAAAACCATATGGTAATACCAAATACGACATAATTCGCACTGATCACACCATTTCAATCAACGCCAGCCAACTATAAACTATAATGAAAAAAAAATATGGCCGGCTTATTATCGTTCATGGCCCCAGATAAAAAAGACTAGGCCATAACCATCAACCTAGGCTACGTACGCACCACTAGTAAGACGCCTAGGGTGACCGTAATCTCTCCAACTATATCTTTATAAAGGGAACCCCAATGAACCGCGGCAAGCGCATTGCCAACATCCTCACTGAATCACTGCCCTATATCCGCGAACTCCATGGCCAGAGCGTGGTCATCAAGCACGGCGGCCACGCCATGAAAGACGAGTGGCTCAATGAAAACTTCGCCAGCGCCATGGTGCTGCTTAAATACATGGGTGTGCACCCCGTAGTCGTACATGGCGGCGGCCCTCAGATCGGTCAACTCCTGGCAAAGCTTGGAATCACATCTGAGTTCCGCCAAGGATTACGCGTCACCGACCAGGCCACTATGGACGTGGTAGAGATGGTCCTAGTCGGCCGAGTTAACAAAGAGATCGTCAACCGCATCAACTTAGCCGGCGGCCGCGCTGTAGGCCTATCAGGTAAGGATGGCCGACTTATCCTGGCCCGTAAGCTCGAAATAGTAATAGATAAGAAAAATATCCCAACAGAGATCATCGATCTTGGCAAAGTCGGTGAGGTAGTGGCAGTAGAACAAATTCTTATCCATTCCCTTCAGCGGGATAACTTTATTCCAGTTATCGCCCCTATAGGTGTGGACGAAGCCGGAGAAACCTACAATATCAACGCCGACTCCGTGGCCGGTGCCGTAGCCGCGGCCATCGGCGCCAAACGACTCATCCTACTCACCGACGTCCCAGGCGTGCTTGATAAAGAAGGTCGCCGCATCTCATCCTTCACCATGTCTCAGGCAGCCATCGCCTTGGAAGACGGCACCTGTACCGGCGGTATGATCCCCAAAATAAAATGCTGTCTTAAGGCCCTGGATGACGGCGTAGAGAAAGCGCATATCATCGACGGCCGCGTCGCAAACTCAGTCCTGCTCGAATTATTCACCCTTTTTGGTATCGGCACGGAAATCATTAGTCGGCATTAAGCCCGAACGACCGAAACATAAGGCCACTGGAGGTCTAATTCCTACCCTCCCAGGCAGCGGTTCCCAGCAGGCGGAAAGTCAAAGTACTTCACCCGACTAGACAAACCTTGTCATGGCCATCACGTTCTTTGAGCAGTACATTAACGTGCTGCCCTCGCTGGGCCTCTACCAGCTTGCCTACGAAGTCTGCGTGGATGGGCAGTTCCCAGTGGCCACGGTCCACCAATACCAGCAGCTCCACTCGTCGCGGCCGGCCGAAATCTAGAATGGCCTCAAGCGCCGCACGCACCGTTCGACCCGTGAAGAGCACATCGTCCACCAGCAGAACTTCACGTTCATCAATGGAACAAGGAATATCGCTCTCGTTGATCACCGGCTGCTGCTCCATTCGACTCCAGTCGTCACGATAGAGATTGATATCCAACTTACCCAATGGAATATCCCGCTTTAGACACTTTTCCAAAATCTTCTGCAACCTAGCGCCCAGGTCTACCCCCCGACGTTGGATACCAAGGATCACCAGATCCTGGCATTCCCCATGACGCTCTAAAACCTCGTAGGCCAACCGCTCAATAGTCCGTGCCATCGCTTTGCCTGTTAATACATCTCTACTCGAATTCTCGATCATATTACCTTTTACCTTGCCTTAACAACCGACCTACCCCCTGGACTTGGAGCAATACTGTCTTTTTTTGATGCAAAAAAAACCATATTCTGGTCAATTAATAAATTACCACGATATTCTTACCTAGTATTCCAAACTATTATTAACCAATAAAAATAATGTAATAAAAATCGATTCTACCAGTTAACAATCAGAGATAAATACCCATCCACATCTAACCTGGCCCCAGTAGATATCCAGATTTCCATATAGATCTAAAATCTTAAATATCGCTGTCGATTAAACCATATCTAAAAAAACGCAAGGATGCGCCGTTATTGTCAGCAAACTATCATAACAAAAAAGACAACCGTTCAAGCTGGTTATTGCAGGATATTGTCTGTCTTACTTCACTGTCGAATTCCGCTTCAAGACTGTAAGCAACGTCTTCTAACTACAGAAATAGCCACTCCCAACCTAAAGCTCAATTGCACCTCAGAGAATACCCCCCCCCATAAAAAAAACGAAAAACGCACTTTTTTCCACTGTACTGCAACTCTGGATCAACTTTCCATCATCGTATCGCGGGTTATCCGAAAAAACTGCTGAGCAATTGACAATTTTTGTAACCTAGTTTACCTAATTACAATATGCTAATAATGGAGACAACATGATCAAGATTACCGAAAATGCCCGCAAAGAACTACATGGATATTTTGCAGATAAAAAGAAATCCCCTATACGTATTTATCTAGCCCAACGAGGGGGGTGATCGGGACCACGTCTGAGTTTGGCTCTGGATGAGCCAACTGTCAAGGACGATGTGGTTAATGTAGACGGGTACTCTTTCATCGTCGAAAAGGTACTTATGGAAAAAGGTAAGCCATTCACATTGGATATTACCTACATGGGCTTCACAATTGAATCTCAACTCACGTTAAGAGGAGGTGGCTGTAATACCGGTTGTATTAACGCCGACAGTTGTTCCTAACTTGGTCAGCTAGATCTTGTCTAGGCGGCCCTCATCGAGAGCCGTCTACTATTTTTTTCTCTCGTGTAGATAATTTTTATCGTTCTCTTACTTAGTCCGAATAATACTATGATGACTTAATAACCTATAAATTACAAATATACATAATATACTTCTTCCATAACCCAGCACCATCCTTACGTAAGCTAAAGGGGACCAAACATCTTTCTTAGGGTCGAGATATTCTTAGGTCACTGTACCTCCTAGGCGCCACCGGTACAAAAAAAATGTTTAAACTATATAATACCGAATATACCAACCACCCTAGGCCCGCCCTACAGCAAGAATATATTATGTTCGCATGTTCCGATATTGCCTGCTGGAGTCGTTCCCGTCCGTCTCAACTATTAGATAGGCCACAAACAACTTTTTTCATTAAGTATTCCTTCTTGCCTTCCATACTATCCATAATCTCTATAGACATCTTCTATACCCCAAAATTTGGGTTAAACTTTCATCTCAGGTAATCGACACCCTCCCTACTACGCCCCAACCGTCCCCTAACCAAGCTGCAAAAAACGTTACTATCAGCTCCACAAAACAACGTTGGTTTTACTTGACTACCACCCCCAGACGACAAATCATCCCACTAGAAAATCTATATCTTCTGTCCCACTACCTATGTCGAGATTATGCACTCACCAAAAAAACAACACCTACCGACTAATCGCGGAATAAGTATTGCATAACCATACTATCCAGAAACCACGCTTTGAATTTTTTCTATTTTGCCGACTCTAACCCCAATGTTAGTTTCCAACTTTGCACCGCCACTATCGAGTCGCCACCCACTGCCGTCCACGACTAGACAAGCACGCCTAATGCGAATTCTGCCTTATCTAGTGTCCCGATTGATATCTCAATACCATCTTCACATACCTCCTTAGAAAATTTTTCTTTACTCTTTGCAAATAATTAATCAAAGCCGCCACCGCTAGCAGCTTCGGGTGAACATTTGCAACGCCACATAAATGGGGAAATCGGGAGAATCTGCGACCCTACCAATCTCCTGAGTTGCACTATGAACATTGGCGTATGGCGTACTTTGTTAAATATCGCGATGGCGCCGATTAGAGAGTACGTCATGATAAATAACAATTTCAGAATCGGTCATAATTTGAAACAAGCCTGAAAGGCCCGAAGTAAAACAATCCCAACTCAAAACGCCGACGAAGAACAGAGTCAGTGATTCTTGCCCTTACGAATTCTCCACCATCACCTACCAGCGCAGCTATAGCGCGAAGGCGCAAAGGCTTAGACCACTTGGTAATAGACTTAGAGAGATATAATTTTGCGCAAGAAAGCACTATAATCCATCCACCTCCCTCCACCCAATCTTTCCCTACCACGGACCTAGACCTGATACATTACAGAGACACACCAGTGCCACTACCGCCCCCCACTTATCGATACCTCGGCCCCACACGTAGCAATAGGAACGTGTCTGTATTCTCGCCAGACCTATTAGTCCAGACCGACCGATATACCTACCGACCAAATAGACAGACTGCTCCATATGAATGCCACGCTCTTTGTCAACTACGGCTAGCGCTACCTCGCAAACTAACGCTGTGAGTTCCATCTACTCTGCGATTACTCAATAGCGCTGGCCCGAAATCTTTAAAACCACCCAAACCTACTACAACTGCTGCCTGACGACTGTCCCTTGCTCTACCCCTAGTTCAGCCGTAAAATTATCATGGGCATTAACTAATATGTCCGCACCGATACCTAGCGCCTGCATCTATTCTACTGAGAAGGCCAATCATTAACGAAAGCTAATCATCAAACTATACCCTCCGCTCATGAGGGCTTGACGTGCCGTATAGTTAAGGCTATAATTAAAAAATTACACTCCTATCTTTGCCGACATCCCAACACCTCTACATGAAAAAACGCATCCAGATTTTTATCGACCACGACATTATCATCCGCCACTTTATCCTCAACCATACTTTTGCTCCCCTCGAAGCCCTACACCACGTTCAATATGTCTTCCCAGACAATAAAAAACGCGTCACCGTCGATCTCACCCACCTTAAACTCCAAAATATACGAAAAATCGCTGTAGATTGGCGCCGGCTAGCTATGCTTCGCGAGCTTGCTAAAATCCGAAACCTCCGCATAGCCCGCCAGAATCGACAGTACAATTCCGTCGCCCGCCTCTATACTGCTCTAATGAAACCCAAGGACTTCGCCTGCCTGAACCGTCTCTCTCTCCCAGGTTTCTGGCAATGGCACAAGCATCGCGTCGTCAAGATGGCCGGACCCTTTCCTGAACTTGAAGCTATTATCGACGCCTTCAATCCCGATCTGCTCATTCACCCCACTGTACTTGATGGTTACTTCATCACCGACCTCGGCCGAATCAACCAAGAACGCCGCATTCCTTTCCTTGCCCTCATGAATTCCTGGGATAACCCATCCACGAAAGCTGGCGCCCTCTACCCGCCCCAATACCTCTTCGTATGGGGCGAACAGACTCGCCGACATGCTCGAGAATTCTTGGGCATGGACAACAGCCACATAATCATCAGTGGTCCGGCCCAATTCGAGGTTTATCGTCAACCTCCAACTAAAGACCGCACCGCAATCTGCGCCGAAATAGGTATTGGATCCTACCATAAACTCATTCTCTATGCCGGCTCTAGTAAGTCTGTAAATGAAATTAAGCACCTCCAACTTATGGAGCAATCCGTGGCCGACGGCACTCTAGCCGGCTGCCATATCATCTTCCGCCCACACCCATGGCGTGCACCAGCCATTGACGAACCAGATTTCTTTGATATCCCCTGGCAACACGTATCCATGGACCCCTCAATGCAGCCTTTCTATATCGGTCCCAAGCAGACACCTAAAAAACAAAACCTAATACATCTTACTGACTACATGGATACCCATAATATCCTCTCAGCCATCGACCTGCTCGTTTCCAATGTGTCCACCATCTTCATTGAGGCCGCCATGCACGGCAAACCACTCCTATGCCTCATATCAGACAAGGATGTGGCTGACAGCCTGCACCTAAATTTTACTATTAATACAAGCTACTTTAACGAACTACTCCAGCGTCTAGATGTCCCTCGCTGCCACGAAGCCACAACATTTACCTCCCACTGCCGCTCCCTCCTCGATCAAGCTGCCACATCCTCTTACGCCGATATGCAACGTTCTCGTGCCCACTACTTCGCTGAACTCCCTCCCACCTCATATCCCCAACGCCTCCTCCAATTCGTAGAGGAATTCACCTGAGTAGAACATACCTTCATCAATTGAAGATATGCACACGCCAAACATTCGCTCACCCTCCACACCACAACCCCGCGATTTTTCTTCTTACGTCCATTTTTTATCTTGACGAGGATGTAAGGAATACGCTACGTTAGTTTATCCTTCACGTGTAAGAAGTAAAAATAGTATGTACAGTGTTAAAATATATGGTGCCGGTTCCATTGGGAATCACCTAGCTCATGCCTGTCGTGACCGCGGATGGGATGTGCTCATCGTAGATATAGATCCCCAGGCGCTAGAACGGACTAAAGTGGATATTTATCCAGCTCGGTACGGGTCCTGGGACGAAAAAATTATGCTGGCTACGCCCGATACAATACAAGATCAAAAATATGACCTAGTAATCGTAGGCACACCGCCGGAATCACACATTCCCATAGCCCTAGCCGAACTCATACATCGACCACCACGGGCCATGCTCCTAGAAAAACCCCTGTGCACACCATCTTTAGAGGGATGTACAGAACTAGTTCAGTTGGCTAAGAGAACAGGAACCTACGTGAGCGTGGGGTATAACCATGTACTGTGCCGAAACACAGCGCTAGTCGAGTCACTGCTAGCACAAAAAAAGATCGGCACGCCCCTGACGATACAGGCCCGGGTGCTGGAACACTGGGGTGACATCTTCAGGGCGCATCCCTGGCTGGACGGTCCCAAGGATACCTACCTGGGCTACTGGCAACGAGGTGGTGGGGCTTGTAACGAACATTCGCACTCTATCAACATATGGCAACATTTCGCCCATATATTAGGTATGGGTAAAGTGGTAGAAGTTCAAGCTATGTTCGACATGGTAAATGACGGTGTAGTATCCTACGACCGACTATGTCAATTACACCTAAAGACCGAAACTGGCTTCATAGGTTCTGTCGTCCAAGACGTCATCACCAAGCCGACACAAAAGTACACACGCATACTAGGTGACCACGGGTACATCGAGTGGTGGATAAACGCGGACGATAAGCACGACGCAGTTATCATCCAGCCGGCCAACGGTAAACGCCAGGAGCAACTCATCGCAAAGACTCGACCCGATGATTTTAAGGGTGAAATCGAGCATATGGAGATGATTTTGGCCTCAGTGGAACCTGTGATTTCGCCTATTTCCCTTAAACGTGGTTTGGATACCATGATGGTTATCGCCGCGGCCTTCGCCTCACACGAGTCCGGCCACAAGGCGGTCATCGATTACAGTAAGGGCTATATATCTGAAGCTATTCAACTCACCTATGAGTAAAACATGGGGAGTACACAAGATGCGAGATTTCGATTTCAACGGGCTATTCGTCTTTGATCTAGCTAATAATCATCAAGGTAGCCTAGAACAAGGGTTAGCCATTATCGAAGATCTAGCCGAGGTGGTACAGAAGCACGATATACGCGCTGCCCTCAAATTTCAATTTCGGAACTTAGCTACTTTTATTCACCCGGAGTATATAAATAAGAAAGATATACCGCACATTCAGCGTTTTATGAGTACAGCCATAGACCGGGCTGGCTATGAACAATTCATTGTGGCGGCGCGTAAAAGTGGCCTTTTGACTATGTGTACGCCATTCGATGAAGAGTCGGTGGACCTCATCATGGACATGAATATCGACATCATAAAGGTAGCCAGCTGCTCAGCCAAGGACTGGCCTTTGCTCAAAAAAATTGCTGATACTAACCAACCCATTGTAGCCTCTACCGGCGGTCTCTCTATGAATGAGATCGATCGACTAGTCAGCTTTTTTGAATATCGCCGGGTCTATTTCTCCCTTATGCATTGCATCCCCATATACCCGACACCTAATGTCAAACTTAATCTAAATCAAATCACGTTATTGACTAATCGCTTCCCTAAGGTGACCGTAGGCTTCTCCACACACGAAGCGCCGGATAACTATAATGCAATCCGTGTAGCCTATGCCAAAGGTGCCCGCATCTTCGAACGCCACGTAGGACTGGAGCGCGGACCGCATAAACTTAACAAGTATTCCTCCTCGCCCGAAAAGATCGACAAGTGGCTCACTGCCTGGAACGAAACCGTGGAAGCCTGTGGCGGCACAGAACGTACACCTGCATCTTTTGACGAAATCGAATCCCTGCGCTCACTCATGCGCGGCGTCTACGCCAAACGACCTATTGCCAAGGGCCAAAACATAGACCGCGATAGCGTATTCTTTGCTATGCCATTACAGCCGAACCAGCTAGCAAGTGGTGAATGGGAACAAAGCTTCACCGCAGATAAGGACTATGCAACCAATGCGCCTCTCTCCGCGATTCTGACTACCTTAGAGGTCCCTGCTGAGGAACAGATCTATCGCATAATGCTTCAAATCAAAGGTATGCTCAACCAAGCACGCCTTTTCATCGGCAAAGATAGTCGCGTAGAAATTTCTCACCACTATGGGCTGGACCGCTTCCGCGAATTTGGGGCAGTAATCATCGATTGCATCAACCGATCCTATTGTAAAAAACTCATTGCTATGCTACCGCGCCAGAAACACCCATATCACTATCACGCTAAAAAAGAGGAGACTTTTCAACTCCTCAATGGCGACATCAATGTAATCATTGATGGGCAACGTCATCGGCTTCAGCCCGGGGATACACTAGTGGTGTCTCCCAGGCAGTGGCACAAGTTCTACACCCTAGATGGGGCCATTGTTGAAGAAATCTCGACTACACACTACAACGATGATTCCTTTTACGAGGACGAGCGCATCACCCGACTATCTCGGGTGGCACGTAAAACAGATATATCCAACTGGGAAGCCATGACCGAGGATGCCAAATATTGCTAGTCTGGGCGTCGGTCAATCTCAATTAGAAGATAATATGAGGATAGTCGTTTTCGATTTTGACGGCACTCTTATCGATTCCAACAGACTAAAATATAATGCCTATTTTGCTATATTCCCCAAAAACATTAGGTATCATCGTACGATTAAATCCGTGCTGGCCGATTTCTTCGAAGCCACACGCTATGCTATTATACATTGCATTCTTGAACGTTTAGGGGAAGCAGATGACTCCGGTGGTCGAGTATCAACATTGGCACAAAGCTACAACGATATCGTAGTAGCCGGTGCTAAAACCTGTCCTGAGCTGCCCGGTGCATCAGATATTCTGGCCCAACTTTCCGGTCACTATGTGCTGTATCTGAATTCAACCACACCAGAGACGGCCCTGCGGGAGATTGTAACGCACCGAGGCTGGACTAAATATTTTCGCGGTATCTTTGGATACCCGACGACCAAGCTAGACACTATGCGGGCTATACTGGCCACGGAGCGAATTGAACCGGTCGAAACGATCTTAGTAGGAGACGGACAAAACGACCGCCATGTAGCTGCGGCTGTAGGCTGCAGATTTATGCATGCCGACGGCCGACCACTCACCGAGCTACTAACTGTCTAAACGTCCAGGCTCTATTTTCACGGAATAAATTATGCTCCATGGCAAACGCATCCTCGCAGTAGTCCCGGCCCGCAGCGGTAGTAAGGGTTTACTAAACAAAAATATTCTATCTATAGCTGGAGTGCCCCTTGTGGCCTGGACCGGCAAAGTCACCTCTAGTCTGCCTTGGTTGGACCGAGCAGTAGTCTCAACAGACCAAGACGACATCGCGACCGCGGCCAAGGCTGTCGGCCTGGCCGCCCCATTCCGCCGACCTAAGCCCCTAGCAGAAGATATAGTAGCAGACCATGACGTGCTCGACCATGCCCTACGTACTATGGAGGAACTCGACCACATACGCTACGACGTAATACTCATGCTCCAGCCCACCTGTCCCTTACGCCGGCCCAGCCATGTAGAGGCTGCAGCCCTCAAACTTGTATCCAGCGACCTTGATGCCGTGTGGACCGTGAGTGAGACCGACTCCAAAAACCACCCCCTCAAACAACTTACCATTACCGGCGAAACGCTCGACTACTACGACCAGGACGGGGCAGCTATTATTGCCCGTCAGCAAATGAGGCCAGTCTATCACCGCAACGGTGCGGCTTATGCCATAACTCGTGAGTGCATATTGTATAAACGGTCCATCAAGGGTAATAATACTTCGTATGTAATTATAGAGGAACCTTTAGTGAGTATCGACACATTCTTCGATCTTGATTACTGTGAATTCATACTAGCTAAATACTACGCTGGACGACTTTTTTGACTAGCCGCCAATATACTACGACGGCTGGTTCACTCGACTCCATGACTGCATAAATTTTTCCATGCTCAACGGCAAGACTATCCTCATCACTGGTGGCACCGGATCCTTTGGACGCCAATGCACCCAGATGATCCTAAACCGCTATAACCCCAAACGACTTATCATCTTCAGCCGCGACGAGCTTAAACAATTCGAGATGGCGCAGCAATTTCCCCGCAAGGACTACCCTGTGCGCTTCTTTATCGGAGACGTACGCGATAAAGAACGGTTAAGCCGCGCCTTCCAAAAAGTAGACATCGTTATCCATGCTGCAGCTATGAAACAGGTGCCCACGGCCGAGTACAATCCCACTGAGTGCATCAAGACCAATGTATACGGAGCTGAAAACATCATCAACGTCGCAGCTGACCGCCGAGTTTCCAAAGTCCTTGCCCTGTCCACGGATAAGGCTGTCAGCCCCGTGAACCTCTACGGCGCCACTAAACTCTGTGCTGAAAAGCTCTTCGTTGCCGCCAACCAATATGTAACTCTGGATCAAACTCAGTTCAGCATCTGTCGTTATGGCAACGTCATTGCCAGCCGAGGTAGCGTCATTCCCCTCTTCCTTAATCTACGAAAGACCGGTCGTATCCCAATCACAGACACACGTATGACCCGTTTCTGGATCACCCTGGAGCAGGGTGTTAACTTCGTACTCCAATGTCTGGCCCGAATGAATGGCGGCGAGGTCTACGTCCCAAAAATCCCTAGCATGAATATCATGGACCTGGCCAAATCCTTATGCCCAGAATGTGAAATCGACATTATTGGTATCCGCCCAGGAGAAAAGCTCCATGAGGTCATGGTCTCGGTGGACGATGCCCACCGCACCCTAGAATTCGATGATCACTTTCTCATCTTACCATCCTTCACCACCTTAGATTTCCGTTTCAAAGACCTATGCGGTAAGCCAGTATCTGAACGATTTGAGTATAACTCCGGCACTAACGACCACTGGCTATCAACTAACGAACTCGTAAAGCTAGCAGGAGTGATACCTAGTGATTCCTTACGGCCGGCAGTGGATTGACGATGATGACGTAGCCGCGGTAGTGGCGGCTCTGCGGTCCGATTTTCTGACTACCGGTCCGTATGTAGAAGCCTTTGAGGCTGCCGTAGCCAGTTATGTAGGCACACGCTATGGTGTCGCCGTAGCCAACGGTACGGCTGCCCTACATGCGGCCATGTTCGCCCTGGATGTAGGCCCCGGCGATGAGGTTATAGTCCCGGCTCTCACCTTCACGGCCTCAGCTAATTGTGTGCTCTACCAGGGTGGTACTCCGGTCTTCGCCGATGTGAATCCATTAACTCTGTGCCTCGACCCCAAGCATGCGGAAGCCAACTGCTCCGCACGCACTAAAGCCATCATCGCTGTGGACTTCACCGGCCAGCCCTGTGATTATGATGCCCTACACGATCTATGCTACCGACGCGGTATTGCCCTAGTGGGCGACGGCTGCCATGCCTTAGGCGGCGAATACCACGGCAAACGCGTAGGCTCTCTGGCTGACCTCACCGCCTTCAGCTTCCACCCAGTCAAACAAATTACCACCGGCGAAGGCGGCCTCATCACTACCAACAACGAATACTATGCCCACCGAATACGGTGCTTCCGCAACCACGGTATTACCACGGAATACCGTCAACGCGAAACTAAAAATTCCTGGTTCTACGAAATGACCGACCTAGGCTACAATTACCGGCTCACGGATATCCAGGCCGCCCTCGGTATTTCACAGATGAAAAAACTCCCAACTTTTCTGAACCGGCGTCGCGCAGTGGCCGCATTCTACGACACCGCCTTCGAGTATCTAGACTGGGTGACACCACTCACTACGGCCCCAAAAACAATCCATGCTCGCCATCTTTACGTGGTTAAACTGGCCCCTGACCTGGACCGACAACGAGTATTCACCGACCTGCGAGCTGCCGGTATCGGGGTTAACGTGCACTATATCCCAGTATACATGCACCCATTTTATCGCCACCGCTTTGGTATCGGCCTGGGTCTGTGCTACCACGCTGAACAAGCCTACGAACACATTATCTCCCTGCCTATACACCCTGGTCTCACCGAGGACGACGTCCAACAGGTTATAAAGGCAACTATAATTGCAACGGCACCTTCAGCGGCCAGTGGTTCTATCTCAGAATCCATCTGAAACAATAAGTTTCGTACCCTATATTTATTTAAAGACATCACGTACCATATCTAATGACTAATTATCGAAGAATAGCTGCGGGACAAATACTCCTCATACGGACCAATGCTGATAGCCGCATCGGTGCTGGGCACGTCATGCGCTGCTTAGCCCTTGCCCAGGCCTGGCAAAATGCCGGCGGCCGAGCAATATTTCTCTCTCAGCTACCAGAGACACTAATCAACCGGCTAACAGCCGAAAGGATAGAATACATACCAGCCAATACCCCCTGCCATGACCCAGCCGACCTGGCCCAGATACTAAAGCAAGCAGCAATCTTGGGGACCAGGCAACCAAAAAAACTACTACTAGTACTGGACGGCTACCATTTTACCCCTAAGTATCAACAAACTCTCCGTCAGGCCGGCCTACAGACGCTAGTGCTGGACGACTACGGCCACTTACCAGTTACTCATGCCCGATGGCTACTAAATCAGAATCCCTGGGCAGATGCGATCGACTATACCGACCGATTAGATCCGGACTGCTGCCTACTAACAGGATTGACATATGCGCTCATACGCTTAGAGTTTATCGCTGTAGCCAGCCAGAAACGAACCCATATCGAAAAATATCCGCTACGAGTACTGGTGACCATGGGCGGCTCTGATCCCACAAACACAACAGAGCTAATAGTGGAAGTTCTGAGCGCCGCTAGATTACCGAGCCTGACCTACACTGTAGTAACCGGCCCGGCCTACAGATGGCAACAGGCCTTAAAAAACCGTTTCTCAGTCGCACATTTAGCAGGTGAAGTGTTGACAAACGTTGCTGACATATCCAAATGTATGACCCAGACCGACTTAGCCATCACCGCCGGCGGTAGTACCTGCTGGGAACTAGCCTGCCTAGGCGTGCCCATGCTCGTTCTAGCCCTGGCTGAAAACCAGACCCGTACCGGACCAGCCCTGGCTGCGGCTGGCGCGGCTATCGACCTGGGCCGCCTAGAAGAAACACCGAATGGACGCCTCCGACTAGCCAGCTGTATCACAGACAGCCTAGTCAGGTTATTGCACGACAATCAAGCACGGATGATCATGGCCGAGGCGGGCCGACATATAGTGGACGGCTATGGCGCCGATCGGGTGATCGCTAAGCTCCTGAAAAATCGATCATGACTACAACGAACATACGGTTACGGTCGGCTACACCGGCCGATAGCAGCCTACTCTGGCGCTGGAAGAATGATTCTGAGGCCGTAGCCCAATCTTTCAGCATGCGGAAGGTAACTCGGAAGGAACATAAAACATGGTTCGGCGCCCGCTGGGACCACCCCAACCATCTCTTCTACCTAGCCGAAATCAAAAATGGCCAACCTGTAGGACTGGTTCGCTTCGACCATGAATGGGATCAAGCCATATGTTCCTTGTATATCGATCCGCAGTGGCGTGGTCAGGGCCTGGGTGCCGCAATCAACTGGACCGGCGCAGTCTGTTGCTTCGAACGCTGGGACGTGACGGCCATCATAGCCCAAGTCAAAATCAACAACATAGCTTCCCGTAAAGCATTCGAACGTGCAGGCTATAGCCATGCTCGAACCGAGATATATCAGGGCTTTACCACGATCACCTTAACTCTTTACCGAAAAAATAATGACGGCACCACGAACGACGACTGCTACCCGAATACTAAAGCCTCCCAATGTCCGTGATCATCATCGCCGAAGCTGGCTCCAATTGGCGCCTGGGTTCTCCAGTCCGGGATCTAGCTATGGCCCGCGCCCTCATCGAGGTTGCGGCCGAGGCTAGAGCTGACTATGTAAAATTCCAAACCTACCGCGCCCAAACACTTTATGTAGCCAATGCCGGAAAATCTGATTATATGATCGAGCATGGCATAGAAGAATCTATCTATGATATATTAGACGACTCGGCCATGTCATACGAGATGCTCCCACGGTTGGCCGAGCATTGCAAAAAATATGGGATAGGTTTTCTCTCCACGCCTTTCTCGCTGAATGATGCCCGAGCTGTAGATCCATTCGTGCAATTACACAAGATCGCCTCATACGAAATTAGCCACAGTCGGCTCATTGAATTCGTAGCTAGCACAGGGAAACCGCTCATTCTCTCCACAGGTGGAGCCTCAATAAAGGATATCGCCTGGGCCATAGAACACTTCAAGGCCCACGGTGGACATGACATGACCCTCATGCAGTGCACAGCTAAGTATCCTGCCCCAATGGCCACTTTAAACCTTCAGGCCATCCCGACCCTAAAAACCCATTTCGGCGTAAACGTGGGACTCTCAGATCACAGCCGCGACCCGATTATTGGCCCGGTGGGCGCCGTGGCTTTGGGCGCCACAATAATAGAAAAACATTTCACCCTACACAACCGAATACCTGGACCAGACCACCCCTTCGCTATAACTGCCACTGAGCTCGTAGAGCTTGTAGCCGCTGTGCGACATATAGAGGAGGCCCTTGGTAATGGTGAAAAAGTCATACAAACAGAAGAGCAGGAGCTCAGGGCCTTTGCCCAGCGCTCGCTCCAGACTACCAGAGACATTGCCCGGGGTGAGCTCTTGATCGATGGGGTGAACTTAGACATCCTGCGGCCTGGCAAACAACGCCAAGGGTTGCACCCTTGCCATCTGCCGCGCTTGAAAAACCGACCAGCAGCCCGAGACATCCCGGCCGGAGACGGCCTATACGAAGGCGACTGGATCTAATGGCACCACCTTATAAACTGTCTGTCTACCCCACCCTGTGCCTCACCGACCAAAGCATAGGTGAGTTCGACACATACAAGGAATAATATCCACTATGACGCCCCCAGGCACCTTACCATCAACTTCTAAACGACAGCAGCTACTCTTTTCCGTAGCGCCCTTTCACCGCGCCTACTGCGCCATGCTCGGTATAAACCTCATGGCTGCGCTCTTCGACATAGGCGGCCTGACCATGATCTTTCCATTCCTGGAGTCAATCCTGGTGAACACAGCCATGCCTGACACGGTCATTTGCCTTGTACTGCCAATCCTTGATAAACTCCCGGGACAGAACCCGCTACTTAAAATCGTCTGTATCGTAGCCTGTATTGTAGCCATTAAGCACGTACTCCAGTTCTATGACTCCTACCTCTCGCGCTGGGTTATCTTACGCACGAGCGAGTATTGGCAAAACAAACTCATGGAACGTTACCTACGTTGCGATTTCGCTTTTTTCATCAGCTGCAAGCAAGGCGAACTCATCAACAATATTACCACCCAGTCTGGCAACGCTTCGCTCACGCTTACGTACTTCAACAACATGATTGTGAACATTATCTTCGCCACGGCATTCTACAGTTTTTTCGTTATAGTCAACTGGAAGCTCGCCGCCATCCTTACCTTCATCTTCGGCTGCTTCTACTTGTTCTTCGAACGTGGAGCAAAGCTATATACGAACCGACTAGGGTACAAAAAAATCGAACACCAGAGGAATATCTTCTCCGAAGCCAATGAAAGTCTGCTCGGATTCCAGCTGGTCAAAGCCTACAGCCTAGAAACTCTACGAATGGCCTCCTTCCGGCGAGAGACAGGCCTACTGCGTAAACTCCTGCTCAACTTCCACGTGGTCAGCGAACTACCCCGGCACGTGCAGGAACTTTTCGCCCTAACCACTCTCATTGGCATCCTCCAGTACATGACTAATTTTGATGTGGGACGCGTACGCATGGTCATGCCGCAGCTGGTTGTCATCTGTCTAGTGCTCATGAGAATCATGGGTCGCGGGAGTCTACTTGTAGACAACTGGATGCGCTTCCAAAACTCCTTCCCTTCCCTGTCCCTCATCTATAAACTCATAAACCACGACATTCCCAAAGAACGCAACCAAAATACAAGCCGCCTTGCGACCTTCAAGCAACTCGAAAAAGACATCGTCTTTGACCAGGTCAATTTCAGCTATACTTTAAACCGACCCGTACTAAACAAACTTTCTATCACCATACCCCGAGGCAAAATAACCGCGATCATCGGCCCTTCAGGGGTAGGTAAGTCCACTCTAGCTAACCTATTAATCGGCTTTCTTTTACCCAACTCAGGCAATCTCCTGATCAATGACCAGACTCTAACTAACTACGATCTGGACACGTGGCGCCAAAAAATAGGCTACGTAGGACAGGACACCATTATCTTCAACAATTCCATTCTAGAGAATATCCGTTTGGGCCGGACAGATGCCACCGATGAGGAAATCTACACCGCGGCTAAAAAGGCTGCCTTGAACTCTTTTATAGAAGAGCTGCCAAACAAGTATCTGACATTTGTAGGTGACCGCGGCCTGCTCATCTCCGGCGGCCAACGTCAGCGCATAGCCATCGCCCGGGCAATTCTACGCGACCCAGAACTCTATATCTTCGACGAGGCCACTAGCGCCTTAGATACCACCACGGAAAAAAAAATCCATCTTGCTATAGAAGAAATCGGTAAAAATCGCACTGTGTTGATCATTACCCACCGCTTAACCGCAATCGAAAATGCCGATGTAGTCTATGATTTAAGTCAACTTACCAGCCAAGACAGTCCTAACACAACAGCGGCCTAAAGGTGATGAGTAAACCGCTAGTTGTCTTCCTTTTCCGACGCAGCCGAGCAGCTGAATTAGAGATCTGGCGTCGCGGCGATGGGCCAGGGGAATTCTTATACGGTCTGCCATTTATCGACCCTGAACAATTTGAGCTTTCTTTCGTAGAAGGCGACGACAACTCATCAGATCTCCGTCGAAGGTTATGTCTGCCTCTAGAAAAATGGCTGGAACGGCGGGTGCCTATCGGTTTCACCATGCATATACCTTGGATCCACTGGGATACCATCTCCCAAGCTGACGCCTTAGTGAGCACTGTAGACGCCTGCGGTTTGCCACTAGGCTTGTTCAAACGACTAGGCCTACTTAAGGCGAAGCTACTCTACATCTCTCAAGGCTTGACCCACCGTATAGAAGAGCTGCCGGCCGGACCACGCAAAGAACTCTTCCGACACGTCTACGGCAATTTTCTAGACGCGGCCGAACGTATTTTGGTGCTCGGCGAAAGATCGAAAATATCACTTGCAATCACCTTCGGTATCGCGATAGATAAAATTTCAGTCCTGCCATTTGGGGTAGACGAGACCTTCTGGACACCAGCCCCAACAAACGCACCGCCCCCGTCTGGCCCTGTACTCTCTATCGGCAGCGATCCGGCCAGGGATTATAGTACCTTAATGGCCGCCGTAACCGCCTTACCTCCAAACAGTAGCTTGCGGTTCCAGATAGTCACTAGACTTTTGTCTAAAGGCTTGCACCTAGGGAGGGTTAAGGTTACAACCAATCACACGCCTGATGAACTGCGCGAGCTGTACCGAGCTGCGCCCTTTGTAATCATCCCGCTCCGGGATGTGGATCAGCCTTCAGGTCAAAGTGCAACACTTCAGGCTATGGCCTGTGGCAAAGCTGTCATCCTCACTCGTACATCCGGTCTCTGGGGACCGTCTTACATGCGCCACGGAAAAACTTGTTGGCTCGTGCCGCCGTCTGACCCTGCTAGCCTGACCACAGCTATCTGCCATTTAGCGGCGTACCCAGGGCTCGCTAAGACCATCGGCAAAAATGCCCGCCGCCTTGTGGAAACATATTACAATCAACATTTTTTTAGCCAAGGTCTAACTATCCACTTGTGCGACTTACTTAACCACCCTGACCGCTGATTACTTAACCACAAAACTATCGCATCAATAAAAAAGGAATTCCCCTCGTGGCTACAGCTTTTCTTACCGGCGGCGCCGGCTTCATTGGCTCACGCCTAGCCCGCCTCTTCATCAATCGCGGTGATCGTGTCATTGTTTTTGACACATTCAAACAATATATAATCCCCGATCCTGCCGCCAAGATGCCCAATCTGCTCATACGGCTCAAAGATATTATAGACCACATCGAGCTCATCCAGGGCGACACTCTAGAAAAGGACTATCTACGCCGTACCCTCGCCCGCATCAAACCAGACATCATCGTGCATATGGCCGCCCTGCCCTTGGCCTTCATGGCTATCGAACATAGTGGCGAGACCTGCCAATCTATCCTGGGCAGCACGGTAAACTTACTAGAGATCATGCGTGACTTTGAACATCCTTGCCGCCTTGTCTATACCTCTTCAAGTATGGTCTACGGCAACTTCGTTACCGAACAAGTCACCGAAGAATCACCCAACGATCCCAAAGAACTCTACGGTTCTTTCAAGCTAGCTGGCGAAATTGTTGCCCGTGGCTTTATGAAGTGCTACGGCCTGGATATTTCTATCGTCCGGCCCAGCGCAGTCTATGGTCCTTACGACTCTAATCAACGCGTCATTCAAAAATTCATCTCCAGCGCCTTGCGCAAAGAGACCCTCAAAATAGACGGCGACGGTAGCATGAAACTCGACTTCACATACATTGACGACACCGCCCAGGGTCTCTTTCTGGCCGCCACCCACCCAAACGCTAAAGGCGAGACCTTCAACATCACCCGTGGTCACGGTCGCTCCTTAAAAGAAGTTTTAAATCTCATCCAGAAAGAGATACCCACCCTTAATATCGAGTACGGTCCAGTGCCGTCTTACATGCCAAAACGCGGCACACTGGAGATCGACAAAGCCCGCATACTCCTAGGCTACGAACCAAAATGGAACCTAGAGCAAGCCATTCCGCAGTACATCGAGCATTTACGTCACCATCCCATCTAATCCATCCTAATTCGACCGCCGATGTAGTCTTCTTATTCTCCTACTACCTATAAGAGGTAAAGTCTTATACCCGATAGCAGTAGCCGTACATATTTTTTACCAGGAGCTATTCCCATGCACATCCCCTTCATGCGCCTAGATCGACAGTTCGAACACGACCGTGAAGGCTTCCTCGCTGCCGTAACCCAGGTCTTTACCCACGGCAATGTGCTTCAGGGACCAGAGACTATTATACTAGAAAATCGGCTGGCGAACCTCTTCAGCATTGATAATGCCGTGGTCGTAGGCTCCGGCACTGACGCCCTCATAATGGCCCTACGCTCCCTGAATTTACCTACCGACGGCAAGGTAGCCGTGACCTCTCTCTCTTTCATAGCTTCGGCCTCGGCCATTGTCCATACAGGCAGCATCCCTGTATTCGTTGACGTAGAGGACAAATACCTCTTCGCCAAAGAAGACGTGCTCTTCGACCTAGTTGATAAAAAACGGGTCGATGCAGTCATCGCCGTACACCTATACGGCCAGATGACTGAGCTTTCTGCCGTCCACACTAGGGCCCGAGAACAGGGCATCCCGGTCATCGAAGACGCAGCCCAGGCTCTAGGTGCCACGCGCCACAAACAAGCCCCAGGCTGCTACTCCGAAGTCACTTGTGTAAGCTTCGACCCCACCAAAGTCATTGGTGCCCATGGCTCCGGCGGTGCCCTGCTCACGGCCGACCCAGAACAGGCTAAAAAACTCCGGAAATTGCGCTATCACGGCCACGCTGGTAACCGAATATACACCGAAATCGGATATAATAGCCAACTTCCCACTGTCCAAGCCGCCCTCATTAATCGCAAACTAGACTTTGAGATTTCATGGCGGGAACGACGACAGGCTATCGCCGCAGCCTATGACATCGCCCTGGCCGGCCACCCAGATATCCAGGCACCCACAGTAAGGCCAGACAATACCCACGTCTACCACAAATATGTCGTACGAGTACCCGCCAGACGCAATGCCCTGATCTCCCACCTCAAGAATCATGGCATCGATACATCGGTGCACTACTCTGTATCCCTGCATAAACAGCCCTGCTTCGCCGGCCGCTACGAAACTGCCGGGGATATGGACCGTGTGACCTATTGGACCGGACGCATCCTTTCTCTGCCTATTTACCCCGAACTCACCGATACCGAAGTAGCCTTCATCTGCAACGCTGTGAACATCTGGCGCGCCTGAGAAAAAAAATACTTACATGAAAATCAGTATGGGCTGCAATTTACAGACTGGACCTTACGGCGGTGGAAACCAAGTCGCTCAAGCCGTAGCCAACCACCTATGCGCACAGGGGGTAGAGGTTACCTTCGACCTTAAATCAAAGGACCTCGATCTCATCCTCCTGTTTGACCCACGGCCAAATCTACGTATCACCGCCTATACCCAGCGCCAAATCATACCTTATCTCTGGTTCATAAACTCTAAGGCTATTGTAGTACACCGCATCAACGAGTGCGACGAACGTAAAAACTCCACCGGCATCAACCGGCTACTCCGCCGCGTAAACGGCTGCGCCGACCACACCATTTTCATATCCGACTTTCTACGCGACCTGCATCTAAGCAACGGCCTAAAAACTTTAGATAACACCGTCATCCGTATTGGTGTAAATCGCGGCACCTTCCACCCCAATAGCTACCAGCGCTGGGATGGCATGGAAAAACTTAAACTCATATCCCATCACTGGAGTGGCAACTGGATGAAAGGCTTCGACATCTACCAGCATTTAGATGATATGCTAGCCAGACCCGAGTGGAAGGATAAGCTCCATTTTACCTATCTAGGCAACTTACCGTCAAACTTTCAGTTTAAAAATGCCACTTACTTAACCCCGGTCAATCAGACTGAAACCGCCGCAATTCTCCGACAACACCACGTTTACATTACCGCCTCATATTTTGAACCCGCAGGGCTACATCATGCTGAAGGAGCAATGTGCGGCCTACCCGTACTCTACCGTAAAAGCGGCGCCTTGCCCGAATATAACCGCAGTTTCGGCCTTGGTTTTACCGACGAAACATTCGAAGACACTTTATGCCGCATGTACACTGAATACACCCGCTGGGCCGATGCTGTTCAAAACTACCCCGCGGACGCCGAAGACCGTATGTGCCGCGAATACTATAATCTTTTCACCAACCTAGTTGCCTGCGCTCCCGAGCTACGCCGCCATCGCAGCCTTCGCCGCCAATTGCGCGCATTTACGGTATAATGATAGATATTATATAGGAAAAAAGAAGCTTTTTTTAAGTTCTCTACTATACTATACTATTTTTCGTCCTGCAAAAAAATATCTAAGGTACTATGAATTAAAAAGATATATGTTCTACATCCATCTCACCCATCTGACTATAGATATATCAACAAAACATATACGTAATAAAGTATAATAAAATTCTGATCCACTGACACTACATAGCTATCAGAGGCATACCGCCCATCTTCAAAATACTTGCATGAACACAGCAATAAAATTATAATAAATATATAGTGCACAGTACGACACAAAACAAAGGGCCTTACTGTGACTACAGGCATATTGTCTATTATTTTCGATGGGCATCTCTCTAGAATTGTTAACACCTTGCTAAGGAGGGGACATGTTTTTTAAAACCCTACCAGACATACCTCTATTAGTCCTATTTTTTGTCTACTTTGCGACAGCCTGCTCCTCAAAGTATGGAGTGATCAAAACTCAAGAGGTCGAGCCAGGTATCCAGAAAGTAATTCCGCTGGAGAACCAGTTTAACGGCAAAAAACAATTCCGTAAATTCGACAACGAATGCCATGAATGGCTCGAGGTGATAAAAAATCCAGCCACAGGACAGTGGGAGCATACTGTCAAGGCCCAACGCCGCAAGATGGCCCTACTGCTAGAAATATCTAATATGACCAAAATCTACCAGCATGACCGACCCAAGGATGAATACCGACCCAACCTCAGTTCACTGATCCATCCTTATTCGCTCTGGCATTCAAATTTGAGCAAGGACTATCTCCGAGAACAAAAACAACGCCTGGATTGGGAGTTGACATGCAAGCAAATGCCATATCGGCCCAGCCAGCTGTTAAATAATCTACCTAAAAAATCGGCTGGCTCCTTTTTTGACACTAAGTCCAAGATCATAGTCCAGCCTACAGACGATTCTGCCTATCAAGTCCAGCTCGATGCCACACCCAAGTCTGGAGCCAAAGTACGGCTCCGAACCAAAACTGAGGCCAAGACCAAACTCACAACAAAGACAACAGAACCAGCGGTAGCGCTTCAGCCAAAAAAACGACAGCAATGTACTCATAAACAAAACGTCGAACAAAAATAGAAAATTAAACACCGCCTTTCAGACGATACTCAAGACACCGACTCCTACTACTGCAATTCCTGCGACAACAGTTCTCAAGGGAACAACGCTGGAGGTAGAACCAACCGCCACTAGTTACGTCCACAAGGTAGAAATCATAGCCAAAGGCGGACCTGGATTAGTGCACTAATAGATAGCACCACACAAAAAAAGACTTCTTTCTGCATCCGGGACAGCGCCAAGACAGTAGGCTTCGACAAAAACCTCAAACTACAATTAGGCTTTTCGGACGTGGTGCATATCTATTACGACGGCAAAGAAATCCATATTTTTTTGGCAACGACAAAGAAATATTTTTCCCGCCCAAGTTGTCTACGTTTCCGGCTTAAGGAGAAGATAAAACGTTCTTTTTTCCATCCTTCGCAAATCAGATACCGATCAACCGCTTCTTGCTTAAAACTTGTACTGAGCATACTCTTTTTCCAGCCGGTTGGTGCATTGGACGGTACAGTAGCTGCCTTTGGTATGACATTCTCTCAGCAAGCGGTGACCCATGACCAGACAACGGTTGCAGGCATTTATAGGAATTTCAACACAGAAAGAGATAGATCTCACCGTGCTCCAGACCCAAATTGCACACGTTCCAGAGCAATCGCCACATATAACTACACTATCCACCTGGATCTCGCGTATACTATCAGTGTCGTAATATACATCCTTCATGCACGAAAATACCCCCCCCACACCTCGCCCTGAACAGGATACAACGGCGGATTAAAATAGAGTCCACGCACTTCATCTACGGTACGTTTGATCTGATCCATAATCCGGACGTCAGTATGGATCTTGTCTGGAGAAAAATCCGATTCAGTGACGTTGTTAAAGGATAGGCCGGCCATGGCCAAACAGATACCTAGATTCACATAAGGGTAACGCTCCCTGTATAGAATAACCACCTTCAAGCACAGCCAGGTCCGGATTGAGTTTATTTCTGAGCTGTGCAATCCCCGAGCCGAAAAAATTCATATTGGTGATTGGATCAGTAAAGTGATTGTCTTGACCGGCTGAGTTGATTATCAGATCTGGCTTAAAATCTTCCAACACGGGTAGCACAAGATGGTCTATAACATAAAGAAAGCCCTTATCTCCAGTATGTGGCGGCAAGGGCACGTTTAAGGTTGTACCCATAGCATTGGGACCACCCAACTCATCGATAAATCCAGAGCCGGGATAGATAGTGCGACCATCCTGGTGCAGACTGACAAACAGCGTGTCACGGTCATGCCAGTAAATGTCCTGAGTACCATCTCCGTAGTGACAGTCTGTATCAATTATGGCCACACGCTTGTTTCCATAATGCTCACGGACCCATTCGACCATCACGGCCTCGATGTTGATATTACAGAAGCCACGGTTACCTTCTACGACCTTCATGGCATGATGGCCTGGAGGCCGTACCAAGGAAAAAGCCTTCGCCTCACACTTGTCCATGCCTAGCCGGGCAGCCTTAATGGCACCACCGGCCGAGATGAGATGCGATTTAGTGGCCACTATATCCATTACTGGGCAGACAAAAATGGGTGCGTATCACGTCGTCACAACTGGCAATATCAGGCTTATACTCGGTGATGCCATCAATGTCGAAAAGCCCTTCCTCGCGCAGTTGATCATAAGTGTAGAGCAACCGCTCCTCGCGCTCGGAGTGGGTAAGTATCTATAGCCCAGTCAAAGGCCGGAAAAAACAATACCCGGACGATTTTTTAGCTTCGAGCACGTTTACCTCTCGTGACGGCTATCGAATAATCCCCGGCTGGATTTGACACTTGACCCGTATATTGCAGCTGCTGACTCCATAGAAGTCCACCACATTAAAGACGCTGGCCTCGGTGATCTCCATAAGCCGACTTGGATCATATACCCCCAGTCTCTGTAGGTGCAGGGAAAATATTTCACGGATATCGTGTCGCGCATCGTCCAGGGTATAATGCGCTGAAATGTTACGCTCCTCCCCTAGAACTGGAACAAATAGCTTTCTTTTTTTTAGTATCTGCAAAAAGTTCTAGTTCTGCTGTAGAATCCGTCAAAGCCGCGCCGATGGCATTAGCTACTTCATAATGTGTCGGCACTTCAACATCATATCCCAGCTCCTTAATCAAAAAATCCCGGAAGGCCAAAGATGGCCCACCCATACAGTAGCACTTGCATGGAACGAACTCTTTGTCTAAGAGCAACTCATGGATAGTATAAACAGGTTTCTGGTTGAGCTCACAGACCATACCTACTACGGTCTGGCATATAGCTTTTTGCAGCATAGATCACTGCTTCCAAAGCTAAGGACCTTGGTAAACCGATCCCAGGGTAAAGCTAGCCGATTAAGACCGGCTGCCGAGGCTTCACAGTCGCCAAAATTAGTAATCCCTAAAAAGTTAAAAGCGTCCATAACTGTAGGCATCTTACCGCCACAGGCCAGACACGACCCTTTGCGTTCCGGCCCAACATACACACAACCATCCGCAATGGATAGACATGAATCACCGCCGATGCCGATAGAATGCGTCTTAAGCGCCTTAACCAGCGTCAAGTAAGCCACTGCGATACCTTCAGTCTCGATAATAAGGCGACCCGGCAGCAAAAATAGCGATATCCGTGATCGTGCCACCGATATCCAAAATGACACAGTCTTCTTTTATATCGCACAAGGCAATGATGCCCATGATGCTGGAGGCTGGGCCAGAAAAAATCGCCTCCACCGGCCTTTCCTTAAAAAAAGTTAAAGATATTGTACCACCGTCGACCTTGAGAATATTTACGGGCGTTGAATATGGCGCTCAACCAGGCTCTGCTCTATGGCCACGACAAAATAATTGTACACACGCCAGACCGCGGAGTTATAATAGGCTGTAGCCACCCGACGGGGAAAATTAAGCAGACTAGACATACAATGACCTAATGAGACGAAATCGGCCTCCTTACTCAGTCGGTTATAAAATGGAGAGTTCATTGGGCCGGATTACGAGTAGAGAACTTGGTTACCGCAGCAAAATACCCTCAGGCCCAGCTCCCGACTACAGATCACAGCCGTTTCTAGCTCTCGAATATCCAAAGACCGTATCTCGTTACCACGGTGGTCCAAGGCACCGGATATGACAAAGTAACCACGACCGATGCGAAAATTCCCAGGGTCGATACCCGGTCCTGCGGATACGATCATGCCCACATCCTCCGTCCGATTCTCTACAATGGCGTTAGTAGAAATGGTAGTGGACAGATTACAGCGATTGATGGATGCGGAGTCAACTCCGATTAGAATGTTATCCAACGCCGTACGCACTGAAATAATCAAGTTCTCATGGTCCGTAGTGGCTTTGCTCGTGGCCACCACCTCGCCGCGGTCCAGAATTACGGCATCGGTATGTGTGCCCCCCCCCCACATCGATGCCTACTTGCATACCTTCTCTCGTTATCATAAGTGCGACCTATGCCCTTCAGAATCGCATAGTTCTTGAGCCATATCCAGAGCTGCAGCAAAACTACTAATATCGGCCACGTCCCGGCCAGCCAGATCGAAACCCGTACCGTGGTCTACCGAAGTACGCACAAATGGCAGTCCCAGGGTGACGTTCACGGTCTGCTTAAAATGCAAGAGCTTAAGCGGACCCAAGCCCTGGTCGTGATACATAGCCAACACGGCAGCAAACTCGCCATGAACTGCGCGGTGGAAGAGTGTATCTGCAGGAAAAGGACCCACAGCATCCACCCCGTTGGCCCGTGCAGTAGCAATGGCCGGAGCTATGATCTCGAGCTCCTCGCGGCCTATGGTCCCGTGTTCCCCAGCGTGCGGATTAAGTCCACAGACTGCAATAGTCGCCGGCTTGATCCCCAACCGAATCACAAAATGTCCAGTCAAATCCAGGCTTCGCAGGATACGCTCATAGGTGATCAACTCTGTCACCTTGGCCAAGGGTGGATGCGTAGTTACCAAACTTACTCGCAACATCGGACCGCACAGATGCATGCACACCGCATCCGGATCCAAACCCGCCATAGTAGCCAAAAATTCGGTATGGCCAGAAAAATTGTAACCAGCAGCCTTAAACAAAGCTTTGGATAGGGGTAGAGTGACCACACCCTTGGACGCGCCGACATGTAGCAGCCAACTAGCCAGTTCTAAGGACACGCCAGCCGCCCGGCCACCATCAAGCTGCGACTCGCCCACCGCAGGCCAGAAACTAATGAGCTCAGGCGGCGTATGTCCGTAGATACCAGGAGGAAGCCCGCTAAGACACAACGGCGCAGGGAGTGAACGCCAAAAACAATCGATCCCACGACGATGACAATGGACCTCTAGAGCCTGTTCCGGCCCCAAGAGCACCAAGGGACGGTCTGGAATCTTATCAGCCAACAGGCGGACAACTAACTCCGGACCAAGACCGTTGGGGTCGCCCAGTGTAATGAGTAACGGGAACACCATAATACCTTCTGTTTATCTACAACCTGGAACTTATGCAAACCCATATTACTTTCAGTTAGCCAAGAGCACAAGGACGACGAGCTCTGAAAACTTCGCAGGCAATGTAGAGCTATAAACCAAAATAATAACTAGATAAGGGGGAGAATTTAATCTATTATAAATTAATATTATCTGGATATCGATGGCGACGATTCTATAATTATGGATCCTATAGTCTGGCTCTGCTAGCCGAAAAAACGCTTTTTGGCTTCGACGCAGAGATAAAATCTAACTTCAGCAAGGGCATCAACCTCCAGCCGGCCATTCTACAGCTAGCCGGCACTAAAGCCGTAGTTGTTCCAGCTGAGCCGTCTAGGTCTATCTGAGCGCTCCAGCCCTTACTAAAAGACCACTCTGTGCTCAAGCCGAAATAGCTACACACGACAATGCGATTAAACTTCAACGCATCCTGCCTTTTACCCAGGCAGACCTTTTCAGTTTAGCTCAGACGGCTCGAGTTCTAACCCTAGAAATTTGTGGCCTGTGTACCATGGCTGCTAACTTACTAGGTATCCGCATCTCTAAGAGATGCTGCTGCTCCAACTAAGGCCAAAACAATCTCTCCCACTGCCAGTTACTCTATGCAGCCACTAACGCCTAGATCAACCGAAAAACCTTCCGCGTCCTCGATACCCTAAAAAATTTTAGCTCAGCCATGGCTACACTACACCTTTCAGCCCTAGTGCTATCAACTTTCGGTCTGCTCATCTCCCACCTTAAGCTTGCTATCTCAGCCCTTGTATTTTCCTTGGCGGCCGAGACCACGCACAGAACACAGGCCAGCATCCAGATGGCAGAGGCACTAGAACTCGACTTTATTTATGCTTCCTAGTCTCCAATCTTCGCCTTAATCTATTTGGGCATCATGACTATGGTCCTGCTTATCACAGCTCAAATCTACTGCCTCCTTAGTCTCCCCGCCCCGAACCAATAGCCATGCTCTATATTCCAAAAAAATAATCACAGCCCCCATTTTACAATGCCTGTAGCGTGGCCACGTAAGCTGTGTAAGTTACCATAGCCAAAACCTTATAAAACAAGAACTACCTTTTCTGCCTGTACTTTTTTTTAGACAAAAAAATCAGATCTACTCAACTGGCCACATTTGTCCACGAACACATGGCTTAGATTAACAGTCTAACAGCCACCTCGCGCTGTCTCCTTTCGAGCCCAATCGTCTAAACAACTAAAGTCAAGTCAGCCCGCGTCCTCCTCGCCATGTAACTCATACACAACCAAACAATCAACGTCACCCCCTTTTTCTAAGAAACTATGTAGCGCTTCATGTGCAATACTATAAAAATACTCTATTGAAATACTAACCCTTTGGTACCGCACATACCCAGGAAAATACAAGGAAATAGAGATAAAATGGCCGTATCAATATTGCCCACCTTGTCACTATTCCACATCCTCATTCAAGCTTAATAGAATAATACACAATCCCGATTCGGACCACATATATTATGAACTATGACCACTAACAAGCTACTTTAAATTATTCAATGACAGCAAGCTGGCCATCGCATAATCGCTATCATAAAGCTAAAGCTTGAAATTCTATAAAAAAAATAAACCACGACAACCTCTGCCTTAGATCCTGCCGGCCTTCCTTAATTATACGCTACCCTTCCTCTATTTAGCATCTGCTAAAACAATCACCACTTTTTTGTTCCATGTAACCAGCCTGATGAACGGTACCATCCTATAGGCCAACCTTCACTTCCTGTTCAAAAAAAATAACTACCTCCCTTTCACTCAATGGTATATTTGGATTAAAATGTTTCGTTTGCCACCCGTGTTCGTCTACACTCATACGAACTATATTGGCCGACCTACCGTAAATAGCATAAAGTCAAACTTGGGACTGTACCATAAATTTAGATCATAAGAAAAATACAAATAGTGTTGGTGTTCTGTACGGCCTTGATACTTCTCTTGATCCTATCCCTATTTAGACAGCGTGGCCATCTGTCTAAAAGTGGCCTTACTCTAACTCATGCCAAGCTGGAGTACAAAGGCTGAATAAACTGAACACTACCCCCAAAAAAAACTAGTTCTGATCGGATCGGTCTACATTGCCCATAGGAAAGTTTAACATCGAATCTTGGAACATGCCATACTAAGGGATGCATATTATGCTGCAGTGCCATGTTGGTTATAAATCTGCACACGACTTCATCGATGACACAAATACTATCGCCTAGCTGGTACATATTCTAGATACCACCATATTCATCAATAGCTATCATGCTTAATTAAAAGTCACTGATATAGGCTATATCTACATGCATACTGAGCCGGTTCCGATATATAATTATACCGAAAATTTCTTAAGCAATGTGAGTACCGCCGTAGCTGGGATATTGGACATAGACCTCAACCAACACATCGTATAAACGTACTTTTAAGACAAAGTAAAACATGTCTGATAATCCCGATATAAACCGCCATCTAATATAGAGAAGAATTGACAATCTGTGTATCCTGGACAGAAGACTGCATCTAGTCGACCGCTGTTGATACGCAGAAAAAGAGCTACAAAAAAAATACGCACATCGCCGAAATAATCACTGCCAACATCGCATAGAAATAACAATAAATGTTCTAGCCTATGTAGCGTATAGGCATCACCATCATTATATTCTCACTCCAAATGCAGCGGCGTAATATTAGGCATTAATCCATTACCGCTCCCACAGCCTAATCTACTGGTTACACGCCCCAGCCTATTTTGTAGCCCAGAAAAACGACATACCACTTACAGTCGTTTTGTCTCCAGACGTGAGCAGCGTAAGTGGCAATAACTGTGCATATCCTGAGTAGGACGACCAATAGTTGGCGTTCTGGCTAAACTGTTTTGAAGCGATAAGCTGAAGGCTAACTGTCCCTGCAAAAAAAATATACATGGCCAAAAAATTGACAGAGGCAGCGCTTCTATGCCGGGATAAAAAAAAAGAAGGAACAAGCCAAGTTAAACCATAGAGTGACAGCTAAGATAATGGCATTGACGTACTAGCCATTAAATCCTGCACTGTAAACAACGACAAAAATAAACTTATCTATAGAGAATGGACAAGTAAAATAGGATAAGGCTAATAAATAAAATAACTACGTATAGTTAATTAGCTATACAACATCCTCACAGCTTAGCATTTTTTACATAAATGTTAGAACTATCAAAAAGAGCTGATTCGTATTGTAGAATCATCCCATCGTAAGTTTTACGCAGTCATGTATTGCCTAGTCTGAGCTAAGTCCGGACCAACCAGAAGCTGTTCCCTGACGCCTTATATGAAAAATATATGCCAGACCATAGTAAAAAGAAGATAAAAAACTCAGAATCAACACCAGTAAAAAACACTCCGAAACCAAGCAAAATAAACTTATAATACCAGAAAATAATGCAATCTGGTCGACCGCAAAAAAAATAAACTTGGAGCATAGCCTAAAAAATTACAGACTAATAATAGTGTAGTGCACATGATAGAGAGTAGCACGCCCACCACCAGCACAAGCATGAACAAAAAAAGGCACTAGGAACACGAACAGGCTTTCATACATTCCTCTAGAATTGCTAACAGATCTCATCTTCCCCACCCCATAAATACTCTCTCAACACAGACGCCTGATGTAGCCGGTAATATAATCGTAGAACGACAACACTAAAATATTGATAAACTATAAATCGGAACGCATGAATAACATTAATACAAAATGAAGTAACCGCCTTAACTAGGTGGCCTCAAACTCAATTTGTCGAATACCTCAGGCTCATCTTGTAAATACTAGCTAGAGTAGTTATCAATAGGCATTATGAAAAAAATAAAAGCCTTCTAAACACCATTATTAGGTCAAAAAAAGTGACAGTATGGGTACGAACTTATTGTATACAAAATCAGATTAGTACCTCATCTGTGGATAGTGGGGTCGAAAAAAAAGTAGGTAACGCAATGTATACGGGCTCCTTGGCAAGAGTTGTAATAGGAAAGCGTTTCATGACAATTAGGTCACGATTAAGGTACTTTTCCCGCTGTTTCCTGATGTTATATAATCCGTTGATACAGAGAAAAAAGGCAAAAAACGCCCATTTCTGCCTATATTTAGACAAAACGAAAAACTCTCACTTCCTTTTTTTAGCACTATAATATCCTCCTCAAACTATAGTTAGAAGTTTGACTACGCCCCAAAGACAATACTATCATCCTCGACATCATCCGCGTCAGACACTTCCCAAGCACTCCGTTGCTAGTAGGTTATCCGATCCCACGTACTTTACGAAAATCTTTTTAACTATATTTTTATAGTCAGAACACAATGTCCCAAAGGCGGCAGGTTCAATTTTAAATAGACTGGCCAACATTCATCGCTGATTGATCTGATCATAGCTTCTCCGTAGTTGCCCAACCATGACCCGCCGTAGCAGACTGCTTCGATATTCGGAATCTCCCAGGTAAAACTTAATATTTATAGTAAAAGCCACTCTAGGCGGAACATTTGCGCAGTAAACTGATGACTGAGGCGTATAAACTACGAAATCTAAACATTTGAAGTCGTGTCCAGCCGTGATCGCAGACGTGCATGACCGGCTTCCAAACAATGAAGCCATATAGGTCCCAACCAGATCCTGGATACCACAATGACCAGGTAGTCCAGAAGCATCCAGGCTGGTTGACCGCACTCGTTCCACTCATTCCGCTACCTGAACTTGACTCCTATAAAAAACTTCATGTCTAGGTAGGCACCTATTGATAGGCTAGTAAAATACGCAGGTTAGCCTGACTGTTATCATATATCAACGGATTAAAAATCAAGCACCCTATTGCCGTACACTACTTCGCCATATAGCAGATTAAGCACGCAGTTCTCCAAAAAAAACGTAAAGTATGGATAAGATAAAGTTATTATAGCATTAAACAGCAATACAAAAAAGTACTCGAAAGATGTCATAAGTCGCCAGTATAAAAGTGCCAAAAGAACTAAGGCTAGGCTTTAAACTCCTCGATCGCCATGATGGCGCCGGCATAATTAACATGGACTACCCAATTTAGCTAATTAAGAAAGTCAATGACATCATAACTCTCATTATTGTCATAGCCGTTATGAATCCACTCTTGCTCCTGATTAGAATAATTTAAGTAAAATATCAACTCCGTGGGCCAATAGAGAACATCGGTAAATTATGTACCTCATACCAGAAATAGTTGAGGGTACTAGATATTCCCCCAGCCAGATACTCGCTAAGATGGAGCCTAGGTGCTCATAGAGAGCCGATCCATCGAAATGCCGTACCAGGTATACTTTGAGGAAACCAGACATCCAACTCAGGAGCACATAAATACCCATCCAGACAGCAGCGACCTATGAAGTCGCTGAAGCCTTCAGGCAGACCAAAAAAAGAAAGGTAGAGAGTAGTGACAGGTCTGCCTAATAGCCCCAAGACTCGTCCAAGGTGATATTTTAGCCACGGATACGAGTCAAATATATGTACAAACCTAAATTTAACGACGTATAGGCTGAACTCTCCAGTCAGTTCCTTATGGGTGGAGATGAAGTCCAATTATTCGTATATCTTAGCGACGTCAAGAACAGATGTATAACTTATTATATAAAAAGCAGCTACGAGCGGTGATGATCGCTGGCGCAGTAGGCCTCTAGACGAGTGCCATTCTGCCAGATATAGTTATCTAAGTCCAAATCACGGCCGCGATGCCCGGTCGTAGTTTGATGTAGAAGGTAAAGAATTAGTCCTGTAATACTATAAAGACGTCATCTACTGTATATCGAACTTGTAGAAGATATTCTTGGTAGGTCCAAAACAAAAGGTAGTTCAAAAGCTATAGGCATCCATATGGTACAGTGGGGGGGGGGGGGCGATATCCAACCCAATGCCAATTATTAAAACTGTTGCTCAAAAGTGCATTTACAGATCCGGACCACAAAAAAACAGTAAGCCGGTGCAGCCGTTATGCTTAGTTGAGTTAGCGCCCCAGGATACGATATATGTCCCGATACTAGATTGTGCCGAAGAAATGTAGATTAAAGAAATGGTATAGATGAAAAAAGATTATCGTAGGCATAGTTGATTCTCTCATACTGCTAGGTCGATATCCTGGTAATAAACAGACAAAACAATTCAGGCTCAATATTTTAAAAAAATGAAACCCATGACGTTAGGATGCTATTAAGACATAAGGGTTCATAATGCAAAGGCATAAAAATATCGCAGTCGGCCTAGATAAGAGGATTCGAGATCTTTGATATAACTCATATTGACCGCTAAATGCAGAAGTGGTCCTCTATAAGATATAAACTAGCCCCTCAAATCCAAGTTACCTTACCCCTCAAAAAATAATGATGACTACGTTGAACTCTATAAGCTCACGAAAAATCTCAGTAACAGATCGATACCTCTTCTGCCGCAGCAGACGGCTAATAAAACAGTATATCCAATTGGAGAACAAAGAACTACGTCATGCCCCGTAGATAAGCTATAGTTTGTGCTGTTCCTTGCCCTTAAAATTGTCCACCGAGAATAGTAAGCACAATATGGCAGCAGAGTGCTTATACATCATGCAGGCCGCATCCGAACCGATCGACGAGGATCTCTTCGACATAAAAAAGCTGACCGTGGTAATGTGGTTAACATAGGCGATACCAGCCTTGAGAAAATTAATCGGCCCAAAATTCCATTCCGTCTATATGCCGATAGCCAGCCGCCAGGATAGAGCCTTTAAAAAAAAATCTGAGAAAAAGCGTCTCTTGGAAGGTAAAGTAGTAAATGTTCTATAGTAAAATATGGCCTAAAACGAAATCTCCACGCTGTCATCGCTTCGCTAAGGCCATATATTGGTGCTAGCTGCTAATCGTTGCAGCTGATGACCCAGACATTTGCTCCAACTAATTGACCCACTTCAGGATAACTCGGCAAAAAAATAAAACTTACGATATTATTGAAATAATTATCTACAGAGGTATTGCGTCGGCTAAAACATTAGTCGCGACTAACGAAGTACACAAATATATATTAGTGGTCGGACAAGTAGACATTGGCAATCATAACCCAAAAGTAACCCACAACAGACACTGTACACTAAAAACAAGGGTACACTCACTGTCTAGATGGACCATAGAAGATGGCAATAGTAATCACGACCGTGTTTACGCTCCGCGGTATATGGTGAGAGGCAATATATCCAGGACGTCACCACAATTCTAACTCTCCAGGCTTAGAGAAAAGATATGTCTTCCAAAAGTGGCAAAGAGAATCAACGGACCAAAAGGACACAACAATATCCTGGATTCTATTAGTGGGCTCTGGACTAACCACGGGAATAGTTGTTCAAACGTTCGAAGTGATGCAAAAAATCGTCTAGGATACGACGATGATCAAAAGCCAGTGGCTCAGGCCAGCGGCCAGGAAAAAAAAACATAATCCGACCGGCGTCATCACCAGCGGCCAAGGCTTCAAAATTGACAGCTACACCTATATAAACCACGCTCAGAGTATGCTGCCGCGGATCTCGAATCGGGTCGGAGTAAACCCCGAATAAACCCGTGAGTTCCACCTCAAGGCCAGTCTCCTCCCTTGCCTCGCGGACTGCTGCGGCTTCCGCTGTTTCGCCCAAGTCTACAAAACCGCCAGGCAAGGCCCAACATGAAGGCGAATTTCTGCGTTCAATAAGCACGATGCCCCGGCCCGGCAATTGAATAATCACATCCACTGTAGGCGTTGGATTACAAAAGACAGACAAGGTGTGGCCGCAGTTAGGGCAGGGAACGTTCCGACGCATGTATGCCTCGACTCCACGATATAGCAATCAGAAGATAAAAAAGTTTCGACAGTAACAGTGCCGTATTAAGCGTATGGAGAGCAACTCTGCAGCGCTAACTATAAGTAAAATATACGCACAACGGCAGTATCTGACAAGATACTTTGTATCTAACGCGACGTCCTGGGAAACTGTCTATCCAGCTAAAAAACCTTTCTCTCTAACTGAGGAACGAACCTGGTCGGAACGTGACTTCGTCGGCCCAGCAGGGCATTCATCTGGCTAACACTATAAAATTTACTCTTTGCCACCAGCATAACAGACGGCAAACAATAATCATCTACATCGTAGTAATCTGACTGACAATGTTGGACAGTTAGTAAGTAGCCTGGTCGGCCTCGCCAAACCACCCTTCCGTCTATCTCTGGAGGCAATGGAAAGACTTTAGTGGTTATACTGACTTAGGCCTGCGATCTTGTGCACAACCCCGGAGACACGATCGAAGTTAGTCTAGCCGGTATAATATCCCGGCCATATCCGACTAGCCAAAAAATCTGATATGGAAAAATCAGCTGTAAAAGGACATTAAAGTCTAAAAAAATAATATTTTTTTTCATGCCGATCGCTGACATAAAAAATAGCTATTATTTTAATTTTTTTTAATCTGGATACAGTCATCGCAGCCATAGTTTTCACCTTATATCTTTGTGCTTAATCCGTCCGAGGTCAAGTACGGCCTGGTCTATCGCCGCCGCACCTTGTCTGACCGATATAACAGCCATCAGCATTTTAGCAGGCCCTTATCCAGCTTAAGATCCACCTACACCCACCCCATTTGACAAAAGTAATATTTAAAAAGTATTTTTACAATTATTGAATCTAATTTTTTATCATTATAAAAAAATATTCTTCAATTATTTAAAAACAATATATTATAATACTCGACATGATGCTCTCCAGGTTAGTTACCAAAATAGTTCAGCTATTTTAATTATATCCATATCGGTTTAGGATACATTTTTTTGCCACCCCCACAAAAGCCCTTCATATCATCATGCTCCTCCTAGGCCTCCTTGCCTGCCTCCAACTCCTCGTACTGCCAGGCTATCTCCTAATATGTAGACTTGACTTAGCCGAACCAGACCAACACAACCGACTGGAAATATCCTTGCTCACCGTCGGACTTTCACTGTTCACTAACTACCTCCTTGTACTCAGCCTCGCCGCGGCCGGGGTCTATATCCGACCAACGCTCTTGGCCGTAATCGGCCTAGAAATCATACTACTCTTGCCCCGAGTTCTACCCATCCAGGTTACCCAGGTTACCCAGGTTACCCAGGTTACCAATTCGCCCACACCCAGGCTCGATACCGCGGCTATGGCTGTACTACTATTTTTTACCGCCGTCCTCATCAGCCATCTGGGTTCAGTATTCAACAGTTGGGACGACTTGGCCTCCTGGAATAAGTGGGCTCTGCAATGGGCACAGAACACCCTACCACCTAAAACTAGCCAGTATCCACAGCTAATTCCAGCCGGCTGGTCCTTAATCTACGTACTCACAAAGTCAAACGTGCAGCTCTTTGCCAAAGCAATCATGCCCTTGTTCTCCATAGGCATATTAATGTGGTTCCTCGTATTAGCTCGGTCAGTCTCGGTCGGCCACAAAGCCGGTCTAACTGGCCTTGTGGTAACGGCCTACCTGCTTCTTAAATTCTGCTTTCGCTACCTAGCTTCAGGCTATGTTGATCTGCCCACGGCCTTCTTCATCTGCAGCGCTGTGACCTGTCTGATACGAGGCCAAGGAAGCGGACGGCCGGCGTTATGGACACTCCTCAGCGCGGCCATGGCCGCGGCTGCCGCATGCACAAAGCAGTCTGGTCTCTACGTAGCCGCGGCCTGGCCACTACTAGCCTGGGGCATCATACTCGGACCAGATAAAACCTTACCTCGGGCCGTACAAACCCGTATCCTGACAGCAGGCATAACGATTATCCTCCTCACAGCCTCGCCGTGGTACCTCTACAAAGCCATAGCCATCGAGCACTCTGACGATGTCTCAGCCGTGCACGAAATACTACGCGTAACCAGAGAAGCCCACGGCCAACAGCCACCCTTAACTCGACTAAGCAATGCCACAACCGCTTTTTTAAATAATTTTGCACTCACGGACATACATCGTGTCACACCCATCACTGTAGTCCTTGGCCTCGGCCTGGCTCTAGTCCTAGCATCAGCTTGGCGTATTACGGTCTGGCGCTGGCTATTCTCGGCACTGGTAGCGCCATGCTATCTGATCTGGGCGCTCTTCGTAAGCTACGATTTCCGTAATATATTTGCTATTATACCGCTTTTAGGCCTCGGAATTAGCCTAGGAACTATAGAGCTAGCCGCAATATGGCAACACCGATATAGATCCAGCCGAACTCGACCAGCCACTCAACCGGCCACCTGGACGGTCATTATAGGCTGCCTGACCATGCTCGGTCCTGGAACAACTCTGACATGGTCTAGGAATCTACGGACTAATTTTCTGGACCGACTAGCCCTCCTCTCAGGAAAGCCAGTCCTGAGTGTCTGGGACGACCTGCTCAGTCAATTAGGCCTGACCATGACCATCGCTGGGTTGCTAGGCCTATGGTGGTTACTGTGGAAACGTACTGATCTTTCAGCTGCAATCCGATCCCGCAGCCAATGGCTATGCCGTCGACCAATCTTATCGGCTGGAATACTCCTCCTACTCCTAGCAGCCATACCCGATACTCAACTCCAAAACCGCCAGGCAATGGCCCAGCAACGCATCGGCCTGCCTAGCCTTAATGCCAAACTCTATGCGCAGCAAGCTACTACCGGCTTCCCAGGCGGCATCCTTATTGACTACCCATTCCTGCTACACCTACCTGGTCTCAAATCTTGGATCTTCCACGAGCGTCTAGCCTCAGACTTGGACAATGTAGCCCTAATCCTAGCTGAATCTGCCGGCCGCCGACCAGGATTCCTGCTCCTGCGCGAGGAACACCCTCTACTCCAGCCAGCCGCACTCGCCGCCTTTGCTGGCCCAGACGGCACCAGAGACCTGCTAACCCTTGACGGTTATCGTCTCGTCCAGCTCAAGCATATACCTTGAAGGCTACTGCCTCTCCAGAAAAAACGACACAACACCCAGTGTACATAAAAATATCGTACCAAAACGTCCCACGGACGTATCGCCACCTAGTTATGTCGCTTGCCGAATACCCAGATATTGAGCAGAAAAAAACTCAGAATGAAGGTTATTCCGTCGGCCAACGGCTTAGCCAGCATAGCCGGCATGTGCATCACCGTATTAAAGGTATACATTTGGACTGTTGAGAGGGCCAGGACGTAGACCATCGCTCCTAGATACTTCAAGCACTCGTATATCATCTTACCCTGGCTCTGAAAGACAACATATTTATTCAATAAAAAATTGACCGTCGAAGAAAAAATACGGGCAAAAAAATATAATACCCAGGCTTCACATTGAAAAAAATAAATTAATATAATAAATATTAGATAATCGATTAAAAAAGATAAGAATGCCACACTTATATACCGCACAAAAACCATATAAATCTTTAAGGAGTCTAAAAATGGATTGAAGTGAGAGGAACAATTGTCATCTATATACACTGTCTCGATGGGTACTTGGCGGATAGGCATATGCTCCCGCCGAGTTCGGATGAGCATATCTAGCTCAAACTCGTAGCCCGTATAATGAATGCATAATATCTTACGGATAAAAGACATGGGAATACCACGCAGACCAGTCTGCGTATCTGTGATGGTCACGCCAGTAAAAATCTTAAAAATTTTGACCGTGAGGATATTTCCGAAACGGCTACGCAGGGGTACATTCTTAGAAAAAGTGCGCACACCCAGAACTAAGGCTCCGGCGTGTACGACCAACTCCTCGGCCACCCGGACCACATCGGGAATTAGATGCTGGCCATCGGCGTCCAGGGTGACTACGCCCAGCGCCAATGGATTAGTGATAAGACAGTGGTTGAGACCAGTTTTAAGAGCAGCGCCCTTGCCCAAATTCACCCCGTGCTTAAGCACAGTCACTTGAGGAAAGTCGCGCTCTATCTTGAGAAAAATTGCTTCCTTCTCGGCCATACTACCGTCGTTTACCAGTACAACTTTGGCCAGGGGTGTAGAAACCAGCTCGGCTACTATCCGCAACAAGGTCTCGTCGGGATTGTAGGCCGGCACTAAGGCTAAAACTGGAAGCTGCTGCACGCAAGCATCGCCACAAAAGTCCGATGTCTGAGTAGCCCAGACAGGGACAGTAGGCTGCAATCGAATGTTGGACCAAGATTGACGAATGGGTCGGGACTGGCTCATGGGGCGAACATTTCTTTGAAATATAAAAGACTAAACAAACAGGAAGAGTAATTCATTTTATGCCCGAATGATCTTTTAGGCAAGCACCTTGAAGCCCATGTCAAGCAAGGCCTGCCGTGACACAGCGCCTTCGCGCAACAGTCGCAGGACCGCCTCCCCATCGGGCACCACTATGGTAGAGGGCAACCCGCCATGCGGAAGCGGTAATCCGTCTAGTAAACCAGCCGTGGTAACCAACAAGACCGGATCAAGATCAGCCGGCCGGACCGCCGGAGGCTGACCACTCCGATTAGCACTGCTAGCCATAAGGACCGTACCTGAAGCCAAACATAAGCGCCGGGCCAGTGGGTGTCCACTCACCCGTACAGCTACCAGGCCGGCTGCGCTCACTATTTCCCTAGGAAGACCGGCTGCTGCTGGTAAACAGACTGTGAGCGGCCCGGGCCAGAATGACGCAGCCAGATGGGCAACGCAAGCTATAGCCGACCTAGAATCTGCAGCCACTAATTCCAGCTGGCTCAGTTCCCCCAAAAGTAAAAGCACGGGTTTATCCACTGGCCGGCCCTTGACTAGCACAAGGGTTGCCGCAGCCTCCAGGCACAAGGCATCCCCACCAAGACCATAAAAAGTTTCAGTGGGAAAAATGAACAGGCCACCAGCCCGGATAACGACAAGGGCCTCAGTAAAAGTTAGTGGCGCCACAATAGATGGTATGGGATACTCAATTTTTTTAACCAGGCCCTGGGTCACCTGTCTATAATGTGTACCGAAGACTCTTTGGCCTTGACCTGGACTTGAACGCCTTTAACTAGAATCTGGGACAAAGCATCTTTAACTAGTACATGTCCAGTCTCGTTAAGATGACAATCTGGGGCCGCGGTATAGTGGGCATCCGTAAGACCATCCAAAGGCACGACGGCAAGGCCAACAAACAAATCTGCCACCTCGGCCAGCTCTAGTTTCTTGCAGAACAGCCCCTTGGAAGGGATAGGCAATACGAAAAAACGAGCACCTACGACCTCGGCTATACGCTGTATTCCTAGCAGACAACGCCGTGTTTCTGGGTAGCGGCGAATGGAAGGTGAATCAACGACTACAGGATCGGCTCTTGCCGACGTCATGTCCGCAACGCCAGCCAGTCCTGCTACAGCCGGAGGAGACAGAACTATCACTAATTGTGTCTGCTCCTGCCATCTGGCTAAGGCCTGTTTAAAATTGAAGACTGATTTCCAACACGCTGTACCCAGGGAGGTACGAAAAAAAAGATGCTGCAATCGCCGTTTGGGCGTGGCAATATAATAGTCGTAGGCTTGATGCGCGCTAAGTGCATTGCCGGCCTCGTCGAAGCCCGAGATCCAACCAGCGTTGGTCACATGAAAAAGATTCTTCCACGGCTGGAGACGATCGGGCTTGTCCATTAGATCATTACCTAGAAAAATTGCTGCTACGATGACCTCGGGCCGTAGTTGCGGCACTTGACGCTCGGCGATGGCTAAATACTGGGTGGGGCCAGTGCCAGGGATACCGGTGTTATGTACAGCCATACCTTCCGCCCGTAGGAGGTCGGCGAAAGAACTAGTAAGTGGCTTGGCTGAAGCACCCCATACAAAGGAGTCACCTAAGAGCAAAATTGAAGATGTAAGTTTTTTTTCTGAGATAAATGGTGGCGAACGAAAGCCATCGACGTTGATGTGCACATCATCGGCCCAAGGAAAAGTGGCGTTGGCCCGAAAAAAGCCATGCTCATCAGTAAAGAAGGACGGCACCACCTCCAGCCGCTCTACAAAGGGCAGGTACTCGTTACCCGGTAAATAGCCGACAAAACGCAGTACCAATTCGGTCACCAGGCCTAATCCTAGACCGACCACGAATACTAAACCGGCTAGGAAAAGTCTGGTATGGCGATGTAAAAACCGAGAACAAAAAGGAGCAGTATGCTGTTCGGTCATAAACATATCAGTCTATCTAACGACGCTAACCATCGTTGAATTGTTTTTAGCTCAAATCCAAATAGCAAACAACCACTCCCTCTTTTTTTACTGCCTGGTAACAGTAAGTAATCTGGATGGCAGACCATATAAATGGAATCGCTGATAAATACCACATGAAACCACTGACTAGAGTAACATGACATACGGCTCTCAAGCACATCTGAATCGAACTGTTCTGTAAGTCGCGCTGGTAAGACATGACAAGATAATACTATAAACGACTCGTCCTCTTCATTAAATTCGAAAAATAAGTAGTTATATAACGCCGCAGATACTGGCTCGCTGAAGCCCATATTCTAGAAATTTTGAGGTATTCTGGTCCGGATCGTCTCGAAAGACCTACCCACCCGGTCTAAACGTGCACTATCTGGAAACTGACTCCGACTGGCTGACCAAACTTCATATGGGACTCGGCCAAAAAAAGGGATACTAACCATCAGGCTTTGACTCATTGTGGGATAACTCCTACGGCCTCTCCCACGAGACGTGGATAATGTCGCCGCGCTTACTATATCTCTTCCAGTTCGTCTTCTCTCACACGCTGGCCGGAAAATTTTCATGTAGCAATTTCACCACGCTGCGACACTATCCAGAGCCTACCCTACCACTACGACTAACTGCTGCCGATCATCATTGCAACTCGTAGATTCGGACCCAAGGCAAATCCTGGTAGACTAGTCGAAAAAAAGGTACGAAGCGCGGATCGTCAGGCCGGGCGATGAGCAACTGCACCATCAAGCTCTCATAAGCCAGATTGTCAAGCACCAGACAGTCCTCCTCATCAGGTACAAACACCAGATGCTGTCCCCTAGGATTGAGGAAGCGATGCGACTCGATTCCCTTGGATCCTAGAATATCTATCGTGGATATAGTAAAATTTACGGGCTGATCCTTAAATAAGGCTATTCCTAGCTGATAATCCACGTCGAACTGATCCTTAATGACCGAAACCATAGCATGCTGCCCATTGCGAGAAAGCATGTTCCAGGTGCCATAAAACGTTATCCAAGAACAAATGCGCAGATTTTCCATGGTAATAATTAAATATTGCTTAACCGGTGAGGGTAAGTTTAGATCCTGATGGGCAAGACTATCTGTAAATTCTTGTACTTGGTCGGCAGACTGCCGGTTCCAAATCTGCCAGGGCTGCTCATTCTGTATAGCGACAAAACGCATGAGCTGGTTAGCCTGACGAGGGCTAGGCGTAGTAAACACCCGGCCTAAAGTGTAAATGTACTCACCGGAATGCTTGCCGCCATCGGCAAAACTAGCACGTTGGGCGTAATAATGAGTAGCGTAACCCCAGTCCCACCAGGTCCAAACCAGAGCATCCGAAGGAGAAATCTTTCCCAATTCCTGGAGTGCCCGACAGTGGGCCTGGCACAACACTGGTGTAGCTTGCTCATAGGGATAGCACTGTAGGTACGGCAATACGAATAGACCCAAAAATACAATCTGCCCGCTATAAAGAACTAATCGATTCGCGCCCTTATCGGACATAAGGTGCCCAGCCAGCCAGCGACAAAACCAGCTAAGTGGGACTGCCAGACCGATGAGTATTGGAGGTGCGCCGAACATGGCCATACGCATGCCCAACTTGATCGAGGACAACCAGGGCAGCAAGAATATTAACAGTAACAGGGCAGACGGCCGAACGTAACAGAGCCACCCGTACCCCGCTAAACCCAGCAAGGTCACCCAAGACCAAGGATGAATGCGCATGAGTAAGAGGCCAAAATCAATGTTCTGAGCCTCCATAACGCTCTGGGCGATATCAGGATAGACAACCTTGACTCCGACACCGGCCATTCCGTTAACCATATGCTGGGTTACGGGCTTCAGGTACCCGTTCACGAAGGATACAACCCGAATAAAAAGCACATCCACTACCCCACCCAGAAGTAGGACGAAAATCATCACCGCCAGCGCCAGCCAGGGACTTGACGTGACTCGCACCCGCCAGGATGGCCACAAGGCCAAGGCAACCAACAGGACCACAGCCAACCCCAAGCCGATCCTTCCTGAAAAGGCGGTTAGCCCGAAACTAGCCAGCCCCCAGAACATACCCCAACGTATTTTGTCTCGGCCGAGAAAAAAAATCATCACTGCAGCCAGGCAGGCCAAAGCACGGCTAAACTCGATAATATCCAAGTGCCAAGTGCCACACCAGCGAGCAAAAAGACCAAGACCCATAAGTAGCGCTAGCTCTTGCACGGCTATTGGTGCCGCCGGTGCGCTACAAGTCTGTCGGTTGCCAAGCCACTCCCGCGGCCGCCAGCGTAGACCCCGTAAATTTCTAGCCAGTCGTGGGGTCAACCAAAACACCACAACCAGACCGATAAGTACCGGAAATAGAAGGGAAATGATATCAGTATCGTAATACCCGAAACGGGTGCGGTAAAAAAAACCCGGTGCCAATCCGGCCAAGACTCCGGCCACTAATCCAGCCTCAGCCGTGCCCAATGTCCAAGTCCACAGAACCACTCCCGAAGCCAGCAGGCTGGAGGCTACTACCGGTGCCCAGAAACCGATCAAACCTACAGACAGACCGGTCACAGTAGCCAGCCATTTGAGGATGAGCGCCATGGGCGTTCCCGCGGCCCGGCCGAAACCCTTAGCTCCAGCCAGCCAGTGATAGGCATCGTGCGTGCCCATAATGAACTCGCTGTCAACGCGCAACTCAGGATAGTTCCAGGCTCGATATTCCTGCAGGTGCAGCAAAAAAACAACGGCCGCTGCGGCCAACGCCGTGTTGAACAAAATCAACCAACTGCCTGGTGTAAAAACAGGCAAAATTAAGTTAGGGCGTAAAAAACAGCTCATAAAAAATCTCCAGAAGATGTAAAAATACACACCACAACGCGTTAAAAAAGCTTTACCGGACCCTTTCGTAAAAAAAACAAGATAAGATCGATTTTTTTATGCCAAAATAAATAAAATATGCTTACTACCAGGCCAGGAGCGATCCACGCCCCGACCTCATGGCTCTTCACACCCATCGACAAAGAGCCGCCATCTCGATTACAACGTCTTAACCAGTTTCAAGGACCTGCTTACCTCAAACGATCTTACAGACCAGCTATAGTACGGCATCAAAGAACGAGTCTGGAGCTCCTCTATTTCTAATAATTTGTGGAGATCTAAAACTCCCTGACTCTTGGCTCATCTTCATTAAAAAATTTTCTTCTTAGAACTCTTGATAAAAAAATCAAAGCCGGCAACTTATCCCTGTAGTCCGATTTCCCATGGCTCGAGGTATCTCCCTACACCTGTTCAGATTTCTCGTGCTCTTGGCTACTGACGAGTATTTAGTCCTATTTACTTTCACTATAAGCACAGCGCGTCTAATCAAGCGCTACTTCGACCTCAAAAAAATAGGTGCAATGGCTATAGTAATGCCTTACCTTCAACATGGTCAATCGAAGGAGAACCATCCTAGCCATCGACAATTCATATGCCTATAATATCACCACCCAATCTACGCTTGCCGGACCTGCTAAATGATCAGCTATACCACTATCCCATCACAAATGATAGCCCTGGAGTTGTCAACCTGGGGTAACAAAAGCACCGCCTTATCCGAGTAACTGCTGTTCTTATATATTATGAACTAGAACGTTAAACACGACGAGGCCATCGTATCCACTTTACAACGACGGTGACTTAGACAAAGTCGCCAGCATTTCTACTCGATGCACTTAGGCTAAATAGCCAACCCACTGCTTAAGCCTAACTAAATTTTGTCCCCAGCCAACACCACTACAACCACAGAACTATCTGCTTAACTTCCTCTGCCTCTCAAAAAAATCAACAGGCCCTGCCGCTTATGTCGGCGGCCGTCGATACTTAACCCAACCAACTCTCTCAATCGGTTGCTCGAGACCACCTTGCGTCTGAATTTCCTAAAAACCACCCAGCAGATCCATCAGCCCAAAAAAACTTCTGCCCAATAGCTAGCCCTATCCATAAAGACTAGTATTAAGGAAACTTCAATACACCCAAAGCGGTTAATAATGCAGGTAAACGTGGCTAGATGGATCTTCTTCTGCATATCTTTCGCTTGCCCCGCAGAGCTAGCCGTAATAGAGTAGGGTTGACTAGCCCCATACACCTTCGATCCGTTTCTACTCAGCTACTCCATAGCCATAGTGTAGCTGACACTCAGTCAATAGCGAACCGATGCAACCACCTACGTCATAATCCGTATGTATTGCTGTAAATAAGGCTATCTAGTTCCTTGAGGACATTTATCATAGTGTACCTCATGGCCACTGCATATTCTTGTAAAAAAAAAGAATGGCTACTGGCTTCCACATCAGTATTCAAACCAGAATATCTTGCTCTACCAAACTCTACATCGCCTTTGCCGGACACGAATTGAAATTTTCTAGCCACATTACATTATGTATAGATTCTACAAGCAATACTTCTGCTCGAACGAAATCGTGGAGCAGACACTGTCTGAGCTAAATCTACAACCCATGGCCGAAAAACGACGGTCCTAGGTCAACATTAGCTTGAGGCTGAGTAGCGTATACAACATCTCAAACGACTAATTCGCTTTTGTGACTAGATCTACACCCAGGCTCATTTCCTGGGCATGGCCAAAGGTCAGATTCTGGCCTGATATTCCTACATGACCACATCACCAGCCTCGATATGACGAACGCCTTTTGACCGACTATCAGTCTAATTTTCGGTCTGGCTCAGCGCATACGGCCGATTCTTTATCGATTTTTTTTATTTTTTTGGCAGATAGTATAAGGATAACCTATGCGACATATTCTGACTTTATATCATAAGTAATACTAACCGCTTCACACTACTCAAATTACACCCTTGAAAACCGATCTATACACGGACACTATATAAAAACTATTACTGCAGTTTAACAAGCAACAGCTATACTAAAAGCAGAAAACAATCATAGGAACTTTAAAAAAAACCTAAAAATAATAGTAATGCCAACTATAGAATAGCCATAAGTGGCTACAGGCGCCATCCCAAAAGCCGAACCATAACATTCCAAACCGACTCAGGCACCACGGCCAGTGCTAACCACATCCACTCGATGCCAACAGGTCCGCCAGCATAGTAGCACCTCAAACTAAAGTCGGAAGGACTGAGAGAGCACTAAGTCCAGGAACATATCGCATCTATTGTACCGAATAAAGCTCTATGTAGGGCAGCTATGGTGTACTCAACATGTAGCTCGAAATACCGCTCATTTATTCCGCGACTCTACAAATAGCCAATAGCCATGGTTTGAAAAAAAGAAGTAAAATGAGATGCCCAAAAAACCAATCCCGACCCTCAGGTCCAGGACGCAAGGCACCGTAAGCAAGACAATGCCTACAGTAAAATATCTAAATACCGACTATTTCCGTCGCCATTCAGTTTAGGATATCCGACCAGTCAGCCCGGTCACAAATTCATGTAACAGTTCCACAATTCCAAAGACCCAGTAGATAGCCAACACTATAGTCTAGGCCGACGTCGACAAAAAAAACAAAACGTAATAGACAGTGAATAGCGCCTTGAACGTAGGAGGTAGGATGTCAATTTTTTTACCATAAACGCCTATAGGTAGGTGCTTGTAAAAAAGAAAAAATGTTGCCAATCGGCTCCACCTGGCCTAAAAAAACCCGAGTGGCATTAAATATCTTTATCTTTGTCGTTTCAATCAACATATTGAGCTAAGCTATTTTATAAGTACTGCTACGTTCAAAATAGATAAAAAATTTATGAGAATAGAGAGCAGTATGAATATGAAAAAAATAGGATTTTTTTACAAAAAAAAGTTTATCGCCTACAACTTTAGAGCTATTCCTTCCTCATGTAACCATTCTCATAGGAGACTAGCGTGGATATGCAGCGTATAGTGGTTGTGTTTCCTGGGCAAGGGTCACAGAAGCAAGGTATGGGACGTGATATAGCCGAAACAAACCGGGAGGCCATGGAACTTTGGCGTCAGGCTGAAACAGCAGCTAAGGCCCCATTGCGAGATATCTATTGGTACGGTGATGAATCGGCTATGACGCAGACGCAATATCTACAGCCAGCCATGTTTGCCATGACCATGAACCTATGGCGCGCTCTGGCCGCCAAGGTCGGCCGCGCCGGACTGCCTGCTGCCATAGCCGGCCACAGCCTTGGCGAACTCTGCGCTTTGGCCGCCGCTGAAGTCCTACCCTTAGATGTCACTCTCGAGATCGTGGCCCTACGCGGCCGACTCATGGCCGAGGCCGATCCTCAAGGCCGTGGCGCCATGGCCGCCATAATCAGGCTGAACCAAACTACCGTAGAGGAAATCGTAGCCTGCGCCGCTGCGAACACTGGAGCCTTGCTCGTGGTGGCGAACTACAACGCGCCCACCCAAATTGTTATCAGCGGTGAGGCCGCTGCTGTAGCTGCCTGCGGCCCTTTGGCCAAAGAACGTAAGGGGCGCAGCATACCTTTAGATGTCAACGGAGCCTTCCATAGCCCACTTATGGCCGAAGCCGCAACTGAGCTTGCTCGCCACCTGAAACGCCTCCTCTGGGCCACTCCCACACGACCTATCTACAGCAACGTCACCGGCACCGCTGCTACCGACCCGAACCGTCTACGTGAACTCCTCACCGTCCAGATGACCGCCCCAGTCCAATGGGTCCGTACCATTCAGTCCCTCTACACCGACGGCATGCGTCACTTTCTTGAACTTAGCCCTAAAAATATCTACTCCAAACTCTGTGCTATCATCCTCGCCGATACTACCGATATCACTACACACTTCATCCCCACCCTAATCGCACTGGACGCGCTAGATACGCCTACGTCCTAGCCACAGGACGATAAAACGACTACGTGGGATAAAGATTTTTTTTACAAATATTTCCTAATTCTTCCTGTCTAATGATCCTTTCAAAGTCATATAAAAATATTATTATTTAAATATATTAAGACTAAAAAAATCACTTTCTTGGTATCGTATAGAGGATATAAAAAATTGTTTGTATAGACTTGATATTTTTGAAAAATTTTAATACTATATAGAATAATTTTAGAGAATTTACATGCGCGCGTGTTTAGAACTAGAACGATTACTCCGGCAATTCACAAAAAAAGCTGGCCTACCATGGCCAGATAAAGTCATTATCGAACCTCCTAAGTATAAACACTTTGGCAATCTAACAACCAACCTGACGATGGTCCTGGCAAAAGAAACTAAACGCAACCCACGTGAACTAGCCGGCCAAGCCCGTGAATTCCTCTTGGCCCATTCCTATGAACTGGCATCAGTGGAAGTGGCCGGACCGGGATTCCTTAACTGTATTTTTGGCCCGGCCTTCTGGCACGCCACTATTCCAGATGTGCTGGCCACCGGAGAAAACTACGGCAGCGTGGATGTAGGCCGTAACAAACGAGTACAAGTTGAGTTCGTATCTGCCAATCCAACCGGACCTCTGCATATCGGTCATGGCCGCGGCGCTGCTATTGGCGATAGTCTGGCCCGTATCCTGCGTTTCACAGGCCATAAAGTAAGTTGCGAGTACTATCTAAACGACGTCGGCCATCAAATGTGGCTGCTTGGACTCTCAGTTTGGGTCCGCCTGCAACAGCGTCTGGGCCGCGACGTCATACTGCCTGAAAACTGCTACCAGGGCGACTATATCACAGATATCGCGTCAGACCTACTCGCTACCAGGCCTGAGCTAGCCGACTGGCCAAAAGAGCGGAAAACTGAGGCCATTGATACCTGCCGTCTCTTCGCCACGCATGCTATTCTGGAAGGAATTAATCGAGATCTAACTAATTTCAGAGTAACCCACGACGTCTGGTTTTCTGAACAGTCCTTGCTAGACACAGGAGCTGTAGACAAAACCTTAGAATGGCTCATGGCAGCGGGCCTGACGTTCGATGAAGGTGGTGCCCTATGGTTTCGGACCATAGAGCTAGGCGACGATAAAAATCGAGTGCTACGTAAATCCGACGGCTCGCTCACATATTTCGCCACGGACATTGCTTATCATGCGGATAAATTCGACCGTGGTTTCGAACAAGTGGTGAATATTTGGGGGGCAGACCACCACGGCTATATACCTCGCATGCAGGCCGCAATCACGGCTCTAGGTAGGCCGACCGGAAGCCTGAAGATCATCCTGGTGCAACTAGTCAACTTACTGACCGATGATAAATCTATATCAATGTCCACCCGTACCGGTACTTTCAGGACCCTAGCCGATGTCTGCCATGAGGTAGGCACTGACGCAGCCCGCTTCGTCTTTCTTTTGCGCAAGAGCGATTCTAAACTTGATTTCGACTTGGAGTTAACCAAACGTAAGAGCATGGATAACCCAGTCTACTACGTTCAGTATGCTCACGCCCGAATCTGCTCGATGCAGCGCAAAGCTAGAAAATTGGGCAATAATCTCGTGCTACAAGCCAGCGTGGAGCTCGACAGGCTAGATACAGACGAAGACCTGGAATTATTACGGCTGCTGGAACGTTTCCCCGAGACCTGCGCCACGGCGGCCGAACTTCTTGCGCCGCACCACATAAGCCACTACCTCCTGGAACTAGCAACTATGCTACACCGCTACTATGCAGTGAACCCAGTATTGGCGGCTAAAGATCGCGGCCTGACGATAGCGCGATTAACACTTATGGCCACGGTGGCTCGAGTACTCAAAAATGGCCTCGGTCTACTCGGTGTAACCGCGCCTGACAAAATGTAACCGGCTGCGTCTACCAACCGTAAATAGATTGTAATTATAGTGTGTATAAAATTTTTTGTGATTATGCTATGAGTGGAGTATAGCCATGCAATTCGATATTAAAAAACAGGATATCCCGGGCAATCCCAAAAAATTCCGCATCGAGCTGACTCGAACCGGATTTATCGGCTTCGGGACGGCGCTTATCGTGGGCATCACCTGGATATTTATAATCGGTGTGGCCGTTGGTCGCGGCTGGTGGCCTGATCGCAAACATACGGAACAGGCTAAACTCATGCCCACGAATCCCAACATCTCTAAAGATAATGACACAATCAAAAAAATGGAGATGATAAAACCAGAAGAACTGCAATTCTTCGACCGGCTCAAAAAGGATCCAACTGCGGTCAAACCGACGCCCTTCAATCCTACCCAAGCGTTGACGCCCATCTCCGGCCCAGCTACATCAGTACCAGCAGTGGCCAGCCAACCCACTAAGGGTCCACTTAAGGACACCCCTGCCTCGGATAAACCACAAGATATGCTCATCACAACCAAGGCGACTGACCGACCCCAGGAGATACCCATAATCGAACGAAACATGGTCGGCATAACCCAACTGCCGACCAAAACAACAAACACGCCGATTCCCAATCCGACCAACTATAAGTCAGGCTCCGAAGCCAAGAAATTCGAAAAAAAAATCGCTGACAGAGTTCGGGAAAAATCAGTAGCTGCTAATACCCCCAAAACCAAGTCAGCCAATGAAAGCCGATTCGACTACCTTTATCAAGCAGCAGCCTTCAACGATGCACCCACGGCTGCCAGCTGCCGCGATAAAATCTGCGCCACCGGTCTAAAGGCCTTCATACAAATCTATAAGGACAAAGATAAAATTATGCACCGTGTCATGGTTAGCTTCCAAGGTAAACCCGATGATACTCGAGAGTTAAAAATTAAGCTCGGAGCTATGAATTTAGGCGCCCCCATCATGCGGTCCAAGAAACCAATACAATAAAAAAAACCGGAACTCCGCGTCAGCAGATCCGGAACAACTATCCAGGTAAAAAAAAGATAATGAAGTCCCTGGTTCCTACACGTGCTTTTTTTACCACCGGTATCGGCCGGCACAAGAACAAGCTCCAGTCATTTGAACTGGCCCTACGCGAGGCCGGGATTGAGAAACTCAACTTAGTCTACGTTTCCAGTATCTACCCCCCTAACTGCACGTTACTCTCGTTAGAAAACGGGGTCAAAGAGCTTTCCTCCGGCCAAATTACCTACTGTGTCATGGCCCGTAATGCCACGAACGAAAAAGGCCGGCTTGTAGGATCAGCTGTAGGCATGGCCTTTCCGGCCAGCCACGAACATTACGGATACATCTCAGAGCACACCGCCTTTGGCGCCGATACTCAAGAAATTGGCGATTTTGCCGAGGATCTGGCCTCAACTATGCTGGCTACAACTCTGGGCGTGGATTTCAATCCCGAGACTGGCTACGATGAACGCCGACAAACTTATCTCATGTCCGGCAAAATAATAGATTCGGCATCGGCTCCCTGTGTCACCACTGGCCAAACTGGGCTGTGGACGACTACTATAAGCGCGGTGGTCTTTCTGCCCTAATTGGAAGTCATTGAACTTTAAGGACGGGAGAAGCTAAATACTGTGACTACCCGACAACATTCAACGTAAAACGCGTATAGTATGCTAAGCATACTTTATTAAAATAAAAAATGTTTTTTATCACTATCTATAACATCTTTACTGGTGCTATTTTGACCTGCAGGGGTACTGCATACTAGACAAATCTAGTTCTAATATTCTTTTAGGTAACGTCTGTGGCTCTCTCATCCAGAAACTTTGGACTTAAGATCACTAGCCATCATAATTACCAGCCTACCAATCTCTTTTTTTTCTTACTAGCTGCTAGCCACTCAAGTCATCCCGGTATACCAAACAAATAATCAAGTTTGAGCATAGATATTTTACTCAGACTAATTGATATGCCTGAGCCTGTCAATTATATAACAATTTCTTCCGTGCCACCGCGCATTGTCCAGTCTACGCCCGTGGCCTAACCTATAAATCCACAGCTCACCCTCTTCTAGATACAATCTGGCATCGAGAATCCCGAAGTTAAATCTATACTGATCGATAATACTATTACTATCTCATGCTCAGGTATCCAAAACTCTAGCCACGATACAGCCTCCCTATCCATCTCTCTCCCTGCCACATCTAACTGATCTTTGCCTGCCTGTGCTGCGCCGTTGCTGTAAAGACAACGGTGATATCATCTTTAGACCACGCGATCAGGCCCGCCTAGCCATGCACCTAAACATCACAGTTAATGAATTGCTGGAATATTATACCGAGCTATATGAGGTAGATAAATTCTACCTATAGCTGAATCCGGACGGATTCAGCGTATTCATCCAGAAAGAATACACAATCCACTCAGCGATACGCACAAATTTTCAAGCCGGAATAATATCTAAATTGCTTTTCGACTAGAACTAAATAGAACATATATAAGATGGCAAAACTGATATAAATATTACTCGGGAAGCTAGACAAAATTTTTTCAAAATTTTTTGCTATATCTAAATATTGAAGTACATTGAATAGTGACACACAAAATAAATTAGTCTATAAAATAACAAAAAAAATTAAATACAATCTATATTAAGTAGCATTGGACTCCTATGCGGATTATAATCCACAACTTTAACTAGACAATAGAGGACACAAACATATTAAGGTAACTTATTTAGATATTATAACAGGTTATCAGTCAACCATAAGTCCCACTCCTTCTTCCTGTCTCTACAGGCTCCGGCGTACTAGAATATACTATTATCAAATTCGCTGATAATTTTATCAATCACTGCCTCAAGCTCCTGAGGCAAGCTCATAGTATCCACGTTGAGGAAACCACGTACTATAACTGAGGTGGCCTCGCCTTCATCCAAACCCCGTGCCATGAGATATTCGATTTCTTCCTGGGCGATTTTTCCCACCATAGCCTCGTGAGACAATTCTACTCCAGGTAGCGTACCTTCCAGCTCAGGAATAGTATAAATAAGGCCGCCATTGCCCAAAATAAGTCCTTTACACTCTAGATGACCACGGCATGGCACAGAATGACCGGCGATGTGGCCACGGCTTATGATAGTACCTCCCACAGTCAAAGTACGGGCGATAATCTCCCCACGTGTCTCGGGTGCATTGAGCAAAATACAGTTACCCGTATCAATATAAGAACCGTCATGAGCCACGATGACTGAATTAAAGCGACCTACTGCGCCTGGGCCATTTAAAGCTAACGAAGGATACATCTGGAGGTCTTTGACTGGACTCAGAAGAACATAGTTGCTGATAAAAATACCACCTTCTTCTATGGTCCCAACCGAACGCGTCCGTACCATCGTCTCTTCGCCCCAGCCGTGGATCATAGTAAAAGTCAATTTAGCATTTTTTTTAACATAAAACTCGGAAACGCCGATATGAATTGCCTGTTTAACTCTATGAGCTATAGCACAACCGGTGATTATATTCAGCTCAGAATCCTCTTCCACCACAACAATATTGTGGATGCTCTGTCCCACATTATGGTTCTTGATGAATAAACAAGACTGCATTGACTTCTCAACCTTGACGCCCTTATCTGTTCTAATAAAATAACCACCTTGTAGATGACTACCAACTAAGCGTGTGTAGTCGTCCTTTTCCGGGCTGATGAGTTTCCAATAATACTCGGGAAGTCCGTCGTACTTATTAAGTGCCTGCTTAATGTCTATAACTTCCATGCCCTTTTGATGCGAAGCACAATGGACATTGGAGTGGTCCGTATGGAGAAATAATCCGCTACAATCGTGCTCCTCAGCGTCCACCCCAACCATGAGCAGATGCTGCTTGTCGTCGTCAGAAAGATCACGTAAATCGACCATAGCCGGCGTCTCGGAACCTATAAAAACAACTTGCGACAGGTCAATTTCGTGCATTTCCATCATCATGCTCCGTAGCAAGCTGCATGTGTACACTTACTGTAAACAGCGAATACATTCTTTATAGCCATATTGGCGGATATGATCCAAGATGTCCAACGGTCGCGCTTCACAGCATAGATATCCATTGTATAATACTTGGCCACGGTCGGCATTAACATAGTCTAAAATATATCCTGTATGCGTGATAATTAGCCCAGCTGCGTTATGCTCGTTCTTTTGGCATTTAATACTCAGCTCTGGTTGCGGGAGCAAGCTGCCATCAAGAAGCGCCCGAACTGTGGATCCAATAAGAACCATATTTTCTAAATCCACTCCAGACTCCGGCTCATCGAATAGCACCAGTTTTGCCTGCTGGGCCATGAGTTGCAAAAGTTCGGAACGTTTAATTTCACCCCCAGAAAAACCAGAGTTAATATCTCTGTCCAAAAAATTTTCTAGATTCATCTTGCGGGCCATATACTCCACATTCGTATCCCGACCATGGGCCGCCATACGTACCAACTGTCGTGTTTTAAGCCCACGGATGGTCGGTGGCCGCTGGAAAGACATGCCCAGCCCCATCCGCGCCCGCTTATAAATAGATGCATACGTAATGTCCTCATCCATAAATATAATTCTGCCCTTAGTTATGGTGTAATTCCCAATCCCCATCAATGACATCAGCAAAGTAGTTTTACCCGAACCGTTGGGACCAAACAAAATGAAGGTTTGACCTGACTCAATTTTAAGGCTGATTCCTTTTAGAATCTCACGGCCTTTAATAGAGACATGAAGGTTTTTAATTTTTAGCATAGCTTCACCACATATTTTTTATCTCTTCATTCATATTAAATATAAACACCTATTATGTAGTATATCTTACATTCTGTCAATGCGGCTGAAACAGAACGAAAAAAATAAAGATGGAAGAAGAAAAAATTAATTTCTTCCTGGTCGCCTCACGGCCTTACTTCGTATTCGAAAAAACTTTCATCTTTTTTTAGTATGGTACTTAAAAAATACTACAGGCTGCCGCAGTTACAATATTATTTGACATCTCTGAAACAAACGAATTATAATTTTTAATTCGTCACATATATTGGGACTGGGCCTATAGCTCAGTTGGCAGAGCTTCCGGCTCATAACCGGCTGGTCCCAGGTTCAAATCCTGGTAGGCCCACCAAAGGATTGACATTGGCCGTTGCTCTAACGGGAACGCTTCGCCGCCACAGGCGGACGCACCTAAGGCGCTTTCTCGGGGCTTCCACGACCGAAAAGCGCCTTTCTCATTATCGCCCATTCCATCAAACTAGCCTCACCTAAATCTATGAAACTAACTAGCCTCCTTGCCTGTATCGAGCAACATGCCCCCATGACCGGATCTTCCGACTGGGACCGGAGCGGCATCCAGATCGCTGGCCGCAGGACCATCTGTCATAAGCTCGCTGCCTGCCTCGACCCGCTTCCCAATACTATGGCTGCAACCTTGGACTGGGGCGCAGACTTAGTACTCACCCACCACCCCCTTGTCTTTGCCCCGCGTTTCCTGGACCAGCTGGATGACTACCACCACATTATATCCTTATTCCTCAAGGCCGAAGCTTGGCTCTACGCTGCCCACACCAGCCTCGATGTCCAGATCAACGGCCCCGCCAGCTGGCTGGCTGAAGACCTCGAGCTTACAGATATAACCATATTAAAAACTACCGGACCGAATCAGGGCTTCGGCTTAGTCGGCAACCTGCCGGCTCCTTTACCCTGGCAGGAATTCCTCCACCGCATCCATACCACCGTCGCCACCCCTTGTCTGTTGCATATCGGACCTACCCCGGCCACCATCAAGCGAGTAGCCTACTGTATTGGCGCCGGCGGCCAGTTTGCTCTAACCGCCCTGGCCGCCGGCGCCCAGATCTACCTCACCGGGGACATCAAATACCACCAGGCCCTAGAAGCCCCACTGGCCATACTCGACGTAGGCCATTTTGCCCTGGAAGAAAAAATGATGCAGCGCTTTGCGCTGCACTTGACCCATGATTCCGCTATCGCTGCAGCTAACTTGGAAGTTAAATTTTTTCCAGGCCAGGATCCGCGCCGCCTTATTAGTCACCCAACAACTGGGCCCTATTATCTGCGCCCTAGTCAATATGCCGCCATACTATAATTGAGGCGCCAACAATATTTTTTCAGGAGGATATTGCATGAGTATTTATTTGAGACAGATCGAGCAGTTAGTAGCGTTGCAATGCCTTGATTCCGAAATTCTGCAGCTAAACGGCGACCTGGAAACCGCACCAAAAGAAGTGGAAACTCTAAACGAAGCTTGGCATAAAGTAGACGCTAACAGGGCACAAATGGTACAAAAAATCGCCTTACTCAAGGAACAACGCTCCCATCTCGAGCATGAAATCGAAGAGGATAACCTCAAAGTCAAAAAAAGCAAAAACAAACTCATGCTGGTCTCCAATACCAAAGAATACCATGCCATAATGCGCGAAATGGACGGTTTAGAAAAGCTCAACCGCCTACGCGAAGAAGAAAAAATTACCCTAGCCGACGAACTTGAACACCACGAGACCGTCCTATTCGAGCTCGAAGCCACGGCCTTAGATCTCAAAATCCAGCTCGATAATAAACAGGCCTCACTTACCGCCCGCACCAGCGATGCCCAATTCCGCCTTAAACGCCTAAGTTGGGACCGCAAAGCTTCAGGCAAAAATGTACCCATCCCCGTACTCGGACGATACGAGTTTATCCGATCACGACTCACTCCGCCAGTCATAGTACCTGTAGACCAGGGTATGTGTACCGGCTGCCACATCTCCATCCCCCCACAAAGCTTCATTGAACTCCAGAAAGGCCAGCAGATCCTATCCTGCCCAAACTGCCAACGCCTCATATACTGGTGTGAACATTTCACCCCTCCTGCTGGGGCATAGCAACCGGGCCTTGCCCTACGCCACTCGTCGGGCAGCTGAATATTTGCCGTAGGGGCACGAGATGATAAAAAATTTTATATTTTTTTATCATCTCGTGCCCCTACGGCTTAATCAAAAAAAATATTTATTTTTAAGGTATTAACTAAACTTATACGGATGCTATCGCCAAGCAATCCATACATGAAACAAAAGAAATCTTTGACCTTTGTAGGCAAAAAAATTATCTTTTTTTAGTGAGGAGTCGGATGGACCATCGCCGCGGGCCTTTGGGGCCCGGGGAGGAAAGTCCGGGCGCCACAGGGCAGGGCGCTGGATAACATCCAGAAGGAGTAACCCTTGGACAGTGCCACAGAAAATAAACCGCCAACGCAGAGTCGTCAATTCTGCAGGCAAGGGTGAAATGGTGGGGTAAAAGCCCACCAGTTACCGCGGCGACGCGGCAAGCTCGGTAAACCCCGTCCGGCGCAAGACCAAATAGAGGGACGCATGAGGCCGGCCCGGCCGAGTCCCCGGGTAGGTTGCTAGAGGCTAGGAGCAATCCTGGACCCTAGAGGAATGATGGTCACCCTTAAGCTCTACACTCAGGGAACAGAACCCGACTTACAGTCCGGCTCCTCATATTGATATATCCCTGTCCATATTTTTTATGAGCAGTTTATCTTTGTGACATATTTTTTTACTATGTCGTCGTATTAAGCCCGTAAGAAATCACTAATTAACAACTTTATAACTAGACTACCCGTGCCCTGCACCAAGACTAATACCACCCCTATTCGAGCTATTCTCCTCGCCGCTGGGTCAAGTTCCCGCCTAGTAGCCGCCGGCCTGAGTACCCGCAAACAGTTCCTAAACTTAAAAGAACGGCCTCTGTTCTGGCACGCAGCTCGGACCCTAGCCGAACTACCCCGAATGCACGAACTAATCTTTGTATTCCCGGCTGACGAACTCGAAGCTGCCAATAATCTAACGACCAAATTAGACAATATTGAGCCCATTGGCCTACCATGGCAAGCCGTAGCCGGTGGCAAACGACGGCAAGATTCTGTAGCCGCGGGCCTAGCCATATTGCATACCAATGCCGGGGCCCATGACTTTGTCCTGGTACACGACGCCGCCCGACCTTTTGCTTCAGTTAGTCTAGCCGCTCGAATAATTGCAGGCTTAGATGCCGGCGCCCGGGCTGTAATTCCGGCCATACCAGTTAAAGATACCATCAAACGCCTGATTGGCAATTATGTAGGCGAAACCATGCTCCAAGAAAACCTCTATGCTGTACAGACACCACAGGGCTTCCTTATGGCTGATCTACAGACTGCCTATGCCGCCGCAACGAACTGGACCGCCACCGATGACGCTAGCCTGGTAGAACGCATAGGACTACCCGTTCGTATTGTACCAGGTGAAAATACTAACCAAAAAATCACCACAATAGACGATCTACGCCTACTCGCCCCAGTCATACCATCTCCACGGTTACTCCCATGTACAAGCATGGGTTACGACGTACACCGCTACGGACTAGGCAGACCGCTTAAACTAGGCGGTGTACCCATTCCAGGCGGACCAGAAATTATAGCCCATTCCGATGGCGACGTACTCCTACACGCCCTGGCCGACGCTCTGCTGGGCCTGATCGGTGGAGGTGACATCGGCGGTCGCTTTCCTGAATCTAATCCGACTTTAGAGAACATAGAAAGCGCTACCTTAGTCAACGAGATTCTCCACGACGTACGAAAAGTCGGGATCGAGCTAGCCCATGTGGACTGTACCCTGGTGGCGCAAATCCCAAAAATCGCTCCTTGGAGCTTACATATCAAAGCTAACCTATCCCAACTGTTAATGTTGCCACTAGCCTCGGTCAATGTCAAAGCCACAACTGAAGAAAAGCTAGGATTCACCGGCGAGAAAAAAGGTATCAAGGCTTATGTTTTGGTCACAGCCCTTCGACCGTCCACCCAAGGGCAGACTTAAACAGCCGATCTAAGCCTAAAAGTCCAATAAAGTGTAAGTGAACCACGTGAGACTTCCTATAGTTCGAAAACACCATACGTTACCGCAAATATAACATATCTATGCGCGACAACTGCAACTGATAGTATGTTTAGCCATTCTATGCAGTGTATAGTATTGCCTTTACTGCATAGATGAGCAGCTGGTACGCTTCCCAAAATATTCTCTGCAGCCGCGTCTAAATAATGGCTACCAGCCATTTTCCTATCTTTCACCGTGGTATAAATTTTTAGAATGCGATATTGTTGCTACCTGCAATGACTGGTTTCTAGGACTTCAGACATTGTTCATTCTAGGACAGAAGGGACAGCAGTACGGCGACATTGAAACGCCCAGGCATCCAAATACGACAAAAAATTATAGGTCAAAGGCTATAGTGTCGGACAGGCTAAAATATTTACACATTAAACTGGTCCAAAAGCTGACACCGTCACCAAAGATCATGAAACTATACCCACCGATATCATGGTAATCTAGATGATATGCGGCAGAGCCGAAGTCAGCAAGTCTAGTTCAATACAATGGCTATGGCAACGGCCCCATTAGAAGGCCAACAGAGAATTCTTTAAAAAATAACATCAAAAAACCAGCCAGTCATGTCATACAAGACCGCGGTAGGTATAGTATAGCTAAGAAGGACACCAAGGCGCCGTCCTTGGCGCTCCGATCTAAAAAAATATTAATCGATTATATACTGTAGAATCTCCCGACCTGCCTTTGGAATAGGACTGCTTCTTTTTTTAAAAACGGTAATATCTTCACGTAGATCTGTGCCGATCTACGAAAACCTCCTGAATGATCGCACCCACCACTACTGTCCTTTCTACCCTGCCAAAATCAATCATATCTATATCTGGTTGACATCTTATATCTCACTGTTGTCCCGGCACACCAAACCCCACCGCTCCATCTGCCGCGCTTCTTTTAGACTAGGCCAAGCCGCATATCTATACCGGATAGATATTCATTATCACAACTAGTACCTAACCTACGACCGACTTCAGTGTCTGATCGTAACCATGCCATCACTCTATAACGACAGAATACTAAATCCGGCGACCGACTTTGCCATCATGCTCCATAATCTGCACCGATAGGTCTAAAGACTGAGGTCATACTAGTCATAGTCAACTCCGCTATATATGGGAACAAAATTTACGAACTAGTTAAATGACGCTAGCGCCGCGCACTGCATCCTCCTGGGCCGCCTTTAGCCCAAGGTCACACGCACCAGAACTACCTGCCCGTCCACACTTTTTAGCACTTTAACAGCATCGATGTTTATTTTTGCTTCCATTTATAAGCAAGCCTTGTATCTTTAAAGTTGAGCAGAATAAAGGGCACTCACCCCGGCGGCTTAAAAAAACACTCAAAAGCTAAGAATAACTAACTATACCCTTTAAACGACTAAGAAAGCTAAAAAGAATAGATTAGTCATCTATTCAAAAAAAAGTACAGAGTATCACCGGCTTATTCAAGAAAGTAATATTGGCACACCAAAACCTATCTGCACCATGCTTACGCCATTGGGTCAGATTTACCTTACTTTTTTTTGACCATTATGTTTTTTACGTTTGCGGGATTACAATATACTCAGTTTTTTTTCACTACGTTCCAGTCAACGTTAATATATTTTTTTATATTTTGTACCTCTAAACACTATCAAGGTCATCATCAACTCCAATTCCACAGCCTCCCGAAATGCTGGTCATACATGGAGCATTATTCTCCTAGAAGAAGCCAGATCTTTCGACCTAACTTTAATTAGCTAGCATATTATCTGGCTTGCCTTGCCTGACCAAGGAGCACAATTGCTATGCCGCCATATAAGCGATAATCTCAAAAAACTACAGACTCACCAATTTTCACTGGTGACGTATTTTTACCCAATCATAGCAATCTTAGACTTGAAGAAAAAAAGACTATATTGTCAATCTAGCTTTCCATAATCAGAAGGCACGAATTATAGTCCTAAAATCGGCATCACAAAGATTACACCTTAACGAGCTAGAGCAATAGCTCACCTGCAGCTCTCTCAGGTCATATTTAACCATTGAAGACGGTTCGAAGAGATCGATAAACTATATTACCAACGGCTAGCCACTGACGACTTGAGCAGCATAGACAAACAGAACTATATATATTCTATACTAAACCGCATAAAAAGAAATGACACCCAGCGCTTAGTTTAGCATATAACATATAGGAGGTGAAAAAAGTGTACAGAAATACCTAGCATACTCTAAACTATGATTATAAAGATACCAAATGAGAGCAAAAGGGAGGCTAAATTTTAATGGTGCTGCAGCCAAACACGACCATATAAGGTTAAATTGCTAGCTTATTATAGCCAGCAGTTAGCGAGCTATAAAGCCACAGCCATTTGCCTCAAACAAATTCTTACCCAAGACTACCGTGATCAAAAAACTACTCCGCAAACTACAGGTCAGGAGGTCGCTCGGTTAAAAAAAATATGACACACTTGATACCCCCCCCCAAGGACCATATGATTGGCTGGGTTATGCCGGATACTGCCTAAACAACGCCAACGCAGCACGCTTGATCCCGTCCTTATCCAAGCCCAGGCGCTGCCTAATGGCCTGCTGCGCCCCATGCTCCACAAAGGCATCGGGTAGACCCACCCGACAGATGTGCTTACCTGTCACCAACAGATTACGGTCGGCCATCAGCTCCAGCACTGCCGAGGAAAAACCACCGGCCAAAACATTTTCTTCGACCAGCACCCAACGGTCAAAACGACAGGTTAAATCAAGTAGTTGCGTCACCGGCAACGGCTTAACAAAACGTGCATCGAACACCGCCAGCTCTAGCCCTTGTTCCACGGCCAATTCATCAGCTGCGGTCAGGCTCGGGTGTACCCTGCTACCTATAGCTACGATAATCCCATCCTTACCTCTCCGCAGCAGTTCTCCTTCCCCGATAGACATCAAACGCGGCATCTTACGCAGCTGCCTTCCTATGCCCACCCCGCGAGGGTACCGGATAGCCGCCGGACCCGGATGAGCGATGGCCGTGATCAGTAAGTCTTGTAATTCGACTTCATCCCGCGGTGCCATGAGCATCAGGCCTGGGATATGCCGCAGAAAGGAGAAATCAAAAGCACCATGATGTGTGGGCCCGTCTTCGCCTACTAAACCACCCCTATCCAAGCAAAAAGTTACGTCCAGTCCTTGCAGGCAGACATCATGCACGATCTGGTCATAGGATCGCTGCAAAAAAGTTGAATAAATCGCGACCACGGGCTTATAGCCCTCCAAGGCTAAGCCGGCAGCGAAAGTCACGGCGTGCTGTTCACAAATGCCGACGTCCACAAAACGTTCGGGAAAACGCTCAGAGAAACAAACCAGCCCAGTACCCTCAGGCATGGCTGCAGTTATGGCAACGATGGTCAAGTCAGTGGCCGCAAGCTGGCATAGAGTTTGGCCAAAAACTTCAGTATAGGTAGGCAACTGTATCGCGTCTAAAATCTTTTGAGCATTGCCGGTTTCGGGTTCAAAGCAGCCAACTCCATGAAAATAAGTGGGATTACTTTCGGCTGGGCCGTAACCCTTGCCCTTGCGAGTAAGCACATGCACCAGATGAGCGCCATCCAGATGACGTACTTGCTCGAAAACATCCACTAACTGATCCAGATTATGACCATCAATAGGGCCTAAGTAGTTAAAATGAAAAGCCTCGAAAAGCATGCCAGGAGTAACAAAACTCTTGAATGAGGCCTCGCTGCGACGCAGATATTCGGCCATGTCGTCACCCACCGCTGGGATATGTTTGAGCCAGTATTCTGCCTCACGCTTAAAACGCTTGATCCAACGATGGGACATCTTACGCGAAAGGAAAGAAGATAAAGCGCCCACATTACGGGAAATGGACATCTCGTTATCATTGAGCACTACTAGGATCTTACGACCCATGTGCCCGGCCTGATTCAGGCCCTCAAAAGCCAAGCCGGCAGTCATAGATCCATCGCCGATGATCGCAATAACATGGTTCTGCTTAGCATTCAGGTCACGGCCCATAGCCAGACCCAAGGCCGCGGATATGGACGTAGAAGAATGGCCCACACCGAAGTAGTCGTAGGGGCTCTCAGTCATCTTGGGAAAACCCGAAATACCACCTAAAGTGCGCAGAGTGGAAAAAACATCGCGTCGGCCAGTGAGCAACTTCCAGGCATAAGCCTGATGACCAACATCCCAAATGAGCCGATCAGCCTTGTTCCCGTCAAAATGGAAGGCCTTAGCTAGAGCCAGAGTCAGCTCCACTACACCCAGGGAGGGCGCCAAGTGTCCACCTGTAGCAGAAACCGTGGTGATGATGGTTTGACGCAGCTCCTCAGCCAAACGGACAAGATCTGTAGACTCTAAAACAGCCACATCAGCCGGAGAATTAATATACGGCAGAATGGAAAAAATTAAACCTGGTTGTTCAGTCATAAAAATTCCTAGAGATATAACAACGACAGGTCGTCAATGGGCACGCACTAAAATGTAGCGAGCCAAGTCAACCAGAAAGGCTGCCGCCTCGCCCACTTCCCCATCCAGACAGGCCAGGGCCTCAGTTACGTACCGCTCGGCCATGGCGCAGCTCCCGGCTAGCCCTATCAAGGAAGGGTAGGTGGCTTTACCATGCTCGCGGTCGCTGCCCACAGGTTTGCCAAGAATTTTTTCGTCGCCCACCTCGTCGAGGATGTCATCCGTGATCTGAAAAGCCACGCCAATGGCTGCTCCATAGGCACGCAGGCGAGCCACAGCCGTAGCATCGGCACCGGCTAACAGTACGCCAGCCACACAGGCGCAGGCGACAAACGACCCAGTTTTTCGACGATGCATGTCCTGCAGCTCATCCAGAGATACGCCAGAGCGGCCGGTAAAATCCATATCGATAGCCTGGCCGCCCACCATGCCAGTAGCACCAGTACCAGCCACCACCTCGACCAAAGCAGACAGCACGCGACAGGCAGGCAGGTCACTTTGGGCCATAATCCTGAAAGCCTCGATGAGTAGTCCATCACCGGCCAGAATTGCCAGAGCATCGCCGAACATTTTATGATTGGATGGTTTTCCACGCCGCATGTCATCGTCATCCATAGCCGGCAGGTCGTCATGCACCAGGGAGTAGGTATGGATTAGTTCCATACCGCAAGCGAATGGCAGCACCTCAGCCCGGGCTAAGCCATATAGCTCAGCAGTGGTGCAGCAAAGCACAGGCCGGATCCGTTTGCCTCCGGCTAATAAGCTATATTCCATGGCTTCTAATAGGCGGGGAGGAATATCCCGGTCTTTAAGGCAACCAGCTAAGAACGCCTCGACTTCGCATCCTCGGGCAGCTAAAACTGCCATGAACGCTGTAAAATTTCTCAGGTCGTCCGCGAACATATGATGGGAATGAGTATCAGCCATGTCCTACTTCTCCACATCTAGGTCACTACTAGCGGTTACGTCAGGCATGGTGGTCGTAACGGCAACAGTACTTAGGAGAGAACCAACAGCTACAGCCTCGGACACTTCACCCTTGAACACACTAATTTCTAGCTGGGCCTTTTCCAACCGCTCACGACAGGCCTCCACCATAAGTAGGCCTTCCTTATACAGGGCCACGCCCCGTTCTAAAGGCAAGCTTGGCCCTTCCAGGGCAATCACGATCTCCTGTAGCCGAGCTAAACCGTTTTCAAAATCCACCAACTTTTTAGCCATATTATGATCCTTTAAGAATGTGAGGATGGAATCGGAAAAATACTCTTGACTAGGGCTCCTAGCCGGCCATCGGCCAGCTCTATATCCACGTAATCACCAGGGGCAGCATCTTGGGCGCTCCGTAGAAAGCAGCCCTTATTGACATGCCATATAAGACTATAGCCACGAGCTAAGGGAGCGCAAGGATCCAAACCAATTAGCCGGGCTGCAAGACCTTCTATGGTCACGGCACAACGAGTTAAGCCAGCTTCTCCAGCCACGGTTAGACGGCCGGTCAGGCTAGCCAGTCGGGCACTCAAACTACCCAGCCGCGACGGTCCGTAGGCCGCAGCAGTTAGACGGCTGACCACTGCAATTAAGCCGACCTTATGCCACTCTAAGCGCCGGCACCAGACCATCTCTAGCCGTTTATCGGCCACTTCCAATCGCTCAATCATTCGCTCCAGGCTTTGTGCTGGGGAAAGCCAAATGAGGACGCGGGCTAAGGCCGCCAGTTGTTCCTGCCGGATCTTCCCATATTGTCCAAAAACACGGTCCAGTTCAATTTCTAGGGTATCCAGTCTCTGAACGAGCATATTACGCTCAGGCCAGAGCAACTGCGCTGCGTGGCTGGGCGTAGCCGCCCGGACGTCGGCTACCATATCGGAAATACTGACGTCTACCTCATGGCCAATGCCAGCTAGTACAGGTAACGGCGACCGAAATACAGCTTCAACCACCAGGGCGGTATTGAAGGCCCATAGATCCTCTAATGAACCACCACCACGAATAAGTACGAGCACCTGACCGAAGCCTTCGGTAACAGCATCGGCCATGGCCTGAACAATGCTTGCAGGCGCGGATTCTCCTTGCACTGGGGTAGGATAAAGCCGAATAGCTGCCCCGGCACCACGTTCACCTGCAATACGTATGAAATCCTGCCAAGCTGCGCCCGTAGCCGCGGTAACTACCGCTACCTGAATTGGTGAAACTGGCAATGACCGCTTGCGCTCTTGGTCGAAGTATCCCAAAGCCGCATAACGTCGCTTTTGCGCTTCTAGCTCTAAGTGCATCCGGCCTAGGCCCACGTCCTCAATACTCTCAGCTACTAACTGACAACTGCCCCGAGGTGGATATACGGTCAGCCGCCCCGAGATAATTACCTCCTGGCCATTAGCCAAAATTACATCGGAATCTGGGCCAGGCAATAAGCTGGCAAATAAGCCACTATATCCTCCAAAACCACTGCCGGAGCTATGTCTAAAATTGCCACCGAATATCTCGCCGGTGAGCAGGTCCACCCGCTCCCGGGTGACGCGCTGCTGCTGGATACTTCGGAACCAGACTACAGATAATATGGCATCCTCATCCTTAAGAGAAAAATAAATATGCCCTGAAGCTGGCTGGACCAGATTGGAGACCTGTCCCCGCACCCAGACAAATGGGAATTCGACTTCCACTACCTGCTTAAGACGTTCAGTGAGTTCCCGAACAGTATATATGTTAGTCATATCATAATCCGGCGTATAAGGCATACTATGCTTAGCTATCTCGGGAAAAAATAGATAAAAAATAAAAAAGATGAAAGAGATGTACTTATTTTAAAAAAAACATTGCCTTTTACAAAAAATTTTTGTCCGCTATCTGTCTACGTTACTCCGGCCAAGCAGAAAGAATATCAGTGCGCCAAGCGACAAAGGCGGTAGGAAAATCAACCAAGGATAGCTCGAAACGTTGGCCGCTGCGGCGATCCTTGACCTCAACTATGCCGGCAGCCAGACCCTTGCTGCCTATTACTAACTGTATGGGACTACCAATGAGATCAGCGTCCTTAAATTTAATGCCGGGCCGTTCATCCCGGTCATCCAAGAGCACATCAAAACCCTGGTCCCGAACAGTAACATAGAGCTCTTCGGCCTTGGCTGCTACAGCGGCATCTAAGGGATTAAGTAGAAGTATTAGCACATCATAGGGAGCCATAGCCGGCGGGAACAGGATGCCGGCGGCATCGTGGTTCTGCTCGATACAGGCGGCCATAATACGCGAAATGCCGATACCGTAACAACCCATAACCATAAACTGTTCCGTGCCCTGCTCGTCCAAAAATTTTGCATTCATGGCCTTGCTATATTTTGTACCTAACCGAAATATGTGGCCGACCTCGATACCACGGGTAAATTCCATGGTGCCAGCGCAGCGCGGGCATGGATCATTGGCGGCAATCATACGCAGGTCAGCAAAACCGGTCAGTGATACATCACGGGCGAGACTGACGTGGAGGAAATGAGCATCAACGACGTTAGCGCCAACGATCCAGTCCGTAGCGTAGCAAAGTTCCTCGTCCGCAAAAATATAGGACACCTTAGCTAGTCCCACCGGGCCGACAAAACCTATAGGAGCGCCGGTCCAGGCCTCTACTTGCTGTTGAGAGGCTAAACTAAAGTCGGTAGCGCGCAAAAGGTTCTTAAGTTTGACCTCGTTGAGCTCACGGTCACCGCGTACAAGGACGGCTACAGACTGACCGTCGACGTCATAGAGAAGCGTCTTAATGATTCGTTCAAGGCCGACCTTGAGGAAAGTAGCCACTTCCTTTGCGGTATGCTGTCCCGGAGTAGCTATTAGTTCAGCCAAGGGACAGGTATGGTCACAGAATTCCAGTGTACAGACGACCTCGGCTTTTTCTAAGTTTGCCGCGTACTCACAGGCCATGCACACAGCAATAATATCCTCGCCCGTATCTGCCAAAACCATGAACTCGTGAGAGTGGCTACCACCAATAGGACCAGAGTCAGCTTCTACTGCTCGGAAGCGCATGCCGAGCCGACGGAAAATTCGACTGTAGGCATCATACATGGCCTGATAACTGATAGCGGCTCCGTCCTCATCGCGATCAAAAGAATAGGCGTCCTTCATGACGAACTCACGGCCACGCAGGAGGCCAAAGCGAGGCCGCATCTCGTCGCGAAACTTACCCTGAACCTGATAAAAATTTAGAGGTAGCTGACGGTAGGATTTTACCTCGCCGCGCAACAGATCAGTGATAATCTCCTCATGAGTAGAGCCAAGGCAATACTCGCGGTCACTACGGTCGTGAAAGCGCAGGAGCTCTTTACCGTAAGCCTCCCAGCGGCCACTCTCCAGCCAGAGGTCAGCCGGCTGAACCATGGGCATGAGAATCTCCACAGCGCTGGCACGATCCATTTCCTCGCGCACGACGCGGACCACCTTATTCAGAACACGCAGACCCAAAGGAAGATAAGTATAGATACCCGCGGTGAGACGACGGATCATGCCAGCGCGTACAAGCAATTTATGACTAACGACCTCAGCATCAGCTGGATCTTCTTTAAGGGTAGGGATATAGCAACGGGTCCAACGCATTTCTAAGACTATCTTTTTTCTGCAAGAAACCTGTCAAGCTCCTCCAAAAATATCGGGAGCAGGTTGTCGTTGCCATTAACCTTACGCACCACCTGGCCCTTACGAAAAATGATGCCCAGACCTCGGCCGCCAGCCAAGCCAATATCGGCCTCCCGAGCCTCGCCTAGTCCGTTAACCATACAACCCATAACTGCTACAGTGAAGACCTCAGTGACATTACGTAGGTGCATCTCTACGGCCTCGGCAATAGCAATGAGTCCGATCTCTGTACGGCCGCATGTGGGGCAGGAAATAATCTCTGGGCCTCGGGCGCGAAGCCCTAGGGCACGCAAAATCTCCCAGGCTGCCACGGACTCAGCCACAGGGTCATAAGTTAGGGAGACGCGTAAGGTATCCCCAAGGCCCTCCCAGAGCAGAATCCCAAGACCCACAGCACTTTTAATCGAGCCGCGCACCAAGGCACCGGCCTCAGTGACGCCAATATGCAAGGGATAATCGCAGCGGGTGGCTAGGATCCGATAGGCCGCAATAGTGTCCAGCACGCTGGAAGATTTAAGTGAAATCTTAGTCTTATAAAAACCGCGACGCTCTAACATGGCCACATGAGTAAGCGCACTCTCCACCATAGCCTCGGGTGTAGGGCCTCCGAAGCGGGCCAAGAGGTTCTTCGCCACCGAACCAGAATTAACACCAACACGGATGGCTGCGCCAGACGCTTTGGCCGCATCTACCACTCGGTCTACCTTATCCTCGCCCCCGATGTTGCCTGGATTAATACGCAGACCATGCGCCCCAGCTTCCAGGGCGGTCACGGCCAAGCGGTGGTCGAAATGGATATCAGCGATGAGAGGCACGGGGGTAGCGGAGCAAATAGCATTTAGAGCCAAAGCCGCATTCAAATTAAGCACAGCCAAACGTACTAACTCACAGCCGGCCTCTGCCAGCATTTTAATCTGAGCTAAAGTAGCCTCCACGTCACGGGTATCGGTATTGGCCATGCCCTGGACCACCACCGGCGCAGTACCGCCCACAGCCACACCGCCTACGTGAATGGTGCGGGTAGACCGTCGTAATCGGCCGGTAGAAATAATGGAGTGAATGCTCATGGAGAAATAGATTCTGCATTGGGTACAAAAAAAATCAAATCAATTCCTATATAGGCAAACCAGGTCCAAAAAAAATGGAATAGCAACTCAACCAGGGAATCTTGTATCCAAACACATAGATATCACACCATTAAATATTTGAACACATAGCAAAACACCACCATGGCCGTCATCGATATCATACCTTCAGAGCTATTGACTCCAGGTACACCAAGGCGGCCAGTCTATCTGATCCATCTAGCCGATCGATTATCGACGGCATCACGGATCATCCCGCTTCCTGTATGCGCTAGTATTGCTCATTAGTCAATACCCTACTGGATATCCGTACCTCACAGTAACCCAGCACTTTTATAAGCTGGACGACGCACCGGCTGCCTACCGATTTCTACCTGTATATTGGTCACAGCCCATCCCATCTCTCCCACAAAACTATAGCAACAGGCCGAGCTGAACAAGATAAATCTAACTAGTAGTCTTTAGAGCATATCCAACATAGGCACTTCTGATTATAGTCCTTATAAATTTTTCCTTTACGGACGATATACGAATTAGAAACTTCTGCGTAAGCTACTCCTATTGCACCCGGATCTACTCGGCCGTGACTACCCGAAACATCTAAACTACGCGACATTCCACAATCCGTGAGGAAGAGTTACCTTTCGAACGCTATTAAGGTAAATTATTTTCTTAAATTCAAGCCTCTACTATATAGATTTTATCGTTTGTGGCGCCTAAACTCATACCAGCCTCTGAGCCAGCTCTCCTGCTGCTGAGTATATATCGTCTTTGACACCTTAGTTCACTATTTTTTTCACCGAACGCTGATCCACATTAATTGCTCGTATCCCACTCGGACTTTTTTTTACAATAGATTTCCCGCATTCTTTTCCCATGACAACCAAGTCCGTGGTAATCATAACCGGACCAGGAAGATTATCAAAGAGCCACCAGCATACCTAATAACCGCCTGCCACCTCTTCCAAATAAAAAAAATAACTGCGTCTAGCGTAGTTCAATCCCGATTCAGGCGTTGTTATCTATAATCAGTTAAAGAATATAGTTAACGACCTTAAAAAACACCCACCTCATATAGAGCATCAGTGCCAGTTGTTTTTGTACCAAGCAACTAGGAGGCTATATCTGGAGAATACTGACCGGCCATATCCAAGCTCATCCTATAGATAAAACCATCATAACAACTACGCCCAAAATTCAGGCTAGCCGATCAAATATTCACCAACGTCACTAAAGCCACATTTCAAAAAAAACTAGTGACCGTTCCACCTCCAGCATTAACCAGGACGCTATAGACCAAGCCTCTTCTTTTTACCGTTACCTGACTAAAATATACTACATAAATTTAATCAGCGAATTTTCTAATTACACGAGTACCATCTCACATCATTCTCGAGCCTAAAGTCAAACAAGACCAAGATAAATTCTTATTCACCAGAAACGACGATCAAGTCAGACAATAACTTTAATTTTCGTCTGCACAAAATCGTACACTAGTTCACAAAAAAAATAGCCAGCGCAATCCTCTCGAAAAAAACACAAAAAAGATCGCTACTTTAGTATTTCCTTTACCACCAGTTGCGTGCCGTTGAACAACGATTCGGTGCTGATCCCGACCGGGGATATAAAAAATACCTGGGTATCTCTTGTCCAGGCAGTCTCCTTCCTAAGTCGATTTAGAATTTAATAGACATCCTAGCCACGTCCTTCCATCTCTATGGGCTTACCGCATACTCGTCGAATCAATCTCAAGATTGATTGTTCTCAATCGCCGGCTATAATGTAAGTTATTGACATTATTAAGGATATAATCACTAATGAGCTCATAAGATAGGCTTATATACAGTTGGCTGGTAGCCTCCCATATATCCATCTCCAAAGATGGACATCCAGTCGCACAAAAAAAATTAAATACCTCCTTCTCAAATAAAATCTAATAACGCGAATTCGTTGTCCTTGTATCGTGTCTGAATATCGCTTTAAAATCCAAATAATTAATAGCTGGTTAGCTCACATCATCCTCCATCAGATATACATACAGCTTTAAAAATAGGACGACCACATGGCCGGCGTAAATTTTCACCCCATCCACCTCCTCTCCGAAAACTACAAACATAAGAAAAGATAAGTCACAATGTCCTGTCTATCCTCACTGTCCAGGGCTAGACCCTCCATGAAGCACAGCGCACTTGATAATGGCCAAACCCAGTCCAACGCCCCTTATGAGCGACTGCCGCATAATGTCGTCACTGGACGAGTTGTTCGAAAAAATACCGGCTACCACCTATGAGACGCCAGCATTAATATTAATATCTAAGAACAAAAAAAATCAAAGTCTCTCCGGACAGACAAAAGGTTAAAAGAAAAAGCGTGCTACACCCATCTCCGCAACCACGACAAACTTGATCACGTTACCCAGCAGATTAACGAACACCGGTCAGATCTGGACACCACATTCATAATAAAATCACGGGCATATCAGCCTCCATAAACAACCGCAAAAAACTAATCTTTTTTTCCAGACAAATGGTCCTAAATGCCCCCCAATCGACTATATCATCTAAAAAAACGACACGGGTCACAAGGAACTAAAATCAATCCAGCTATTTAGCCTCGACGCGATAGAAATCCACGACATCGTTAGATAATATCATAAAATTACAACCCACCCGCTCAAACCACTTCCATGCATTCCAAATACTCCCCATTCTGTGCTGTATGTTTACATGAGCTGGAGTATGTCTGGCACACCCACTGTTAGGGGGGCATTCGGATCTTATGGCTCATATTTTGACTAAAAATTCGCCTTTGTCCGGCTGACCTACTTGGACCTGCCCTTGTATTCTTAGGCTGCCGCATAAATTCATGATATCCATTCGCGTCGCGACCGATGACAATAAACTCCTTATACTTTCAAAATTTATAAAAAAACGACAAAGATAGGATCCCCAGTGCTGCAACAAAATAGTTCCGCCTCCACGATTCATGTCCCGGACAATCCAAACGCTACACTTATAGCCCCTCAGGCCACTGGGTCTACTAAAAAAATTAGAAAAAGATAACCACAACCACATCCATCTTGCCTTAGCAGTACATTCTTGGCAACCCGATTAACCGGCTAACCTAAAACTAGACGGTGTCCGATAATATCCCGCATAGCGATCGATCATGTCTATAACAACAAAAAAACATTCGACCTTATTGTCGATAGGACATAATGACGAAAGCCAAGCTATGGGTAGTCGTCAGTGCTCGTTCCGTCTAGGTCTGGATAAGATTTTTTTACTGTCTGAATTACTGTTCTATGCTCAGACGCGCGATCTAAACGAACTCGGCCTATTCGATCTTATATACAAACACATCGCTAAAGCCAAAGAGACTTAACGATAAACCAGCGACATGAAAAAAAATAAAATAAAGAAAACCACAAAAAAACCTTTAGTCTCTGGCGGGATCTATTACCTACATCTTAACGTACTACACTGCCAGACTATACGATATCTATACCATCCCCGAAACACGTCTGACCGCGTACAGACTAGCAGCAGGCCCCCACCCGAACTACGGTACCATCTGTATGGCACTCTACACTTAGCGTCAATCTCGAAAAAATTAGCGCCCAGTCAAACGATACTCATATAGTAAATTAATGCGTCTGGCCAACTTCCTGTGGGCGAACCTCATCCTTGAGCAAAGAATGGGCAATAGGTAGACATTTTTCACGATCAGAAAAAATCTTATCAGGCTCGGAAAGCAACGCCAGTTGTAGCACTTCATCCATATGCTCCACCTTATGAATCTCCAGATTCTTCATAATCTCCTCTGGCACTTCCTTAAGGTCCTTAGCGTTCTCTTTAGGAATAATCACCCGAGTCAACAGGCCACGATGGGCAGCGAGGAGTTTCTCACGCACACCTCCGATGGGCAGCACTCGGCCGCGCAGGGTAATTTCGCCGGTCATGGCCAAGTCATTGCGCACTGGAATAGATAAAAGAGCTGAGACAAGACTAGTGGCTAACGTAATACCGGCCGATGGGCCGTCTTTGGGGATAGCGCCTTCGGGCACATGAATATGAATATCGATCTTACGGTAGAAATTAGATTTGAGGCCAAAAAGATCTGAACGTGATCGTACGTAGGAAAGTGCCGCCCGTGCTGACTCCTGCATTACATCCCCGAGCTTACCTGTGATCTCAACACGACCCGATCCAGGCATAAGGGCGGTTTCCACTACAAGGAGCTCACCGCCCATCTCGGTCCAGGCCAATCCAGTGGATACACCCGCCTGTGCCTCTTCCTCCTTTTCACCGAAACGATACTTGTGCACCCCCAGATACTGCGACAAACTGGACTTGCTCACGGCAATGGCCTTAACCAACTCGCCATGCTCCACGAGAATTCGGGCGGTCTTACGACAAATACCGGCCAATTCCCGCTCCAGGTTGCGCACTCCAGCTTCACGGGTGTAACGACGTATAATATCTAGCACTGCATTATCCGAGATATGCAGGCTCTCCGCTTTGAGGCCGTGTTGCCCAAGCTGCTTGGGAATTAAAAACTGCCGAGAAATCTTGCGCTTTTCTACTTCTAGATAACCTGGTAACTTAATAATTTCCATACGGTCCTGCAACGGTAATGGAACGGAATGCAGCGCATTAGCCGTAGTAATAAAAAAAATCTTAGATAGATCGTAGTCCAAATCGAGGTAGTGATCATTGAAGGCATTGTTCTGTTCTGGATCGAGGACCTCCAAAAGGGCCGCTGAGGGATCACCGCGGAAGTCCATACTCATTTTATCGATCTCATCCAAACAAAAAAGAGGATTATTAAATTTTACCCGCTTGATAGACTGGATGATCTTACCCGGTAAAGCGCCTACATAGGTACGCCTGTGGCCACGAATTTCAACCTCATCACGCACACCGCCCAAGGATAAACGCATGAACTCCCGACCCGTGGCTCGAGCTACGGACTTAGCCAGAGAAGTTTTGCCCACCCCAGGAGGGCCAACTAGGCAAAGGATAGGACCTTTCATCGTACCCACCAGCTTTTGCACCGCTAAAAACTCCAGAATACGTTCTTTGGGCTTATCTAAACCGTAATGGTCGTTGTCTAGAATAGTCTTTGCCTCAACCAGATTAATATCCGTCTTCTTAAGTACGTTCCAGGGCAGATCGAGAATCCAGTCTACATAATTACGTACCACAGCATATTCTGCCGACGAAGAAGGCATCTGTTTAAGCTTTTTAAGCTCACGTACAGTTTTTTCTCTCGCCTCATCAGGCATTTCTTTGGCCTTAAGTTTTTCCTCGAGCTCGGCCACTTCAGCTAATAAATCTTCCTCACGACCCATCTCTTTAGAAATGGCTTTCATCTGCTCGTTGAGATAGTAATCCTTTTGATTGCGCTCCATTTGCGTTTTGACACGGCTCTTAATACGCTTCTCGATCTGCGTAATCTCGATCTCACTTTGGAGACAAGTATAAGTATCCTCTAGTCGCTTATCCGGATCAATTGTTTCCAGAACCGCTTGTTTCTTGAAATAATCGACCCTTAAGTGGGGCATGATGGCATCGGCCAACTTGCCCGAATCGTGAAGCGAATTGATAGCCATGATGGTCTCGGGTGCAATCTTCTTATTGATCTTGCTATATTCCTCCAAAGACTCATGAGCAACGCGGATGAAAGCTCGACCTTCAGTGGTGGAGGCATCCTGCTCCATGACCTGATCGGTACCGACCGTGGGGTATTCAGAATCCCCACGAAAGGCCTCAATATCAGCGATCCAACGAGCGCGGTAAAGTCCTTCAAAGAGAACCTTTATGGTGCCGTCGGGCAATTGGAGTAGTTGTAGAATCTTGCTCACCGTGCCCATTTCAAAGAGGTCCTTTGGCTCAGGTTTTTCCACTTCTGGCGTACGCTGAGCTACCAGGAATATTTTTTTGTCGTAATGCGATAAAGAGTTCTTAATAGCTTTAATCGACGCCTCTCGGCCCACAAATAAGGGTACGATAGAACGCGGAAACATGACTACCTCACGCAAACTCATGAGCGGCAACAGCACCAGATTGGCCTGATGTATATCGCCGAGTTGGAATAATTCAGTCATTTATAAACTCCTTCATGGGCATGAGGTGACTGTCGGAATATCCGATAAAAGTCTAATCACAGAAACAACTTTTTTAAAGCTTAAAAAAAGATAGTACCACGGTGAAAATTGTCAAACTACTCTTAAAAAAAACTACTTTAAAATCTACCAACACGGTCGACCGAGATCTCTAAAGGGGCTAGAAGGCCGTCTTGACTTCCTGATGATAGATGAGTAGCGGCTCTATGCCCTTTTCCACCACGTTCTTATTGACGACGCACTCTTTGACGCTGGTCAGGGAAGGTAACTGGAACATGATGTCAAGCATAATATTTTCCATGACATTATGCAGGCCACGAGCTCCAGTCTTACGCTCAATGGCCTTGCTGGCTATAGCCCGTATGGCATTCTGTGTGAAGCGCAACTTGATCTTGTCCAACTCGAAAAACTTTTGGTACTGACGGGTAAGGGCGTTGCGTGGCTCAATAAGTACGCGCACCATATCGTCTTCGCAAAGTTCCTCCACGTAAGTGATCACCGGGATGCGACCTACAAACTCGGGGATGAGCCCGAACTTGATGAGATCCACAGGATGTACCTCAGCATAAAGTCTGGAGAGATCATCATCACATTTCTTTTCCAATTTAGCGCCAAAACCAATAGAACTAACGCCCATACGTTGCTGGACAATCTTTTCCAGGCCAATGAATGCCCCACCCATGATAAACAGAATGTTTGAAGTATTCATGCGGATAAATTCCTGCTGCGGATGCTTGCGGCCCCCCTTAGGCGGGATATTAGCGTCAGTGCCCTCAATAATCTTGAGCAGAGCCTGTTGCACCCCCTCACCAGAGACATCCCGAGTAATTGATGGACTGTCACCTTTACGGGCGATCTTGTCAATCTCATCAATGTAGATGATACCCTTTGAAGCGGATTCGATGTCGTAGTCCGCATTCTGTAACAGCTGGACCAAAATGTTCTCCACATCCTCGCCCACATAACCGGCTTCAGTTAAAGTAGTGGCATCGGCAATAGTAAAAGGCACCTTAAGCACCCTTGCCAAAGTTTTAGCTAGTAAAGTCTTGCCACAACCCGTGGGGCCGATGAGCAAAATATTGCTCTTTTCTAGCTCCACGTCCTCGATTATTTTGTCAGAGAAGAACACCCGTTTATAGTGGTTATACACGGCCACGGACAGAATCTTCTTAGCCTGCACCTGACCAATAACGAATTCATCAAGTTTTTTATTAATTTCAGCGGGTGAGAGCGACCGCCCTTCTTCAATATGCTCACTGACGTTTTCCTGAGCGACAATCTCGTTACACAGTGAAATACATTCGTCACAGATATATACATCAGGGCCGGCGATGAGCCGCTGCACTTTATTCTGGCTCTTGCCACAAAAAGAGCAATGCAGCTCCATAGGCAGTCCCACCTTTTTGTCGGCCATAGATTAAACTCCCATTTACAACTTTGGTGCTTTGACGATCTTTTCGGTCTTGTCTTTACCAGCTACCTCGGCCCGCACCTTACGCGATTCCAAAATCTCATCGATAAGGCCATACTTATGCGCTTCTTCAGCGCTCATAAAATAATCGCGCTCGGTATCACGCGCCACTTTACGCAACTCTTTGCCCGTGTGGCTGGCGAGAATCTGATTGAGGCGCTCTTTGAGACGAAGAATCTCCTTAGCCTGGATATCTATATCTGTGGCCTGACCCGAAACTCCACCCAAAGGCTGATGTATAAGAATTCGACTGTTGGGTAGAGCATAGCGCAGGCCACACTCTCCGGCCGCTAATAGCAACGCGGCCATGCTCGCAGCCTGCCCCAGACACAAGGTGGCCACGGGCGCCGTAATGTACTGCATGGTATCGTAAATTGCCATACCTGCAGTTACTGAACCGCCTGGAGAGTTAATATATATATTGATATCTTTTTCCGGATTCTCCGACTCCAGAAATAAAAGCTGGGCACAAATAGAGCTGGCTAAATAATCGTCGATGGGTGAGCTGAGCAAGATTATTCGGTCCTTAAGCAGCCGAGAATAGATATCATAAACTCGCTCTGTCCTGCCAGTAGTTTCGATGACAATAGGTACTGTACTATACGCCATAATATATTCCTTCGCACCAGCTAACTTGTGCCGGCATATCTTTCATCAGTATAAACTATCCCCCGCCTGGCCTGCAAGTAGTGATAAAATAAGGTATGATCGAGGAAGTATAAAATAAAAATGTCCAAAATATACGTTCCCCCAACTCCCTAAATAAACTAGGAAAGATTACCCCCACTAAATGACCAACATGTGCAGGTTGGCATAACAGCCAGTTTAAAGGGAGCAGACAAATGGCTAAACTTTACTCGCAGCCCTAGTGACTTCCTGGGCTTCCTGATTTACAGATGAAACATTTTTGACCACAGCACGATCATAAATGAGATCCATAGCCTTATCCGCCAACAACCGATCACGTACTGAAAACATGAGATTGTTTTCCTCGTGGAGCTTGCGTATGACTAGATAGTCCTCACCCGTACGCGCGGCTATAGTGCGAAAGTAGCCATCCAACTCCCGATCAGTCACGCCCAATTCCTCGCGCTTAGCCACGGCCAGCAAGAAGACCTCGGCCCGGGCCAAATCCATGGCCTGAGCTCGTAAATTCTGTCGTAGTTCCTCTACGGTCTTACCGATAGCCTCCAAGTGCTTGCCCCGATTCTCCATACGACCCTTGAGATCATGCAACATCCGATCAACGTAGCGCTCGATCATGCTCTCGGGTACAACAAAATTGACTTTGGCCAGCAAAGCATCCAGTAGCTTCTTTTGAGCACCAGCATGGTAAAGCTGCTTACGGCTTTCCAGACAGGACCTCTCCACCGCTTCGCGCATCTGGTCTATAGTCTTGAACCCGCCGGCCTTTTTGGCCAAGTCATCGTCTACCGCAAGGAGCTTTTTAATCTTGATAGAGTGCAGTTCCAACTTCATGATCACGGTCTTCCCGGCTAAGTCTTTGTTCAAAAAATCTTCAGGGAAGGTCATAGGCGCAGCTGTGGATTGAGTAGGCTTTAGCGTCTTGACTAGCTCTTCGAATTGAGGTAAGGCTTGGCCTTTTCCCAATACTAAGATAAATCTGTCTGCGGTGATGCCGGAGAGAAGTTTTCCGTCAGCAAAAACCTTGAAACTCACCACTACGGCCTCACCATCCTTGGGAAGACGATCTTCATTAACATCGACGTAGTCAGCCAACTGTTCACGCAGCCGATCGAACACGGCCTCGACCTCGACCGGATCAATCTCGGCCTTTTCCTGTTCAACATCAAGCCCGACGTACTCTGGCAACTCAAATTCGGGCATAATCTCAAAGCTGAAGGAGTAGGTGTAGGGCTCGCCCTTGACCAGCTCCGCGACCTCGTTCGGTTTAATATGCGAGACAGGACAGACCTTAAGCTGATTGATAATCTCATTGATATGCAGATTAATCAGGTCCTGGACGGCCTCAGCCCGGATCTGCTTACAAAAGCGACCCTCAATAATCGAGGAGGGCGCCTTGCCTTTCCGAAAGCCTGGCATCTCAGCCGTACTACGATAGACAGCCAAAGTAGCGCCGAGCGAAGCATTAACCTCTTCGGCCGAGACCCGAACGTGGACAGTGCGCTTGACCACGGAAACTTTCTCGACATTAAAATCCATATATACCTCTCCTTTAATATCAGCAGCAACGCTGGAGCCGACCATGCTATGAATCGCAGCACATATGTGAGGTAGGTCGGTGACAATAGCCGGCTGTCTTTTTTTTATCATACCATAAGATACATACTCATCCAGGGCTGGCCTGCAGCTGCTCCAAAAATATTTTAAATATCGGGCATTATTATCGCGGACGTTAAAGCACAATCCACTCCATCCCCACAACAAAGGAATAGGCTGTCTGCCGCGAAGCTATGGCCGTGGTAACTGCTACAGACGCCGTTCCCGTCACTATCAGACTGCTCCTTAAAATAAACTAACACATATATGATGGCCGGGAAACACGTGTCGAACCCACACTAACTACTTACAGGGATGATCCACAACCACAATCCAAGATCATCTAGCAAAAAAATCGCAATCTGTCTCGCAGGACTAGGCACAATGACCGGCCTAAGGACACTGCTATCCGTCACGTCCTAGTGCCATCCGCGATTGATTCTACCCCTACCCGGAGCCTCGAGATTCAGCTCCTACCTACTAGCCTATCTCAGTTTACTGTATCACATGCCGAAGCCACGTCCAAAAGGAGAGACAGCTCCATGAACGACATTATTGTATTTGGACCGTCGCTATCTAATGCCAATCTGACTGGTCAGACTGTCTGCCATGCTCCTACTCCGGCCTGCGTTTACGACGCCCTAGTTATGTCCCAGCCCTCATAGCATAACTATCAAAAACTGTGGACTTTGTTGAAATACTACCCCTAGCCTTGGAGTCAAGCTAACGGAATCGACCCCTGTTTTACGCCCTCAGACATATCTAGCCCCCCCATCGGCAAGGCTAGGTTGACAATAACTTGATCTCCTCCCGATCTTAGGATAGCATCAGCTCCTGCTTGACAATATCAGTCCGTCAGGCTGTCTTGCCTTGCCTAAAAACCCATTAACTCGTAGATCATAATGCCCACACTGCCTTACCGCTCCCTCACCAAGAACTTGCTCTATATGATTCTAGGCTGTTTGATGTGTGGTCTAATGCTGGAAACTGTCCTGGCCACAGCCTACTATCACGCCAAGTACAAAAATAAACCCCTGGCCCTGGTCCAAGCGGCTGAATCCATAAAAAGCCGACTGACCTTGTTGATGGCTAAAAAACGTGTAGAAGAGGCCGACTTCAACCTACCCCCCCGCCTCTGGGAGGCCTTATATAGCGAACCAGGCCGAGAACTATTGGGACAGTTCTTCAAAGAATATGAAACTTTTTTCATCCAGCTATTAAACCGAGCTCGGACCATCCGCGCCCACGTTCTCGTAGCCTATATTCCCCGCGGAGAAGACACTCCCAAATCGCCTTCACGACGCACCTGCCGACCGTTTTTCCGTGAATTAGCCGCAAGACACCACGTAAATTTTTTAGATCTGACCGACACGTTGACTACAATGCCTGCTAACCAGGTTTATTTACTGCCCTTTGACGGCCACCTTTCACGGCTGGGCTGCCAACTCATAGCCTCAGCCATGGCCGGTCAGTTAATCGGATGGAACAGCTACCGCTCTAATCATGCCTTCTCCAAAGAAGAAACACCACTATTACTGGCTGATCTTGCCCAGAACCAGCGAGCCCTATGGAACATGAAGCCAGACGCACCCTTCCTGCTCATTACCGACCAATACGGTTTCCGCCGCAGCAATGACTTCTCCCTCCGCACTGAGTTACAAAAAATACTCATATTGGGCGATTCTATTGCCTTCTGCCCTTACCTGCCCAACCACGACACCTGGCCAGTACTTCTAGAAGAACTCATACCCCGTAGTGTAGTCATGAACGCAGGCGTGCCGGGCTATACTATTATGGACGAAGTTGAGCTCTTCCTAGACAAGGCCCAATATGCCTCCCCAGACGTGATCGTGCTGGAGGTATTCGACAACGATCTCTACGATTTTTTCTCATTTAAGCGCAATGAGTTTGCACGTACAATACGCCCATTCGTACCCTCACCAGCCGAGATCATGCTACTCGAACAGCTGCGTCGCCAACCCCTAACACCCTAACCCGATTCGGAATACTTTTTTGGGCCATGTTTTCAACATTTAAGTTATCAAGCAACCCCTCGCAGCTATATCAGTATCAGTTCCACATAGACCCCCCCCGGTACGACACCTACCATACCTCCCTATTCGAAACATATTTGAGGCGTATATAGCCAGACCAATATTAATAAAATATAACAAAATAATGATGGTGCCATTCTGCGATATACTGTGAGAATATGTCTTAGTCATAGGTCACTACAAGCCATAGTAAACTTTAAGTCGTAGTTCACAGCTGTATGGTCATTTAACTTGGCCAGCTTGGAATCATAAAGAATCAATATGTCTAGAAAATAAAACAAATATGGCCATAAAATGAAATGGCTTCAGTCATCTACCCGAATCGACCAATACTAGTTTTGGACAAGTGTTGTAGAGTATGCTATAATACATGAATCGAGGCAATAACTACATCTTCGCACTACACCGATGTTCCCTGCAAGGTATTTTTAGCCCTTAGTGTTGGCGCCACCACAACATAATATTACAACAAAAACTAAAAACAATCAACCTCACTTGGGCCACCTCGTTTAGGTCCAACATGGCCTCGCTTCTATAAACAGCCTAATATGCTCTCCTTGACCAAGTATGTCTTTAAGCTCAACGTGATGAGCTAACCTAGCCGGCTACGGAACTCGAGACTTAAAAACTTTTCTGCGGTCTCTTTGTCTCTGTGAGCAACGATCTCCTCGAGCCGGACTCCGGCCGTCACACCCATAGCATATCACCGCCCCCCCCAACAGACGCTAAAATTGATTAGTACGGCGGTACCGCATGCCGACGCTGGCGGTCAAAAAAATAGTGTATAAAAGCAACCTTGCAACCGTTATCATTCGTAAGAGTAGCGTAGTCCATAATTTACAGTAAAAATGCTGGTCAAATCTGGATAGGCCTTCTCGATCTCGTCGAACAGGAACCCCATGTAGGAATAGTTGCTGATGACATTGATCAAAAAATACCTTGCTCAAAGATAATACAACTCAAAGGAACACCAATAAACCGGACCACATAGTTATTCTCTATGTACTCACTCATGTCAAAACGCAAAAAATTAACTCCAAATATCACAACTAACTATTGGAAGAAATCAGTAATACCAACGTCAGTAGAACTATATGACAGAAGGATCCATGGTCCGATATAATTTTAAGGCTTATCCAAACCCATATAATAGCCTTAATGATAAGCCCAATAGATACTTTTTTTTAACCGTAGGTTTCGTTCTTGAGCTCAGCCTCTAGATATTCTAGACGGCTGCGGTCGTCGACCACAGCGCTAAATAGATAACGGGCTATATGATCAATAATCTGCTCGATGTCCGAGGCTGTAATCACGATGCAAAGCTTAACTCGGCAGCCAATTTTAAGTGGCAATACCGATCTGATCTCATCGACAACATCTCCATGTTTTTTGTCCGGTACGAAACAGTTCAAAAAGTAATAGACCGGTAAATCCACCACTATCCTGAAAAAAAGCCTAAATATAACGCACGCGCAGTGTGACTTTGTAATAATACCCAAGCCCTTCATAAGGATGACCACGCATCTGAGACGAATTCAGCCACGTCGATCTTTTGAAAATAATGGGGCACGGTCCTAGTCATTTTTTGAAGTAGTTCTTATGTTCTTCGCATATAGTAGATCCAATATAGTATAATTACGGTACAATAGCACCGAAAGCATAGGCCTGGATATGCTCAAGACATCCATAGGAGCCGCTGCTACAACGGCTCCTATGGATGTAATAGTACTAGTAATGTCCTAAATTTCAGTAAATCATCTTGGACATGATCTCATAAATCACCACATTATTCGGCACTGGCCAAGAGTACCCCTACCCATATTCAGCTGGTGGATAGATCGCTGATGGACGCCTCGCAACTCATAATGTACAGGACCAAAGCTTCGATCTGTGTAATCTTATCCACGCCGGTATCGTCCATTAAAAAGAATTAAATTTAGACACTGTGTATAGATGTATCTAGTGCAGAGATCGGTACTGCCAATACAGACACAAGCAATAGAATTTATCGCAATGCTCCATGACTTAAAGTTACAGTGAGATCTGCCGTTCAGTGATTTTACCGCTTTATATTTTTTCACCCTCACCCAAGAATGAATTTCACTCTCCGGCACCACGCCGCGGGAATAATCACCGCAATCAGAACTAGATTAGCTATACGCCCTACCTTGATAGCTATCTTTAACGACCTAAGCCATGAAAGCTATGGTCAATACAAAGCATAAATGCAATATATTAGCAGTGCTTCTAGAAGGTTATATCAAAATAAGTGAAGATCTAATAATGCCTTACCTACTATTGCGCCATGACGTAGAACAAACACTCCAACGTCAGATATTTTTATAATTACGGTGCCGTAACCTCGCGCTACATACAGCCACGATCAATTTTCTAATCGTCAACTGATCCTTATTATATTAATCATTTTTGCCAAGCCTAACTTTTATTTCTTTCGGCAAGAAAAGGTAGCCTCATTCCACGGACAGTCTTAAATTTCTTCCAAGTACAGGCGCAGATAAAACGAATTCTTTTTTTTATGCTGAGACACACACTGTGACTACCTTAACTTAGACAAAAATTAGTCGGGCAAATACCGCAAACAAGCAGCATTCACTGTGCACAACGAACATGATACAGATCGCCGCAACCTCACTCTTATAAAAAATACGGCCCTCAACGCAGGGACCACAAAGTTCCAAGATTATGCGTTAATATTATAGAGTAGTACTTTTTAATAGATACAATCCATGTCAGGGCTAAAGATCGTTTACGCCCCCCTCCGCTATCCCCGCCGGTAATCAAGATATCCAACTTGAATCTTCCTTCTTTCTTTTCAGTATAGTCTTTAGCTATAGCTGGATTATAGAATTTTAAGCTACCCTCCCGGCCTATCACTCCGCCTCGCTATCATCAATTGCTGCAATTCGGGGGTCGCCGGAAGAGAAAACAAAGCTTTCCTCCAGCGATAGCCCAGCCTGCCGATGCTGCTCGCGTTGGAGCGCATGGTAAGTAGCCGTAATAGCTGCCTGCCATACGAACCCCAGAAGCCCAGCGACAGACTTTAAGTCTGCCAGAGGTCCTTCCAGCTCAAGATAATCCCCGAACGGAAGGCGATCCAAACAGACCAGTACCCTCCCCAACCGCCAAGTTTCCCGGATTTTCTCGTAGCGAAAGACCATTTTATAACCTAGACCGGTCAAAATTGAGGCCATGCTTCCCACCTCCGCAACACCGACCTCATATTCTTCACATATCTTGGCCTGCACCGCCTTTTCACCCTGAAAATCATGCGACGCCAGTTTAAGGGTCAACTTCGCACCTTGCCCTCGTTCCTGCCGTAAACGGAGCAGTATATCTCGGTCTCGAAGGGCACGATCGACCGTATCGAAAACTTCGTTGCGCTCTAAATACCGACCTAGACCTTCCCCCCCGGCCTCCTGACAGCACGCGCGCACCCGGTCCAGATCCACCGGATAGAACTTTACCTCAGTTTCTAAAGCCATATTATCTTTATGCCACGCTCACTAAAATATTAAAAAAACGACATGGCGATACCTATACATCTCACCCGAGAATGTATAAATAAGAGGCGCTCCTTAACAACTAATAACATGAGCCAACTGCATCTCACAAATTCCCAGATAACACTTTTGTCACTAACCCCAGATAGAGGCCTATAGTGTGTCTGTCTACAACGCTTTCCTGATTTCAGACTACAGCAATCTGCCATACAATAACAGCCTAATTTACATGTTTACTCGTATTATTAAAGCAACCGTCCCGACCACTATTTTAGTCCTGACTGTATTTATGGCTGATTTTAGATTTTGTCAACCTTCTATGCGACTGCATGAAAGATAGAATACCATATACACTATTTGATCATTGAAATACCCATAACAATTAAATATCCCTGAATTTTATCACGATCGCCAAATATTTTAACCATGAATATATCAAGCATGTGAACTTTGACAGATACCCTAGTCCATACCTGCTACATAGCCTTAGCAACTTAGATCCTGTTATCCCCAATCTATCTATTGTGAAGTGCACCATGTCTATATTGATCGCCTTTCTCTCCTATACATATATCACTAATTCCAACTGGGCCATATCTATGTCAGCAACTATAAAAAAAGCGGCGGCCAGAGACCCATCACAAGCCTTATCCTAATCAGCGCCATCGAAAAAAACATTTACATCCTGCTGGCCGACTGGACAACCTACTAACTGCGATCGTCTTGTTATCGTCTGCTAGGAACCCCTCTTTTACGATCTATTGGCCAACCCTTGGCATCCCAACCCCGCCTCTGTAACTTACCCAGACCAAATATTGATTTAGACTCAAACAGCACTACTGATAAATAGTTTATGCGCTCTGGCCCTAGAATCCTACAAACCTATCTATCTGTTCTACCCTTACGGACTGATATTTATGTAAACTCTCCTTCGTTTTTGCTCTAATACTTGAGTTTATCATCATATAAAGCTTTCTCACAGCATGTCTAGACACTTTAAGCACTGACTCTTAACGAACTTTATCTTATCCAGACTATATATCAATATATTAACCACAATGGTTACAACAATGTATTAATATCACAGTATAAAAACATCAAGTTCATCTACTAGGCATCATAAAATGTATTGAAAAAAAATATCTTATAATTCTGCCACTAGCCTTGTATTACTGGCAATAATTCCAGACCGAAACAGCATTACCTCCTACGTAGTTTCGACGTCATAGATAACTAAACCAGCCAGTCCCGTATCGCCAATACCCTGGTCGTCATTAACATAACCCAATCACAGGGTTTTATTCTCATCTCCAAGCTAACAACAGCGACCTCCATTAATTCTCCTATGATTCTTGACCTGGATGCAAATCTAATTTGTTTATCTCTCTATACTCCACCAACAAGCGAGACCACGTCGGTCTACCCAATCTTAACCATAATTATGGCCATGACTTCTTAATATTTTAAGCCACCTTACCATATTCTGTTCTACCTAGACAGAGACATCCATTTTATTGATCTTTCAAGGACACCACTAAAATTACAATCTCGGTCAGCCACCAAAGCTAGCTCTTAAAAAAAATATACCTGTTCTTCAACGACTATTGCATGACCATGCTTATATAACGAGACCAAACTTATTGCTACCAGCCTATGAGATTATCGAACTA
>CBCOTE010000005.1:0-91768 GCA_965112965.1 Desulfovibrionales bacterium | reverse complement strand
TAGTAGTAGTAGTAGTAGTAGTAGTAGTAGTAGTAGTAGTAGTAGTAGTAGTAGTTAGCCATTGCGGAGCGCCGCGGCTGAGGTATTCTCTATTAGGACATCCTGAAACTCTTCATTGTATATTGCGAGCATAACCATGGCAAAGGTTAGAATGAGCGGTCCATAGAGGATGCCCAGCAGTCCAAAGGTTTGGACGCCGCCTAGGATAGCCAGGAGAATGTAGAAGGTGGACAGGCCGGTTTTGCCTTGCATGAACACGGGCCGGAGGAAGTTGTCGATGGAGGTAACAATGATAGCGCACCACAAGAAGAGAAAAATAGCCTGGCCCCAATGGCCAACCAGGCAGAGATAGCCTACAGCTGGTATCCAGATTAAGGCTGTACCTATGATAGGGATGAGAGAGGCGAAAGCCATCATGGAGCCCCAGAAGAGTGCGGGCAGACCTACAATTATCAGGCCGATGCCACCTGCTACACCCTCGGAAAACATTGTGATGAGGCTACCCAGGAGCACTGACCGTGATACCGTACGGATTTTATCCACTATGCGGTCCTCCTGGCTAGTGCGCAGGGGGGAGATCTGTTTGATTGTGGCGAGTATAGTCTGACCGTCGCGTAGGAGAAAGTAGACTATGATTATAGTCGTAGTAAAATGTATGATTATGTCGGCAGTGATGCCTAGGAGTTGAGCGCTATGGTGAAGTAATCTTTCACTTAGGCTGCGGGTGAGTTCCACTAGGTGGCCTTGGAAGTTGATATGTTTGATCTCGATAAAAGGTGCTTTTTCTTTGAGCCAGGCCATGGCAGACAGGACTCTGATATGATTCTGGAGCTCATGCAAGGTGTTGGCAGTAGCCCAAATTTGAATGGTCCTGGTGAGTTGGATGCCTTGCTCTATCATGGCCACGATGATGAAAGAGAGTGGCAGCACAATTGCGAATACAATGGATACTAAGGTGAGGGTAGCGGCTGTGTTGGGCCGGTTACCACACCAACTCAGGGCGCGTCGGTAGAATGGATGAAATACGCCGGCTACGACTATGGCTAGGATAATTGAGTGCAGGAAGGGCTGTAGGATGACGTAGGCCAATCCTAGGGCTATGAAGAGCAGGGCTAGGAGAAAGGGTCGGACCGAATGATGGTGTTTATATGGTGGTGAGGAGGACATAGGACAAACGATAGCTTCATTCCGGTCATTTTATACAACGTTTTTTTAATACTTACTCTAATGCGGGGTGTTTGAAAAGAGGGTAGTAACAAAAAAAATAGTAGTTGATTAGGTTTATTAGCGGTTTTGGATGGTGGTGGTATGTTGCGGAATTATATTTGGAAGATTACCGTCCGCGGAGGGTTCTTATGGCTTATAAGCGTTACATCGTCTGAAAACTATGAAGGGTGCAGATATTATTGAGTTTGTTCGTATCTTGCGTCAGATTTTTTATCAACGACAGGGCCTCGGCCTACCTTTTTTAAGGTGGACTTGGTAGAACGTGAGTTGGTTAGTGAGTTAGTGGTCTACTGTGCTACGTCTATTTAGTAGGCAACACTATTACCAGTGCTGTCAGTTGAACTCATGTTGATCCACTGGCAGTCGCAGTCAGGGCTGATTGGGGCTAGATTTTCGTAGGTGACACTAATTAGACTATCCATTTTATCTGCCAACAAATCTGCTTTTCACCACAGTGTTTTTGTGGTTCAGAGATAATTCCAGAGTTAGGCATGCTCTCTCTATTTAATGTCATCAGTCAAAAAAATAGGGCCTGGAAGATCATTATAAAGTTTATTTGGGCCGGTTTAGCAAGGCCTAAATGGGGCTAATGAGGCTAAATGGTAGCATATGCCCCGGGAGTTGTCGAAATATAGACTAGCTGTTAAAGGCCATAGACTAGTACTTCAGTTCCCAGGCAGTTGAGTACCGTTATTTTTTTTATGGTAGTTCTTACTACTTAGCACAGGTTGTCCAAGTTATTTTGGTCAGGAGTAGGTCGCCCTAATGGCATGCAGCTACAGACCGTGCTCCGAGAGAGTACTGGGCTGGTTATAGTTTAGCTCGCTAATAGTTTTTAACTGAAATGGCATAGCCTAGACCGCGCCGTTGACGCATATGGTGCGTGTTCCGTAGTCGTTTCTACCCAGACTGCAGTGTCTGGCTTAGAAAAAGAATATCGAAAATATGGTCCCGGACTTCTGCACCGTGAAGATTAACCAGATGAATGAGGTTAAGGTAGGCTCCATCTGGTCAACTGTCGGATAGGGGGTGCTACTACTGCCGGTATTGCCTCAGGCCTGTATGCTGTGCGTACACTAGCTAATTGGCAAAATGCAGAATTATTATACCGGTTCAATCTAGTTGCTGTGGTGTAAAGTTAGGAGTAGTCGGCTGTAGACGGCTACAGTAAGTAGAAGGTTTCATGGAGGCACATATGGCAGGGAGTATTTAGACAGGCAGTTTGCTCGGTAGCCTTGTGCAGGACTGAAATATCTGCGGCGATTCGGGTCGTATATTTATGGTTCAGGCAGCTGAACTTTAGCTAATTTTTATATGGTACCGTTTATTATGAAGATGATGACCGCTAGAATAATCTCAGCGGGTAAGAGGATTACGAGGGTGACGTTCAGGATGATGCTGACGCTAAGACTAAGCAACATGAGGTCTGTCTTTGTGTGATAGTTGGGATATTCCGTGTGGGATATGGGGATATCAGCGGCTACCTCTCGATGTCCTCTGCATGTTTTTATTGGTATATCATTATTGATAAAATTATGGTTCCATCTCTGTGCACTAGGTGGGGCGCAGACTTAATATTGCCCGAACAGCCGTCGGAGCAATCCAGGGACTATGAGGTCCAATGTCATGGCTGTGGTGAGTAGGGTCGTGCCGGTCACTACGATCCAGGCCACAGTATTGTACATAGGGCCGTTGATAAAATCCCCCATGAGTCGGCGGTCATTGACCAGCCGTTGTATGGAGATAAGTATGATAGGGAGTATCGCGCCGTTGAGCACTTGGGAGTAATACATTATGTCGATAAGCAGGGCGTGAGGTAGTAGGATTATGACTCCACTGATAACGATGGTCACTGTGAATAGCCAGAAGAACTGCGGGGCACGTGTAAAGTCTTTGTTAATGCCTAACTCCCAGCCTATGGCCTCACAGATGGAGTATGAAGTGGAGAGTGGCAAAACGCAGGCTGCAAAAAGGGAGGCATTGAAAAGCCCGAAGGCGAAGAGGGTTGCGGCGTGTCGTCCACCAATCGGAGCTAGAGCCAAGGCCGCATTGGCCGTGGTCTTAACGTATAGTCCCTGTTTGTGGATGGTTGCGGCGCAGGCCACTACGATGAAGAAGGCTACTATCATTGCAAATAGGCAGCCGATGTATACATCTAGCTTGGTGAAGTTATAATGCTCTTTGACGATGCCTTTTTCTACCACAGAGGCTTGTTGGTAGAACTGCATCCATGGGGCGATGGTGGTACCTATGATGCCGATCATCATGGATATGTACCCGGCTTCAGGTACGAAGTGCGGTATGAAGGTTTCTCGGGCTACCACCAACCATTCGCTACAGGACATAATCGCGGCAATTGGGTAGGCTATATATACTAGGCAGGCTACGAGGAAAATTTTTTCTACGGTTCGGTAGGAGCCCTTGACGATGAGCAGCCATACGATAAGGGCGCTAGCCGGTACCGAGACGAGCTTGGATATCCCAAAGATCTCCATGCTCGCTGCGATGCCAGCAAACTCAGAGATGGTATTGCTAAAGTTAGTCAGATATAGAGCGATCATGACATAGAAGGTGATTTTGACTCCGAAAGACTCGCGAATTAGGCCCGAGAGTCCCTTGCCAGTCACGGCGCCCATACGAGCGCACATTTCTTGCACTACCACAAGGGCCACAGTAATGGGCAGGAGTATCCATAATAATGAATAGCCGTAGTGGGCTCCGGCCAGGGAGTAAGTAGTGATGCCGCCGGCGTCGTTGTCCACGTTGGCGGTTATGATTCCTGGGCCGAGTAGTGAGAAGAAGAGGCCAACGCTTCGCCATTTAAGTCGTTTGATCATATATAGTCTGCAGGTAGGCCGGTTCAGCCGGAGTTAGAACTTGCTCTTCTATTTGAGGGCGAAATCCATAAATCGATTTTAGCACACTGACGGCATGACGATGCTGGACAGGTATCCTTAAAATTTGTACTTGTACGAGTAGCTTATTATTTTTCGGCGTATCATTGGGCCAACACTCCTACTTTTGGCGGTTATGACCGTCTGGCCATTTAGTCAACGGGGTAGTCAGTAGGTTGTACAGGCTGACTAATTAGAGCCATTTTTATGTTTATACAATGTCGCTTGACCATGACGAAGACCTCATCTACCAAGACGTCTGTAGTCAACGGCCGTGAACTCTATCGTTTATGAGATCGTCGTCGGTATTCGTCTATGGACCCAGAATTTTTTGTAGACCTTTTAGCACCACCAGCATCTATGAGACAGGCAGCTCTTAGTTTTTTTTGCTGGCAAACTAGCTGAATAGCTGGCTGTCTCGTTTGGATTCGAGCTTGTCGATGATTTTATACACGATTTTTTAAGCTCAGAGATTGTAGCACGGCCTGAGCATTGATGTCCAAGGAGTGTATGTCCTTGAGTCGATCCCGGGCTAGAGTTAGGGTCAGTTGTGAGAGGTTTGTATTCATGGGTTGTACGTATTGCCAGCTTATTTCATGGTGTGGTAGAGTGCGGCCGCAAAGTCTAACTATTGCAGTCCAGAAGCGTTTTTGTCCCAAGCGGCGGGCCAAGCCAGTCACGCTCACGTCTACTGAGACGATGTATAGCTGATCGCGGTATCGTTCCAGTCTCAAGTCATTGACTCGTGCTACCTTGGTTCCTTCCACATCTACTATTTGTTTGTCTAGAATATCGCGACCTATGAGGATTTCATTTTGCCACGACCGGTCGAAGGTCTCTGGGTTGGCGTTGTTTATTTGGACAAATAAAGCAGTGAATAGATTTATTTGGCGCCATGGCACAGCAGTGGTAGATCTACCGCGTTTGACCAGGACGAAAGAGATTGAGGGCAAGGGCTCAGTTGGGATCATGGTCAAGTCGATAACTTGACCCAGACGGTGGTCTGAAATGCTGATTACAGGCTTGTCGAGTACAGCGCTTATAAATAGGCTGTCGAGGGGGATAGCCATACGTTGCCTCGGGTGGTGGTTGGGGCGGATGGCGCCGTTAATGGTAGAAGAGTCGGTCGTACTTTGCTAGATAGATATCGACTATACCCCGATTTAGATTCGGTAAAACTATGGACGATTTATTTAAATAAAATGATAAATTTGGCAGAGTGCAGCTAATACGGGTGGTGATAGAGAGGGTCAAGAATTCCGGCAGGCTATCATTGTCCTGGCAGTTAGGACACGCAGCAGCCGTTTGGTCATGCGTAGCTGTTCGAAGAGATGGGGAAACGTGATCTGTAGGTAGGTGAAGTTTGTGCCGTTCGGGCGCAGGCTGTCCATTTCTTTTTTTTTGGTATTGGGTACTATTTGGGTAGCGAATTTAGATTCGACGTGACAGACTTCACGCAGATATGGGCGGTAGATATACTCGCGCAGAGTTGGGGTCAACTGGCCGCCATAAGCCGCCAGGCCAGTATCGTAGAAATGCCATGCCAGTCGTTGTAGGCCGTGGAAGTGAAAATGGACCAAAGGCTGGCCGTCTACGGTGATCTTACCATTGTTGTTGACAATCCAATGTCCCATTACGTTCCAGGGAGCCAAATTAACTCCAGGATGGTCGATGCTGCGTACTCCGGCGATATGTTGGAAAATATAGTCGAGGTATTTTTGATCAGCAAAGCGTTCTTTTTCGACCCGGTCGTAGCACCATTCGATGCACCGATCGCGATACCAGTGCAGACAGGCTAAGGCATTTTTATCATGACGGAAGGTCATCCATCCTACGTTGTAACGGCCGTATATTTCTAGATGGTGATAAGGAGCAGTAAACCTATGGGGAGTTATGCCGATAGAGGCATTCCCCAACTCGTTCAGGACGGGTACTGGAGAGGTGAAGAACCAAGTATCACAATCAACGTAGGTTATTCGGTCAATTTCCGGTCGGTGCGTGAGCAAGTATAGTGGCAGGACTGGGGTCAAAGTGAAGTAATATTCTATAAGAGAGCGGTTTCGTCGCGCTGTACGTAGGATTTCGTCCTCGACCTCGTCAAGGTCGATGACTTCGATTCCTTGGTGGCCCTGTGATATTAAGGTACGGCAGGTCTCGGTTAAGGCAAGGACCCATAATATGGCCTCAGGGCAGTGGCGTCGCAGGGATGTGAGCAATGCTAGACCCTTTCCCAGGTAGCGATGATCGAAGTAGGTGCAGAAATGGTGCATGTTGGTAGCAATATCTAAAAAGTTGGGACGTTATCTGTTTGATATGTTCGAATGTCCATTATCCCGTAGTGGGTCACCTAGTGCAGTATGTAGCCCTACGGATGGCGCGTTTATTTTTTTTTGTCCAAATAGCGGTATACCTTCTATAGTATGCATTAGCACAACACATCAAGACGAACGAGGCGATGGTGGCGGAAGCGTATAGGAGTCGAACCTACCGAACGGGGTTAATCGTTCCACTGGATTTGAAGTCCAGACGCCACACCGGTGACGATACGCTTCCGATGTTTGGAAAGAATCTTGCTTAGCAGACTGTAGACTGCTATTCAAGTGTTTTGCATGAGCTTCACGGGGAGGCTTATGCTGTGAGGGAGAGACGGCGTGGGCTATTATCAGCGTGATTATCGACGCTGCCCATTGCCAAATGCTCTGAATCGTTTTATCTTGCTTTAGACCTAAGACCCTGGGCGCTATACCGGGCGCCGGGAGGACCGCACGCGTGAACTCGTTCACCAAAAACATATTTTTATGGGCCACAATCTCTCTAGTGATGATCGTGCTTTTTAACTTATTTAACCAGCCTCACACGGCACAGCACAAGTTCTCTTACTCGGATTTTTTGGAGCGGGTGCGCAAGGGCGACGTGTTCGAGGTCCGTATTCAAGGCCGCAAGATTTTGGGCAAGACCGTGGAGGGACAGATGTTCCTTACTTACGCCCCAGAAGACCCGGGCTTGGTCCAGACCCTTATTGAAAAAAAGGTCCGGGTAGAGTCTGAGCCTGAAGAGGAAGCCCCTTGGTATATGACCATTTTCATTTCTTGGTTTCCTATGTTGTTGCTCATTGGTGTATGGGTATTCTTTATGCGCCAGATGCAGGCCGGTGGGGGCAAATCCATGAGCTTCGGCCGTTCTCGGGCTCGTCTTATCTCTCAAGATTCGGGCAAGGCTACCTTTGCCGACGTAGCCGGTGTAGACGAAGCTAAGGAAGAGTTGACTGAGGTCGTGGAGTTTTTGAGCGAACCTAAAAAGTTTACCCGTCTGGGCGGCCGCATCCCCAAAGGTGTGCTCTTAGTGGGGCCTCCTGGCACAGGTAAGACTTTGCTAGCCCGGGCCGTAGCCGGAGAGGCTGATGTGCCTTTTTTTTCCATTTCTGGTTCAGATTTTGTAGAGATGTTTGTGGGTGTTGGCGCGGCCCGTGTGCGTGACCTGTTCGTCCAGGGCAAGAAAAATGCTCCTTGTCTTATTTTTATCGATGAGATCGATGCCGTGGGCCGGCACCGCGGCGCCGGTCTAGGCGGCGGCCATGACGAACGAGAGCAGACCTTGAATCAGCTCTTGGTGGAAATGGACGGTTTCGAATCTAACGAGGGTGTTATTCTTATTGCGGCCACTAACCGGCCGGATGTCTTAGACCCAGCTTTACTCCGGCCAGGCCGTTTCGACCGCCAGGTAGTTGTACCCACCCCTGATGTGCGTGGCCGTAAGTATATCTTGAAGGTACACAGCCGCCGTACTCCTCTTTCCGATGAGGTGAATTTGGAAATATTAGCCCGGGGCACTCCGGGCTTCTCCGGCGCTGATCTCGAGAATTTGGTCAACGAGGCCGCTTTGCTCGCAGCCAAGCGAAATCACGACCAGGTAGACATGAACGATTTTGAGGACGCCAAGGACAAGGTGCTCATGGGTAAAGAGCGACGTAGCCTCATCCTCTCGGACGAAGAGAAGCGCAACACCGCATACCATGAGGGCGGTCATGCTCTGGTGGCCAGGTTGCTGCCTGGTACTGATCCGGTACATAAAGTGACTATCATTCCCCGTGGTATGACCCTGGGCCTAACTATGCAGCTTCCGGCCGCGGATCGGCATTCGCACACCAAGACCTTCCTAAAAAATAACCTTACCGTGCTTTTGGGTGGCCGCGCGGCTGAGGAGCTGGTACTCTACGAGAAGACTACAGGCGCGGGCAACGACATCGAACGTGCCACGGCTATGGCTCGGCGTATGGTTTGTCAATGGGGTATGAGTGAGGCTCTAGGGCCATTATCGTTGGGTAACAAGCATGATGAGATCTTTATAGGCCGTGACCTAGGCCACTTTAAGGACTACAGCGAGGATACGGCCCGATTAGTAGATGCTGAGGTCAGGCGTATGGTGGAGGAGGCACTGGCCACGGCCACACGCCTACTTACTGAGTGTACGGATGTGCTTCATATTATAGCCGCAGCGCTTTTGGAACGTGAAACTATCACTGGTGATGACATTGATTTAATAATGGCCGGAGGTTCGCTGCCGCCTTACAATAGCGGCCATGCCGTTGGTCATTTTTCGACTGGGGTAGTTGAGCCAGCCGACCGCAGTCCAATATAGGTTTGGGTTCGTTTGGTGTCTTACTCCGTCGTGACATTTATAGCTTTGGCTACCCATTTTGGGTTGTAATCTTGGATCTTTGTTTTGCTGGCCGTCAAGTACCGCGCCGAATCGGAGCCGCCACACCGGCCCTTAACGCTGGCTGTCGCTGGCTAGTGCTAAAAGCTCGGATGAGTTTGCTATAGCGCTTTTTGGCAAACTTTTAGGAGTCATAGTAGGTGTTAGTTTGTCTGCAATTATCTTTAGGAAGTGCTCGGCGTAGACGGCTGAACTTCCTTTTTTTGTTATGGGTAGAATACTAAATATTATGTCAGATTTTTTTTTGGCGATGTTTTTTTGTTTTATTACGTCACTGAGGCAGTCGTGGTCGCCTTGGATGCTCATTTAGCCGCTGGAGTTTAGGGGTCCTGGACGTATGCGGGGGGGGTGAATATGGCCCAGACATTCAGGTTCCAGCGGCCGAAGAATTAGTTATGTGTGCTTGTATGCAGTGGTGGCATTGGCGAATACATGGCGTTTCGGAGATAGTCTTAGTGGATAATTTTAAATCTTGCGACCGCCGTAATCTTGTTGAGTTGTCGTGGCCATCGTCAACGGTATTTCAGCTTGCGCTATTGACGTGGTGTTACTGAACGTGCTGGTTCAGTATATAACTGGCTATGTACCCATTCATGATACCAGATCTCAGACAGTTATGCGAATGATCTGGCCTATAATGACGTGGTCAATGAGATACTCATTTTTTTCAGTGCCTGTTTTTTTTCAACTCATAACTGTGGGCCCGGTTATGGTTAAGAATCGTGCTTGATCCGAGTGTCGGCTTTGACAAAGTAATTTGTATAATCTGGTACTCCTGGCTAGCCAGTATTTGTGAGTCTGTCCAATAAGTCGCTGTGGAGCACATATTCGGTTTGCCTGTGGGGGGGGCACCCAAGTTGGCCACGGCGCTCCTAGTAACTGAAGAGTCCGACTGCACCGGATTTACAATGCGGTTATCACAGTAGAGACATTGTGTATCATGGAGGCACTGGAGGCTATCTGGCCGGTAGTGGTGTAATTTGGTCTGGGGCGGAAGGTGGTGAGTCGCGTACGGCAAAAGAAATCAAGGTTCAGATATGTTTAATTTTGTCACTCTAGGCCCAACTATACGTATTTCCTGGCGTGATGTCTTGGATATTAGTCTAGTTACCTTTGTGCTTTACCGGCTCATTTTACTGGTCAAGGGTACGCGTGCAGTGTCGGTCATCTATGGCTTACTGCTCGTGCTTATGGCTTATTTTCTTTCTTCGGAGTTGGGTTTTTACACGCTTAACTGGCTGCTCACTAATTTTCTTAGCTATTTGTTTTTGATGGTTATCATCCTGTTCCAGAAGGACATTTATAAGGCACTTACGGGTCTTGGCGCGTACAAAATTTGGCGTCGTCCGGTCGTGCGGGATGAGAGCCTGGACGCCTTGGTGGCTGCGGCGGCCGCTATGGCCGCGACTAGGACCGGGGCACTCATTGTTATCGAGCGCAATGTGCCTTTAGGCGATGTTGTTGCCCGTGGTATCCGGGTGGGCGGGCATATTACCAGGGAACTCCTGGAGACTATTTTTTTTCCTAAGACTCAGCTGCATGACGGCGCCGTAGTGGTGCAAGGGGATGAGATTGCGGCTGCGGGTTGTATTCTTCCTCTAGCTGTGGGCTCTTGGCATCGTAGCGATCTGGGGACACGGCATCGGGCCGCCTTGGGCATCAGCGATGAGAGTGACGCCGTGGTAATAGTGGTCTCAGAAGAGAGCGGGAGTATCTCTCTAGCCGCGGCCGGACAGCTCAAGCAAGGTCTGGATGAGGAGACCCTGCGCTGGGAGTTAGTGGAGGCTCTGGCGGCTAACAATCGAAAACTGACTAGAACCGGAGGCAGGTCCGTTAGCCAGCCTATGGTTAAGGTTACAGATCGAAGCAACAACACGGGTGACATGGCGGCAGCGGTATGGGTGAACGGTACGAATGTTGAAGATCCAGGATGCCTCAAAAACAGCTATGACAAGCAGGTCAATAATTGGAAGGAGCAGTGATGCGGCCAGGACTCAACTGGCAGGTCGCCTTGCTGTCTTTATTTTTGGCTTTCATAGCCTGGTATTTTGTTTCGGGCTGTGAAAAGGTCGATGCTTGGCTGGAGTTACCAGTGCAGATTTCTGGTATGTCAGAGGAGTTTATAATTCGGGATAGGTTGCTCACCCGGGTGGATGTGCGTGTGCGTGGTCCTAAAGGTCTTGTACGTGGGCTCGATCTCAAAACTTTAGCTTACTCCCTTAACTTATCGGGGCTCAAGGTCGGATTTAATGTAGTGCAGCTTTCTGCCCAGGGGGTGACCCTGCCCAAAACTTTCGAGGTCGTGGAGTTCACCCCACCGCGATTGCAGCTGGTGGTGGATCGTAAGGAATCTAAGATGGTACCCGTGGTGCCAATATGGGGCGGTAATATTGATCCGGATTACATGTTGCTGGAGTCACGGGTCACGCCTGAGGTGGTGGAAGTCAAGGGGCCGGAGAAGGCGGTGCGCGAGATTGTGAATGTAGAAACCCAGGCTATTGTCATCAATAGCTCTCGTCCAGGTCTTATCGAGGAGCAAGTATCGCTTAGCTTGCCTGACGAGGTGGAATCTAATGTACACAGTGTGGCTATATGGCTGGCTTTCGGGCTTAAAACGCGGGATCTTGCATTTCGGCTACCTGTGGAGTTGCCTGACATTGGAGGATATAATGTCCGGGTAGAACCAGAATACGTGAAAATAGTGGTAAAAATGCCCTTACCTCTGGCTCGGGATTTAGAGGTGGGACTAAAGATCGCGGCCCGTATACTCTTGCCCGTAGTCATGATGGCCGGCCAGTATGAGTTACCTGTGGCAGTGGCCCTACCTACTGGTTGTCAGCAGCTGTCTCTAGAGCCGGCCAAGGTCCAACTTATCATAGAAGAAAAACTGTCCCCTTCGGTAGGAGGTTAGGGCATGGACGAGGATACAGACGATGGTGAAAAGTTTATTTGGCACAGACGGTATGCGTGGTCAGGTGAACATTTTTCCTATGCTGCCTGAGCTCACCTTACGGCTGGGGCTGGCCGCTGGCATTTATTTTCGTAATGGTACAAAGCGACACCGTGTAGTTATCGGTAAAGACACGCGACTATCGGGCTATATCTTCGAGACTGCCTTGACTTCTGGCTTCTGCGCTGCAGGTATGAATGTGTTCTTGGTGGGTCCCATGCCTACTCCGGCTATCTCTTTCCTTACTCGCAACATGCGTGCAGATCTGGGCGTAGTCATTAGTGCTTCGCACAATCCGTTCATGGACAACGGTATTAAATTTTTTGATAAAAACGGCTTTAAATTACCTGACGAGGTGGAGTTGATTATGACTGAGATGGTCCTGGATCCCAGTCGTGAGTGGAACTATCCGGCCCCAGAGAAGGTAGGCCGGGCGGTTAAAATTGCTGACAGTCCAGGTCGCTATATCGTACAGCTCAAGAACAGTTTTCCTGGCCATTTGACATTGGACGGGCTTAAGATTGTGCTTGACTGTGCCCATGGCGCTATCTATAAGGTCGCGCCTTTGGTTTTTGAGGAGCTGGGGGCTAAAGTCATAAAGATTGGGACAGAGCCTAATGGGCTGAACATTAATGATAAATGTGGATCACTCTACCCAGATGTTACTGCCCACCACGTGCGCGAGACTGGGGCAGATATTGGTTTGGCCTTGGACGGTGACGGCGACCGGCTTATCGTGGTGGATGAGCACGGTAAGGTATTGGATGGGGATCAAATTATGGCTTTGTGTGCTCGTGATATGTTGTCTCGAGACGAATTATCTGGGGGGGTCTTAGTAGCTACGGTTATGAGCAATATGGCCCTGGAAGTCTTTATGCGTGAACAGGGCGGCCGACTCCTGCGCACTCCGGTAGGCGACCGCTACGTGGTAGAGGCTATGCTACGTGAGGGAGCTAGTTTTGGTGGTGAGCAGTCTGGCCACCTTATCTTTATGCGCTACGCCACCACTGGTGATGGCTTATTAGCTGCCCTGCAGCTATTGCGTGTCATGTGCGAGCAGGGCCAACCTCTCTCAGAATTGGCACATATCCTGACGCTTTATCCGCAGGTGCTGGTTAACGTGCATGTAGGGCGTAAGATTCCCTTTGAGCAGGTACCGGATATTGGCAAGGCTGTGGTTGCGGCTGAGCAGCAGCTGGGTAGCGCCGGTCGGGTGCTTTTGCGTTACTCTGGTACCGAGGCCGTGGCCCGAGTGATGGTTGAGGGCGAGCATGAGGACTTAGTACGTTCTCTGGCCGGCAAGTTAGCTGAAATTTTGCAGCGTGAGCTACGTTGATCTTTTAGTTGGGCTTCGTCGTTGGTAGTCTACAGTTATTAGGTGTGGCATGGAGCTTTTTGTGCTAACCGGCAGAAATATTATGAGACACATGAAACGTCTGAATCTATCCGCAGCTGCGTTGCATTCTAGTCGTAGCGTGAGAGCAAATTAGGAGCATAGACCATGGAAATCAAAAAAGTGGTGATTCCTGTCGCCGGCTGGGGTACTCGTTCGCTCCCCGCGACGAAAAATATTCCTAAGGAGATGCTGCCCGTCTATAATAAGCCTGTTGTACAGTATGTGGTCGAAGAGGCTATGGCCGCTGGATGCACGGACGTTATTTTTATTAATAATCAGAATAAGAAAATTATCGAAGATCATTTTGACTATAATCTGGCCTTGGAGAACGTATTGGAGCGGGCGGGTAAGATAGAACTACTCAAAGAGATGCGATCTGTGGCTGAAATGGTCAATATCATTTCTGTGCGCCAAAAAAAACAGTTGGGCCTGGGGCACGCCGTACTTTGCGCTAAGGAAGTGATTAAGAACGACCCCTTTGCTATTATGGTGGGCGATGATCTCATGTTTGGTATGGAGCCCGGCATTAAACAGCTCATTGATGTAGCCATGTCCGAACATTTGCCGGTCATCGGCGTCATGGAGGTGGCTCAAGATAAAACTAGTCAATACGGCATCATTCAGGGCGATGAGTTTGCTCCGGGCCTCTATCGGGTGCGCGATTTGGTAGAAAAACCAGCTTTGGCTCCCTCGCGTATGGCCATAGTAGGTCGCTATGTGCTTATGTCTGATATTTTTGAGCACCTGGAGAATCAGAAGCCTGGTGTGGGGGGCGAGGTCCAGCTTACTGATGCTCTGCAAGCGATGGCCCACAAAAATCGGCTGCTAGCCGTGAAGATGCGTGGTAAACGCTTCGATACTGGCAACTGGGCTGAATATCTTACGGCCAATATTTACTTTGCTCTGCAGGACGAGACGCTGCGCTATGAGTTGGTGGAGAAACTAAGAAATTATCTATAACTTAAGTAGACAGCCATTATGTAGACATTCTGTCGTTTTTTTTATTTACTTTGCCGTTATAGCAGCAAAATTGTTTCAGATTTTTTTTACCTGTGATACTGTAGGACTATGGTATGTTCCTTTTGTTTTCTTTTTTTGTCCAACTCATCACAGTTAGGCCGCCCTTATGAGTGATATCTGGCAGGCCGCGATTTTGAGCCCGCCTTTTTCCACGTTGTCTTATTTACCCGTGGTTGGAGCAGGGCCGACATTGCTAGTAGCCGGTATGCGAGTGCTAGTTCCTTTGGGTCATTCGCTACGCGTTGCTTTGCTCCTGGGTTTGGTCGATGGTGGGATCGTGGATGGTGGTATCGAGCTGCGGCCTGTGCTCTGGCCCATGGAACAACAACCGTCCTTTACAGCTGAGTATTTAGAGTTAGTACAGCATCTGGCGGCGCGTCAGTATTTGCCGCCAGGGCAGGTACTGACGGCTTTTTTGCCTTATTTATTGCGTAGTGCCAGCGTGTATTTTTTTATCTATGATCGTCCTAGACCGCGGCGTTTAGCGCCTCGGGAGTTGGTCAGCAAACTACCTGTCGAGGTCGAGATGCTGGAGGCTATGTGGCAAGCTGGTCGGATGAAAATGGTGGTAAAAGGAGCTACTGGGCTGCGTAACAAGCGTCTGATGGCGGTAGGCGAGCCGCCTTGGTCCTTGCGGCCGGCGGCGGTGCGGCATCTAGCTGTATTGGATTATCTCTTCGGTCGTGGCGGTGTTACACGGCGACAGCTAATAGCAGACTTGGGTCCGGAGGCTGGTCCAGTCCTAGCTCAGCTTATAACCAGAGGGCTGGTCACGGTCGAGCCCTGTGTAGCGGATGCAGATGCTGATAAGAAGAGCAATGACTTTGAGGTTTCAGACGTGGAAGCTGAAGTTATTGAAACATCTAATGCAGCTAGTACGATATCTATTCCGGGAGAGTCATTTTATCTCAATGAGGCTCAGGTTCAGGTTATGGCACCCTTGGCCGAAGCCCTGTCTGTCGCGTTGCATTCGGGAACTGGCTGCACGTCTTTGCTTTTCGGTATTACAGGTAGCGGCAAGACAGTTATTTATTTAGAATTGGCTGCGGCTTGTCTAGCTGCCGGCCGTTCGGTATTGCTCCTAGCGCCTGAAATGGCCTTGGCCGCCAATCTGTACGCCGCTGCGGTTAGGCGATTTCCTGTCCGGCGGATCTTCTACCACCACAGCTATCAGTCGATGTCTCATCGGGCTTCAACTTTCGCCGAGCTTTCTCAGTTGGTCAGGGATGAGGCCGTGACGGCCGGACTGGCTTCCAGGGAACCAGTTCTTGTCGTTGGTACTCGGTCGGCTTTATTTCTTCCCTTCCCGCGGCTCGGGCTGGTAGTGCTGGACGAGGAACACGACGCTTCATTCAAGCAGGAGGAGCGTTTGCCCTACCAGGCTAAAGAGGTAGCTTGGTTCCGGGTTCATCAGGCTGGGGCACTCCTGGTGCTTGGTTCAGCTACTCCAGACGTGAAGACCTTTCACGCCGCGCAGACCGACGCTGTGTCTTTGGTGCGGCTGGCCCGGCGTGTTGGCGAAAGCCAGCTACCTGAAGTGGAGCTGGTTGATATCCGCAGTCAGCAGGCTACTGAACAACTGTTAGCTACTTCCACTATTGAGCGCCTGGAGGCCGTGGTAGTCCGAGGCGAACAGGCTGTGATTTTGCTTAACAGGCGCGGGTATGCCCCGCTTATGTACTGCCTGGACTGCGGCCGGGTGGCTCAGTGCCAGCAGTGTGCCATTGGTCTCACATACCATAAACGCCGGGAGAGACTGGTCTGTCACTACTGTGGCAAAGTCAAGCCTTTTCCCGTGATTTGCGCCCAATGTGGCAGTTGTCATTATCTGCCTATGGGTGAAGGTACGGAACGTTTGGAGGAGTCTCTATCTAGGCTCCTTGCTGGAGGCGTAGCCGTACTTCGGCTTGACCGCGATGCCGTGCGTAAGCCCGGTCGGATGGAGGAGATCCTAGCCTCGTTCAGGGCGGGCAAAGCGCAAGTGCTTGTGGGCACGCAGATGCTTTCTAAGGGCCACCATTTTCCTGATGTGACCTTGGTCATAGCGGCTGACGGTGATCTGGGTCTGAATATGCCCGATTACCGGGCTGCCGAACGTACATTTCAGCTTATGGTTCAGGCCTCAGGTCGGGCTGGCCGGGGCGATAAGCCTGGGTCGGTGCTCATACAGACGCGCTTTCTTGGGCATTACTGTTGGGAGTTCGTCCGTACCGGAGATTATGATGGTTTTTATGGCCGAGAGATCGCTATACGGGAGCAGCGTCATTACCCACCGTTCATAAAACTTGCTTTAATTCGTGTGAGCTATCCTTTGGCCTGGGAACAGGGAGCCGAAGCTATAGCTGTCGCGGGCCAAGTCATCCGGACCGCGGCTAGAAATTTGGGCGTGACAGCCATGGGACCAGCGCCGGCGCCCTTGCCGTTGCTGGTTGGTCGTAGGCGGTTCCATTGTCTGCTCAAGGCCCATGACTGGCCTACCGTCCGAGAGGTCTATCGTCGCCTGCTTGCAAGCGGGCCGCATGGTGAGTTGCGGATCACCTTGGATCTTGATCCAGTCGATATGCTGTGATTCCTTGGCGGAGTGTCGGAATCATGCAGTCAATGTCAGTGTGCTACCTAGATACGTCGTCTGGAGGCCTAAAAAAATTGTAATCGGCGTGGCATGAAGCGATCACCACTATATGTAATTGTATCCGGATATGGGAATATTGGCGACATGATGCTGTGGGGTCTAGTCCTGCAACTGGAGTGTCATGTGTAAGCTTGCTGGCTTTGTCGCTTCTAGGCGTGCTACCTAAGTTAGTACACTCGTGTCGGGTATAATCCGAGAGCTGTTCGTCGATTATAATTTTAGAGTCATTGAAGGCAAATGGTAGCCTAGATTGACCTGTCTGCCTTTCGGGCAAATATAGACCAGGTTTTATAGCAATCATCTGACTGAAGTGCTAATATGGACGAAACCAAAGTCACCGTGGTCGACGCTAAGTGGACTATAGGACGATATCAGTTATTGTATCGTTACGACTTTATCGCACCGAGCGATCTGAACAATGTTGAGATTATCTTTTATATACGAAAGTCACCCTGAAGGCTGTCTAGAGCGCAATGGCTTAGAGCAAGGTTTTTTTTATAGGGGCAGGCCCAGGCCAAATTCGTGTACGTCATTATTTGGGTCCTTGTGAACGGCATTATGATCTTTCGTAATTTGGATGTAGGCTAATCTATGGCCGTCTCTTTCCAGAGTCCTATTCTGTTCACTATTATCAAAGATTTGATGTAGATGGAAGTCAACGTGAGTGTAGCGAGTCTAATCTGGGCAAGCTGCACGACGAGGGTCTGACGGTATTCACGGTGGATATTTTCTCCGAGCAGCGCTACGAAGGTCGGGCAGTATGAACGTGCCGATATCGTGCAGAATGCGGTCACCTATGTCGTAATAGTGAGCGTGGATAATCGGAGTGGCAAGCTCAAGCTGAGCATGACCATCAATATATCTTTACATCGTGGATCAGCGTAAAAGGCGTGCTTAAAGTACCTGTCTTAGCGTTATACTTTTTTTGCCTCATGAAGATAGAGGCGGAAGTCTGCGAGGAGTTCTTGTCAGCTATGAATTTGGACCGTCGCAGTAGATCGTCGAAGAAAGTACGTTTTCGTCCTGGATAGCCGTAGTTGACCGCAGTCCGTGGCCATCAGGCCGTATCTGGGCAATGGCTACGAGATGGATGTACTAGGTGGCTTGTTTAAAAAAGTGGCTAAGTGGTGATGGGTCAGATCGTCCTACGAAATTGTTCGGTCGCCGCCCTGCCTTTTAGGCCGCGGTTGTATGTCAGCCCCAGGCAGAGCGGGAGTACACTTATACATATGTTGTTTCAAATTGGCTAAGCGCTATTTTGTAGGTAGCGATTTTGATAAGCCTTGGTTGGAGTCAGCTTTACCGTGTGATCAGGAGAATTCGTGACCATTACGGGTTTCTCTGGTCATGGTAAATCCATCTTTATGTTATTTATCCTGGTTTGCCTAGATGTGCCGACGCGGGCAGCTATCGACTGGACGGATTGTGGATACTTTTTTGGGGCAACGACCTGGCTGATGTGCATAACGTTAAGATTGGTTCTGCATTACAATTAATCTCCTGACCCGACCGGTGACCTTTTATGGCGTCAGGTTGTGGTTGGTTCGGCCGATATAACTTGTATCGTACTCGAGTTAGGCCAAAATCTAATCTTGGTCGATATCTATCGTCCTTATATGGGATAGGGGGCGTATGCCCCATGGTTGATTTTTCCTCAAGATCGCCCTGTATGTGTTTGTTGTGAACAAAATGTGCACCTTTTTGACCATGTTTGTTATCGCTATTGACATCACCGTGGTGATCGTTGCGGTCTCTTTAGATTTTTTTTGGGCACGAAGTTTATTAAGGAGTAGATTGTCTCCATCGGTTCTAACCTCATTCTCATTCTGCCCGGTTATCAGAGTAACGTTGGTGTGCTTGGCGGTTCATGACTTAGATTACCTTGGCCGTAGATGGACTGCGCGCTATTAAGCCCGAGTACCTTATAGTAGTCTTTGGCGCCCATGTTGTATGATACGGTGCAATTGGCCCATGCAACTTAAACTAGCCAATTACGGTATTTTATATCATTCCGGAGACATTGGGGCCTGATGAAAGTAGCCATGATCTTACTCAGTCTGGTATTCTCTTCAGAGATGAGGATCCATAGGTAAGAATATGCGTATCTAGCGAGTACTTTGCGAAATGGCCAGTGTCCTGGAGCCCAAATATCGTTCGCCTCAAGGTATGAATCCGGACGACGTGGTGTTTATACCTTTGACTACGACTTAATGTCGTATTGTACACAGCCCCTTTTTGAATACCGTGGGCATAGCTATAATCAAGGCTCGGGACCAAGATCGACTGTCTCAGACGCAAGTTGAGATTAAATTCTTGTTCGATCAGCGTCATATTTGGCCTTACTCGCGAGTATGATTTACCGTGTATAATCTAGACGAGACTTTGGCGGTGTCGCAACAGGCCTTATAGGTGATGAGCTTGCTGCTCGGCTCAGCAGCCTCCATTTCGCTTTTCGTTGGCGGCATTGGTATAATGAATTTTAGTCATTGAGCGTATGCTAGAGATTGACATTCGCATGCCACGGGGCGCTAAACAGAGTCATAATAGTTCCAACTGAAGCGACTCTTTTGACCTGCATGGGCAGACTAGTAGGCTCGGAATTGGGCTGGCTGTAGGGTTAGATAGTCTCGGGTGTACTGAGTTGGCCAGTGCACATTTCAGCCTTGTGATAGTATTTATGGTTATTTTTTTTCTGGAGCATAGATCTCTTTTTTTTGGCCTATACCCCGGCCTGTAAAATCGCGACGCTATACCGAAGTATTGCAATATAAATAGGTTTCAATTGGAACTTTCCACAGATCTGTTTTATTTATCTGGCCAGTTGGGTAGTACGTTCACACAGGCATTGCAAATCCAATTTTTTTATTAGTAAGGTAATTTTACCAATGGTATACGAATACTGAATATAGTCTTGGCTTGGATAGTCTACTAGCTTGCCGAGCTCAGTACTATGTCCTGATATCTGGTTCGTATTCTAGCTGTCGGTACTTTTCCTCAACTTCGTTGAGACATGATGGCTAAATCATGGCGACTAGATGTCTTTATTTGTCTATGTAGTCTTGTTTTTTAATCCAGGTTGTGGTTGTTATCGTCATAGCTATGCATGTAAGTGGCTGCGTGGCAGGTGTTCGGCCTGGTAGTCTATTTTGGGTGGAGATTAAAATATTGTAATATCCCACTCGTTTTTTTATAGAGCTGGTGGGCTGGAAAAGTTTGATCAATGTAATTTCTTTCAGGTCTTATATATTCAATGCAGCATGGATGTTAGACTTTTAGGTTGCGGGCTTATTTGAGACCTCGGCGTGAGGAGACAGTATTTTACCGTGATATGGCCAGCTGTCTGTTGGTAATTGATTATTTTGTGACTATATTGCTGTTATGGCGGGTGGGTTGAGTTCTGGTGGTTCAGGGCCTTTTGGGGTACATAGTTGAGTTCACGTGTTATATTTAGCGTCGACGGCGTTGATTATATTGAATATTGCAATCTGTGTAATATGTTCTATGTTACGTTCATGTCTATTTTTTGTTAACTGTATATTAAGTTGGGCTGTGGAATATAATATTGCTTATAGTATTGGTAGATTGAATAGCTTGATCGTCTGCCGGATATTATACCCTTGACTGGGTGGGCTTCAACCTGATAAATGTATCGGGTTATGGCATTATAGCTTATCGATAGCTTTCCTCGTATCCTTAATTTTTATAATAATCATACTAATGACTAGTATAAACGCTATCAGAAATAATGCTCGATGTTTTGCTAGGTTAGATTATTTTTTTATATCATGACAATAGTCGGCAGTGCGTTCTTCGTCTGCTATTGCCTGGTTTTTTTTGTTGACTGGGCATATTAGGTAGCGTTGTTTACTGTAGGGTCAATTGGTCGTGGTATTTTTTTACTTTAAGCCTATTTTGGCAGAGCATATTCGCCCTGGTAAGGTTAATGTCTAGACTGTAGGCTCCGAATTTGTTACTTAGAAAAAATACTTTAGAGGCTCCTAGGGTCCCTCCATATATCTTATGCGTTTATTCGACACCCAAAATACTTTCTCCAAGCTGCTAATGGTTATTATGATTAGACCGTTGACCCTCTTCACCCTAAGTTTCTGGTGGTGTGGATGTTATTCTGTAGACCGAGATCTATTAGGGCACTGTAATGAATTGTAGTTTTGTATGTAACATTATCAACTATGGTTACATCGTGACTCAGATTTTTAGCCGGATACATCATTGATATGCTCGACACACTAAGGGTTATCAATTTTGTTTATACTTTTTTAGGCTACCCGGTTTTTCTTCTTCTGGTCAAGTGCTAAGAGCAACTCTGTAACAACTATTCGTTGTAAACTTTATAGGATAAAGTAGTTGTTTAGATTGGAACTCTAGCAGTGCCATTATTCTGTTACACCATAGTCGCCATATAGGGACTGGTTAAAATCGTTATAGATATAGCCGTAAACTTTTTTTATAGCCAAAATTATTGCCTTTCGTCTTTAAAATATTCATGATGAACGACTAACGTACTATTTTCTTCGATATCTTTGACGATTCGGTCGCTGATTCCTGATTTTGGATCTCCAAAGTTTATTTTCTATATTATTGGCGCGGACTTCTAAATGTTTTATATTTTTTTAACATGTCTTTCTGGATACGAACGAGGCCTGGCGTTCTTAGAATAATGCTTTCTTTTGGGCTGACATGCATGCCTTGCTATTATTATTTGGACTGTATCAATGTAGAATAGATTATCTTCTAAGTTTGTCCCTTAATATTTTAATCTGTTTTCGCGATACAGTTTATATTTATTTTTTTTGGAGCTACGTCCGTAGCATCAATTTTTTCTCATCGCCTATATCTTCCTTTGTATTTCTTTCGCATATGTATTTTTTTATTTAAAAAAACTATGCTTTACTCTGCGAAAAATTTGAACCAAGCTGACAATCTAGACGACTTTATTTTAGCCCTTAATGTACCCGGGAATTTTTACCTTCTGTCCCTTTTTGGCCGTTGGAGTCAAGCCGCTATTTGTTATATTTTAGGCTGCACGACGCTGTGGTTTGGATTGTTTCGATAATACCGGCGCATGCTACATTGTCGGTCTAGTAAATTAATGTTCGCAATAGTCTTGTTGGCCGGGTGAGGTGATTTTTTTTTGCGTAGCAGGTCTAAGTTTGCCATTGGCTAGAGCTAACTTTATCGAGCTAACGAAGAGCTAGCCAATGATCTAAGTGCGCTATATCCGATAAAACTCTATGGTCATCGTAGCCTCCGAGACGGTTTCATAAAGTAGGATGCGCATATTGAGCCTCTGACAATCATAGTGGTTAAGGCGTTGCAGAAAGCTTTGGGTGGAATATTTAGTTTTTTTATAAAATTAGTTGAAGAGTCCGGTGACAAAAGCTTTATAATCAATGGTCTGTTTTGACTGCAGCCATGAGGCAATCTTAACGAGATGAAGTACAAGCGGTCATATTGTAGTCGCATATCAAGAGTTCCGTTTTGGCCGGGTTCAGATTCAGGCTTACTCGGGTTAGTTGTGCGCGCTAGTCAATTTGCACAGGATAGCTGCATCTATGTTTTTTGTACCAATGCAGTCTTTGGTGGCTCCGTCAGCCTATTAGTTCCAGCTGGTTGAAGAAATAGGCGATCTCCACAACTGCAGCATTTGGGGTATCGGAGCCATGGACAGCATTTTTCTCCATATCCAGAGCATAACGTTTGCGGATGGTGCCCTCAGCCGCATTAACTGGGTTAGTAGCGCCCATGAGCTTTCGGTAGCAGGCGATGGCATTTTCGCCTTCCAGGGCCATGACTACTACTGGGCCGGAGCTCATATGCTGGATTAATGATGAGAAAAATGGTCGTTCTTTATGTACGATGTAGAAGTTTTGGGCTGCAGTTTCGGTCAGGCGGAGCATCTTTATGCCGATAACCTTGAGTTTAGTTTTTTGGATCATGGTGATAATTGCGCCGGCGAGGTTTAGTTTCACGGCATCGGGCTTGATGATGGCAAGGGTACGTTGGACCATGATATTCCTCTAAAGGTGTTGTGTCTGCCATCCGGATGGAGGGCAACGCTGTCAGTATAACTGGAATTATCGTGAACGGCAATTTTTTTAGCGGCTAAAGAGTATAGTTTGTCTGCGTATTAGATGGGTCCAGAGGACAGATATAGTAAAGGCGGTAGTAGCGTATGCGGTTATTAAGGACGTAGCGAATACAGTCTTTGTTGGCCTTAGATCGGCGTTGAGCCTTGGATAGTTTGCCCGGTGAGAATGTTCGATTGCGAAGTATTTTGGCTATGGTTTAAGTATGGCACTAATCTTCCAAGATCTCAAGATAAGAGAGTATTTTATGGCGATGGCACTGTCTTGGCCACTGTCATAATTTATGTTTTGCAGTTTTTAGAATATGATCAAGGTGTTGCGGATGACATCAACAAACAGATTTCTGACCAGATCTTAAGGTCAAACTATTTAGTTTAGTTTTATGATTTTAAAAGTCAAGTAGTTTAATATTGTTCGGTGGATTAAGAGACTACGCTCCCGCAGTGGTTCCAGGGTTGTAGTTATGGTTGCAAGGCTTTAGCTAATACATATGGTTGTTACGGTATGTTCTTATCGGCTAGGATGCGGGCTAGGAGAGGAAGAAAGTGTAGGGTATGATGATGCTTTGCTAATAAAATATGGGCTTGGTCATAAATTGGTCAGGAGACAGTGGCGTAAATGGCTGGACGTTAAGATTGTGGTTGTTCCGGACTTAATGCTCTTCTTGAGTCGAAAAGAGTTGTTTTGTACGGACTTATCGTTCGATGTATCAAGTTGGCACACTCTTATTATACTATGATTTTCTGATATACAGTTGGTCAAAGTTTGACTATAGTATGTTCAGTTGCGCGTTATGAGTATCGTTATGGCTAGCGGTGTTTATGGCTAGCACCTAGACCGCTCTTTGTTTTTTTTCAGTAAGGGGGGAGTTGTGCGGGTGAGTGCGGCCATTATCTATAGTTAATTCAAGGTCAGTCTACATAGGATTAGGTTCTAGAGCGTAGCGCTGGTATGATAGATTTACCCTCCTAAGACGTGGCTAAGAGCTCGTTGCATAGTGGCCTCTAGGAGTTTGGTCTTTGTCGGGTTGGTGTTAATTATAATTAGTCGAACTGGAAGTAGCAGCGGGTTCGGAGATTTTTGTTATATTTGATCCAGATTATAGTATAACCATCGGTCCAAATTGTTAACATTAACTTATCTTGTTGTGAGTATTGTGAAGGTTAGGCCGATGGGTATCGGCATGGCGACCCGGTGTAATCGTATAGTTTGAAAAAAAAGTTAGGCCGTTCGTAACCTAAACTTCAATATATGAATTTTATATTTTTTGCAGTTACGGAGTCTTTAGGCATATGGGCGGCTGTTTGAGGAATTGCAGGGCCAGACGCAGTTGATTATCGTTTTCGAGCATGGTCTTAATCTTGTTGCACGGCGATTCTTTTTTATTTTTGTCCTTGCCGTTTTTAAGGTGTCTAGAGAGATCCTTTTCACGTAACACTTCTTCTTCCTTGTCAGCAGAGGAGGCCAGGGGTACGTGGTAGTCGGGTTTAATGCCTTCAGCCTGTATGGAGCGGCTGCTAGGCGTGTAATAGAGCGCTGTAGTTAGTTTTATGCCTGCGCCGTTTGAAAGGGGCACGACAGTTTGTACTGATCCTTTGCCGAAAGTAGGTTCTCCGAGTATAATAGCCCGTTTGTGGTCCTGTAGGGCTCCGGCTACAATTTCTGAGGCAGAAGCTGATCCTGAGTTGATGAGTACGACCATGGGTGCTTTAAGTTTTTCACCATCTGGTTTGACATTGAAGTCCTTGCGTGCCCGTTCGTCCCGACCTTGTATATAAACGATACGACCTTCATTGAGGAATATATCGGATACGTTTATCGCCTGGTCGAGCAGGCCGCCAGGGTTATTGCGTAAGTCGAGGATAATACCATTAATATCTTTGTAGTTGGCCTGGAATTTTTTAATAGCCGCCAATAGCTCTTCAGTGGTGTGTTCGTTGAATTTGGTCAGCCGTAGGTATAAGTAGCCATCCTCTAAAGATTCGGTCTTAACGCTGACGATGGGGATGATGTCTCGAGTGATAGTGATGCGTTCGGGTGTCTTGGTATTTTTATGCATGATAGTCAGGATAATTTCGCTGCCTTTGGGCCCTCGGATTTTTTTTACGACATCGGTTAGAGAGATATCCTGGGTAGGCTGTCCGTCAATTTCAAGGATGTAGTCACCGGCGCGCAGACCGGCTTTGTCGGCTGGGGTATCCTCGATGGGTGAAACTGTCACGAGGCGATTGTTTTTGATGCCAATCTCGATGCCAATGCCCGAGAATTCACCTGAGGTGCCTACCTGGAAGTCCTCGAATTCCTCGTTAGACATGTAAGAGGAGTGCGGGTCGAGCTCTTGGAGCATGCCTTTAATTGCCCCGTCCATTAGCTCTTTGCGGGAAACCTCACGTACATAATTGTGCTCCACTAGGTCCAAAACTTGGCTAAAACGTTTGAGAGAAACTAGAGGATTTTCTTCGTTCTTGACTTTTGAGCCAGCCGTTCCGAGGCCAGCGGTCATGGTCAAGGTGGCGAAGATAATGAATGAGCATGTAATTAGGGTCCAACGCATGGCTGCCTCCGGGTGGGCATACTGAAAAATCACGCCTTATTGGGCGGGCACGGTGGAATAGCCCGGATTGAACGGGGCAGGTATGCCATAACATAAAAATTCGAGTTTTTATTCGATCTGCTTGGTCCGAATGTTAAAGGTCCATTTCGGTCCGTCGGAGTAATATAGTGCACGAAAAGGACCTCACTGTCCTGATGTAAGTCACATATACTGAATAAAATCTTTACATATCCAAATGATTTATCTGAAAATCCTTCGGCAAGATAGATTACTATGCACGAATTGCTTCAAATTTAAAATTTATTGCTAATCGATTTCCAGTGGAAGCGCAATTGAAAAATACACGTCCAGGCGATGCACATTGAGACATAAGCCGGATTGCCCTTAGTTTTCGGTCAGTTTCCACGATTCCCTTATTTTTTTATGTTGCTATATTTCCATTAGGTATAGGGATGTAATAGTTCTTCTGGTGTAGTATGACGACAATACGGCTGAACTCACGTAGTATGTCGCTATGTACAGTTTTGCCCCAGATCACGACTTAAGACTTTTTGGAGATATAGTCAGACTTAGGCTGCATACTGGCGGCTTGGCCTCGAGTTAAAAGCGGTTCTTGACTTTTTTTTCCGTACCAGACAGATTATTTGACCGTTCTGATGTATGAAATTCCCCCTGCTCAGGGAGTCGATTTAGTTGGCCATAGGACGGGTTAGCCTTTGTGGCCTTTTATGGTTATTGTCGGCCTGGGTGTGTAGTTTTTTTTGGTTATGTTTCGGTTTTTTGGTCGTTTTTGCCCTAGCTGGAGCTTATAGTTGAAGTCCTCTGCAATTCCGCATTGCTGCTGCAGGGCCTCTTGCTGATTCTTTTAGCTGAGCGGGCTTAGTCCAGCTGCTATATTAATGTGATCTGGATTTTGAACAAGACGTCTTTGTCCATATTTTATTGTCGGTAGCCGCTCAAGGACTTATATTCTAATTCTTGCATATGTTTTATGTATTCTTCCAACTGACAGCCTATGTTTGATAGCCCAGACTTTTTTCTAATTTTTTCGAGGGCGTAGCAAGTAATCTCTATTTCTGATCCAAGGCGGCCCAACTTATTTTAGTTTGGTTATCGTTGTTGGATGGACCTTCAGACTTCGGTCCGCGTTGGAGGATCAAGCCTTATGTGTAAACCATTTACAAGGCGTGGGCTGAATTTAGTTTAATCATGTCGTGTTGCGTTGGTCGTAAAGGGATATACGACGGTCACGTATCTTGCCCTTTTTTTAAGGCCGGCCAGTAATATTTTTCTGCTCAGCCACCTTACCATACACCTAGAATCTTGGTTATGGCTGGGTTGATTTATTAAATTGTGGGCTAGAGCTGGTGTTATGGCATATTTTTTAGGCTGGCGGATCTGAGCAACGGCTTGTTTGCTTGGCTTATTTTTTTGGATCAATTCCGTGGTTAGGACGGATGGAGTGCCAGTCGTGATTTTTAGCAAAAAATAGATTAATAAGATCGGCAGTATGTAATGTATCCAGCGGCTCGGAGCGTGGCTATGACTTCAAGAATGGTTGCAGGGGGCAGCTATCGCAGCGTGGTGTTCGTTTATGACACCAAGTCTTGGCCGTGCGTACTATGAGGGCGTGACATTCGTTGTATAGTTGGACGTCCTTGGGTAGGGCAGCCATGCAGTCGTCTTGTAGTTCTTTGTAGTTTGTATTTTCGAGCGCTAGGCCGTGGCGATGCAAGATCCGACGCGTATAAGCGTCCACCACGAAACTCGGTAGATCTAGGGCGTAACAGAGGATGCTGTCTGCGGTTTCGGGGCCTATACCATTGACTGAGAGCAATTCTAGCCGTAAGGCGGCCAGACCGTGGGTAGTTCTGCCATAGTCGGCTAGACGATTCAGATCGAAGTCGCAGGAGGCCTTCAAGTAGCGTAGTACGTGGCCTAGTCGGCTGGCTTTGAGCCGGAAGTAGCCGGTCGGCCGGATTAGTTCAGCCAGCTCTGGTTCGGGCAAGGCGGCCAGACCATGGGGGGTAAGTAGGCCTCGTTTGCGTATGGCAACGATGGCTCGACTGACTCCAACCCAGCTGGTATTTTGGGTGAGTAGTGCCCCTACTACTACCTCGAAAGGAGTTTCCCCAGGCCACCAACCGCTTGGCCCTAAAGCTACCAACATGGCCTTGTACATCCGGAGTAGCAGGTCGCTATTCATGGTCCGTTGTATAGTTCGTCTATTTAGTACAGACAAGTCGCTAGGTCGATTTAAAATATAAATATGTGGATATTATGGATGGGCAGTAAGGGGAGCGTTAAGTCTAGATTTGGGTCAACCCATTCGTTACGGGTTAGAGTATTTGGGGCTCGGGTAGGCTTAGGTCGTAGTAGGCAGTTACTATAGCGTCGGTCTGGGTATCTTAAATTCTGAAGAGGATCCGAAAGTTGATTAGAGTCAGGCGATCTATTAAGGTTGGGTTAAGTAGAGTATGAAATTTTATTATATTAAACAGGATACTTATGACCGTGCCTAGGTCTAAAAATTTGTCCTACTATCTAGTCGTTCCTGTCAAAGTAGGGCCTAAGAACGAATCCAGATATGGTCGCATTGGCTGACGGACAGTGCGAAGGCCATCTTTGTGATTGATATCGGTTGGATGTGTATCCTTGGACCCCGTCCTGGGTATATTTTATCCAGGGGGCTTGAACCAAAACAGTCCTCGCAGTATGGAGAACATCGAGGTAGAAATGTTTGTACCAGATTAAGGTCTAGTCCTTTGCACTATGGCCTTGCGGCTGTTGAGTAGTTTTTTTTGGGTCGGTAGGCGGCCAAGCATTTGCACCTGTGGTTTCGTCGGCTGGGCTATCCTTTAAGGGAGACGGAAGACTTGTTGCCGTCCGGGTCCTTGTAACTCTTAGTATTTGATTATGACAATAAAGAAGATTTTAGTTGGCGCGGCGAGTTCTTAGTTGTTGATTTGGGATGTTCCTTGAGTCAGTTTAGGTATGTCGATAACAGAGGCTAGGGAGGTGTCGCTGGCTGTGATAAATTAGTTGACAAAGGAAAGGCCATATTGTGTAGGGCCTAGGACAGTATCATTAAAATTATAGTTTGGATCTGACTGAGCCTAGTGTTATAGATAGCCTCCGGTTATTTTAGCAAAGTGAACACGATTAAGTATACGATTTCGTCAGTTTAGATATCGGTGGAGGATTATACAGGAAATGATTGATCCAATGATTTCGAGCAGGATATAGTCGAAAAAAATATGGATAGGACCAGAATGATGAGCATGGGTAACTGAGTATTGTGGATGCTCTCGATACAGACGATGGCTAACTATTTGAACCAATAGTATTTGTTTTGTGGTGTTGGGTCGTTGAATTTCAACCAGAATATAAAGAAAATATCGCTCGTAGCCAGTGGCGTAGTTAGGACGATATCGTACCTTGCCAATAGGGCGTGATGAGAAGAATAGCCGAAGTTCTTTTAGAACGATGGCAAAAAAATATTATGTTTCTCATTATGCTTAAGTCTGTGATATTACACATGGAGTATTTATATATAAAGTGATGACGAAGGAGATTAAGATAGGTGTAAAGATGGACAAGACTTAAGAAGCTGTAGAAGGTGTAGGATTTGATCTACTACGCCATATTGTTGAGTTTTAGGCTCCCGAGGGTTATGATTAAGCGAGGAGCTTTATATAGTGGGCAGCTGTGACATATAGCGATATGACGGCGTGGAAGGTCTGAGTAGGGCAATATAGGTCGCGGCCTTATAGTAATAGGTTGTATGTCAGCGAGAACTTCAGCTAGTTCTTAGTAGTGGCGAAAATATCAGATGTAGTTCCTCGATGATAAAGAGCGCGGTATACATTAAGATAGCCATGGTCCATGTAAAAAAAACTCGGCTTAGGTCAGGCTGCACTATTTCAGAACTTTGGCTGGCCATAGAAGATTTAAGCGCGTAGATAGCTGTGCTGAAGAATAAGTCTTTTTAGGATAATGGAGACCATAGCTATCTTTAGGGCCAGGATAATATCCTGCTAGAATTGAGAATTTTTGGTTATAATTGTAGGCTATGGAGACTGTTTGCTAAGATTTTTTTGGATGGTTCTGGGTAGTTCAAGTGCAAAAAATGGAGTGTAGGTATGGCCATGTGCTTCGTTTTTATGTTGGTATAGTCATATACGATATGACGTCGTTAGGTCCAGATCGTGGCTAAGGCTAGATTATTTTTTTGTATTCCAGGGGCAAATAGCACTTGATGCTCTTGTCGAGCCAATTGTCGCAAGGTCTTCTGATATTCACTGCTGCCTCTATAGGTCTGCGAGGTTCAGCTCACACCGTTGAGTAATCCTGTTGTCGTTTTATGAGCATGCTCATGGTATAAGGTTTATACGATACGAAAAACGTCTACGATTATCATGCCTTGAGTTTTTATTGGAGTTTTTTTTTGGGATGGACAAATGGTAGGGCGGGTCTGTAGCCATAGCCTTGGTATTGCTTTGTTTGAGTGTTAGAAAAGGTTAAGTGTAGCCTTCGAGGGGGAATATTTTATAGTAGAGCACTTATTATATCAGCTTTATTGTTTTTTTAGATATATTGCGTTCTTTATATTGCTGCTTTTGTGACTAAGAGTTTTCGAATTATCTATGATGTAGATGGCTGATAAGCCTATAATATCATTACATTTTCATATGTTTTTCATGGTAGCGGTGAGTTATATCCGCCGAGCTCTAGATGGGTGGGGATATGTGCGGCAGAGATTACTGGCTTGATTCATAGACTTACTCCTAGTTTACTAGCCATAGTTTTTTACGTATTATATTGAATCATTTTTGTCTTTTTGTTGATGTAGCAGAAAAGGATCACAGAGCTTTTTACGTCGCATATGAGCTTTCTATTATTTTAATGTTTTAGATTTTGTCTGCCATGACCTGATTGTTTATACAAACATGAAGTTTATTAGCAGGCATGACATAAGTTTTTTTATGTATTCCAACTCCTTCTTGTCATTGGTTTGGTTGCGTCCCATTAGTGTTCATCGATAGGTACTGGATGCGATTTTTTTTCTGTATACGGTAATGACTTGCATCTAAGATTTATATTATAGAATTTTTTAAGAAATAGTCTGGTTTGTTTGTGTCTGGAGCTAGGAAGAATTCGTCGATCTAGGCTACCCATAGGACCTCCCAACGGTCCACGAATATCACCTGCCCTAACCAATTCGGACGAAGTTATTCTTTACGTATCGTTCAGAGCATGGCTATATCGTCCTGGATAAAATTTCTCATGAGGCTTAGCATATTTGATCATCTTTTGGATCCAGGATCTTGGTGGGCCAGTTAAAGGGTATAGTTTGGGCCTAATGGCTGTCAGGCGCGGATGACTACCAGTTGTGCTGGTTGCCTGAGAGTTTGGCCAGGCGCTTGTAGGCCATGACCCAGCTACTAGATTTTTAAATTTTACCTATTATATTTATGCTGGGCCATATTAGTGTTATTTTGAGAACGGCAGGCTGAGGAAGTTTAACTGCTGACATACAATTTTAATCTCAGTGCGTAGGTCATTTATAGTTATATCCTAGGATATTTTTTTGTCTTCAAACAATATAGATACTATCGCTCGAACCAGATAGGCCGCATGGCCGACATAGAGCCCTTCATCTACGTGTTAGTTCATGCCCTTAGCATGTGAAAAAATTATTAAATCGTTTCTGAACATCGTAAAATTTAAATATGGATTTGATAATGTACGTTTTTTTCATGAAAATTTTGATTCAATAGTCTATTTTTTTTTGGCTGTCCTAGGGCGGTAAGTATAGCGGGTATGACAATATAACTTGTAACATTCGCCGGAACGCGAGGCTGTCAGAATATGTGGCGATATTCGGTTAGTATAGCCTATGGGTCTGGGCCAGGCTATGGCCCGGGAATAATTAAGGTAAAAGAATCTTCGAGACATCCGTGGCTTTTCAAGCAAAGAGTCGGCTCTAGTCTTCAGGATCTTTGTCTGATAAAATATAAAAATCCGGGTTTTTCAGTAATAGCTTTCAAAAGATTAGAGTAGATCAAGCAATGAAGTTAATGGTGATTTTGTCGGCAGGGAGATCGAGTACGATCTGGGAGAAGTCGTGGCTTAGTTTATGTATGCCCTGATATCTGATAAACCTTTAAATCTTTGGCGTCATCTATGGAGTTGGTGAACATGTAACTAACGTTTTTCATAAACCATCATATCACTAAATATCTGCCGGTTGAATGGACATCATGAAGACATCACGCTAATTTAAAGCTTGACTACCACTAATTCGACAAAATATCTGATTCTTCATATCTCAATGTGCCATTCTTGGAAGGGCAATATCCGTCTACTCCTATCGTTATTATTCTACTGATAATTATTTTTTTCCGGATTTCATTTATGTGCGTGTCGGTCGATTGTCAAAGGTTGATTTAGTCAAACTACTTAAGGTCTGATGTGTCTTATGAGCTCGTAATAGCTAGAAGGAACTCCAAGGTGGCGGCAAAAGCTTCCAGATCAGTTTTGGGGATGGTCAATGGCGGCAACAGTCGAAGCACTCGCTCTTGGGTCAGGTTGCATATAAAGCCGTGTTTCAGTAGGGCCGAACAGATTGTATGGCCTGGGTATGCCAATTCAATGCCCAGTAGTAAACCCAATCCGCGTATCTGGACTACCTTATCTGGGAAGGCAGCCTGGATGCGTGCAAAGCGGACTTGTGCCCAGCGGCCTAGTTCAGCGGCTCGGCTAGGCAAGTCATCGGTCATCAGCAGCTCTACAGTCTTGGCCGCTATAACCGCCAGTAAGCTGCCGCCGCCGAAAGTGGTAGCGTGGCTGCCAGGGGTAAAGCCGCGAGCTGCCTCATCCGTGGCCAGCATGGCACCTATAGGCAGGCCGTTAGCCAGGCCTTTGGCCGTAGTGAAGATATCTGGTTTTATGTCGTAGTGCTGGAAAGCCCAGAAACGGCCACATCGGCCTAGGCCTGTTTGGATTTCGTCCACGACGAGAAGCACATCACGTTCTTTGCATAGGGCAGCTAGACCATGAGCATATTCGGATGTCATGGGCCGAACTCCGCCTTCACCCTGGACCATCTCTACAAGTATTCCGGCAGTTCTGGGGTTGATAGCTGCTGCCATAGCGTCCAGGTTATCCCAGGGTACGGTGACGAAGCCTTTAGGCAGAGGGGCGAAGCCCTCTTTTATTTTAGCCTGACCTGTGGCTGCAACCATTGCTAAAGTGCGGCCGTGGAAGGAGTTTTCCAGAGTGATAATTTCATATGCCTGCCGACCGCGCACGATCTGCATGTACCTGCGGGCTAGCTTGATCGCGGCCTCATTGGCTTCAGACCCAGAGTTGCAAAAAAATACTTTGTCTGCGTGGCAGGTAGCCTTGAGCATCTCGGCCAGCGCTATCTGCTCTTCTTGGTAAAAAAAATTGGATACGTGCACAAGTTTAAGCGCTTGTTCGACCATTATCTGTGCCAGTTCGGGCCTACAGTGGCCGAGGTTGGCTACGGCGATGCCTGCTAGCAGGTCTACATATTCACGGCCATCTAGATCGTAGAGACGGCAGCCTGAAGCACGTGATACGGCCAGAGGATAGCGGCTGTAGGTGTTGCAGACGGCTTGGTTTTCCCGTGCCTTGAGAGCCTCGAAGCGGGACATAAGATATTTCCCTATAGTTATGGGGTGGGGCTGAGTTTGTAGAACGTATTAGGAGATCACTTGGTGCCGGTATGGCCGAAGCCACCGATATCACGGGTCGTGAATGAAAGTTTTTCCGCGGGCAGAAGCAGCGCTCGGAAGAAGGGTAAGAATACGAGCTGGGCGATGCGCTGACCGTGTTGCACTGTATGTGGCTCAGCCGAAATATTGAGCAGAGAGACAATAATTTCGCCGCGGTAGTCCGGATCAATGACTCCAACCCCTTGGCTGACTACTAGTCCTTCTTTTGTGCCTAGGCCAGAACGAGAAAATACTAAGCCGACTACACCTGGAGTCAGGGATTCAACCGCAATGCCTGTGGGTATGGCTAGCCGGCTGTTGGCTGGGATTTCCGTCTGTTCTACTATACAGGCCTTGAGGTCAACGCCAGCGCTGTCTGGTGTAGCGTATCCCAGAGTATGCTCTTCAGGTGTTAGATGGTAAGGATTCATTGCATCTCTCAAGAAGCGTACTTTGACCACGATTTCGAGGAAGCCGTAGGGGTTTTGGTATGCCTTATCGAGGTAAGAAGTTTCGTAAGTCTTGGACATGGCTAGCTCCTGGTCAGGTAAGGTATGGCTAGCCCTTGTTAGTAGTGAAGCAGGGCTATGACGTCAATGACTTTTTGAAATTAACATTTTGAAATAATTAAGATTATTTAATTTGATACAATTTACTACTATCCGACAAAGATGCAGGCGTTTTTTTCTTATAAAAGAGTTTTTTGATGTATCCATTACACGGCTATGTCATCATCTCTAGGTTATCGATCAAGCTGGATTTATTATAGAATTTAGCCCATATTGCTATTTTTTTAAGGAACGATGATATCACGCAATTCTTCGTATATATTAACTAGCGGCTATGGCGGGGAGGGGTAATCTGTCTTCGTCTTGTGTCAGGGACCTCAGAAGAGTCTCCAGGGTTTGACTTACAATCAGTTCTACCTGGAGCGGATTAAATAGGCACGTCAGAGCCTCAAGGCCTATTTGTACTCCAAGGCTTCCATCACTTTCTTTTTTTTAATGTCAAGCTGGTAGATTGGTAGCGGCTTATTTTAGCCTAGAATACGGTATCCATCAGACCTTGTCTATTTCGTCGGCGATTTAGACATTCTGGTCATTGACCAACTAAAATCGGTCAGTATCTGGCTGCACTGAGACGTCTCGGATAACTTGGTGATTGCTTTTTTTGGATCTCCAAGAATAAATCCTGGTCGTTCAAGTCTAGAAAAACCAAAGGTATAGCGTATTTGGATTTTGTCTAATTGGCACCAACACGGTACAGCCCGCTGTACTTAAAATAGATTACTACCCTGATTTATAGCAGTGGCATTGAGATGTGGTTATGGTAGGAGATTCTACTAGGCATCGGTGACATAAAGGTACTGCACGTTTTATGACCTTTGTCTAATGTCTTGCCCTGAACGATGACTATTCAGCCTTTACTAGGCTAGAATATATCCGGCTGTTTATGACAGGATGTCCTCTGAGACGGCCATAAAGCTAGCTGCGTCAGCATGTACCTTTAATATTAATATTTATAGTATCTACGGGTAAAGATTGTTTCCTGCCAGGTTTCACAAAGTACTACTTAAGGGCTATTCCTAAGGATATAATTTTAATTTTTAAGGTCTTTTTGACTTTGGGCCGGAATGATTAGTAGTACTATAAGGAGCCCTTCTATATGATCGTGCTGGTCTTGTGGTTTTCATGTTTTTTCTAATGGGGTGAGTAAAACTGTACGGCCACGTTTTTTCGGGGCCATACGTAAGCATATTTGGCTGTAGTACCCGTTGGAGGATGTATACTTTAAGATTATCATTAGTGGCTTGTATATTCCTTATTTGTGTGGTCTTTGATATGGCCTTACTCTATGGTTATTGGCTGGACAGCAATTTGTAGGACGATCAGGACTGTAAGTGCGTCTGTGGTCTGGCTGATACTATCCTCTGGCATCGAGTTGTGGCGTATCCATGAACGACTGTGAGCCTGGTCGACTACATTTATTTTCATCTATATACTAGCTCTAAACTAAAGACGTGCGGCACAAGGCGCTTTAGATCGCATCTGCAGTATGATTTTTTTTAGAATTACAACATGGATATTGCCTAGTACATGCCTCAAGGCTGCGAAGTGTGACAGAATACGTCGTGGTAAACTTTTGCAAGTTTTGGTACTGGCGCATGAAAACCATGGTTAACAGTGTGCTCAATCTGAGCACACTGGGCGACTGATGGGCGGATAGCTTAAACTAGGCAACCGTATGGGCTGGGTTGTGGGTATGGGTGAGGAAGATATAAGCTATCTCTATCAAGATTTTTATTGGGAACTAGGTCCTGCACAACATCATGGAGAACGGGGTAGTTTTTTTTGGGGGGGTCTATGATTGGGGTCATGGCGATTTAACTGATGCCAGTGGGCTAGATAAAAGCAGGTGCGTAAGGGACTAGTGCCGAAGTTCAACTTTCATTGTATGGCAGAGGAACATATGAGGAGTATACAGAATTAAATATATTCCGGTATATTAGGCCTATCTATGGCTTATGCAGGACAATTATTGCCGGCGCGGGAATTAGTAGTTTGAAGTATGGATATCATAAACAAAAAAATGGAAGCAGCTGTATATCAAGGACATCAAATCCAATTTTTACAGAATACATCTATGTGGGTGGCTCTATGTAAGCGGAGTGCGAGGTGTTTCTGAGCGGCATCCGGCCGTAGAACGTCTGGATAGAGACCTATTCCGGACTTTTGGATAATCAATGTGGCTTTGTGGAGCAGCAGACCGTGGTCACGTGGCCCGTGTCCCGTATGGCGGGCTGGTAGTGCTACAGCGGCGACGTTGAGTCGGATGAAGCCAGCCGTTTTAGTTTTAATTTAAGTATTATATTAAATATCCATTTTTTATACTCGACTCGTACGTCTTAGAGCTCATCTATTGGGTTGAACACGAAACAATCCTTAAAGGACTCATCGGTGGGGAGTCATAAAATACGGATTTTTTGTTACCGGGTGGCCATAGGCCACCGGCTAGCTATACTTTGTTCCTGCGGGCAGGCCTTTATACTATCGACAATAGTGCCTTGGCCAGTCGCCGGCCATCTATCCAGGGCGCGCGAGGTTGGGAGCTGAGGGGTAGGTCTACTACTGTGATACCTTGTTTAGCCAGCCAGTCTATTTCTGCTGGCTCCGGCCGCAGCGAGGTCGCATGCTCACCGTCAATTAATACCACATTGAGTAGTTGTTCGGTGGGCACATCTACGTTGCAATCCGCTCGTAAGGTCGCTAGCAGTATGTTCACACTTTTGGATAGAGTCATCGCTACCTGCTCAGGATCAGGGGCGCTATTGGGCACGTAAATTTTGGGACAGTTTGTCATAGCTACTGCTTGGCCTACCCCGGCCGGAAGGAGGTTCGCTATTATGCTAGTCCAAAAGCTCCCGGGCGGATAACAAATCAGATCTGCGCCGCCAATGAGATTGGCTAGCCTTTTCGGGATAGCTGGTACGGTTGGTTCCTGTTTATTTAGGCTTTTGGACAAGAATAGACGTCGGATACTCTGGCCAATGGGCGCTGTGCCTTTGCCAGTCAATCGATGTTGCCCTAGGATTATGTTGTCGTCTTCTAGCTCTGCCCCCAGGTACAGGTTGTTTTCTAGCACCGGCCGAACTATGCCCTGCGTTTCCACTAGTTTAGCAAAAAAGTAGATTGCTGGGTCCAACCGCCGTTTGAAACTACAGTACCCGCTGGCTAAGATAAAGTTGCCTACACTAGCGTTTCGTAGGTCGAATCCAGAAGGCAGATCTTCGGCCAGGAACTCTAGATACTGCTGTACGATGTGGCGTATGTAGTAGGGAACTCGGGCCATGCGTCGGTCCTTACCTGAGAGCAGTCGTGCCAGGCGACTCCATAACGCCTTGGGAGTCTCGTCTTTGGGGAAGCGGTAGCTGAATAATTCTAGAATTTCCGAGTTACCTGCCAGACTACAGTCGGCTAGGGCCATGAGCCGGTTGCGTATATCTCCCACCGCGGGCATGCCGAAGGCCTCTCGTAGTCGGGCTGAACTTCCCCCGGAGTCGAAAGGGGTTATGATGTGGATTGAGCGGTGCGTGTAATGCACTAGTTCTTGGGAGAGTTCACGCAGGGCTGTACCGCCGCTGAAGAAGAGTAGACGCGGCCCTAGTTTTGGTGCGCGTCGGAAGCGTTCTAGCTTCATCGGATCTGGTAACTTTACTGTGTGAGATAAGGTTAGGTAAGGCATTGTAGTTCTTCTTTGAAGAAAATGCTGTTAACAGCCCTATAGTATGGTGTGTTGGGCCGTGACGGTAAAAATTGACTTAGTCAATGAGAATATAGCTTGGGTAGCGGGCTAGTAGGGCCAGGCCAGTTAGTTGTCTTTAGACTTAATCGGCTGCTATTTTGATTAATGGTGGTGAGACTGGGTCGCAGAACAGGATTATGGGCTTCCAATAATTTGCCAGCAGGTTCCGTTGCCGGGACAGGCCTATCAAGTTCTGGTGCAATAGGTGGTGGTTCATTTCCAGTCGAGGGGCATTAGGTCTTTTAATCGGGCTGCACCGGAGGCGGCCCAACTGGACCGCAATAGGCATCGATGGTCATGTCGTATATGTGCTCCAACCGTCATAGGGCGCCATGAGTTAAATAGCCAGAGACGCTACGTTCAGTCTGAAGGAGCAATCCGGTCAGACTGGGTGTATAAATGATAGTGCTGAGATTGACCAAGGGATATTTATCATTTAATGTATGGTCGATTTGATTCTTTCTGGTTGGGTTATATTTGGATTTCGATGGTCTTCGGGGGGTCTGACCTGATGAACTATGAGCTGGTTATTGCTTATGAAGTCTATAGCTCTGGTTAAAGGTCAACTTGTGGTCGTCCTGTTAAATAGGAGCGTCCCCTCCCCTAAACCACTAGCCATTCAATATTGCAACTAACTGATATGAATAATCGTCTGGTTCAGGTAGTTTCGGCATGGACTGATAGTGTTATATATTTCATCTCCTAACAAAAGACCATGACGGTACGTTATTTGCGTACCATCTATATACGAGCGACTGACATATTCGTTCTTAATGCTTTTTAACCAAAATTAAGGGCCTGTTTGGGCCAGGGAACTAAGAAGTGAGTATGAATCCCTAGGCGGCCTGGTTCAGGGATTATCCTCCAGTATATGGATTAGGGCGTGTAGAGGGGTTATTGGAAGTTTTTTTGGATAGACTAGATATTCAGCATAGTAATAGGCCAAGATCTCCATAAGAGTCAGGGGAATTCGAGGCGACACGTAGGCGGTATCTGGCAAGGTCGAATAGCAGATATGGGGGGGGTGTGATCGGGAGTTTGTTTGGGGGCGGTGGTGTACATAGGCTTGGCGCTGGGCTATAGCTATACTGACGGTGTAGATATTTGGCTGGCATCTACAGAGAGGCAATTAGTTGCAGGGGTCATTCTAGGCGTTATAGTACATGCTCGGCAAAAGTGTGGTGGCGTCGATGTCGTAGCCCCATAGTAGATCTTGGAAGCCGAAACTTCGAAGACTAGTGGTACATCTAGATTTTGTAATAAGTAGGTGAAGTCCAGCCTTAAGAGAGTCTGAGCATAGTGGGCCAGATTAATAACGGAAGGTTTCCAAGTCGTATTGGGTTTTATACCTGTTTATATCATGATTATACCTGGGCTTTAGTGGAGTATATGGGCTTAAGAATCGTCAATTTATAACGTTTTACAAAGGCCATGGCCTTCCTCTATATTCTCAGTAGCCATGTGGTTAGCAAGGGAATATTGCCGGTGCGTAGTTTCACACCACAACATAGGAGAGACGGATAATGACCTGTAGGGTGGTTGCAGAGGACGGAAAAGGCTGGAAAATCCTTGGGCATAGTTAAAAAGCGTAATATTTCCATATATATTCAAATACGTATGGGAAGTAGTAAGGTTCAGTTTTCTTGATGACCAACGCGTCTAATTTTATCAGATCCAGACCTTGGCTATTTTGGGTGTTGCTTAGGGTCGGCTACGTTCAAAGTTGAGCGCTAGGCTGGCTGGATCCAATAAGACAGCAGAAGTTTATACGTAGGTCGATGGTATCGGACAATAGCTTTGAGGACTAGCCGCCGGGGGGGGGCACATTGATGACTGCCACGCGTTTCGCTGTCATGATTGATATTTTCAATAATAATCAAGGATATCCTAGCGCAGGATAAATATTTTCCAAGTCCGTCTGCGGTGGTTCACTAGTTGGCTGAGCAGGTAGCGGTCGCAAAATAGCATATTTGTGGCAAAATTTTCATGTATCTAGAAAACGGGTGGAAGCAATCTAGTTGTGCGTTAGACCTAAGACTAGCCGAGTGTCGATGACATATTTCCATGTTCTCGGGTATAGGCTCTGATAAAGCTCATTAGTTGTTGAGTAAGCTAATTTAGTCGGTAGCTCAAATGGGCACCGAATGCCGGCAGTCGGAACAGAGAAGTAAATAGTACAGAAATACTTTGTAGGGGGTCATCGTGGTGGGAGTGATATAGGTCCATATAGTAGATGCGTTTATTTTCGTAATCGTAATTGTCTAGATGCGTTGCGATTTGGATTACGTAGTCTCCGAGCACTGGCCCTGGCGTTCTGGTCTAATTTTAAACTTGGGATATAGTTGTTTGATTTCAGGGATATAGTATTACCAACTATCTCCTGTGTGGCTAAGGCTACGTCCTAGAAGGTGCAGTTGTCTAGGAGTTCCAGAAGTAGAGAGATCTGGCTGATTTTATTGTTGGGTAAGTCCATTGGAGGGTAGACTAGGAAGAACTACCTCAAACTGGATAATATTTTTTTCCTGCAATAGTTTATGTTCCTTTTTTTCTTTAAAGAGTTTGTCGTTTACTGGCCATTGGCCCGTAAGAGTCTACATTTTTAGCCCAGAGTCGTCTTGGAACTTGACCTCAGAGACTAGGCACGGCCATGCCGGAGCGCGATATGGTCTCCTGCAACGTCTCATATTAGTGGATCTTAAATTTTTTCCCCACAGCAGCTAATATGACCGCTTCTCATATATTCACCAGGGCATCGTCAGTCTATCTTAGGTAGTGCAAGATTTGGACGATTGTTTTGTAGACTACATAACAGCGATGATTTCTCGGAAGAAGTAGTCGGATTCGTAAGGGCGCAAGAAGTTCAATTATTTCATAACTGGGATACAATACTACAGTGAATTCTGCGACATACTCTCAATTGCCGGCTACAATGCTGGCAGCTCTTAGTACGTCCTCGGTACATCTACCAAGGTTGACCTATCGATGTATGGCTAAAAAGCAGCCTCAATGACACTCTTCAGGCTATCGATATAGTTGTCACAGTCTTTGATGGTCTCGATGTATCACAGGTCACAGTCATTCAGACAGTGCTCGGCAATCTTGATCTATTTAGTAACTTTCAGAACCATGAAGTATAGATTATCAGCTACATCTTCTTCATGCAGGAGGTATTCTGCGTGGGGTGGTTCTCATTGGATAGCAAGAGCTGAGTGTTCGCGGTAGAGGGTGGAGTACGATGGTCTAGCGTGCTTCCATGGTTGATAGTTCAGCTATTGTTCTATTTTTTTTCTAGGATAATTTGAATGTGAGTCTACAGCGATTTTTTTTGAATATAGTTTCCATATCAAAGCAGATAATCGGGGTTTTTAAGCGCTGGTTCTTCACCCCGAACTGTTATGTAGCTGGCCGCTTTTGATATCTGCGCTCAAGATCTGTATGGTAGCATTGAATGCTCTGTATATCATTTAAATTTTCATGAATAAAGTTTTTTCTTGGGCCACAGTGGTCGCTCCTTGCCCGGGCTTAAACTAGGCGTGGCGGCGTATTTGTCCAAGATATCTCCGGCATATGCTCCGAGGATCAGCTATTTGTGTATGGTTGGGTCGTCCTAGACCGGCTGCAACCCTATTCCCCGGGGTATTTTATTCGGATCTTGATATTACAGGCCCAAGAGTTTCTCCTCCTCGCGTGATAGTCGTCATACATGAATACGAACGGCCGTTGTTTTGTCAGTCTATAGGGCACTATTTTGATGATCCAACACCTTGATAAGAGATTCAATGTATTCTTTTAATTTGGGATTTAAGGCTTTGATGTCTCGTCTACGTCATAGTCGGCTACCATGGTGGACCAAAATTGCTAAGGGTGGGTTGATAATACCAGTGCCTAGGGGGAGAAGCACTGTTTAGCCTTGATTTTGATCATCCGCAGGTAGACATGGGTGGGTCGATAACCACGTCGGTATATGCCTCACAAAAAAATTATGAAGTTACGCATCAGATGTTCTTTAATAGATCCATAGCTAGGGATGCGTCATTTTTTATGAGTAAGTAGCGAAGTCTGCGAGCCGTAGTATTGGCATAGCTCCACCACTATACCTTCCGATGGCATCGTTTTCAGCCGCAGCTCTGGTCCGTGGCACTCCAGATCGGTCCCTACTAGGGCGCCTAGTAAGTCGAACAGCTGTACGGATTGATACTTGAAAGTGTGAGCGAGCATAGACTTGAGCATGTCGGCAGTATTTTAGCCAGTTTATTAGCCTGTAGATGCAAAAAATAACTGTATTTTGTGATTAAAGTTGTGAAGGTATCGGTCTCGTTCACTTCGGTATAATCCTTAAATAATCATGAGTATATTAAGTTGTGTTGAGATAGCTAGGGGTTTGCAGACATAAGAGAATATGGCCGTGATGTGGCCTATATGAAAAGGGTACATGTTCAGAGTATCAGTGGAGAGCCAGAATCTCGCCATGGCCGGAAAGACTTGCTCGTGGCTGGGTGTATTGCTCCTTAAGCGGCAGGAAGTTCACGGTTGATGAGGTGCATAAATTTCTCGCGTAGGATAGCCATTGTCGACCATAGCTAAGTGGCTACTTGGAGTGCTCATAGCATATTTTCAAAATGCGAGCTCTACGGCGAAGTTTCGGGTATGCTTAAGTTCGCCGTCGAACACGAGGACCATAGCACTCGGGCTGTGCTCAGGAAGCGAGCGTAATGGTTGTCCTTCTTATCTAGATAGCTGACCATAGCCTTGCAGTTGTGTATAAAGACCATGACCGGATATATATATGGGAGATTGCCTGTAGTGAAGATTTTCCGTATGATAATGAACTTAACCTTCATGACTTGTTTGAGTTCATTGTAGGTTTTATAGACCTATTCTATAGTTGGGGTCTGGCCTTTCCCATCTCGTGTGCCATTATTCTAAGGCTACAGGCTACAGCTATCTCGGTTTGGGTCGTTTTTGGCGGGGCACGGAGATGCGCGTATTTGACTTTGAGTTTTATGAACACAGCGCTGTCACTGGGTCAGGCCGATAGAGTGATGTGTTGGCAGCGATCCAAGCAGATTTTTATTTTTTCTGATAGTGATGACACCTCGCTCCAGACTCTGGCCGATGTTATGAAAAAAAAGTCGTGACTCAGTCTTGTTAAGTACGAAGCTACTTTTATGTTTTTTCAGGATGCTACGCGGTCTGTTCCTTGCTATCCTAAGTAAGATTGTAATGAGCCGCCGATGGTGGTTGTGTCGGGAGAGCCTGGCGATCAGTGTTATAGCTGGCGGGGGGGGTCTGACGCGGCTTTTTATTGTTTGTATTTTATTTAGCTTTATTTTGTCTAAAACGTAAGCTACCCGCTGGGTTATTCTAGAGCATACCAACGCTTTATGTTCTTCGCCTTTGGCGATGGAGATCATTAATTTGAGTGATATTTGTGGATGGGTCGCCAATGCGTTTGAAGGCTTATATAATGAGGATATATATCGAATATTCGGTGGCAATGGTATTTTGGTGGGCATGTTCTCTATAGGGCGTTTTTGAGGATCTGGATATTAATGGCATTGTGGTGTTGGTATAAGCCGTAGACCTGGGAGGATTGGCCAGTATCGTATTTTATGAAATGTTTGATCGCGGCGGCAAATATGCGCTAGAATGGGTGTTATAAGACTTCTCCAGCTGTAGCGGTGTGGGTAAAGAATGGACGATTTGGAGAGACCATGGGCTCATAACGATGACATTTACAGCCTCGTCTATCAACTATTCCAGGTTAATGATGATACGAATGGCGTTGATGATGAAGCGTAGATCATGGGTTACGGGCTAGTCCAAGGCTATTAGTTTTATGGACAAAGCACTACTTTTTACGCTTAATATAGTTAATGGCGTATTCTTTGTCGACGATTTTTTGGGTCGACTCAGCTTTATAGTTAGACAGAGCGTAGATGACTTTAATGCATATACTTTTTTTTAGAGCGCGTAGTTATTTCTAATTTTTTGTGCTCTAAATGTTTTGGCTGTTGGTAAAAAAATACTTCTCATGCCATAGAATACGTTCCTCTAAATAGCCGAAGTGGCTGATGACACAATTTTTAGTTTTTTGTATAGTGGCCGGATGAATACAGATTTAGTATTATTGACTTTAATACGCCGGACTACGCATAATAAGCTGGAAACATTCGAGATGCTGCTCTCCTGTCGCATGTTCTGAGTGACAATAACTATGGTATATTTATCTAGATCGCGTAGATGGGTTTCTAAATCTTTTGTGTGGCTATATGGATGAAATTGATTTCTTAATGAGCAGCAACTACGGCTCTACAGTCAGAGCGCAGACAATACACATCCGCCGCTGTTAGTTATCGGAGAATCTCAGCGTCGAGTCGTGCAGCTGATCCTTAATTTTATCCTGGTGGTGGCTCTGATGAGGCTCTACTCTATAAGGCCGGCGACGAAAGATCTTATCAGAAACGTAATTCATATACAGGACATAGATTGTATTTTTGAAGGTAGATTTACAAAGAGTATGGATTCCTGGAAGACGATGCTTATCCGGCGCCGTAGTGCGACCATATTGATTTTGGATGCGTGATGTTTTGGCTGTTTTGGATCATTTTGCCCTTTGCCTGGACTACGAGGATGAGGTCGTTCATGCGGTTCATGCAGCGCAGGAAGGTGCTCTTGTCGTAACTCGAGGACTAATGAAGGATGCGAGAGGTGCTCGTTGATCTTAAGCGCTATGATTGTTACATAGCCACTGCACGTGAGTATCAACGATGCAGCTGTAATGTTCGAAACCATAACTGCACCTAGCTTAAAGGATATTTTTTGGAGAGTATCTGACAATATTAGCGCATAGACTTGATTAAAAGTCAGAAATTTTGCGCTGTTAGCTTAATTTTAGTTTATTTTGGTGAGTATGTAGTAGCCGATCTCATCGAGTTCAATGCTCAATCCGGTCTGAGGGAATTGGTCGGTCTGGTGGTCTCCATGACTTACCCTTTATTGGATTAAGAGATATTTTATTTGAGGGTGGCCTTAATGCGCAGCACAATCTTGCGCTGGTTGAAGGGGTACAACAATATAGCTATCACCTTCCAACTTAGGTACGGGATACGTCGATATTATTGATAAGCTGGACGTTTGTTTTAAGGTATATCGGATTTCGAATTAGATCGTGATGTCCATGGCCTAAAAGCTAAAGGCTACCGGATGGACTATATTTCTCTACACTACACGACGAGCACAGTAGGCAAGTACACGGCGATAGCAGATAATCCATGTGACAGGATACTATAAAAGTTCTTTAACAGCACAATTAAGTTATTGAATTTGCATCGTTTTTGAATATTCTGTGCATTATGCTCGTGAGCTGGAGCTTGATGGGGGTAGAACCTGCTTCTCGCTAGATTTTTAGGTGATTTTTTAGCGCTATTGATATTCTTTTGTAAGTCTCATAGTCATCTCGCGACGATTGGAGCCTGGTTAGTTAGAGATATGCGTTAAACAGAACAAGTGACATTGCAGTCATTTTGCATCAATTTTTGGGCCGTCTCCTTCGATATCGGATTCTCTGTTTAAGGGATTACCATTAACACCGGGAGCTTTTTACGTATTGCCTATACCGTTCTTTTGATTTTGTTTGAGTAATTTTTTTATACATTTGAATCGAGGCGAAGTCAAACTGGTTCTGCCGAATGCGATGTTGGGCTGGCTGGCGGTTCAGGTTATGGAGCTGGCGGCGAACTTATATATGGTTCAGATACTTTTTAGATTGTAATATTATACTTTAAAGATATCGTGGACCATGAGTCGGTTGCCCCAGCTTTTTTATCGAATGTCCTTCCAGAGACACGAGTATAGACTGGTTAATGGTGATTGGCTTTTGATGCGTTTCATAAGCTTTTATTAGATATATATCTCTGTCGGTGCAGTCGAGATTCGCGGGTGATGAAGAGAAAGGAAGGCTATATTTTGTAGTCAGAATTTTGTTTGAGGCTTGCAGTACATCGGTCCAACTGGGGGGGTGTCAGTTTTTTATATTTACGCAGTAAGATATAGATGGCCCCGGTACTGCCGTGGCGGGGTAAGGCGGTGCAGAAGGCTAGTACCACCCGCTTGAGGGGATCGTTGATCAGCCAAGACTGGACGCGCTCACGTAGGATACCATAACTCCCAGGGGAGTTCAGGCCTCGGCCATGGATTAGCAGTAGACAGCGGTGGCCACAAAGATAATGTTCGCGTATGAAGGTAGCTAAGGCCAGCCAAGCTTGCCTGGTGTTCTGTCTGCGTAGGTTTAAGTGGGCCTCTGGCCTAAAAAAACCGGTCTTGAGGCGGTGGAGTACTTTAAAATCTAGGCCGGCTATAGTTCCCTGGAAGTATTCATTTTTGTGTTCTAATTTGAACTCCACTTTACTCGTAACTGCATTCAGAAATTGCTCCTGGCCCTTCTGTTCCTTGGCCAGATTTGAGTCAAGGATGAAAGTCTGAAGTTTATTTATGGTTTGGGGTATGCTGCGACCTTTGGTGTTATTCATAGGAATTACACCGACCATAGCGTTGGAAAAGATCGCGTCATCGTTAGTTTCCATGGCGTCCTGGGGCGGCATCGTGGCTGGCCTGTGTCTTTGGGCAAGCTGTGGCCCGGCTCCTTTCCTATCTGGCCAGAATTTGCTTGCTTTTTTGTACAGCGTTATAACCGATTGTTTGGGAAATCTAGATTTATCTAAAGATTTAAAAGAATTGTTTTTCATCATTTTTTACGATTTAGGCCAGCTGGATTTACAAAGCACCTTGGTAACAAGGTCGCGTATTTGTACCGGTGCCATTCCTTTATGTCACGGCAGTGGCCATCGGCTAGATTGATGTACTCTCCAAAAATATGAGCAGCGTGTCTTGAAAAAATGCCTGTTCAGTAATGATATAGTTTAACATAAATTGTTCCCTGTTGGAATCTCTTTGTCAGTAGTTTTGTCGAGTAGATAAGGAAGCCTGGAGTTATGTGGCTATTTTAGTGTTGGCGGATATGTGTCGAGCGTAAGGCTTGGATCAGAGCGGTCTCATCCGACGACGACGTGAGATCTCTGGCAGGTTGGCTTCGTCGAATTTGTTAGTGATGGTTCCGATTGTCTCCCGATATAAGTGTTGGCATTAAAGAACCTCATAAGGCTATAACGGGTGGCTGCGATCGCGGTATGTCAGTATGAAGTGAGGGTCTACAGGCTATGCTCTATAATCGAGATTCGAATTTGAATAGGCCACAAAAGTTTATGTTTATGCCGTTTATAGACTATTAGATAAAGCGCAAGCTCTGAATATGTTATTTATTTGCCTTAGTGTAAAAGATATATTATAAAAGGAAAAATATTTGTGGCGGTTGGTCAGAGCCTGGAGGATTTTTTAAAAAAAGGGAGGCGCAGCAAGTTGGCTCTTCCGTCCGAACCGAGCGAAATGCACATTGCAGCGTAGTCGTCGGCCAGAGTAAAATTTTTTTTTGACGTATAGTTTTGAGTCGTAACATCTTTGCAGGTCGGCTAGATTATCTTGTGACCAACGACGGTAGTATTTCTTTAGGATTACGGCGCCAAAACTGGATTCATAACTAGGAGACAGAAAGTTTTATGGTTAATACGTAGATATGCGAAATAGCTGGTGATGTATAGTGGAAATCGATATATATAAGATGCCTATAAGATAGAACAAGGCATTTATTATAGCTTGGATATTGGTGGAAAAAAAATAAAATATAGAGTGATATACGTGGTACACTGGTGATTCCTTTGCAATCAATTTGTTTTTTTAAACATATAGCCGACGATCGATAACAGCCATAAGGATCGGCCGGCTTGAAAATCAAAGGGAGCCGTAGTATGAATAAAAAGGTTACCTATATGCTATTGGTATTTATCATTTTTGGTATATTGGGGCTCGTGATCTATGAGTTTCATCTCAAGCAGTGGGTTCAGCCGCTATCAATTACGATGCCTGTTTTGGGTACGACTACGGTACCGGTGCCAGGCCAGGCTACTAAAGTTCAGTCGGTTTCTGTCTCTCAGCTACCGGCCATCCAGTCTGTCCCAGCTCTTATTTCCCAGGAGGATAAGGCTTCGGCGTCCCAGGTTTCGACCCCGATCTCTCCGTTTTCGTCCCAGACTGACAAGGCTGTCCCATCTAATAATTCTGATGAGCTCGTACAGATCATGAAAGAAGATATGCCTCAACAATCTACCCAACCAGTAGCCAATGTAGTGTCAGAGGCGGCTAAAAAAGTTGTCCAGAGCGCCAAACCCTGCGATTTGTCCTCTGAGGTAGTTAAGGCCGAGCCTAGTAAATCCGATCAGGCTAGGACAGAACTCAATAAGACAAAAACTAAGTCGGAGATAGGGGTCGAGGTTAATTCCGTCACTGAGCCGACTAAGGTCTTGGCCAAAGACATGAAAGTCGTTGCCTGGAAAAAGATCGAAGTTAAGGCTACGGCCAGAGATAGCCTCAATCGTATTATTAAGTTCCGTATGGACTCGACTAACGATAGTCTTGTCCTACATGTAGTTACTCAGCGACCTATTAAAGCAGTCAATCATTTTACTTTGGTAGGACCGAATCGTCTAGTGGTGGATTTGCCCGGTAGTTGGCAAGGTAAGGGTATGCCGATTTCGGTTAAACCGGCCTTAGTCAAAGCATTTCGTACGGGTAAACATTTGGCCATGTACCGTATTGTAGCTGACCTAACTGCGGCGGTACAGACCGAGGTGAGTAAGAAGTCGCCTACTGAGTTGATGATCATGATTAGGGCGAATTAAATGAATATTTTTAGTAGATTATTAACTTACTATTTTGCAATCTATCGTTCACGTAACAACGCGAAGGATCAAGTAGTATCGTTAGAATTAGTAGTTTAGTTTGAGTTTTCGCACCGTGTGAGATAAAATTGATGAGGCCTAAACGATTCAGATTTGAAGAGGTTGATGCTTATATAGTGCAGTTAAAGCTGGTGATTAGGTAGGGACAATGAGAGTGGTTCAGTGACCTTTTTTTCTAGTCATGGAGCAATTTACGGCAGCAAGTACTTCGACCATAGAGGATGGCACCCAGTTCAATAAGGGCAATATATACTTCGAAATAGCGAAATGATCCGCTAGATAGTTATTCATGAATACCGTGGCCATCTCGGCGATATCCGAGCGAACACAAGATCGTTCCCAGTCCTGCTATTGGCAGCTACGTTACGCTCAACCGGACTAAGGTGTCGGTTGGGATCATGGCGGAAGCGATATATATTCTCGGCAACAATGCGCTTGATGCTGTGCGTTGCCACAATGCGGCAAGGTTATTTTTTTTAAGACAGTAACTAGGTTAGTTACTTCTAAAATATCCGTGTTTAGTAGTAGTTTTTTTTTGAATAAGCCGTTCTTAGCGATAATGAACTGATCTAGTGGTAGGCTCAAGTAACTTAACTTCGGTGGGTGAGTTTTGGGCGGAGGTTGGATGCTGCACTTCCGGCCTACGCGTAAGATCCATTAGGCGTCGCGCAGATGTTCGCATTATGCGCTCACGCGTAGTGTCGGTCTAGCTCAGATGTCGTCATTTTTTAAGTCTTAGATGAAGTATTGCCAGTGTTGTCGGAATGGGTGTCCTTGGCAAGGAGTGTACTTTTACTGACATTCTTAGATTATTGGCCTCGGATAAGAAAGTCAGTTTTATCTGGATTAGATCTCAGCGCTACACTGTGCCAGGCGAGTAGATGGGTAAAGTTAGGCTCAGTCTGTTGCTTTGATGTAGGCCCATTGGTCTAACTGTCGTGATACAGCTGCAATTGCATAGCTCGATTTTTCGGCGAAACCATGTCGCAGTTCAAAGAATTTTTTTGGTGGAAGGCAGCGAGCGGTGGCCAGTTGGTTACTGAAGTGCTGTGAGCGTGGCTCGTGGGACTACAACCAAGGCATCACTAGCCGCTAGTTTTGATTTAGGCTGGGCAGCCTGGAGTAAAAATGTGGTTATAGGCGGCAGTGCAGTGAAGGGGGTTGAATTGTAACATATTTTTTTTTGAAAGGCCAGCAACTGGACCAGATGCAGCACTGTGATCCTGACAGCCCAACATTCTAAGTAGTTCTTGAAATGTATAAGATATCTTCTTTCGGTATTTTATTATTAGGCCCGGGATGTAGGAGGGGATATTCAGGATTTTATCCTTAGACAATGGCGATGGATGTGGTGGTAAAGTAATTACTAAAGGTTTCGTCGAAATTGCAGTAGCGTTAGAGACGTTTCAATTATATCAGTTTGAACCAGTTCAATGCGGCCAACAGTCTCCGTAGTTCGGCCGTGAATTCTATTAGATTGTCTGGTAAGAGTTGTAGCACATGAATCGAGCATTATTACGGATATCCAATTCGGTCATCTTAGTTCTACGTATTAAGCATCGAGCTCAAAAAAAAGCATGTCCGTGCAGGTCCACAGTGTGTCCCTATAATACAGGTACGCCGGCCAGTAGTTTTGAGTAATGACAGGTCATAACTGTATAAAGTTTTAAGGGCGGCCACAAAGGGGGGGGCAGCTGATGAATATTTTTAGATCGTATTAGGCCAGTTCCCTCAGCCTGTTTGTGCTGTCTAGAGTAGTCAACCTATGCAGCAGGTCTATCCTGCCACATAGGTTGACTGGGAATCAGATCGATCATCAGAGTTGTAGCCCTATCTATATCTTACGAAAAGTTTTTTTATTAGAGAAAGGATGGGAAGCCATATCGTTGGCTTCGGTGGGCCAATTTTCGTGGGGGAGTCATCTTAGCAGTTTTTTTTGAATCAAGCTGGCATAGCCTGGACTTACACTTAGACCCCACGCAGGCGTGTGCGTGGAACTCGTGAATAACAAGCTATCTGGTCGATATTCCAGACCGACATAGATGAATGCTATGGAAGTGTAGCTTTACTTGCTTATTATGGCGTGGATGGATGTGGTAGTTATGAAATAGAAAGAGTTTGTAATAGCAGTAGTGGACCTCGCGTATAGACAAGACTATCTTTTTTTATTCCATCTCAGTCTATGTCGCGTTCATAGACGACTTTATCTCACTGGCGTGCTCGAAGATATGTAGATGCTTGGAATATTAGAATACGCTATATAGCATCGGCTTTGCTGCAAAAGATATAATGCTACGGCTAGGCGCTTAAGGGGAGAGGCTAGTATATCAAGGGGGTATGGAGAACCTTTTGTAGTCGGTCTGGAATTAAAGAAAATTAACCGTCTTGGTCGGATATTTTTCCAGCTAAATATTTTCCCAGGCATAAAGCTTGCTTTAGTTGGGCTGACATGTTGAAAATTGATAGACAGTTATTTTATACGTGATGATATTCAGTCGGAGTGGATTTGAACGCAGTAGACAGCTTGAGTAGTGGCATAATAAAAATTGTCCATTGTACATTATCTGCTGGGACGATATGTCTGCTCGTTTTACTTGTGTTTTGACTAGATTCTGTTATGGCATTAGAATATAATAGTTCAACATAAAGTATTATGGGCTACATATCTAATTTTAAATGTAGTCTAGTAATATTATATAAAGTAGTATTTTTTTAACTAGTATTGCGGTATAATTCTAGATATGATTATCCAAAGCTGTCTATTAAACACGGTTATACGCTATTGTTTTTTTTATGTATATAGTATTGTTAAGATCAAACGCTACTAAAGATGAATCAATTGACCTGTTCTATGATTTTTTTATGCATTAACGATTTTTTTCGATGTTATTTGTACACCCCCAATACATCAAACCTATTCAAGAGTACTCTAGGATTGACTTCTACCCGAGTGGGCTAGGAGCTCTTGAGTCCTAGTTCTGTTGTGTTGAGAGCGTGTGCAAACCATATTCGAGCAGTTATGGAGTAAAAGTGCAGCTATTCAGGCATCATACATAGTTTATGTCGGCATGGCCTGAACCTTGGGCGCTGTGTGGCATTCACCGATGGCACTTTAACAATTGACATCGCTATTGGATGACCTAACGTTAGGCAGTTTGGTCTATTGTTACGTATCCACGCGTTATCCAATGGAGGCCTTTATAGAGCGCTTCGAAAGCACATTCTTTGTCGTCTCGTTGGTGTAAACAGTTTCATTCGACTTATATGTCGAACTGTTAAACAGTGGCTTGGTTGCTAAGGCCGATAAGATCGCCCTGCTTGCATTGAAGTATCGCTATCTGTTGCCTCGGTTTTCCGAAAGAATTATTCTGACGTTTTTTAGATTATTGACGGAGGTACAGCTCATCTTAATACGCATCTTTCGGCCTGATTTCTTCGTTCGGGGTAAGCGAATTAGCAGTTGAGATATTTTTTTTTGTCGTGTTGAGGTTGGGATGGCCTGAGGTTCTAGGCCTAGGCGCGACGAAACCCTGTTCTATCTGTAGTTTTTTGACAGACGTGAGATAGTAAAGGTGAAGGAACGCACTGATAATCGCTGTCGTTTGCTGAGTTTGTATTCATAGTTGTTCTACTGGAGACGGGTTATCCTCTATTTTTTGTTCTAGCTATTTTTTTTGTAGAGCTAAGATATTGTTTTACCACTTTTTATAGTTCAGCCAAGAAAATTGATATGCTGGCCGGTAAAGTCATTCCTGACTGGGAATGCACGCTGGCTAGAGAGGCAGTGACGACTAAGACGTCGGTTCTGAATGAGATAGAGATTTTAATCGTGAAATTTGCTCCGGCCAAGACTGTGGCTACGGCCAAAAAAAAGAGGCCTATCGTCGAGCATATGGTCCAGGTTAAGGACACCATATCTCCGCCATCGCACTTATTGTAGTTTTCTCTGTGTTTGTCTCGATATCTCCTGCCTAATTAGTTGCAGTGGCCTGGTGTGGTTATTCGTTGGCAGGTTGACTTAGTTTTATCACTATATAAAATATGAAGATTTTATATGCATTTTAACTTATCTCGTTGTTTGATTGTTGTTGGTGTGGGCTGGCCAGACTAGCTAGTTTAATCTGACTAATTACGATTACTAGTTGAGCGTGAACGCCATAGTATATGCCGGGGCACCACTATCAGTGTCGTGATCGAGCGATGAATCATTTTCCATTCGGCTGAATATAGGGTAGGTGGGGAGCTAGATTATTCGATTCCTCTCACCTGATTTTTTGTGGCCTCTCACCGTGTGATGTAGCCTCTAATGTTATTTGATATTTCGGTAAGCCGCTGGCTCTTGAGTGATCAAGGTTATAGCGTATTTAGCTAGCGTGTGGGTGGTCGTATAAGTAGTTCCCTAAGTAGGCTTGTCTCGTTGAGATACTATTATGCGGCCTTGAGATAGTTATCGGTCAGATCCTACTGAAGATACACAGCATGAGTGAATATAGCGGTTGAGTCTAACTGCCTCCTGCAAAAGCTTTATTTTTTTTGGAAAGAGATTGAGTATTTGCGTATATGGGATAAAAAAATGCCACGTTGAGATTTACCAGATAGTAAGGTGAAACTCGAGAGCTGTTAGGGAAGCATGTGCTGTAGTCACTTGTCGTCTAAAATATCATTGATCGCTACGTTCAATTTGTGGAAGGTATCGTCTTAATTAGTCGAGAGCTCTTGAATTAGTGGACTTCTTATTTTGCTCCATGTAAAACTTGTTCAGGTTAGCCAAGTTGGACTGCCTCACATTTTTAGAGTATGTTTCTTGGCGTGTGTCGATGGCGCCGCAACAGGATTCATCTACGGACTCGTATATTAAAACATCTCTAGGCTTCTGACCCATAATATGTTTAGGTACCGATTGAGCCGTACAGCCTCATAGTCGGAGTCAACGATGCAGCAGCTTTCAGTTTGGCTCAGTTTGTCGCGGAGATATTTTTTAGGTATATTAGCCCTTTGGCATCCTAGTAGCTGGAGTTATTAAAGCATAGCGGGTTAGCGACAGTCTCATAGATGTAGTATTTTTTGAACAGCTTTAGTTAGGCATATTGTCGTGGGCTCCAAAAAAAAATATTATATGATTCAGAATGCTTGGCGTCCATGCATATTAGGTAGTTTGAGTACCTCGTTTGTAGTGATTATGGCAATTTTACGAACTAAGATATTTTTTTGGAGCGTCTCGCGTGAGTAATTCAAATAGACGTGGTTTTCGTCATTCTTTGTGTCCCTTAAAAAGTTTAGATTCTGGGATGAAGGTTTTAATCCTGGCGTTAGGTGGGCACGCGTACGTATAGGCTTACATTCCAGCGGTTGCAGTCAAAGCCCATAAGGCCGAAGACGCAGCTAGCTATAAATATGGGCTGTTAACTACGTCGGGTGCCTACCGAGGAAGGACAATCTCTTAATATTCCTCCTGGTATATAATTTAATGAATTTTCAGAACTCGGTATAATATTCCTTAAGTGATGGATAATTCGAGCTTGGATTACAATCTGATGAGGTATTTTTCTTATTTTTCCTCTGGATGCATGGGGAATGAAATGTAATTAGAATGGTGCTTAATTATATTTCCGAATCTAGATTTTACTAAAATTTATCTTTTTTTCTTAAGGATAACTGCACAAACGTATCGCGTTTAAGGGAGTGGCCTTTCTCCAGGGTGGGCCATGCATTAAATTTTGTTTAGACCAGTGGTTTATGGGTGGATTGAGTTAGTTGATTTAACTGAACATGTAGCTGTCTTCGTTTATTGGTGACCATGAACATTAAGTAGAAAATTCATGCTAAAACAGCCAGTGATATTATGTTGTTCGCATTTTGTCCTAGCTTAACTCTTAGTCGCCGGATAAGATAGGAAGCCCTGAGAATTGGACTAAAAGATGGGATATTTCTACAATCGTATTGATGGCCATATGATACACATATCCGTTCTGTCGACTATAACTCTAACGGCAGCTTAAGATGGCCATAAGAGCTTTTTTTATTGAAGGAGGCGTAGCAGCTTGCCTAAGGCGTTGGAAACATTAGACATAAATTCGTTAGAAAAAATGATATGGTTGATATAATAGGTGAAGCGGGTGATGGTTTTTTTGCTATTTTTTTATACTCAAGCCTAAAAATAATACTATTTCAGTTATCACAAAGATTAACAAGATGACTTTCTCGTAAAGCGGAGCAAGCGGAGGCGGAACTTGTGATACCCCTCCATCCATTAGTGGAGTTTATAGATGTATGTTTCGGTTACTCGATTATAGCCGCCCAAAAACTTTGAGCGGGACTATTCAGCGGGCTCAGGAGAAACCGCTGTGGCCACAGCCATAATCAGATGAGGGCATAGATATAGGTGTGTAGCTGATGGGCTGGGCATTCCCTCCCGTTTGGTGGCAGTGGCAGGCGGACATAATCCGACTAGCCTTGGCCTCGCCGCAGCTGGGACAGGTAGGGGGTTGTTCGGCGATTATTGAGACAAGCTCTTCGAATTTGGTTTTGCAAACTGGGCAGACATACTCATACAATGGCATCAGTGGGTTCCTTGTCTAGTTTTTTTGTATTACTTCGAAAAAAAATACTTGCCGGATCTGCGGCGTGACGAATGATAGTCTGCGTGAGGCGTATCAGTAACGTGACATTAAGATATAGATAAGCGCTTGTTGCCTCATGTCAAGATATATATTGGCCACGGTATTATGTCTGGGAGATCCATATAATTATGGCGACAATGCCGGCGAGCCGGAAGCGTGTGGCAAGTCTGTTATTGGTGTGGCGTTAGCTGTCTGGCTGGTGGTTGGCCTAGTTTCGTTAGAGCAATAGATCGGTGCTGTAGCGATGGCTTTAGCCGCCTAGGTCGACAAAGCTGCCACCAGCGAAGCTATCCAACAAGAGGGTCGTAACTGCAGGTCATGGCGTGATGGCCTCAGTGGTCGGCCTAGTATGAGTATGCATTGCTATCGGGTTGGCCACGGCCTATGAGAACGGCTCCTGTCCATATCGGCCATATACAGATTATTTTTTATCAACCTTATATCGCAATCATTATGACTAATATATTGGCTGGCAAGCGGGTGAACTCTAGGTATTTGAGGTAGATTCAACTAGAGCCAATGAGCCGCGATATTAATTCGTCTGGTAGACTGGATGGAGATTATGGATATTATCACAAAGATGGCCAAGCGGGTAAGTCGATTTAGCCAGATTGAGCGTAATTAACATATGGCGTAAGCCGATGACAGCATTGTGGGCTGCCTGAGACCGCGCTATTTTGCTGGCATTGTTATGGCTACAGTCGCGACTTATTACGTATTGTTTTTTTCGGGGTACGCTGATGCTATTGGGGCACGATTATTCCGGTGTGGTCGAATTGCGAGCACCTGCTGCTGGTGTACAATAATGTCGCTGGAGAGATGATTTGTTTAGAACTTTAGTTTTTTACGGTGTTGACGTGAGTTTATCGTGGCCGTCTTGGTTCTACAGAGGTAGTATCTGGGTCATCCTTGCTGAAAAACGATTAAGCTAGTTACGTGGGCCAGGGCTGTGGTTTTTTTAGGACATGTTTTTTCTGTTCCGTTATTTTTGTCTGACCTTGACATGTACTGTAGTTAGGCTTAGGCGCTCTATAGCTTGAATTTGCCTTGGGTGGAGAGTGCGTTAGTGCTAGCGGCGAGGATGCGTCTTCTTTTTTCATGAAGTCGACGTCTGGGTTATTTTCCGCTTGTCTGGTCAGGGCAAGGGACAGCGTGGCTTGCTATCGCTGTCGTGACTAGCTGATTGAGTTTATTTCGGCTTTTAGGTCGGGGGGCACTGCTTGTGTCAGGGTATACTTAGTTGCCGTAGTCGTGGCCTCGTCGTAGCTGCCATTTTTTGATATAGCCGGGACTCTATTTTAACTTGTCTGAATTTCATGCTCGAGCAGTTAGGCCTTTACGTCAACGGTGCCTTGGCTGTAGTGGTGACTCGTGATGCATGGTCTAGGCTGGGAAAAATAGCCTGTATACTCATGGTTCTCCTCTTCGCCCTTCCCTACGGAGCTTGAACATTGACCCCAGAGACAAGGCGGTAGTCTGTTTCTGGATGCATTAAGGCTGTCCTTAAGAGATTAATATTTGCTGTTGCTGCAGGCCGTAGCTATGATTCATACTGCCCATATGGTGGGGGGGATGTATGGCTTTTCCCTGGTCGATGAACGGTTAGTTGTGGTCCTGATGCCGTTTGCGATTATATTTCTGGCTGGCCTAGATTCTTGGTTTTTGACCAACTTGGTTATCATTGAACATAGACAAGCCGGAATTAAGGCAGCGGGGGTGGCTAAGAGTGGTGCATGGCCATCAGGTGGTGGGCAGTGAGGCCGGATAGCTGTGTTGGACCTGCTGTAGAACCCGTGGCCGCAGTCTTCAGGATGGGACTATCCCATTTGTATTGTTTCGGCCACTGATGACTGATCTTATTCCCGATTGATACTCACATTGAGTGGGCTCACCAAGTGTTAATAGGCCTAAGGTTAGTTTGTGGTACATTCTATGTGTGCTGCGTTGCTATTTTTGGCTGCACGGAAGCCAGTGCTCCTATTAAATAATATGGGCATTATGCTGTCCCTTAATTTTTTTGCAAATTAAGGTCGCGATTTTAAAATATATAGCTCTGTACTAAGTAGTCCAGTGTACTAAGTTGTGGTAACTTTGATTATACTCTTAAGTGGGCTCGGCGTGCTATGGTAGCTGCATGCTGTCCTTAAAATATGTTTCTTTGGCTACGGACAAAGGCTATGCAATCAGTAACTATTATACATGATGAGCGTTTTTTTGACAATGCAATTCTCTACTTTAATAAAAAAATAATTAATGTTGTAATATAATTTAGAGATTGCTATAACCTGTTAAATTTTTTTTGACAAGTGTCGTTATATTATCTGCTACGCTTATAATGTTTATTGTACTATACACTAAATACCATGTCGCAGTATACATTTAGGATACATCAAGATTATATGTTCTAATTTGACAGAATATTGGACGAAGTTGAATCGCAATTGCTCGCTTTACTTGCATTGTAAGGAGCTAGAATGCGTTTAGGATTATCCTTGTATCGTCGTATCGTCTTGGTCAATTGGATAGAGACAAGTTGGGCTTTCATAGGTCGAACTGTGTGATGGCTGTAAAAAGTGTATGAGGTCTATTTTGGTATATGCTAGTTTTTAATTTGGTTGCGGTCTGTATTGTTAAGTGTGACCCATGTGCGGTGCGGCTAGCTAAGAGATTGACCTGGTCTGCTTTGTTGGATAGCATGACTAAGAAAATATTGATTTTGGTTAAAGCTGAGGCGAAAGGCGTTATATTTTAAGTTATGGTTGAGTTTTAATTGGGTGTAGGTCGAGGGAAGATGCTATGCTGGACGACTACGATCGGGGACGGGATTAGAAATGAAGAATCTATGCAGGAAAAGGACGGTCTTTATGGGACTATTCTTAAAGATTGCAACGCAATTTTGTCACATTATGGTCGATGGTCCTGTGCGCATCGTGGCTGGGAGGCGTAGACTACAATAGCTGCCGCGCCTACAGTGCGCTGCCTTTATCGGAGGTATCTTATAAGAGCTTGATAAAGCTAGCATGAGTGATAGCGCTATCAACATGATCAGCAAATCTTAGGCGGCTAATCCAGTATTTCTGGAAGTCTGTGCTGAGGATACAGTTAGTGCTTCATTTTTTTATACTAAGCTAGACGACAGAGGCAAAATTCTTTATAAGTTCTTTCATACTTAGCAGATGCCGGACTTTTACAAGATTTTCTTGCCAAAGAAAAATGAAGGACGCTATTGAAGTCCTAAAGGTCAAGGTAGTGTTTAGAATTATTCTGAAGTTCTATCATAGATCGAGGTGTCCAAATGCTTGGCGCCAGGCAAATGTTCATCACCGTAATGATGGAGAAGGGTGTGTATATCTCCTAGCCGTATAGTGCGCTTAGAGAATGCCAGAATGAATGAGCGTTAATCTATTCTGTTTCTTTCTGATCACCACAGCTGTGGCGGTATTTGGTATGCTTGCGGGCTCTAGCGTTGACGTAAGCTTCAGCCTACTATTTATATTTTGGCTGTTATCGTATACAGTTATGGTCAGTACGATCATGCTCTATAAACTTATCGCATGGATTAGCAACATATCAACTACTCCAAGATTAAGTTTTTTAGATTGAAACCTGATATGATCATAAGTATAATCATGGCGTGAGCAATTCTATTGGTCCTTAGTTTGCTAAGCTGATGACTCTAGATCAACACAAGTTTGTTTCCGGTTGTATTTTGACTATCATAGTAGCCTTCATATTTTAGTAAAATTATACCAACTTACGTCGCTAAAAAAATATGATAAAGGCAGCATTGTCTGCGGTAATAAGGAGGAAAACAGCCAAAACTGTAGAATCCTAAGACTACAAGCTTAAGATTAATATCGTCTTGGCTGCATCGATATCTTTTTTTGTACTACCATCGTTTTTTTTCTATCCTTGACTTTAAAGATGGCCTCTCTATAGTCTCATTCATAACTGTTATCAATGTATGTGGTGACAGATAGCTAGTTTATAGTTTTTTTAATATCCCTCATTGATTTTGTACGGCATTACCAGTCAGTAATTTTTTGATTTGCTATCTTTCTTCATCATATTTTTCACGGCAATTTTAGCTAGCTGGATTTGAACTAATATTGCCAATTAGCTGAATTTATTGTAGATCAAATATATTCTATTTGGTTTAGTTTTTTTGTTGATTTTAATCTGTTTAAGGCGTGAAAAAAAGATAAGCCAGAGTCGGTAGGCCTGCATGCTAGTGCTGGTCAATCCTGATTTCTTTTAGCGTATTCGGTATTTTGTCGTATTGTTCGCCTAGTTTTTAGGTCGGTTTTTAGACAGATTAGTCAGTAGAGGTAGAGTAGTCCTGCTGAGAGTATTTTGTTGTCGGCCTGGTTAGAAATGGCTAATTTTATTGATAGGATTTGTGTTGGATTTCGGTCGGACGATACGGTGAGAATCGAAGGATTAGGACAACGCCTCGGTCACCGGTGCTGGGACGTTGTACGGCAGCGTACGGCTTCGGGGATGAGAGCGGTCGTAAGCTATAATGATATGGTTTAGTTCTAGTTGTGTATAGCGTTGGGTGGTAGTTAGACGGGAATGTCCCAAGAGCTCTTGCACACTGCGTAGGTCGGCGCCAGATTCTAAGAGGTGGGTGGCAAAACTATGGCGCAGAATATGGGCCGATAGGTGGCCAGGTATGCCGGCGGCGACGGCTATACGGCTGAGATTGCGGTTAGCCACCCGTCGGTCCAGACGACGGCCCCTGGCGCCTAGAAATAGAGCTTGCTCTTTACTTCCAGCTATGTCGTTACCTACCAGGACAACGCGCACGGCGAGCCAGGCTTCTATGGCTCGCCGTGCTGTATCAGTAAGTGGAACTAGGCGTTCTTTAGCGCCTTTGCCCATTACCTTTAGGGTGTCGCTGTTTGGGTGGCAGTCAGATATATCTAGCCCTAAGGCTTCACTTATGCGTAGCCCTGAGCCATATAGGAGTTCGGTCAGGGCTAAATCACGGTAACGCAAGGCTTCGTGTCGGGTGGTATCGGCTAGGCCTTTGATGACGTCATGGTGCTGAGCAGTGATGACTGTAGCTGGATTGACCATGGCGAAAGCTTGGTCCACGTTGAGACAGCGAGATCGTGGTTTGTCCTGTTTAGGGTTGGCCGTAAGAGCAGCAGGGTTAGTTATGGATAGTCCTTGCCGCCGGCAATAATTAAAAAAGCCACGCAAGACCGATAATTTACGGGCTATGGAGCTCTTTTTTATACCTTGCCGGTGCATCTCAACTAAGAAGCCGCGGATATCGGTCCGGCCTACATCCTGTGGGCGTCCCAAAGAGTGGTTGCGCTGGGTGGTGAGAAAGGCCTCGAATTGCGTCAGGTCGTGTCGGTATGCTATAACAGTGGCGGCTGAGTAGCCTTTTTCTTCGGTCAATCGATTTAGATAGGTTATAACTGGCGTAGGCATGACGTCGACTGCCATGGTGGATGGGACATCAGGCGCGGTCACTTCTACCCGTTTTCTAAAGCGTATATTGTCGATGGCCAAGGACATAGTAACTCCTAGTTTTCTAGTTTATTCTTGAGTGTCAATATTATAGTTGAGACCTTGACGCAGTGTGAGAAGCGGTTGCAATGGTTGCAAATTATGCCGATGGAGGTGGCTATATTTAGGAAAACCTGAAGTTACCATGTTAATTAATAGATATATAATCCTAGGTGTGTCAGCAGGCAGCTTCGATGGTGGCTGAAAGGGTAGGGCGATCACTAAGCCATTCTTGTCCATATGTTCTACGAAGCAGATGTATAAGCAAGCTACGGATCGTGGGGCCAGGAGTTGGGTGGCTATTATTAGCGTTTCGTTGTCATTTGAAACGGTTTGGAATACCTTAGATATCAGTTAAAAATAATAGAGAACATCTGGTGGTAACATTCTTGCTCTTGACGAGAGCGATCGTTGTCAGTCTGGCTGATATATGTCAGCCCACTACAATCAGGTCAAGGGGTTTTCAGGCCACGCGTTTTGAGTGGAGTAGGGGCCGGTGACGAACTTCCATGAGGAAGCCGGCCCGTGTACTACGCAATTCATGATTTGATAGCGTTTGACTAGCATAAATTTACATTAGTGGCTAATACCACCCTTGATTTTCATTAGTAGATGTCGGCTAATGGTTAACAAGGCATTGATTATCTTATGGTTGAACTCGACCATAATCCTTTCGGCTTTAACATAGATCAGGACATTGTCTTTGATTTTGGTTTTATTTTCTAACTTGAAGCTGAGTAGCTGAATCGTGGCCACGATATTGTCCAGGTCGTACAATAGCTCGCGATCGATGGCTTGTTGATATTCTTTAATTTAGTGGTCCGGGTGACCTTGCTGTAAATCAAGGTTCGGCCAATGTAGTGCTCCCTCAGGTTACCTATTGTTCTTAGTCATAACCTTGAAAACTGAATATGGAGATGTTAACTTTACGAATAATATTGAGCCAATGGGTATAAAGCGTAATGAAAATGATGCGGTCTGAGAAGTAAATAGATAGGTGAGTTGATTAGTTTCAAGTTTTTTTGGCTGCAAACATCCGATCGAAGGTAATGTTTTTTTGGTCACCTGATTGATGGTAGTGAATAAATTTTGTCAGACAAACGACCTTTGCAAACGTTTCGGTATGGCTGCAAGTCCTTAACTGAAAAAGTGCGGTTTTTTTTTCGTTCTCTGCGTAGATTTTAGATCGTCAATATTAGGCTTTCTTTTATCGTCGGCCTTGCTGCTAGCTTGCTGCATAAAAAAATCGATTAGTGTACCTAGATTTTTTTGACCGGGGCGGCCTGAGGTGTGACAGTTGCATTAACGATGACGTTGGGACATCGGCTGTCCTGCCGCGTCTCCTTCGCTTGTCGACATATCCAACTATGTAGTCCGCCGGTCTTTTTTTATTTGGAGAGCACGGCAGTCCCTGTTATATCTTTTAGAGTGAAGTGATCGCGTATATGTTCCCGTACCTGGGCTCTCCATAGTCTGTTTAGTGGCTGTGGAAATTTTATAGGCATGTAAACTATGCCCAGCTGATATGCTTCATCTCGAATACGTCTATACCGAATTTTTTAATAAATATCTTTATTTCATTTAGTTAACAAAACACTACAAATGTTGGTCAGCAATGTCCGGCGAACGATGGTCCTAAGTTATTCTATTTCCAATTATTATTGTTGCTTTTTTTAATCTGATTCGATGTCGGGAGGCTTAAGGCGCCTTTTTGACTAGCCGACTTATCAGATCATCTTTAAATCATTAAATTTCCATCATGTGTTCTAGGTTATGATGGCCTTCTTTTGAGTCTTTTTTTGATGAGCTATTGGGCCATGGATACGGTAGTGGCATTAAGGTTAGGCTGTGTTTATCGATCTGACGCAGAACCCACAGCTGACGATTGTTTTGGTCGGATTTCGTGTATCGATGATATAGGTTTACATGATGTCGATGTAGTTGAGTAAAGACCGGAATAAGGTGTTTTATCGTGAATGACTAAGCAAGTAATGAGCGAAAAACGATGAGTTTATTTAAGTCAATGGACAGAGGCGGCTTAGTGGCTGACTATGGCATGGGTATACGATTTTTTTTGCGGATGATGTTATTGTAGTTAGTTCACAAAAATGTCTCAGTAATAGAAGGCCATAGTCTATATATCCGCCAGGTCTGACGAGACACAGGTACTCGGCCATGAGATAGATTGATAAGTGGACTTTATGGATTCGGATAGTCTACAGTTCGAGGGGTTAAGAATAGATTTTTTATAAATTTGGTAAATTAACGGAGCAGAAAAAATTTTGATGCCTTAGGCGTTCCATCTTCTTGATATCGCAGTGGGTCATGGCGGACTGATTGCTTGCGTCAGTATGTTTCTTAAAAAAAATAGAGAAGATCAGCCGCAGTCATATATGATTATATATCCGAAGGGTAGAAAAATGGTCAGGCATCGCTGATAGATATTTACGTATGGACTACGCTGAGCTGCCTGAATCACTCTGGTGTGGTGTTGACGATGAATTTTTTTATAGAAGGTGATTCTGGACCTTTCCCTTCTTAGACTGGGTAGAGCCACCCCACTAACATGTATGTTTATTAACATAATGTTTTTTTCTAGATTGCCCGCATACGTGGTCCTGGCAAACAATGTCTGTAATACTGCGACCTCTCAGGGTATACCTATATTCTAGCTGTCGGAGATTGATTGAATAAGAAGTTATCAAGCTAGGAGGCCAGGTATCCTAGCTCATTTGCAGTCAAAAAGTAATCGACCGATACGTATGGTCCTTTATCGCTAGGATATTTTTAGTCTTGAAAAATATTGTAGAGATGTTACTATCGCAGGTTTAGTTCTGTGGTTCATTTATAATTTCAATATATAAAGGTGGCCATGAAGTTTATTCGGATGATGTACTATCCAGTAGGTCCAGCTCTTTTGCCGTTGATGGCGTTTGCCGTTTGGTCGTGATTCTTTTTTAACTTTATAAAATCCATTATTCGTACGAGTTCTAGATTTGTTATATTGTTTTTTAAACGTGTCGATTCCGGCTTCCTAAATTGTCCGCTATATGCAGTAGACAGTCTTCGGGGCTGGGGCGTAAATATTATTGCAGGCTAAGCCTATTTCTGGACATGGAAGAGCATGAGCAACTTTAGCGATAGACCTTCCTCCATGCACAGCGTCTTGCCAGGCCTAGATGTGAGGTAGCTCGAGGTAAGCACGTTTGCCAGAATGAACATATATTTTTATTTTTTTGTTAGTTCTAACCCGCGATGGACGAGTTTCTACCGTTGAGTGAGGCCCCTGAACAGATCGGCCAGGTCGCGGTCAAAGAAGATATCTTCTGCGAAGACGATCTATCTTTTTTATGTTGGCATCAACCTTTGCGTTTCTATGCGCTGACGATATAGCGGCGTCATCCACATGGCGGTTAAGCAAACTTCTACGCTCTGGTTGTTCAGAAAGAAAAAATATTGATACTAGGCGTTGCTGCACAGATGTCTACTAGTATAGTCAAGATATCTATACTGTCCGATTGCGCCAGGTTCAGAGTAGCCTTAGGATCGTTGCAGGCACTGATATATAGGATTTACTAGTCTTGTATTGGCCTTCCTGGGTTATATTAATAGTGGAAAAAAGAAGAAATCCACATGAAGTACTGTTAAGGTTGTGGGCGTCACAGGCGAGGCGAGCAGGTCTGCTAGATGCCTACAGCCTCTATGATTATGTCGATACGTGCGTGTTCTGATAGGTGTTTGGTCTCGTTCTGTCGCTTGCAGGCCAAACAACAATAATAGTTGTTTCTTGGTAAGCTGGTAGATCGTGGGAGTTCATGGTTTCTATCCGCTTTAGGCGTATTTCTGCGTGTGGGCGTTGATGGCGGAGAGAACAATTGGTTCGTGTTGTTTTTACTCTTATATAGAGCGCGTAGATATATTATATGCTTTATAGAATAAACGATTAGACTATTAAGACTTATTCGTACTGGATGACTTTTCGCAATCATAACGCTGGTTTTATTTGTATATTTTTCTAGTTTGAATATCTTATGGTCCTTCATATGGAATGGAATTTAATGGAGTAGTCTATTAAATTGTGAAATTACGGTAGTTTTTTTGTTCCGGATATTGTTTAAAATACTTCAATAATTTTTTGATGTTTGCGATATAACAGCTCGAAATTTCTAGGAGTGTAAAAGTTCGGCTGGGTCTTTTGTCTTCCCAACTTTTGATTTAGATCAGAATATATCGTGCAACTTTTCAGTTGCATCGAAATAAATCAGACAGAGCAGTTGTGTCGGGAGCAGCATCAGGTAAGACTCGAGCAGTATGCATTCTCAGCCAAGTATATTGCTCGGGTCACTAGTTGGTTGATGAGTTTAAAATAGTTTAAATAAGATCGTTGTCCTGCGACCTGGATACGGTAGAGACGTCGCGGTACTGACCAAGAGCCAAAAAGACAGTAATGAATTCCCCACTCTCGACATTAGCTCGTTTTATCACTACGATTAAGGATGGGTTGTTGGTAGTTTGATCGTGTTGGAGAAAATATTTCAGGGCCTGATCTTCGCCGGGGCCGTATTTAGCGTATACTAGTCTCGCAAGCCTTAAACTATTTCCGAATAATTTTAGTATTATTGGCATAAACGTTATCTAGGCCTGCGTTGAACACGGCTATGGAATTTCTAGATTCTTCATGGCAACTAGGGCGATTAATGTTACAGATCAAACCTAAGACTACGTTAATGCCGGCCTGGATTTTAGCGAGTCGAAGACAGTCAGTCTCTTCCAAAAAATATGGACGCTGGACCTGAACGTACCCAGTGTGGCTATATCCTGATTGGCTAGCAGAGTGGAATCGTACAAAAAGTAGAGGGGCAGAGGATGGGTCAGGCAGCTCGATGAGGCTAGAAACAGAATGCCGTGTGGCCCAAGTGAGCGTTTTTGTTCCCGTTTAGTCCTCCCTGGCGCCAAAAGCCGGCCGCATGGGCATAGGATAACTCAAAGACCAATTAATCAGCGTTGGGCCAGTGGTCTCCATTGGACAGGTCGGCTTGGTCTGGGCCGTAGCGTCCAATAGATATCTAATAGCCACCGGAATTAATACTTGAGATATGTGCTTATGGTTGCAGATTAGTCATTCGTCAGCATGTTCAGTTATGCCGGTGACAGAGGCTGGGTATGCTCTGAGATAATGTGGGCTAAGGCTCCCTGATAGTGTTTATGAAGTGGGTCGACGGGGTTATTTAGGCCTACTGATGGTAGCTTTGATCTGGGTGGCTTGGGCAGAGCCAGAAAAATGTAGATAACATTTTGAAAAATAGGAGTGGATATTGTCTATATCCTTCAGCTGGTATAACATATTGTTTTTCTTGAATATGGCGTCGGATATATGCTTGAGATAATGCGGAGTTAGTCGTGACTTTATTGTAACTTAGGATAGCCTGGGCATAAAGTTTATCCTAAAAAATAGGTTTTTCCGAAAAAGATAATAGACGTAGGGGAGGTTGGCATCGTTAAAATTGATATCTATGAGTTACTTAAGGATAGTTTAGTTCTACTCAGTTCGGCTTATGTAGTTCATTGTCCCCCTTTGGTAGTCGGACACTAGCCTAACGGTGATCTCTGCTCCCCACAGCACGGCTAGAAGGGCGAATTTACCGGCCGTAGCGGATGGGAACTAGCTGGCAATTTGTTCGGCTGGGCGAGCAGGAGTCTGGGTTGGCTACGCGTGGAGGATGGGCAGGGTTGAGTTAGCATTGGCTAAAATGACCGGCGATGTTTTTTTTGTTAACCGCTGTCGTGGATTTTCTGAAGCGGGGATAGGGGTCGCTGTAACCGGCTGGCCTGGAGGAAGTCAGCAAGCTATCACTGTTCTGAATCAGTAGATGGGATGAATGTCGCAGTATATCAATCACCTGAACAACAGCAATATGTATTTGGGCCAAGTTTGCGGCTTGTTTATCATGGGTTCTCGATGGACTGATCTTGGCTGGTATTTGTCTGTGAGCTCATGGTCATAACGCTCCCAAGAACGTTGTGGATGGAGTTGAACAGGTTGGATGGTTATAATCTCAGAGGGCTGGATCAACTTAGAAGTCGTGGATTTAGTAGAATAGGACGGGCTGGCGATAAATCACTTGTATTTTTTGCGGGTTGCTAGGTCTATGATGAGTCTGTTGAAGGCGATTATTAAAATTAGAACTTGATCTCCTGGTGATATTAGTTTTTTTTGTAGTAACGCTATCTGTAGCTTTAAGCTCTACGTCCGCAGTTTGGTGTCTTTGAGTTTAGTGACTTGTGATATAGGCCATGCTCAGGCTACGCGCACAGAAAATGATCAATGTCTGAATGTCTCGTACGTTTGCCTTTTTTTCGCGCTCAGAGTCTGTTATGTTTTGAAAAAAACAATAGTTGGGGTTATTTTTTGTAAGGCATCCGAACAGCGACCTTGACATTCTGATTTTATAGTTCCAGTCCTGCCAACACGGCCGCAGTTACTTCCACGGCAAAAAAATATGGTAAAATACGGTATTTTTTATGTTCTCAGCCGACACTTACGCACCGACGCACTAACCATCAACAATGAGTAATGAGGCCATGTATGCTTCTTATATTGTCAGAAAAAGCTGTTACTGATTCAGTCTGGCCTTTACTGGTCAAGACTGGATACACCTCTTTGCTGGGATTTTTTATGCTAAGCGCGGTCGGGACCTGTTTTATAGCCTGGATCAGCGAACGGCAAGCTTTAGCCGGGCAAAAGACACTGGTAGATAAGTTTGCCTGGCATATGGCCCAGGCTTGTCGGATTCTGGTTTTGAGCACTCTACCATGCATCGTTGGCGGGTCGTTGCTACTTCTGGGTCTGCGTGGTTTTAGGTCGTTTTTATTTTTTGTGCCGCCCTTGTTGGTGCTGTTAGCCGTGTTGTTTTTATTGGCCCTGGGTCTGGTCATGGCCTATGTTGGTACCTGGAACCCTATGCGCGAGCGCGGCTTTGGACATGTAGTACTGGGAGCATTCGCCTCTTTAGTTGGCCTGGTCACGCTGTTGCTATTTATATTATTCTTATGGGCTTTTTTGCTCCAACCAGAGGTTGTAGTAACTGGCAGTAGTCTTTATGCTTTTTTTGTTTCCTTACCTCCTTTTTGTGCCTTTTCGCCTCTGTACGTATTTTTGGTTCAGCTGACGGCCATGGTTCCGGCCGTTGCTGCGGAAGTAGGGTTAGTATATCTATTGTTTGTGCGGGATCGGGACGACTTTGGCCGGGATTACTACCAGAGTGCTCTGCACCTCGGTGGGCTATGGGGTTTTTGGGGTCAGGTTACCCAGTTGGCCGGGTTACTTTGGTTTGGCGTGGTTCTCTATTTTGATTCAGCCTGGGCTACTCTCACGAGTTTGCCTTTTTTGTTGCTTGTTGGGGGTCTATTCCTGGGACTGCTCGGATTGATAGCCTTGGGTCTTGTGATCCATAGCGATAATGCGCTGCGTCAGAAACCTGTCGTGATGGCCGGCGCGGTATGTCAGGCGTTGGGTATTGTGATGCAGGGTTTTAGTTTGGAGTTGTTATTTTTTTCATGATATCTAAGGGGTGCACAGGTCAATGAGATTCTGATGCTAAATTTTAGTGGGTAAGGAGACTGTGGTAGAATAAGGCGAATGAGAGTAGCAACGTGCAGGTAGTTACGCTTAACTAGTTGGGGCCAGTGGTTGTAGTAGAAGGTAGGATTAAGGTTACTGCTAAGTTTATGGCCAGGGGGCGGAAGAGGGTTACTGCCGTATACATGAGCTACGCGGTCGTGATGAGCAACCAGGAGATGGTAGCGTTTGTCGGGCTGCCTGCAGCGATTTCGGCGGCGATTTTTGATAGTATGCAAGCCAGTTTAGTTTCAAGTAGATGAAGGTCTTAGATTGATCATTAAGACATAGCCCATAAGCATAACAATGTCGTTGAATATCTCCGAATGATTTTATTTTTTTTCTTCTTTAACACCTTCAGGAATAAAAAAATAACTACTTGTTTTTATCGGCTAGAGAGGCTTGTAGCCTTCACCCAGCTGTTTATGTAGCACTTCGATAGCCTAAACTAGATCATTAATTTTGATAACCTAGTGCTGACTGCCGAGGCGTACAATAGAGAAGTTTATGGAGTTGGAAGGGAGTTTTTAAAAATCTCGTTTTTTCGCGATTTTTTGTTCCAGCAATTAATATTGCTGGACATTAGTGATAACGGGCGATGAGTACGGTAAAGAAGTCTGGGGGGGGTAAATAGGTGCTTTGTGTTGATAACGACGAGGTATGTGTAGTGGGTCGTAAATAGTTTGGTGATGCGCTTGACCATGGTCTGATTACGCTTGAAGAATACGAGCTCGTTGAAAAAAAGTTTTTAGGTATATTAGGTGCATGGTTAGGAGAATATATCTTGGGCTTATTGATGTATAATAGTATCAAAAGGTCAGGGCTGGCCTTGGGATGGGTGCGTGGGTAGTTAAGGAGGTATACTACTGATTATTATAGATAACATGAGGTCGTTCGTGGTGGTAGAGTCGGTGACTGTATAAGTCGTAGTGGGGGAGGTAGGCTAGAAGACAGTAGTGCTGTCTGCGGTGCTGATGATTGTAGCTACACTAGTTTTTTGTACTGCTTTATACAAAGTTGCTAGAGCGTTGAATAGCGCATAGGGCATCATTGCATTATTCGACTTGGACGGTTTCAAGAATACTTGCCGCTATTTTTTTATGCGCCCAAGCATTTTTCGTTGGCCTTTATGAGCGCTGAGACTCATATGTTCAGAATATGGCCGAATAAGGCTTCCAAGGGCGGTGAAGGGACACGAGGTTGTCATGGTGGAGTAGAAGTCGTTGTAGCCAATGGTGGTCAGCTACGGATATTGAAGTAGATATAGTCGAATTTAGATAGTTTTTTTATCCGGCCAAATAGGTCTTAAGTTAATATATATGAAGGATAATATTGAATATGAATATGTAGATTCAGATAGCTGCACCAAGATAAATATTTTGGCTTAGGAATACTTTGAGGAATCCTGCCACAATGGCCACGATGAAGGTGATGACTGCCATGATGATGAACAATACCAATGAGAGCATTTTAGTCTTGTGTAGTAGGTCTATGATATCAAAGTAGCTAATAAAAAAAGTGGCGAAAGTATAGGATGTCTTTAGCATAGCGCAGCACATAAAGATTTTCAAAAGATTTGGACACGGCTGGGGGGGGCTAGAAACGGGAGGAGCGGCCATGGTTGTTTCAGCGGTTCAGACGGCGTACAGAACTTATATCATTAGATCTTGTACTGTGATAGTGAGCATTACGCTGCCTTCGTCTATAATGATAGCCCTGAAGAGTTCGTATTGGTTGTCTAAGTAAGAATTCAGAGATTTGATGACCATATTCTGGCGTTCGCAGGAACAATCCACTGTTGGTCCTTAGATATTATTTGTTGTTGTGATTGAATATTACCGATAGGATATCCGACATGGTTTATGATATGGACTAATTCAACAGATCGATCAGATTCATGAGGCCCAACACTTCATCATGCGGGGTTATGGTACGGCAGTTGTTGACCTTAGTGATCTGCGTGCCTCAATTTTGATAGCTTCGATATTCAGCGGGATGGCTTAGATTTAGTTTGATATATTGATAATTCAGGCGTTGATTATAGCTAGGGGTAGAGGGGCGAGTCAGTGTGAAGCGCGTGCTCCCACCAATAATCTCTGTTGAAGTTTATGATTTGGATATGTCAACAATTAATTCTATTCGCCGTCGAGAAGACGGGGATAAAAACGGACTCGAGGCATCTATCTAATTTTTTTGATCTCCTCCGCGGTATCTATGTCTTTGATGTCTTTGCGGATGTTAAATTCACGCATTTTTTGTCTGGGTCAATGATCTTATCATTGTTTTATACCTTGGTGGTTATGGAGGGGGTTGCTGTGGTGATAGATTCGGATTAGATGTAGTTTATGGTTTTTTTTGACGATCTTGACGCGTATATCCTAAAGGTTTGATACTGTGTCCATACTGTTCGGCTGAGGTGTACACCAATGGTCTTATCGATGACTACGACCTCACTCTTATCTAGCCCAATTTATTCGCCTTAGGTGACCAACTTATTTATTTGTTATTTGTTATAGTTTGTGTTACGCACTAAGCATGAGAAGCGCGATAATATGGTCTAAACCAGTAATATGCGCATTTTCATGATGATATCCTGTATGTTGCCGGAGGTGTGTGCTGGGGGTGTATGTATGTTCTGGGTGAGGTGCTGGGTGACGTGGGGGTGTTTACATTTTTCTTTATCTTTCAGATGTTGAGTGAGCAAGTCTAAGTGGTTACGGTTGAAAATTAGTTTACTGGTGAAGTCCATGAAACGATCGATTTTTAGGGTTTCCTTGGATAGTGGGAAAAATTGACTTTTTTGGACAACAACGGTTTGTGCAGCTTGTGACGCGACGTGTAGCAACGGCGGGCTGGGCCAGCTGGATTTAGGCTCAGGAATAGTAGTTAGGGCGGTGTCTGTCAGGACAAACTTTGGTTTCGTCAGAGCTGGGTCAGTTCAATATTCTGATCCGTGGGGATTACTAGATATATTTCAGATTGCGCTAGACTATCTCCTCGAATATATTCGCTTTCTTGCATAGGATATTCAAAGACATTTGAAGCCTATGCCGGCCTTGATCCACTGAGGTAGCGCACGCCCTAGTATAAATTTTAGTTTCGTTTAAGTCACAGAATAGTTGGGGAGCGGTACAGGGCGTTCATGGTTTACGACTATCCGCCACTATTCCTGAACTTAGCCATAGTAATGTCAATATTTTTTTCTATTGGCTCACCGTATATTTTAAAATGGACATATCTTAGGTGTCAAAGCTACTGGATTCGGTTATTTTTTGGTTTCGAGGTGGCGATGGCTATGGCTGTCATGGTCAGGTTTGGGGTGGATTCCAGTGAAAGGAGAGTTTTGAGGTCTGCGCGATGTTAGGTATTCCCCGGGAGTAAGCTCCGGATCGGGGTTGACAGCAAGGTTGTTTACTTCCGATGTGGGCTTGGCATAGTTGTCGTGGAGTGATTTTTTGTTAGTTTAGTGATGAGCTTGGCGCAGCCAAGGGGCGAGACTTTTATCTTGGTTGGGATGAACTTAGCTGTCATGATCTCGATTTGATTCACTACTGCCAAGGACAGATCGGTGAGTGATGGGGGGGGGTGGATGGTAGACAGAATTTATGTATGCAGGCCGGAGTCTCTGATCAAGGGGCATAGATATTGGTGTACACATCCCTTAAGGCTGGAATAACAGAAGTGTGTTGCCTATATTTGGCAACGTCGGCTTAATCGTTGAGAAAATTCAAATACCACTGTAGCATTATTTTTTCGGAGGTTCGGGTAAAAATTGGTTGTGGACTGGCGGGAGAGGTCTGAGAATAAGGGGCGCCAGAAGGTACGGCAGAGAGGCTAGGATCCACTGCTGACGGTATTATGGGTGAATTGGGGCTGGCCAACGGTAACTAGGTGTTTGGTTAACATTCGTTTACGCTTTTTGTCCCAAGGTGGATCAATCCATTCTATAGCTTCTCGAGGATGTGGTTGTACTATGAGGGGGACACTACGACTGGAAGTAGTTACTTGAACGAATATTTCGACCCCGGCTTCTCGAGCCTTAGTTGAGAGGCCGGCGCATAGAGCTGCGGCTTTGTGCACGACTTCGGTTGACCAGGAGCCAGCAAATTGCCGGCCTACGCATAGAGGGCCGGGAAAGTTCAGGGTCTTGAATATTAGATCACGGCCTGTGATCATGGTTTCCAGCCAGAGATTATCCCTTTGATTACGGCCACTAATCAGCCAGTGCCCGTCCTGCCAGTGTTGACGGCCGGTGTTGGCCAGGATAAAATCCCCAAGTTCTGGTGCCGTAGCGTGTTCTAGAATGGGCAGGTAGCGGCGGGCGGATTCTATTTCAGCGAGCATACAGCCGCCGGCCGGAGTTGGGATTTCTGGGAGCTCGTAGTGCTTAGCTAGCTTTAGCTGATCTTTGCGGCTGCGGCCGGCGATGTCATATAGTTGCCTTCGGTCCACCTGCCCAGACAGTTCCATAGGCGATGGGTTTAGTCGTTTGGCTGAGAGCGGCCTGAGGAGCACGTTACGTACCTTGGCATCGCGACTGATAATGTTAAGGGCATCATGTCGCTGGGACATGGGTCGCTGGCCTAGAACTTCCCCGGTAATGAGGAAGTTGGCTCCATAGAATGGCAATAAATCGCGGGCAGTGGTCAGTAGGAGGATCTTGCAGTCTATACAGGGGTTGAGGAATTTACCAAAGCCGTAGGGCGGCCCTTGAACGAGCATCCGGATATAGGCTTCTCCCACGTCTACGGTTTCCACATCTAATCCAAAGCGTTCGCGCCAATATCGCAGTTTGTGGGGTTTGCCGAAGAATGGGCTCAGGAAGTGTATACATTTAACTCGGAGCCCTTGGTTTATTATCATTTTAGCAGCTAAAATACTGTCTAAGCCGCCAGAAAAAAGTGCCAGTGCATCGTATTGCATAAGTCACGATACGGCCATGCCGATCACTTGGCAATGCCCTGTTGGACATTTCTTCGCAATCTGGCTAGAATTTTCCAGTGATGTAGGTGTCTGATTTTGAAGGGAGTTTGCGGTGCAGAAGGCTTTGTGTCGAAGTTGTAGTTTCTGGCAGTGTGCTACTGGGTTGTATCCATATACTGCGTTAGGCGGATGTCAAGCACACTGGAATAACCTGAGAGGGGAAAAAAGTATGCATCCAGGTCGCATTCCTTGCCGTATCGTTTTGTTTCTGCCGGGTTTGCCGATTTTTTATTTTTTGGCGTTGTTGCTATATCTATCTGACATCGTGGATCCAGATAGGTTTGACCCTGATGTCTTCTACTATTCGGCCCCGACATCGCGCACTACCCTGACCTGTGTGGTATGCGCGTCTGACCATGACGTGAAAGTAGGAGGCTATGTGCGCGGCTGACCAATAGAGTTCCTAGTGCGTGACGACGAACTCAGTCTTGGTAAGGTTCTGAAGAACATGAATATTTATTGAATCAAGATTAGACCATGGCGTTGTTGAGATCGGCTAATAATGGCAACATTTTTTTGTATTTGTTCCGTGGCCACAGATTGGTTCATGCCTATCATATTGTACACTGCTTCATCCATAACTATGATTAGGCTCTATTAAAATAGAACCTAAGAATTACACTATCCGTTGGGCGACCAAACAGTCCAATGGATATCACAATTGACAGATATTTATTCTATGGAATGCTGGTTAGAAAAAGATATGATTGTGGTCATGATCGAACATGGCGCGGTACCCAAGTAGAGACAATGTTCTGGGTAAGCTAGATCTGAGTGCATAGGTTCGATCATTATTTAAGGCCATGTAGCTAGCTGGTGGCTGTGATTTTTTGAGTGGAGATTGTTAACTTGCTGCATAGATTGTTGCCGAGTGTTTCTAGGCAGTATTATTAAGGCTTCTATCTCTTCCTTCTTTTTTTGTCATCTCTGCTTTTGCTCATGCGACTTTTGAATGGGAGGGGGTCAGTGTACTATGAGCCATATCTGTGGATAGCTTACCTACTAGGGCTGTAGTTATCGAATCGACTAGTGTATACGCTGCAATATTTTGATGGAAGGGACTGTTCCTTAAAGTTTTTCGTGATAGCCTACAATAGCATCTGATCTATACTTCGTGTAGCCAATTCCAGCGCGAGCAGTCTGTCGGATGGGTAACGGATTTGCAATATTCTTGGAGGGCATCTAGTACTTCTAAAGGTGGCGACCAACGTCTTTATTAGGCCTTTTCCATGACTACGAGTTATATATATTTGGGAATCTTTATTTTAATAAGCTGGGGAAGGACAGAAAGAGCTAGAGACAGAGAGAGTATGGGTGGCGGCTATGAAACGTGATAGAATGTTATTCAAATTTTTTTTAAGATGTTGGCTATCTGTATTGTCTGTAGCAAGATGTAGCTGTCTGGCCTATTGTCTATTTTTTGTCCGTGTAGACCAGGATGGTTACGATACCTGGATATTATGAGGACCATAATCTGGTCTTCTAGTTCTTATCTGTCGCTATGCCTTCAACTGGGACAAGCGGTCCACCGTTTTTGTTCTATTAGGCCGGCATATTCTTCAGTTTGCAATGCCAGCTATGGTTATCTAGGAGTAGCCTTGACTCTCCGTCTTTTTTTTCTACAAGGTCCAATTACAACAATGCCTATAATCCATCCTGGCGATCTCGAGGGCGTGCTGAGTAGTGCGTTTTTGACTGAGACCGGGTCATTTATGGCCGTGCGGTCCACCCTGAATACTTTTAAACTGGCTAATCGTTGCGGGACATATTGGTTTTGGATTTCATGCTGATTTAGTGGTGGAACTTTTGAGCGCGGTCTGGGGGTCTTTGTCTGTTTACGCTGATCTTAGATAGGCTAACAACGGGACCCAACTATGGTCGTTTAGTACGATGTGTACTCTTTAATATCTTCAGTTTTTTTTAGTGACTATGCACCAAATCGCTGTGACGCTGTTGATGTATTTTCGCTGGGCACACCATCAGACTCTGGCGTAGTACCATCCAGGGTACCAATTTCACCGTCAAACGTAATTATGAGATTGACTATCTGGCGATCTGCGGTTAATATTTTTTTGGATAAACGGCAGTAGGTCAAATAAAATTTGTGTATAATTATACTTTACGGCTGGCCGTATAAGCTAACATGACCATGGATTTATGGGGCTTGGATCGCGAATTGCGATACATTCTGCAGAACAAAAACTTCAAGGCCATTTAAAGCGACATGTTGAATATGATTACTTTATGAGGCGAGGCAAATTTTATTAACGGTCAGACAACAACGCCATAGTCCTGGTTGAAAGATAGCGAAAAAGGAGGCCAAACTGGTCGATCAGGAACCGTCGGCACCTGTTGCTGCATCAGGCTGTGGCTCTTATATGGAATGACGGCCACATCTTTGTGTATTATGGGCGTGAATCTGGACGCGATCGATGGCTCGGCGCCAAAAGTGGGAAGGCTGTGAGAGGCCAATGAGACGCCCAAGACGGCCAGTCTGACTAAAAAAATAAGTTTCTGGCTAACATACGAAACGTGGATCCTACTCTAGGTGGCATCCTTGGTATGATTCAGCTCATTTTTTAGTCGTGAACTACTTTGGCATTCGGTAATAATGTCTTGGTAATACCATGGTATTAGGCCGTAGTCTTTCTGTTCATCATCAACGCTAGTTAGACTTTTTTAAGATTGCGTCTGGCAATTGTTAGCTTGGAAGATCTGCCTCTTCGGCCTGGTGGCGACGCTGGATAAATTAGTTTTATTTTTCTTGGCCGATGTACTGACCAAAGACATCATCAAGTTGGGCATAGTCTTCAGTCATCCGTGGTTAGATTTTAAAGGTATAAAAGGTATGTTTAGTTAGGTATTTAATCTCATAGGTAATATTTTGAAGTTCATAAGATAGAAATAGATTGAGATTCGCGTGCAGGTCCATGATTGCTAAGTCGTAGGGCACAGCCTGCCTAGTGAATCGATCGTGGACAACATCAATATTGGCCCCTCCGGCGTAGCTGGAGGAGGTATTCGAGTTCTTTCACTCGGCGATGTTTCAAATGGGCCAAATAGCATAGGTCACCTGATGATGGTTGACTATTGTACAGTAACTTAGTGTAATTTATGGTAGAATCTGGAGATTATTATTCGCTCTCGTTGGGAGGGGGTTGCCATCGCTTGCAGTTTGTGTCTGGTCCTGACCATGCCGGGGGCTGTTCTGCTGATGGTCGCCCTAGACAATCCAGAAATCTTGTAGCCTAATATTGCCCCATATCTTTTTATGCATATTGGTGGTCGAGGACGAGTCACAGTTAATCGATTCACGGCTGAACGCTTCCTGACTATGCACGACCACTTGATGGCTTGAGTCAAAGAATAGGTTTGTCGTTTTGCAAGCTCTGGTTGAGATCGCCTTCGATCTCTTATAAATATATAAATGCTAGATCTGGATGATTTGACTTAGAGATTATCTACTGCATCATGGGAGTACTACAGCGAAGCGTTCGGCCTGGCAGTGCTTAATATCCGACCGCCGATTCCATGGCTGGGGATCGGGAGTATTATTGGGATATGTATGATTTACTACTTGCCTAAGACCGCCATGAAACTTGAGTTTTCTGCAAGTGGCGATTTTGGCTGGTTGTGTTTCGTTTAACTCTGACAACGGCTATAACGGATTAGACTTGATACCATAGCAATTTTTTGTTTTTCCTATTTTTCGTCTTATTTTTTGCTGGTAGTTTTAGTTGTCGACATTGCCTCGCCCGGTAGCTTTTGTTATATTTTTTTAGCGGGCCGTTTGCGGCCACTTAAAGAAGGAGTACGGGTATGGCCAAGAAAGAGGTTCTGCTAATACAGGAACAGATGCGAACCGAGGCCTTGCAGGCCGCGTTGACCACCATTGAACGTAAATACGGTCAAGGTTCAGTAATGAAGTTATCAGATCAGACCTGCGTGGCAATAGCTGTGGTGCCAACTGGTTCTATTGCTCTAGATATGGCCTTAGGTGTGGGCGGTATACCCCGGGGTCGGGTGACTGAGATTTACGGTCCTGAGTCCTCTGGCAAGACCACTCTGGCCTTACATATCTTGGCTGAGGCTCAGAAGCGCGGTGGCGTGGTCGCCTTTATTGATGCCGAGCATGCTCTGGACGTTAATTATGCTAAGCGTCTAGGCGTTAAGACTGACGAGATACTTATTTCTCAGCCCGATTATGGTGAGCAGGCTTTGGATATTTCGGGTATGCTCGTGCGCTCTGGTTCAGTGGACGTAGTGGTTATTGACTCGGTGGCTGCTCTTATACCCCAGGTTGAGTTGGAAGGGAATATGGGCGAGACCCAGGTGGGCGGCCAAGCCCGGCTCATGTCCCATGCCTTGCGCAAGCTTACAGGTACTATTCATAAGTCACGTACATCGGTAGTATTCATCAACCAAATACGCATGAAGATCGGACCAATATCCTACGGCAATCCCGAAACTACTACCGGCGGTTACGCCCTTAAATTTTATGCCTCCATTCGTATGGACATACGCAAGCTCCAGACTCTGCGGGATAAAGAGGAGGTCTACGGTATCAGAGCCCGAGTTAAGGTAGTCAAGAATAAGGTGGCGCCGCCTTTCCGCGAGGCACAGTTCGATATCCTCTATGGCACCGGTATCTCCCGTGAGGGTGAGCTCATCGATCTGGGCGTAGAAGCTGGTGTGGTAGAAAAAAGTGGTTCCTGGTTTGCTTTCGGCGCTGAAAAGCTCGGTCAGGGCAAGGAGAACGTGCGTGCTCTCTTACAAGACAATTATGAGCTGCGTGCCGCCGTCGAGCAGAAACTCCTGGAGCGCCTCGGTCATTCAACATCTTTCCAATAACCTTGCCAGAAGTTAAGGATCCTGAGAGCCTCAGTGGGGAGGGAGTGGGCGACCTGATGGACTAGTGTCGTGGTTAGCTGCTGCGGATCGTACCGCATATCTGAAGTTGAACGCGTTGTTATGCGTCAGTGTTGTGATACCAACTTTTTTACATTCAATGGATTTTCTAAGTGCTCACCACCCAAGACATCCGAAATCAGTTCCTGGAATACTTTCGTATTCGTGGCCATGAGGTGGTGGCCTCTTCTTCTCTGGTGCCCAGAGAAGATCCTTCATTGCTCTTTACTAATGCTGGCATGGTCCAGTTTAAGAAGGTCTTTTTGGGCCAGGTCCAGCCCGTTTACACCCGCGCTGCCTCTTTCCAGAAGTGCTTGCGTGTTGGCGGTAAACACAATGACTTGGAGAACGTGGGCCGTACTACCCGGCATCACACCTTTTTTGAGATGCTCGGTAACTTTTCCTTCGGTGACTATTTTAAAGCCGAGGCTATCGACTTCGCCTGGCAGTTCCTTACCCGAGAGCTAGCTCTACCAAAGGACCAGCTCTATGCTACGATCTACCGTGATGACAACGAGGCTGACGTCTTATGGCAAAAAGTTGCTGGGATGCCGACCGAGCGCATCTACCGGTTGGGGGAAAAGGATAATTTCTGGTCTACAGGCGATACCGGACCATGTGGCCCTTGCTCTGAGATCATCTTCGACCAGGGCGAAATCATGCGTTGCGGTCCAGATTGCGGCATCGGCTCCTGTGACTGTGACCGCTTCCTTGAGATATGGAATCTCGTGTTTATGCAGTATGATCAAACTGAACCTGGACGATATGAGTCGCTGCCTAAGCCATCCATCGACACGGGCATGGGCCTTGAGCGTATTACTGCTATTTGCCAGGGTGTACATTCTAACTTTGATATTGACCTCTTTCAGGAAATCATAGCCCATATAGCCGACGCCGCTGGAATCAAATATCATACCAACGTAGATTCGGATACAGCCCTTCGAGTAATTGCGGACCATGGCCGGGCTATCGCTTTTTTTATCACCGATGGCATACTGCCTTCTAACCAAGGTCGTGGTTATGTGCTCAGGCGTCTTATCCGTCGTGCCTTTTGTTTTGGTCGGCTTATTGGTTTGATGGATCCCTTCCTTTATAAGACTACCCTAGAAGTGGCTGACCGGATGGGCAGCGTTTTTCCCGAGCTTTTAAACAATAGGGACTTCATAAGTCGAGTGGTAGTCGAGGAGGAGGAGCGTTTCAGCCAGACCCTTGATAAAGGTCTGGCTGTGCTTGAGGAAGAGCTGGAGGTCATGATCAATCTGGGTGCACAAGTAGTTTCGGGCGAGTTTGCGTTTAAGCTTTACGATACCTACGGCTTCCCCATCGATATTATCAATGACATAGCCGGTAAGCAGGGTTGTCGTGTGGATGAGGCCGGCTATAAGGCTTGCATGTATGAGCAGAAAAAACGAGCTCGGGCAGCCTGGAAAGGTAGCGGTGATGCTGACTTCTCCAGCCGTTTCGTTGTGCTCTTAAAAGAAGGTGTGCAAAGTCGTTTTACGGGATATGAAATTTTGAAAGTACAGAGTCGCATTCTTCGGCTCCTGGATGTAGACGGCCTGCTCGCCGAGCGGCTGTGTCAAGGGGATACGGGCTGGTTGGTCGCCGAAGCAACGCCTTTTTACGGTAAATCCGGTGGTCAGGTGGGTGATGTGGGTCAGATCGTCACGCTCACAGGCACAGCTGAGGTAGTTGACGTCCTGCAGCTGACCACCAAGCTGGCAGTGCATAAGGTCATCGTGAAGGAAGGAGAGATTTTTTTTGACCAGAAAGCCTCTATGGCTGTGGCCGAGGCGTCGAGGCTAGCTACGGCGCGTAACCACACGGCTACACACCTACTTCATGCGGCCTTGCGCCGAGTTTTAGGTATCCATACAAAGCAGGCTGGCTCTCTTGTGGGGCCGGACCGATTGCGTTTCGATTTTACTCATAGTACGGCCCTCACCCAGAAAGAATTGGAAACAGTGGAGCAGGCGGTGAATGAGATATCTATGGCCGATATCATAGTAGGCGTTTCTAGCATGACCTACAATGCGGCCATGGCTCGGGGTGCCATGGCTTTATTCGGGGAAAGATATATCGACGAGGTACGTGTAGTGGAAATATCTGATATATCCGTAGAGCTGTGTGGCGGTACGCATTTGCGTGCTACAGGCCAGATCGGGGCCTTTATCATTATTTCAGAGAATAGCGTGGCCGCAAGGGTCCGGCGTATCGAGGCGGTCACTGGATGGAACGCTCTGGCCGTGTTGAACCAGCAGCGGCAAGAACTGGCGGCTATTGGCCAGGAACTTAAAGTTCAGACCGGCGGAAGGCCTATGGAATTGGCTAGCCGCGTAGCTGGATTAGTACGAGAATATAAGACTTTACAGAAAGTATTGGAACGAAATGAGGCTAAGGCAGCTTCCGGCATAGGCAGTAACCTTATGGGTTGGGAAGATGCAGTGGCTGGAATAAGATTTTTGACTGCCCGGGTGGACGCGATTAATATTAAAGCCTTGCGAAATCTTATGGATGATGTGCGTTCTAAGATACTTTCGGGTGTGGCCTGTTTGGCTGCCGAGGCTGAGGGTAAGGCTTTTCTTATCCTCTACGTGTCCCAGGACCTACACAGTCGTTTTACGGCGTTAACCCTGGTCAAAGAGATTGCGACTAAGGTAGGCGGTAGCGGCGGCGGCCGGCCGGACCTGGCCCAGGCCGGTGGTACCAATCCTGCGGGTATTGATGCGGCCTTCGTCCAGTTGCGAGAGCTGGTGAGTCAAGCCGACCAGGCTTCCCCGGTTTACTCAGATATTATACGGCCGCATAATTGATTTTATCTAGGTTCATTATACAATAGCTGTAAAATTGTTATGGAACTATCATGAAAGTGACTATTTTTGGCAGTATATTTACCACTAACGTGAAAATAACTACAACTTGACGGCTATTTTTTGATAAAATCTGCTAGACGACCTAAAATGTGGCAGTGTAGTAACGCAATACGGTCGGGAGGTTTTGTATCTGTATCCAGTTGATAAAACTGAAACTCTGGAGGAAAATTTTTGAGCGGATATGCTGTGGCATATATGGATTTTCTCCGACGATTTCGTTGTAACGTGGAGTAAATAATGATCGACCGCGCTTATTGGTGGTGACATAATTTTTTGTAATGTGTTTATACGGCCTTGACAGGGGCTAGACAGGATACTATAAAATATTTTTTTATTTTTACTTGCTTATTTTTGCCCAAGCGGATAGTATCTTTTTGCTTTCGTGTGTTTCGGGATAGGTAAGATCTCCATACAAATCATATAAGCTTCGTATGGTTTTTTTTGTGTGGATATGGAGACGATAAGTCTGTTTATTGCTTCGATATCAAAACCAATACGTTCCGAACTCTTAACGAAGGCAATCAGGTGACATTCGGTATTGTTAATGGCGAAAATGGTCCCCTTCTCTATGTTGTAAGTGTCGTTAATGTATAGCCACGGGGGGGGGTTAACAACTAGCTACATCAAGGCCGAATAAGTTCAACTGATTTTTTTGAATTGGGGCTGTAGTTTTTTTATGCATTCTTACCAGGAGGAGTCGTCTTATGAGTGTCGAAGAAGGTGTTGTGAAGTGGTTTAATGAAAAGAAGGGGTTTGGCTTTATCCAGCGTAATCATGGTGACGATGTATTTGTGCATTTTTCTGCCATTCAGGGTTCGGGTTTTAAAACTCTAAACGAGGGCGACAGGGTCCGATTCGAGATTGAGCAGGGCGATAAGGGCGTCCGCGCCGCTAACGTCCAGAAAGCTTAGCTGTTTTTAAATGTATTCAAAAGGCCGGTCTGCCGGCCTTTTTTTGTTTTTAAGCCATAGCTCGATCCAGAGAGGAAGGCATGTTAAGATGAAGGGGGGTGGAATAGTTTTGCCAAATCAGTATAGTTGTTGAGCATAGAGCGATAGTGGCCACAGCGGCTGATATATTGATCTTGCCAATCCGCACTGGGGTTGTTATATAGTTTAAAGTCTATGCAGCGTATCATGATTTCCTGTCGATCCCACAACATCTGGAGGAGTACTATGCCGTACGGATACCAGTCAGTCAGAATGCCCCGCGCCAGAGTCCAGGTACTAAATACCTATCTGCGTGGAGTCTACCAGTGGATGAGCTTCGGTCTATTATTGACTGCGGCTCTAGCTTGGGTCACGGCTTCTAGCTCGGCCATGTTAGATCTGCTCTATAATCGTGCCACAGGAAGTGTATCAATACTATTCTGGGGCCTAGTTATCGGCGAACTGCTTTTAGTCATGGCTATCAGTGCTGGCATTACCCGTCTTTCGGCAGGCGTGGCTACAGGGTTATTTTTGCTCTATAGCGGCATTAATGGTGTCATCCTGTCATCTATTTTTTTGATCTATACGATGGGATCCATTGTCCAGGCTTTTATGACTTGCGCAGCTATGTTTGGGGCCATGAGTATCTATGGCTTGATCACTAAACGCGATTTAACCGGCTGGGGCAGCTTCCTATTTATGGGTCTCATTGGCATCGTTATCGCTTCGATGGTCAATATATTCTTGCATAGCAGTGCCATGAACTGGATAGTCAGCTGGGTCAGTGTTGTTGTGTTTACTGGTTTGACCGCCTACGATACTCAAAAGTTAAGTAATATGGGTAAGACGATGCCTATTGGCGATGCTACAGCGGTACGTCGTGGTACTATTTTGGGGGCTCTGACATTGTATCTGGACTTTATAAATCTTTTCCTAGTTTTTTTGCGCCTTGGCTCCAATCGAGATTAGGGTCCCAGCGATAAGTTAAAGTCAACTACTCTCGATTTTTTTTGCAGGGAGACGGTGTCGTGTGTTTATCCCCCCCTCCGTGTCTCTTTATCCTTATTTCTACCGGAGTGTATGAGAAAAAAATATAAATCCGCGTCTATCAATCCGGCGGCGGTGATCAAAGTTTTCCGTGACGGAGGCCGGCCTTTAGCTCGAGCTGAGGTTTTACATGTCCTTGGCGGTACCAGAGACGACATGCATGCTCTCTACATTGTTCTGGGTGAACTCCTGGATCAGGGTCGAATCATCCGTCTCAAAGGTGGCAGTTTTGGCCTGACCGATGAGATGCGTCTCATCCCTGGTACGTTACATATTCAGCGTTCCAAGGTAGGCTTTGTTATCCCGGAAGATAAGCGGCGTACGGACATATTCATCAACCCTGCCAACTTTGGGGATGCTTGGCATGGAGATCGAGTGGTGGTGGCCATTTTACCCGAAAGTCGGGGGCGACGTACTGAGGGTCGTGTGGTCCGGGTAGTTGAGCGTCGCACTGGAGCCATTCCAACAGTAGTGCTACGACGTCTAGGCGCAGCGCTACTTTGTCAGCCTACGGATCCACGTCAGCCTATGCGTTTCATGGTTGAGGATGACGTTATGTTGGCGGGGTCGACCATCGCACTTAATCCTGGAGACGTATTTTTAGTTCAGCCCGGAGAGCGCATAGAACATAATTTATGGTCGGCCGGGGTATTAAAGATTTTGGGTCCCGAGACCGATGCTGTGGTGCAAGAAGAGATAGTTAAAATTGGCCACGGTGTACCCACGATTTTTTCGGACGAAGCAGTGTCCGAGGCCGCTGCCTTGCCAGAGATACCTACCGCAGCAGACATGGTCGGTCGAGAAGACTTGCGCGAACGGCCCTTCGTAACTATTGATGGGGCTAAAGCTAAGGATTTAGACGATGCCATTTTAGTAGAACGATGTGGCCGGGGCTTTACACTTTTAGTGGCTATCGCCGATGTGAGCCACTATGTACAGCCGGGTTCAGCTTTGGACGTAGAAGCCGTAATTAGGGGCAATTCCTACTACTTTCCCCAGTCTGTAGAGCCTATGTTCCCCAAAACACTCTCTAACGGTCTGTGCAGCCTGAAACCTGAGGTGCCGCGCCTGGCCATAGTGGCCGAGATCGAGTTTTCTGCACAGGGCCTGCCTGGAGAGGCGCGTTTCTACAACGCAGTCATCCGTAGCCACGCCCAACTGACCTATGGCCAGGTACAGCGGGCTTTGTTTATAAAGGATCAGTCCGAGCGTAATGCCATAGCACATGTGCTACCTCAGTTGGAGCTGGCCGTGAAGCTTGCTCGGCAGATCAATGTCCGGCGCAGCGAGCGGGGTAGCCTAGATTTTGATTTACCTGAGCCGGAAATATTTTTTAGCAAGGAGGGCAAGATCATAGATATACGGCCGAAAGGCCGTCATTTTGGACACCAGATTATCGAAGAATATATGATCGCGGTTAATGAGGCCGTAGCTGTATTCCTTACAGAGCAGGGCCTGCCTTTTTTTTACCGCATCCATCCGGATCCGGACCAGGATAAGTTAGCTACACTGTTTACTCTTTTGCGCACTTTGGAATTGTGTCCGGCTGTCCCGGTTGAGACAACACCTCAAGGTCTACAGAGTATACTCCAGGCCGCAGTTGGTACGCCTATGGAATTTTTAGTGAATCGGATGACTCTGCGTACTATGATGCAGGCCAAGTACTCACCCTTGCATGAGGGGCACTTTGGGCTTGCGTCGGCATGCTACTGTCATTTTACTTCACCCATACGGCGGTATGCAGATTTGGTGGTGCACCGTTCACTAAAGATCGCTCTGGCCCGATCGGCTAGCATGCGAGTGCCTTGGCTACATCCAAGGGGTCTGCAGAAGCTGGGGAACCAGCTTTCAGATCTGGAGCGGGTGGCTATGGACGCCGAGCGGGAGATCGTGAAGCGACTGACAATTATTTTTTTGCAAGACCGTATAGGGGAGAAGTTTAGTGGTGTAGTAAGCTCAGTGGCGGATTTTGGATTCTGGGTGGAGCTTAAAGAAGTGATGGCCGAGGGGTTTGTACGGCTATCTAGTATCACTGACGACTATTACTGTTTACTATCGGATCGGCAAGAATTGCGTGGGGAGCGCATGGGCCGTCGCTTCTACGTAGGACGTGAGGTACAAGTGCAGCTGACTGAGGTGAACTTGGGTCGGCTTGAAGTGAGCCTGGAGCTGACTGAGGGATGAGTTTACCGCGTTCTACGGCCGCGAAGGATAGCTCATGGAAAGATCGAGTAAGTAAGGTAGCAAGATAGAGGTGGACCACCGCTGCATAGGTGCTTTGTTTGAGGTAGCGACTGGCACAAGTCATATTATGATATTAAATGGTTGTATAGGAACAATATCTCGGTCAGACCTTGAAGCTAGCCCACAAGTTTAGCCGTAGTACGAAAGAGATGGCGAGGAAGAAGAGAATGGCGTAAAAATGGACATAGTCGAGTGCTGAGCCTATTTAGCTGCACTTCCCTTCTCTAGCAATAGTTTCATCTATTGGTTCGCCATAGAAAAATCTTTGAAGATATATTTTACCTGGCGCATTTATAAGCAGCAAGTTCCGTAGCTTGTCGGCCATTATTGGAGGGAAGCTTGACTTACATGTTTACATAGCACCATCATTAGTATGTCTTTGGTACCTTGAATTTTATTTTATAATACGTTACTACATTATCCAGCAAGAATGAATAGCAGTTTTTATAATAGCTTAGAGGGCAGTTTTTTTATATAGAAGTCAATATATCAAAAGTTAATTTTTCTGTGTGTTCGTCTAAGTTTTTTATTGTTGAAGATATCGAATATTTATTTGCTAGTTCCCATAGCTGAACTTTGTACGTTTCTTAGGTTACGAGTATCGTCGTTTACTCATTTTTTTCTATGCAAACCTTAACAGTCCTGCAGTAGGCTACCTTCATTGGCCATAGAGATGTACATTGAGTTCGTTAGCCGGTTTATCATTTAAAAATTTAGAAGTACTACTTACCTTATCTTATTCTTGTAAAAATATTTTTTAGTGCAGATCGACGTGTAATGAGCCTGCCGACAATATTTAAGCAATGTAAAAAAACACTAGTTTCTTTAATAGATGATTGAGAATCCTAACTCTAAATTAACCAAGGCTTATTGTCAACAATGTGTACTATAATATTAAAATTCACAATCAGCGTGTTGGCCATTTGAGCGTTGTAAGTAACAAGAAGGAAAGGTTATTTAGTATGGCCATAGACTTCTTGAAATTTACTATGTTGTTTTGCTCGATGTTGACGATATCTTAACTTAGAAAAGCTAATTGCCGTTATAGTACCGTCGCCCAGCTCGATCCGTTACATTTGGTTTATTTAAGCGCTAGCTAAGGCCACCAGCTCTAAAATTTAGAAAGGTGATGCTTCCCGAAATCCGTCCAGAAGATTGTTGATAAGTCGAATGCGACCATATGGTGTTTTATCATCATCGGATGGCTGCATAAGTTCGGCCAGGTAGGCCTCCTGAATATGGTGGCATTTGTAGCCATGACTTTTGGGCTAGCTTGATTAAGTTCACATCTAAGTACATATAGTGATTTTTTAGTCTAGTCTGGCGCTTTAGTCCAAAAAAAGAAATAATTTTTTTGCAGTATGGGCAAAAATACAGTCAGGAAAATATAAAAGTCTTGCAGGCCCGGATTGAGGTGTAGCTGGTGAGCATCATTTTTTTTTCAGGAGTTTTTTTAGTTCAGTAATACCACCATATGAAATGGCTTTTTTAGTTTTTTTGTTTAGTGATTGCCACGTCTATCTATTTTTTTTCTTTCTTGGCCGGCCTGGGCTTTACAGACGAAAATTTTTTCCCGTCTAATGATTTTGCTGCATTCCTACAGGTATACAAGAATGATTTTTTGTTTTGCTATTAGTCATCAGCGTCACGCCGCGCTAGAATTACATAAAATTTATTAATTTCTTGGTTAGCTTCTGTTTTGGGACTTACTTACTTGGATCCTATATATCGTTTGACAATATAACATAACTTTCAACTATCCTGTTTTCTTTATTTTTCGCCAAAGCCATAGAGGGCTGGCGGACGGTTTTCTTTGGATTAATTTTATTGGGCTGACATCACTGATGGGTTGATATTCGCCATAATTGTACCTCGTTTTTTTTGCTGTTCTTATATTTGACGTATCCATTGTAAAGACCCACGACGTGTTCACTGTAGTCTTGGCTAAGATTGCTTCACGGCGTTATCATCTCATAAACAGTTTAGCATGATCTAGGGTGCTCAGGCCATGCTACCTCCGTTTTTTTGGTATATGCCGTCTTACAGTCTGCCCCCCTTTTTTTTACATGATATGCTCTATGGACCGTTCCTCTTCATGATGGTTGCCTGACTCGATTGCACTATGAGATTTTGTCTCAGTTTTTTTCTGTCTTTTGCTATCGTTTTCTCTGCAGTCTACTTTAGTCGGAGTTGGGGCAAGGCGGTCATTAAATTTTGGTCTGAAGTTCAGAACGTCTTTATTAATATTTTTTTCTATCAAGACTATCGTCTGGACTATGGCAGAGTTATATACTACCATTAGCGGGAGCACCCCGCTGGTTCTCATCAGTTTTTCATTGGCTTGGGGAAGCTTACGATCTACTCAGTCGTTAGAAAGCTATTTGCTAATAAAAGTGCTGGACTTAGTATTTTTTTTGCTATGCTTAATATCGACTTGGAAAACTTCAATGACATCAAGTGATACCTTCGGCTATTGCGTGCAACACCTTGTTTAAGGTCGAGAGTAGTAATTCGTGCGCATCTTTATGACATAAAGTTTTTTAGCCTGTCTTGGTAGCGACGAGTCTGTAATTTTGTTACGAAATTTTCTTTCGGAGGCGCATTGTGGTCGTTAAGCAGGTCAGTCAGGACCTGCAAGTGCTCGTATAAGAATATAACCTTTTAATTACCACCTTTACAGGACTGCCTATTGTAGAACGATAGGAGATTTAGAATAGATAAGTTCATAACTACGCGGACTAGATAGTGTGTAGAATGAATATTATGGTAAGGATAGCTACTGTCTATTGTTTAATGTCAGCCAGTCTTTAGCCTTATATCAAGTCTGGCCTGGCATAGTCATGGTGAAGTGACTTATTTGAGTTTAGAGCTTTCCGTAATTATTTTATTTAATTAATTTTGGACTACCAGTCCGGACTATAGCAAGGCTTTAGGTGGCTTTAGTTTTTTTTGGCGAAGTACATTATCAGGCAAGATAAGGAGCTAGTTATGACTATGGAGACGGTTACATAAATGGTCCAGCTGCCCCGGGTGGTCTATGTATCGCTCTGGTTTCCTAAACCATCGGAAACTTTTATTTTTCGTGAAGTGGTCTGTCTACGTCGTCTGGGTACGCCTATGCGGGTTTGTTCTCTTTATGGGTCTATCCGTCGTAACCTTTCGGCCGAGATGGCTGCTTTTGCTCCAGAAGTGGACCGCCTGGGCGTTTCAGGTATAGGCCGGCTTCTAGCTAGTATAGCCTGGTGGTGGCGCCGTGATGCTGCCCGCACACAGCGCATATTCGCTGCCATGCCCATCGCTCGTTGGGGTAACTTGGAGCGGACTGGCGAGAATCTTTGGGCTTATTTGGCTGGATTCGCTCTGGCCCGCCGTTTCCTCACGTGGAATATTGAGCATATTCATGCGCCGTGGGCTTGCGGCCCAGCTTCGGCCGCTTTAGTGGCTGGTTCCCTTACCGGAATCCCAGTCAGCTTCACTGCTCGTGCCGGGGATATTTATCCCCCAGAAGCGGATCTGACACGTAAAGTCAGCCAAGCCGCATTTGTACGCGTAAATACTTCCAATAATGTTGTTTATTTACGTGGTATGGCTTTAGAGTCTGGTAGTGACCCGGATAAGATTAAGCTTATTTATAATGCCTTGACCTTGGATCACCGTGGTGAGGCACCTCTGTGCATGCAGCCACCATACCGGCTCCTGGCAATCGGCCGTTTCGTGCGTACTAAAGGTTTCGATGTACTCCTTGACGCCTGCAAGCTTCTAGATGATTGGAATTTTGATTTCCGCCTTACCTTAGTTGGCGACGGTCCCTGGTACGGCCGGCTTACTGCTCAGGCCCGGGATCTTGGCTTAGTTGACCGCGTAAATTTTCCTGGTTTTGTTTCCCATGAAGTCATTACTAGCTTGTTTATGGGATGTGACTGTCTTCTTGTTCCGTCCGTGATCGATGCCACTGGTGACCGCGACGGTATTCCTAACGTCATCATGGAAGCTATGGCCAACCGTGTATTAGTTATCGCCACAGACGTGGCCGGTATCAAGGAGGTAGTACATCATCTGGAAACCGGTTTACTGCTTCCCCAACGTGACCCCCAGGCTCTAGCCGAGGCCATACAGGCCTTCACCACTGATCGTCCTTTAGCTTTAGCTATGGCCGCCCGTGGCCGTGATTTCGTCCTCGCTAACTTCGACCAAAAGATAAATTGTGACCGCCTACTTTCACTCTTCCGTGAATACGCGAGGCCTACGGTGCAAGCTATAATAAATACAAGATGAAGAGACATAGAAAAGCATTTTAAAAATGTTTTCCATATCTCTTCATCTTGTATTTATTATAGCTTTCTTTTCAAAAAAATAATTTTTTAATAGCATAAGATAATAGAAGATTTGTACGAAACATTATTGCTGTGATATGGAGTGCGGAGAGATCAATAGTGAAACGGAACAGTAAATGATATCTCAAACCGTTGGCTACGCTGCTTGCCTTTGCATTAACTGTGGTCAGATGATTCACCAGGGGCGCTACCTCCGAAAACGATATAAGCCGGCAAGAGGCCCAGCAAGATAGATTGGTAGCCGCTTTTACCTTGCGCTGAACTAGACTAGCCTACTAGGTTTTTAATTTTCATGATTTAAGATAAGAAGTTAAACTTCTATTATAATGCCACCAAGCCCTTGCGTCGAATTCAGTGGGCTCGGCTGCTGGCTATATTTTAGTGCTTGATGCAGTATTTATAGGCTAAGTTATGCAAGTACAGCCAGGTCTATCAATATGATCTTTATAGCTCAGCTTTATGGTATGACTGGCTCTCTCTTGCGACCTGACTGGTTCGTCCTATAAGCTGAGCAATAACATAGCTTCGTATAAATATTAAAAAATACAATGACAAAAGTTTAAACTATACAGGATCTAATATAAAAATCAACTTATATAGACCTTAGATAATGTTTGTTAGTCGTCCTGGATTCGCTCTTACTCGCTTTTTTTGTCCTAGAAGGACTCAACTTTGTTCCTGCGCGGTGTAGCTTGGTTATACAAGGTCTTGGTCGTTGGCAAGTATCCATGCTCCATATATTATGATCTGGCTATCGAAATAACTCTTCTACTGGTATAATTTTTTGGCTGACTGGTTGGTGTCCCACTGTGTCTGATACGTCATATGGTGCGATTGCAGTGGTCCGTTAATATTTTTAGTTTTCTAGACCCTGTTTTACTGTCTACCATGATTTCTTTTCAGTTGACTAAGACTACCGCTCGCTAGTGCATGTCCTGGAGCGCTGCCTCTGATTTTTTAATTCTACGTCTAATGCGATTTATCTTACTGTATTCGTCCGAGTAAAAAGAGCGCCGTATATCACTTGTTCCTTTTTTTTACGTCCGGCCCTGAATTGCGATTCGGCGTAAATGCGACGTGTTATTGGCTTTAGTGGGTACGCCAAATTCAAAATAAACAAACAAAACTATGTGCTCTTCCTAGAGATCTTTTAGCGATATTGTAGGCCTTCCTGGTTTGATAAAGGGGGCTACTCTCTTCTTTTTTTGGTTGACGCTATATCGTATTTAATTAGTCTGCTATTAGAGGGCCCAGCTTTAAATTTTTCTAGATTATGGTTTACGCGTCGCGTTGCTAATTATGGCGACGAAAATATGTCTAGGCAGGAAGATTATCATTCTAACATAGCATGACGCCTAGACCTCGTCGGCTATTGGCGTGGCGAAGCAGAAAAAGGCGTTGTCTAGGCATTCCGTAGAGTCCGCTGCCGAAGTAGTCGGCAGCGAGGTTTTGGTAAAAAAATCAGTCCGCACCGTCTAGGCATAAATGAATCGAGTGCACACTTACTTGTAGATTATCTGCAGCTACATCGTGGCCTAATACGACCATAATATCCTAAATATTTTTTTATTATAAACTGGTTCATGATTATAGCGAAATCACATGGTGTTCGAAAATTTTGCTCTGGACAGCTCTGGTATTTTTAAGTTGGTAGTTTTTAAGCACCGAAGTAAGACCGTATAGCCTTAGCGTTCTTATTTTTGAACTATTGGCTTCAGGCACCGTGACCAATGAGCATATTTTAGACCCAGACCCACCTAAGGCATGTAGACATATAGCTTGCTGTTACGCCGCACATGCGATTTTATGTGCATAATCCTATTCTATCAGTCCATTTTACTCTATTACCTTATATCTGCGGCAATAATGGCTGAATTCCATTATACCATTTACAGAGTTACCGGCTTAACGTTTACGGTCCTGGGTCGTAAATGTGATGTATAATATAGATAAGTGTGATGCTGGCCACAGTAGGTATGTTTTTTTGAGTCAAGGTTTAAAGCATGCTGACATTTAAACGCATAAGATTTGCTAGTTTGTTAATCGTTTTAAATTTTTTTTGTTTTTATTAGCTTGCCCTGGCATATCAGACTTATAATCAATATTTTGATCGAGAATACGAACTGTGGCAGTTTGTTCATCTTTATGCTATGAAGCTAAATAAAGTGGTAAAATATTTTTTATATTAGTACGTGGCCTACTACCTTTGATTTCTAGATATTCTAGCTTTTTTGGCCGCTGCGAATGGTGATTTTTTGTCATCATCGTTACCGTGATTATTTTTTTTTTGTTATCT
>CBCOTE010000004.1:0-18481 GCA_965112965.1 Desulfovibrionales bacterium | reverse complement strand
TGGTAAAAGCATCGGGCAGCCGCAGGTAACCGAAGGCCGGATTAACCCAAAGGATGATCTCTTCGCATAACCGGGATAGATGGGCCATGATAAGTGCCCCACCAAAAAGTGCTTCCAGAGCAAAATCACGATCGGACACTGCGTCCATGCTATTTTTAAAAATACCCGCCAGCCCCAGATCATCTGCCACGGCCTGCGGATCTAGGAAAAAGGTAGATCCAGCCAAAGCCGCAGCACCAAGTGGGCTAACCCTAGTGCGCCGGTCGCAATCACTCAAACGATCGTGGTCTCGAACACACATCCAGGCGTAGGCCAATAGGTGATGAGCTAAACTCACGGGCTGAGCTGGCTGCAAATGCGTATACCCGGGCATGAGCGTATCCACATGCTGCTGTGCCCGGCCCATTAATGCAGCCGCCACATTCCTGAGCCCTTGCTGCCATACCACCAGCCGGGCCGAGATGAAGAGACGAAAATCTAACACAACCTGGTCATTACGGCTACGGCCTGTGTGCAGTTTCTTACCCACTGGCCCGATGCGCTCTACCAAGCGGGTCTCAATGTTCATATGCACATCTTCTAATTCTGGCCTCCAAGGAAATACACCGGTCTCGATCTCTACTCGAATCGCTTCCAAACCATCCACGATCTGTAGCGCCTCATACCGGTCCAAAATCCCCTGACCAGCCAACATCTTCGCATGGGCCTTAGACCCAGCAATATCCTGGGCATACAATAGCCTATCAAAGGATAAGGATTCGGTATACGCCTCAGTGAGCGCCCCAGTCCGCTCCGTAAACCGCCCCCCCCACGGCTTAATTCCGCTCATATCATTCACTCCCAAAAAAACGCCTTAATATAAATAACGTCACTGGCGGTTAACAGCTCTACATCTGGGCCCCACCAATGAAAACGCCCCCCACTCGGACTCCGCGTATATAGGTTAATTCTAATACCGTGTAGTTATACTATTCGCATATTCTTACAATTTAAGCCGTTTATAACCGTGCAATCTGATACTCTGAAGCCGAATGAAACCGGCCGCATCAGCCTGATTATATATCCAATCAGTCTCGAAAGTGACCAATGCTGTATTGTATAAAGAAAAGGGCGAACGCCGGCCTAAGGTGTGTACAGCACCTTTGAAGAGCTTCATTCGTATCTCGCCTGTCACTCGCGTCTGGGTTGTATCGATAAGCGCCTGGAGTGCCTCACGCTCGGGCGAATACCAAAATCCGTAGTACACACATTCAGCGTACCGAGGGATTAACGAATCACGCAGGTGTAAAACTTCACGGTCTAAACATATGCCCTCTAAATCGCGCTTAGCTATGTGAAGCACTGTACCAGCTGGGGTCTCGTACACCCCTCGAGACTTCATACCCACAAAACGGTTCTCCACCATATCTATCCGGCCTACTCCGTGGCGGCCAGCGATACGGTTCAATTCCTGGATAAGCTTAGCCGGAGAAAGACGGACACCATCAAGAGACACAGGATTGCCGGCCTCGAATCCAATAGTTAAAAGCTGGGGCTCGTCCAACGTCTCATGCAACGGTGTGACCATGGCATGGCAATTTGGGCCAGGCTCAGTCCAGGGATCCTCTAGCTCGCCGCCCTCAAAGCTACAATGCCATAGGTTACGGTCCATGCTGTAGGAACATTCCTTAGTCACGGATACTGAAATGTCGTTAGCCACAGCAAAGGCCAAAAGGTCACTACGGGACTTCATATCCCATTCCCGCCATGGCGCGATAACTTTAAGTTCTGGGGCTAAGGCGTTGACCGTGAGCTCAAAACGCACTTGGTCATTACCTTTGCCCGTAGCACCATGAGCCACGGCCTGGGCACCTTCGGCCAAGGCGAACTCAACCTGCTGCTTAGCGATGAGCGGCCGAGCAATGGAGGTACCGAGCAAGTAACGGCCCTCATACACCGCGCAGGCCCGGAGCATAGGGAAAAGAAAATCACTGGCGAACTCTTCACGTAAGTCGGCAATTAAGACCTTGCTAGCGCCAACGGCCAAGGCTTTAGCCTCCAGTTTGTCCAACTCATCCTCTTGGCCTAAGTCTGCGGTGAAAGTCACCACTTCACAGGAATAGGCCTGCTGAATCCATTTGAGAATGACAGAAGTATCCAGGCCGCCGGAATAGGCTAAGACGACTTTTTTTATTTTAGACATACGATATTCCTTCTCATGCGACAGAACGACCTGTCGGATGTTGACTAGATAGTAAATAGGTATTCTAAGATAGCCTTCTGCATGTGTAACCGGTTCTCAGCCTGGTCCCAAATAATAGAAGCTGGGCCTTCCATGACCTCGTCAGTGATCTCTTGTCCACGGTAGGCAGGTAAGCAATGCATGATTTTAGCTCCCATTGCGGCCTTGGCAAGCAGAGCAGCATTAACCTGATAGGGAACAAAGGTCGCAATACGCACGTCATGTTCATCCTCTTGACCCATGGAAACCCAACAGTCAGTATTTATGTAGGCCGCACCAGCCACAGCTTCTAAGGGATCGCTGGTAAAAATCAGACGTGCTCCTTTGGCCTTAGCTTCCTCCACGATAGCCGGTTCTGGAGCATGCTCAACCGGGGTAGCCACACGCAGAGTGAATCCAAACCAGGCTGCCGCTGCAAGGAAACAGTGGCACATGTTGTTACCATCTCCCACCCATGCGACGGTCAGTTCTTCCAGTTTGGGTGTACGCTCATAAATAGTAAGCATATCACTCATTACCTGACAAGGGTGGTGTAGGTCTGTGAGGGCGTTAACCACTGGAACCCTGGCATACTTTGCAAGCTCTACGATTCTATCTTGCTCGAAAGTCCGCACAACCAGGCAGTCGGTATAGCGAGAAAGCACACGGGCTGTGTCGCGTAAGGGCTCATTGCGGCCGAGCTGGCTCTCCATCGGAGTTACGAAGACAGTTCGGCCACCCAAATGGGTCACGGCCACTTCAAAAGAGATACGAGTGCGGGTGGAGGCCTTCTCGAAGAGCAAAGTCACGGTCCTACCAGCTAGACTATGACTGCACATATCGCCCTGCTTCATAGCATAGGCACGCAGGAGCACCTGCCTAGCAACATCGCGGGGGAAATCAAAAATACGCAAAAAATGCTTGGGCATGTCTGGCTCCTTGGCTTAGATCCTTAATAGAAAAATATACATAAAAAATTATAAAGGGAATGTCTTTAGACCTTACAAAAAAACCGAAAGGGATGAAGGTAAAGCTAAGACACCTTACGCCGGTAAAAATTTTTTTGTGCCCTTAAAAATGTTTTGTGCCTCCAAGCAACAGATATACCTAAAAAAAATCTATTATAGTCAAGCCATTATGCGTATTTCCATATAACGAACGCTAGATCTTTCCCGATGCTACCGATAAATTCCTCAGGACTACCGATGCCTTGCTCAAACGAATCCACCCCTTTGAGTCTCTCGAGATCCGGCATCTTTTAAGCCACCACTATAGGCATGCAATACCTATTCTACAATATGTTCAGACTGCGTACAAATCTTAAGAATAGATTCAGTTCAAACTTGTAGGCAAGATCATTGGGATGATGCGAGATCTCTTCAGCATACGATCGACCTGCTCGATAATATTATCTCCTATAAATACATGTCGAGGATAGCTTCTAGTGCAACACTATAAATTATGGATTTCATATAATCTGTACATTAATAGCCATCGCGGTTATATAGCTCAACGGAATCATTATATTCTATAATCCCAAGCCCGACCTAGCTACCATAACAAAAAAAATATACTCATAAGCTGTAGCTAATAATTATTTTTTAATAATATTATATATTTAGACTACTATAAGCTACATTTACTAAAAACTTAATAATTAATAGCTAGCCAAAGGACTAAACTCATATTCAATAGCATCCTGACCATGTAGACTTTACAGATCTGGAGCTCCATTAAATTCGAAGTGAAATTTCGTATCCTGCCTTAAATCTATGATACCGCTAATCCCAAATACGCCAAACCTGACTGCACGACCTATTCCAGGAGATAGCCCAAAGTAAGTTGAACCGCACCCACTGCTATAGCTATCTCATATCCTTGGTCATGCTTAATTGCAGCTAATTCAAGAAATTTGAACAATCACGACATAGATGAAGTTATGCTACACCTTGTCCGGCCTAGACCAAAAAATATCTAGCAACATAGATCTTATGGCCACATATACGGTGCTAACGCTGTATCCTGTCGACCATGGATTTGGTCTGCGCCTTTATCATGGCTGGATGACTAAGCCATGCCGTGAAGATTGATAACCCCCACTGCCTTGATCCGCTTAACTTCAGCATCGGCCTTGGTATCATAACCATCAATACCTAAAATTAACACTATGAAAGAAATTCTCAAAACTGCATATCTGACATTCTATACAGTCAAATATTTTTGCTGCAATCACGTCGTCGCCTCGCAGGGACCATAAAACTTTAGCCATGGAAAAATCATGAGCCGTTGATCCGACAAATCACCTAGAACCACTTGGGCTGTCTTTTCCGTCTCCATAGCCTGAGCTGTCACATCATACTCTTCCAAGCTATTTATCAAAATCAGTTGCTCGCCACGGCATCCTCCACTAGCGGCAACCATAGCCATCGCAAAAAAAGAACATTCTGAAATCTGGCCAACCCGAACAAACTAAAAGCTTAAGGCCGCGTATGTCTAAAATGGAAAGCTGGCGAAAAATCAGTATCACTCCTGACGCTATTGTACACATAAAATGTCACCAGCCTATAAGCATAGCTAGACATCAGACGATAGGCAGGCCAAGGTCAAACCCGCTTTAATGGCGCCAGAAACAATCGCCTTTCATCTTGAAAAAAAAAAGAACTTGAGTATGCTGTCGTGCTAGTCGTTAAGGATGCCATAACCACTGTTTTTTTAAAACCATAAAAAAAATAACTGCAGTTTACTTTAAGTGCAGTCCGGCAGCTCCACCTGGAATCGTGACATAAACGCTTCGGCATCAATGAACTTAATAATATTTTTTCCGTCAGTGCGGAGAGAATCTGTAGAGTCTAGGTAGCATTGATGGCCAAGTAACGTGGCAAGATAAAATAGATATAGAACATTTCGAGTAGGCCGAAAGATTCTTTCTGGACCTCCAGCTAGACAGACTCTATGTGGTCTAGGTCTAAAATATCTACACCGTTAGGTTGATAAAGCACTGGCAGAGTTTGCAGAGCAATGCCGGAAACCAAAACGTTTCATGATCGGCAGAAACTATCGACTGACCTCTCGCAGAAAGCCCCCCCAGCCTCTTTTTTTGGCAGGATAACCGTATAGATCAACGGAATATATAAACTGTCAAGATATCTACCTGCAGCTCGGTCTTCTCCGATAGTAATGACTAAACATATCCGTACAACACCATTTTTTTAGACAAGCTGACTCTGCCAAAAAAAATATCCTAATCATATATATATCGACCTTTTTTCAGGACCAGCTGGAGTCTGGCGCTAATCTTGCGAAACTAGCAGTACAACGTTTCATGGTTAGATACAGAATGAATATAAAGGGGCCTCGAGTATTCTAGTGCTGCGGTGGCTGAAATCAAGCCTGCCAAAATGACGAAGAACATATAGAGTATTCTGAAAGAACAAGTAACGCACAAGCCATTTTCGCTCAAAGACCTCTTAAAAATAAAGGCATGGTCGAATGCATTTCCAGCAGCTGTAGTAGCTCTGTTAACTAGTTTTTTCACTATCGACAAGACTGCCGACATAGAGAACAAAAAAACCTTGGATGTAATCGTCATTTGGCCGGAGCTTATACGGGTAGTAAAACTAGAGTCCTATCCCTATCAATGACGGAAATATAAATGAGCCTGACTAAAGAGATAAAAAATAGCTCTGCATAGTTTCTGGAGAATATTAGACTGGGTAACATATGCTACTGGAATGCATCGATATAAATATCCCGGCTTTAGCCACGATAATAAAGCCCACAACAAGATCAATGTCCATAATGCCACTAATGTCCTGATGAAATAAAGCTGATACTTCCAGGCTAATATAAAATTTATTAAAATTAGTAGAGTTAGGCACACCTATAATTTAAAAAACTGACATTAATGATATCGGTCTAATGCTAGCAATACGCTTCCAAAGCCGTGACCCAGCTTGTTCCTTAAATATATATTGATGCCGTTCTGCTACTCCCAGAGCTGCTACTCGTCGCCAAAATATCACAGAACTACCACTTTTAATATCGTAAAAAAAGATGTAGGATGGGAGCTATTGTTTAGAATCACAGCAATGGCGATTCACGCGGCCTACGTATAAACGGGCCGAACCGTGGTAGCGCCAGATAGGACTGGGGAAGGAGCAATTCGGCCTGGACGGAACTCTCACAGAAGAGAAGAAAAGGAGGAGCAGGAAGTAGTCCAAAAGTATTCCCTAACATAACATTGCAACCAGTAAAAGAACCCCACTCAACTAAAGACAAGCCAATGACGTCACTCCAATGGTCACAAGGTGACTATAAAGACGGTAGCATAAACAGAATAGTCTTCGGCAAAAAAATCTCAGTCACCATATGGCTACATATGACCCATTAGACCCATAAGAAAAAAATGCTACCATCCCGTACATTCCGCCATAACAAGAGCCGTAACAGCCTGTAAATGCAAAAATAAAAAACCTGCAACATGGATAACGATAACGACCCATTCAACAGCCGCATCAGGCCAAATATAGCCTCCTACAGGAAACAGAAAATGTCAGCAGCAGCGCGAGTATATACACAGACAACAGATTCGATACCCAACTAACTGTGAATGAAGGTAGAAAAAAATACAGAAGACCAAAACAAGACTTAAAGTGAATAGGTATTCGTAATTGCCAGCACTGCAGTAACATAAATAATGTCACGCAAACAAACGCCCAGAATAACTCCGTAGGCCAATACTTTGACTAAACGTGAAGCAGCCCACATGTCCTTATATATCAACCAAAATACAACATAAAAAAACCAAGTTATAGCACGGCATAGAACCAAGATAGTCCTAAATTAAACCAGCCTCAACCTAGCTCAGTCGTTGCAATAAATCTATAAAATCTAGACGATTTTTCCAAAAAAAAGTAATGCCTCACCTAGCATTTTCCGCCATGAAGAGACGGATATTGTCCTTTGCGGTCTCGAACGAAATTTAAAATGTTTACGCTCCCAAGAACTAAAAAAATCAAGGCATCCCTCTAGTCTACCTATTTTACTTGTCGCATGACGGATAAGCTTTTACCCCACTTTGTATATATAAACGCGCTGCTATTAGAGACAGGGCGGAAACAAAAAAACTGCGTTGATAGAGGACATCGCTCTTCCTCGCCCAACCTTATAATTTTTTTATCTACCGTCGTTATGCGTTGATTGGTCGACTTTACTCTTATGCTCTGCTATCCGACCACTTACGCCATAATAACACGATCACACCCCACCTAGTAAAGGTAGGATCTATGAGACCGGCCTCATGACTATTAGAGATAAACTATAGTTTTTTTATCTCAGAAAACGAGAAAAAAGTAGTGAGGCATATTTATTGTACATATTAATCATGGATTACTATATATGCACTTATCAAGTTATAATCTTATACATCTGTAGCAGCTGGGGCTATCTTTGCAGAATGTCAAACTCAAATCGACGATATATTTAATATAAAATGGAAAAAAAATAGTAAACCAATGCATTGCTACGTTTACTGAGAAAAACCTAGTCTAATTAAACGAGCGCTATATAAGTGACGATATGTTCCTATTAAACGGCTGGTTTTCAAGCGACCGCGCTCGCACTGAATGTCGGCTGCAATGCTAATTTTTTTGACCTTATCGATTTTCTTAAATTCGACACATTAAGTATGCATTGTCATAAGAAGTTTTCGGTCTAATCATTTTATGATGACATGCAATGCCAAATCTACCGAAGACACGAAGCGGTGCTCTAAAAAAATGCCAAAACCATTTTTACTTTTCTATATGCAAATCAAAAAAAATTGTGATTCGAGATTTAATAGACAACCGCATCCTTGAGTAACTACAGAGCATAGATAAGATGACTAAGCACAGAAATATTCTGAAACCATTGACGAAATTAGTATAGTCTTTAGCAAATTTAAGACAAACACAGATATACTAGAAAATATCACTCTACTCGGAATTAAATCTGTCCGATAACGATATGCAGCATTTTTTTATTCTGGAATATCACAAGCCTTAGTGTAATACCGCCACTACAATTAAAAATAGTTATTGTGATTTTCACTGATTACAGCCATGAACCGCCACCGCTAGATACCCGGAAATATCATATATTATTGTACTAGGTCTGCACTTATAGTCGAGTATCTGGACATCCATAATTATGCTTCACCGTTATGGCATGGCAAGAAAGACGAGACGCCACAGATGATCGTCAAATCCTGGGTAAATATTCGATCCTGGTTATCAGCATTTTTTATAGCTTTTATAAAATAACCATATCGCGGCCAAAAAATGTTCATGCCAGACGTGACATAAATTGTAACCGGACACTTGAGGTACTTAAAGTTGACGCCAAGAATAACGACACAACGAACAAACCTAGATGACTTTCAGTCAGCCCTTATCGGACATCTGGATATACATGAGATGCAATTGAGATATTGTCAATGTTAAGAGTTTCGTTACTTTATGCTAATCGTCCACGAGATATTAACTTAATCAAACTATCTTAGCAATTTTATAGCGATTAGCTGGTTAATCGTCTAATCTTACACCTTAAAAAAACATATACGCGGTAATTTAAAGCCAAAATTCTGCGCTCGATGGATCAGAAAATGTACCAGATATATTACCTCAAGGGACAGAGCAGTCCGAATAATAAAAGTAGCAAGTACTACCCCCCCCAGACTAATTTTGCTTTTTTTGTCTGTAAGTGCCCGTCCAATAATGACTACCAGCTAGCAAATTATGCTAAGGCCTAACTCGTCCCTCCACAAAATTATAGCCGCATCATATCGAGCTGTACTTAACAAAAATTTTTCATTAAAAAATATCACACCTGTATCGTTTCTAGTAAAGAGCAGGTACACGAAGCGGCAATATTGGAAACTCAAGCACTTCGATACTCACCCAAACATGTAAAATGAACTTAATGGCGTTACATGCCAGAGTTGAGCATGATTTGAACTGGCATCTGTCATAACAACCATCCAGCCAGACATATGCGATTTTAAAGTTTTAGCGTAACAGAACCAACTTCTTATTTCTAATCTTGATACACAAGCTGTCAATAACTATGTGTATATCTTCTTACAGGGTCATAACACTTCTCGACCAACTTGAAACGGCAAAACTCGATGCGCTAACGGTCGAATGTGTCGCCTGAGACGATAGTCAGACTGCGTCTAAATGTATATGGCTATATAACTTAACTTGCTAACTGTACTCCTACTTGAGAGTGAATTGCAGGAGCTAAAGCATACCGAACATATTGATCAGTGAGGCACATAGCTTGTATCTTGTGTTAGCAAAAAAAACTAACTCTTAACATAATTAATAATTTCAGCCGATTCTTTTTTTGATCTTAACAAGCTTAGTTTAAAACTATTTATTCTCGCTCACATCCTGTAAGATAACCTGACAGCGATCCTTGTACGGCTATGTTGGCTGATAGTAATATGTACAGCAAGATAATAGTTACTTTTTTGTTATGATAGCGCCAAAAAGTTAATGTTGGATAGAACTTTCATCTTCGACTATGAGGATGCCTTCAACGGCCTCCTCATAGAGCAGATAACATTTCTGATCATTGGACTATAAGGGGGGCACCTACTAAATTATGATGTATCAACCATGACACAAAACTGCTATTTTATAATATCTAATTCGTCAAAAGATACTCAATGGACTAGAGGTTATTATAACGCCTAGGACCATTTTGACGATGTTTGCCTGTAAAATCACGCCAAAAACCCGGCTACGCCATACTGTAACTATCGTACATATACATTTTTTGACGATCAGCAGTATATACAGCATGATAACTACTTCAGCCAGCCTCCAAAAAAAAAGCACAAGCGGTAACCTTAGGTCAGATAAGACGACGAATAATGAAGAACTGCCAATGTTGATTTAAGTTTTAGCCAGACGCCGGTCTGAATAGGAGATACATTTATCAAAAAAATAGACGAACATAAACATCCACCCTGCTCCAATGAGAACAATCCCAAAAGCTAGTATTGCATTATGTTAAGACCTAACTCGATAGTAATGACATTCTGACGATAAGACGGCGGTCAATCACAATGATAAGTCAACTGATTTACATAAAAATGAGACATGACAAGACAATCGATCCCCATTGCCAATCTATATCATATGCAAGGGACAGTTTAGCCTTCAACTTCCGCATGGAACCGATGATATAGAAACTGGTTGCCATCGATTTTAGACCAAGCGACCGAAATACTGATATAAGAGTAGTATCTGCCGAAATTACGCTGGACGACAATAAGCAAATTACTCTGAGATTTTAGCCCAAGACAAAAGTGCCGATGATGCCGACCGCCTTGCTACATTTAACAGAGATCGACACATTTTTCTATCCGGAAAATCTTATACAGAGCCTTGAATAGAATGGAGACGGCCTCGTAGCCATAGACTACAGCAAATTTGGTGGAGCCAGCCAAATAGCTTAATGAAATATTCTAAAAAACTCGCGAAAGGCTAGATAGTAATTTATTCGGAACACCCAATGAAGACGATTATTCTCTCTGAGGCTTTCTGAAGGCCAAAAATAAGTCGTTTTTTGAGATCTGCAATAACGTATAGGAGCTAAACCTTGAATCCAGCATAATCAGACACTTGTCATAATATTCACTTAGCGGTCCAAAGTCGTATGACGATCAGAATATATCAGATCCTCGTTACACCACATAAGGAGTGGAGCCTAATTATTATTACGCTAAGAAACAACCAAGACGCTCCACAATAGGTACCGATACAGATCGAAAAGTCGTTGTTAACCAAATATAACCCGAAAAAATATTCATTGTAGTCAAGTAACTCAGAGTTAGAAAAGAAGAAGAGGGATGCTCGGGCAATCTCAGTCCCACGCGTATCCTGACCAAAATCTTGAAGCTGGTCATATAACTGATAATAGTCACACCTCTGTTACAAGCAAATAATGTTCTATGTCCATAGCTCTTTCGGGTACACTATAATCGTCTATCGCCACTAGTTTAAATGACTGGGCAGCACAATATCACCTCGGGCATTCAATTTCACAGTCCGAGCGCTTTGCCCATAAGCTGGCCAGCAAGACTCATTAAAATAGACTATTTTTTCAGCAGTCAGGCGTCAGGGTCAGAACGACTAGACGAAAAAACTACTGGGCTAAATGTGGTAGGCATGCCGCCATGTCGGTACTAAGCGCAGATCTCACTACGTCAGTTATAGCTCTCTTTTCTAGACCAAACCGGTCCAGATGCTTATGATAATGACTGATACTCGTGGTTACCCAAAAATATACCAAGCTTTTAATATATTTTACTTCCTACCCATTCCACCCACTAAATATAAAAGACGGCCTTGCATATTTTTTAGGCCTGCCCATCCCAGACCAATCATCTGTGGCACTCACGGGCCAGCAAGATATCCGGAAGTCTCACCGAGAATTACAGATGATATAAAGATATAAGACGAAAAAAAACCATGTAGATCAAATCATCGTACAACAACATTAAACCCGTGCCCTTTCCCCCGATACAGCAAAAAAAACTACCCACTTAGCTATATGGCAGCATTAGCAAAAATTCATTTCGGACATACCTTGACCATCTTCGCCCCAAAGGAGTATACAACAGTATACCTTATGTGGAGGCGTATATGATTGGTGGCATAAGTTTTTGGGAAGTAATGATCGTCCTAGTAATCATCCTGGTCTTGTTCGGATCCAATAAGCTCCCGGAGATCGGCAGCAGCATGGGCAAAGCCATTAAAAATTTCAAGCGGTCCACTAGCGAACCTGATGAAATCGATATTGCGCCCAACGATAAGCAGAAGGCTAAGGGTAAAGATGCCGAATCCAATGACTGATTGTTCCAATAAATAGAATGTCTGGATCAAATATATACGGTCTATTTTTTTGACAGCCGGACTATACAAAGTCTGACTGCTAGTACTACACAAATAGAAGAATAAATAAGTAGGCCAGAGAGCAGGGCCGGTGGCCATCTATATACCAGTTTTATAATGTCGACAAAATTATCCATCGTAAAATAAAGCCCAACAACTCCAGCCACAGTCTATATCGATCGGCGACAATCAGTTTAGTATCGACCGTTTTTCAGTCAGTCACATTGCTAATAGCTTTATTGCTTCAACATATGCAGGGCTGGATATCGGTCCAGAACTAGATCTCAAGATAGAAATACTACAGCCACTGACTGATAATTAAAGCTGGATACATCCACTGCTCCAATCAATTACGGTCCAGTGTCACCTTTATGGACAGAGTGTAGACCCTTGATGCTCGGCCTGAATCGTCCGTCTATACTTAAATATAAAACCCTCATCGGCTCGCTAAGACTACTCATCAACTAAAGACCTTATGCCTCCCAAACCGAAATTCTCGGGCAGAAATCCCTGTGTCTCTGGAATACAGCCTCAACCAAGGTTTTGCGCAGAACCTCCTTGTTCTGCTCTATAAGAAGAGTAATGTGCCCATCCAATCCATCGCTTTTCACCAGAAAGTCTTAGTCGTACCACAGGCCTGAACGGCCTATAAACAGATTAAGAAAAGTGTCTCAGACATGATAAAAAATAAAACCTCCAGGATATATTGTCTCATGATACGTACGGAAAACTCCCGACTCTGCTATCTCAAAAACGTCGACTCGCTCTTGGACTTTCCAATAACAACACTAATATTTATACCTCACGCTGGATTCAAGGGCATAAAAATGCCTCTGCAGGTATCGATACTAAGCAGCAGACTACAGGTAATAAAAAGCTACGTTAAAGACCAAATATACGCTGGTAGACCTAGGAATAGATTGCTTTCCCAGGCTGATATAAATATATAATCATCCGAATTTCATTAACGGCTTTAAACAATCACATCTTAACAGATCATTACTGTTCAGCCTTAGTCAAAGCCTATTGTGGCTGGAAGCAGTTGCATAAAAAGGAATGATATAGGGCTACACGCTCCATAAGTTACCAAGAGCTTAGTGCCCATAGTTAAATAACATCCAGATATATCTTCCAGTTTGGTCTCGAGCTTAACGCCGTCTATCACTTTGGGACTGCATGACAAAGGCGGCTGGAAATAATATGGTTTCACCAGACGTAGCAAAAAAAACATTCCACATCAAAATGCCCTGCCATGACGACCTTCTTAACGACAAACATACGCGATATACTTAGCCATATACACGAACTACCAACACACTTTGGCTCAATCGTCATAGCTCGCAGCGGAATACATTTTCGGATATCTGTTTAAAAAAATATATAAATTCACATACCGGATATAGTCCTGCCGTATTAGAAATAAAGACGTAGTTTGCTCTCATATAGACCCTTAACATCATAAAAAAATACTTCGCTTTTTAACATTTCATATTAAGCCTAACTAATACAACATAGATCTGTGCGTAGACTAGACAACCATAGCCTTACAATCGTTTGTGCTTAGCAAAAAAAACATCAATTTTATCGTCGATAAGATCGCGGCCTTTTCTATCCAGCATTATATAATTTAAACCAGAATGTACCAAGATTCAACTATATGGGCATGCCGTTCTCAATCTAGACGATCTAAACGTTGTTACTGTCTAAGATTTGCAAATTGTCCAGCAGCTATATTCGGCAGATCAAAGGACTGCGTCTAATGAAACTCCTTTCTGCAGCCTGCGTTCAGCAACAAATATAAACTAGGCAGATCAGCGTGACGTGCAAGGCTATCTTATATAATATGGGACTCATAATTCATGCTTACAGCTAAACAATATCCCACATACAAGATGCTACTCCAAGCCCTTATATTGTGGCAATGGCCAATTCTTCACGATCATAGCTCAACATTTTTTCATGAAACTCTAAACACCAGCGATATATTACACAGCTGTTCAACGTGCTCCTTGCTCGAACAAAACTGATGCGGCTATAATCCACAAGCCCAAAATGGCTTTAGCCGCCGTGAAGTTGCACCATTGTAGCATTATGGAGCTTTGCTCAAATCTTTATCATAGCCAACCATGCCCTTTTGAATGATATACTCTCGACCTATAAAACGGACTAAATAAGCCTTATGGCCGCCGGCATATAAAATATGCTTGGCTCATAATCGGGCCAGACATCAAAACCGAGTACATTTGTCACCGGGTTGCTGAATGCAACCATAGACGAGGAATAGCCAGGCTGACCGGAACGAGATAAATGCTCTTAGGCCAAAAAACTCGGGGACCACCAGAGACAATATCAAAGCAACAAATGATGGCATTAAGTCCTGATGGGTTCGACTATGACTGAAGGGATATACTATTTCGGTCAAAAGGCCACGCAGGAATATGACTATAGTAGCCCCGCTTCCATATAAGAGGTAGGCCATGAGCTATAAATTCTGAAGAAAATAGCTCGCCCGGGCCTAAATACAGTCGTTTACAACAGTGAAGTTCTAAATATTAGTGCTAGAGCCAAACTATATACCTATGAACCACTTTGAAAAAACTTATACTGGGTAGCCACTGTAACGACGCATGGACACAGCCTGAGCTTGAACTACGTTTAAACGCCGGAGGGAAGATATCGCATGCCATCGACGTCACTTAAACCATCCCAGTCCACCCCACTAATACTATCTAGTCGCCGCATGTAGCCTTAATATCCGGAGGCTTGGCCCGGATCGAACGACCCCAAGCACGATGGTTCAGGATAATGAACACGGCTACAGCCGCCGATACAAAGATCATGATAACCATCCAGCATAGAACAAAATGACATACTAATTCCAAGAAACAAAACGAAATACGCATGAGTTCCGCTCATTGTCGCCCTGGACTGCCTGACAATAATTTCTGTGGATTTATATAATAAAACTTTCTAAATACTGTGCTATGTCGACGTCCCTTGCCAATGACCAGCATTCAGGCAAGAAGCAACCAGTTAATCAATTACAGGAATGCAACACCATCCCACCTTCAGTTCGCAAAAAAAACTGCAACATGTACAGTTTACTACACCTTCGCCCACAAGTAAACGAAAGCACATGTACTCGGTTGCTAGCTGTCTTTTTTAGCCCTAGCTAGACTCAGAATGTAGTAGAGACAATCTCCTTCTAATCGAGTTCAGGCCATTCCTAAGACGGATACAGCAAACACTGGCAAAGTGTAGCTGTGCTACCCTCATCTGTATCACCAGGAACCACACCGATCACTTCGCTTACTATCTAGCTGTAGGCGTTAACGATACTTAATCGGCCTATTCCACTCTCTCACCATGCCTAAGATCTTGCAACAAAAATTCTACGCCAAAAAGCGCTCCACCAGCCCAACCATGTTAGCCTTAAAGCCAGGGGCGTCTGCGACCAGCCAGTGAATATCTGGATCCTTACGGAACCAAGTGAGCTGACGTTTAGCGTAAGATAAAGTATTCTGTAGCCACCGGGCCTTTGCGTCCTCCAGGGATAACCGTCCTTGAAACCAATCTAAAAGCTCAGCACAACCGATACCTGACCAGCCCGGCGCCTTTAGGTTAGGGCAGGCCATCCAGGCCGCCCAGATTTCCTCAATAGCCCCGGCTGCCAACATGGTCTCGATACGCCGAGCCAGTAACACCCGTAAGGTCTCCTTCTCTAGGGTCAGGCCGATCTTAAGAGGATTCATCTGGTTCTCAACTAATTCTTCCTGTCGCCACCACCAACTTAAGGGCCGACCAGTGGCAATAAATACTGCTAGCCCACGCAGGATACGCTGCCGGTCGTTGTAGTGAATGCGACCGGCGAACTCAGGGTCTACCGCTTGTAGCCATACATGAAGTACAGTTGGCCCTTTTGCAACACAAGCCGCAGTCAGTGCTTCGGTCACTGCTACGGGCACCGGCGGTATGGGCACTAGCCCATCTAAAAACGCTCGAAAATAAAGGCCAGTACCCCCCGCTAGCAAAGGTAGACGGCCTTCGGCCGCAATGACAGCCATAGCTTCGGCAGCCAGTCGCGCAAAGCGGCCGGCAGAAATTTTTTCGGCTGTGGGCAGAAATCCGTAAAGCCAGTGCGGACAAACGGACCGCTCAGTGGGGTTGGGTTGAGCTGTGACGATAGGAAAGTCGCGGTACATCTGACGTGAATCACAATTAATAACACTACAGCCAAAGGCCGTAGCCAGAGTCAAGGCAGCCCCCGTTTTGCCCGTGCCCGTCGGACCGAGCAGGCAAACTACAAACTGCCCGATCCGCTTCTGACCACAAAAACTAGTGTTTGGAAGTCTATACGAAGAAATCCTATATCTAACGCCATCGCCCATTTCGCTCTTTATCTACCGTCCGTAACCTAATCTGGTCAAGGCTCTATACCATATTTTTCCCGCAGCCGGAAAAACACCGGGTCTGGCACTAGCCCCCGAACGTCACCGCCTAACTTAGCCGCCTCTTTGATAATAGTGGATGAAATGTATAGCCAGCGATAGTCAGTTATAAAAAACACGGTTTGAATGCCACGATTCAGGCAACGATTCATAAGTGCCATCTGGAATTCGTACTCGAAGTCTGATACTGCCCGCAAGCCACGCAGGATGACTCGAGCCTCATTTCTGACTACATAGTCTACAAGTAAGCCACTGAAGGTCTCCATCTGGACCTGGGGCATATCCTGAAAGACTTCCTGGGCCATAGTCAACCGCTCTTCCAGAGTGAATAAAGTTTTTTTAGGAGCATCACTGGCTATAGCCAATATAATAGTATTAAAGACGTCCAGACCACGTTTGACCAGACTCACGTGGCCGAAGGTCAAAGGATCAAATGTGCCGGGATAGACGGCGATACCGGGCTGTGCCACCATAAGAGAATCCTAGTCTGGCCGTAGAGGCGGTTGACGGAAATAGAAAGCCGATGGTCAATAGGATCTGAGATATCTAGCCTAGATTCAATCTCGACCAGAAGTAGGCCATCAGCGGCCAGCCAGCCATTATCTAAAAGCACCCGCAGCGTGGGGACCAGCAGCCCTTCCCTGTATGGTGGATCCACAAACACCACATCGAAACCATTCGGACATCCGTGAGATGCCAAACGATCTGGACTATTGCGCAGCAGACCAAAAACATCCTGCTCCAGCACTCGGGCCTTAGACGCTGATACAGCCAAAGCGGTCAGATTCTTCCGAATAGTCTGAGCTGCAGGTCTGGCCAGTTCTACGAACCAAACTAATGCCGCACCCCGACGCAAGGCTTCAAGTCCAAGGCTACCACTACCGGCGTACAAGTCCAGAACACTGGACGATTCCCAATCTACATTCCTGGATACTAGCATGGAAAAAATAGCCTGACGTACCTTAGCCATAGCCGGCCGGTAACCAATTTTAGTTTTGCTTTTCAAGGTCCTGAAATCTACCCCATATATCCGTCAATACGCATAAGGTTCTCGTTCAGGTTTTCAGGCTATAACTCCGAGACAAATACTTATCCTCATTGAAGCCCAGCAAACGCTCTCTAATTTCAGCCTGCCTTCGCCCAAAAGTTGCCTTTGATCTCGTCTAGATAAGAGCATAACTGAACCAAATACTGGTCAGCCTCTCATAGCAAGAGAGTCCGATATATGCCAAGATTCCTGGATATAAAATATTAACTTAGGTACCGAAGACAAGAGTTGAAGATGTATTCCTATAGATAAGTCAACACCATAACTTTGAGCCCAAGCTATTTAGCGATACAAGCCAGTTAAAATATTTTTGAGTTTTGTGTGTCGTCATATATAAAAAAAATCTTTACGCTCGGATGGTCGAAGGTATTGAGCTAATCAAAAAAGCTAGTTTTGTCCAATATAAATAGAGAAACTATCACTGGTAAAAGTCTGAACTTTGATTACCATATCCTCCAAGTGAGCTCAAAATATCTTGACGGCATCTACAATTTTATGAATGGATATACAATAGATCTGAAAGTCTAAACAATGCTAACATCGCGCTCCAAAGTTGTGCCACAAAGGTAGAATACGCTGCCAGCAGTACACATATCTGTGATCGAGGCGGTTTAGACCTTTTTATATTACTAATAATCTGGTATATTCCTAGATATCATAGTGAAGCGCAGGCTAAATAAGGTCAAAAAATTCTCGCTGGTTTCAATAAAAAATCTGGTCTCATTGTTAAAGTATATTTAGCAGCGCTAAAAAAACTCATTAACCTGGATAGCCAGGAAGCTATCAAGTTAGACCAACATATGCTTAGACAAGCGTTACTCCTAAGCCAGGAAGGAAAAAA
>CBCOTE010000003.1:0-9134 GCA_965112965.1 Desulfovibrionales bacterium | reverse complement strand
CGCAAATCAAAGATGTATAATTTATGGACTTCATAATTCCGGCTCATCGCTAATAGCGGATGCAGTTACCTGCTCAAGGCCCAAGAACGCTACGTTATGACCACTATTGATCTAGTTTTTTTATAACGCCGGTATAATAAGCTGTATACGAAGAATTTTTTAAAACTATATAAAGCCAAGCTTGCCGATGGTGAGATGTTCCCGTCATCTACTCCGGCACCGGCTTCAAAGCTATTGATAGCCATATACTTATTCGTACCGTACCCCCCCAGCATCGCCCTTTGTGACGGCATGAGACTCCCGTTTTTTCTGTATTGAAGGCCACAAGTCCATGGATATCAGTTAGAATAACTCTCAATAGGCTAGCTGAAAAGTTCTGTGGCCGTTCTGGAACTCATAAAGTAGGATAAGTGGCATACAAATGGACATTTGATGCAAAAAAAATGAATCTCGTAAGGCTACAATAATTCTTAGACTTTGTTCAAGACTACCTAAGAAAGACCGACGAGCTCTAAGCTGAATTTCTCTTGTAGCGCGGTATCATGACCAATAACAACGTCACGAATCTCAATTCCTGCACCATAAAAATGGCCAACACTTCCAAAGTAAATCCTTAAACATAATCACGGCATCCTTACCATTAATAGTAAACGGAATACTTCGGTAGGCTACATAAGCATAACAACGTGAGGACACAGAGATAAAACAATTTTTTTTGTATGCAGCCTTGATTGTATAAGTCTGCTGTATGCTTGTAACCGCCGTACGCATCAATAGCTACAACAGACACGAACTATTATCCTACTGCTCCCACTGTCCACCTCTCGCTCCCAGGTCAAAACTATTGGCTTCAGCATCAACACCACCTTCCTAGCCTTCACCCGCGCCTTCATCAACACCCTCTATACCATATTTAAGGTCCTGCTTATCTTCATAATCTTGTACAAATAATTTATATTATTCCTCATGTTCCACGCCATGAGCAGTTTTATACAACTTAGCCGTCAATGTCACAGCAGTCCAGTGCTACTGCTCCTATTCTAGTACGCAAAAGTTACCCGAATCCTTTTCCAAGACCTAAAACCCAACCCTTCGCCACGCTGGCCATACTCTCGCAAGAACATTCTCATATCTAACTACCAGGTCCCCACTCTCAATTTTCTTGCCATCTATACACGGACTTCTCTGTATACTATTCGGACCCAGCCTACCCCTCTACACCCAACTTAGGCTACGGTTATAGTCAACTTGAATAAAATCATCATACTCATAGTAATCATATAATATCCTTTATTTAGTCTCTTACAGATATAGAACTATTTAGCCCATCAACTGTGCTACGTTAATGCATCTGTCCTCAGTTCTACCACTAAAAAGACTACCCCACATCCTATAGTCTTTGCCGTTATCGTCTGTCTAAACGTAACTATTTGCACCATACAGGACATTTTCTGCAGAACTATCTCTCTGCTGCTACTCCTACCCACCGCCAATCTCTAACTATTGCTCTTACTAATCACAGCCATACCTTACGCGTTCTACAGATTGTTCTTCACAATTTTACTATAAAGACTAATCAAAAATATAATAGATCAGCGATCTAATGCCACAATTACTGTTATCGAAAACAAATTCTACTGACCTATAGTCCACTTACTTGGGCTCAACTATAGCTGATATCACCTGCATCTGGCTACCTAACGTACAACAACCATCCGTCTCGATCGATCTGACAGCATCCGGCTGCTTGCCATCGCTCTCGGCTCTCTGCTCATACCTCTAACCTAACTGGCCCATACTACCTTAACTTAAAATATTACAAACACTACATAACGAATGTCTGTAGAAAATTGACAGAAAATACTAACCCTTATATAATCTATATCTTTTAAAAAAAGTATCCGAATCGGCACGGTCTGTTTCTGGTCTTCCTCATAATCACAGGCGCCGCCTTCGACCGGAGTACCCGTCGCTCCTAGCCAATGACGGATACCCCCTACACAAATGAGGGGGGGGTATTCAAACCTGATCTTGCTGATTATATCACATCGTATAGTATTATAGAATAAAAATAATACACCTCACAGCCAACATTTAACTCAGCCGATTCTTTTCAAGAAGGTTACATGCTCTTGTTAGCCTTTATAATACCTTAACATTAAAGGATGGCACCCTGACTATCTAGCGCATAGTGCAAAATCCACGTTGACCTGCGCTTTATCAACGGTTTAACTATAATCTCAATTCGGTCAATCCATTTCTCTCAGAAACAACTCGACAAAGGCCGATTGGTCTTTTTTTAACCGATACATAATCAATCGGCATCTACAGCCGAAAATAAAAATCACACGCCGACCACAAATAAGTCAGCCCACAGGCCTCCTCCCAGGCTCACACTCAACATTGACAGGCTGGTCATCCCATGTCCAGGCAACACACAATATCCCATGGCAACCAACTTGCCTCATGATGGTGACCTCACTGGACGCAATCATCTGTCTATTTAATATCCACTCAAAACGGCTCCGTCTGCAACTCATGCACCCATAATTAACCTACGGCTACTACTTTCTGACTCACTGTAATCACCGATACCCGGTTAAAACGTCAGGTAGAATACAGCAGCAGTAGCTTTGTTTTCTTGTCCCAAACAAAAAGACGAATTTTAAATCTCAGAAGATCAAGAGACAAAAAAACGGAATTTTATCCGGTTATTTAAGGACTATGACCGGCCGAGAAAAGCGCTGTCTAAAATTAGCTGGATTATTCGATAACATGGCGAAGTTCTGGGCCGGGTAAATACTAGAGCTTAGCTAAGGCGCTTATACTACATGCAACATACCTCCTACCACGATACCGTCCAAACTATCTTGATAGGCCTACCTATATCTAGAATATAGCCACTAAATGATGGACTAGTTATGCAGAAAAAAAACCACTACAAATTCCAAATCCACTTTGGAATCCTAGAATCGCAGCTCACTCTATATTTGGTAAATATCAGCCTGACCCAAAGAGATTATTAAACGTCTTACAGTAAATCACAAAGCAGGCAAAAACGATCAGTATCGAACCTAAAGTCAGGTAGCGCAGCATCGAAAAAAACTGAGAATGACCAAAATCTGCATCTCCACGGTAAAAAGCCGGCTGCTGTCCCCTTGTTAAAACACCATGAACACCTCAAGAAAACTCTAGGCTATGCGCTCTCAAATAATAACGTGGAATTATTAGCCTAGTGTAAATCGATTTCAACTATACACAGCACTACTAACTCGTCTTTGGAACCAAAGTAATTCTTGCTCGCCCGAAGCAGACGGTACTACTTGCGTCGATTGCCATCCAGAAAAAAACATCATGCCTACCATATACTCAAACAAGTATGGGCCGGAGGTCTGATTATTATCAGTTATTTAAGCAACAAAATAATAATAGACTAGATACTGTTTGACATCACGATAAATTCTGCGACCACGACTCGTACTTAGCTTACACTATACCGGTCAAGTCTTTGCGCTGGAAAACGTACAGGATTCCGCACTGAATCCACAACATAACTTGATGCCACTGATATCCTCTGTCCCAGAAGTAGCCAAAACTATTAGATACAAGATAAATACGCCCAAGTACTCAGTGTGCTCCTTAGTATTGTAACAAAAAATGCTCAACCCGATACATATAGATAAGAACAACCCATCGCAACCAGCTATCCGGTGATCTAGAGGAAAAAGATAAACTTACTGATATCAAATGGGTCGACCAAAAGAGCGGTATTACCCAATAGGCTATAACTCAACAACGATACACGAGCATGCCGTAATTAATGACCTCAAACGGCTGCCAGCTACGTCGGCCAACCATATAGCCCGAATCAGTCTCTTTTTCTATTCCCACTCAAACTATCAAATAACCGGAGGACATAACCAACATATTCACTCACGCTAGTAGAGTATTGTTCGTGCTAATGAGAGCACTAGGCTTAGCAAACCAAACAACCAATACCGCTTGACCGGCTACTTCTTAGACGACTCTTTAGCCTCGACGACCTTAACACAGACCTCATTCACGTTTTTTGGTGGGTTGTAGAAAACTACAACGAAAGGCACCCTGTCGCCGGGTTTAATGTTAGTATTGTTCTTAAAAATACCTTCCTTATTATTCAAAATACTTTCAATATCATCTTCAGAGAATAGCTGAAGCTGAAAGAGCGAAATGGTATTACCGGCTAACTGCCTCTTGCTGACTACGCTTGCCTTGTCCTTGTCGCAAAGGACGGCCTCTATCTTGATTAGTCCCTTGGGCATCTTAAAGCAGTTTACTACATTACCATAGATAACAAAGAGCTGACCGAGTTTCTTATTAGTCACCCAGTATCTCCTGATGCCCTCCAAATATAAATCTCTAACTAACTCAATCGAAACGGGCTCGCTCTTCTCTCCAATAGTGATAATATCATGTAACTCACTGTCCAAAAAAAAATGTAAGGTGACCCAGATAAATCCGATCATAAGGAGAAGAAAGATAGCTAAAATGACCTCGAACTTATTTACCTTGGCTACCCCAGGGCCACCGCTATCCAAAAAAAATTTATTCCCGAATTTAGTTTCTGCAGGTGATGTGGTCTTTTTTTTAGCAGCTTCGAGCTTACTGAAATCAGATTTTTTTGTCTCCGGTACGGCCAGCGGCTTTATTTCAAGCCCCATCGAAAATAAATGAGACGGCGCCTCACGGCGTTTCAAAACCGGATGAACCTCGTCAAAAAGATCGGGTAGCAACTCGGGGCAAAAAGCTTCAAGAGCGAAGATATATTTACAATCGGCGCACTTGACCTTGAGCCTGGGCTTAAACCTATCACTAGGAAAATTATACTTACTAGAGCAGTGCGGACACTGGACAATCATGTACGGTCCCATAGCTAGTATAGTTTAGAATTCATCAAGCTCAAATATGCCGTCAAGCTCACGATAACGCTCAGCACAATCCATACCATATCCAACAACATACCCTTTGTCCAAGCGAAAACCAGAAAAATCGGCCTGAAACTCCACCTCACGACGCTCGTACTTATCAATAAGTACGCAAGAAGCTAGACTTTTTGGGTGCCTAGCGGCTAGCACGCCAATGAGAAAAGCCAGAGATCGACCAGAATCCACGATATCGTCTACCACAAGGACGTTCTCCCCAGCTATAGAGAGATCCAGATCCTTGAGGAACCGGACCCTACCCATGCTGGTAGTGCCCAAGCCATAGCTGGCCAATTGTACAAAATCAATCATCAAAGGCATCTTCAGTCGCCGAACCAAATCGCAGAAGAAAAAAATAGCGCCTTTGAGCACCCCCACGGCCAAAAGTGGCTCAGCACCGTAGTGATCGTTAAGTCGAACGGACAAGACGTCCAGCCACGCATCGATCTCATCCTTAGTTATCACCGGCCGCAACCTGATAGCCTCACGAGCTCCTACCAAGTCCATACTACTCTCCTTTGTCCGCAACAATTCACATTTGTATAAGCATGGCTGTTTCGTTGCAATCAGGAAACTTATGGCAATGAATGCAATCCGACCAGACCTTATGCGGCAGAATCTCTTTGGACACTTTAATAAAGCCCAGGCTAGCAAAAAAATTGGTCTTGTAGGTTAGGGTAAAGACACGGTATATACCCATAGTGACGGCCTCGCTCAAACAAGCTTCAACCAGACGAGTGCCCCAGCCACGACCCTGCATGTCTTCAGCCACGGCTAGAGAACGGATCTCAGCCAAGTCTTCCCAGCACAGGGCCAGGGCGCAGCAGGCCTTGATCTCTCCCTGATCAGCTGGAGCCAAGACGTAAAAATCCCGTAGTCGGCTATAAAGGTCGATATGGGGACGGGGCAAGAGCAGACCATTACCTGAGCATTCCAGCAACATCCGGTGAATAATCTTAACGTCCTTGACTTGCGCCTTGCGAATAACGGCGTCGTTCATAACTTTTCTTCACTCCTTGATCAGTACGTCCAGCTGGTCCTTAAGCTCAGTACCGGCTGTAACTCCTTAAAAAATTCATGGCTAAACCGCCCTGGCGGTAGTAAAACAGGATATACGGTACGCCTATTTACCTAAAAGGGCCTGTATGGTCTGATATTGGGCCAAATATACCGGAAAATTAAGCTGCATATCTTCAGTGAAACAGTCGGCTTCTGGGATATTTTCGTCCACGGATAGCCCCCACGATAAGCACTTCAGCCTCAGGCAGCTCTTTACGCAACCGAAATAACTCAGGCAACTCAGTGCGACAAAGGACGCACCAAGAGACAAAATTCACGATCACGATTTTGCCCTTGGTGTGACTGATGATGTATAAGGGCCCAGTGGCACTAATTTCACGGTGAATCATAGCTAAAACCAGACAATAGAAAAAAAATAGGCGCCACTAGAACCGTAACCCAGACCGCGACAGGCCGGTATATTTTATCTATTATAGCACAAAAAACCGTCGGACAAACATGATATCCTTTCCTTATTCATTCTATCTTGCACTATCTTTTTTTTACCTCTCTAAGACTCACCTTTACACGCGTCATCTTTCCAACTACGCCTCGGCCTCAGCTTCAACCGTGATAAGCAGTTGCTGTGCCAGTCGGACGGCAGCAACGGCATCACGGGCATAGCCGTGAGCGCCGATGGCGGTAGCAAAATCTTGAGTAACCACGGCACCACCGATGAGGACTCGAGTTGGCAGACCTTTTTTAGCCACGAGACGAACAGTGTCTTCCATACGTACTATAGTGGTGGTCATGAGGGCAGAAAGGCCGATAAGGGTGGCGTGATGCTCCTCAGCCGCTGCGACAATTACACTAGCCGGAACGTTTTTTCCCAAATCTACGACTTCGAATCCATGATTTTTGAGCATTAGGCCGACAATATTTTTGCCAATATCATGGATATCATCTTCCACAGTAGCGAGGATAATTACGGGCCGTTTACGGGCCTGTCCAGCCTGTTCAAGGAGTGGCTTAAGGCGTTCGAAAGCTATCTGCATAGTCTCAGCGGCTAAGAGCAGCTGAGGGAGATAGTACTCCCGGCGTTCATAACGTTCACCGACCTCCACGATGCCCGGTATGAGCTCCTTATCCACCAAAGTAAATGCTTCAGCGCCGCCAGCTAAGGCCTGGTCAAGGAGATGAAGAATATATTCCTTGTCGCCCATAATCACGGCCTCACGCAAGGTGGTTGCTACGTGCCTAGAGACAGAAACAGTAGTGCTTGGCCGCCAGTCGGCATATCTAACTATGAAACGTTCAGCACGCATATCATAGGCCAGGAGCACCTCAGCTGCGGCCAAGATTTCGCGCAATCGATAAGAGCCGGGATTGGCGATACAGGCAGTTAGACCGGCCGTCATAGCCATGGCCAGAAAAGTACTATTGAGCAACTCGCGGACAGGCAGGCCGAAAGAAATATTTGAAAGTCCAAAAACTGTAGGCAGGCCAAGGACGTCTTTACAGTAACGGATGGTATCCAGACAGACGCGAGCGGCTTCTGGATTAGAAGAGACGGCGAAAGCTAAAACGTCCACCATGACCAGGCGCATAGGAATGTTAAGGTCCAGAACTTTGGCCAAAAGCTCCTCAATAATGGAGATGCGTTCAGACGCGGTGACCGGAAGTTTACAGCCCTTCAGAGGCAAAAGGACGAATGGGGCACCGAAACGTTTACAGATTGGGCCGAATGTTTCTAACCGATCGGACTCACCGCTTATGGAATTGACTAAAGCCGAACCAGGGTAGACCAGAAGATCTAGCTCAATGGCCTTAACTCTAGCCGAATCGAGACTCAGAGGGACAGCGAAACGCTGCACCAGAGCATCAACGACCTGAGGCAGCAGCACGGCCTCGTCCACCATCGGTGCACCCACGTTGACATCCAGAACTGTGGCACCAGCGGCCAGCTGCTCCTCGGCCATAGTTAATGCTAGGCCGTGCCGGCCGTCACCGAACTCTACGGCTAAGGCAGGCTTGCCCGTGGGGTTAATGCACTCGCCGATGATAGTACAAGGTTGACTAAAACCGATAGGCACAGAGAGAAAACGGGAGGTAAGCACCAAACTCGCGAACTCACTAGCTCTGGAAGGAGCGAAGGACTCACCGGCAAGAGCGACGACCAAGGTACGGATATGGTCAGGAGTAACCCCGCAACAGCCGCCTAGACATTGTACACCCAAACGGGCAAAAGTCAACATATGCTGGGCGAAATCCACGGCACCCAAAGGAAAAACCGAACGACCGTTCTCTAAGGTAGGCAAGCCTGCATTGGGCTGTACGAGCAAAGGAGTAGAAACCCGGACCGCGAAGGCCTTCACTATGGGCAGAATTTCTTCTGGTCCAGCGCCACAGTTTACGCCAATGCAATCCACGCCATGATTCTGCATGGTGTCAAGAAAAGTAATAGGAGTGGTGCCGGTTAGACTCTGGCCCTTCTCAAAAGTCATGGATACGGCCACGGGCAGGTCACTAACCTCACGGACAGCAACCACGGCAGCACGGGCCTCGGCCAAATCAATTTGGGTTTCGATAAGCACAAAATCGACACCGCCGGCGACTAGGCCGCGTATCTGCTCGGCAAATACCTCCACTAGTTCTCTAAAACTGGTAGTACCCATTGGTGCCATGAGTTTGCCGGTGGGTCCGATACTACCGGCCACAAAAGCAGTATTTCCAGCGGCCTGACGAGCCAACTCGACCATAGTTCGATTACATGAAAAAACGTCGATGTCAGAGCCAAGCTTGTAACGTGTGCCGCCGAAGGTATTGGTGGTTATCACCTGGGAACCGGCTTCAAGATAGCGGTGGTGAACGGCAACGATAGCCTCAGGTCTAGCCAGGCCGAATGCCTCAGGTGAAACGCCAGGTGACAGGCCCTCAGCCTGGAGCATGGTACCCATAGCGCCATCAAAAATGAAAAAAGATTTTTGTGCCAAGGCCTTACGAAAATCTAGCATGGGTGACTCCTACGACATGCCTGCCAACATCTTTTGGCACCTAAAAGAGGGGGGGCGGACGGTTGAAAATAACGACTACGACAAAAAAATAATCTAATGCACCAAAAAACTAGAATACGCGTCGTCCAAAAGTTAGGCCTTATCTACTAAAAATCGTTGA
>CBCOTE010000002.1:0-1636 GCA_965112965.1 Desulfovibrionales bacterium | reverse complement strand
TACTACTACTACTACTACTACTACTACTACTACTACTACTACTACTACTACTAAAATGTCTCTCAACACCAACTAAGCACACAAAATACCCATGCCGCACGATACTCCCCAGCCCTTTATCAAAGCTCTACCTTGGCTACTTAGCCTGTCCTTAGTCTTTTTTTTCAACTTCAGCGCCAGAGTGATCCTGTCTCCATTGTTGCCAACCATTGAAACCGAGCTTGGTCTGGATCATGCTCGGGCGGGACGTCTATTCATGTGGTCTTCCCTAGGCTACGGACTATCCATGCTCGGCTCAGGCATTCTCGCCAGCCGGATAACACACCGTACGGTCATCGCACTATCCGCAGCCGCTATGATGACGATGTTGGCTGCTCTGGCCAGCTGTCATAACCGGGTCGGATTCGAAATCCTACTCTTCAGCTTCGGGCTAGCCACAGGGCTCTATCTACCTTCTGGGGTAGTGACCGCGACCTCAATGGTAGCACCAAAAGATTTCGGCAAGGCTATCGCTGTCCATGAACTGGCACCCAACCTGGCTTTGCTGACCACGCCACTCCTGGCAGCTATATTCTTGAGTTACACAGGATGGAGGACGGGAATGATCTGGCTAGGTCTAGCCTCCGGCTTTATTGGCATAGGCTACGGTATAGTCGGCTGCGGCGGCCGTTTCTACGCCGTGCCACCCAAAAGGAAGCGACTAGTAACCTTTCTGCGACAGCAAACGTTCTGGCGCATAGCCCTACTCTTTTGTTTGGCCATCGGAGCCAGCATAGGTCCTTATAGCATGCTTCCGCTATTCCTGACAACGGAGCACGGCTTATCTCTCGCTAAAGCCAACCAACTGCTAACCCTCTCGCGCGTTGTATCCCTGATTACAGCCACAGCCGTGGGCGCGGCTGTGGACCGCCTGGGGCCACAGCGAACCATAAAAAGTTATCTACTACTCACCGGCGCGACCACCGTGGCCCTAGGCATGACCCAGGGCCCCTGGCTCACGGCCACTGTGCTATGCCAATCAGTATGCGCAGTTACCTTCTTCCCGGCCGGATTTGCGGCCCTAGCGCTACTCTATCCAGCCAGACTGTATAGCGAAGTCGTGGCACTGATCATCTCCCTAAGCGTTATAGTTGGTAATGGCTTGACGCCAGCTATACTGGGCTGGATGGGCCGCGACGGTAATTTTGGCCTGGGCTTCGTAGCCCTGGGGCTACTCGTGTGGGCCGGACTCTGGATCCTCATGAAATTACGCCTACCAGACCACACTGATCCAAAACTACACCTCTCCCACCAATGACTAGTTCCAGCCAATGAATATACACTTGTTACAACCATCCTAATCAGTGCCAGCCAGATGCAACCGGCCAATATTTTTTTAGATTTAACTGTCTATGACTGCGGGATTTTATTTTTTTAATAAGATCCGTTGTCAAAAAACTCGACAATAGATACCCCCGCGTAAAAAAATAATTCTAGTGTATACCATCAGATTTCAAATCTCACAGACTACACACTTAGATCCAAATACAGCACATGAAATCATCGATCACAACATTAATTTGGATAACTGTACGCCAATAGAATCTACCATTTATCACCATCCAAAAAAATGAAGTGACTATATCATCCCTAGTTA
>CBCOTE010000001.1:0-193607 GCA_965112965.1 Desulfovibrionales bacterium | reverse complement strand
GCAAGATTGTACTCTTTAAGACCTTCGTCTCCTGCGAATTGCACAGCTAGACCGTGACCGTCATCACCTTAGCTGAATGGGATATGAGCATTACATATGGCTTTGTGTACCGTTTTCCGGTGGCAACGTGAAATAGTCTTAAAAGGGTCAAAAAATAGGATGTCTGGCGGAGCAACGTTAAAAAAAAGTTGCGTAGTGCGGAAGGATGGAGCCGGCCTTCTCTCATTGTGGGACCATTTTATAGTGGCGATGGTCTATCAGCAGTTCAACAACGACTGGAGATATTTAACGTTTCTTGTAGGTGACTCATGGAGGCTTAGCAAAAAATAATGTCTAGCTCTAGCAATACTGGGCGAGTTGAAGAGATGGGTCTTGGAGTACATCAGAGGTCTGTGGGCTACCAATTCTCGGCTAATAAAAAAGAAAATTATCCGATGCGAGTAAGGTGTAAAAGGCGACTACATGAGGATGAGTATAAGTACCAAGAGATGAACGCCGTGGTGGTCCAGGATGGTATCTCATGTTAAAACGTAGCGTCGAGCGCTTTAGCTTTTTTTTGGTCCCGTGAATGAGCATGCTTACTCGACCTGCACTGTCCTTAAGTATTTTTTTTTGGAAGAATGCCATTGTGTGAAACGATTTTTCAGAGTTTATCAACATGGACGTGTCCTTATCGTGGATAGTATGAAATTTATTAACTGCCACAGTAACGGCAGCATATGATAGTGGAGATTTTAGTATCAGTGTTGCAGATCGGCAGCACTTGATATATAGGTATTCTCGAGGATATCATTTCGAACAAGCATTCCGGTGATATAACAGGCCAATAAAGAGGCTAGGATAATTAATGGTTTAAATTTGACCTATTAACCCTATAGTTTTATATGAGATACGCACATCATTAACTTCCGTCTTAGGTATTGAATTATTAAAAAAAAGTACCAGACAGATCTAGACCTACTTGAGGCGTTTCTTTGGGGAGGGATCCCGTGTCCATATGAATGCTGACATTGTCGCCTTGGAATCTAAGCGGTACACTGAGTTTATAAATAATATCTTGGGTTAAGCCAAGTTGAAGACTGGGAAGTTTTGAATAATATATTGTCCGATTTTCTTAGTTTAGGTAGTTAAGCCTTGAATATGGGCCGATCCATATTTCAGGATATGGAGCTGACTCTAGTGCGTGACATGTCTAGTGGGTTACGGCAGTGGGCGGGGTACTGAGTATATCTGGCTTAGATGTTATTCAGTTTTTTTAATACTATAAAAATTATATCCCGGATGAGCAATCATTGTTTATGCCCCGGACGGAGCGAGGATAGTAACATGTTTATCGTTTTTATAGTGGAAATATGGCTGAAATATCCAACCAAAACTCTGTAAATATTCTGAGCGGCGTCGATGCGGGCCAGTTAGGTGGGGCGAATAGTACAAGATTGCTAGCAGTAGCCCAGGTTTTAACTGAGAGCCTCGGCTATCCGGAAGTATTGACTGTGCAGTCAGTGCAGCCTATCCAGTAAGGCCAGCAACAAGCTGGCTAGCATCAGATTTTCGTCGGCGCCTGTCGGTCTGGAAGGGCGATAGCGGACTATACCAATGGCCAGTACTACCAGCTCTGTTAGCAGCAGCGCTATCTCTCCGGTCCGTATAATGGCTGCTACCGATCTGCATTGTTCTGGCACAAGGGTCCCCCGTTGTCCCAGATCCGTCCTGGATGGCTAGACTATTTTAGTTGGCCAACAGCATAGCTTGCTTCAGGTTTAGCCTTGGGTTAGTTTATAGACTGAACCTGCAAGACAGGCTGAGCATCTAGTCGTAAGAACTGTAGGACCAGAGTGGCCATTGAGTTACAGAAGCATGGATTTTTTTGTGAGGTGGTCCGACGTATCTGACGAGGCCCTTTATTGCCTTCCAGAACTTCTAGTTTATTAGTTGGATGTTTATGATAGAAATAACTTGGGCAGCAGTGATGCTCTTCCAGGTAGAATAGCCGCATGTAGCATTAGACTGGATTTTGTCCGGTATCTCAGGAGATACACGTGCTGACTAGACCGATGGTGTGATCGGATAACTGTGTTCAGTTCGACGGCTTTGGCTACAGGCGGGCCTTATTTTATAGCGAGTTATAATATTGTTATAAAAAATGGCGGTCTAAATGGCAAAAAATCGGAGCCGTCGTCCAATTATTAGAGTCTGATCTGATGGAAATATCCCACATAAGTCGTTGTCAGTAGACCGCGGGCCAGACATGTATCGTGATAGATGTAGTTGACGAATATTTGGTCGGTCATAAAGTTTACGTTCCAGTTGTGGTAAGGTGCCTAGTTTTGGGCTGAGTATTGTGGGAGATATCGTGGCACTTTCTGGAAGTTTTACCGCTTGGGGTCTTAAAATATTTGCAGAGCCTTGCTGTTTTATGTTGCTGTTGTGGCTAGTTCAGATTGTGACGCCTATAATCAGCGTTTAACCTGGGCGAAGGGTGAAAAAAATACAACGTTGTACAAAATGTTGGCAGGGACAATTTTTTGGGCTGAGGCGAGAAATTTCGGTGCTTGGTGAACAGCAGATACGCGCTGTTATTTTTCGGCAGGCGTTGCGAAATTATGCACTGAAGAATGATCCTTAACAGCTAGTCGGTCGTCAAGTTAGACAGAGAGGTTCAGTAGCCAGCTTCGTTGTAGTCCCACAGATGCTAGCCGGTTGAAGTCTATGTATATCACTATGAATAGATAGAGCCAGAGGCATATGACCAAACATTATGTTTTTTTAGTTGGCAGTATTAGTCTTGCCGGCCACTGACTGGACCAAATTTTATTTCGGGCGGCTGTGCCTATGAGAAGGCTACCTCGTTGAGCATGCTGATCTATAGTGTATATTGCCGGGTGGAATGATAATTTACATGTTGTCCATTGAGATTTCTAGAGTTTTTTAAATTTGTTGGGATATTTAATACGAAGTAAGGGATAACCTGAGAGCCTCTCCAGCGAAGGCCGAGTAAACATGGACGAAGTTGATAGGCGACATGTGGCGTGGTTGCTCAGGCAAGCGGACATATAGGGTGGCATATCTCTCTATGCCTAAGACTTTAGTCTGGGGCGATTACGCGGTGAATGCCCATATTGCTAACCAGTCATATCGTGACTGTGTTAATAGGCTTGGTCAGAGCTTTGCACATGACTGGGGATCGTAGTGTTTGTATTTTATAGTTTTTAAGTGACCAGCTGATCTAAAAGATATGAGTGCCGTACACTATTGAGTCGGGTGAGTATGAACTAATTGTCTATGGCTGTTCTTATATAATGGCCTTGAAGTCCGAGTCGGGCTGTTGATGACTCTAGGTATTTTGTTATACTGGCTGTCGGTAAAGAAGTATCCATCTGCGAAGACTACGCGTTGTTTATGGGTAAATTGCGAAGACCAACATCTCCTTGGCAATCTCTGTTGCTCTAGAGCCAATGAAATTCCGGCGCCTCTTCATGGTTTTAGTACGTAGTTTAAATAGAGTGATCTAGACTACCTCTCCTGACTTTAGAGATTTTTCCGGTAGTATGCCAGCACAGAGAATTGAGCTTGATGACCTTATCCAGTTGATTAATTTTGATCTGGGCGTTATCATTACCATAGACTACCATCAGAGCCTTTATCCAATTCCAGGCTTGCAAGGCTTGGTGGTTTCTAAATCTGGATTTGGGTCTCAGCCCCCAGCAAAGTGATTAGTCCATAGTGAGCAGTTGTATGGTCGGTCATTGGTTAACCCTGGCTATTTATCTATATTTAGCCCTTTTATAGGGTACGCTAAGCTATGATTTTTTTGCGTTCTAGATTCACATCCGTGAATATGTGCAGGTCGGATTTATACATGTATCCCGACCTTAGCAGTCTATACGGACACATTAGGTCGCGGTATATCTTGATTGTTATATCATTAAGCCAGTGCCAGATCTTTTAATAGACAATATACTCTCAGATTATAATGGTGTAGTCTGGAGTGTTAGGCCGGTGACTCTGCCTGGACCTTCCGAGAATTGAACTCGGCGATCCTGCCCGTATCTGTCAGCTAGTTGATAGTGTAACCGTGGTACCGTTTAAGCTTGTCGGAATGGTGGTAGTTGATTATGTTAGCTGAGTTCCGTGGGTATGCTGATCAGTATAGCTGTTCAGCCAAGTTGAATTTATAGATGAGTTTGCCAAAGTAGGTATACTCCGTGGTCACCATACCGTAGGCTCCGGTGCCTAGGAATAGCTGAACCGGATAGACTGTCTGGATTTACTCTTGGTCTAGTTAGTTTTTTTTAGGCGACAGAACTGGATAGCCTGATTGAACTTGCGCTCGTATTGCTTCTGTATCTTTAGCAAGAGTTGCTTGATAATTTACTGGGCGATAGTGCTGGCGTTCTGCTGGATGTCACCGGAGCGTAAATTTTTGAGGAAGATATGGATTATGGTCGACGGGTTCATACTATTATAATAGAAGAAAATGTTTTATACGACTAACAAAACTTTGCTCGGGGTGAATTAGTATATTCGAGAGTGGTGTGCAAAATTGTTTTTCCCAGTACAGACTATCTAAAATTTGGTCGTCATTGGCGTAGATCGTAGTGACCAGGCTGGGGATTTAGCCTATAATATGGTTAAAGATAACTGGTCTCGGACAGTACATAGGCAGTAGAGACCGAGCCCGGCCCCGTCCACGGCGGTGACCATGAATAGCAGGAGCAATAAGGAGATATTGAAAGAAGGTATATTGTTGCATGCTGTCTATGGCGGACATCATTTGTGTCGTCTTTCAAAGGATGAAATATTCAGGTCGAGAGATATGTAGCTGCCGTCGTAGGGGGGTGACCCTGAAGAGTTCATATCTGCCGTCCGTGTTCTGCTGTGGCTAGAAGCCTTCTCCGCCCTATGGTCTAGCTGCTCTGGTAGAATGCCGGAGTAAGCTCTGAGCCTACAGTGTCGTTAGGCCCGAACGATGTGTTGGAGTGTGTGGTGTCCTTTATTTTTTTGACAAAGGCGTTCTTTTATGCAAAATTAAAAAAATATACCCTCGTGCAGTCGGGATCTGGATATATGGGCCCGGGGTCACGTAGAAAGAGAGTATGCGGATGGCTCTGAAGGATCGTCTCGGCCTTCATATCGACCCACTGTTCCTCATCGACGGTAGTGCTTTGGTTTACCGTGCTTTTAATGTTTTCCCTGATTTAAAGCGTTCGGACGGTTTTCCTACCAATGCCCTGTTCATCGTCTTGCGCGTGCTCCTCAAATTTTTACGTGAGGAGATGCCTCACTTTGCCGCATTTTTTTTAGATGGTAAAAGTCCGACCTTCCGTCATGAACTCTACCCGGCGTACAAGGCGCAGCGAGCAGCTATGCCTGAAGCATTGCTCGCTCAGCTACCTTCTATACGGGATGCTGTGACGCTTCTTGGGCTATATACAGAGGATAGTCAAAATGTGGAGGCCGACGATCGTATCGCTTCTCTAGCCGTTCGTTTTCGCGATGAGTTGCCTGTAGTCATCGTGGGCGGGGACAAGGATTTCAAACAATGCCTGCACAAGCAAGTAGTGCTCTGGGATTTGAGCAAGAAGTCGGCTAAAGGTGGGAATTGTGATAAGCTCCTCACTTTGGAAGCTTTTCAGGCCGAGACCGGACTTGATCCGGTCCAGTGGCCTGACTACCAGGCGATTATCGGTGATGCTTGTGACAATATCCCCGGTGTGCCTGGGGTTGGTCCTAAGACTGCTCTCAAACTGATGGCTCGTTTTCCCGATTTGGAAGCTTTGGCTACAGCCCTTACTGTTCAGCCCGACTCCTTGACTCCGGTTGAGCGCAGAAAGCTCAATGGCCAGTCTGAGGTTATGTTTCGCTGGCGGGAGTTGACCCGCCTGCGTACTGATCAGGCAGGCGAGGATATCCTAGAGCATTTTCGAATCCGGCCTCTCGAACTGCCAGCCTTACGGGTGTTCTTAGAAACCAACGAGTTCCATTCGTTTTTGCGCGAGTTGTCTAATGTTCCAGCCGTTCCGGCCGGAACATCTGTGTCGGCCTCTCAGCGGAATAGCGAGACACAGCACTCACTTTTTAATTTAGCTTGAGCCCTGGCCGTTCCGGCCCTGGCTGCAGTAACTGCCGTGGTGACGGCAAAGGGGCTTCCCGACTTAGGTGGCCTGTAGAATCGGCCCGATGTTCATTTCTGGTGGTTGTTCTGTAGCAGTTAGATCGCGAGTGGCGTCTACTCCGGGAAGTAATCCTATCCGAGGCCATAGATAGTATCTTTACCATAGTCGTAGCTCTGGTCGGGCCAGCTGTAATTATTGCCTGACAGCCAAGGCATTTTTTTTGCGCGTCGGTCTAATCTATGAGTCATGCCTCTGGTGACCTAGCCCGACTTAGGCCTGGATAGATACCTTTTAGATCCAGACGAGCGCGATTTTTTAGCTAGCCTTTTGCGTCGCTTCGATTCTAAGCTTCAGGCGGCTTCGCACCAGGACAATATCGGTTGTTTGATCTTGACTTTGGGTCATGATTTTGATCGTCGTATTGTTTGTGTCGACTTCGACTGGCCCCGGATCTAGTTGGAGACGTCGCTAATTACAGTTTTGACGGCTATGGAGCGGGTTAACATTGCAATCAACTTGTAAGTCTTTGTCATTTTTGCTAAGGTCCAAATGGTCGATCTGGCCGGCTTTAACGTCCGTATCCAGGAGCTGGCCGGAGGGTCTTTTAACGTGAGCCCTAATTTGCAGCTGGCTAAAGTCCTCTACAGTATCTTAATATGGGTAAAATTTCGGGGTGGCATCGCCTCTATTTTCTCAGAAGGTTCTGGAATGATTGGCTGTAAATATCTCATTGTTGAGATTTTTCTGGAATTGCACAAATTGGAGAAGTTGCATTTTGCCTATGTTGAGTCGCAGCTTCGTATGGTTGGATCGGATGGGTGTACTAGGCCTAATTTTAACCAGCCGGTTACAGCTACAGGCTAGTTGTCTAGTTCTAACTCAAACTTCTATAATATTCCTCCGGGATCCTGTGTGCCAGCACATGCGTGCTTGTTTCATCGCTAAATTGGGGGAATCTGCTTGTGGCGGCGGACTACTCTCAGATTGAACTACGGGTACTGGCCACTTCTTTAAGGGCATATACTGTGGAAGCCTTCGGTCGGGGCGAGGATATATATCCCGTACCGCGGCGCTACTGACCGATAAGGAGCTGGCGGCGATTATCTATGGCGATCGGTGGGCAGCCAAAACTATTATTTTTTTTGGTTCATCTATAGTATGGGCCTACAAGAGTTGGCCCGAGAACTTATGATTTTTTCTGGCCCGGGCCAAGATTTTTATTGGGTGCTATGTTGAGCGCTTGGGCCGGCTCAAGACCTTCTACTCTGATATGGAGGATGAAGCTGTAGCTATAGGTTACGTGGCTACCTTGGTTGGATGACGTCGTTTTCTGTCAGATATTACTTTACGTAATTATCAGCTACAGGTTGCGGTATGGCGCAGACCGTGAATACCCACACTCAGGGTAGTTCGGCTGACATCATCAAGTTAGCTATGCTTTAAAGTTCATGCGAAAGGGAATTAGTCAGTCTGGGCGCGTGGTTATTGTTCCAGATGCACGATGAGCTGGTACTGGAGGTTCCGGCCGCTGCGTCCGTGAAGTCAGCGAATGTCTGGCCTGGCTCATTCAAGAGGTCTACTCTTTGGTAGTTCCTTGGTTGTAGATTGGAGTACGGGAAGTACCTTAGCTGAAGTCCGTTGATCAGAGCTGAGACCATAGGATTGTTCACATCCGACCGTAACCTTTTTAAGAATTTTCTGGCTAGTATGATCTACTCGGATTATATGTTCTTTTTGGTTAAGGTGTATGGCGTGTTTGATCAGGTGCTGTAGGCCCAGTTTGGACCAGACTAGTACAAGAGAATATAAAGCTGGCGTATAAGGTCTGATTTTGTTCCATTCGGAGACGACGCTGGACCTCTCTAAGATAACGGCTAATGCTGGCTAATAGGTCTTAATCTAGTCGAAGATAGTGGTCATTGTGGAGCACAAATAGCCTTAGTTATCCTGTGCAAAGGGCTCGCTCTCGTCTGCGTCTCGCCCTGGAAGTTTCACTATGCCCGTAGGCTACATCCTTATGAGTATTCTATTTATCAACATGGCAGATAACGCCATGAAGTTCATCGAGCGGACGAGGTTACTGTTGAGGTTTGATTGGATCCGACTACTGCCTGCGAATAGGTGGTTCTGGGTTAGATAGTTATGCTATTCTAAACTCAAGATACGGATATTGGCTTGCCTCGGCAGACTGGAGACATATTTTTAAAAGCTTTATTGGGCCGTTGGTATGAATACCGGCATAGTTAAAACTTTGGACTAAGGTTAGATATCGTGCACCGGTTGGTCTATAGTATGTAAGGTCGGATATTAATTGAAAGCGATGGAGAATGTCATTAGCTCAATGGCCCTCTTAGGCGTCTAGGCTGCCTGTGGTGTGTTCGGATGTCCCAGTATTATAGCGATCCACTGGATAGTGGAGAAGCTATAGAAGATCAATGTACTATTGATCAAGAATGCCCCGTTCAATCAGATCGCCATGAGTGGCTGCTCATATGTATGGTTCATTAGGCAGTGTTGACCGGAAACGGTCGAGACCTTGGAGGTATTTGCTTGGGATACGACGTTGTGCGCAAGGATATTCAAATGTCCAACACAGACGGCACTGAAGCCATTTTGCGCAATCCCTTAAGGGGTCTAGTTTTTCCAAGACGTTCCTGTCATAATAGTTTTCATCGGCCTATGTTAAGGTCGGTGATCGAGTAGTGCGGCTTCTGGTCGTGGTATGATTCATTACTTGGCCAAGCACATAGACGTTCGACTGCTTGATACCCTGTTCAGATAGAATGTTGCCCAGCATTTTTAGTAGTTGGCAACTGAGGCTAATAGTTTTTTTGCTGCTGACGTTTTAAGGGATGGTTGGCAAAGTTGGGGGCGGGTGGCATATAGGGGATAGTTGCAAAAAAAATAGTCTATCCTGAGCATATCGACCAAGGAGAGAGTAGCTATGTCAGAACAGTATATAACCCAAGACAACAATAAGTGTACTGAGGCCGATGTAGTTTCATCAGAAAATAAGGCCAAGGATAGATGTGATTGCGGTAGCCATGAGCAAACAGCCGTAAGTTCGGGGCTTATGATGCCAAAGGTCACCTTCTGCACCTTTATCCTTTCTTTGTTTTCTTCTGCCTTGGTACACCTGGGCGAGGTATCTGAGCCAGGAAGTGACCAAGTGGTCGTTAATATACCCATGTTCAAACACACCATAGATATCTTGGTTATGCTCCAAGAAAAGACCGTTAACTGTCTGACTCAGGATGAGACTCGGCTCCTAGAAGCCATTTTGGCCGAGCTGCGGCTTAAATTTGTTATAGAAAAGAAATAAAGGATTGTTTTTTTGCGAACTTTTTCTGTTCCGCCAATTTCAGTAGGTTTGGTAGGCGTTACCGGGTATGCTGGAATTGAACTAGTCCGGCTGCTGGTCGGTCACCCTGGCCTTTCGCTGGTTAGGGCTACCTCCCGGACAGAAGTCGGTCGGACCTTGGTCGCTGTCTACCCTTTTTTTCAAGGCTATTCTAGGGCTGAACTGACCATCACTGCTCTTGATCTGGACGATTTGGCCGCGGTCTGCAAGTTGGTTTTTTTGGCCGTGCCCCACGGAATTGCTATGAGCATGGCTGGTCATCTACGGCGAAAAGGAGTAAAGGTCGTAGATCTCTCGGCAGATTTTCGACTTCGTGATCCTGAAGTTTACGCCCAGTGGTACGGTCTGGATCATTGTGAAGTCGGTTGTCTGGGCGAGGCTGTCTACGGTCTGGTGGAACACGCTCGTGAGGCCATCCGTCGGGCGGAGTTGGTAGCTAATCCAGGTTGTTACCCTACGGCGGTCATTCTGGGATTGTTTCCGGCGCTCAAAGCAAGGATTGTGGAGCCAGAAGGCATCGTCATCGACGCTAAGTCTGGCACTAGCGGCGCGGGTCATAGAGTTACTGCGGATATGTTGTTTTGTGAGGTGTATGATAACTTTCGGGCTTATAATCTTGGAAAGCATAGGCATACGCCAGAGATCGAGCAGGAGCTCTCTCTGGTCGCAGGTAGCCCCATTACCGTCTCATTAAATACGCATCTCTTGCCCATAAGTCGTGGCATACTGGTTACTATTTATACCAGGCTCATCCGGCCCATGGAGCTTGTCGAGGTGCGGGCGATATACGAGGCGGTCTACGGCCAGGAGCGTTGGGTGCGGTTGCTGCCTCCGGGGCAACTGCCTGAGGTACGGTTCGTGCGTGGGACCATGTACTGTGACATGGGGTTGGTAGTGGATCCGCGTACACAGCGGCTGCTCATCCTCACAGCTATCGATAATCTTTGTCGCGGTGCTTCAGGCCAGGCTCTGGCTAATGCAAACCTAATGTTGGACCTGGACGGGGCCATGGGGCTCGGCGCGCCATCGTTTATGCCTTAGCGGATGGGCCATAGGTTAAGCACAGTGGCCAGTAAAATTATGGGTATTCAATAATTGGAGTGGCATGATGATCAAAGCGTCATCCTGGACGCAACGGACTCACTAATATTTGCCGACAGTGCAACGGGCCAAGAAGGTTGTTCGTTGGTGCTGGAGCATAGCTAAAATTTATTTCGCTGGGCTGAAGGCTGGTGCTAGGTGTCTAGAATTATGACGGGATCCGGTAGATGATCGTTTATGTTTGTTTGCCGGACATAATTTACAGGCAAGCATAAATTAGGCCAGATGTATCATATCGTTACAAGATTTTGTTTTGAACCTTGATACGTATCTAGTTGATATATTTTTTTATTGTGACAGCTTTTGCTACTGCCTGGTTCCTGATTGGCCGGGATATTTTTTTGCTTTGATCCGGACGAAATAGTCCGACCTGAGATATTCAAACTCCATTGCATCTCTATTTTCGTGCGCTACATGTTGCAATTAACTAGTTAATAGTCTATACTGAATTTGTGACTAAAGTGTATTTATAGTTCGGTGTTCGCAATATGGTAGTTCATTTTCGATCATGAGAGTAGGATCTGGAGCTACGAGCCTCTGTCCTACTACTCCCGTCTGTCGGTATGAGCGATCTCTGCAATTTTGAGCTAATCAGAGCCAAAAGGTGATTGCCGTGGTTTGGCGTTTGCCTTGTAAAATATGAGTTCTGATAAGAGCTTTTCCATTGATTTCATTAAAGATTTGCTGCTCCAAGGTTTTCGTCCTACCTAAGAATATTTATTACGCCGAGATCCTGGAGATCGTGGATGCCTCGAATGAGATGTGGTGGTTATTGTCGCTTCAAAACTGGAGATATAAGACTGGCTCTGGATGATTACGTGGGCTAACTTAGGCTCGAGCCTATTCTGAAGTTAGCCGAACATCATTCAGCTCGACCTTCAGAATTTTAGCCCGGATGGAATCATTAAGCTTATTCAATGTGTGCAGCGTTATCCCATGTCTGATCCGGACAGAAAAAGGTGGCCAATCACCATAGTTACGAGTTAGCTCGCGTCCCAGGGAGTCACCTGTTCTTAGGCTATTATTTGCTGGTTAGTGATTACGGAAGTGTACCGCTTCATCAATGACTCCATGGTCAAGGTTTATCTATTATACGAGCTCTCCAGGGACGACTAAGAGATTCGTAAAAGTATTGATACTATATTATTGGATTTTTTTTCCTGAGTTTTATCTATTTAACTATTTGCATGCTACTTATGAACAATGGGTTACGATAGCCATACTTTCGGATTTAAATTGTTACCCTAGAAAGTAATATTTTTTTGTGTAAGCATGAAGTGCGGCTGTTTATTAATTTTAATAGTTGACGGTATGTGCAAGTTTTTTTGTTGATATAATTTTTTCTCCTCGACTTCTTTTTTAAATTTGGCGCGCTGCTGGGCAAGCTTATAGTCTAGATCGTCGCGGGCTATTTTTTTTAGAGGAAGAGACAAGGTCGTCGTTGATGGGTTTTTAATACTGTTTGAAGTTGACTTAATCTTGCTGAAGGGTGGGGTAGGTTTACCTGAGTACAGCCTACTATCTGTCTAGGTCTGGCTTGGTGTTTTGATCCTTCCCTCGCAGCTCCTAAGCACACCTAGGCTACCATCAGGGCCTGGAGAATCTTGTGCGGAGCCCGGGTCTATACTTCTCCATTAAGCATTGACTCCAGTCGTCCTTTCTGTCGGCGGCTATCTTTTGATCGCTTTCAAGCATGAAATTTTTCTTCATTAGTCGGTCGAAAGGTTAGGTTTAGTCTAGCGTCTATCATGGGGAGTAGATTTGGTTATGGCTCTCCAATAGACTTTACTGGACGGCGAGTTGGCTCGTGGCAATGGCTCGAAGATTAGGAAATAATGACCGACTAGACGTTGTCATAATAGCCCGTTACCTGAGCAGTGCGATCGGAGTTAAGACTAAACCTCCAGTTCTTTTTTTACCGCGTGGTCGAGGTTGGGTCGTGAGTAGCTCCCATTTTGTGAAGTGGGAACTATGGTGCTAGGGGATGTCTAGTATGTCCCCTCCACTATGTCTTTGTTGTTTATACTTTGTAGGGAACCGACAAGTACGAGTTGGGCAGTATAGTAGATTTCGATGGGAGCGACATGCTCTGCTTGAGGAGTATCCGAAGATAATTATTCATCACCTATATATGTGCATTTTTACCAAAGATGTTCGCAATATCGACCCCAGAGACCCATCTAGTTTGTCATGGTCGCCTTGTTTAAGTTATACTGGAGTTGATCCTTATTCGGGTTTGGGGACAGTTTTGTATTTTTTTGCGTCTTACCTTAGGCCTTAGTAGAACGGTACGATTTTAGGTCATTCTGGCGTGTCGACTTTGGATCTCCCAAAATATTTTTGGTTCTAGATAAGAGTTTGCCCAAGTGGTGTTGGTGATATCATCCTGGGGGGGGTGGTGACTTTAGAAAGTAGGATTAGAATATTTGCTAGGGTTGTTCAGATGCTTTTTTATAGTCGGCCGCGAATTTATTGGCTTTAATATAGTAATTTTCGATATCAATGAGGATAAAATTAGTGAAGTAGTGGTGATCGACTTATTAAATTCAGACGGTGTTAGACTGAACAGCCATATAGACAGAAGGTAGGCCATCATGGTAACAATAAAGACAGCATAGGTATTTTTTTATGAATTTTTTTGGTTATTGTTGAGTTTTTTTTGGACATGTAGTTTTATTTTTGATATTGTCGACGCTATGCGTCTGTCAAAATATAGGTGTCTCTTTTATCTCTAAAATATATAAAAAAGTTAATCTTCGTTAATTTTTTGTTTTTAGTATTCTTTAAAGAAAATAAAAAAATTATTAAGGCAGGAGGGAAAGCACTGTAGGAGAGAAGAGAAGAATTTTTTCCAGTAAAAATCCTTTTTTTCTTCTCTCCTACAGTGCTTTCTTTTTACCACTATTTTCTACTTCTTGCCGTGAAGAATTTGCTCGAGTTCATCGAAACCAGGACGCTGAGAGACTGGAATAGCCCGACGAGCGAACTCAACTGCCATAGTGGGGGGCCAGCCAAGGACGAAAGCGTTGAGCCAGGCCTTGATAACCAAAAGCCGGACTTGTTTTGCGTTGGCGTGGTGTTCTAGGTTAGTTGCTATAGGGCCGATGAATCCGTAGCAGGCTAGTATACCTAAAAAAGTGCCGACCATGGCAGTAGCGATAGAGTGGCCGAAGATCTCTGGGGAGCTGCTGGCTTTGCTCATGGTAAGTACAAAGCCGAGCACGGCCGTGACGATGCTTAAGCCTGGCAGAGTGTCAGCGACTTTATTCAGTATGAATGGAGTCTTTAGGGCTTCAGTATGGTGCGAGCTAATGTCGATTTCCATGAGCTTATTGAATTCATTAGGATCGAGATTGCTCGAGGAAACGAAAACTTTGATGTTGTCACAGATGAAATTACGCAACTCATTGTCTCTAATGATTCTGGGGTATTTAGATAAAATGATACTGGAGTCAGGGTTGTTGACATGGGATTCTAGGTGCGCAGCGCCTTCGCGGCGAGCCAAGATGAGTATGTCAAAAGCGCAGAGCAAGAGATCCATATAAAGATGTTTATCATCACCGTCTTTGAGCAAATTAACTAGGGCCTTAAGGGAGTATTTTGGGATGTTGCCGGGTCCGGAAATGAGGAACGATCCTAGGGTGGCGCTTCCAATGATGATGAGCTCTTCGGGTTGACAAAGTGTTTGGAGGTTTCCGCCTTTCATAAGGTAACCGCCGACGACTCCGATTAGTACAATTATAGATCCAAAAATTATAAACATGTTTGCACCTTCCAGTATGTTAAAGTTATTAGGATATAGACGCCAGACGGTCTCTTAGGGCATTATGTGGCTATCATTAGACGCTTAGTAGAAAAATATGAGGATATTTTACGTCGCCGAGACATCTAGGTCAGTTTGAAGAGTGATAAGTGTTCATGATATAGTTATTAAAAAATTAGAGATATATTTATAAGCCATAAACAGGATGCAAGTGCCAAGCATGATCTTGATGATCCGGGCCGGTACAATTTTTTTTATTAACAAGTATCTAGGTATATATTGATGATATTGTCCAGGCCTAAGAGTAGGCTACGGGGGGGCTGGTCCTGGGCAATGGAGCAAGTTGTGTTAGCTAGAGGTAGTTGGAAGAAGCCAGTGACTACCAAAATGACATTAGGAAGATGCCCATTAGGGGGGGGATCATGGCTATGACATATACCGGTAAGTTGGAGATGGCTACGAAAAGTGGGCACGACAGTTCCGTTGTTGATGCCGTAGGTACTGTCGATAATGCCAGCTCATATGGTCATGGCGACCATTCCTGAGGAAAAAGGCTAAAATACTAGGCCTTCGGAGTATCATGCACGTTGTCAGGAGAAGTAGTTTTTTAGTGATCACGGGCAATATAGTCTTGTCGCTAGTGGCCTTATCCATGGTGTCTCCGCCTTTCTTTAGTATATCGTGATCAGACGTGAGCCGGTGTAGAACACGCTAAGACCACAAAAAAACTTGAAATTACATTAGTTCGAGCAAGGAGAAGTACGTACATGTGCTGATGAACACACCGTACAGATTGCTCAAGACAACCCGACCAGGTCAGAGGGCATATTTACATTTTTTTCGCAAATAACGGTGTCCATTTTGGGACAGCACTATTATGTTGAAAGTATGGGTAGTAGCGCTGACTGAGCGCAATGAATGGTCGAGTACGCTGGCATGTAAGGATAGGAGCTGGTGCAAGAGACCCAGTTTATAGAAGTTAATAAGAAAAAATTATTAATGTAATCGAAGATTGGACTAAGGGATAGTTTAGACATTGGAGACACGGAAGAATATAGTAGCCTCCAATGGTGAATTTTATGATTATTTACAAAAAAATAGCAGAGACATTGGATTCGGACAAGTAAATTTTTACTATGGGGGAGGTATTTTTTTTGCGTTTCTGGATGGGCCTTGAACATTGGATATCTACGGACACTACTGTCTGGTCCTTGGAATATTGTATCCGTACCTACGGTTATCTCGCATTGTTTATTGGTACTTTCCTCGAAGGCGAGATAATTCTCATTATCGCCGGAGCTGCGGCTTATAACGGGTATTTGCGTCTGCCTTGGGTCATACTCTTGGCTCTGGGTGGAAGTTTTCTCGGGGATCAGCTTGCCTTCTATCTTAGCCGCCTTAATAAAAAATTCTTGCTCAATCGGATGCACTGTTGGAAGAAGAAGGTGGACCGCGTGCATCAGCTTATGCTCAAGTACCAAGTACCCTTACTTATTGGATTTCGTTTTTTTTATGGCCTGCGCAATGTGACCCCCTTCGTTTTGGGTACCACCTCACTTTCTGCTTGGCGTTTTTTTTATCTAAATTTGACTGGTGCGATTGTTTGGGTCTTTTCTTTTGCCTACGGGGGGTATTTTCTAGGCACAATGTTCGAGGTTATTCTGGAGCGATTCAAACATATACAGCTCTATATTTTGAGCGGGTTGATTCTGTCTTTTTTTATATTTTGGATAGCGTGTTTATTGAATAAGGTTAGGGCGGCTGAAGAACTGGTAGACAAACCAATGGATCAGACGATAATGTCGACCGAAAGCGGCATATTCGGGAGGCCCAGGGAGATGTCGGCCGGGTCTGCTGCCGAGGGCGGCATCTATCTCGATTCAGTTGCTGAATTGGAACAAGCCGCCGTACCACCCCTGGGGGGGTTATCCTCTATAGTTGAGCGTGGCAAGTGGATGCGGATTGTAGTATGGTTTAGGGGGGTCTGGAGGTGTTCGTCGTTAACAACCTGTTTAACGCGGATCAGGCGGTTAGGGCTGAGGATGACCAGGCGGTGAAAGCGGTTCCGATATTGCGACCTGTCGAGTATAGTTTTTTTGTGACGTAATTAAGATATAAAACTATGGTTGCTAATAGCCACGGCATGTCTGGTGTGGTCGTAACAGCGGCTGTGATAGCCTGGAATAGAGGCCATATATTCGTCATTATCGGTATTTGTGATATTGAGTTGTGTCGTATATGAGGTTTTTTGTTAGCAAGGGTCCGATCAACGTGTTCATGTAACCAGTAAAGTAGTTATTATTTTTTTTAGAGTCGATGTGGTTTTTTTTAATCGCTTCATTCAAGTCCTTAAGATTGGCGGTACCAATGAAGGCATCTTTAAGGTTTTTCTCGGCTAAAGAGGTCAATAAAAGAGGAGTATCTATAGAGAATAGTTCGATCTTTGTTAATTATACATTTTTTTAGTAATAAATATCGCTACTTGTTCAGCGTTGATTTAGTTGTATATGACTATCAAAGATGGGTCTTTTTCTGGACTATTATCAAGGTAGCCGATGCTTTGTTGAGTTTGGTCATTATGTCGTGTCGCTTGGGATGATGCTAATTATGGGCTTTACTGACGAGTCCATTATGTTGTTGCCAATATGTCGTATCGCAATTTGATGGTACATCGTCTGGACGTGCTTACGTGCTACTATTTTATAGGTTCCATCGCTATACAATAAGCCGTTGTGCGTAGAAATGTAAGGGGTGACGAAGAGTGCCAAATAATGAAGATTTTTCAATTGTTAACTATGAGATAAACGCCGGCCATTCCGGCGTTTACGGTAGTTACTAGGACATGACTTACGTCGATTTTGTCGCAGGTATGATTATTTTATCCCCTCCCGTGGCCGATTTTAACTTTTAAACATGAGCATACGGAAGTCCTGCAGTTGATTTTGTAGGAAAAAATAATTGTAAGTAATATAAATATGTTGTGTCGGTCTCCATCTTGAGTATATATGAAGACCAAGTTTAAGTTCATTACGTATAATAACAAATTGTAGATTTTATTTTAATTCAAAGGATTATATAGTAAAAATGTATTAATGTTTTAATTAGTTTACATATTTGCTATACATCAGTCTGGTGCTTATGTATGTAAAATAAAGGAGTCGTATTCAAATTTTAAATTTGTTACTCATACCATTGGAGTCAAAGTCATCTTTGGTGGGGTTATCGATCGGTTAAAGCAACACAAGGTTGACGCATAGTCTGTAATCGTGTTGACGAGGCTTAGACCAAGGGCTATGACTTTCCTCTCTAAATAAAATTCGCGGATATTTAGGTAGAGATAACGGTATTTTACGTCTCTTACAAAAGTAATATTCCGCCATGTGATTTAGGACATTGGGCTATGCAGACAACTAGCCTCTTGTCCAGAGCTTGATATCAGAAGAAAACAGCGCATAATCAGTGCGTATAGCATTATTATATTTTAAATCAGAATAGATCTAATGGTTGCCATATTTAATAGTTTGATGTAGGCGAGCATAGTTAAGGCAGTAGCAAGAAACAGGGGAGGAAGGTCATGCAGCCAATACGACTCATAATATTGATATGTGTATTCAGCACTTGGTTCTGCGTGACGGCGATACCGTCATGGACTCATGCCGTTGCGTTGGGAAAATCAGGCTGCGTTAAGGGCGATTGTAATAACGGCCAAGGTATTTATATTTTTGAGGACGGGGCGACCTACGAAGGCGAGTGGAAGAACGATCAATTCCAAGGTCAGGGCACCTATGTCTGGCCCGATGGTCAAAAGTACATAGGTGGCTGGACCACAGATAATCAGGATGGCAAGGGTATCATTATTTGTCCGGATGGGAAAAAATACAATGTAGAGTTTAATGAAGGCCGTATTACCAGTAAACGGCCTTATTGCTTCTAATCTTTATTGGCCATACAATAGTTTCTATATATGGGTTCACGTCTCTTATATTTCGTATTAGCTGCATTCAGTTCCCCCCCCAGTAGCATTTTCTTGATGATCCTCGTTGTTTTCTTTCCCGTAAGGTGATGGGATACGTTTAGCCTTATTAAGTAGCTACGGCTATTGAGCCGATATTGCGCTATCCTTAGACAGAGGGGTGAAACGCAGAATGATGTGTGAGAATTCCGTCGTCATAATATATCCTTGATTGTCGTCAGGTTGGTGTACACTTCACGAAATCGTGATTCTAAAGTTAGGAGTTAGAAGATTTATCTGGTTGTTGGCTGGTTTGCCTTATGGCCACGGGATCTATCAGAGGATCAGTAATATAATGATTGGAGAGCAAGCAGGCACCGTTGTCCGTTTGGACCGGGCTAGTTCAGTAGAAAAAGCGATAGCATTCGAACGTCTTAGTAGAGCTTGTGGCAGTGTATCAGTCGAAAGTATCTAAGGGCATCCAGATCTATTTGTTTAACGTTGCGTGTGAGCGGCTGTATTAGTGAGTTGTAAAGCACCAATGCGACGAAGAAAATGATTGACTCGTTGCTTTGTTTCTCGTCGAAGTCTTTAACAGCCACTTCGGTTGTGTTCTGGGCTTTGTATTGAAGCCATAAAAGTTATCCTAGGCGTCCAGGTCTTAGGACTCGTTGGCTGGGCTAAGTTTTCTGGCAGGTCAATATAATTGGTAGCGGTGAAGATGAGCAGGCTCTATACTTTACGGATGAAGAAGCTTATGTCCCGGCCATGGCAGGTGTCAGCCCCCCGGTAGCGTCGCTACCGGGGCTACAGTGCTCTTGAAGGAGCGCTAGACCGGAAGGTGGTTGGGTAAGTTTTGGGAGCGGGCCTTTCAGGTCACGGAGGTATCTAAAGATAGGTTGCATGGATGAATATTCTGTATGGGACAATAGTTGCAGATGGTAGTTGTCTGGCAGTGGAGGATGCGCGATGGGTAATGACTATAAGGTCAGGATCAAGGCCGGTAAGAGCTTTGGAGACGAAGAGCGGGCAGTCCAACTAAGGACCGATTGTTTATAGGCTCGTGCGGTAATTGAGCCAGGGCGATGATATGGTCAGCTATGTTTACGGCTTAGTCGTTTTAGTCGTTCATACGCCTTAGGCCTATAGTTTTTGACCATGATAGCTATGATGTTTTTTGAGGCCTAGCGCTACAGTCATTGGTACAGGGTCATGAATTATAGACAGAGTACTCGCTGGCTTTGTATTTCAGAGCGTTATTTTCCAGATCGGCCTCAATGACTGCGAAGGCCAGAGTAGCATATCGGGCAAGGAAGGCTGCACAGGTGTAGCCCATATTCCGGTCCATCAGGGCAGCCGTATTAAGCAGCTACACTGTGAGTTCGTTGAGCTAAATATAAAAATGTTTTCATGTGGTCTCTTCCTTAATTGAGGTGACCAGCAATGTGGTCTTTGCGTTTGTTATTTTATAGGCTGTGTGAAGATTATCTTAATGATATCGATTTCGTTGAGTCGTTTTATGTAGAAGAAGGCCACGGTATTTGAGGTTCGGATGGACTACTATATGATGTGGATGACGATGACGATGCTGGACTTTTTTAGCTTGTATATGAATTCCTAAAACTTTTGAGGTGATAGTAGGATTCAGGGTTGAAGTTGAATAATTAAAAATATGATTTTGAGCTCTACAGCCAAGGTGCGGGCGATACATAGCCGTTGTTGTTAGCCACCAAAAAAATACTTTATGCTGAGCTGTACAGTCGGTTTTGACCTTGTGCTAGATAACGGTATGCTTCAAGTTAAGCTTTATACGGCTAAGGACTAGCCTACCTTGAATGTTGTTGACTTTTAGGCCTTATAGACGACGTTTTTTGAAGATGGTTTTTTTGGAAATAAACTTAGACTTCTAGAATACAATACCTAATCGGCACAAGAGGTTTATAATGTCTAAACTATGGGCGGTTAGTTTAAATCCGTCTTGAGAGTCAGGTGGCCGGATATGCTTGTGGTAGTGATGAGGTCATTTATTAGGTTCAGGTAGTATAGGAAGATACATTTGCCACAATTTGAATTTTTAATGAGGGCTGTGGCCGAGTTATTAGGCACGGACACGATCTGCGAGGACCTGGAAGTTGTTATAAAAGAAACTGGATCTCATCGATGAGGATTTTTTTTGACAGGATAGAACGCGACTAGCATGGCTGATGGATATTCCTTATTCTGAGGTAGAATAGAAATCTTGTCGTTTTACGGTTAGCTCATACCGCATACAGTCAACAATTTAAGGCTAAATGGTTGGAATTTATAGGTTAATAGATAAATTTCATGGTACATGTGCAACCCTTTGTAGACTACCTTTCACGTCATATCAAAAAAAGTTGCGCTTGGGAGAGCTGCGGCTCAGAATGATGATCATAGAAGTTTGGATTCAGTGGCTGCGGGAGCTCTAGGTGTCGTTATGTTCAGTGTGTTGAGTATTACAATTTAGTCATGGTATAGCTCTGCCCAGCACATTGGGCCGCCAAGTAGGCCAAAACTACACTCTGGCCGCATCTTAGGGCCGTTAATCGTGGTGTCAGTACGTCCTTGATAGGTAACGCCAGCTCGTGAGACAAAGAGTCTTGACGATATATTAGTCAACCTTCAGCTCCAACTTTATAATTGAGCTCATTTTCTTTATTTACATCGTTATCACGGTGATAAGGACATCTTTGTGTGTCGAGTGGAATGCGTTTAAGTTCATATACACGGTGAACTCGTTCAGATTTAGTATAATATTCCATGCGAGCTGTTGGATTACAATCTAAAATTTTGTACCCGTCTGCGGTCATAGCTGTGATAAAATCGACGGTGCGGAATTTGAACTCCAGTAGCTGCCGGGCGATATCTAGGTCATCTTTAAATATGCCTGTGGAGTGGCCGTAATTATGGCGAACATCATCAGGCTCGTAACGATACCTGGACCGGACCCAGTCTTATATCATGCTGTGACTAAATTTATTTTTTTGGTAAAGCTGTGACGACGATACGGTGCAATTTTTCAAATAACCACCATGAACTTTTTATAGAGGTGTTATGCAATGGTAATATAAAGAACTGCCGTGTGTTATCCATCCAGATCGAAGTGGCCGCCCTGAGTATAATCATATCAAGCAACAGCTATGAGTGACCACGAAATACATTGTACTGGCATCGATAGCCGTGTTGTTGTTATATGCTAGGGCAGCCTGGGTCTAGACGATCATCTCTTATCAACAAACCCACCAGCTTGCTGTCCATCATACCAGAAGGCTATAGAAGCCTACATAGATCTCAACCCAGGCGTAAATTATCGGTTTATGACTATATATTCGCGGGATATAAAATGCTGGGAAGATTAATTGTTTAATGAAAAGGGGTGTTATTTTCCGTTATTATGACCATAGCCATTGACATTTTGGTACCTATCGTACGTGTACTTAGACCAAACTGGTTAAGAGTCTAGTCCGCGACTTTGGGGGTGTTTTACTATCAAGATAAATAAATTAATAAAGCTGGGTAGATAGGACAAAAGGTTCATTACGCCCATCACCGCAATACATTTTTTGGTACATAAGGCCTAGAACGAGCTGGCAATGACCAGATACGGGGAAAAGATACAAAAAATGTGATTCAGGGCGCCTTTGCTACAGATCTCAAGCGGTGTCGCGCTCTAAGTGTCGGCAAAAAATAGATATACTCCAGCTAAGGTTTCTGCGGTTACGTGAAAAAAATATAGTTAAAGCCCTAGGCGTAGCAAAATGTAGATTATTAACGGCCACCTTTCAGTCGAATTTGATAAGTTCATTAAGTGCTGATTCAATCTCAAGAGTAAGAGTGTATCGTGTACGTAAGCGACGCCGTATCTGTTGCTAAGCAGTTGGCTCAGAACGGATTATTGTAGATATTACATGAACAACTTGAGTGCCGGCCGTTTGCTACCTATCATAAAGTACGTATATCCATGACTCCAGACAAATATTACGTCCTTTGTGAGGCCTGTACCAAGTATTTTTTCTGACCATAGTAGCTTTATGTTGACCTTAGGTCTCATCGTGCCTTAACTTTTTTTAGAGAAGCTATCTTTCTTGATGTAGATTCGCGCCTAGGATTTCTTTTTCGACTTAGCCTGGTGTCTCACTAAAACTCAGTCTAAATTCAATTTTTCACTCATCATAGTCTCATTCGTGGCGATAGCGTCCTCCTCTTACATCACTATCCTGCTCGGGCGATGGCTGTGGGCTATCTAACCGAGGCGGTCACCTCTCCGCACCTTCGAGCCATGCTCAACACCCGCAATGAGCTGCTGGCTGTATTATCTTTGCTGCTTATCGGTTGATTCAGTACGGTGACAGTGACGTTTTTTTTGCAAAACTATTTCGATGAATGGATATCGATCTTAACCTATTCACGGCCTCATTCATGGTGCCACAACCCCGTATCCATCCCGGATGCGCCATTTTAGCATGCTCAGGACCTACAGGAGACTTCTCTGGCTTTTAGGCTACGTATTTTCGAGAATATCTGCTGCATGATACTGTTCCGGGGATTTTTGGTATTTTCGCTATGGCTATTTTAGGGCATATTGAATTATTGGTGAGGCTATAGTATGCTCATGGCGGTCGGAAGGTGCAAAAAAAATGATTCTTTTTTTGTTTTTCAACCTGGTACGATTACTACCCGTCTCCATCGTCGCGAAAAGGATAGAGATATTCTTCTTCAGTGACCACTGCTACGTATTTTTCGCTATTGGTGTGGTGCTTTTTTTGGCATCCTAGATTTTTGTCCTAGTACGGATTATGTGGGTTCACAAACATAAAAAAAGCTGACTCGGCGACAATGTAAAATGGGAATGCATATGCTGTACGCAGAGCAACCGATAGCGGTAGGCGGGACTTTTTTTGTAACAGCTAAAAAAATTAAAGCTTCTGGTGTTTTGATCCTTCTAGTGGGCCAGTTGCGTTTGCGGTTGCTACGGCATGGTCTGTCAATCATGGGATCCTCGAGCTCAAGCTGGCCAGCCGATGGCGACAGATAGTAGCCCAGCGGTCGATTTGTACTAGTTTTTTTGATTGTCTGCCTTAATTAATTGTGTAGCCCTTATTGGCATCTTCAATTTTATTTTTTTGCAACGGATTCCATTATGTTTTTGGTAGTTTTTTTTGACCAGCCGTTGTGGTAGTTTATATCTAATGTGATATCTTTTAGATATTTTTTAAAGTATACTGACCATACTAAAGGTCTACATTCACAGTTTTTTTATGTGGACGCGGCCGTTTGTTTAAGTGGGTATATCCCGAACCGGCAGATATTCATATTGTTCGGATGGACACTAACAGCTTTGCTCGTGCCCTCAATAACCTGCAGCCTATTCGACTTCGTTTTTTTTGTTATTTTTTTCGGGCTTAGACATCTTACTGTTTTTTTCTGGTATATTGACCTGATTATGTTCTTCCTGGCGGCAATGATTAATTCCGTCGAAGAGATTTTTGAGTTGTGCCATAAATTTATTTGGGAGATCTTCTTGAGTTTGGGCGCTATAAACGGTAAGTATTTTGTCGTGTGGTTTTGCTCGTGGCTATACTCATTATGATAGCCGTTGCCGTTTTTTTTCGGCTTTGACCTACCTAGTTCGCTATTGCAGAGCACCATAGCTCTTCCCTGTCGCATTTACGTGCTGATCACTACGTACTCGATATTGATAAAACTAGACTTCTTAAATACGACTCTGTCGTCATACTAATAACCATTGTAGCGGGCGTCAATAGTACCACCGCTATCTGGCATCGCGTCCATTTGTAACAGTAGTCGTAGGGCTTGATTTTTCTTTGCTGCCAACGACTCTATGGCGTACTACTCATTCCTCTCGTGACATTTTTACCCTGTGTCGTGCTGTGGGAGCGAGCGTGGCTGGACGGGTGTTGGGGGTTTGAGTATAGTATGCGGTCTGGGCTTAGGTATTTTAGGACTATTGAGCTATGCATACATTTTTTTTTAAGTGGACGCCCTATGCGCTTTTCGGGATTTGGTTATGTGGCTTTTGTGGCGCGGCTACCTGTATTCCCTTGGCTAAGCGGCTGGCTATACGACTTGACGTGCTTTCATATCCGGGGGGGCATTCGAGTCATGATCGGCCGGTACCGTTATTGGGTGGAGTGGCCATGTTCGTGCCCATTGCGGTGGTGTATCTGGCTTTTTTGGGGGTGGTGTGGATTTCTCCGGTCCGGATTCAGAATCCATCCATGGGTCAAATGGTTACACTTTTTTTTGGGACAGCATGGATAGTTGTGCTCGGGACTATCGACGACAAGATAGTGTTGGGTTGGCGCAAAAAATTGTTGGGTGAGGTTGGAGCTGTGGTTGTCCTTTTGGCCGGCGGGCACAGCATCCAGACTGCGACTATCCCTTTTGTGGGGCTGGTAGAGTTCGGCTGGCTGGGAGCGCCGTTGTTGGCTTTGGTCGTGTTGACCATCACCAATGCGGTTAACCTCATCGATGGTATCGACGGGCTAGCTGGGGGCATCTGTTTTTTTGCGGCTATGGTTAGCGGTGTCATCGGCTGGGCTAAGGGCGATATGTTTAGCGCCACAGTGGCCTTTGCTATCTCTGGGGCAGTGGTAGCCTTCCTGTGTCATAACTTTCCTCCAGCCTCAATTTTCATGGGCGACGGTGGCAGCCTGATGCTTGGATTCATGTTAGCCGTGCTGGCGTCGAGTTCCTCGGCTACCTCAGCCGGGCAGCGTTCGGGCACGCTGGTAATGGTGGTAGCACCATTCTTCCCTTTTGGGATAGCCCTGTTAGACGTGATGCTCTCTATCATTCGGAGGAGTATTAGTGGCCGGCGGCTATTTTTTCCTGATACCGACCACTTGCACCACCGGCTCATGGAAAAAATTGGCCGTCCAAGGGCTGTAGTGATTATTTTGTATGCATTCAACTTACTCCTGTCAGCGATGACTATCTCTTTGATACTCGGGCCGCGCACACATTTTTTGACACTCTACGTGGTGCTTTCGGGTCTGGTATTGTTGGGTCTGGCTGTGATGGTGCTGCGGCTCTACCTGCGTGAGGGTCTGCCCACGCTTCTAGAAAATCGGCCACATTTCCAGTTTTTGGATAGCTTTATGGTTTTCATGGCTAAGCGCGTGCGTCGGTCTAGCTGTATGGAGGACCTAGTGGCGCTGCTGACTAGTGGGGTGCGGGATCTAGATTTTGATTCGGTGCAGGTGTTGCATCAGGGCCGTCTCATTGCCATCTGGATGCATACACATCCGGTACATGAAAATCAAACACGTACGCAACTGGAAAAAAAATTTGTCGCCGTCGACTTAGTTGTGCGTTGGACTGTACCCCGGCACGATAGCCGCTCTTATCGGGAATATCTTAATCAGGCTTGGGACGTTTTCCTGAGGGATATCGAGTTCCGTCTTCGTGAGCTGCTTTAAAATAGTATTGTTTTTTGGCGGGTTAAGTTACAGACTTTGCATATCTTCCTCACCTCAACGATGTTTTACTTATGCAACAGGGCTGCGAAGCGGTCGAGCATGATTTTACGACTAAAGTGGTGGCGGTAGATAGTTTGGATGTGGTGGTTCCAGGCGGTGAGAAAGGCCTGATTTTGGATGATTTTGGCGAGGTGGGCGGCGATAGTTACGGTATTGTACGGGGTCAGTATAAAGCCTAGATTATATTCTTGGATCCAGAGGGCCGGTGCAGAGTTCATAGGGCCGGCGTAAATAATGGGGCGTCCAGTGGCTAAGGAGCCGAAAAATTTGGAGGGCACCACGATACCTTCCCAGCCTGACTTGAGGCTTAAGAGGTGGAAGTCAGCTGCGGCCAAGCGGCTAGCTAGGGCGACTTCGGATATAAAGTCCAGACGACGAACATTAGGTAGTGAGGCGGCGTGTAAAGTGGCTTCTAGGTCATGGACACGGTTGCCTCGGCAACCAAATACTATCATGGCCTTCGGTGTAATATTTGCTAATTTTTCGGCCAGATGCAGGAAAGGGACGAAATCATGGGCGTAGCCTAGATTGCCGCTGTAGAGTAGGGCTAAAGGTGTTTCACCGAAGATCTTATGACGGGTGTCGGGATCTAGGGGTAGGGGCATTTCAGACTTTAAGAGCGCCCATGGGGTAACAGTGGCTGTAGTTGCATGATGGTCATAGGCGGCCAGACGGGCAGCCATACATGGACCGAGATCGACGATGACATTCACACAGCAATAGCAGGATTGTAGTAACTTCCTGGTGATTCGGTATAAAATGCTTAAACAACTGCCACGCCTGGTGATATTTCCTTTATTTATGAAGATTAAAGCTTCTATGGCGTCGGGAAAGAGGTCGTGACACCAGAAGATGATGCGGCTGCGAGGTCGGAGCAGTCGGAGCACCGGGAAGAGTAGTTGGGAAAACTGTGGGTCGCTGCCGATGATGTAGGCGTCGTAGGGGTGCAGCCGCAGGATACGCCAGCTCCAGGCGGCGAAAAGCCATATGGCATTGGCCAGTCTGGATAGATGGCGGGACTGATCTAGAGGTGGCCGCCAGGTTCGGTGGATGGACACACCATCGCGGCATTCTCGGGTTGGTTTGACAGTGCTGTCGGGCTGGTGGCAAAGTCGATTGCTGGTAAGGACGTCCGTATCCCAGCCGCGACGGACCAGATCTGTGGCTAAGTCAGCGAAGAGCTGGCCGCTGACGACGTCATCTGGTGGGTAGAAGTGGTAGAGAAGTAAAACCGAGGGCTGGCAGGGGCCGGCCTTACCTATTCCCTGTTTAGCAGTCTGGTACCGGAGTATTCTGGTTTTGCGCAGGTGCTTAGCCATAGAGAAGGTCCACAGGAGCGGCAGCAGAGGCAGCCAGAGCGGCCGGCGTAGGGTAAGTTTAGTATAGGTACGCAACTCGCCGCGGCGCATGCGGGCAGTGTCGCTGCTCTGACCACCTGGATCCAGTATGGACCGGGAACGCAGTGTGAGGTTTAAGGGTAGAAAGGCAACCTGTCGATCCTGGGTGATACGACAGAAAAGCTCATGGTCCTCATTATATTGCATGGTATCGTCAAAGCGGTGGGGCAGGCTGTGTCTGATCACTACGCACGAGGCTTGGAGGATATTGCACAGCATGAGTGGTAGCCATTGGATTGGCCGCAAGGCGGGTAGATCATTAGGGGCCGGAAGTTCAGAGAACGTGGCAGCATCTCCTTTGGACACAGCGAAGGCGTGACCGAGCAAGTCAAGTTCTGGGTGTGCGGTTAGCAGGCAGATCGTGTGCTCCAATTTTTTTGGGTGCCAAAGGTCGTCGGCGTCAAGGAATGCCACATAGTCGCCTGTAGCCGTATCCCAGCCTATGTTACGGGCGGCGGAAGGGCCGCGGTTTTTTGACAAGCTTAGGCAGAGCAGGGTCAATCCTGGCTGCTCTGCCGCTATGCATTCTACCAATCGGGCAGTATTATCATGGCTGCCGTCGTCTATCACTAATATCTCGTAGGGCTGGATGGTTTGGTCAGCCACTGTCTTGATAGCTGCGGCAATACAGTCTTTGGCGTTATAGGCCGGAATGACTACACTCAGACGCAGAGCCGGGGGTTGTTCTGAGTGGTGGGGTGAATTCATTGCCAGCGTTTCCGGGTTTGTAGTGCGTATTTGGCTAGGAGTAACCAATAGCATAGCCAGGCTACTGGGCGAGACGTACCGTGGTGGATGGCTATATCCCGTACTTCTCGGCGTACTGCGTAGTATTGGACATTAGAAGCGCCCTGCATGCGCATGCTAGCGATAACCTGGGGCAAGGGCGTACCATAGCAGTTATGCCTGGCCAGGTGGAGCAGTAGCTTGTAGTCCATGGCATAGCGCAGGTCTGAGTCGAAGAGACCGAAACGGGCATATGTGCCCCGTCGCATGAAGACTGTGGGGTGGTGGATTTGTGGCATGTAGAAGTTGATGGTGCGTCGGTAGTTCAGGGCTGGTGGAATGGTTATTGAGCTACTATCGGCTTTGAGATATATGCAGGCGCCGTAGCTGAACCAGGGGATGTCGGCCATGCTGCCGGCCACCAGGGCGGCAGCCTCGGGAGCGTAATAGTCGTCTGCGTTGATAAGGCCGATGAATTCTCCGCGGGCCAAGGAAATTCCCTTGTTGAAGGAGTCGGCGATACCAGTGTCGGGCTCACTCACAGCGTAATCTATGGCATACTTATAGTGGCGCAGTATTTCTAATGTGCCGTCGGAAGAACCGCCATCGATAATAATGTATTCAATGTTATCATAGGATTGGCTAAGGACTGAACGGATGGTATCTTCGATGTAGTTCACAGCATTTAATGCCACAGTAACGCAGCTGATTAGGGGTTTGTCTGGGGAGGAGGCTTTAAATAAACCCCGAGTACGTAGGCCGAGTTCTAAGGTACGGTTGGGGGTATCTGGTAGACGCAGCCGACAAGGGAGCAAGCCCTCGGCGGTCGGGGTGGTTGGAATGGTGCGGGTCAAACGTCGTGTTGTAGCGTGGCGGGCATCGAGGCAATAGACTTCGGCAGACATGAGCACGTGGCCGTGAGGTTGAGATGGGTGAATATAGCGATGAGGCGTGTATGGCCAGCAGTCGTTGGTTATGTTTCTTTTGGAAAAGAATACGTCAATAATATCATGGCAGGTGGCTAAGTCAATACCTGTCAATGTTTGACGCCGTAGCTGGTCTGCAGGTCAGCGGAGCAAGATTTTTTTCGTAGCCATAGGCCGTAAACCGGGGCCGTCAAGACAAAGATGTTGTTCCTGGTCTGATACTAGGTTTCCAGTACTCGGACAGTTAAAAGCAGAAGATTAGAGAAGGATCACACCCAGCCGGGCACCTAGGTGGTCGGGGCTACCAGGACGTCAGTACGGTTATTTGTGATGCGCCAGAGGCTCCAGTCAACAAACCATTGGACTATATAGCTCCTTAAGGTCTAATACGTTTAACTAGGCGCCGGAATGTGAAGCTGATGGTGAAGTTATCTAAAGCCAGCACCTTGAGCGTGGTCTGAATTGCGAGTTCTAGAACAAGGAAGTGATTGACTCGATGTTCATGCTAGTAGTTCATACTAGTATCTCTTTATTTTTTATTTTTTTTGTTGGACGTGTTTAGATTTCATGCCACAACTATGATTCTGGTGACGATGCTGGCAAGAACGGCGGCGATCATGCCAGTGTTATAAGGCAGTCTGACATAAAAATGCAGCTACTATAAGCAGGGCATATTCCATTTCTGGCGGTGTTCGTCGGGGCCAGATAGATCGGCTCTCAATATTGTTATTAACCGTCTCGCTAATCGTCATATTTATCTTACTGTCGTTCATGAGCGATATGGCGGTCCGGTTTGTTCAGGGATTCTGTCGTTATTTTGGGATGTCTATTTTTACCTCGGACATAGCCTTGTGACTTACGTTCTCCAACGATGTGCGCTTTTGGATCTTCCGGCAATTCTGCCGGCGATGAGGCTCGTCTCTGCATGATTACACAGCAAGTTTTTTTGACTGGACGGTTAGGCTCTACGTCAACAATTTGGACTCTAGATGTTATAGAAAACATGGCCTTGGGTGTGGCCATTCTGGGGCTGGCAGTGGCTCTCTAAGTCCTAGCCAAATAGTTTTTTTGTAGGCTAACTAGGCTCATCGTGGGCATTTCCGATAGTTTTGTAATTTATCTCTTTTCGGGCTAAGGCCAAACGGCTGCAGCTTTTAGTTTGGAGTAGTTCTGGTCGACTTTGTATTGGAGAGCCTTAACTATTCATCGAGGTAGATAGCACTAATATCTCACTTAATAGCAGGCATATCATTGTTTTCATAAAATTCTATAAGTATGCTGGGTTAGTGCAAATTGTCTTATGGGTATGACGTGTTGACCGGTATGGAGGGCATTCTTCTTTATTATGTAGATCCAAAGGACCTAGTTGTGGAGGCGAAGGCCAGCCAGACGTAGTGTCAGGATACACCATGGAAGGTCTCGACGTGTAGGAGTTTAAGATTTGGACGGATGAATTTATTGAGGTGCTTGGCTAGTGGGAAGAGCTTTCCAGCGTGGGGTAAAGGCCAGCAGGACTTAGGCTGACGTGTGCAGTTAGTCGGAACCATCCAGACTATCTAGATTTTAGGCATGATCGGCAAGCTTGTAGCGGCGGTGGGAGGTATTAAGAATTGGTTCGGACGTGGAGTACGTTGTTGGATTTATCTATGGCACGACGGCAGTAGTCACCAGCAGTGACAGGTCATTTATCTTCCTTAATTTTTTTCAGGATGCGCAATGTCTGGCCGAATATATTGTGGGCCGTACGCAGCTGGCTGGACCGAATGTCTATGATACTAATTTTTCATGTAGTCAATGAGCTGAGTGTGGCGGGTAGGGGCAGCAACATAACGTTTAGTTTATATGAGTTTCGATTAGCATAGAATTAGTGGTTGGAGGTCAGACTGGACATCAACCGATTTGTCATGCTTATCTGAGTATTACCCCGTGGCTAATCGATAGTATTTTCTATATTACTTTAATAATTCGTTAGATACTTATTGTCTATATTTTGCTCACATAGTGCTATTTAGTATTATTAGTACAGTGTGATTTCGGAGGCGGACTAGTGCTTCTAGTAAAGCCTGGGCTCGCCTAAAGATATTTGCTAGTCCATCTTAGACAAAGACACAGTCCTCCTTGTCTGACTTCGCTCGTTTCGAGACCTTAAGTTGTTTCACATCCTGGCTGTGAATCGCTAAGAGAAATCTACTGCCTGACCAATCCCCACTAATCTAGTTTCACGTGGCCAGAGAGACGCTGTCAGAGAGCCGTCCAACGAGGCCCTCGAAAGCTAAGTTTAAGCAATGATGTAGGTGCTTTGGGTACCTAGGTCTTCAAGAACTTCCTGTAGAATTGGTTCTGCTTATTCCTGGTTATCTTGGTGGCAAGATATATAGTGCTCGGGATCCTTTTGCGATAGCTATGTTTATTCCAACTTCACCTTCTTTTTCATCCTGTCTTTGATGAGATGGCAGTATGATGTCGGCATTCATTCTGTGACTATCGGATCTGCTAGTAATGCACAGATCAATTGTTATGGCCACTTAGTAGTTACTTGCCTGGGGGCCTATTTCTGATCGTGTCCGGTGACCATCGGCCCTAAGCTGCTCTGGCAGTCGGGTATTTTGATCATAGGCAGGATATCTATCAGCAGTTTGTTAACTATACAAATTGATTATTGCTTTATAGACCGTCTGCGACTGTAGTGTATTGTGTGACAGAAAGTATACGAATAGAATGTTCAAGAGATCTAGGTCAGAGGGATGCAGCATTTTGCCGCGATTAGGTAGAGATCAAAAATAGTATTGTTGTACATTGGATTTTGAGTTTTATTTATCACTGCAGAGCGGTTATAAGCCAAGCCATGTAATATCATATTACGACCTCTGGTTTATATGGGGTGACATTTCCAGTTAGACGTTTTAGTAAAATTACTCGCTCAGCTTGTTTGCCTGAGGTTAACTGGGAATTTTTCTGCTAGTCTTCCAAAAAAAATGTCTGCTGGTACTGGCAGCACAGTAAAGGTAGGGAGTTTTCATAATTATTACTTCATGGTATCGCGACATCATTATTAAGCGATATTGTTGCGAGCATTGTGTCGTACGGCTGACGCGACCAAGAAAAGAACTTTAGGAAGAATGGGTACAATGCGCCTGCCCTCTACTGCCTAAAGAAATCATAAGCTAGCTGATGATACGATAGTTTCGTCATTATTGACGGCGGAATTTTATTTATTGCTGATGAGGGTATTTTTATTGGCAGTGGGCGCTGAAATCATCAGGATGTAGATAGGATTTTGAAGCATTGGTTAAACGGTTAATATTTTTTTTTCAGGAGATTAGGTTTGCAGCATGGGGGATCTAGATTTTTTTTCTGGAAGGTGGGGCGGCAGTCAGGAATTATTGAATGGTCCTGGAATAGACCAGCGATACTGAGACAAGCCGTGGAAAGAGCAGGAAGTTTTACAATTACACCTTCTATGCTGGTGTCGCGGTGGATGTTAAAGAGTATAAAAATTCTCTATCATTTTCTTCTGAATATATTATCATAACTAGTACTTATTTCAGTTTTCAGTTTGGAAGATCTCATCTCGGTTGATCATTTCTTCTCTTGCCGTATATTATAGGCGTTAGGTGACGTGTAAATGTACATATCTTGGGTAAGATGGGCTATAAAAAAACTAGAGCTGCTGGTGTGCCTCAACAGAATACTAGATGGGATAGAAGGAAGATGTAAATGTACATCTAATAAAAAAATTGCGGTTAAAAAACACAAGTTCTTTTGTATCTGGCTCCCCGGGACGGACTCGAACCGCCGACCTAGTGGTTAACAGCCACCCGCTCTACCAATTGAGCCACCGGGGAATGCACTGCAACACCAAAATTTTTATCCTTTAGCTTGATCGGCGTCAAGAAAAAAATACCGCTATAGAAAATTATCGACGGGACATTAGGATATAGGTCGATCACCTGGGAAGGGCGGCCGAAGCTGCTTTCCTTGACGTCGGCGGGTCTTTGGCATATTTGGGGACATCTAACATGCGTCAACCCTTCTCGTGATTATGGAGACGTTCTGCTTGAACGACAATATCAGGAAATCCAGCAAGTCAACAAGGTTAGTAGTCAAATCTCCTCATGCAGCAGCCTTCCAACCGCTGCTCCAGAGTCTTGCCGCCAAGGACGAGCTCAACGGGGTTATTAAAAATCGCATCGAGAAGGCTTGCACCCTTCTCGATGCCGGTGTCCCCCTCTACCCCAATTCCTTCCGCAAGGATGTCAATGTCGAGCAAATCTTTTGCCAGTTTGGCGAGTACGATAAGGCTGCCCTGGCCGAGTTGGCTGAGGTGGGACATTCCTTTGCCCTGGCGGGTCGCATCGTCTCTCTGCGTTCTTTCGGTAAGACTGCTTTCTTCCATCTTCAAGATGCCAGCGATCAGATCCAGCGTCTACAGATTTATGCCGCCTATGATGTGCTTGGCTCTGATATCTACGCTTTTTTCAAGAAGCTTGATATAGGTGATATTGTTGGCGTGCGTGGCATCCTCTTTCGTACTAAAACTGCCGAACTAACCTTGGAGGCGCGTTCTATTGAGCTAATTACTAAGTCAATGCGGCCTCTACCTGAAAAGTATCACGGACTCAAAGATGTGGAAACACGGTACCGGCGTCGCTACTTGGATCTTATAGTAAGCCCTCGTACTAGAAATATTTTTCGTGCCAGGACCCGCATAATCAAAGAGTTTAGACGCTTTATGGATGATCATGGCTTCATGGAGGTAGAAACCCCTATGATGCAGTCCATTCCTGGTGGCGCTACCGCTCGACCCTTCATTACCTACCATAATGCCTTGGACGCTCGGCTTTATCTACGCATCGCTCCCGAGCTATATTTGAAGCGGCTGCTCGTAGGCGGTTTCGAGAAAGTCTACGAGCTCAACCGTAATTTTCGCAATGAAGGAGTATCTACGCAGCATAATCCCGAGTTCACTATGGCTGAGTTTTATTGGGCCTATGCGGATTTTCGTGATCTTATGGGCCTGACTGAACGCTTGTTTGCTCATATTGCTACGGCTGTAACTGGCTCCAGTGTCGTTTCTTATCAGGGTCAGGAGTTAGACTTGACCCCGGGTCATTGGCACCGGGTGGATTTTTACGAGTCCTTGGAGCAGATCGGCGGCGTTATGCCGGCGCTCTATCGTAATTACGACGCCCTTAAAAAATTTATTCAAGAGCAGGGAGAGAAAGTCGTTCAGGGTGAGAAATTGGCTAAGCTCCAGGCCAAAATTTTTGATCTCCTGGTGGAGCCGCGGCTTATCCAACCTCATTTTATCTACAGCTACCCCGTAGACATTTCGCCTCTCTCCCGCCGCAATGAGGCTAATCCTGAAGTGACGGATCGCTTCGAGCTGTTCATAGCCGGCCGCGAGATGGCTAATGCTTTCTCTGAACTAAACGACCCCATAGACCAGCGTCGCCGCTTCGAGGACCAGGTGTCCGATAAAACCGCTGGTGACGACGAGGCCCATTTTATGGACGAAGACTACATTCGGGCCCTAGAATTCGGCATGCCTCCGGCGGCAGGACAAGGCGTGGGCATCGACCGGCTGGTTATGCTGCTTACAGATTCTGCCTCCATTCGTGAGGTTATTTTTTTTCCCCTTCTCCGGTCAGAGACTGAGGGCTAGACTACCTGTATGCGGTTCGAGTTCTTCATTGCCCTGCGCTATCTGTATACTAGGCGCCGACAGACCTTCATCTCTCTCATCTCTCTCATCTCTCTTATGGGCGTGGCTTTGGGGGTGGCTGCACTTATCGTGGTTATTGGGGTCATGAACGGCTTCTCCATCGAGCTCAGAAGCAAGATGCTTGGTGTCAATGCCCACGCCATGATTATGAACGTGAACGGTGGCCTCACGGATCCTGGCGAGACTATGAAGGTGGCTTTGGCTGTCCCGGGCGTGACTGCGGCCACGCCCTTCATTTACTCCGAGGTTATGTTGTCTACTTCGTCCGGAGTCAAGGGTGTGGTCCTGCGGGGCATCGATCCAGCCACGGCCGACGGCGTGCTCGCAGTGTCACGCGATATGGTTGTGGGTGAAGGCCTGAAAGCCTTGGACCGACCGGATAGCCTGCCCGGCATCGTTATTGGTCGCGAATTAGCCGGCCGATTACACCTGGTCCTGGGTGATCGGGTTAACCTGCTTTCTCCCTCTGGTCGCGGCTCAGCCTCTGGATTTCAGCCTAAAGTCAAGGTGCTTGAGTTGGCGGGTATATTCAAGACCGGCATGTATGAGTATGACTCATCCCTGGCCTATGTATCCCTGGAGACGGCCTGTGAGCTCCTGGGTTTTCATGATCTTAAGGCCACGGGCATCGAGCTCAAGTTGGATGATCTAGACCAGGCCCATGAGGTGGCTAGTCGTCTCCGGCAGTCCCTTGGACTGTCTTACTACGTGCGTGACTGGGTGGAAATGAATGCCAATCTCTTCGCCGCCCTCAAATTGGAGAAGATGGCTATGTTCGTTATTCTAGCGATGATTGTGCTCGTTGGCTCTTTCTCCATCATTACCACCCTGGTTATGCTGGTTATGGAGAAGACCCGGGATATCGCCATTCTCATGTCCATGGGCGCTACTCGACAGGTCATCCGCAACGTGTTCATTGCCCAAGGGATGGTTGTCGGAGTCATCGGTACTGTGTTCGGTTATGCCCTGGGCCTGGGCGCTAGTCTCCTGCTCCAGCGTTACCAGTTTATTAAACTGCCAGAGGATGTATATTCCATGGACCATCTGCCAATGCGTCTGCAATGGCTGGACTGCTTGTTTATTGGCGTGGCGGCCCTGGTCCTATGTTTTCTGGCTACTCTTTATCCGGCCCGTCAGGCATCGTCTTTGGATCCAGTCGAGGCATTGCGGTTCGAGTAGACGGGTGGTTTTATTTTTACATTTATTAGGATAATCTTTAATATTTTACAGGTATTTCATATCCATTAGATAGACTTTTGTTCTGGACAATAGATGTGGATCATTGCAGATTCTGTTTATCTGTTTAAGGGTTATAAAAAATGGTGGACGCTTCATGCTTATATGCGTTGGAAGATGTTGGTAAGGAGGTCAGTGGACCATCGGAAAAGTTGATTATCCTACGCCGTATCAACCTTACGGTCGACGTCGGCGAGTCGATAGCTGTACTGGGGGCGTCTGGGTCGGGAAAAACGACTTTCCTACACCTGCTTGGCAGTCTGGATTCGGTTTCGTGGGGAAAATTGTACTTTCGAGGTCGAGATGCGTCCTCCTTGAGTGAGGCCGAACGGGCGAGAATCAGAAATCGAGATATTGGTTTTGTATTTCAATTCCACCATCTACTGCCTGAATTCAGTACGGTAGAAAATGCAGCTATGCCAGGTTTGATTGCTGGTATGACCCGTGATAAGGCACTGCACTTGGCGACGGAGGTACTCGCGCTGGTAGGGTTATCCCATCGATTGGAACATCGAGTGACCACCTTGTCGGGAGGCGAACGACAACGTGCTGCTATTGCACGGGCAATATTAATGCGTCCTAGCGTGTTGCTGGCTGATGAACCTACGGGCAATCTTGATGAAGTAAATGGTGAGTTAGTCGGTGAGTTATTAGTTCGTTTGAACTATGAGCTGAGCACGACTCTCATTGTGGTTACACATAACTATGCCTTGGCCAGGAGGTTGAAACGACGCCTGGAACTACGCTCCGGAGAGCTCTATGCCTAAAAGAACTGATCTTGCGTCGGCTCTGGGCGGCCGTCGTATACTGTGTTTGCTATGTTTCCAATGTCTGCTTTGCTTTATTGCGTTTTTTGGTCCGGTCTATTCGGCTCAAGCGGCAGACAGTGCCGGTGTCTTATGTATTGTGGTGTTACCTTTTGAGATTAATGCCGAAGCCAAGCTCAACTATTTGCGCCACGATCTATCTCAGCTAGTTATTGACTGCTTGCGACAGACTGGGTTCAATACAGTCAGCATAGACCAGGCTGATGAGGCCATCAAACGGCGCAATATTAAGAGACTCAATCTTGCTGCAGCCCGTGAGCTAGCTCGTGAGGTTAAGGCCAATTACGCGGTCTACGGTAGTTTTTCTCAGGCCGGTGAGACCTTGAGTATTGACGCTCGCCTGGTCGAAGCCGCCGGCACCCAGATGGCCAAAGCCTTTTTTGTTTCAAAGCATGGGCTTACCAATATTGCCGTTGCTGTGACTGACCTCACTACACAGATCAATGGCGAGTTACTTAAACGTGATCGAATCGTCGAAATCCAAATTAAAGGCCTGGAGACCTTGGACAAGGATATCATCCTTATGCGCCTGGGTTTTCAAAAGGGCGATATCTATGATCATGAGCTAGTCAATAAAGAGCTCCGGAATATTTTTGAGCTCGGATATTTCGAAGATGCCAAGGTGAGCGAGGAGGAGACTCACGCGGGTAAAAGTATTATTTTTGAGGTTAAGGAGAAGCCGCGTGTCCAAGCCATTAGCATTATCGGAGCTGATGCCATAGGCATAGATAATGTGCTTGGAGTCATGGGTACTAAGGCCGGCAGTATCTTTAATCAGAAAATTCTGTCCGAGGACCTAGAAAAGATTCGGGAATTGTACCGTAAGAAGGGTTACTACTTCACTGATATTAGCTACAATTTAGAGACTTCTGGTCAGGCCAAGGCCAGGCTTAATGTGGTCATCAAAGAATCTAAGAAGTTGTACATTCGTAAGGTGCATATCGATGGTGCCAAGAGCTTCAGTCAGTGTGAATTACGGGGATTATTGGTTACAAAAGAGCGTGGTTTTCTGTCTTTCTTTACAGGTACGGGTGTATTAAAGGAGAATATGCTCGAGCGTGACACTGCGGTTATTGAGGATTTTTACACCAGTAAAGGATTTATGGACGTCCGGGTATCCGAAGGTAAGATAGACTATAAGAATGACGGAATACATATCTTTTTTACAGTGGAAGAAGGACCTCGCTACTGGGTCGGCCAGGTGTCTTTTGGTGGCGATCTGCTGTTTCCCGCCGATAAACTCTTCGACATCACTAAGCTTGATGAGCTGAGGGTTAAGAAAGGCTTCTTCAATCGTCATGTGCTGCACGACGATATCAGCGCCCTTACCACCTATTATAACGACTTTGGCTACGCCTATGCTGAGGTGAATGGAAAGCTGGAGAAGCACACCGACAGCCTGACCATTGATGTCACATATAATCTAATAAAAAATCAAAAAATTTATATCCGTCGCGTGACCGTGGATGGTAATGAGAGGACCAGAGATAATGTTATCCGGAGAGAGGTCATGCTGGCCGGCGGCGACCTGTTCCATGCCTCTCGCCTCAAACGCTCGCGCGAGCGTTTGGAGAAACTCGATTATTTTGAGACCTTCGACATTGATCAGGTATCCACCGAAGATTCTAAGGAGATGGACCTTAAAGTTAACGTGAAGGAGAAGGCTACGGGCTTGCTCTACGGCGGTATCGGTTATGGTAGCTGGTCTGGTGCCTATTTTACGGCTAAGATTAATGAGCGCAACCTATTTGGTAAGGGCTATCATCTTGGGCTTTTTGCCGAGCTCGGTGACAAGAGGACGCGCTACCAGCTTTCCTTCACAAACCCACGGTTGTACGATACCCAGATGGAAATAGGCACTGATATTTTTTATAATATACAACGTTTTCCTATGTTTGACCGCAAAGCAGCCGGCGTTAACTTGCGCAGTGCTTATCAGCTGGGCGAGTATACTAAACTTATGGCAGCATACCGCATCGAGAAGTACCATACTTATAGTTTAAAAAATATTTATAATTATGACTTTTTTGCCCACATGTTCAATCAAGATTTCAACAATACATGGGCGAGTGTATTTACCTTGAGCGGGACACGTGATTCCACTGACCGGCATATCAATCCGACCACGGGCTCTATTAATACCCTCACTATACAAATGGGCGGTGGCCTATTGCAGGGTAATGATCGGTTCGTAAAAACCGTCTACGATACAAGCTGGTATTTCTTGCTACCCTGGGCCACTGAGAATATTTTTCACTGGCATGCCCAGGCCGGCTACATCACAAACCCTTTCAGCAACGATAATTTGCCGCTATTTGAGCGTTTTTATTTGGGTGGTATCAATTCCATCCGTGGTTATCGGGGTATGTACATTTCTCCGCGAGCGAATCCTGGTATGTACATTGTCGGCGGCGAGAAGGAGTTTTTCACTAACTTCGAGTATCTGTTTCCAATTGCGCGCGACTTAGGTCTGCAGGGCGTGTTGTTTTTCGACATGGGCGATTCTTGGGGTTATAATGGCGACACGAGCATGTGGCTTAAGAAGAGCGTGGGTATGGGTATTCGTTTTAATTCGCCCTTTGGTCTAATACGGGTGGAGTACGGCTACGGCCTGGACAAGATTTTCAACAAGAGCGCTCCTGGCCGCATTGAATGCACTATGGGTCAGTTTTTTTAGGCCGGCTTGTTTGAGGTTATTGAGCTGAACTTACGAAGCGGAGCATCCGTGTTAAGATAAGCCAGTTGAATCCGGTGAGGCTAGATATCGGCCTTCAAGTTCAAGACTTAACCAAAGATTTTTTAACAACATAAAGGAGACGTATGCATGTGTAAAATTAGCCTATTTACCTTAGCTTTATGTCTATTTTTATCCGGTCAGGTCGGCGCCGAAGAGGTTAATTTAGGTTTTGTTAATGTGGAGAAGATTCTGACTACCTGCGATCCCTGTAAGTTACTAAAAGCTAAAATGGAAATTAAAATCAAGGACTTGAAGTCTAAGATGGAGCAGCCACAGAAGGAGCTACAGAAACTCCAGGACGAGCTCAAGAATCAGAGCGTCGTGCTCACACAAGAAGCCAAGATGAGCAAGAATGAAGAGTTCCGTAAAAAGCTTATGGAGGTCCAAAATAAGTCACAGATTTATCAGCAGCAGTTAATTGAAGAAGAGCAGAAGATGATTAAGCCTATCCAAGATGTATTGATTGATGTGGTGACTAAGTACGGTCAGGAAAATCACTACACGATGATCATTGAATCGCGTAATGCCGGGGTGATGTACGCCGCAGCACATACTGACCTTACGCAAAAGATGCTAGAAGAGTTCCACAAAGCTTGGAAACTCAAGGGCAATAAGCCGTAGCATACGGCCCCCAGCTGGGAGAGCAGCCCCCCCCCGGAGAGTTGGCCTGTTCCGTGCGAAACTTTCCGGGGGTTTTTATTTTTCTAATGTTTTATCTGCCTAGTTTTTATACTATCAACCTAGGAGAACGTTATGGTTGACACTGTGCCAAACATCGTGAATATTCAAAAAATATTCGATCTGCTGCCTCATCGTTATCCGTTTTTGTTGGTGGATCGCGTGCTGCAGTTCAAGGTCAACGAATCCATTGAGGCAATTAAGAATGTTACTGTGAATGAGCCGTTTTTTCAGGGACATTTTTCTGGATTCCCTGTTATGCCCGGCATGCTTATTCTGGAGGCTCTGGCCCAAACTGGAGGCATACTACTAGGCCTAAGCGGACAGGATGGATTTGAAAATAAGTTGTACATGTTTACCGGGGTGAAAAAAGCCCGTTTTCGCAGGCCGGTAGTGCCGGGTGACCAACTATTGCTGCGTTGCTACGATATCAAGTGTAAATTTAAATTGGTACGATTTACGTGCGAGGCGTTAGTAGCTGGCGAGATTGTAGCCGAAGCTATACTTTCTGCGGCAGCGGTGAGACGGAACGAGGTGTAACTTTTTGTCTAGTTAGTGGTTACTGGTCAGACGACTGATGTCTGTTAGAAGACCCGCGAAGTTGAAACTGAGCCATCAGTAGGAGCTGGACCTTGTTCCTGTGGGGTTTGGTCAATTGTAGCAGTTGAGAATTTGTTGACAGAAGCAAAAAATCCACGCTAAGCAATAAATTGTAGGGCCGTTAACTCAGTCGGTAGAGTATCTGCCTTTTAAGCAGAGAGTCGCAGGTTCAAGTCCCGCACGGCCCACCAGAAATATTTAAGTTTAGCTATATAATACATTATATATTTTTTATTATTATGTTTTATGTGTAAGAATTTTATATGGTGTAATATAAGGAAATTACGGGTGAAGCGATTAAAAAAAAGTTGGATGGCTGTAAGGTCGTTACGTTGCCTATGGGGGAATGATTGACGCCGAGTACTTTTGAATTATACGGCTGCCGGTTATAAACCGCATCTAGTCGCAATGTATGGCGATAGTTATGATAATATTATATTATTTGCATTTTTTTGTAGCATAGATGGCTCTTATAATTGTCGCTTTAATCTGTATATTTCATCTTTTTAGTTTTTATTCGTGTATATTATGTTCGGGGGTAGCCTTTTCATTTGGCTACATGCAAGCCATATATACTGACTTGTAGTGTATTTATAAGTATATGCTTACCTATGTCGGTAGGCTGCACAGTAGATTGGCTGACGGTCAAGGAGTTGAGGTGGTTTATCAGGAGTGGGCTTGTGGATAGTGTCTACATCCTGTTAGCCTTGATAAGAGGATACGTGCATAGTGGAGTGGGAAGCGTCCCGGCTGTATGTGGAGACTGGCTATGGCAGTAAGGATCGGTAGTAGGCAATAATTATCAAATATTTTTTTGTAAAAAATATTTTTATCAACATTGGATAGGTAGACTACGGTCTACACCTATATAAAATTATCGCAACAAAATGGTCGATGGTAAGTGAAAGCGGCCGTGGCGTGCTAGTAGATAGAGTCTGCAGAGTTGTTGTCGCATCCCCCATCATATATGATGTTCGTGATAACCTAGGACGCTGAAGATATGGGTGACTTTGTGACTATCTGTAAAAGGTTAAGTGAGTGCATGTCTTGGGCGTTATTTTTTCGATCATAAGGCTAAGTGTCAGTATTTACTTTGGCTAAGAACATATGCGGCGTCAGGTACGCTGTAGCCTACCTAAAGATCAATGCTATAATTTCGACAATAATAAATTTATAAGTACAGGCAAGATATGGCAGTTGAGGAGTCGTATTAGGTCAGCGATATTTAAGGTTGTATATCTGGTAATGGTGAGTGACGCGCGCATTTAGCTAATATAGTCTCTCTAACTGTTCAATCATAGCGTAGTTTATGGCCTGTTGGGGTCTAGGCAAAGATTATCGGATGTTCACACAAGTAATAAGGCATCTGAGTTGAACGACTCTAGATTTGCTCCAAAGACATAATTTTTTATATCAGTAGCAAAGAAATATATAGATATCATTAAATTTTTTAATACTGTAGAATGGCTATAATAAATTCTGTCAGCCGGTGCTGTCTGATGGTGTACGCTTTTATACCCCCGCATATTTTTTGCCTGACCCATCCGGGATAACTATCACTGCGGTGTGGCTCTGGCCGTTGCCTCGGTTGGATTGTTGGGCGCTGAAAGGAGATGCGTTGCTGCCATGTTGCTCAAAAAATACTGTTTCGTCATCTTTAAAGATAATGATAGCATCTACCAAAAGCTGTACTTCCGCGGTTGGGTAGCCTTTATTTTTATACTCATAGTGGGTATTCTCGTGGCAGCCAATGTTTACTATTTTAAACTTTGGCGTGAGCACGTCCATGCTCAGGATAGTCTAGGCGAGGCCGCGCGGACTGTGGAGGAGCAGAGGAGCCAGCTCCTTTCCTTGGCTACTAAACTTAAATCACTCGAAGACGATCTTGCCCGCATACGTGATTTTGACATCAAGTTGCGTACGATGATTAATCTTGAGGATACTCTGGAGACGGTTAGTACCAGCGGAAAAACAAAGGGCATGGACTTTACCAAGAGTTATTTATCTATCTATCGTCAGGAGCTCATTGCACGCAACATGCATAATTTTATAGATAGTCTGGGCTCAGATGCTAGACTCGAAGAGGTGCGGCAGCAGGATCTAAGCCAAGCTTTTCAGGCTAATCCTGTTTTATTTGGGTCTGTGCCATCGATCTGGCCCACGGATGGTTGGGTCAGCTTGCCATTTGGTCAGCGCACTGCATCTTATATCGGCAAGCCCGAGCAACATCTCGGCATTGACATTTCTGGTAAAATCGGCACTCCGGTCTACGCTCCAGCCAGGGGCGTTGTTGCTTTAATTGGTGAGGATGGCATTATGGGCAAGACCCTAGTATTGCGTCACGGTAACGGCATAGTTACACGTTTCTCCCACCTGCATGATTTTCAGGTCAAAGAAGGGAAACAGGTAGAGCGCGGTGAAATCATTGCTACTATGGGTAACTCTGGACGCAGCACTGGGCCGCATCTGCATTATGAGGTACGGGTGAATGGTACCCCAATTAATCCTATGCGTTATATTTTGAACTAACCGTCTGATCCTAGTCGGCCATTGGCTAATTCATCTATGTGCGGCATTGCCGGGTTCTGGGGGCCGCCGGCCCCTACTTTTTCTCCCATTTTTAATGATGCAGCTCGGGCTGTGCTCGGAGCCATGGCAGTTAGTTTACGTCACCGTGGCCCGGACGATATGGGCGTCTGGTACGACCCGGTTGTCGGCCTAGGGTTGGCCCACGCCCGACTGGTCGTACAGGATCTTTCTTCGGCCGGACATCAGCCTATGTTTTCTTCTGATAGTCGTTTCGGTATTACCTATAATGGAGAAATCTATAATTTTTGGGAGCTCCGGCACGAGCTAGAAGCTGCTGGGCAGACGCCAGCTGGGGGTTGGCGTAGTCGTTCGGATACTGAGGTAATTCTAGCTGCCGTGGTTGCCGCGGCAACTAAAGCTTCCCAAGCTCTACCGTGGATCTTGGAGCGCTTTTTGGGCATGTTTGCTTTTGCCTTATGGGACGCTCGGCAAGAGGAATTAATGCTTGTTCGCGACCGACTGGGGGCTAAGCCGTTATATTATGGTATTCTGACTGGGGTTGATGGAAAGTTCCTGGTATTCGGTTCTGAGTTGGCACCTTTTCGGTGTCACCCGGCTTGGTCCACCTCGGTACCTAACCTGGATCCTGAGGCGCTGGCTCTTTTTCTGCGTTTTAGCTGCATACCAGCCCCTTGGTGTATCTACAAAGGGCTGCGCAAGCTTGAACCGGGTTGTCTCCTGCGTATCCGTGCCGCTGAGGTGGTTGCAGGTCAATTGCCGATTCCCGAACGTTGGTGGGATCCCGCTGCGGTTGCTGCCGCTGGGTTGGCTGACCCTTTCCCTGGGGACCTTGACAAGGCTGCTGACGAGGTGTGGCGGCTGGTCTCTGATGCCGTACGCCTACGACTTATTACGGATGCCCCAGTGGGTGTTTTTCTTTCGGGAGGGGTAGATTCCTCCTTAGTGGCAGCGCTCATGCAGAAAGAGTATGGTCGAACTACTAGGACCTTTTCAGTAGGCTTTACTGCTCTGGGATATGATGAACGTCCTGCGGCGGCTCGGGTAGCCGCATATCTGGGTACGGCGCATACGGCCTTGGAGATTACCCCTGAGAAAGCTCTGGCCATTGTGTCGAGATTACCGGTCATTGCGGACGAGCCCTTAGCTGACGCTTCACTATTACCTTTTTTTTTAGTGGCACAGTTAGCCAGGCAGCAGGTAACTGTGTGCCTCTCAGGAGATGGAGGGGACGAGCTTTTCGGCGGCTATAACCGCCACGTGTTGGGACCATTGCTTTGGCGGCTGTTTGGCAGTTGGCCGAGATGGCTACGACGTGCAGTGGCTGTGCTATTACGTTGCGGAGGAGGATGGATGGCAGTAGGATTGTACGGGTTTTTAGAGTGGTTTCTTCCGTTGGCTCAGCGTCAATTGCTCCTCGCCGATAAGATAGATAAAGTGATCTTAGCCCTTAACGCACCGGACTTGGCGGGGTTTCATCGTTCCTTGGCCACATGTTGGTCCAATATGGCCGCACTGTTGGCGCCAGACTTGCGCTGGGCCGCCGATGTGTTGCCTCTTCCTGTTAGTGGGCTGGACTGGGGCGGTAGCGGAAATGAGTATAATCGGGAGCTTCTGGATTATGTCCTCTTGGAAGATCAGTGCCGTTACTTGCCTAATGATATCCTTGCAAAGGTAGACCGGGCCAGTATGGCCGCATCCCTGGAGTCGAGAGGGCCATTTTTAGATCACCGTCTTTTTGCTCTGGCCTGGCGCCTGTCTCCGACTGACAAGGTGGCTGGTGGTGTGGGTAAGGTAGTATTACGCCGGGCACTTGATAGATATTTTCCTACAGGATGGTTCGATCGTCCTAAACAGGGGTTTGGTGTGCCTTTGGCCGCTTGGTTGCGTGGTCCGCTTCGGCCTTGGGCTGAGGCGCTCCTGGCACCGGAACGTTTGCGCCGGCAAGGTCTGCTCGACCCCGCACAGATCAGTCAAGTTTGGGCTGAATTGCAGGCTGGTCAGCCCAACCGTCAGCACCGCATTTGGGCAGTGCTTACACTTCAGGCCTGGCTAGACGAATATTCGGCCTGAGTCTTTTGAGAAAATTGCGGTTGGGTTTATCTTGTCGCGGGATTGCGCTATAAATTGCATGTGCATAGTCGTCGGGAAGCCTGAGGCAGGGAATGTGATGCAACTGCAACTGAGTGGGCAAATAAGTCTGTGGCGAAAACTTTATTTCTTTTTTGATGATATCCTGTCTTTTTGGAATGGAAATCCAATCATTTCGTCCGGTATAACCGAGCACTGTTGAGTTCAACAGCGGTTGTGACTAAGTAGGATTTTTTGAGTATTGTATATATTTTGCGATGTTTAATAGGGTATTTTTTTGATCTGAAGAGGATTCTTAAAAAGTAAGAAGTTACTACCGCAAAATTTATATACTAACTATCATCCACCAGCAGTTGGCAAGGTCTTGAAATTAAGCAAGGTAATTCTAAGATATGATCCAATCTGTCTACTTAGGCGTAGAGACCGCTATATATTTGGCACCTGGCATATGTTGGAGGACGACTTTAGCTATCTAATAGCAAAAAAACTTCTAGGTTTTTTTCAGATATAGGCGGCAATGGTTACCCTTGCGTTACGTTTGGTTTAGGTCGCAGCTTCTCTACTTAGATAATCACCTCTCGCTTGCTGCAGTCAGTCTATTTGCCGGTACGGTATTTTTTTTTCGATCAGAACTTAAACTGCCAGTTAGATGGCATTACTGATATTTAATATTGTTGATGATCGAGGGTGTCTATTGGAAATATTTTGGCATTTTGAGTGGTTTATATGCCGCATCCTAACCATTTTTTAGTTGTCTGTAGTTGTTTGGCGTCCAAGTGCTATTTGAGTAATATGTAGTATATCGATATTATTGGAAATACCATTCTATTTTTCGATTTTTTTATTTTGTCAGAAACTTAGTTGATTTGCCGACTTGGGCTATATGTGTAGTTTCTGCTCTAGGTATTTGTGGATCGTGACGTTTTAGTCGGTGTCTAGGATCGCTGCTAGCCCTGAAATTTCGGAAAAATACCAGCTGAACCGAGCTAAATGTACGCCTAATATAGTGGCAAGGTGTTTATATGCATATAATTCGGTCCTTGATATAAGATCGAATCACGTGAATACTGTGTCCTTGACAAGATATTGTGCATGAAGAAGATATTATAAAGCTTATCTTTGATTTTGGCGGGGACGAAGCAAAAATATGTGGGGAGCTATAAGAAAATGGTCTAGATAGCGGGCAGGTCATGCCCGGATTAACGCCAGCATAAAGCTTCGTTTTTTTAGCCATTGTGTGGTAGCGTTCGTGACTCTTTTATATGTTCGTCTAGCTTTTATGAGTGTGGTAACCTTAATTGGCTAATATTATTCAACTTTACCGGGGGGAGGTCTTCCTAGGTAACGGTGTATAGTGTCTAAGGTTATGCCATGGTATTCGTTCTCTGTTTGGCGAGGCCTTTTTATAGTCGCTACTTTCCAAGTGATGGCCAATAATTTTTGTATTATTTTGGAAGAAAATGTAAGGCCTGTAGTGACTGCTCACTAGCTAATTCACTGTGCTATCCATTCTTCTGTAGCCGATTTGTTGATAGCTACTGTGCGTCCATAGGGCTCTTAGGCAGCGTAAATCCATAGTTAGTAATGAGTATGCTCCGGATTAGACGTTTGATATGGGCCAGTTGAATTTTAGTCTGTCGGGCTGTAGTGATCTCATGGGCAAAGCCCATGACCTGGTTGTATCCGTCTGGCGGCAGTGTGAAGTTGGGTAATTAAATTGCAAAATACTAGGTCTCGGCGATTATCCAATTGAAGCGGCCGGCCGGTAGTCAGCATTTACTATATCTAGATTGGTTCGGTTAAAACGGATTTTTAGCGGGTGGATGTCGTGCTATACGGTCTTATAGGTTCTTCGAGCATATCCAGAGCTGTTTCCGCTAGTACACTATAAAAAAAACTGTAGGTTGGCTGTGAACAGTTAAGGCTAAGATTTGTATGGTATTTAAAATTGACTTAGCTATCGCGCTAGCGCGAATTTTGTTTGCAGAAAATTTTAGTGCATTGTGTTGATTACTAATATTTATGGATACCACTAAAAAAAACAAGGTTATGACGATATATAGGTGATGCTATAATAAGTAGGCTTGCCTGTTTAGTACGTCGACCTTAGTCTGGATCGATATGACCATGTTCACTTACAACTAGTTGATATTTACGTTTCATTAAGATCTATGGGGTGGGCTGTTTAAGTTAGTATTGACAAAAATGAGGCCGGATCAGAAGCCGACTGTCAGAGTGCATCTTTATGGACAAGTAAACCAGTCTAAAGGCTGTACGGGACTCGAGTGTTGATAATATTTGTTTTTAGTCGTCATCTTTGTTTATCATTCGCAGCCAACGTGGTTGTGGTTTGAGATCGGGCCGTTTTAAGTGAATTGAGGATCGAAATTTATTTTCGTAGCTGGATAATGAGATCCATCATGGTTACTGTATCGAGTGTGGTCTAATATTTCAGATCGTCCTGGGTGGTGTGTTGTCGGTGAGTGATGTGATGTTCAGCCTCATGTACTACTGAGAGTGTGGGGTTCGAGAACTTTCGAGAGGCAATAACGGTCCTATTCGCTACGGCTTTTTTTGAGCAAATAGGAATATCTAGATTACAAAGGCCGGCCAAACAGACTTGCCTTCCCTGGTTGACCCACAGCAGGCTTGATGCTGGAAGTTATAGAGTTGCTGGCTTAGTTTAGTGATGGCGATCGGTGTCGCATAGAAATAAGACCACATTTGTTGGTGTAGTAAAGGGCCACATTTCCTGCAGACTAAGATGAGAATGTTTTGTATTAGAAAGGGTACTGTGTTTTTTTATATGATTTTTAATATGACTACTGGGGTGAGTAGGTTCGGGACAAAATAGTGCTATTTATTCCTATTCGGTACTTCCTCATTTTTGATTTGGAATATATGTATGGTTTTTCCTCGTGTCGTACTCCAACGACGATATCGACTTTATGTTATTGAGAAACTGACTTTGTGCCTGTAGCCTGCTAAAAATACGTAACGCCGACCACAGCGGTCGGCGTTACGTATTTTTAGTTCATAGTGGAACTTTGCCCTGTTCCATTATGTCGGTCGGGGGACATGGTCCTGAATCCGGAAGTTCTGACCGAGATTTATCAGGTCTTTCAGGGCATTGTATTTTTTTGTTGGCTGCCAACACCGAGTATGAGACCACGCTCTGGTCGAATTTTCTGATATTATTCTACTGTAAAATATGCAGACTGTGAGAGCTTCGACGTCCTGTTCTAGTTTTTAGTCTATTTTTTTGTATAGATCGTGAGCTGTGGTCAAGATCCTATTCAGGTTTTAGGACGCTTTTAAAAGATTATGATAGTTATATCCGGATTTACTCAGGGACTATTTATTCAATGAATAAGTGTCTTATCGGCGTACTGGTTATAGCGGATCGGTTAGGCTTGCTACGCAGTATTTTATGACTGGGAATTAATTTATCTCTCGGTGCGTGTGCGAATATATCCTGGTCGGAGGGCGATTAAGGTGGAAGACATAGAGCCTTCTAGACGGCGATCGGTATGCCATTTAGATTTTTTATTCGGCACGAATCTGTCGTTCTAAAATGACTACGGTCGACATCATGAGTTACAATTAGTCGAGGCCATGTTGAGGTTGGCCCAGAAAAAATGCTAAGGTATTTTTTAAAAACATTTTGAGAATAGTGATATTTTAGATTACGCACGTGCTGGATTTGACTAGCCCGACTCTAGTGCATACGTAGGATTTTTGAATCTTTAAGAGCTGTTGGACTTAGATCGCAGGTTTTGTTGCATTGTGTGGATCCGGCAGTGATAGGAATGTCTTAAACGTATGCGTCAGGAGAGGTGGTTTGTTGGGCTTCTAGATTGAGATGTTATGCTGGGATAGAAATTACATGTGGTAGGGATTAAGTATGATCGTTTTGTCCGGGGTGGATGAATTTATCTACATCGAAGGCATCTAGCGGATATTATAAAATTCTAAGTCACTGATATGAACTGTAAGTTATATGTGACTTTGAATGAGATCTGGATATGGCTGGTTTAGTCTGTCTCGGCTGAATGTGCCGCAGCTTGATCGCGCCGGAAATGCAATGGCCATTATTGTTTACTTAATGTTCCTAGAGAATTAATCTAAGGTCATGGATCTGGCTATTAGGTTTTTTTGAGTCTTTGGAGTTATTTATTCGTTAGATCATCCGCGCTCGGCTTGATTGGAGGGATGAGGTAATGCTGGATGAGTTCAGCCGGCTATTAATGTTTTAGGGTGACTTGCTGTGTTAACAATTATCATGAGTGTGAGCGGACAAAAAAATCGTCGTGAGGTCGTCAGGGTAGTAGTGTGTAATAAAAAAATGAGTTCTTGGTCAATATTAACCTTAAGATCCACACCATTTTAGCCTTTATACTAACTAATTTTATCGATTTATATTACATGCCGATACCGATATCTATCAGCACGATTACCTACATAAGCTGCACCTAGTTTAGTGCAGTATGTTCCAGGCCACAGACAACATTTTTTATTTTTTCAAAATTTAAGCTGGTAAACTGTAACTACAATGGGCTGAACTTAACTTATTGAATATCCTGGACAATATTATCTCCTTGATACTAAAGCCAAAATTAAGGATTTAGTCCTGTATATGGTCGTCGATTCGATGTTTTAATGTGGTTTATCACTAATTTATATGACTATAATTATATTTTATCAATTTCACCTGGAACATAATCAAATTCATTGAATATAATGGTGGTAGCGTGTGTTTATTGGAAGAGCAGACGGAACTGATGGGTCTGTAATAAAAGGGTAGACATATAGTCCGTGCCCAGCTGTATTTTACCGTCCGAGATACTGGTATCATGTTTCGGACTAGTTAGTTTTCAAGTTTTTTGTTTTTCTTACCCAGATTGATACTTTTATTGTCAGCCGTTTCCAACAGCATCAGCTTTAGTTTTTTAGCGGTTCTTTTGGCGTCTTCCCGCCTTAAATAGGCTGGATGGCGATGGCGGACGTGGATCCTAGCCCAGATCTTGGTCCCTTAGTTATTAGAACACGTGTGGATAGTTTTGGGATATACGTCCAATAACCGATGACAATGATGTAAGCCGTTAGGTGACTGTAGGGATGATCAGTCTGGAAGGTACTGTGGTGTTGATAGTTACTGACGGGCTGAGGTTGTGGCTGTCGTAGCCTGGAATTATTTGATGCCGTGCCCATGAATACCTATATATCTGACTTAGATGGTTTCGAAGTTACGAGATTACTCCGAGGTTGCTCGTATCACCAGTAGACCGATTGTCATGATTGTTCGTTCATACATTCAAAAGGCAATTGCGGATATTGCCTGGCTGCTGCGGTGGACATTGCCTGATTAAGTCGATGGACTTCATCAGATTACTAATATTCCAGTTATCCTATTTAGGCCCTTCAGTCTTCTCTAGATATTGGATATTGTAGGAAGGCATACCTGCTCTGAGCTTGATGGAGGGTCGTAAGGCGGGATATGACCGGAATGCTTGGAGAGCGATTTTAGATCAAATAGATTTGCCTAGGCTATAGACGCTTCTGATGGTCTGCCTGATGGGCTGTCCTGGATCAACCGGAGCCGCCTACCTTATGTCGCGTGAATATGGGGTAATCTGGTATTGTCCATATGTCTGTTACGGAACTTCGGCCACAAAAAATATTCTTAGCTGGTGTGTGTTAAGGCTATCTTTGAGCGTAGTGATCAGATGGAGACCGTATGCTTGATCTCTAGCATCGGTATCGTAGTCGTCTAAAATATTTTTTCAACTTCCAGTACGTTGTCGTTCTATTTTGGAAAGTATCAGCGTAATGGTGAAGTTCATGAGATCGATACTGGCGTTTTGTACTACAAAAATTTATCATCGGTCACTCCATATCATTGTCATATTTTTTAGTCCGGAACTGGCATGTTTTAGCTGGCCTAGAGGAGAGTGTTATATGGGGGGCAGGGACTCGAGGCGATTCGAACCGCGCCGTTACGAACTCATGCTGCGCGAACTCTTACGGTTTTGCTTGTCACTAAAAGAAATCTGGAAGTCAATGAAAGACTGTATGAACTAGAGCATTACGCACTTGCGACTAAGTTTCCGACTGAAACTGAACATATATAGGAAATAATCCGTAGGCTATACTGTAAGCTCATTCTGAATATTTTGACTGGATTATCTGTAATCGGTTTTTTTGCATGGAGGCTAAGTATACGACTTTAGCCGCGTAAGTCTATATTGTTCATCGTGGACGACATCTCGGAGACATCAAAAAAAATACTCGATGGTGTCATACGTGGTGAGATCAAGACTTATTTTATCGATATCAGTGTGGATGTCATCAGAATGGCTGTAGAGGTGGAGTGCCTTCGGGCTGTACTTTTTTAAAGATGCGCTTTTGCTCAAGTTAGTTGGATTGACTTTTTTTGCCTCCAGTTCAAAAAATATCTGGATATCTAGAGGATATCTCAGGCAACTTCATCACCGTGAAAAAAACTAGAGAGAGGACAAAGCCGTAGTTAATAAAGACCTAGCAGTTTATTACATCATCAAGTTTTTTGAGCATTCTCACTGCCAAGTCCTGGCTAAAAAAATACTTGAGAGCTAAGACGGCATCGTAATATATACGAAAATCTGCTATCTTCAAAAGACCTTATAGTTATCTCTGACCTAGTTTATCTAAAAAATTGTTTGTCCCAGTGGCTCAAAGCGCGCGATAGCGGATAGAATATATTTATCTTTATTGGCGATTTAGGTATGAGAAATGATACAACGGCGCGGTTCTGTTTTTGGTGGCTGCGGTGTTGGTCATAGCGGACGAATACCAATTGATTTGGCGGTCAATTTTAGCGTCTATTTTGTTTATAGTTATCCTATATCGATGACCCTAGGTGGCCTAGGAGGTGTATCTTAGGGCACTATAAGAATCCGTTGCTAAACAAGAGCTGGAGGAAAATCTGGCTGTTGTCTGGACAATATTACTTATGTCGTCCACAGTATATCACAGAACATTCTAGAGGCTTTGCTCTATATTTGAATGCCTTATTCTATTGAACCTGGAGAACACCCACATTCTAATTTTATTTTGAGTCCATTTTTTTACCTATATGCGGTCGTGGTATTATGACCTGCAGTGTCCATATAGCTAAGTTTTTTTATTAGAGACGTAACAGTCCCAGGGTACAGACTATCAGTTGGTAGTATTGCTATTCCGATAACGTAAATGATTTACGGAGATGGCCACAATAGGTAAACGAGAGGTCAAAGCATTTACACATCCTTTTTTAGCGGAGGGAGAGCCTATAGTCCTGAATGGCCATGTGTATTTTGGGAGAACGCTTTGGGTAAAACTGTGTCCAGGGTAGGACATTTAAGAGTGTCAGATTGGCATGCTAGTATTTCACTAGATTGTAACATAAATGTAGTTGTATAGACTATAGACGCAACAATTTGAGCTTACGTAGGCTTGGTGGGGTGACGTCGTTTGTCTGCAGCGGAATTACCACTTTGGCTGAAGTGTATATAGAGTAGCACTAAGACCGGATAGATAATAAAAGGTCATAATCGTGGTCCCTCATGTGGTAACTATCCTTAAGTATTGTGAAATAGCAGGAGCTATAGAAGTGCAGATATATTTGTGCTTAGATGGATTCTAGAGCCGGTAATAGATTTAGTAGGTGATATACTCCGATTATTTTTTTGATTAGTTAAGCAATTAGCATTTACCGGTATGGTAAAAAGGGTGAGACTAGCCTTAGCGAAGATTTTAAAATGGTGCCGAAGGGGTGTTTTTTTCTTCCTGCCGTCCATGTACAGGCCACAGATGCAGCTTATTTTTTTGTGATCTGGCGCAGGTATATCTCTCCGAACCTGTTTATTGCCTATTTTTAGGTAGGGCATACTGTCGTCGAGCTTGGCTTGGCGTGATCAATCTACCCTTAAAAAGGCATTAGAGGGGGCGCTACAGACTGGACACTTGTCTAGGGCATGGTCTTCGCTCGTGTAGCCGCAGACTGAACATATTATATATCTGAACTCAGTCTGCGTGTCGAGGTTGGCCAGTGCCTTTTCATACAGGGCCGCATGGACCCTTTCTACCTCATTGGCGATAGTGAAGCTACGTTCGGCTGTCTTGTGTCCTTCTTTCTTGGCCGTGGCGATCATGTCAGGGTACATATTATTAAATTCGTGGAGCTCACCTGCGATAGCATCCCGGAGGTTGTTCGCGGTCTTGCCAATGCCATCCATGGCGCGCAGGTGTGCATGAGCGTGCACAGTTTCCGCCTTGGCTACTGCCCGGAAGAGACGAGCAATGCTGGGTAGATCTTCCTTGTTTGCCTGATCGGCGAAGGCCAAATATTTTTGGTTAGCTTGTGATTCACCGGCAAAGGCGGCGCGAAGATTTGCGATAGTTTTGGTCATTGTAGTCTCCTTGCGAGTAGTTAAATTATAAAAAACCACTGTTATATATTTGAATTTGGGGTTGATTGTCAAGAGGCTGGATTTATACATTTATTGGGTAGATGCATATTATAGCATCTATGCACTTGAGGTAGATATTACATATGATAGTTTCCTTACGGTTTACACGGCCGCAGGAGGCGACAGCTCGGCATTTTTTAAAAGAAGGCTGAAAGACTTCATGGAGGGGGGGGTGCTGTAGATATTGAAGTAGGTGGTGTATACGAAGTGGCAATGAGTAGAATCCGGCATCTAATTAATCACGGTCACTGCGGGCCAGTATGTTGAAGACGAGCCAAGGCGTTCTAAGGCGAAACTGGTCCAGCTAATATCTATGGAGACGGTGAGAAACAGTTACGAACGAGACGGTACATTATTTCGATGTAAAGATAGTTTTTATAGTACATTCTTTAAGTATTCTCATCTATCGACGTGTAAGTTCGTTTATACACTAACTGTCATCTTCGTTGTATTTTTAGGTTGGCGTTGGAGTCAGATTAAAACTGGGACAGCGCTATGCCTATAGGCTATTGTCCGTTTAGGATTTTTAATTTTTTTTTGCTATTATATCAATATAGCAGATTGAGACTGTTCAATGTGTGTTTTGGTCTTTTTTTAAGAGTACTGACTTTAGTATCGACAACGTAATGAAATCTAGCATAGGAACTCGGGAGAGGCAGTTTGATCAAGTTTAAGGCGGATGGAGAGCGTGCGTGATTTCTTTTTCTGAGGTGAACAGTATGAAATATTGTTAATGAGATTTAAGAGAACATGTTAGAGCCAATATAATATTGTTGTACAAGGTATCGGGCACAATGATGATGAGTCCTAGATTGCCCACGATGGCCATGGTGGCCATAGTTTTGTGTAAAATAGGTCGGCCTTAGTAGCAGGTTGAAGGGTGTTTTTTTTTCGGTTCCAGTCCGTTCGCTTCGATTTTTAGATAAACCCAGAATGCTATTGATGATTTTTACAGACTTGTGGCCGATATTTAAATTGCCTCGGTGAGAAATGGTATTAATAGGAGTTTGATTTAGATTTTGCAGTTTACATTGGAGAAGTGGTATGCAGCCCGATGATAATAATTATATATGGTGTAGTACCTTAGCATCTACATATGTGAATAGCCGTTGATGGTAACTCTAGATATATATATGTTTTTGAGTCACAGAAAAATTTAAATAAAATAATATAAAAACGTATAGTTCTAAAAAAAAGGGAGACCGCTAGGCATAGTCTCCCTTCAATTGAACGGTGGTCTTTATTTCACAAAAGGGTTGGCCATGAGCAGGATTAGGTTTACGACCAGGGCGTAAATTGCTAGAGACTCGATAAAGGCCAAACCCAAGATTAGGGTGACCATAATTTTACCACCGGCCTCGGGGTTTCGGGCAGTGCCTTCGCAGGCGCCTTTTAAGCCCATACCCTGGCCGATACCGCAACCGACAACAGCGACAGCCATGCCGATGGCGGCAGCGAAACAGGTCAGACTTAGGCCGGAGGCGTCCATTTTGGCGCCGGCGGTATCAGCAGCGAGGGCCAGTGAGGCAATGACGTTTAGGCCAAGAGTATTTAGGGCGATTACGAGAATTTTGTGCATCAGATGTATCCTCCTAACTGTGGTATATTGTGATCAATCGACTATGTTCCTAACTTTATGTATTTTTTGCGGGAGCGATTAGTGTGAGTGTTCCAGGGCGCCTTTGAGGTAGACCATAGTGAGCATAAAAAAAATGAAAGCTTGCAGTATTTTACCTAATAGAAAGAGAAAATATATTGGGATGGTACCGATTAACGGGGCCATAATAAATAATAGTACCATAATGATTTCTTCGCCGCGGATATTGCCAAAAAGCCGTAGGGTGAGACTGAGTGGTCGGGCGCAGTGGGAGATAATTTCTAAGGGCAGCATGAGGGGCGATAGCCACCACATAGGGCCTATGAAGTGTTTGATGTAGTTGGGTCCCCAACATAATAGACCGTGGATATTATAGTATAGGAAGACCGTAATGGCCATGGCGGCATTGGTATTGATGTTTGCCGTGGGCGCGTCGCAACCAGGGACTAAGCCTAGTAAGTTCTGGGTGAGGATAAACAGAAAAATTCCGATGAGAGTAGGGAAGATTTTTCGGCCATCTTCGCCTAGGTTGGCAACCACAAAATTCTCAAGGTTGCCAATAATTGTCTCAAAAATATTTTGCATGGTTCCAGGTACTATTTTTAACCGGCTTCGCACCACGAAACTCGTTATAAATAAAATGGCCATAGCGATCCATGTATAAAAAATATGCTTAGCTTCTTTTACCCCAAAAAGATGCATTATCGCCTCATCGGCCCCAATGAGGGTCGAAAGCAGAACCGGATGCGGCAGTCCACCAGTCATATGTTATGTCTCCTTATACTTCTTTGCTCGAAGGAGTGGGTGCTTCCCCAGACCACAATAGTCGCTACTACGGTGGATAACCCGACCACGAGTGCCGGTACTGAGGCTTTGGCTAAAATGATTAACAGGTATAACACAATGCCGGTTGCGAACAGTCGGCCGTAGAATCGTAAGAGTAGCTTGAATACAATTTTTTTTTCATATGGGAGAAACGTCACCTGTTGCACGAATGTAGCTAAGGAATAAAAATTAATAGTGGCCAGTATTGTGCCTACAGCTAAGGACCAAGCCCATTTGCTGGCCCAACACAGCGTGAGTCCAATTAGACAAACCACCCCGGCTAATATTAATTGATTACGCATGAGAATCCGTGCTTCAGCCACGGTGAAGCCGTGGCGATAGAGGTGGTATTCGATAACGTGCAGCAGTCGATTCAAATCGTAGCGTCTCCAATGTATGGTTATTCTTAACGGGTCGGGTGCTTTAGCTTTATCGTTCATGGTGTAACGTTATATTTGTTTGGTTTTTTGTAATTTTGGGCGATACATTGTTTTTTTTGGCGTCGTTTAAGTTTCTGTGTCTCTCCATACACATGTTTGAAGCCAGCCACGATGCCCAAGAATAGCATTGTCATTGTTAACTTCGCGCCAGTAACTAGCCACCTATCTAATAGATATCCTATGATTAACCCGACCACTATGCAGGAAGCTAGATGCAGGCCAATAGTGCCGGCATCAAAAAAGGCTTCCTTGTATTTTGGATCGTTAATTTTAAACCATTTAGTTGGCATGTTTTTATTTTTTTCGATTATATTGCTCAGGCCTTCCTCTGAACTAACTGTATCGTCTTTTATCACAGCACAAGCAAAAAAGTCAACGCTAGCGGTTGATTTCCTTATTTTGAGCGTTTTTTAAAACTTTTATATTTTTACGTAAGCTAAGATCGAATGCTCAAAAACGTTTTTAGCCGATATATCATTCTCATTTGGGCACACCAATGACTGATTTATATATAGGCGTTATTTTTTTACTACGTCGTAATATTTGTTGCCAATGGCAAAATACCTCTTTTTTTAATTTATCATCTCGATCTATTAATGCATAGAATTGTTGAAAATAGATAGTGGGTCTTGTCCGATCTGGCCTTTTAAAACTATGGCCGATATTTTATACACTAATAAGTCTTGGTTTGCCTGTTTCTTAGTGGTAACTGGTCTGCTTGCTATCGTTCTATTTGGCCTAGAATTTCTCAATTTTGATGGCTTTCTGGTACAATAACACTGCCGGTTTCTATTGTTTATTTAATTTAATAAGCTAGTATGGCTAACTACCGCAAAAAAATAACGTACCGGCAACATTTGTAGCAAGTTTTGTTTTGCCTTGATTTTATTCTCACCATTTTTAGTATTTTTTTTGCTGTCTCTATCGTTGTCGCCGTTAGGCGACTTTGGTCATAATCGGGTAGCGCCATGATATCCATCTACGTTTTTTATCCCTTATTTTTTTATTTGGATGAACAGTAACCTTTAGGAATTAGGATACCCGGTCCGCTGTGTTGGTTATAAGTGGAAAAATTTTTTTACCCTAGTTGACAGTCCGAAAAGCTGCTTTATATTTTTCTCTGGCCTGGCACTCATCCAGGCATCGTGTTATAACAATTTATATATTTACGGAGGTTGTCCATGAAGCTTAAACCGTTGGCTGATCGTGTACTTATCAAACGTCTAGAATCTGAAGAGGTGACTAAAGGTGGTATCGTCATCCCCGATACCGCCAAAGAAAAGCCCATACGTGGTGAGATCGTGGCTGTAGGTCCTGGCAAGACTTCGGATAAGGGTATGGTCATGGCTCTGGGGGTCAAGATTGGGCAAAAGGTGCTTTTCGGTAAGTACGCTGGCACCGAGGTCAAGGTTGATGGCGTTGATTACTTAGTTATGCGTGAGGACGACGTCATTGCCATTGTTGAGGACTAGCTGGGGTGTTAGTTCGGTTTGGTATTTGTTTGCCACGGCCCTTAGATTTTATTTTTTTGTAACGTTATTCTACATATCAATGTCGATATTTCCTGGAGGCAGATTATGGCTGTGAAAGAGATTTTATTTGACACTAAGGCCCGCGAGAAGCTTCAACGTGGGGTGGATACATTGGCTAATGCGGTCAAGGTGACACTGGGTCCTAAAGGTCGCAATGTGGTCATTGAGAAAAGTTTTGGTTCTCCAGTTATCACCAAAGATGGCGTGACCGTGGCTAAGGAGATCGAGCTGGAGGATAAATTCGAAAATATGGGCGCTCAGATGGTCAAACAGGTGGCTAGCAAGACTAGCGATGTGGCTGGCGATGGTACTACCACTGCTACTATTTTGTCCCAGACTATTTTTAGTGAGGGCGTGAAGTTAGTGGCTGCCGGACGTAATCCTATGGCTATTAAGCGTGGCATTGACAAGGCTGTTGAGGCTGTGGTGATTGAGTTAGCTAAGATGGCCAAGCCCACTCGAGACCAGAAAGAGATTGCTCAGGTTGGCGCTATTTCGGCCAATAATGATGCTACTATCGGCAATATTATTGCCGAGGCTATGGACAAAGTCGGTAAGGAAGGTGTGATTACCGTGGAAGAAGCTAAGTCCATGGATACCACTTTGGACGTGGTCGAAGGTATGCAGTTTGATCGTGGTTATCTCTCGCCTTATTTTATTACCGATTCTGAGAAGATGACGGTGGAGTTAGATGAACCGCATATTCTCATCAATGAAAAGAAGATTTCTAGTATGAAGGACTTGCTGCCCATCCTTGAGCAGACTGCCAAGTTGGGGCGTCCTCTGCTTATAATTGCCGAGGATGTGGAGGGTGAGGCTTTAGCCACCCTGGTAGTAAACAAGTTGCGTGGAACCTTGCAGGTCTGCGCTGTTAAGGCTCCAGGGTTTGGAGACCGTCGTAAAGCTATGCTCCAAGACATCGCCATTCTCACCGGTGGTCGTATGGTTTCTGAGGATTTGGGTATTAAACTGGAGAGTCTGACGTTGGCTGATTTGGGTAAGGCTAAGAAGATCAAGGTAGACAAAGAAAATACTACTATTGTGGACGGCTTTGGTAAGAATGATGATATTAAGGCGCGTATTAAGCAGATTCGGGCTCAGATTGATGAGACTACCAGCGAGTATGATCGTGAGAAGCTCCAGGAGCGTCTGGCTAAGATTGTAGGTGGTGTAGCCGTGATTAAGGTTGGCGCAGCCACTGAAGTTGAGATGAAAGAGAGAAAGGCCCGAGTGGAAGATGCCCTTAATGCTACTCGCGCAGCCGTTGAAGAAGGCATAGTAGCTGGTGGTGGTGTGGCTTTAGTGCGCTGCCAGAGTATTCTCAAGAACATCAAGTTATTGGATGATGACGAGGCCGCGGGTGTAAATATTGTTCATCGGGCTATTGAGGAGCCCTTACGTGGTATCGCTATTAATGCTGGATTTGAGGGTGCCATTGTGGTGGAGAAAGTTCGTGAGGGTAAGAATGGTTTTGGTTTTAACGCCGGCACTGGTGTCTATGAGGATTTAGTTAAGGCTGGAGTTATCGATCCTAAGAAGGTTACTCGTATTGCTCTACAGAATGCTTCTAGTGTGGCCGGCCTGTTGCTGACTACTGAGGCTGCTGTAGCTGAAAAGCCTGAACCTAAGAAGCCTGCTCCGCCCATGCCCCCTGGTGGCGGTATGTATTAGTTGATCGATCGTTGTATGACTTCGCAACGAAAAAGCCGGGCTGAAGCCCGGCTTTTTCGTTGCGAAGTCGATCCATTTTTATGTCTGTCATTTTTTAGTCAAGGCTACATGTCCTGGCCGTCTTGCGATTGCACACTGTAACAGCTTACAACATCACTTCTGAATAAATATATTGTTTCAGACTATCATATATCACCCAATTTCAATCATTCTTTTAGTAAACATGCCATACCGGGAGCGTCCTAGACCGATATCGGTCTAGATAGAAGCAGTTTTAGTAGATATTTCCCACATATTGGCCATCTTACATATGGTACCGGCACATGGTATTTTATAACGCAGTGCCGTGGCCTTCCTGAGTTGTTCTTAGGATGGTCCTACGGACAAGAAACTGCTAAGTGTATTTTTCCGGGAGGTGTTGGTATATGTTCGGGCCATCATTGAGTAACCGCTAGTCATCAAGGCCTTAAATATGCAAATTCTTGTCCTTTGTCATTGCATTAGTCGTTTGGCCGGTAACGGTAGCATATCGAGTAAGTACAGTTCACTGCGCTTTTCCGGCATTGCAACAGTATCACGGCATGGTGTATATGTGTTTAGTCGTGATTTTATAGCATAATTGAACTGGTGATCGTGACCATCAAACTAATTATCCAGATTATGGCTTAAGAAAAGGTGCGGTGCTGTCCTGCGACCTAATAGATTGAGTCGTTGCCGCGGCATTATTGCCTTATTTTCAAGGACTGTGAGCTATACCAAGTGCCGTCTAAATGCTCTTGAAGCCTTTTAATGATGGCCAGAAAAAGTTTTTGAGCAATGTGCGTAGTATTAGCTAAACTAGAATAACTATTATCTTTATGAATTCTCGGATTAGGATATCATGCCTGTGATTCGACTCTAAACTATCTTTATTGACTCTGGAACGGCCGCAGTGAATAATATTGCCAATTTTTATTTAAGTTTATCGTTATACCCGCGTGTGACAGACGACTAGCATTACAGACATTATTTTTTTGACGTTATAAATTTTAGTTTGCCTTGGAAAAATTGTCTGTGAGAGCTACAGACTGTGGAGATAGTGACTGGATGGGCCCGGTAACTGATTTGATAAGTTCTGGCTGGAGATATCTAACCGTCTTCATGGTTTTTCCATTATAGCTTATTAAATTCGCTTTCCATAGCTTCCATTTTAAATTTTTTTAAATCTACCTAAAAAACTCTTAGATAAGTATCTGCCAGATTGATCGCATATGACCAAAGTCTGGGATCCACAGTTAAAAGTATATTATTAACCTTTAAAATATTAAGAGCGAAGGTAAGCAGATGATCTGGCTCATCAGTAATTTTTTGATTTTTCCAAAAAAATAAGTCCGGCCATTTGGGCCAATATGGTCAGGAATCCGGCTGGAGACAGTTATTGATTGGATTGATTATGCTGCATGTAGCTATTTCCTGATAAGAACTGGCCATTTAATTAATGCTCGGTTTGGGTGGCTGGCTACTTGCTATTGTCACAGACCCTGATCGGCTCATCCATATGCTAATTAATCTACCGGACTATGCTGCTAAGTTTGTTAGGTGTTAATTAAGTAGTGCTATCGGCTGTGTTCTTCTAATATGACTATGTATTCTGGAATGTCCGAGATAAGAGTGGCGACATCTCGTCTGAGTTCTTGACTAAAATATTCGATCAGTTCTTCCGGGTCGGGATGATATTTTCCCTACCCACCTTTAGAAAAATAGATTTTAATTTTTTGGATCTGTATCTATAAGACAATTGTCGAGTACTACAGCGGTCGCAGCTGGACTGAGTCAGAATTCGGCCAGGGCAATATGCTTAGCTTTAATCTATCAAGCTTGCTGAGGGAGGGCGGTAGATGATATACGTTCTTCTCCTGCTCTAGATTGGCGCTATACTTCCTTTTACAGATACTGAGTTTAAACATTTGTTAAAATAGCAAATTTAATATAAATTTACGCTTCGCTCTACCAGACGTTCGAGCTGTGACTAGTCATCATTATTCAAGGACTATCCTATGCCATACGCTGCTGTTATGGTCAAATATACTGGTCGGCTCCTTTTTGTAGGTTTTTTTATCTGGTGCCTGCTCCTGGGCCAGCTCTTTCAACCTAAGGCCCACTATTTCTATGACGGACTGGCTATCCGCGATACCGCCCTGCTTTGGAATCTGCTCACAGGGATTGGCGGGGTTAAAAAATTTATCATTCACGCCTTTGCCCATGTGGAAGGCCCCATCCAGTTCGGACTACTTAATATCTATGCCTCGTTGGTCGGCTATTTTGTCTCACTGGATCCGGCCGTTATGCAGTTGCCTAATGTGTTCATTGCCTCTATGGCTGGTCTTACTCTCTATCGATTAGGCTGCCTGCTGCGTGGCCCAGTTTATGGTGCAGCCTGTGTCTTCCTGCTGGCCACTAGCCCTTGGTTTCTATCTTGTCTGCGCACACCGTGGTATTTTAATCTTCTTACGTTTCTATTTCAAACTGCCATGGTGTACTGGTTGCTTAAGGCCTATTGGGGCGGTCGCAGTTGGGATTTCTGGTTGACCGGACTGGCTTTCAGTCTCTATTTTTTGGGTGGCATGGATTGGCCACTATTTTTCTTTTTTCTGAGCCTTTGGCTTCTACCGGCCTTACGAGAGTTCAGAGCCCGCCATCTCCTCTATCTGGCTATTCCTCTAGCCATACTGTGCGTCGAAGTTGGCTGGACCATATGGCTCCTCACTCGGACTAGGCTCAGCTGGATTAATAGTATTTTGCTGCACCCTTTTGCTATGGGTCAGGGCCATTTGTATTTGTCTTGGCGGTTCCTGTCCACGTTCTTCAAGAATACTCTTTGCGGCTTCGGCATACCTGGAGTGATGGCGGGTTGGACTATATGGAGCGGTAAAAACATGGTTTTGACCGTGCTGATCAATAGGTTCAAGTGGCCTCATTGGATTTGTCTGACAATGGGAACTCTAGCACAGCGGTTACTACCAGCCCTGGCGGCCTGGTTCTGCATCACGGTCTTAGCTACGGCCATCACCTCTTTGAACATGCAGTATGTGTATGTGGCAGGTCTGCCAACTTGTCTATTAGGAGGGTTGGCATTAGAACGGCTAGCTAGGTGTCGCCGCATCATTATAATGACAGTTACGGCTACAACGGGATTGCTTCTCTGTTTGGCATGGTGGAATCCTTCGCCTCTTTACCTACCGGATGCTGACCGGCGTGAGGTGTTAGCAGCGGCTTGCTGGCTTATAGATGAACGGCCGGACTTGTTATCCGAATTCAAGGTTGGATTCACAGCCCGGGGATGGCCAGCCGCAGTTTCCCGCTATACCCGTGGCGGTCATACACTCATCGTCCCGCCTAAGGAATATACCTATTTCACTAACCCTAACTACCGCATCCCACTTACAGACTACACTGCTTCATCCCTAGCTTTTTTTTTGGACTACAAGCGAAAGGATATCATTTCAGCCGACTGGATTGTGCTCGACGAGCACGTGTTCTCCTCGGACTACGCCCATCTTGACCCTATCGGTTTTGGCCTATACCAGCGGCTCGCCAGAGATAGGCGCATAGACTGGCTGGCTAGTTTTTCACATGGGTCGCATATCATCTTTGTAGGCGAAGTTCTGCCTGCCCATATTGGCCGAAATATGAGGTCCGTCCCAATTTGGGACGTTGATATCCTGGCCAGGCGTTTTGGTCGGCGTTATGACCGGCTGCCATATGTAGAACGCAACCTGATCCCTTGGGCTTGGCATTATTGATAGTTGGTGATTTATTGTCTGATCAAAACGAGAAAAGGCGAAAACTGAGACAAGATTGTCCGGTGATTTCATAGGTCATGATTAAGAAGATGACCATGAGTCTATTTATCATATAATGCTATTTTTCTGATTGCACCTTGTTTGTTTGTTTGTTTGTTTGTTTGTTTGTTTGTTTGTTTGTTTGTTTGTTTGTTTGTTTGTTTGTTTGTTTGTTTGTTTGTTTGTTTGTTTGTTTGTTTGTTTGTTTGTTTGTTTGTTTGTTTGTTTGTTTGTTTGTTTGTTTGTTTGTTTGTTTGTTTGTTTGTTTGTTTGTTTGTTTGTTTGTTTGTTTGTTTGTTTGTTTGTTTGTTTGTTTGTTTGTTTGTTTGTTTGTTTGTTTGTTTGTTTGTTTGTTTGTTTGTTTGTTTGTTTGTTTGTTTGTTTGTTTGTTTGTTTGTTTGTTTGTTTGTTTGTTTGTTTGTTTGTTTGTATTCCTATTGATTGGCGCCGTACTGTCCACAGCGTTGATATTTTGAAGACGTCTTCATTAGTCGGCATGGGGTGCAAATAAGTTAATCTTACCCCGATCTTGTAAACTGGCACCAACGGCAACACAAAATATTTCTTACGCATAGTGGATCTTTTGGCCTGCAACTATTCATAGTTTACCAGAGCTTTTTATGCTTTCTGTATAGATAATCTTTACATGGTGTAACCGAAGATGTCGAATTCTAAGATTTTTTTGACAAGGTCTAGGAACTATATCGCTAAATAGCACAGGCACAGGCAACCCAGAGGCGTTAATTAAATAAAATTACCACCTTGCCTAGGGGTAGATCAAGAACGCGAAGGTCAAGTAAAAGCAGAAGGAGGTAAGCTTAAGCTGGTCTTTTAATATACCCTTTTGGTGGCTAAAGTGCAGCTCTTACACTTCGCCGGATACAATGAATTGTGTCAACGTCTTATCTTGAAGAATTGGTCCAGCCATTAACTGGACGACCTCAACCGAACGGTGAGTACTATTCCATTTATGTATTATTTCTGATTTTACAGCCCGACAATATATATCAGCATTTTAGAGACGGTGGGGCCAGTTGATTAAGATAACCTTATCTACCGTGTTTCTTTTTGTTTTATTACATATTACGTTTTTTGTGGTCGGCTGATCAAGTCTAGGCGCTACAGTATCGCGATGTCGTCGTATCACCCTTCCCCAATTGCGCCATCCACTTCGATACTGTTACCTGTCTTTTTGTATTTTTTTTCGGTCTAGCCTCTGATTTTTCTCCAGACATATTGCTGAGAGGCCCATGAAACCGTTGACCTCGCGACTGTTGAGAATTTCTAGACCATAGACAATAACAAACTGCGTAGCTGTAGTAGTCAGAGAACTAACAGATAGTAGATATCTTTGATGTCCTGAATATTGGGCGTGTGCTTTAGTACTCCCGAGCGAGAGCTGTCAGGCCGACGGTTTCATTCTACACTTGGTTGCTTTAATTTGATTTATACTAAAATATCTGTATTTTTTATACCGGACGTAGCTGATATCAAGGTCGTCCTAGTCCTGGCTAAATTGACTGAGGACATCTTGATATTCTTCTGTAGCCGGAATCTCTGGAGTATTTTTAGTCAGGATGATCATGAGAAGTGGCTGGCCTTGCCGATAGTTATATTTTTTAATTTTAGAACTATCAGTTAGTCAGCGTTTCGTCTTTTTTTGTCCATAACAGAAAAAAAGTTCCTTTAATGGTGATATAATTGTTGGTGGAACAGAATAAGCAAGATTTCATATCGGTCATAATATTTTGTAGGGCTAGAGTTAGTTGTAGATGTCACTCAGACCACCATAGCTATTTTGTAAGACTTAGCTTAATTTAGACTTTTACATTCATAACATTCTTAGCTATATCTAGAACCGCTATTGTATTGCCTATCAAATGGCGTTCGGTTTTTTTTGTCGGACGGTCCACTTGAGTTACCTCTGTGTTGACGTCCTTAGCTTGTACTGGATGGTATCTTGATTTTTCTGCTATTATTTTAAGTTATAGCAAAAGGTGGCGCATGTCGTATTCTGGTTTACTAGAAAGGTGGCGATAAGACCGAAGTCACCGAGGCGTCAATTTTATCACGCATGGACTAGGGGGGGGTATAGTTTTTTATGTTGATGCGAAGTTAACCCAATGGGGTAAATCCGAATTTTAGCGGTTAAAGTTTAGCTCCAAGGCTATGATATAGTTGGTTATTCTTAGAGTTATGGTTGATTATCCACAGCATTGTAGTCAGTCCGACGTGTGATTCTTTTCTCCTTCTGAGATTATCCTGTACAAGTTTACTATGAACACAGCTTCTTTTTTTGCGAACCTATTGACTATCTTTTGTGGCTCTGGTATTTTAACTATAGTATATCATGCCGTTGGTCCTACGTCGGCTACGGTCCGTTAAGGTCGTGGCCAGGATTACCATTGGTGGAGCATCGGTTACTATCGGTTGGTTCGATCTAGTCGGTATATCTGTTTACCTAATTTGACTCCGGTAGTATTTTTTTGGCCCGTAGGGCTTGATATTGAAAGTCCATATTAACCTGGATAAGTTTTGACAGCGCTGAAAAAAATGTTCCTCCGGTGTCGATGCCGACTGTTCTAGTCCTTCATCTTCTTTCGGGAGCTTACCAGCAGATTTTTATTGTCTTTGTTGCGTTCTGTCTGGTGGATTATTTGTTGCTCGGTGCAGCATTACTATAGTATTCATGGCTGCCAACGCTATCGACTGTCAACTAATTTACCGTTTAATTAAGGTTATTAACGCTTATGGCAAGCGCCAGATCATGCGCATAGAGTATTTATATTGTTCATATTACTGACATGAGCCTATTTTTAGGTTGGCCTGGGTAGCTGAGACAATGTAGTGGATAGTCTAAGTTTTTTTTAAATCTGGCGGTCTTCATATAGAGCTATTTTTATAAAATCGTCGATTCCTAAGATATAGTTCCGAGTGTGTCCGTAGAGTTCATCATTAAATATACTGCAACGGTGTTTTTAGTGTCCCATATTAAGCCCTGTACTTCTAGACTATTCTATTCTTTCTTAGTGTGCATAGCAATTTCCATATCCTTCCTTTTCAATAAGTCAGAGTATATCTTTTAAATTTGTCCTTATTCGCCAGTGTTTTTTTCATACAGCCTGTTACTATCTAGAAATTTTTTTGAAGCTGCTATAAAGGAGAATCGTTATTTGGAACGATAAGATTGCCATGGCTGATTACTGGAGATATCGAAAGAAAGTCTTGGGAAGTAGTGTCTATTTTGGGATGCCACTCCAGCCCTAATCGCCTGCAGTATCTCAGTCGGGCCTGAGGCTCGGACTGTATCCGGCCTAATTGTCATACTGCGCCTTGAACTTAATATTGAGCTGTACATGAGCCTGGATTTAATTAAGATTTGGATCTCAGTGATGCTACGAACTCCGTATTTTTTTTTAGTTAGTCTCCATAATACAACGAAAACACCATATTTGAAGAGCTCTTTATGGCCATAATTGTATGGAGTTCTTTTTTTTTAAGTGCCTGTACTAGCTGTGAATAAAATTTTGCGGAGATATATATCTAGATATGTCTGATTTGCAACGCCTTTAGTTCCTGGCATAATTCATCTTCTATTAGGCCTATGGCCTGTATCAACTCCAGTTTTATTAGCCGAGTGTCCACGTTGGTGTTCGCAGTACTTATTTCTATCGTTGGTAAACCGTATCTAGTACCGAAGGCCCTGAAAAAAACCAATCTATAAGTCTGGGATCGCCGAGCATAATTTCATTGATGTAGCATTCGACAGAGATTTTAAAAACTATACTGTATTTATATTTTAATTTACTTAGTTTTTTTGTGAGCCTTATAGTGCCAAACTGATCATATTAGAGAGTTAAACGCCATTGGACATCTTGGTCTTAAGCCATACAGTCAGGCACTTATTTTTTTAGACGTAGTGTTGTACGCAGTTTGTCGATGGATAACTTTTTTTATGTGAATAGTCTAGAAATACAGAAACTCTTAGATTACTATTCCAGAAGGTGTTATGATACCGGAGAGTATATTAGCATTGAAAGAGGAGTTTTTTCCAAAAAAACTTAATGTTTCCATCAATATTGGTTGCCACGTTCCAAGTTAGAATAGTTTCTGCCACCTTGGTTACAGCCCTGGCCGCAGGGCTCTCCAGCCCTAAACTACAGAATGGTGTTTGTTGAATTACTGCTATTTTTACTGCTGGATCCAGAGGGATGACGCCTGCTAGATTCAGCGATACGCCGTCCAAGAAGTGGTCACAGGCCTTATATAACCGACCAAAGACCTCCTTAGGCTCTTGGGGATACTGGGCCATGTTCACAAGTACTCGGAAGCGCTCCACCTGATGGTTTAACTTGAGAACCTTGATGAGCGCGTATGCGTCGGTAAGTGAAGTCGGCTCCGGGGTGAGCACAATCACACGTTCCTGTGCCGCTAGGTTAAAATAGAGTACATTGTCGTTAATACCGGCCCCTGTGTCCACTATTAGATAGTCGAGTCGGTCTTCAAGGGAATCCATGGCTCCCAGTAGTTCGAGCTTCTGGCCTGTAGAGAGTCGTATCATATCCGTCACTCCACTAGCTGCAGGCAGGATATCGAAGCCAAAGGGGGTCCGGTACAGTATGTCCTTAACTCCCATGTCATCGCGAAATAGGTGAAAAAGGTTGTGTGGCGGCGTCAGGCCTAGGATGACATCCACGTTAGCCAGGCCTAGATCCGCGTCCAAGAGCAAGACACGTTTACCCATCCGGGCCAAGCATATGGCTAAATTTACGGAGAGGCTGGTCTTGCCCACCCCACCCTTACCAGAAGTCATGGAAAACACGAGTGGCATCCTGGTAGTAGCGATAGTGCATGTCTCGCTCGTTGCCATGGCAATATCCTTAAAAAGTAAACGGCTGCCGGGGGGGCGCGTCAGTTTGTGGCTTCTGTCATCGGCAGCTCATGTTTGAAAAATAGTTGCCATAGAAGCAGCGATTTTAGCTGGAATGAGTCCTTTTACCAGCTGTGGCGAGAAGGACAGCCTTGTTCATGGGCAGCCCTTTGTGGCCGCCACCGTATTCACTATGATACCGAAGTTACAGGATTCGTCAAGCTTTATACAGGTTATTCCTGCGGCCTACGGTGCGTATTGTTGTCGTTTAAAGGTTTTGAACTGCACTGACGCGTAGTATGAGGATAGGTCCAGGTATACCACGCAGTCCGGCAGGTGGCCAATTCTCAATTGTTCCAAGAAATGTTTTTAAGGTCATATTCTAAGGTAGATCAGGCAAATTATGAAGACCTTATCGTAGGCACGGGTTTACATGAATAGCACGGCATATTGCTCCCATCTTTGGATTCCAGGTAAGACGCTGGGCCAGCTTGGCAAAACATTTGAACTCGGCCGCTTGAATATGCTATGTCTGAATTGGCCAGCAGGAGCTTTATTTCTGATTTTATTTTTTTTGAGTATGAGGGTTATGTGCCACATTTTAGTCAAAACGATTGGTATCGGTGTTTTTGCGTGATTATAGCACATGGCTACAGCGTATGTAGTGGGTAGAGTTGGTGACCTATTATCGGCCCTGGAATATCTCTATATATAATTATCTGGGACATGAGCTGTATATTTTTTTAGCGCTATCCGCCTTAGTCATCTCGTCATCTTTCATCTATGCTTATTTTATATATTTTTAGAAATCGTGGCACGTATACTATAAGACGAGGATATTGTGAGCAGCATATGGATAAGGCGTATTAGATTAGCTTGAAGACCATACTGAATGTGCAGTCAGTTAGTCTTTCGATAATCTGATAGAGTGGGCAGAATGTTGTCGGTCTCCTTCTTGAGTACCGGCTAGATCACTACGCCTATAGCTGCGCTAAAAAATATTTTTGCTTAGCCGTATGGACGGCCTTAACGTTGACGAAGATAATATTTTGGGATCCTTCTGCAAACTGTTGGAAAATAGCGATGAGCATAGTATAAGGCGTTCTATTGCATGAGTTCGAAACAGCAGTTTTTAGTGAAGTACCATTTAGAAGATACTGGCCATAATATTAGTTATAGGTTAAAATATATTATGAGTGTCATGAAGTCCAATAAGGTGACCACGGTATTAAAAAATTTATTTGATTTTTATTATGTTGTCCTGCTTGAGCATCTTAATTAGGCGGCGTGGGGTAGTTTTTTGTTCTGATTGAATTTTGCTGGACCATAGTCATGCGGTGTTCCTGTATTCAAAACTATTTGGCCTGTATAGTCGAAGTAGGGCCTTATCTGTCCAGGCCGGCGGTGAGCTAGTTAAACATGTGGCTGAGAGTGGTTATTAAGTCGTGCATACGATTGGTCATGACCTTAGCATGAGTCTGAGAAAAAAAAGACCGATGAAGATTTTTTGGGAAAATTCCACGAGCATGGCCTTTAGCCAGGGCGCGGTCTGGACTGTCAGAGCTAGGTCTAGGTTCATAAGGAAGAGGTCGGATATGTCCGTCTCGGCTATGATTTTGATCGCTAAGACGAAAAGCTGATTTAGCAATCGAATACCGTATTCGTCGTACTAGACTTATGAGTAAACATCTTTTTTTAGGTATGAAACGAGGAAATTCTATATGAGGCTGCGTAGGACACAGTAGGTGGTTGTTTAAGGCTAAGGATTGTAGTATAGTGATCATGCGGGTGGTATTTATATTTATCCAGTAAGCGAGTTTAGCGTGTTGACTTTTTTGAAGTTTATCCGAAAGCTGATAAGCCCGTTGCCGGTCTATATGATGAAAAATATAAAGTGGACCAGTAGGCCGAGTATAAAGCCGAGGACTATTTTTATCCGTCAATATGATGGCGAAGCTACGGTCTGAATAGTAAACAGGGTCACTAAGAAGGATAGCACCAGCTATACAAGACTAGAGTAAACATCAGGCACAAGGTTCCTATATTCGATATAGAGATATTGTTTACGTCGAAGAAGGATATAAAAATATAACGATACTGATGCAGAAAAGCGTTAGCAGGAAATTTAAAATAATTTGGAGAGCTGAATTGCAAAAAAATATATTGTTGGGAGTAGTAAGAGGTGGGCAAGGATTATTTGTGGTTTCCGTTTGTAGGATTATCTCCTGTTCGGTTTAGGTTTGGAGGAAAAAAGAGAGCGCTATACGCCAGTCTTATATCGTCATAGTTAGTCTACCGGCTATGGGTAAAGCCTATAGGTCGCAAATAAAACCAAGCGTGGTTCATCCACGACGAATTATAAGTGGCTTCAATAACGGCGATGTGTGGCGTGTTCTTATTTTACGGAATCGTCCAATCCAGAGTTCTTTGGCCCAGGCAATGCGTACCTTATAGGCTTGCGCGATGAGGTCGCCTCTCGTCAAATTTTACAAAAAACCAAGTGTTCTTGGTCGAGAGAAAGTCATGTGGTTATCCTGGATGCCACTGATGATTACTTTGTCCAGGCGTAATCACTCCGAGTACATCTCTCGGATCACTATGTCTTTTTTTTATGGACTGCGCGAACAACGGTCCTACCTTATATGATATGCGTGCCTATAAGCTCTAGCAACCAATTTTGGATGGTTTGGTTGGGCTATACGCTGTGAGATTATCCGCTAGCGTATACCCACCTTGTGGTTGAGGAGAATTATATGTTCGTAGACTATCTCAATAATAAAAAAATACGTACCTATTTATACACAGGTACATAATTTATTTAGTTTGGACTGAATCGTTGGTTCTATCTGTGTGGAACTAATGGACTACCTATATCCGAGCAGCGCATTGACGGCGTTCAGATCTGACAGCCAATGGCTGAGAGCAGGTCTAATCTATGGTCACCTACTACGTAACATAGAATTTCTTTTTTATGTTCACTAGCAAGCATCCAATATCTAAGTAGATGATCGAGTTACTCTTGGAGGGCCGAGGTACTTGTATGATTGTTGAGCAAGTTTAATTTGGTAAAATTAATATCAGCATCTGTTGGTAATTCATCTATTATGATCACTGTGGTATTGTTTTGAAGAATACTATGTCCGTGTCCGTGGCAAGAATTATTACATTTTACTCTGAGGGAGATGTTTGTATAGTCCTATCAGAATAGGTATTACGTAGGCCAAGATGTAATGTACTTGATGGTAATATATACAGTCCGTGCTTATCATGGATCATCAGGCCGTAAATCAGGTCATATGACCCATTTCTTGTTGTAGTGCACTGAGGTGTGTTCTATACTATATCCCATCAGGAGTACTATTTTTTTACATCAACTGTGTCGACACTGAGGGCTTTGGGCCGCCGTTTGACGATTCAAGGGTGGTGGAGAATTAGTGTAACCGCAAGTCCTAGTTAAATGTGGTCTACGTATGGATTTAGAGATATTGCAGGGCAGAGGTTCCACGAGCTCTACAAGGCGGGCGAAACCGGCCTGTTCTAGCTCGGCCCGATGCGCCGATAGGTCTAGGGGCCAGTCTTGGTAGAGCCATAGGTTGGAGCCGTGGTGCCGGAACCAGAATACTTCGCCCTTGGGACTAAAGAGTGGCTCTTCAGCCTTAGCTATACGTGGAGTAAGTCGTGAGATGCCGGCGGGCCAGGTGCCTTTCCACACGATCCACAGGGGCAGCGGGCTTACAGTTGGTAGAGTTAAAAAATCTTCGGTCATTAGCTCTGGGCTGGCCACAGCGGCTGAGCAGCCCAATTGAGCTAGGACATCTAGAGCTAGAGGGTTGGTCGCGTTACAGAAGGGACCGGCCACCAATTTTAAGTCAGCAGCCATCATGCCTGTTGTTCTTTCGTTAGTTTGCCTTTTAGACAGCGGTTTTTTTTGGGCGGGGAATAGTTCTATCTGCCAAGGAGAGCCCAGGACAAAGCAGTGGCCGCCATCGCGTATTAGACGCCTAATGAGCTCGCGCCATTCGGCTTCTTCGTTAGGCCATATGACCGGGGGTAGCCACCACCACAGCCGCGGGAACACCGTGTGGGATATGATTTTTAAGCTGGATGGAGAAAGCCAGACGCCCATGCTTTCGCTACGGCCGAAGCGGCCACGGGGTAGACTGCGGACTACATATAAGGGCTGACCGCTTCTTATGTATGTAGGCTGGGGCAGCCTGGGTTTGAAAACAGAATTGCATGTTCCAGTCGAGATCAGGGGGAGCAGCTCTTTGGTGAGAATAGCAATGCTGTGCGCTAGCTCTGGCTCACGGCGATCTATTAGGAATACCGGGGTCCCAGATTTGTGCTGTGTCTGGCCGGCGAAACATAGTGACAGTTCACCAGCTTTAGGCACTCGCTTGGTGATGTGCAGGATTTTGTGCCAAGGTTCATCCTCGTAGCCAATGCGTACGAGATCCTGGGCCAGTAGTTCGAAGCGTGGTTTGAAAAAAAATGCCCCGGGCTTTCCGCCAGGACCGGGTGGATGTTGGCCAATTTTACTGACCAACAGACCCGAGGCTGACTCTCGGTCCTTCTTTAACTTTTGATTCAAAGCTAGGGATGAGTGAGGCCGCTGAGGCAAGAACGTAGAATGGCTGGTACGTCGGCCTAGGGCTCGACTGAGGAGATCTAGGGCTTGCTTGCGTGTTTGGGGATCGTCTGGGCAGTCGCGCAGGAGTTTATAGGCTGTGGTAGTGTAGAAGACGTAGTGTGACCCCCTCTTGTGACCTTCGATTGTCCAGGCTGCCACTTTGGGGATGTCCAATAAGGGCTTGGTAAGTACATCTAGGCTAAGGTCTAGTGGGGAGAAAAAGCGTTCCTTCCGTCTACGTTGTTTATATACTCGTCGACAAGACTGCATACACCAGCCACTGGAGTTACTCTTACCACCAACTAGGTTAGAGAACCAGCAGCGGCCTGAGATACAGAAGCATAGAGCTCCATGTACGAAGACCTCCAGAGTTAGCCCCTCAGGGCAAGCCGCAGCCATGGCCTTGACTTCGTCGATATTTAGCTCCTGAGGTAGCACCACTCGGGAGATACCCAGCCGGTGTGCCATGAGCAGAGCAGATGGGTGGGTAATCCCTGCCAGAGTGGACAGGTGCAACTCGCCTTCGAAGCCCACTTGGTAGGCTAACTTTAAGGCACCTAAGTCCTGGACGATGAGTCCATCAGGCCGTGCCAGTTGCACAACGCACTCCAGTAGCCGGCCGGCCGAGGAAAGATTGCTTGTCTTGATTAGGATATTTAAGGCAATATAGGTACGGCTACCCTTATGGCGGGCTAACTCGGTTAAGCCGGCTAGTTCGTGGATGGTCAAGCTGCCAGATTGCATATGCGATGAGAGGCTCTTGAGTCCGATATACACTCCGTCGGCGCCAGCGGCTAGGGCGGCCAGAAAAGTCTGAGTGTCCTCGGCTTGGGCCAGGATTTCGGGCCAGCGCCCTGGAGGGGAGACAGGCCAAGTCGCGGACGCTGTCTCGGGTTTGATGACTGGCCCAGATACTTTTGATACTGGCCATAGCTGCTTGGACTTGGGGTAGTGCACGGTTACCTTAGAAAATCGGTTGTGATTTGGTTTATCGCAAGCTGACTGTATTGGTTCTGGTTTACGCGATCTTGATTTGTTGCGATTGGATTTTTTTTGCCTGGCGCTATCGCGATCGAACTCTTCGTGTCCGATGGTTTCCTGTCTGGACTTACCTTGTTTTAGTTTTCCGGAATCTGGCTTATCGGAAGCGATTTTGGCGGTCGGAGATTTGTGGAGAAGTTGTTTGCGACCATTATTATCCTCCTCCATTTGTGTTATGTTACGGGCTGGTGTAGCCGGCAGCTGGCGGCGTTGCTTGCCCGTTTGTTTGTCTGTTGGACGTTTGCTATGGATGGCGCTATGCTTACTGAGCAATGGAGCTCCCGATTTATTAGACGATTTATTGTCAGGTTGATCGCTTGGATTGAAAGTAGAGTTCGGTTCGGATCGGACTAGTATATAATTTTTAGTTTTGTAGTTTGGACTGAGAAAACGTCCCCGGTCGGCGGATAGCCTGGTAGAACATTCACTTTGGTCGTTAGTGGCGTACCGCTTATTGTGTGTAGTCATTATGTGCCTCGTTGGATATGGCTATTTCAGCCCATGGTGCGGAGGTAATCTAATGCTTAAGCCCGTATGTTGTGACGTCAGTCTAGTAGAACTGATCCCACTTGGTCAAACTCAAGCTGCGGCCCAGACCTTTTTACTAACTTTGGAATCCCCAGGTTGGACTGACTGGCGGCCGGGGCAGTTTGTTATGTTGCGGCCTGCAGCCTTTGGTCGTGAACTTACCTGGGCACGGCCTTTTTCCATCTGCGCAGCCGATGAAGGCCGTTTGACCATCCTCTTTAAGCGGTCCGGTCGCGGTACTGACCGCTTGGTCGGCCTGACACCTGGCGCTCAGATTACAGTCTGGGGCCCGCTGGGTAATGGCTTCCCCCGGGTTGATGAGTTAGGCAGGCCAGAACTTCTATTGGCCGGCGGCATTGGTTTAGCGCCCTTTGTAGGTTATGGAGAAACTCACCCAGCCCCGGAACGGATATTACTGCTCTTCGGCCATCGGCTGCCCTTGACCGCCTATCCCTTTCAACGCATCGCGGCTCGCTGCAATGCTCAGGCCTATCATGAGCAGAGCATGGAAGACCTGGTCCGTTTCATCAATCTTGTGCGAAAGCATATGGTCGTCCAGATTGGTCGCGGGTCAGTGCTGGCCTGTGGCCCATTGCCGTTTCTGCGGCTGGTTCAAGCCTCGGCCTTGGAATATGGTGTGACCGCTTATATCTCTCTAGAAAATAGTATGGCCTGCGGTATCGGTGCCTGTCTGGGTTGTGTGCAACCCAATACTACGGGCTGGCCAGTACAAGTGTGCACTAAAGGCCCAGTATTTCGGGCCGATGCTCTAGCCCCGCTTTAGCCTACAATCCATCGCACACGGAGAAATACCATGGATTTTAGCGTAGACCTGCCGGGCTTGATGCTCAAAAATCCGGTGCTCACGGCTTCGGGTACGGTCGGCTACGGCTTGGAGCTGGCGCCTTACGGTGACCTGCGCCGTCTGGGCGGTATTGTAGTAAAAGGACTCTCACTTTCTCCCAGGGTGGGCAATACCATGCCGCGCATTGTCGAGACCCCATGTGGCATGCTCAACGCCATCGGTATTCAAAACATCGGCGCCCCAGCCTTCCTGCGAGAGCGATTGCCATTATTGCCTTGGCGGGAGGTACCGATCATCGCTAACCTGTATGCCTGTGATCTTAGAGAATTCGGAGAACTAGCATATTTGCTGGCTGCAGCTGAGGGTGTGGCCGCACTTGAGGTAAATATTTCTTGCCCCAACGTCCAGGCCGGGGGTATATTTTTTGGCCATGATCCGGCCGCTGCCGCTGCAGTTACTCGGGAGGTCAAGGGTCAGGCTGGAACCAAGCCGGTCATAGTCAAGCTCTCGCCCAATGTGACGGATATCGGCGTTATAGCCGCGGCAGTAGAAGACGCCGGTGCGGATCTGATTTCTTGCATTAATACTCTGGCTGGTATGGCTGTGGATGCGGCTACCCGCCGGCCGCGGCTGGCTAACGTAGTGGGTGGATTATCGGGTTCGGCTATAAAGCCTGTGGCCCTACGCTGTGTGTTTCAAGTTGCCAGCCGGGTTAAGATTCCGGTCATAGGCCTGGGCGGTATTACTTCAGCCGAGGATGTGTTGGAGTTCCTGCTGGTGGGAGCTCATGCGGTGCAGATTGGCACTGGTGTCTTTTGGCGTCCAGACCTGCCTTTTCATATCGTGGATGAGTTGCCAGGCCTGTGCGAACGGTTGGGTATTGATAATTTGATGGCTTATCGAGGTAGCCTCAGGCTTTCGGGATAGCCCGCAGCGATGGACGCCGGGTGGAGTGGATATTTCCTAACGACGTCGCTTGAGTGGGGGGGATACCTTGGCTGCACATCGGATATAGACATGATCTGTCGCATGCGTGGTCAGGGAAGACCACATATCAATTAGTGGTGTGAGTGGCATGATCTGGGGATACCGAAAGTTTCTTCCTTGAACTGACTAATTGATCATCTACAGCTATCTTTTTTATAATCCGTCCAGCGTATAACTTTTGTAGATTATGCTATAATTTTTATGTTATAGTCCAAAATGTATTGACTGCGGGGCACAACCTTTATTTTTTTGATTTTCGGTGTCAGGAGAATTTTTTCAATATTAAGATTTTTTTGAATTTAGTTCTGACGTTTTATTGGCCTGATGGCCATAATGGTGGGCGTTATTGTCTCACTTTAGTATAGTTGATTAATATATTTTTTGTTCTGATTGCAAAACCACTATGATGTTCGAATGTATGACGCTATCAACGTTAATATTGATTTATTGGCTTAGAATAAGCAAATGTAGTAGGAGATTAGCATATTTTGGTATCGTCTGACAACTGGTTGCGACTGATACGTCAGTTGTAGCAGGACATCCTGATATTGCTGCAATGGCCCAGCATTATGTTGTATGTTTTTTGCTGTAGATAAGATCCCGGCGCTTGCAGTTATTCCGCTCTAGGTAATCTTGGTAGGTGAATTGGCAGTATTATTTTTTTTTCGCCTGGTGTCTTGTTTACCTACCTCCTGCTGCAATAGTATAGCCTAGGTACCGTTAAAATGATAAGGATTGCGGATACAGGTACGGCTTCTTTCGGTCATTTGGGATGTCTGATGTGGAGTCAGCATGTTTCTTTGCTAGTTTATTTTTTAACTTTTTTAATTGAAGACCTTGAGTACCAAAAAAAATAATAGAGCAATATCGCGGGTATGAGGCAGAGTCATATCAAGTATGATTTTGAGGACTAGTGGGTTAAGGCTATATTTTTTTAATGGTTATGCTGATGGACAGATCGAGATTCAATGGTACTAGGGCCGGGAGACACAGCCTGTCACACTGAAGAACACTACTCTGTCAATGGTTTAAGCTCCGGATAGGCTCAGGCTATCTATAGCCGATTTAATCTCAGGAATACCCCGTCAACACTAGGCTTAGGAGTGGTAGTATGATGGTGCCGAAGGGCATTGGGACGGCCGGGTAGTTGGTGTATAGTTTTTTGTTGCTGGGTGTTTGACCAGACCAGGAATGGGTCGATTACACCCATAAAGCAATAGTGTTCAGGCTGTGACCGTAGTCCGGTAGTGTACGTATCTAAGCTTTTTAATACTCAGTCTGGCAACAGCTTTGTCAAAAGGTTCCCTAGAAAAAAAAGTGGCAGACATTTTAGAGATTGAGTCAGCCCGAATGTTTTATCTTCTTGTGGAACTCAAAAAAAAATTGTATACAAGGAAGGCGAAGAGAAACAAGAATAGTGCCGAACAGAATCATGAGCGGAGTACTATACAAGACTTACTAAAGTCCGTATGCCTATATCATTCATAGTGTCAAATAGGCTTTATTGCCATTACAGAGAGGCCGGTGGTAATAGATAATGCGTTTTTTAATTTGATTCAGGAAGGCATGGGTATAACTATGCCCAGACCGATGACGTTCAGAATTAAGTATATGGCCTATAAGACGCCCTACAGTACGAAAAAAAGATTAGTCATTTTAATTATCGGAGGCCCATGAATGCGAGCAGTATGGTCCAGGTTGTGGTAATTTCTTGGGCCTATTTATATGGCCTTGAAGTCATTGAAGGCTAGCAGCTAAAACAAGTTCAGGATGCTGAAGGCTTATAGCGTTATGTTCGTTGGTCTGTCTGGTCGAGGATGATCACAGAGGTATTACATAACTGTGCCTTCTACAGTCAAACATATGGCTTTTATGGCTGCTATCGTGGCTGACTCTTTTTGACTATTTTATTGTATTAGAAGTATCTTTGCATTTCTTATAGTTAGGGTGAAAGTTGTGGCTAAGGTCGCCCTTAGTCCAAATAACTTTTAGTAATTTATCTTATTCTTGTACAGTATGCGACAGCAGGATATACCAATATCTTGATATTCGTAGTTGTTGTAGTCATCAATCAAATACGGATGGCGTGGAATTGCAGCGAGAGCTCGTCCCAGTCGAAGACTTAGCCTGCAGTGAAGATCGATTCTAAGAAAAAAGACTATCGCAGTTTTGATAGTTAGCAGCGAGCCAAAGATATTGTTTATAGAGGTTGAATTGTGTGATTGGTTGGTTCCGAACTAGAGTTCCAAAGTGATACCGGTGACGACCAGGATGAAATTGATAAAGACGACCTGCATCAGAAATGTGCTATGTGCTTGTAGTTTATCTTCAGTGCACAGCCAGGTGCTTTCTGTGGCTGTCAAAGGCATTGAGCTAGGAACTATTAATAGTATGAAAAATAAAGTAAAAATAAGGACTGCGACAAATTGCAGGAGCAAAATATAAGTTATTTTTAAGTATTCTATTTTTTTATAAAAATACAACAGACCATAAATTTATATTAATCATATTTACATTATCAAAATAAATTATATAGCCGCTTAGCGTGACAAACGCAACAAGTTTTTTTTGGCAGGCTCGTCTTTAAAGTAAAGGAAAGCATGTTCTGGTTTCCCTGTAATTATATAGTACCGTATATTTTTTTACCTTTTGATATCCATAAATTGATGTAGAGGAGGCAAGTAGCAAAGCAGGCTTAGGCGGATAGAAAAAAAAGAAGACGTGATCTATGTGGCAGTTACGTCAGTGATGGCTTAGGTGGGTGAGAGGAATCTAGCCGTCCGACCAGATGTAGGCGATTAAGGCACAGCTATTTAAAAGTAACGGTGCATTATTTTTTTTAGCGCTACAGTAGAGGTGATGAAAGATAATTTTTTCCGTATAGTTCAAGGAGTACTTTTTTTCTTGGGTTCTCCTCCACCATGGATGTATGGAGATATCGATTATATTTTGTGGGACGAATGGGGGAAAGATAACTTATCTAATCCTTTGGTTTGTCTCCAGTCAAGGTCATCTTAGCCAGGCGAGGATTAAATTAGGACACTACTGTTATCAAATTATATTGCGTAGTTATGACGGACTGGATATCTTTATAGGTATAAGCTTTTCATTTAATTTGGCCGAGAGGATGCGCGCCTACTGATTCTTTATGAAGATCTATAAATCTTATTAGTTTAACTATTTTTTAGTTTTGATAAGGTTAATATATCGTCTGGCCCTGTAAGAGAGGAAGAGAATGGCGTAGTCTGAGGGGTGGTGTTTATTCTCCCCTTAGATCACTAATCCTGGTGTGTCCATGAACTAGAGTTTGGTCTTTTAGCATAGTGGCCTGGGTCGTTTGGCGCCTTTTCAGTGCATCAATACCCTTTTGTCATCGATGACTCACTTCCAGTGAAGCTATGGTGTTTTTATTTTGACCAGTATTTTAATATCCGAGCGTGCCACTGTGCTGACGGTGTAATAGTTTGTGGTTGACCGCGTTATGATATGCTATAAGTTTAATAGCCGTCTAATTTTTTCTGTTCATTATTCGAATCTAGGTTAAACTAGGATAGTCTACAAGCCCAGAGTAGCTCCGGACGCTGTCAATATTTAGGTCGGCTGTAGTAGTTAGTTGGCTATGTGTCCTATTTTCCTCGATGTCCAAGACGTATGGTGGGGAGAACAGGGCTAGATAATTCTCGACCAGTTAGTTTAAGTTTGGAACCTCAAGATTAAGCTCCTGAATTCCACACAGTAGTTGCCGTGTTAGTGTACGGCTGGTTCCAATCTTTGTATTTGGTTCGGATGAGTGGCAGTAGAGACAGTTCAGTCAAAGTCCATGATTTCGCTGCCGGAGATATTGGCGTCGGTTACAGTGTGTGTCAACGCCGAATGTACTTGGTCAGATAGTGTAGCGTTTGGACAAGGCGGGTTTTACCTGTACTTTCCGGTTTTAAGACTACGGTTGGTATGCCGAGCACGCCCAGGCGTATATGGCACAACACCTAATATTTAAGGCAGGGACTGATTATATTCCTGATCACTAGCACGTCATCGACGGGCAATCGTAGCCTATATAGGTACTAGGCATAAGGTTGCCGGAGGCTGATATCAGCAACCGTGTTGCATTTTCATCTGTTAGAGTGCATTGGCGTCTTGGTTTTTCCTGAATAGAAAGTGATCTATAGTCGTATTTTGTATAAGAAATTATTGAATTCAATAAATCATTCTAGTCATGTATAGTATAGCCGGGCGATGACTGGAGATGAAATATAAAATGAAAAAATTAAAATTCCGATGGCTGTGGATCAAAGGCTATATACACGGCCCTACTGTTTACTGTAGGCTATCACATGTAGTACCTGCAGGGACTAGTGATGTAACAGAAGCATGAAATATACTAGCCCTATCCTAACGCTAGTCAGTAAAAAAAGTATAGAGTTCGTTTAGAAGAGCTGCCTAACTAAAGGGCTGACGGTAAAATAGTGCAAGTTGAGGGCAGGCAAATTACGTCGTTCAATTGAGACGTTGAATTTCTAGGCAAGCCTTGATTGTGTTGAAACATTAGCACGGGTCTACAGATTTGGATAGTAAGGTTTAAAGGAAATACAGACTATCAGGAGCTATTTTTTTGTCATTGTCTACGTGAGATAGATTATGTAGATTTTGTTCCAGAAGTTGGTACGAGATATGGCTTCGATGCTTTTGAACTCGTCTTTAGGTATAGCATTTATGGCTATCATGCCTAATATTTTCGTGTTATAGGTCGTCCAGGGTCTGCAGTGGCATATTTACCATTGGGAGTATCGCCTAAATATTGAACCTTTGCGGCGTAACAGTTCTTTCAGATACAGGGTTGTCATCTTTTTATCTTACACCATCACAATTCAGACTTATTGAGTAACATTTATCTTCCGCTTCTGGCGGCAGCCGCCAAAAAGGCCCGGTGTCGTGCATCGTGGGGGGGGTAATTGAAGAAAGACGATCCGGAGACTAATATTGTGGCTCCGGCTGCCAATAGCTCCGAGGCATTAGCCAGGTCTACGCCGCCATCTACTTGTATTAGGGTCGCTGTCTGATGTTGACGAATTATTGTTGCCAAGCGCAGTATCTTTTTTAAGCAGAACGGTATAAATTTTTGGCCATCAAAGCCTGGATTTACACTCATAATAAGAACCGCATATAGTTGCGGCAAGAGATATTCGACGCAATCTAGTGGGGTAGCCGGGTTGAGGGCTACGGCGGGCCTGGCGCCCAGGCGGGCGATCTCGCTTACGGTGCGTTCAAGGTGTAATGTCGCTTCGGCGTGTACACAGATAAGGTTAGCGCCAGCGTCGACAAAGGCACCCAGGTAGCGTTCTGGCTCGTTGATCATCAGGTGTACATCGAAGAAGAGTCGGCTGCGGGGCCGTAGAGCCTTGATGACCGGGGGGCCGAAGGTGATGTTGTGCACAAAGCAGCCGTCCATGACGTCCCAATGCACCCAGGACAGGCCAGCGGCCTCTAGGCTAGCTAACTCTTCAGCTAGGCGGCCAAAATCAGAAGATAACAGAGAAGGAGATAGGATGAGGGCTGGGGCGTCGGTAGCAGGTTCTGAACAGTTTACGATTATATTCATAATTAAGGAGTGCAGGCAAGCTTTTTTTGTTGGAACCCAGACCATTATGCCGAGAGATTGGGATGGTAACTATGGTGCCGGAACTGATAACAAGACTCTGTATAGTCTAAAGTTTGACTGTGGCCTGCTTAAGTGAGAGTTGCGTTGGGAAGGGCGATGGGCTGGTCCTTTTATATCATCGATAGTTAGGTTGTATTGATGCAGCACGTGACGGATATGGCGCAGATTATCTAGGCTTTTTTTGCTGTAAAGTATTTTTTTTATTTATGCGATTTAAAAGGTTAGCGGTTGAACCAGGCTGTCTCTCTAATGCGGTTTACTTGCTGGCCTTTACTTCAGCCTGTCGGTCTATAGACTTACCGGTAACTCAGCCACGATCTTAGCCCTTATAAGTTCCATGGCCTTATCCACTTCATTGTCTTTGAGCGTTCGCTCTGGGTTACGGAAAGTAAGGCGGAAGGTTAGACGCCGGCGATCAGGTTCGCATTGGGCTTCGAAGAGGTCGACCAGGAGCACATGATCCAGGTTCACCTCTACGGGGAGTGTCGTCTGCAGGCCGGTTAGGTAGTCGAGAAGTATGGCTGCAAAGAGGTCTTTGCTTGCATTGATGGTTATGTCCCGTCGTACCGGGGGTAGTTTGGGCAGTTCGCAGAAAGAGATTGTGACGATTTTCGACAGATAGCGTAGACGATCAGCATTTATTTCGGCTAGCCAGATGGGCTTACGGCCGTAATATTGGTCCGCGATATCTGGCCGGATGCGGCCGAGTGTTCCTATAGGTTCGCCAGCTATAGCGAGCTCCACGCCTGGGGTAAGCCAGGGTATGGCGTCGGTGTGGCTATAAGTAGCTGTACCAATACGAATAATGGCTAGATGGGCTAATAGGTGTTCAACCAAGCCTTTAAGATCGAGGAAATCCACATCTTCCTGAGGCCAAGGCCAGGTCTCACCGAAGCGACCTCCGTAGAGTACTAGGCCTAGGCGGGCTGGTTCGTAAATTCCGGTCTCAACAGTCGGGTCGGCGGTGAATACGTGGGCTAATTCGAAGAGCCGTAAACGGTCATTTCCTTGGGCTATGTTATGCCGGACATTGTGCAATAGGCCAGGGCAGAGCACAGGCCGAAGTACATTCTGCTCTTCCGTGATCGGGTTTATGACCGCGATGCGGCCGGAGGCTGGTAGTCCGATGGTGTTTAAGTCCCGCTGGTCTACAAAGGAGTAGTTGACAACCTCGGACAATCCGGCACCCACGGCCCAGAGGCGTAGGCGCTGCCAGAAGGCGAATTCATTGTTGTTAGGACCGTATCCAGTCGTATTAGGCCTGGCGCGGAATACGTGGGGTAATGTAGTTGGGATGAAATTAAGACCATACACACGTCCGGCCTCCTCGATGAGGTCCACCTCACGCTCAAGGTCCAGTCGATGGCTAGGAGTGGCGACCTGCAAGACTTCGATGTCGCATTCAGTGGCATCCACAGTACAGCCTAGAGCTTTAAATGTAGTGCTGCAGAAATTATTTTCTAGAGGAATTCCTAAAAGCTTGTTAGCTCGGGCTAATCGGAAAAAGATACGGCGGGAGACATAAGGCCGAGGTTCGGCCTTGGCTATGCCAGGCCGTACGAAGCCACCGCTCAGCTCGGCGATAAGAACCGCGGCGCGGTCAAGAGCCATGGCCGATAGAGGTTGATCCACACCGCGCTCGAAGCGGTAGGAGGCCTCCGAAGATAGAGCCAACCGGCGGGCAGTGCGGCGGATACTTTTAGGCTGAAAAATAGCCGATTCCAGAAATACACGGCGACTGGCGGCGACGATCTTAGTTTCGGCGTTGCCCATGATCCCGGCTAGAGCTATGGGGCCTTTATCATCCAATATGAGCAGGTCGTCGGGAATTAATGTGTGCTCCTGATTGTCCAGTGTGGTAAAATAGGCTATTGTTCCGGCTGTGGCTACGCGAATATATCCACCATGCAGCCGGTCCAGGTCGAAAGCGTGTAGGGGCTGGCCCAGTTCGAACATGATGTAATTGGTCACGTCCACCAAGTTGTTGATGGGTCGGATGCCCATAGCCAGTAATCGGTAGCGCATCCAGTCCGGTGAGTACTGGACTGTGACGTTTTCGATGATGCGGCCCTGGTAGACCGGACAAAGTGCTGGGTCGACGATATCTATATACATGTCTGGGGCGATATCTTCTCCGTGTTCCTTTAGGCGCACGGCCGGTAATATCAAAGGTAGGCCGAAGGCCATAGCCGTCTCCCTCGCGAGGCCTAGTATGCTTAGACAGTCAGCACGGTTGGGAGTGATGGAAATGCTAAGAACCTCATCATCTAGGCCAAGAGCCTGGACGAGCGGAGTGCCTGCGTTTAGGCCTGGGTCGAGGGTCAGGATGCCGGCATGGCTTTCGCCTAGGCCTAGTTCATCTTCGGCGCAGAGCATACCGCAGGACTCCACGCCGTACATGTTGATCTTATGGATGGCGAGTCCTCCAGGGAGGGTGGTGCCCGGGGTGGCCACGGCTACCTTCTGTCCAGTGGCAATATTAGGAGCGCCACAGACAATGGTCAATGCTGTGGGTCCAGCTACATCAACATGGCAGATCGTAAATTTGTCGGATCGAGTGTGGCGTTCACAGGCAAGCACATGTCCGACTATGACGTCAGCAAGATCAGTGAATGGATGAAAAATATCTTCGACTTCGAGGCCGAGCATAGTCAATCGGCTGGCCAGGGTTTGGGCTGTGCCGGAATATGGGGTAAGTTCGCGTAACCAGGATAGGCTAAGGCGCATAAAAAAATCTTCGCTTTAAGGTTTGGATTTAGACTAATCTACGCCGGAGTAGGTAACTAGAAAGAGTATTCCATACCTAATGTACGATAATAAAAGATAGTATACTAAAAATGTACCGTCTGTCAACCATATGAATAATATTATATCGAAGACAGCTAAGTCCAAGCCATAGATCCCATCATATATGTAGACCAATAATAAGGGCTCAAAAAATTGGGTAGTCGGGTCGATAATAATGAGAATTATCTTTAGTTCAGATCTAGTCTAGTAGCATAATAGACGATGAAATGAGTATATTAAGCATCTAGTTCGTTGTCCATCGTATTTATTCAGACATTATGAATATATATCTTGTGGATTAGATACTGTTCTATTCTAAGATCGTAATGGTATAGTGCTTAAAGAGTAGATATGCTTACGTTTCAGAAAGCAATGTGTTGGCATGTTAGACATTGGTCTGATATCGCTTGAAGAACTTGAATATTTTTTTAGACTACGATGCTCTCGGCTCAGGTAACGATAGCCTCGAAGAGTAGCGCTAAGTATCATTAGATTTTTTGTGGACCTGATGATTGTGGCAGAAGGTCTTATTTTTTTCAATAGAGTATGATTTATATGCATGGCGTGGACGGTGTGGCCGGGCGCGTCTAAGTCGTTTTTTTATCATAGAATGGATATGGTTAGACCGAAGTGCATCACAGCATATGTGGACAGTTTAGTTTGATAGTCGTTCATAGAGGTTAATAGCTTGGCATGGTTCCTCGCAATTTAGTACTATAGTGCTAAAATATGTGATTTTGATACAAATTTCGTCTAGGTGTTTGGAATTTTTCGTCGTCTGAGTACATGAACCTCGGCTTCGTCAAAGTGATCTTGGTCCAAGGCGGCCAACTTCAATAAAAAATACGTTATCTGTCCGGTAGCCTAACTAATCCTATACCGCTATGACCTAATATCAACTATTTTTTTTATTTATGATCTGTATGCCGAGACGGATCAGCACATGCTACACGATAAAGCGATAAATTCGTTAAAAGCGGCGTCGGACTGTTTTTTAGCTTGATCAATTTGTTGCGTCTGTGGATTAGGCGCCGGTGGAGGACGCGGAGACCATCTTTGTCTCAAGCAGCGTTCAAATAGCATATCGTATTTTTTATGAAGTGACCCGGTGTAGGCCATTCTGGCCTACCATATATAAATTCTAAGAAGACCACAGATTATATCAATTTTACTCTCTTATTCTATTTCGGTCAATGGGCTGAGCAATCTATTGGACGGCTGGCGAGTTTCTGGGCGTACTAGATCCAACTTATAGGGGCTAGTTTTGGTCGGGTATGACTATGATGGAGATGAGACTTTGAGGGTGTGGTTAAGGTGGTACGCTTAGCTATGGAGGCCGAGTTGGGGTATCCCAAGATCGTAGTTATAATTTTGGCCGCAGTTAGTTACAAGGAGTCGGGTGACGTTAGTAATGAATCTTGAGAAAGGCCTAGCTGAGTTGGAGCTCAAGGCTTTAACTGTATGGCGACAAGGCTATTTTCGTTCGTCGTGGCTTTGGATGTGTAAAAGGAGCAGGTTGTCTAAAGAGAATGAATTGGTTGTGGAGATCGAACTGAACTGGATGCAACTGACTTTAATCCGCAAGAGCGGGTACAATAAATTTTGGTAGTCAGAGTGTGGGCATAGAAAAACCTTTACGTTCTGTGTGGCCATGTGGCGTAACGCGTCTGCTGGGGTGTTAGTTGACTTTGTATTTTGAAGTTTTTTGCCTAAAAAAATCAATAGCACCGAACGTCTGTACTTGACGCTGAATTTGTTAGTCGACCGTCTGTAGCAGATTTACTGCCGTCCTTTAAGGGCTAGGCATGCGTCTCTGATGTATGGAGTTCCCTCCTGATCTTTGGACATACTATCTTCTAGTTTATTTTTTTTAAAGAGAGATAGGGCTTGGAGGAGAGATAAATTATTTTTTAAATATTGTCACTATTTTAGACTTTTTATCATAATCATAGCGGCAGCTATTGCTGGTTCTGTTATTAGTACGCTATGCGCAGGGCAAGTGTATCTAGTGCGGGAGTGTGGGGGGGGGGTATTAGTGTTTTTTGGCTAAATAACTTGGTGCCTAGGATAGACGCCGACCACTGGAGCTACGGCGTGGGTGCTTTGTAGGTTGCCTTATAAGATGTGGTCTAGCCGTCTTTAAATGGCTAAGGAGGCAGGTCGGGTAGAGCCGATATGAGAGGAGTGGCAGTTTTTTCCCTATGGTTATCGTCGCCACGGGCAACTGATCGAGTCTGCCATACTTGGGTCGGAAGAGTTGCATGTGGATTGGTCCGCGCGAGCGTCATTTTTCTCAGTGGCTACTGGTATAGTCGGATTTTTGATTTCGAGCGATAAGGAAAACACATAGTTAGTCTAGAGTATGGGCTAGGTAGGGTAGTACTCATCGACAGCCATAGAAGGCGAAGTTAGTCCTGGCTGGCAAAATTCAATCTGCTGGTGCTGGCTCGGTATGGACAGTTGGGCTAGGGGTGTTGGTGAGGCTCAACGATCGTGGGTGAAGTGGATAGTGATAGCGGTTGCGTCGATTAGGAAACGGAGTAGTCCGGCCTCCTGTTTGGGGGGGGACAGAGTAGTTGGAGCGCTATGTATGTTTTGCTCATTGCCCTAGCAGAACCAGACGGTTCGAAGTTTTTAGTAGAAACTAGAAAAAAAGTTACGTTGGCTATGAGTGGGTGTATACAATATTTATCCGAGCGTCGTGGTGATAGGATCAGGATGGTGCTGGTTGCTGGTAGCCGCCCTTACAGAACCTGAGCTCCGTCCTCGGTGATGGCTACCATATACTCCCAGCGTACGCCGCCCCATTCTGGGTAGTAAAGGCCTGGCTCCACTGTGATAACCATACCGGCTTGAAATATGCCTTCGGCCAAGGGGCTGAGAGTGGGGGGTTCGTGGGTCTCCAGGCCGATGCCGTGGCCCAGGGCATGCACAAAGTGCTCGGCCACGTTTTCATCCTCGAAATACGTACGAGCGATGTGGTAGGCCCTAGCAATGGGCAAACCTGGCCGTAGGTCAGCAATGACCTTAATTTGGGCAGTCTTTACTCGATAGCAGGTGCGCAGGAAGTCGTCCGATGGCCTAGGACCAACCCAAAAGGTCCGAGTCTGATCTGAACAGTAGTCGTCCAATCGGCAACCCACGTCTACTAGCACCGGTCCGTTATCTAGTATGCGGTCCTCTCCCGGGATAGCGTGGGGCATGGCGGCATTGGGACCTACAGCCACGATGGAGTTAAATGCTAGGCCACTGGCTCCGTGTTCCCGGAAGTAGTGCTCGATGGTCCATGCAGTCTCCTTCTCGGTCATGCCTGGCATTAGCAGGTCAGGGGTAGCCTCCATGAGGGCGGTGTTTAGGCGGCAGGAATGTTCTATGGACGCGAGCTCGGACGAATCTTTTACCATACGCAGCGTTTCGACTAGACCGGTCGTGGCCACCAGAGGCAAAGCTTCGGCAAGGTAATTGAAGATCTCTACGCATAGATAGTGCGACTCTATAGCCAGGGAGCTGGTGACATAGGCCTTGAGGAAGTTGCGTATTTGTTTCTTTTTGGTTCCCGTGGCAATAAATAGCTGTTCTTCGGGCCATAGACGTAGAGCTGCTTGGGTATAGCGTGGGTCGGTGAGCAGCCAGTCCTGGCCTTTGGCCTGGATAAGCAGAAAGCCCGTGGACTCGTTGTACTGGGGGTCATGTAGTTCGAAGCCGCTCAGGTAGAAACGGTTGATTGCATGGCTGACTAGAAGAGCTGGATAGCCTTTTTTGCGCATTAAAACCTTAAGGCGCTCACGTCGATATTCATAAGGTATTTTAATCATAATGTCGCCGATGATGAACGTTTTCTTTGCTATGTCCAATTTGGAGGCGTGTAATACGTTTAAAAAATTATACGAGATCGCGGCAAAACTAAAGACATATCTTGGACGGCTAGAGGTATAGCTCATTTAAAAATGCGACTGCTGGGTGAGGATTTGTGTGCGGACTTTTGTCTTTATAGTATAGCTATATGCGGCTACACGGAAGATTTTTTTATTTTCAACGTATTTCAAACTAAAGTGGCAAAATTTTTTTTGAAGAAAGAGTGGTTATTTGGAATTGGGACTGTGAGAAGATATAAATAGTTCTATAGTGTTTTTTTTGTCATGCCGGTGCCTATCCAAGCTTTGCATGACACTATGGTCCATGCTGGAGGCTTTATATTTTCATTCGTTTAAGCGATTGAGAGGATATATGGCGTGGGATTCGATAAATATTTGGGTAGTGATTTGAGCAACGATTTAGGGGTAATTGTGGTAACTTGAGTTTACGTGCGTGGACCAAATGTAGATAATGTAGCCGTGTGGGGGGAGCGAATATTTTTGATATTTGGTTATATTAGCGACTGAGGCGTCGATGATAGTATCCACTTTTTTTTAGTTTATGTTTGGATAAGGCCTCAGCTATGACGGACTGTGAGGCGCGTAGAACCTGGTTGTGAATTATAAGGAGAACAATTGTGGAAGCTAGCCAGGTGATAGAATAGATAATTGTCCTCAGAAAAATATATACAGCTAAATGAAGTCTGGAGATATGGCTATCCATGCTGATGTCGATGAGAGTGGACGCTGTTATGCCTAGCTTATGAGCGTTTACAGATATTTTCGGAGGTATAAACCAGCAACTAATTTAGAGTCAGGTGGTTTAGAGGGTTAATGGAAACCGGAGTTTGATATTGTGATCTGTTCTAAGTATGGTAAATACAGGTTTTGGTAGCGGGATCGAGGTCGATCGCAAGGGTACTCAGTCTGATGCTGTTGGCATATTGCGAACGATATAAATTGTGCTATTGTCGTGTGGTGAAAAAAATAGAAGTGGTGTTTATATTTCCATACGGTATCATTTCGGCCTAAGATAAGTTTTTTTTTAAACAATTTATTATATTGAGACATTCGTTAATTCTAATAGTACTCGTGTGTTCGGTTTGAGTGATCCAAGAGTTTAAGTTTACAGGGTAATATAAAATAGGCGGTCGATGCCCTTGGCTGCAGACGCGGTCTATATATTCACTAAAGTTGTGGGGGGGGGGCGGATTAAGGCAGTATTTTTTTTGGTAGGAAACCTATTGCATATTTTTACACTAGGTTGTGTAGTATGTTACAGGAGTGTTGTTCTGAAAAGGATAAAGCATCTAGCTTGACGATGTGCACATACGTTATATTAAAGCGTCCAGATAGTTGTCATCAAAGGTCAAATTTATCAGGTAGTTAAGTACTTGTAACAGAATAAGGCTGAGTAGCTGCCTACATTCACAGGTGAATTCTATCTGATCTTTAGGAGTTAGTTAGCAATCCGTTGACGCAAGATTTTTTTTAGAAAGATGAAACTCTGCTTTTCAAACTAATGAAGGCGGTAGCCGATATCCAAATCGGTGGAGTCAGTGCTGGTGATTAGGCAGTTGATATATATGGCAGCTTCATGACTGTAGCAGGCGCTGTAGTGATCTAACAGGGCGGGCAATTCATCAGGGAGGACGGGTGGATGGCTGGCCACGCCTGAACTGGGGCTTTATGATACTTATGTAAAATCTTTTAGTGTAATTGCAGCGGGGCTCTGAGATCGAGCTGGTGGACATAGATAGCCCACGGTTTGGACTAATCTAAGCTGTCCTTAAAAAGGACGGGCGGGCTGTACTTCTATCCGGACGGACGCCACCTCTAGGGCTCAATTTTTTAGGCAGATGCCCCCTTGACATGTCACTCAATTGTCTTCAAAATGTTTCTATGTATTACTGTTCAATAAGGAGTGAGTATCTATCTGAGCCGGTGAATGTTCAGGCAGCGAATTATAATATCCGGCCTTAGTCTAGTCAAGAGTTAGACTGAGCCAATGCACTACTTGCCACTACCACCACCGGAGGAACTATTGTTTTACTGGCCTGTTAGCAGGTCAGCCAGGTGAGCATTGCGGCTGGGGGAGTAGTTGTGGAATTAATATCGGCCACAATCGATAGTAGTTTCGAAGGTCCTTAGGTCCACGTCTGCTAGTTCTGATTATAATTTAGGTACAGCTATTGATATTGAAAATAGGTCAAGCGTCATGAAGTTCTACAAGGTGTTACGGTGTGCTGTAGCTGATGTTGGCCAAGACTATATCATCGGCCGGCTGGAACTAGAGTCGAAATAGATAGTATAGGCCGGAGTAAGGTGGTGACGTGTCAGTATTTGGGTGTATCTAGGCAGTCCGGATCGATCTGATAGTTAATGTGGCCAGAACCGGCAAAAGAGGACGTTCAGGCTCGATTGGCTAATTATTAAGTGCGCTGCAAGGCGTTTCAATAGGTCGTCAGATGTTCTAAGAGAGCTATGGGCAGATAATCTAGGTGACGTATCCGAGACGGCGTCAGCAGTGAGTGCGTTACGTAGGGCATGCTGTTTGTTAAATATATCCTTATAAGGTTACATTTTAGAGCCGAAGTTGGCTATATTGTAGAAGAAGTAGTTCCGGGTGGTGACAGTTCTATTCGGACTAAGACATCGGAGCCGGCGTCTAGGTGAATCTTAGGTTATGATGTTGACGTACGTAGAGGTAGTAATGAGAAAAATTAGATTTGGGCATGTATTAGTTGTATTTGGGTTCATCATCCTCTGTCCTACGATAGATATTGCGTGGTAGCCCGGTTTCATTGACTAACATATAATTCTTGGGTGGTAGGGAGTTTAGATCTCTTATGTGGTATCGAGTGTAGTTGCCTTCCTTCCTGGGATGGCAAGTGAGACAGTATGTCCAAAATTTTGGATTTTATTCTGGGGATGTTTTCCAACGACCTTGCAATCGATTTGGGCACGGCCAACACCTGCGTTTACGTCAAGGGCCAAGGTATCGTGCTGCGCGAACCGAGTGTAGTAGCGGTGAAGCAGAATTCTCGCGGCGTGAATAAGGTTCTTGCCGTGGGCAATGAGGCTAAGCGAATGCTCGGCCGTACTCCGGGTAATATTGTTGCTATACGTCCTATGAAGGATGGCGTCATTGCGGATTTCGAGATTACCGAAGAGATGCTTCGACATTTTATTTCCAAAGTACATAACTCTCGACGTATGGTCCGGCCTCGTATCATCATATGCGTGCCCACGGGAATTACCCAAGTAGAGAAGCGCGCGGTAAAAGAATCAGCGCTTTCGGCCGGCGCTCGGGAGGTCTATCTTATCGAAGAGCCCATGGCTGCGGCCATGGGCGCCGACTTGCCCATCGAAGACCCAACCTCAAATATGGTTGTGGACATCGGTGGTGGTACCACCGAGGTGGCAGTAATTTCTCTTTCGGGCGTGGTTTATTCTAAGAGTGTGCGTGTGGGTGGCGACAAGATGGACGAAGCCATAATGATCCACGTTAAGCGTAAATATAATATGCTTATCGGTGAGAGCACGGCTGAAGCCATCAAGATTAAGATCGCCTCAGCTTACCCTTTAGTTCAAGAAGAGGAAATGGAGGTCAAGGGTCGAGATTTAGTCACAGGCATTCCCCAGAACATCCTTATAACCTCCGAGGAAATCCGCAAGGCGATCTCGGAGCAGGTGGATTCCATCGTTCAGGCGGTGCGCATTGCCTTGGAACAAACTCCGCCAGAGCTAGCTGCGGACATCGTAGACCGTGGTATTGTGCTTACTGGTGGTGGGGCGCTTCTGCGTGGGCTTGATCAACTTCTGCGTGAGGAGACGTCGCTCCCCATAACCGTGGTGGACGATCCGTTGTCCACAGTTGTACTTGGCTCGGGAAAAATATTGGATAACTTGGATATTTTGAGGGAGGTTACGATAGATTAAACTCGTACCTCGTAGTATTAAACTATCGATTCTACTGGTTCTTTTTTTGTATGTGAGTCTGTACTCGTGGAATATTCGCACTGGTTATCTGGATAATTTGGCCACGGCTACTGGCCTACAATTCTTGGGTTGGTCTGTATTGCCAGCCAAATGGATGTTCTGGAAGTGTTTTAGTGCCTGGAATCGATATTTGTATTTAGTTGGCGTGGAGCAAGAGAATGAGGCACTTAAGCAGCACCAGAATGAGCTTAAGGCCGAGCTAGCTCGGGTTCGCGAGGAAGCAGCTGAAGTTACGCGGCTGCGTTCGCTTATGATTTTCACCCCGCCGGAAACTTGGGAGGTGGTGGGAGCTAAGGTACTGGCGTTGCGTGTTGGGCCTAATGCTGTGTTGGAGACACTTGTGGTGAGCAAGGGCAATCGGGATGGGTTGGCAGTCAATATGCCTGCCGTCACCCTTGAGGGGGTTGTAGGGCGGTTACTACGGGTGGGGCCAACTATATCCACAGTACTCCTTTTGACTGACTCTAACAGTCGTATCGCAGTGCTTGGACAGACGCACCGCACATCGGGCATTTTGATGGGGCGTGGTATTGGTGCTCTGCTAGATGTTCTATACGTACCGCTGAACAACGAGATGGAGGTTGGGGAGCTGCTCGTTACTTCGGGTATGGCTGGTATTTTTCCTAAAGGGTTGCCTGTGGCCCGAGTTCATAATGTGGAGCAGACTGACATTTCTCTGTTCAAGATCGTTAAAGCTGAACTTCTAGTAGATTTTCAGAATCTTGAAGAGCTGCTTCTCCTCAGACATCCCCAAGGCGAAAGTTCAGTCGGAGGTTGAAGCCTTTGGTTAAAATAGAGTAATTGAAGATGCTGTGAGTGGTGCTTGCGCAGGTGCCGGCAAGGGATTGCTACCTATTCGCGACCAGAGTCTCGTGCTAGAAGGTCGCTGAGATTGATTTGTCGGCTGGTTGTAAGGGTTTCATACATTTAAGGATCTTTTATGACCGAGCTTGCCCGGGAAGTTGTAACCCGACCCCGGGTTTTCCTGAGAAACGCCCTATGGTGGTTCATTTTTACTGATATTGCCTGTTGGTTACAGACGTTATTTCCTGGAGTAGATTTCCTTGTGGTTGGGCTGGTAGTTAGTCTTCAGGAAGGTCGCTGGCAGCAGACCATTTGGCTTTCCGTACTATGGATTCTTATCCAGGAAGGTTCAGGGAGCCTGGCTTTTGGATCGGGGCTCCTGTGGTATGCGATTGTGGCGATGCTGTTCTCTGCCGGGGCCTGGTTCTTTGAGACCAAAAATTTCCTCTTTACCCTCCTTTTTGGCGCCTATCTGGGGGTTTGGCATTACCTACTTGTGCAGATAATTGCCGCATTGCAGGACTATCAGCTCACCCCTGGAATGCTACTTCGGGAAAGCTATCAGCAGGCTGTAATTTTTGTCCCGTCCTGGTACGTGACTTTCAAATTTCGTAGATCGGGGCCCATCTATGACGTACCTATCTGAATCTGAGGTTCAGGTTGCCCCTAGGTCCGGTCTGGTGCTCTTGCAGGTGCTCATAATGAGTATGTTTTGTATTTTTAGCCTTAGGCTGTGGTATCTGCAGGTGATTAAAGGGGCAAGCTTGGCTGAACAGGCTCGGGTCAACCAGCATCGGGAAGAGCTTATTTACGCTCCCCGCGGTCAGTTGCGCGACCGTAACGCGGTACTCTTAGCGGTTAATCGGCCTTCTTATGCTCTGACCCTAGTGCGGGAGGATTGCCGGGACCAGGAAGGTACTCTTGCCCAAGTTAGTCAATGGACCGGGATCGAGCATGAGGTTCTGCGTAAACGTTTTGACCAGGGCAGGCGGCGGGTCAAGCCTTTCGAGCGTTTAGTCCTTGTGCCTGACGTGACTACGGAGATCGTCGCCCAGGTAGAGGCTAACGTTATGTTTTGGCCCGGCCTAGAGATCATGGTCCGGCCGCGGCGTATCTATCCCCAAGGCCGGACAATGGCCCACGTATTGGGTTACGTGGCCGAGGCGAGTGAAGAGGAACTGGAAAAGGATCCCTTGCTCGGGTTGGGTGACTTAGTGGGTAAACAAGGCTTGGAATATGTGCTAGAACGTCGTCTACGCGGCACTAAAGGCCTTAACGAGATCGAAGTGGATGTTCTTGGTCGCCACCTGAACAAAGAAATGGCCCGGACACCCACCGGCGGAGAAGATGTCACCCTCAGTCTGGACGTCAAGCTCCAGGAACATGCGGCCAAGTTCATTGAGGACCAGGCTGGGAGCATAGTAGTGCTCGATCCCTATGTCGGTCAAGTCCTAGCATTGGTTACACGGCCCACTTATGATAACAATAGTTTTACGGTTGGGCTCTCGCAACGGCAATGGGGTGCACTCCTAGAGCATCCACGGCATCCACTCCAGAATCGGGTTATCCAAAGTACCTATCCACCTGGTTCAGTGTGGAAGCTCTTGGTGGCTGCTTGCGGCCTGCACGAGAATGCTATTATTCCTGGTTCTACATTTTTTTGTCCGGGCGAGTATCAGCTGGGCAAGCTCACTTTCCGCTGTTGGCATAAGGGCGGGCACGGCATGCTCAACTTGCGCGAGGCGTTGGTGCATTCCTGCGACGTCTATTTTTATCAACTGGCTGAAAGGCTTGGGGTGGACCGCATTGCCCGTTATGCCCAGATCGCAGGCTTCGGTAGCCCTACGGGTATTGATTTGCCTCACGAGAAGGGCGGGCTGGTCCCGTCTAGGGAGTGGAAGCATAAGCGCTTTGGCGATGGATGGCATGGCGGCGAGACACTCAATTTAGGTATCGGCCAGGGCTACATACTCGTCCAGCCACTCCAAGTGGCGCGGTTCGTGGCTGCTCTCATGAACGGCGGCCACGTGTTCAAGCCCAATCTGATAGCCGGGGCGCTACCATTTAACCAAGGTGAGCTGGCATTGACTCGCGTGCAGCGCGATGTCATTTTGGATGCCATGGTCCAGACCGTGGAGCGTGGCACGGCCCAGATTATTAAGCGGTCGGATGCGCGGCTAGGCGCTAAGACTGGTACGGCCCAAGTGGTCAAAATTGGCCAGGAACGCCAGAATACCGAGGATGTGCCCTATACATTTCGCGACCATGCCTGGTTGGCTACTTGGGGACAGAAGGACGGCCAGAACTATGTGGTGGTTTGTATGGTGGAGCACGGCGGCCACGGTGGTACCATGGCCGGTCCGGTAGTACGAGGGGTATATGATTATTTATTCGGGCCGTCTAAAACAGACAAACCAGGCAAGCAGGGCTAATTTTAGCGACCTACGCTCTTTACATCTCCCCTCGTATGTCTTTTGATCGTCGCTTGTTTACTATGGTTAATTGGCCGCTTATAGGCCTGACCCTGACTTTATTTGGCATTGGGGTGCTTAATCTTTACTCCGCCAGCGGCTATCGTATGGAAGAGGGGGTCAGTCTAAATCCATTCTACAAAAAGCAGCTCCTCTGGGGACTGCTTAGCCTGCCAGGACTGTGTCTTTTTCTCATCGTAGACTATCGTCGGTTTTCTACTATGGCTTGGCCTGCGTTTGTGATTACGGTGCTTCTGCTGGCGGTAGTTCCATTCGTAGGGCAGACAGCCATGGGTGCACGGCGGTGGATTAATGTCGGATTTTTTAGCTTCCAACCTAGCGAGGTGGCTAAGATCAGTGTGCTCCTGCTCGGTTCATTACTGCTTTCGCGCAATCAGGGTCGATTAGGTTTTCAGGAATTAGCTCTGGTGTTGGGGGTGTTCCTGATTCCAGCGGTGATGGTTGTTATGCAGCCGGATCTGGGCTCAGGACTAAACATTCTTTTGATCTTAGGCGGGCTTATCTTGTATAGGGGATTGACAACAAAGGTCTTCCGCAGCTTATTGGTAGGTATTCCGGCGCTCCTACCGTTGGTCTGGACGTATCTGCACGATTACCAGAAGCGGCGGATTTTGACATTTATGGATCCGACCGTAGACCCCAGAGGTGCTGGCTACCATATTATCCAGTCGCAGATCGCTATTGGTTCCGGCCAGATATGGGGGAAGGGGTTTATGGCCGGAACTCAAAGCCAGCTGCGTTTTTTGCCGGAAAAGCACACAGATTTTGCAGTAGCAGTTTTTGGTGAAGAATGGGGATTTGTGGGTTGCTTAATCCTAGTAGGTCTATTTTGTCTGTTTTTACTCAGCATTTTTACCACGGTAAGGGATGCACGGGACCGCTTTGGGAGTTTCTTAGCGGCTGGAGTTCTCTTCCATTTTTTTTGGCAGATCTGCATAAATATGGGCATGGTGCTCGGCCTCATGCCTGTAGTAGGCATCTCGTTGCCTTTTATCAGCTATGGCGGCAGCGCCATGATCGTGAATGGATGTCTCATTGGGTTAGTGCTGAATATTTCTATGCGTCGAGGTAGTTTTATATGTGAGAGAGGTGGGAACCCAGTAGGGCGGACGATGATGCTCTGGGCTATAGGCCAGAAGCTTGGTTGGCGGTTTGCAGCACGGACGATTCCGGGACGTTTGGGTGTGGGGCGTAACGATCATTCGGAGACGACGGGAACGAATTAAAAAGAGTTGTAAGGTGTATGAACAAGGACACACCAATACATTTTTGGAACTGAGATCGACCAACTAGGTAAGATGAGCTATCATTGTGAGCAAGTGCAGTCGGATCAAAATTCGGTTTTAAATAGTCAATATATCTTGAGCAGGCAGGTGGATAGCGAACTGTCTTTAAGCGCGCGGCTCTATACAAATCGATGTTCACGGGCCTATACTATTCCGGCGTTGGTGACTAAAGAAGGGACTATTGTTGAATGGAAAATCTATAATACCTGGAGTTGGAATTGGAACATTTAGTTTCCCATAAGAATGGAAATCATCAATCATTAATGATTAATAATATCATGAGCTTAGAAATGTCGTTGGCCTACCCTCGAGCAAGAAAGGTTTGACAATAAAAGGGTGGATTGATTAGTAGCCAAATTTTTTTGTACTACAATTCACAACCATTTATCAGGGGAACGTAATGATCGATCTTGATGTAACTTTTTTTGTGCAGCTTATTAATTTTTTAGTCACTCTGGTTATACTGAATATGCTACTGATCAAGCCGATCCGTGAGCAGATTAAGAAGCGCGCCGATATTATGAGTAGTCTGTTATCCGAGGTAGAAAAAATTTCCGATGACGCTAAAAGTAAGATGCAGAGTTACAAGGCAGCTCTGATCGATGCAAACGCCAAAGCCACTTCAGAGCGTCAGCGTTTTAAGGACGAGTCAGCTCAGGAAGATAGGTTATTGATCGAATACGCCGTGAAAGAGGCCCAGACGCATTTGATTGGTGTCCGTAAAACTACCGCGGTCCAGGTCAATGTTGCAATGGACAGCCTTAAAGACCAGATTGGTGAGTTCGCCCAGAAGGTCGTGGACAAGGTTCTCTCATAAATATAATTAGGTACGGTGAGGGAGTCGCAGTGAAAAAAATGAATATTTCCTGGAGCCTCGTAGTTATAGTACTGCTATCGGCAGCTGTGGTCTATGCCTCAGACAGTGATAAATACGCGGGCATACACAGCGATTGGAAGAATTTCTTATTCCGTGTAGCTAATTTTGTTATTTTTATCGGTATTATATATTGGGTCGGTGGCAAGAAGATTGCTGAGTTCTTTAAATCTAGACGCTACAACATTGAAAACGAGCTGGCTGATCTTGATAATCGTAAAAAAAGTGCTGTCCAAAAACTGCAAGAGGTGGAGTATGCCATTGCTAACATAGATGCTGAGCGTTTAAGGCTCCTGACCGAAGCCAAAGTTCAAGGCGAGATTGTGAAGGCCGCTATCATCGATAAAGCTAAGGCTGTCGCAGAGCATATAAAGGCTCAGGCCGCCATGGCTTCGGCTAATGAGATTGTGGCCGCCCGTAAGGTCCTACACAGTAAATTAGCCGACCTCATCGTCGACGCAGCACAGAAGATACTTGAAGAAAAATTGACTAATGAGGAACATAAGAAGTTTATTGACAAATGTTTAATAAAGGTGGTGTTCCCATGATCCGGAACATCGCAGCGCGTAGGTATGCTAGCGCCTTGTTTGCTATTGGCAAAAGGTATGGATTGGCGGAGCTTAAAATTTATGGAAAAGATTTAGCTGGGCTAGTCGTAATTTTTGCAGACACGCCAGAATTAGTGCAGATTTTTAAGAATTTCATAATTGGTACGGCTGAGAAGAAGAAATTGATCGTGGCTTTGTTGAGTAAGATCGATGCGTGCCAGATGGTATATATTTTTTGTTCGCTCCTGGCCGACAAGGGCCGGCTGGCTATTTTACCCGAGATCGACACTGCCTTTCAGGCACTTTTAGATATCGAAAATGGTATGGTCCGTGGCGTGCTGACTACTGCCATCGCACTGGCCTATCCCAAGCAGGCTGAGCTCAAGGTCAAATTGGAAGTGCAGTCCGGTCGCAAGATTGATCTAATTTTCAAGGTGGATCCGGCGATCTTGGGTGGACTAACGTTACAAGTAAGTGACAAAGTGATAGATACGAGCTTGCGGGCCCAACTGTCTATTCTGAAAGACAATATCACGAGGGGTGAGTAGGACCATGCAGATCAAAGCCGAGGAAATCAGTAAAATTATTGAGGAGCAGATACAACATTACGAAAATCGTGTGGAGATGAGTGAAACCGGAACGGTATTATATGTGGGCGACGGTATCGCTCGCGTATATGGCGTGCAGAACGCTATGGCCATGGAGCTTCTAGAATTCCCTGGCGGTCTAATGGGTATGGTGCTTAACCTAGAAGAGGACAATGTAGGTGTGGCGGTGCTGGGCGAGGCCAATGAGATTAAGGAAGGCGACAGAGTTAAACGTACTGGCAAGATTTTCTCGGTACCAGTGGGCGATTCGACCATGGGCCGCGTTCTTAACCCTTTGGGTCAGCCCATCGATGGTCTGGGCCCTATCGATATTACGGACATGCGGCCAGTAGAGCGCAAGGCCCCAGGCATCGTTCAACGTAAAAGTGTGCATGAGCCCATGTTCACGGGCCTTAAAGCTATTGATGCCATGACACCCATAGGCCGAGGCCAACGTGAGTTGATCATAGGCGACCGTCAGGTCGGTAAGACTGCGGTCGGACTGGACGCTATCTTGGCCCAACGTGATAGTGACGTTTACTGTTTTTATGTAGCCATCGGCCAGAAACGAGCTACTGTCGCTTTAGTGGCTGACACTCTACGTCGTTATGGAGCTATGGAGAATACTACTATCATATCCGCTACTTCATCAGAACCAGCTTCACTGCAATTTATAGCGGCTTACACCGGCGCCACCATGGCCGAATACTACCGTGACAATGGCAAGCATGCCCTCATCGTATACGATGATTTATCTAAGCAGGCTGTGGCCTATCGTCAGATGTCGTTGCTGCTTCGCCGTCCTCCAGGGCGTGAGGCTTACCCGGGGGATATTTTCTATCTGCATTCTCGCCTACTGGAGCGCGCGGCCAAGATGTCCGATAATAAAGGTGCCGGCTCTATGACTGCCTTGCCTATCATAGAGACTCAGGCTGGCGATGTATCCGCGTACATTCCTACTAATGTCATTTCTATCACCGACGGTCAGGTTTATCTGGAGCCGGCACTATTCAACGCCGGTATTCGGCCAGCTATTAACGTTGGTCTCTCAGTTTCTCGGGTGGGTGGTGCCGCCCAGACCAAAGCTATGAAGCAGGTCGCGGGCACCATGCGTCTAGATTTAGCCCAGTATCGTGAGTTGGCAGCCTTCGCTCAGTTCGGTTCCGATCTGGACAAGGCCACTCAGGCTAAGCTCAACCGTGGCGCTCGTCTGGTAGAGTTGCTTAAGCAGCCCCAGTATCAACCCATGCCAATGCAGGAGCAGGTAGCCTCAATGTACGCCGCTACCAGGGGCTTCATGGATGATGTGTCCGTGGATAAGATACGCAAGTTTGAGACCGAGTATCTTGAGTTCATGCGTAACTTCAAGAGTGATGTGCTCAAATATATACGTGAGAAGCAGGTGATTGACAGTACCATCGAGCCAAAGCTGAAGGCTGCTGTCGAGGAATTTAAGAAAGATTTTCAAGTCTAGACGTCGGACATCGGAGGGATACGGCAATGCCATCTTTGAAGGATGTCCTGCAGAAAATTACCGCGGTTAAGAAGACTAAACAAATTACTAAGGCTATGAACATGGTGGCTTCGGCGAAGTTACGCTGTGCCCATCAGCATATTGACCGTTTTCGGCCTTATGCCGATAAGTTCGATGAGATATTGAGGGATTTATCTGCTAAAGTCGAGGCTTCGGTCCACCCACTCTTCAAAATACGTAGGGAGATCAAGGCTGTGGGCATCATTTTGGTGACCTCTGATCGCGGCCTGTGCGGCAGTTTCAACAATAATCTTATAACTACTGCCCTAAATTTGGCTTGGACTAAACAGGCTGATGGTAAAGTGGTTAAGTTCTATTGTATTGGCAAAAAAGGTCGTGATTCAGTATGCAAGCTGACCTATGAGCTAGTCAAGGCATTTATTGATCAGGTAAATAATTTTGATTTTACTCTGGCTAATTCCATTAGTACTGATGTTATCAGCGCGTATATGGCTGGCGAACTGGATGAGGCTATCGTCATCTATAGTCAGTTCCTGAGTATGTCTAAACAGGTGCCGGTGATTCGGTCTATCCTGCCTATCGCTCAGTATGAGGCTAAAATCGAGGTTGATGAAAATATGAGTGCGTCGGCTGAGTATACCTACGAACCCATGGTAGAGAACTTGATGGCGGAACTGTTGCCTCGCTTCATCAAAGCCCAGATCTATCGGGGTATGCTCGACACCTCAGCTAGCGAACATGCCGCCCGTATGGCTGCAATGGATAATGCCACTAGGGCTTGCGACGATATGATTGGGTTCTTGACCTTGTTATACAACAAGACAAGGCAGGCGGAGATTACCAGGGAACTCATGGACATCGTTGGCGGCGCCGAAGCGTTGAAAGGTTAATATAAGGGAGCATGAATATAATGAGTACAAACATTGGTAAAATTACGCAGGTCATTGGCGCAGTCGTCGACGTTGAGTTTAAGGAGGGTAATTTACCACATATTTTGAACGCGTTGGAGATAAGAAATCCCAATAATGCTGATGCGCCTGACCTGATTGTCGAGGTTGCTCAGCATCTTGGAAATAACGTCGTGCGGACAATCGCCATGGACGCCACCGATGGTTTAGTGCGCGGCATGGATTGCATGGATACAGGCAAATACATCTTGGTTCCAGTTGGCAAAGCTTCCCTCGGCCGCATCATGAATGTTATTGGGCGTCCCGTAGACGAGAAGGGTCCTATTAAGGCCGATAAAATGTTGCCTATACACCGCGAGGCCCCTAAGTTTACCGAGCAGAGCACTACGGTTGAATTGTTGGAGACCGGCGTCAAAGTTATTGACTTGCTTATTCCTTTTCCTAAAGGCGGCAAGATGGGCCTATTTGGTGGCGCCGGAGTGGGTAAGACTGTTATTCTCATGGAGCTCATCAACAATATTGCTAAGCAACATGGCGGTATCTCTGTTTTTGCTGGCGTGGGTGAGCGCACCAGAGAGGGCAACGATCTTTATCACGAAATGATCGCTGCCGGTGTTATTGATAAGGCTAGCTTGATTTATGGTCAGATGAACGAGCCCCCGGGGGCTCGAGCACGAGTGGCCCTGACCGCCCTCACTTGCGCTGAGTATTTCCGCGACGAGGAAGGCCAGGACGTGCTACTTTTTATCGACAACATTTTTCGTTTCACCCAGGCTGGTTCCGAGGTGTCGGCACTTCTTGGCCGCATGCCCTCCGCGGTTGGTTATCAGCCGACCTTGAGTACTGATCTTGGCGAACTTCAGGAGCGTATTACTTCTACTATCAAGGGTTCTATTACTTCAGTACAGGCCGTATACGTGCCCGCTGACGATTTGACTGATCCAGCGCCGGCTACAACTTTTTCCCACTTGGATGGTACATTAGTGCTTTCTCGCCAAATTGCTGAGCTTGGTATTTATCCTGCCGTAGATTCGCTCGACTCTACCTCACGTATCCTTGATCCCAACGTTCTTGGCATAGATCACTACACTACGGCTCGCTCGGTGCAACAGATGCTTCAGAAATATAAAGATTTGCAAGATATTATTACGATCCTGGGTATAGATGAACTTTCCGACGAGGATAAGCTTATTGTATCCCGTGCACGCAAGATTCAACGTTTTCTGTCCCAGCCTTTTTATGCGGCCGAACAATTTACTGGCAAGGCTGGACGCTATGTGAAGCTAGAAGATACAGTTCGCGGTTTCCAGGATATTTTGGTTGGAAAGTATGACAACCTGTCTGAAGGTGCATTTTATATGGTCGGCGATATCAATGAGGCTATCGAAAAGTCTAAGGCTACCCGATAGTTATGATCCTGGAGGTATCTATGGAAAAATCGCTTCAACTGGAAATCATCACCCCAGACAAGCTTGTTTTGAGCCAGGTAGTCGATTATGTCGGTGCACCGGGTTTCGAAGGTGAGTTTGGTGTCCTGCCGGATCATATTCCTTTTCTATCCGCTTTGCGTATCGGCAATTTTTATTACAAGAAGGGTAGAAAGACGTATTTTGTTTTTGTATCCGGTGGTTTTGTCGAGATTTTATGCAATAAAGTGACAGTATTGGCTGAATCTGCTGAAAAAGCGGAAGAGATTGATCTAGAGCGTGCTAAGAAGGCCAAAGAACGTGCTGAAGTCCGTCTAGTGCAGGCCCGGGATAAGCTTTCTCATACTTATGCTCTGGTTGCCCTACAACGGGCTCTGGTACGTATGAAGGTGGCAGAGTTGACTCATTAACGCGTGCGGAAAGAGATGAGATCCGTTATGGTCCTTGTACGCGGGTTTCGGACAGTTATAGGCAAAAAAAACAGGCTGGCGACAGTCTGTTTTTTGTCTATAACTGTCGCAAGACTGCAGCGTCCGGCTGGGTGCCATTTATAGCGACTAAGTGACGAACTAGTTACTGGTGACGCATGAAAGGAATTACTATGTACGATATGACGTGTGGTTGTCTTGTACTTGCTGCGGGTAAAGGGACAAGGATGTACTCCTCGCAGCCCAAGGTGCTAGTGGAAATTCTAGGTGAGCCTATGCTCTGGTATGTGTTTGAAGCCCTGATACCTTTGTTTAAGGATCGCCTTTGGACTGTAGTCGGTTATATGCACAATGATGTGAAGCGAGCCTTCGTTGGACAGGATCTACATTGGATTCTCCAAGCCCGACAGCTAGGCACTGGCCATGCCCTCCAAATGGCATGGCCAGTGCTAGATATAGTCGGGCTCACTAGGTTAGTGGTGGTCAATGGAGATACGCCTTTATTGTCAGGAGATCGTATCTTGCGTTTTATAGAGAAATCTATCGCTGCCGATGCCGATTTATCCTTTATGACCATGTTAATGGATGACCCGGGGGCTGCCTTCGGCCGCATCGTGCGCCAGAATCAACGGGTTGTAGCCATCGTGGAGGCAAAAGACTATAATGTTCAGCATTGGGAGCCGGAAACGAGCGAGATTAATGTCGGCGTCTATTGCCTCAAATTGGCAACTATGGCTACACTGCTTACCAAATTGACCAATTACAACAAAAGCGGCGAGTTTTATATTACTGATCTTGTTGGCCTAGCAGTTGCGGAGAACCTTTGCGTAGTGGATATCAATTGTGGCGATAACCTATACCTATTGGGCATCAATAGTCCGGCAGAGCTCATCGCGGCTGAGGAGTTTAAGCGGGAGATTATTATCCGGGAATGGCTACAATACGGCGTGACCATACGTGCCCCAGACACAGTGCGTATCGGGCCACGGGTCCGGCTCGAGCGGGGCTGCGAGGTAACCGGACCCTGTGAGCTTTACGGGAGTACGACTGTGGCTGCCGGGGCGCGCATTGCCTCTCATACAGTACTCCTGAATAGTACCGTGGGTAAGGGGGCAGAGGTGAAGTCATTTAGCCATCTAGAGGGTGCACGCATTGAGGTTGGGACCAAAGTCGGACCCTTTGCTCGGTTACGACCTGGGACTTTACTTCAGGATGGGGCAGCTGTGGGCAACTTTGTTGAGGTGAAAAAATCTACCCTAGGTCCGGGTTCTAAAGCTGGGCATTTGACCTATTTGGGCGACGCCCGTATCGGCGCTGAGGTGAATATTGGGGCTGGGACCATCACTTGTAATTATGATGGCAAACGCAAGCACGAGACTCATATTGAAGACCAAGCCTTTATAGGTAGTAATGCGGCGTTGGTGGCGCCGGTACGTATTGGTGAAGGCAGTTTAGTCGGAGCGGGTTCAGTGATCACCAAAGATGTCCCAGCCGGAATCTTAGCTGTAGGGCGTGGACGGCAGGTGAACCTACAGCGTAAACCTTGATTTTCGGTTGTAGGGCAGAAGGCACTATATCTATAGGAGTTCATGGACTACTCGAATTATATTGGACGTGCTGTTATTTTACCATGGTAACGCTCAAGGCCGAGAATGTTTACTGGAGTAGGTCGAATGGCTACTCAGAAAACTCAAGGTCAAGCCAGGATGGGCTAATTTAAGGCATATATAACTGTAATTATCGGTATTAGGCGTCAATATTTTTATTTAGGATTGAAGTGGATCTCTATTATATGGAGAAGGTCAGAGATTTTGTGGTATGCTGTTTAAGGTAGCTCGAAGGGTCAGGCAATGATTTTAGTTAGAAAAATATTCATTTTTTGGCTATTAGATTGATAGATTATTTTTTTACGTTATAATTGGGAGTTTTCCGATTAGATCAAGGCTTGGTCTGAGTCTTGTTAAATATATAGGTGTAAGTTGGCAGTATTGTCGTAGCATAGGACTATAATAGAAACTGGCATATCTATTTGGTAGAGCGGCGATTGCATCAGCGTTTTTTTTGAGTCAACCAGAACATATATAGTGTTATTTTTTTGCGTGGGCCTGTGTGTAGATCAGCTCCGCGAGGAGTCTTGACTATTCATTATGATGTCTGATATTATTAACTGTTTTAAATAAATTTGGCAATATAGCCTTCTTATGGACTTAATATCTGACGCCGCAGCTAGGCATAGGCGAATTTTAAGGGCTAATTATCAATTGTTCCTGTAACCATGCATAACACGGACGTGACATCGGCGTAAGTGATATGGTTGTCTTTCCCTCCTGATGTTCCGATGTGCTCCTGCCCTTGATATTTATGTGTTTCCTTGCGTCCCGACTTCGAAGGTCTGTGGCTATCGGTTTACTCAGTCTGTTTAAGTTGTCGCTGCAGAGAGGGGATAGATCCGGTAGCCGTTATAGTAGGAATTATCAGGCGTTAAGCCTGTATACCATAGAGGAGAGATTATGACTGAGTATGCTACGATGTATGTCCTAGGCAGTATGTTTGTGGGCGCGGTAGGGGGACATTGCCTACTAAGTTTTTTGACTCGTAAAAAGTTGACCGATGCCCGGGAACTAGCAAATCGTATTGTCGAGGAGGCACATAAGGAGGCGCAGGCACACAAGAAGGAAGCTAAACTTCAGGTTGCCGATGAAATTATAAATCAGAAGCGGGAGATGGAGCAGGACTTTAAGGAGCGTGAGCGAGATCTTAAGAAGCGCGAGGTGAAAGTCCTGGAAAAGGAAGAGCGACTGGAAGGCCGACTGGAGAAGGCCATACAAAAAGAAAGCGATGTGCTTGCCTTCGAAAAGAGCCTCACACAGAAGGAACGGCTACTCATAGAGCGCGAGGAGCGTTTAGAGACTCAAGAGATGGAAAAAATCTATAAACTTCAAGAAATTTCTGGCCTGACTGCCGAGGAGGCAAAGCAGCAGTTGCTCATGGATACTGAGGCCAAGATACGTCATGAGTCGGCCAAAATGATCCGTCAGATTGAAACCGAAGCCAAAGAAAATGCGGTGCGTAAGTCTAAGGAGATCTTGGTTACCGCCATACAGCGTTATGCCGGTGATTATGTGGCTGAGCAGACGGTTACGACCGTGACTCTGCCTAGTGAGGATATGAAGGGTCGTATTATCGGCCGTGAAGGTCGTAATATTCGTGCTCTCGAGGCAGCCACCGGTGTGGATCTGATCATCGATGATACACCTGAAACTGTCATACTCTCAGCCTATAATCCTTTGCGTCGCCAAGTAGCTAAGTTGGCTCTGGAAAGGCTTATAAGCGACGGCCGTATTCATCCAGCCCGCATCGAGGATATCGTGTGTAAGGTCGAGCATGAGCTCGATATTAAAGTGCGGGAGGTAGGCGAACAGGCTACCTTCGATGTAGCCGTGCACGGTATTCACCCTGAACTTATCCGGCTCCTTGGGCAACTGCAATACCGTACTAGTTTTTCCCAGAACGTCTTGCAGCATTCCTTGGAAGTTGCCTTCCTCGGCGGCATTATTGCTGCCGAATTGGACCTTGATATAAAAAAAGCCAAGCGTGCTGGTCTATTACATGATATTGGCAAGTCTGTAGACCACGAAGTGGAAGGCCCACATGCCACCATAGGTGCAGATCTGGCCAAGAAGTACAACGAGAGCAAAGATATCGTACATGCCATTGCAGCGCACCATGAAGATACACCACCCAAGTCCATTTTGGCTGTTCTGATCCAGGCCGCGGACAGTCTTTCGGGTGCTCGCCCTGGGGCGCGTAAGGAACTCTTGGAAAACTACGTCAAGCGCCTTGAGGATCTTGAGAAGATTGCCACGAGTTTCGATGGCGTGGCCAAGGCTTATGCCATTCAGGCCGGTCGGGAAGTCCGGGTCGTGGTCAACGTTGAGAGTGTGGACGACGATAAGGCCTATATGCTTTGCAAAGATATCGTCGAGAAAATTGAAAATAATTTAACCTACCCCGGCCAGATTCGCGTTACGGTAATTCGAGAGCGAAGGGTCGTGGGCTACGCCAAGTAAAGGATAGGTTTCATATGATAAGAGGCGACAGAATGCAAAAAAAAGATTCCTCCATCATTTATTGTGCCACAACTACGGCTGTTACAATGAGAAAGAAATAAGTTATGAGCACGAACAAACGAGTCATTTATCTGCACACAGTCCCAGTTGCCGAAGCTCTAGTAGGACCATGGCCGGCCTAGATCGAGATCGTCTGGTGGAGGCGGGAGATTATGCCGGTCACGCAGCTGTGAGTCAGGTATTGGCCGAGCCAGCCTATGCTCGTTTCTCCTCACCGAATTTTCATTGTAAGGCTATGGATGGCATTGCCGCGGTGGCGGAGCGGACCTTTGGTGCTAAGGAGAACCATCCGTTGGCACTGCGTCGGGTGAAAGATTTTTTGTCTATTAACACGGGCACCCTCTTCCTGTCCATTTCGATGCGGTCATTATGATTGAACATACTGTCCTGGATTCGGTTGATCTCGAGGTTGTGTACATCGAAGAGTCGGCTTTTCCCAGACAGCACGTGCGTCGTATTGGCGAGGATATCGTGGCCACAGAGTTGCTTTTTTTTTCTTAGCCATCATTGCCTTGCTGCCTACGATGTAGGGGCATTGCTCAGTGCGAGCCTGTTCGCGGTGATGGCCTTCGAGCGGATTCGGCTGACCATTATACTCACGGGAGATGAGCTTCTAGACTTGGAAGATACGTTGCTGGATCAGGTGCCGCAGTCGGGGCAGGTAGTGGAGAGCAGTTCTTAGATGTTGGCAGCTTTGGCGTATAATTTAGGCTGTGAAGTTCAACGTTTTAATCCTATCCCTGACTTATTTGAAGTCTTGGCGGCAGCGGCAGAGCGGGTCTTGGCTTCTCCAGCCCACACGATTATTTTTTGTGCTGGCTCCTCATCCGGAATTAAGAAACTATACACGTAGCGTTTTTTTGAGCGCCTTGTAGCGTACTCGTGCATGGCATTACGGTTATACCGGGTAAGTCCTCGATCTTGGGAGTGGCCAGAAAAATTGCCGGAGAGGTCGGATGTGGCAAACTCTTGATGGGTATGCCAGGGGTATTCCGTGAGTGTAGCGACCTGTTTCGAAGAGCTTTTGGCTTGGCTCGGTAGTCATCAGGTCAGGAGCAGACATAAGGTGACTGCGGAGTTAGTTTAGCGTACGCCACAGAGTTCATTATAGAAGAAATCATACGCTTATCCGTGGGCCGAGTAAAGAATAAGTACGTAGTTTTTTTCATTGAACCGTGGTGCCGAAATATCACACTATACCTTTGTCGTACCTAGGATTTAACGCGTATTTCGGCCGTTAGTGAGGGCCTGGAGCATGGGGATCGGTTAAGGTGGAGCTGTTCGTCCCACAGGAAAACCTAGACGACATCCTGGTGGTTATCGGCAGCTACGACAATACGTTGAATATCTTGGTCGACGAACTTATATGTCCGCGAGATCTTGATTCGGATGACTTCGAGTCATTTAGGCAGCGTGTGCGGCATTACTGCGCTCAAGGACGATTCAGCTCATTTACCGGGGTATATCTTTTTGATCCGGTTACTGGGGATTATAATTTTTCCGTTCCTGGATAAGTATCTGTCTATAGATCGAGCCGATCTCTTATCGGTCAATCTGGCTATCCGGCATCAGAGGCTCATCGTGGTTAATGGTAACCCTAAGGGCATACGAGGTTGAAGGATTTTGGGCAATGGTAATATAAGTTTAGTTAATCGCTAGCGTGGAGCGAGCATGCGTATTCTTTTGGACTATCGTCTACAACAAGCTGGTATTCCAACGGAACAGATACAAGGTTACGGCAATGAAGAAACCACGTATATGGCCGTGGCGGCCAATGTGTTCATCGGGGTGGGCCGATTCGGCATGGGGATTTTTACGGTAGCTAAGGCTCTGGCTTGACTTTGTACTATTAGCGCGGGAGCGTTACGGTTTGCTGGTGCCTAGGGCATTGAGTGGAGATCGCAAGATCGTGACCTTTTGGCCATGCTACAGGAACCGCGTGTACAGCAGCGTATCGAGATATAAAGTGGTTTGAGACTACCCTGACCGGACAGGCTATGCGACCTGATCTAGGGCTGGGCGATAGATGACAAGACGATCGACAAAGAAAGAGTTGGGGGAAAAAGATGAAACGGTGAAGTAGCAAAAAAATAAGCGCTGATACTGAATTTTAATCGCACTGCGGTGAAACGCTATTGCCTCTGGAGCTCAAATTGACCTTTTGTCAAGGGTAGTATTGTTTTCGTCTATATGGCTGAGCAGTTCTTCGATACTTCTAGACAAAGGGTAAGGGCACCATTTTTATGCCAGACTATTAACTGTTCGGTTCTGGAGTAGTGCCTTCGTCCTCATTGTTACGGCGTAGAACGACCGTAACTACGTGATCGACGTAGTCCACGGCTTATTAAGGCTATACTTATAGTCCAGTTTTTTACAGGACTATCATAAAGTATATCTATACCGCTCAGCCCGTGTAGTTCCGTGAGATCGAGATATAGTAACCCAAAGATGTCAAGATTACATTGAAAGTTGGTATATATAGTGAGACCATTAAGACATACAGCGAAAATTTATTATCCTAGAGGAGGTGAAAAAAATACGGCTTACGATGCAAGATTTTATTATATGGGAAAAATTTATGAAGGTCATTGTTTCTTTACAGAAAGTTATTAATTTAATACCTTCTTTGTCGGTGCCTGACAGTGGTTCTCTGGTCTAAAAATGTAAGGGCGATATAGAGCAGTGCCAATTTTATTTGATGATATATATTTTTTTGTCTTATCTCACCTGTCTGTAAAAAACAAAGCATTAACCATCGATATTTTAGTGTCTAATTAGATCATGATTAAGCTATTTAGTATTTTTTTGAATTAAATTATGCGATGTCATATGTTATCTGAACGGTGAGAGTGCTTATATTGATATGGTTAAAATCTACTATTTGGTAAAAATAGAAAAATAGAACGCACTGTAGTGTAGTGTAGTGGGTGGTTATGGTTCTGCATATGAAATCAGACTTTTAAAGCGGTTAAGATGTACTACAGTCTGATCAGCCAGCTCTAGTCTGGGTCAGTTATCAAGGCTCATGGTTGTAAAGTGCATTGAATGTTTTCGCTATCAAAGACAATTCACGGCATCTTATTTTGTGATTATACGCTTAGAGGTAGTATACTAGCCAATAAGTAAACCTTTCACTTGCGTTTTTTGGGTGTGTCTGTAAAGTTGATTACGCCTGAATAAGCGATTCTTGTCTGTCTGACTAATGTTGAACTGATCAAAAAATATAGTCTTATCTAGTAGTATTGTTGTTGTCTTGTTTAAAAGAGCCATGACTAAATAATTTTGACCAGTTCAGTTATGTTCCAGGGCATTGCTATTATCAATTTGAATATGTACTACTTTTTTTCATTTAAACCGGTGAGATCGTCCTGATTATAGCTAATTTGGTTAAAATAAGTAAGTATATACTGATCGCCTAAGTCAGTCTCTCACCGTTCTTAATATGCCTGGCTGCCACGGTCAGCGTGTTCTTCTGCCTCCTTAATAGGCTTTTTTTTGTGGGTGTACCATCCGGCTGAGGAAGGGTGATCTTTAAGCTGTCGTGCTCGGAGTCTGATAGGCTCATATGTAATGGCCATGCAGAAGAGGCCGTGGCTAATGAAGGGCTTAGATCTATATCAGATGTTGTTTGAGACTTAAGGCCGCGCAAGGGGCGCTAGCCAGACAATGTGCCAATGTTCTACAAGCTCAGGTTTGCAGATAAGCACTTGGACAAAGGAGCGCCAGCGACAATTCTCATTTTTGACCATGGGATTCAGCTGCCTTGAAGGGGTGGGTACCGTCACTTGCAGCAAATGGGGTATACGAGATTGTATGGTCAGGTTAGTCAGCTTTATGAATGGTTAGCCTTAAGTTCAGGCCGTGAGATGAGTGTATCTTGTCATGTAAGCACCTGGTGTCGGTGGGTGGCTATTTACCGACCGGAGTATTCCATTACGACGTCCAACTGTATAGCTTTTAACATTTTGCCATGGCTATTGGTTTTTTATGAATCAGTTAATTTTTTAGTAAATCACTAGAATACTTCCCTAATATTTGAATATCAAACGGACACATTTAAAAATATTTTCTTCCGATTGGTTTTTTCGTGGCGAGTGAATTAATGCTACAGAAATTGACTAAGAAGGTGACTGTGGGTAGTTTAAACCGGTGACGTCGAAGTCAGTAATATTTGGCAATGGCCAAGATATCACTTTTCCTAGGCAGCTAGAGAAAGGCATGGGTCATTCGCGGCCGAAGAATGGACTAGCTGGCGGTAAAGATTATTTATAGGCTTTTGCGATTTAACTCCGTATGGATGGTAGACGTAATACGCCTCGTTGTTAGTATGAATGTGTCTGTACAGTTGTTGGGTGGGGGGTCAGCTTTGCTTTTCTAGATGAATACAGGCATGGCTAATGATTAATTATTGGTTCATGTATTTTTTTATCAGATTGGCTACGGCGTAGATGGGCCAGGATATGACGACATTGTCGTCACCGGGTATGTCCTTGTAGATAGTCAATCGAATGAAACGCTTAGATAGTGAATTTTTTGGATATATTGTGAGGAGTTGGGGCAAAGAATATAGGTATGAGTGTTTATTTTTAGAGAACAGTAGCTCTTGGAGAGTACGTATCAAGCCATATAAAAAAAGAAAAAAATAACCTGATGTGGCGGTCGGTTTTTTTCTATAATGATATATAAGATAGGGCCTGGCTTAGCTAAGGTTGGCCGCATTCGGCCGCTATGAAAGATCCGGGGTGGTCAATAATAATGATCCAGGCTAGGACCTCCTTAGTTTTGGACAAAGAGAGGTAGTTTCCTGCTTGGATTTTGAATAGTGTTTTTTTGGTGGTAATTTGGATCATACGACTTGGCAGGTGCTTCTTAAGCAGGGCATCGTACGCGGCTTTGGCGTTAGCCGTGTCCTTAAAGACACCGACCTGGATGCAGAAAGCGCCTTCAAAGTCGTTCTTGACTACGCTAGAGATCTCGCTCAGAGCCTCGATACGTACGGCTGGAACTTTGCAGTCTATGCCCAGGGCTGTGGCCGCGGCCTGAGACAGATCTAGGATACGCAATGGGTCCGGAAAGGACCGCGGTCATTGATACGCACGTCTATAACCTTACTGTTTTGCTTCGCCGTCACTTTGACTATGGCGCCCAGAGGTAGATAGCGGCGGGCGGTCATAGTATCCTTTCTATAAGGCTCGCCACTGGCCGTAGCCTTGCCATCAGCGGTCTCGGCTAACACGCCGACTAGACCATCCTCTTGGTATTTGGAATTATGAGTCTGAATGATGTTCTTTACTTTGGCGGCCTGGAGCATGGCCAGAGGAATACCTTGATTTTATCGGCTGTAGCCTGAGACGATCTGGCTAGTATTTTAGTCGTCATAGTCGTAGATGGGTTCTGGGCCGTAGCTTTTTTATCTATGGATAAGATTATTAAGGATAAAACCAAAAAAATAAACAGATAAGATGGCTGGCCGGTTGCACAGGGCATTCCTCAAGGGGTGGTAGAGCATGGCATGTGTGTGTCGTAATTAAAGAATGAAGCATTTGATGGCTAACGAAGATTCCTTAGCGCATCTTATAAATATTTCCAAGCATTTTTATAGATTTTTACTCTGAGCGTAAGTGAACAGGGAGGAGATGGTGTCGTCACATTTGCCTAGGTGATATTGGCTACCATAATTATTGCGGAAGGTATTTTAATAGGCCAGGGTGTGGTTTGTGTATCATCGTATTTGTAGTGATTTTTTATATTTTACGGTAGTGTTATTTTGTTTAATTGGATACCGTCTATGCGCTGAGAGTGATAATAGTGCCGCGGTTGACAATGGGTGGGGGGCAGTATCTGCTGTTACTATTTTTTTTGAACCCAACTGGAGAGTTCGGGCCAATATTATTTTTTTGGCTTGATTATAAAATTTATAAGGATTAAGGCGGTATAATATGATAAAAGTATCGTAATATCAATATTTTGCATGGTATATTATATTGGATGACTATTTTGTCTTATTAATGGACGTTTTGGTGTATGTAGCCAATAGATTATACTTGACAAAAGTTGGCGGTATTGGTATATATTTTAAAATATTTTTTTTGGAGGCGTGTAGCTCAGTGGGAGAGCACCTGCTTGACGTGCAGGGGGTCAGGAGTTCAACTCTCCTCACGCCTACCATAGTGATGGCAACCGGTGAGGCTTAACCTTCCAAGTATGGAACGACTGCTGGAAGATCTCCGATCGATCGCAGGATATAAAAGGGTGTGATCGTGGATATTGCCATCCAAGATAAGTCTATAACTTTTACGCTAGGCATCACCTGTGCCGAGGCGCTTAATTGGGGTTTATCAGGTAATCAGCTAAAGGTCGTCCTGGCTTGTCAGGCCGAGTTGGAAGATGGATCTGTCCTCCATCTCGATCTCGGGACGTGTGTGCCAGTTGGTTGTCGGCGTTTGATACCTATTAGCGAGGACAGTCAGAAAGGCATCGAGTTCATGCGCCATTCCGCAGCGCACATCATGGCCACGGCTGTGAGCAGGCTTTTTTCTGGGGTCAAAATTGCTCTTGGCCCGGCTATTGAGCATGGGTTCTACTATGATTTCGATACTCCTAAACCATTTACCCCGGATGACCTTTCAGCTATAGAATCTGAGATGCGTAAAGTGGTAGCTGAGGATCAGCCTTTCGTGCGCGAGATACTGGATAAGGCTGCGGCTTTTGAGCGTTTTGTCAGCCTAGGCGAGACCTACAAGCTGGAGATTCTGGACGGCATTGGTGCTAACAAGGTTTCTATCTATACAAATGGCCATTTTGTGGATCTCTGCCGTGGGCCGCATCTAGTCTCGACAGGTCAACTGCGAGCCTTCACGCTCACCAGTGTTGCTAGTGTTTATTGGCGTGGTGACGAGAGTCGGCCTATGCTTCAGCGTATCTACGGTACCGCTTTTCCCAACGACAAAGCATTTAAGAAATATTTTTACCACTTGGAAGAAGTGGCCCGGCGCGACCATCGTAAACTTGGTGCTCAGTTGGATCTTTTTAGTTTTCATAATGAGGCCGGAGCTGGCATGGTCGTCTGGCATCCCAAAGGTGCTTTAATCCGTACAATCTTAGAGGACTTTGAACGCAAGGAACATCTGCGCCGTGGTTATCAGGTCGTCCAAGGTCCACAGCTCCTCAGACGTGAACTCTGGGAGCGTTCCGGGCATTATGATAATTACCGCGACAATATGTATTTTACTGAGATTGATGGGCAAGATTATGGTATTAAGCCTATGAATTGCCTAGCGCATATGTTCATTTATCGTTCGCGACTGCGTAGTTACCGAGACTTACCCTTGCGTTTTTTTGAGCTTGGTGTGGTGCACCGGCACGAGAAGTCCGGCGTGCTTCACGGCTTGCTGCGTGCGCGTCAGTTCACTCAGGATGACGCGCACATTCTTTGCCGGCCGGATCAGCTCTTGGATGAGATTATGAGCATCATCAGCTTCGTGCAGGATGTCATGTCTATTTTTGGTTTCGAATATAATTTGGAACTTTCTACGCGACCTGAGAAGTCCATCGGTAGCGACGAAGACTGGGAGCGAGCTACTACAGTTCTCACACAGGCCCTGAGTACCCTAGGGATGCCATTTATTATCAATGCAGGAGATGGCGCTTTTTACGGACCCAAGATTGATGTCAAGCTCAAGGACGCCCTGGGACGGCGCTGGCAGTGCGCTACTATCCAGTGCGATTTTACCTTGCCTGAACGCTTTGACTTGTACTATGTAGATGTAGGTGGCGAGCGTCGTCGGCCGGTGATGTTGCATCGGGTAATTCTGGGGGCGGTGGAGCGCTTTTTGGGTATGCTCATCGAACATTATGCCGGGGCTTTTCCTGTATGGTTGGCGCCGGTACAAGTGCGTATCCTGACAGTTACCGATGCACAGAATATTTTTGTTGGAGAGGTTTGTCGCGTCTTGTCTGATCATGGATTGCGTGTGGAGGTCGATATACGCAATGAAAAGCTTGGCTTCAAAGTTCGTGAGGCCCAGCTCGAGAAGATTCCTTATATTCTGGTGGCAGGGGACAAGGAAGTGGCTGCCGGTGGGGTTAATATTCGGCTGCAGAGTGGGGAGAATTTAGGGCTCAAAACCTTATCCGCGACTGTGGCTTTGATCCTGGCCGAATGCGAAGAACCATTCAAGCGAGGAGGCATGCGTTATAATTTCTGCACCGCAGGTCAATGTCAACCATAGGATTCGCGCCCGTCAGTTGAGGGTCATTGCTGATGATGGAGCTCAACTAGGAATCCTGACCAAAGAAGAGGCGCTGCGTATGGCCGAGGAGCAGGGACTTGATCTCGTGGAGGTTGCGTTCAATGCTGATCCTCCGGTCTGTCGCATCATGGATTATGGCAAATATAAATACCAGCAGCAGAAAAAACTGCAGGAAGCTAAAAAACATCAGACTGTTATTCAAATAAAAGAAATCAAGGTCCGACCTAAGACCGATGAACATGACTTTCAGACCAAGCTTAAGCATATCCGACGTTTCATCAATGACGGAGATCGTTGTAAGGTGACGGTTTTTTTTCGTGGTCGCGAGATAGTACATAAAGACCGCGGCCTTGCCATGCTCTATAGGATCATTGAGATTACCCAGGACGTTGCCAAAGTAGAGCAGGAACCACGCTTTGAAGGGAGATCTATACATATGTTTCTGACTCCTTCGATGAAGAAAGAAAAGGCAAAATAATCAATAAGCCTGCCGTGCGCCGTTTAGTCAGTCCGCTGTAAGGATGAAACAAATGTTTTGTAATTTGCAAAATTTTGTGTTCCCAGATAAGGAACTTAACTATGCCAAAGCTTAAAACGAGAAAGTGCGCTGCTAAGCGTTTTGCAGTCACTGGGTCAGGTAAATTCCGACGCCGACGCCAGAATCTACGCCATATTTTGACTAAGAAGGCCGCCGGTCGTAAACGACGTCTGAGCCAGGCAGCTTTGGTGGACAGCGCTAATATTAAGGCTGTCCGTCGTATGTTGCCTTTTGCCTAGTAGGCCGCAGACTTTGAGCAATGATAGAACCAGCTTATCCTATCTGATGGGGTGTAGGGGTGAATGTAGTTATGGAGAAAAACTATGCGTATTAAAAGAGGCAAAACCGTTCATAAGCGGCATAAAAAATTTTTAGAACAAGCTAGAGGTTATCGCGGTGGCCGTAGTAAGCTCTATCGCAGTGCTCGCGAAGCTGTAGAGCGTAGCTTAGTTTACGCTTTCCGCGGCCGTAAGGAACGCAAGCGCGATTTCCGTGCTCTTTGGATTATGCGTATCAATGCTGCGGCTCGCGAGTTTGGCTTGTCTTATGGTAAGTTTATATACGGTTTGACCCTGGCTGGCATTGAGCTTAATCGTAAGGTTTTGGCCGATCTGGCCGTATGCGAAAAGGACAGCTTTGCTAAGCTCGTGGAGACTGTTAAAGCTCAGCTCACTATCTAGTTTATGTCTATCTTTGATTTTAACGTCAGTCTTGAACGTCTTATCCTTGAGCTCGAATTTTCACTTCAAGGTTGCCCTGATGATGCCACACTTGAGAATATTCGAGTTGATTTTTTTGGCCGCAATGGACGACTGGCCCAGATAGTGGCTCTTTTGCCTAAGTTGGCCTTGGACGAACGTCCGGCTGCTGGTCGGGCTGTTAATCGAATTAAAAATATTTTGGATGGCCTGTTCCTCAATGCGAAAAGTTCACTTAAAGCTGACCAGTCCGTCAAGGATTTCAAGTATTTCGATCCCACTCTGCCTGGTCGAACCTTTTGGCAAGGATCTTTGCATCCTATTAATGCTGTTATAATGGAAATTTGTACCTTTTTTGCTGAATTAGGCTATGAAATTGTCACGGGTCCCGAGGCGGAAACGAATTTTTATAACTTTGAGGCTTTAAATATTCCGGATGAGCATCCAGCCCGAGACATAAAAGATACGTTTTATGTCACTAATTCCATTGTTTTGCGTACCCACACTTCGCCCTTGCAGGTTCGTACTATGCTTGCTCGTAAGCCACCTGTGGCCGTTATTGCTCCGGGCAAGGTTTATCGCCGTGATTCAGATTTTACCCATACCCCTATGTTCCATCAGGTTGAAGGTTTTTTAGTGAATACCGATATAAGCATGGCTGATTTGCGCGGTACCATCACTGCATTTATCCATAATTTTTTTGGTACTAATATTAGTCTTCGGTTCAGGCCCAGTTTTTTTCCTTTTACTGCGCCTAGCGCTGAAGTGGATATTTCATGTGTTATCTGTGGTGGTACTGGCTTGTTCCAAGGTTTTTCTTGCCGTGTTTGTAAGCAGACCGGCTGGTTAGAGATCTTGGGTAGTGGTATGGTTGGCCCTGAAGTTTTTAAGGCCGTTGGTTATGATCCGGAAATTTATACCGGGTTTGCTTTTGGTCTTGGCGTCGAACGTGTTGCTATGCTCAAATACGGTATAGGTGATATTCGTATGTTCTTCAAAAATGACATTCGTTTTTTACGTTGGTTTTAAGACTAATACTACGGAGAAGTGAGTAACTTTTTTTGAAAAAAGCGTTTATCTTTAAAAATTTTTATCAATAATCAAGAATTTACGTGTTAAAAGTTTTTGCTGAATTGTTCTAGTTTTCAGTTATTCATTGTCTCGGCTTAGTTTCAATACTGCCTTAGGAAGTGGAGGCGGTCAGATGGTTTTGCCTCATTGGCCGTCGTCGATATATTCTTCTTGCTAACCATCCTTTAGATTATGCACGACCCTGGATTCAGTGAAATTATATATATAATTTCACTGAATCCAGGCGAGCCAAAGGCAGTAGCATGCAGGAGAATATATATATAGAATTAATGAACTTATCCGAGTAGATTTTTTGAGTAGATCCTGGGCATACTAGATGATTCTGATGGTGGTTAGATCGTTTTTTTGTGTCCTGTATCATCAATTTTCAAACCAAGATATCGGATTTTGAATGTTAATTTGGACGGGGAGATGGTTATATAGGCATAGATTATTCATATTAGAAGGTGTGAGGTATAGCTATCATAGCGATTTTAGCTATGACGGGGTGCTTTGACTAAGTCAGCTTCGATAACTGATTTTTTTAGTCTGCTTACTATGTATAGTGTATTACTATCTCCTATATCTGTCCGTATAATAATAGAGTATTGCTGCAAATTATTTATTACGGTCGTTATTCATAGTATAATTTATTTATGCAACAACTTCAAATTTTTTTTATTCATCTAAATAAAAAAAAGTAATTTTTAATAATAAAAAGTAATTATAAAAAAGTTTAAAGACGCTATAAGTCTATTATTTATCTTACATGATATAAAATAGCGTTATGCTGTTAACGTGTCGCGATGAGTAGATCGCGTTATTGCGATAAGGAAAAAGTATGCACGGGCCAGCATTATGAGGCAACAAAAGCCCCATCCTACTATTACTTAGGAGAGAGCAATGACATGAAAGGACGATTATAAGCCGTAGGAGCGGATATGCGCGGCTATGCGGCGTTTGGATTCAGCTAGGCGCTTGCGTAAGGTGGCTTTGTAAACTCCCAGATCTGCGATTGGTAGCTGAGCTACGCCGGTGTCCATGGCCGCCTGGGCAACAGCCGTAGATTCCCATTCGAGGACGCGATTATCGAATGGCTTGGGAATAATGTATTCCATGCCGAACTCCATATCATTGACGCCGTAGGCGGCCTTGATTTCATTTGGTACTGGTTCCTTTGCCAGCGCGGCTAAGGCTTGGGTTGCAGCGACCTTCATGGCTTCATTGATTTTACGGGCCCGAACATCCAGGGCTCCGCGAAAGATGAACGGGAAGCCCAGGACATTATTGATCTGGTTTGGGAAATCTGAGCGACCTGTGGCCATAATGCAGTCGGGGCGAGTTTTTTTGGCTACAGTGTACGGGATTTCGGGATCTGGATTAGCGCAGGCAAAGATGATGGGTTGTTTACCCATGGAAGCGACCATCTCTGGGGTGATGGCATCGGCTACGGATAGGCCCAAAAAGCAGTCAGCGCCGGCCATGACCTGGGTTAGGTTACCATAATTTTTGTCATGGGCGAAGGAGAATTTTTCTGGGGTCAGGTCCAGCCGCCCTTTGTGCAGTAACCCCTTTGAATCGAACATGAAGACGTTTTTGCTCTGAACACCTAGGCTAACGTAAAAAGTGGCACAGGCTATGGCGCTGGCACCGGCGCCGGAGACCACGACTTTGATGTCTTTGATCTTTTTGCCTATGATCTCCAAGGCGTTTAAGAGACCGGCGCCTGAGATGATCGCAGTGCCGTGTTGATCGTCATGGAAAATTGGTATGTCCATATCTTGGATGCAGCGCTGTTCAATCATGAAGCATTCCGGTGCTTTAATGTCTTCTATATTAATGCCACCAAAGGTAGGCTCGAGCATTTTGATGAACTCGACAATCTTTTCGGGGTCGCTTTGCTGAATGTTTAGGTCGTAGACGTCCACATCGGCGAGTATTTTGAAAAGGACGCCTTTTCCTTCCATAACTGGCTTGCCCGCCAAAGGGCCGATATTGCCCAGACCCAGGACAGCAGTGCCGTTAGAGATGACCGCTACTAGGTTACCGCGGCCGGTCAGATCCCAGCCTTGGTCGGGATCGGCTGCGATAGCCCGACAGGCTGCGGCTACTCCGGGGGTGTAAGCTAAGGAGAGTTCTTTCTGGGTGCTGCAAGGCTTGACAGGCATAATCTCGAGTTTTCCCCGATAAATTTGACTGTGATAGTTGAGTGCTTCCTCGTGTGTGATCATCGTCTCTATCCTTTGTTGCAGCCAGTTTATCCGTGGCTGTGTAATTCTGTTCGTTAGCGGTATTTTTTTATTAATTTAGTTTATTTTTTTAGTGTACAGTGGGATTTAAGGCAAGGATAGAAAAAGATGGGTTTGTTTGGTTAGTTCGAGATCGTTATTATTTTTTTTGGGACTAAGATGGCCTGTGCTGAGATTCATTTAAAATTCTAACCCGTTCTAAATTTTCTACAGATTTCGTCTTGGCTATTAGCAGGCGTAAGCAGTGTGGCCTGTAATGGGAATATATTGGCCTGCATAGCTCCTGCGAGATTTTGATTAAATTCGGATCTAGACCAGGGCGCATCTAATATACCTGCCTAACATATATTAGCGAGTGGCTGCGGCTTGATTCTTGTATTTAAGGCATGAGCTGATCGGAGCGTCCCGAACCTTAGTCATGGTGAATCTGACCGTCATTCTAAGGTGCATCTGTTGACTTGTAGTCTAGCCTTGGCCGGTAGGTTGGAAACTGCGAGTTGAGACCGGCCGGTATTGCTAGCGTTGGCTAGGTCGAGACCGTTATTGACGTTATAAGATTTATATCTTGGTGGCGATAGTTTTATGGTAGCTATGCTTATGGATCGTGTTTTTTTTGCTAATTTCATAGTATAGCATGATTTTTTCAATTTTTGGGACTTTATTTTTTTGAGAAGTAGCTGAGTTCAATCTCGACATGCATGAGCTTTTGCCTAGCAGAACCATTTTTTGTTACGTGTCGAAAGGCTGCGGAACGGTTAACATGGGTTGCACATAAAGAGGAATGAAGTTGTCGACGTGGAAAGCTCAGAATACATAATTAGTTGTTCTATAACTGAGGGGCAGTGGAGAGGATAGTGTCACTAACTCGTAGCTATTTTATGACTATGTGGCGCTGCCTGTCTTAGGAGCTTAGGTTTATTTCCGTGCTCCTGACAGATGATCTGGCTGAACGCTATTACGTCATTGCCGGCCTGCGGTAGACTTAGTGGGTCGTACTTCTCTGGAAGAATTGGTCGTGTGCTTATCAGTTGCCGGTTGTTTGTAATTAACGATATCAATATGATAGATTTGTTCGCGGTATTTATGGGTCCGGTGGAGGCCGTCGTCCTAGCTGCAGCCTAGTTCTAGAGCTATCGGTTTCTACTGGTGACAATCTATGTCTAGGATTAAGTTTTTAGTCTGACAATTTTTATCGGCCAATTCTATCCGCGTGGACCTTGCCTGCCAGCTGGCCATAGATTTAAGCTTAGTTTTTTTGAGTATTAATACGCTTTTTTTTGACGAAGCGAGATTGTCTAGAATATTTTGATCACAACCTGCTTGGCTGGCATACTGTAGTCTAGCTAGGCTGGCTCAAGAGAATAGTTTTTTAGGCTGTGAGATCGCAGACCGGATACGTTAGTGCGTTGGTAATATTTAACTTATTATCGATTTTTTTGATCATCTGGGAGGCTTAGCGGCGTCGGGTCGGTAGCGGTCATGGCTGACGTAGAGGTATTTTTTTGGAGTTGATTTCTTCGGCTCGTTATCAGTGTCAGTCTAGGTACAGATGTTGGCTGAGTTTGATCAGGCGGTGTTGCTCCTAAGGCTGTCCGCAGGACAGTGATGCGTACTGGCCCAGAGGCGTCGATAGAAGACAGTTAAAGGCAACTACCCAGCTCATACATGAGCTACAATAGTATGCCTTAAACATTTCTCTTAAAGACTAGGAGAACTGGTTCGATGTGGCCCACACAAAATGAGGTACACTCTATAATCGTGTTGACCGGGGTGAAACGGTTTTATCGGTCTGGTGAAGAAGTGCTAGCGATTTATGCGAGTAAGTCAGAAATGATTAGAATATTCTTTACACAGTAGCTAGTGGCGATAGCAATTTTATCCCATTTTTTTGTAGTGATCCCGTTGGTCAGCAAACATACATGGCAGAGTATGTGTCAGCACAACACTTTAGATGGAGCAATGATCACAATCGATAACAACCGCGCTGGCCTAGGAGTTAGAATAGTCACCGCGCGCCAATAAATAACGAGAATTTCAGCAAAGGCTGTTCCTATTAGACCAAAGATATCGAGATCAGGCGTACTGTCATGGTGGAGATTAAGAGCATTTTAGTTTTGGGTGTGTTTATGTACATTATTAAAAAAGCCTTAAAAAGCTTTCAACATCATGTTCTATAGTGAGAAGAACTCAGTCGAGTACTTCTCCATTGTGTTGACGATGTCGAGATCTTAGAGTTATATTAAGACCTGATTGACGCCACCAGTGATTTTTTAAACATAAGCATATGCTATATGAATAGTTCAGGTCTACGCAACTATATAGATTTCATGAGGGACGGCGGATGAGATATAGTTTTGCCTTTTCGGAAATAACTGAGAGGTGATGGGTAACGAAGTTTGGGTTCTTCTAGCTAACTTACTAGAATATGAATCTATGTCCAAAACGGAAAGTAGTGCCAGGTCATTGGCTATCTGCACGTGGACATTGATACCTTTGGGGGGAATAGTATAGTTGACACTATATTGTTATTTGATCAGGTCCTGACTTTAGAGAATGAATGGTTGATGTATTTTGGTTTTCGGCCAGACAGGTAAGGCTAAGTAGTGGGCCCTAAATCGTCACAGGCTGTAATGATTGACCTGAGAACAGTGCAAATTTGTACTGTTCAAATTTTATGGGATAAATTTTTTATATTGTTAATTCTGTAGTAGTAATCGATTTACTAGGCCAGATGACTATATGTCCTGGTTAAGAATCAGTTGGCTTTCATCGGGCATAAGGAACTCAGTTTTTTTAGTTATGGCGGCTGTGCAGACGTTTTTATATTTAGCCGTTTCGTGAGTAAATGCGGCTAGCTTTAGCAGGATGCCATCACGCATCGCTGCCTCACCACAAGGCCGCCGTGAACTGAAACATGTTTTTATCTTGGGACAATATTTGGTAGGTATTTTTTAGGTTATTTTTAGTATGACCAAAAAAAGAGTTTTTATATGCGGGGTTGGAAATAGGAAACCAGCCATAGGGGCGAAATAATAGTGCTATCGGCATTAGTACAGTCGGCCTAGATTCCATACGGACGGAGACGGGGCTATGTCCAGGCTGGACTGAGTCCAGGAATTAACTATGCCATGACTGGAATTGTACAGGTTGAACGGCTGTATGAGGAGTGCGCGTCATGGCGGACCGCTGCTGTGGCCTAATAGCTGTCGCTTACGGGCTGGGATAGCTGCTTAGTCTGCAACTACAACTATAAAGAAGTGGTCGAATTCCGAAGCCGGTAATGCGACGCCACAGGAGGTGGCGCTGCATATGTCGTAGCTGTTGGTAATTCTTTAAACCGTATGATCTATATGTCAAACTTTGTCTAGTTCGCAAGGGTGTAGTCTTTTTTTGGAGGTCCTGCTGTCGGTATTTCTATCATAGAAATAGTATATTTGTTCAGTTTTTTTGGTTGGATAGATGGCATAGTATAGCAGGCTATTCAGTATTTAAAGTCTGATAAGACCAGATTAGTTGTTGTTTAGTTTCTACCGGTCAATTTAGCAGAATCATTTGATGACAAAGAATAACGTAAGTTTAGGACAGTTGATTGTTATGACCAGTGAGCAAGCAGGTGGACCTGAGGAGCAGCGGGTTAAATATAATGGAGAACTTGGTGATGCCTGAGAAGAAAACTAAAATGTTTGGTTGAAGGTTTCCGAGATATCATACTCGCTAAGAGAAGTGCGACAGTGCCTGAGATAGCTAGTCCAAATTATGTCATCCAAAGGCTAGAGATTCTTTCAGGGTCAGGGCAATAACGAAGGTCCAAAATATTACATCAAGCCACAGGAACAAAGAAGCGGTCAGGGCTGTCGCATGGAGATCTACTCGGCTATCCGGCTGAAGGCTATGGAGTCGGGCACATCTAAGTTTGGACTGTAAGTAGCGTGTACATGGGCAGCGTGTCTAAAATCATAGTTCCTCTTTATCGTATGATGTTGGCTATAGAGATGGCTGTAGCGATTTCGTAGTTGTAGTAGAAGAAGACCAACATGAAGAACATGGCATAGGTCGGATTGTGCATAGGGCAATGTAGATTATGCGGAGTGTTTGCAGTAGTCTGCTAGCCTTGGATATTTTAAGGTCCCTGGCGAGCCGCTATTCCGAGGGAGCTTATGAGGTTCAATAAAGTCATAAGATAAAGTCGCCCCATAAGCTAGTTGAGGTTCTAACCAGCCGCACAGCTAGAGATCATTGTTGGTATCCTGAGTCTAGCAACCAGCTACAGGAGACAGTTTTTTGCTGAATTGTACTTTTCCCATAGATACTCCCAAACATAAACCATGAGTCGAGCATAAGTCGTTACTTTTAGCGTTAGGCGAAATGAAAAATAAGGAATCATATACGCGTTACAGGTTAGAAACATTTTAGTGGCGTGGAACAGATTTAAGATTAACCATATAGCTCGGGCCTAAGAAGAAGGTGGCGGTGGTGCACTAGTAGTTGGTAGCGCAGCTTGAGTAGCTAGTGATGCGTACATTAAGCTATTTATGGCGTTTTGTAGCCGGATAAGGCAGAAAAAATTAGACATTAGCGCTGCCTATAATATAATCTTAGGATATGGAAGCTAGCCGGGGTGAATCAGCCAGGAGGGGACCAATGCGACGAGAAGTAGGTTAGCAGTAGTGCGATAGAGATATTGATCAATTGAAGTTGAGTTGACCCAGTCATAAATCTATCAGTCGAAATACTGCTATTTGAAGGTGGTATTTTGGGGAGGAGTACGCGAGGTAATTAGTCTGATTGAGCAGTTTTAGTAAGGCCATCCGGTCAACATTTTATGGGAGTGCGTGGAGAAATTATAGATTTGACCTTAGTAGAAGACGACAAAACAGGCAAAGAAATAAAGTAACGGCGCCTTTTGCAGGTCTTTTAAGGGTGGACAACTTTAGTGGGTAGCCATTAGTGACAAGTATTACATTTTAACCCTACGCAATGCATATGTCTTATTACCAGAAGATGTCTTGCGTCCTAATCATCAACTATGAGCTCGCCTTGTCAGGTACCTATGCGTCCTTGTTTAATAGCAGCCATACTGTAACCGAGGCGGCCAACGGCCGTGAAAGGCTAGATTGCGTTTTGTCGTGCTGGAGTGTATCCTAATAGGCCTGTGCATGTCTACTGTAGACGATTTGAGTGTCAATGCTCCCGAGCTGCCCAGTTGTCATTGTGTAAAATATCGATATCATCCGGAATGTGGTCGAGGCATCGTATTGTAGTCCTGGGATTATATAACTAAGCACATCGTTGGTTTGTAGTTCTTAGATCTGGCCGTAACCGAGACCCTGAAGCGGAGATTATATTTTTAAAGTACTATAAATGCAATACGGAGCTCAAAACTTTGGTCCGGTAGAACACTACGGAAGTCTAAAATTATTTAAAAATTATTTGAAGAAGAAGAATAACTTATTGAATGAGATGTACCACCAGGTCAAATAAATAACATTAAGATTATTTCCAATCTGCTATTCTTCAATTCCGTATCAACCTAATCTACGGGCTTACGCCTTGCTGGCTGTTCAGTCGTATGCGTATCATTTTCATACCAAAGGTCTATGAAGAGTTTAGTCAGTTCTTAAATTTCTTAATTATATCGATTTTTTTGGATTATATCAAGCGAAATGGTCGAATAAGCCCAAAGCGGACCTTATTGTAAACTGGGAGACCATTGTGGTCATCGTGGTTGAGGAGGAACTATTTTTTACTGAAAAATGTTGACTGCCTCTAGTTAGGTGATTTTAGCTTAGTTAGTTATCAATCTTTCGCACCGTATTTTTTTTGGCGATGTGAAAGGCACAGTTTTAGCCATGGGATAACAGGAAAAGAGTGTATACCTTGTTTCAGATAACTGGCACTAGTATCAGGAGCCTTTTCCGAAAAGTTCGCCATAGATGCCTGTGGGTAAATGAGGAAAAATATTTTGACCTTAGGTAGTAAGGAGATTGTTGTGGATAAAAGCGCGTACCGATCTAATTTTATATTTTCAACAGTGGTATCATCAGGGTTCGTGGACCAAGCGGAGATCATCCACGACGCGATAGTCAATGGGTCCGAATGATGCCGTTAAGTCTGTCTACAGGGATGTATATAAGGTTCTAGTCCGGACTGACAAAAGTCCGTAAAGGCAGTATAGTTCGCTCTGTGAACCTAGAGAAGATGGATTGTATGATGGGCTAGACTATCATGGTCTCATAGTAGGCTCGTGTTAGTGCTTTGTAATTCTTGAGGCCGAGCTTAGCGCCAAAACGGTTTACTATTACCGGCTCCATAGCGCTCAGCGGTACTACCTTTGAGATTTTAATGAGTGCTCCGAGCATAGTGGTGTTGGTGATTGGTACTCCCAACTCTTCATGGGCTATAATGTCAGCCGGTACTTGGGCTACTCGAGTCCATTTGTACTTGGCTACGAGTTCGGTCGCATTGATGGAGGCGTTGGTAATGATTATGCCGCCTTCTTTGAGCCCTTCGGCTATGTTAATGATATCTAAAAGGGTGGGGTCTAGGACTAGTATCAGATTCGGCTCATAAATTTTCTCGCGCAGCCGTATTTTTTGGTCGTCTATACGTACAAAAGCGACTACTGGAGCTCCGCGTCGCTCCGGCCCAAAACTCGGGAAGGCTTGGGCGAATCGGCCTTGGGCAATGACCGCCTGGGCTAACAGCTCCGCTGAGGTCACGCCGCCCTGACCACCTCTGCCATGTATTCTGACCTCTAACATACTTGTCTCCTAATATTTTTGTCACGTGCTGCGCTTTTTTTATGCTTTATCTTCCGTAAAGGGCAAGCGGGAGCCTAAATTTTTTGGCGGTGAGTTAGCGATTGTCGGAGTGTTTCTCTATCCATATAACGTATCTCCGCTCCCAGGGGAATGCCCTGGGCTAAGCGTGTCACCTTAATTTTTGGGAATTCCTGGGCCGTGAGATTTCGTAGATAGGAGGCGGTATGCTCGGCCTCCAAAGTCGCTCCCAGGCCCAGTACCAGCTCCTGAACCTCGCCTTCGGCCAGCCGGCTTCGCAGCCGTTCGACTTTTAAGGATTGACTGTTTGTGCCGTCTATAGGAGTAAAATGGCCACCTAAAATTATATATTGACCCCGGTAAAAGCCGCCCCGGTCCAAAGCCAATAAACTGTCCCAGTCTGCCACAAGGCATAGTATATCACGGCTGCGTGAAGGGTCATCGCAGAGCCGGCAAGGTTCAGCGTCGGCTAGACCGTTGCATCGTGAGCAGATGAAAAGCTCTTTACGTAGTCTGAGGATGGCTTCCCCAAGTCCCCTGGTTCGCGCTTCGGGCCATTTGAGCAAGGCCAAGGCTATACGAAGGGCGGATTTGGGGCCTATGCCAGGTAGTTCGCCTAGGCGTACAACCACTGCCTCCAGCGGTGCAGGCAACGCAGCCATGCTCAGTCCCTAGAATAAACTGGATATTTTGAGCCCGACAATGAGTGTACCTGTAGTTTTTCGGCTATCTCCTGCAAACGTTTGAGTACCTTATTGACCGCGATTAGCACTAGGTCCTCAAGTATGCCGACGTCTTGTAAGTCTACAGTCGGGTCGATGCGTACGCTCCTCACTTTTTGGGCGCCTGTAGCTACTACTTTAATAATTTCGCCGCCGCTGACTGCCTCTACTATACGTTCTGCCAGTTTTTCTTGGGCTTTAGCCATCTTTCTTTGTATAATCTGGGTCTGTTGGACCAAATTGCCTATTCCACTTTTCATGGTAGTACTTTTTCGCAGTTGTGTTGATATCGCGGCGTAGCCAAAAAAAGGGCCGTATCCGGAAATTATTATCTACGTATTGTTGGCCGTAATTGGGGTTTCACAGACATTGATGAGTTGCGCGTCAAGCTCGTGGATGAGTTTTTGTACTAGAGGATATTGCCGCATTTCTTCTTTTAAGTTGTGGGTATTTTTGGTTACATCATGCTTTAGCAATAGCTGAATTTTTGACGCGGGGCCGAAATAGTCTTTGGCCAAGCTGGATAACTGTCGCAGGATTGCCGGCTCGGCGAGCTGGTTGTGTTGGAACGGCCCGGTACAAGTGATAGTTAGGACTGGTGTCGTATACTCTCCGGTCACTTGAGATAGACGCATGGGCAATGAGTCGGCTGAATCTAGGTTCCTTCGGCAATGATTGATGAATTTTTGCCAGTCCTCAATGGTTGTTCCGTCTGTACGGTTGGCTATATTAGATTTTAATACAGATACACCGTAAGGGTCAGGTGGGGCTATAGCAGAAAACTTGCGTGGTGGCGTAGTGAAGGTCGGGTTCAGTGCTTCGAAGGTCGGCTGCGTCGTGGTTGCGAACGGTGTTCCCGATAAGGCAGCCTCTTTGGTTGCCGCAGTTGATCTGGAATAGTCGTGCGGAATTGTCAGGCCGTCGATTGGAGGGCTTGGGGCCAATTCGGTTGTATTAGCTAACCGTTCGAGCGGCATAAGCCGTGGCAGGAACGCCAGATTTATTAGGAGCAGTTCTAGCGACATGGCTGGTTCCAGGCTAGACAAGACGCGACGCTGTCCCTCTAGAGTCAATTGCCAGCACGCGTGGATATGAGTAAGTGAAAACTTTTGAGCCCAGACCAGCCAACGTTCGGTTTCTTCCCGAGGCTGCTCGATAATGTCTATTCCTTTCTTTCCACACTGAGCTAGCAGGAATAGGTTACGGAATATCTGAGAGAGCTCTCGTAGAAAAAAGCCTAAATCTAGACCCTGATCTAGCACTTCGTGCATGATTTTTGCGATGGCCAAAGTATCCTGGTCTTTAAGGGCCTGCACGAGCTGGAAGAAAAGTTCTTGTTCGGCTAAACCGAGCACACAGCGTACATCCTTTTCGGTCATCCAGCCGTGGCCTAAGGCCAAGATTTGGCCCAGCAGGGACATTGCGTCACGCACGCTGCCGGCCGCTCGTCGGGCTACTAGAGCTACAGCGCTTTCCTCGAATTTGAACTCTTCACGGGCAAGTACACTCTGCAGGTGTTTTTCCAACCGGGAGGCTGGTATCCGCTTAAATACGTAGTTTTGGCAGCGGCTAACAATGGTGACGGGAAGTTTCTGTGGTTCGGTGCTGGCCATTATGAAGGCGACCCCCGGGGGCGGCTCCTCCAGCGTTTTTAAGAGCGCATTGAAAGCCGATCGTGAAAGCATATGCGCCTCATCGATGATGTATATCTTGTATCGGCATTCTAGGGGTGCGTAGCCGATAGTCTCCTGGAGGATGCGTACGTCATCGACGCCGGTATGAGTAGCCGCGTCGATCTCCATTACGTCTACAGCTATTCCGATAGTGATTTGGCGGCAATGGACGCACTGATTACAGGGTTCAGCTGTTGGGGCCTGAATGCAGTTGACGGCCTTAGCTAGAATGCGGGCTAGGGTAGTTTTACCTACCCCCCGAGTACCGGAGAAGAGGTAAGCCGAGGCTATATGATCCGTAGCTGTAGCCCGAGAGAGGATATTCCGAACGGTCCTTTGGCCGATTACTTCGTCGAAGCGTTGTGGTCGGTATTTTGCCGCCAGATTCTGTTGGCTCATAATATAATAGTTCCGTTCCGGCCGGTATAGGGATGGAGAAAGGACAGGATAAGAGATATAGGAGCGGGCACATAGGCGATGGTGGAATGGAAGAACATCCGTTACCGGTCCTCTTTTTTGTAGGCTAGACGGTGTAGGTGTGTAGCCAGGCAGCGTAGGTAGGGTTTTCGCCACGCACGATCTTAAAATATTCTGTCTGTAGGTGTCTGGTAATGGGGCCAGTCTTGCCCTCGCCGATGATGCGCCGATCGAATTCACAGATAGGCGTGACTTCGGCTGCAGTGCCGGAAAAAAAAGCCTCGTCGGCGATGTACACCTCGTCGCGGGTGAAAGGTATCTCCTCCACGGTGTACCCAAGGTCGCGGGCTAGAGTGATCAGGCTCTCTCGGGTGATGCCTTCGAGGATGGTTGTTAACGGAGTGGTTTTGATCTTCCCTTTGCGTACAATGAACACATTTTCTCCAGTAGCTTCTGAGACGTAGCCGCTGGTGTCAAGCATGAGTGCTTCTTGGTATCCGTCGCTGATAGCCTCCATCTTAGCAAGTACGGAATTGACGTAATTGCCTGTCACCTTGCCTTTGGTCATCATAGCGTTGACATGGTGTCGGTTAAAAGTTGAGGTCTTGACGCTGATGCCTTTTTCTAAAGCTTTTTTACCTAGATAGGTGCTCCAAACCCAGGTGGCAATAGCGACTCGGATAGGATTGTCACCGGGATGCACGCCCATGACACCGTCGCCTATAAAAACTAGGGGTCGAATATAGGCCTCCGGCTGTTTATTGGCCTGTAGTGTTTGTACAACGGCCTCAATAATTTCTTCTTTGGTGAAAGGCATGGCCATGCGCATGATAGTTGTGGAGCCGAATAGCCGATCGATATGCTCCTTGAGCCGGAAAACGGCGGAGACACCGTTTTTACCTTTGTAGGCGCGAATACCTTCGAACGTCGCTACCCCATAGTGTAGGGTATGTGTGAGTACGTGTACCTGGGCAGAAGCCCAGTGCACCAAATTACCGTCGAACCAAATAAATTCCGCTTGTTGCATCTTAGTCATGAAACGAGTCCTCTTATTATCTTAATGAGAAGGGTCGGGTGAAGGTCGAGGGTTGATGCGATTCATTGAACCAAGCATATTAGGATAAATAAAACTCCAGGCGAGGTCAAGGCGGTGAAAAAAAATCATGATTCAGCTTTCTTTGAGGATTTCTAGCTCGCGCCCAGATAAAAAATGCTCCACGGCGCGTGCTACAGCATCTAGTGGGAGTTCTATATCTGGGCTGAGATTGTATATTTGGCGCTCTAGCTCGCTGCGTATTAGATCGTCAGTTGGAGTTGGGTAGGCCTGCCAGGCTTCGATAGCCTTGTCGTCTTTGCCCAAACGTAAATTGCATAGTCCTTGGCCGATCAGGGCTAGACGATGGTCATTCTTTTGGTAACGTATGCGGTCAAACTCGATTTTAGCGTGGAGATAAAGTTCTAAACGATAAAGGGCTAGTCCGAGCAGGGCTCGAGTGGCTAGTTCGTCGGGGAACATCTTGACGTATGGCCTAAGTAGGTCGACAGTTGCACTCCAGTTGCCGGTACGGAAGGCTTCAAAGCCATCGGCTCGCATAGCGGCCAGATCTTTGCCTTTACTGTGCGATTTGAACTCGGTCTTAACAACTATCGTTTCGATATTTTTGGAAATTCTGTTCATGAAACCGAAGAGCAGGTCGCGTCGTGAAAGGCGTTGGTCTGTATTCATTTATCCTCCTGTATCTAACGCGATATTTCTAAAACTTCCGCAGCTCCGGGTCAATGACGGATTGGAACGTTTCTGTGGCCGAGAGTGTAGTGACCCTTTAACCTTACTATTTTATGGAGTGTATCAGAAAAATTTGAACGTGAGGGTGGGGCGGGGATATGAAATAGGAGAGGGAATCTTTTTATAAAAAAAAGATTCCCTCTCCTATTTCATGACGTTCTTATCTTTCATGACATTCTCATCCAAATTAGATAACTAGTGGTCGACGAGGATGGGCAATCAGATTAGGCGGAGTGGCGACCTGGGCGATGTCGAGCAGAGGACGTCTTGTTAGTTAACCAAAGGCTTGCGCCACAGGAATAACTGTGCTGTACTATAGGTACGAACTTATGGTCGAGCCAGAGTCAGGAGTTAGTTCTCGACGGCTACAATAAGCAGATGTTAGTCATACCGAAGGCAGTCGTCGTGCATGAAAGTGAATATGTTGAGGCGATATCCACAGCATTTAGGAAGATCAGGGGTATATCTATAACATATATTTACCATTAGTACAAATTGTCCGACCAGAATTAATCATCCAGTTAGGCCTTGGACACATTTTTTTGCTTAGCTCGGTCATGCGATTTTTTAGATATTTCAGGTTTGTTAGTATTAGATTTTATATTTGAAGGTGTTAGTCTTGGTTAATCATCAGTAGACCTTAGACCTTGGACTAACCCCAGGTGCCGTTATAAGTACCGTCGGAGTAGAAATTGTGTGTCAGGGATGTGGTTTATAGTAATTAAAGGCTTTTTTGATTTAGGCGAGATATACTAGAAATAGTTGGTGGGATCATAGTGTGAAAGCTGTCGAGGATAACGGGGTGGTTGGCCTGAGACGAAAAGATTATAGTAGATCAATTCGTCCATTATACCCAGGCGTTATGTTTGTGAGCGATGATTTTTTGAGGTTCTGTGTGGTGGAGAGAGAGGGGGGGTTCTGTCAGATTATAGCCTCTGGTTGGATAGTTAATTTGTCCCAATCCGGACCTATAGACGGCACAGATTAAAAAATCGCCAGGACTATGACCAGGTATATGCCCGGTGGCTTGTCTAATTGATACTTCTAGTATAGAAAAGTTTACAATTAAATCTCTGCGTTGGGCATACGGCTGTGGATTTTTCGTTCGGACAAAAAATTCGGTCGGGTATGTATCTTGGTTAAAGGCGCCATTATTTTTATAGTAGTTTTTTTTATTTAACTAAGGACATGAGCGCCGCGATAATGACCATAGCCACAGCGACGCCAGATGCTGGATAGTTGGTGGATAGGTAAAGCCGTTATGGCAGGTGAGGTGGGCGTGGGAAACTTAGTATCCCGTAAGGTTACTCATCGGTGGACATCATCGCACATGGTACGGAGTTGGAGGCATTGTTGTCGTGGACTAAAGCAAGAATTTGATCTAAGGCTTGGAGGGGATCCTTATTTTGGAAGACGTTACGTCCCACACTCACGCCGGCAGCGCCACATTCCATGGCAGTTGCTAGGTTACACAGAAAACCTTGGAAATCTACGGCCAAGGGGCCGCCGGCCACGAGGACCGGGGTGGGACTGGCGGTTATGGCATTAGCAAAACTGTCGCGATCCTTGGAGAAGGGGACGCAAAGCAGATCTGCGCCGAGCTCGGCGCCTAGGCGTATACAGTGGGCGACAAGACTCGGATTACATTCATTGACAATATGGCCGCCGCGGGCGAGCAGAACGGCGAGTACGGGAATGCCTAGCTGGTGTGCTTCGTCTACTACCATACCGAAGTCGGCTAGCATGCGATCTTCGAGATCGTTACCGATATTTACGTGTATTGAGACTATGTCGGCGCCTAGGCGTAAAGCTTCACTTACGGAGCAGACTAGACTTTTGTTATATGTAGGCAAGCCGTGTTTAGTACCACTTGAGAGCTGGACGAAGAGGGTTGTAGCGGGGGTGATACGCTCGATATAGGCCCGGGCTAATCCTTTATTGAGTATAATGCCTTGTACTAGTCGGCCGGCTACGGCATCGATGAGTTTGGGAATATAACCGATACCGGCGATCATGCCGTCGCTGGCGCCATGGTCAAGAGACAGGATGGCGATGCGGCCGCTGTGCGTATAAAATAGGCGACGTAATTTGCGCATAACACCGAACATAAAAGCCTCCTTGCTGCAGAATCTATTATTTCTTAAAAGTGGCCCCAACGCAAGCGTGTAGTGGAGTTAATTGGCTGTTATTTTTTTCAATTATGCCTAGATAAGTGAAACATTTGATTAGCAAGAGATTAGTTATCCAATTAGCATCGCCCTTCAGTATGCTGTAGTGGCAGGCTATAGTTCTTTTTTTTATAGGAATTCAATATGTGAAGGAAAAAAATATATTATTTTTTTGATTTATCTGGTCTGGTTTGAACAGTAATTTTATGGGATCTGCCCAGCATGGTCGACATATGGAGGACTTAATCTCTGCCAACTTGTGTAGTTCATATTTCGTGATTCTTTTTATTATTAGGCTTTGGGCAAAAAAACTGATGAGCTATTCAATAAATCCGGCTATCCTGCTAGTTACGAAACATATCGGAATATCCTAGCTAAATTTATTTATTTCAATATTTTTATCGCCGTATTCAGAGTACTTTGAGGGAACTCAAGATTAGCATCTTATATATCGAGATAACTTATAAGAGATTCTTTTTTTAGTCATTTTTAGTAAGATATTCATCGATTTGAGAGATGTCTTTTGGATATACGAGTACGAGGTGTAAAAAAAACTTGAGTCCTGGGTATATAAATCGGATTTTGGAGGTCAACTTTACTACTCTAAGCTACTCAAACTAAACTGGCCAAAAATTGCGGTGCAATTATGGGCTATTACTAGCGTAGCTAACGAGGCTACTATAATAGATGTCGGCGCATCATTTTTTTGTTGAAACTATAGTCGTTGAAAGTAGTTTCGGCTATAGCACGTAATATTCGTATTAATGATCCGTATACGTTTCTAGCGCCGCCTGATGATAAGCAGCATTTTTTTAGCTCTTATTTGTTTTTCGGACCTGTGTAGGCGGAAAAGGATAGCGGTCTAGGTGGGAAACTGACTACGGCAAGCCGTCGCGTTGGGATTATTGTATCGGCCAAACTGTACCGCTGTGGCTTAACTCGGCAGTATTTGGCATTGTTTAGGCATCATACTGGACGCATTAAATTCTGAAAGTTTAAGGCGTTGCGACTAGATGTGGAAATATTATCTAGCATGATTTGAAAATTTTATTTAAATGTTATCCTGAAATTACCAAAATTTTTTGCTATAAACTAAAACTGATACTAAGGTATAAATAATTTTTTTTGCTGGTAGCAGATTCTGACTGATATATGTCTATATTAATCAATGAGCCTATAAAATATAGTTAAATATATATTATACCGATGCGATATCTAGTTCTGGTGCCGATAGAAATCAGTACTGGGTTGCATGATATTGACAGATTCCAAAAAAAACTATGCTTGCTATTTTTTTGATATTAGGTGTCTTGATTTAGCACTGAGCAAATATTTCTACACAATACCTGTGAGATAGCATTGGAAAGCCTTGTCGTGACAGTAGATCCAAAAGATAAACCGACTTGCCATCTTTGTCTACAACTTTAAGGCTATGTTTTTAAAAAATATTAGTGTTAGTTCTTTCGAAAATACGCTATAGTAGAAAAACATAAAGGTATTAGCTGATAATCCATATAGTTTATTTCATATGTTAGACTTGGGACGGTGCGTCCTTATGACTACTGACAACTTTAACTGAGAATGATGGGAAAGGCCAACGGAGCATGGATCACTGGGCGTTAGAGGTTTATTATTTTTTTTGAAAAAAAGTGTTGACGGTAGAGCAGCTGGCGATAGGGTAATATCAACTATATATTTAGTTTCAGTAGTCCTGGACCACGGCATGCGCCGTTACGGAGCTAGAGGACCTTTTCATGAATATTTTATTTTTTTTAGATTGAGCTGCGCATATTACAGTAGGTTAGTTTTGATATTTCTATGCGTACTGTGCTAGTAATTTTGCATTGTTTGTTTTATTATCCTCTGTAGTATTCGAATATTAAGCTTTTTTTATTTTCACTGAAATGCGTGTAGTATTTTGTAGGGTGAAAGTTTCGGGCATAGTCTGGTGAATGTTAGTTTTGGCCCTAGTAGTCAACCTTGAGGAGCTGGGGGCGTACTCGATGATTTTTTTGGCGGTACGAGCGAGAGGATATCGTAAATTCTCGGCATTGAAGTGGTGCGGTCAGGGTGGTGTAGGGAGCAGGGCATCAGCAGAGTCGACGAACAATAGTACCGTGCCCAGTATACTGACGCGGCTTTCAGCCGTGATGGTGCGATGATAGACACCTCTATAAGAGGTCAACGCTACACTTGATGGGCCGATGTCTTTTGAATAAAGGTGTCTATGATGCCATTAAGACGGCCACAATTTTAACTAGGACCGTAATTTTCCTCATCTCTAAAGCATAGGATTAATATTTTATGATTTCCAGCCTGTATCGTGGGCGGGATGATAGCGGATTCGAGAGCCGAGGCGGAATTTCTACAGGCACTGATCTTGTCGGAGCACCTCTAGTTTTGCTAGTGCAGGGCCGGTAGACTCTTTAGAGCGGGACGGAACAAAAAAATATTTCGTCTCTTAAGTGGATTAGTTCGTCTTAGGTGATGCGGTTTTAGATTAAGTATGGAGGTCTATGTAATTTTTTAACGCAATCGTAGGAGTAAAAGGGGGTCCTTTGGTAATGGGGCAGCGGCGGAGTGGCAGCCGTCTGGTCACATTGTGTATTGTCTTGGGTGTCAGCCGGGTGTTCTAGATATATCAGATATAATCCCTGAGTTTTTAGTTTTTTTGAGATATCTATCCGAAAAGGAGGTCTTCAGCCCTGGGCAAGGCCAGATTTTGGAAGCTGAATATGATAAACGGCGTTAGAGTATACAATATATAGCCTGAGCTTGAACTAGGCCCAGATTATTGAGCCTTATTTTGACTACGTTCGTTATGTCGGTGGGGTAAATCTATAATCGCTTTTGGGGTCAGCAGTCGCGCTGTGGTTTGGGATAGGACTAGCTGGGCATCGTCAGTGACCTGATCCTGTCTCATGGTCAGGACTTAGTGACGTGAGTAGTTTTTAACTACGGTGCCCTAGCCACTGCATGGCGAAGAGTTGAGGAAGATACAATAGCATAGCTAGATGGTAATAGTTAGCAGTAGCTCTTGACTAATATGAAAAAAGAGACGTTGATAAAATCCATGACGGGCAGCTCAAGGTGGCAAAATACTCTAGTTTGGGATCATTAGCCAGGACGAAGTCCAGGATCTGACTTATCTGGCTAAGAATCTAGTTTTTGTTATTATTAGAGGTAGTCCTGAATAATGATGAGTTTGAAAAAAGGCGGCCAGGCTTATTCCAGTGGGGGGCAACTCGGCCATAAGAGTTTAGGTCAGGAGACATAGAGAAGGGTTCGGAGTTGAAGCTTTGGGTAACTAGCAGGCCGTTCATAAGTGAGGTCTGGTCAGGGAGGGCAGCTAAACCGAAAGTTGCGGCCGCTAGTCCACAATTGGAAAGAGGCCGGGGAGGGAGCAACGCGTTGGGTCCGTCCGTAAATGGCTGGGTGGCTCGGTGGACTTTAAATACGGATAGTAGGAGTCTTTAGATAGTTAGAATATCAGGGCAGAGGCAGGTCGATAACGAAGAACTGTAGCTATATCCCGAGGTACCGGGGTTGGACTAATGCAAGGCTACGCGCTGACTCTAGCGTTTTCACTTTAGGTTATAAGTGATTTATTCTAAGAGCTACTGCTGTCATTTAAATTATACAGTGGGCACTAGAATATTATAGTTGACCATGGCTATGGCCTAGAGCTAGAACCTTAAGCCCCGACTATATCATAATATTAAATCCCAGGCACATAGGTAGGTCAAAAATAGGCTATCCAGGATTATCCATTCCTGATTAATACAGGAATAAGAATTCTTGGTATACGTGAAAGACATATAGCAGCGAAGGAGAGACGCCGTTCGAATAGATGTAGAATACAGTATGAGCGGTTAGCCCGAACACTACATCTGGTTGTGGCCGTGGCAGCTGGATGTGGATTTAAGGCTATAGATATTTTGTGAGTCGGGCCAATGCATAGTACGGGAAACGATTACATGATTAGCATTCTATGGTCGAGCGTGCTATAGTATGACAGATGGAGGTGTATCTGAAGTAATTTGTAGTTAGATAGTCATATAAAAAAACTGGTCGTTAAGTAGCATACAGGGGTAAGGTATAGCCTTGGCAGAGGCTATGTTCAGCCCCTAGGTGTTTTTTTGTAGAGGGCGAAAAGATCGGACGACGGGGCGTTGTTGGGTGTCAACGTGGTGAGTAGTCATAGTTGCCTTTTAGTATGGTCAACGGCTATGCTCGCGTAGATTCATCGCATCGTAGACTTGGATTATATCCCTTGTCTGGCTTATAAGGCTTCTATGTTTGAGTAGCCAAAGTTGAAAATGTCGTGCAAAAAAAAAGCGGATCGTAACCGTAGCCAGTCTGTCAGGTATTGATCCTGTATGGATAAGAACGGTAGAGGATTTCGGGTCATGAGTAATCGCGCTAATAAGTGATCTATTTTCTAACTGCATTAGTGGTGGTGTTGTAGATGCGGGCGTTGTTAAATACGATATTCGTTTAGCGTCCTGTGTCTTAGTATTGGCACATATGGCCTGGCCAGATATTCTTGATATGCCTTCTTTGACGTGCTTAGTTGAGAGATTAGGAAGCGGGTAGATGCTAGTCGTTAACAGCTAGGTCAGGGCTAGTTCCACGAGGGGGTCCGGCCAAGGAGTACTATGCGGTTGACATTAGGCCGCTGCCGTCAGCTTAGTATGCAGAACAGGAGCTAACTGCTAACGGTTGACATTTGATATTGGGGTGGTCAGGTCTATATCCCGGCCATTAAAGTGAGGAACTAGAATTGATAGGGCGATAGGAGAGAGATTGATATCGTCGCAATATCCACAGGTCTTTGGCCAGCGATACAAAGCAAAGCTTATCCGGCATGGCGACGTTTATATTTGATTAGGCATTGATAAAGAGTTCTAGCCCTAGTTTTGCTCCTGGCGGAGATATTTCCTGAAGCTTTTATGGAGGGACGCTTGCGTGGAGTTTTTAAGCCGGATATTTTATTCCGAGACCCGTCGAACTCGGGCGCCTATGGCGTTTAATTTATGTTCGATGCCCTCATACCCGCGGTCTAGATGATAGATGCGGCGTATCTCGGTTATACCCTTGGCAGCCAGACCTGCTAGCATCAATGAGGCGCTGGCGCGTAAGTCCGAGGCCATGACTGGTGCTCCTTGTAGCTGTTCTATACCATGGACTAGGGCAGTGCATCCGGCGAGTCTAATGCGTGCGCCCATACGTACTAATTCTTGTACGTGCATGAACCGGTTTTCGAAAATCGTTTCCTCGATGACACTTGAGCCCCTGGCCAAACACATGAGGGCCATGAGTTGGGCCTGCATATCTGTGGGAAAACCAGGGTAGGGCATAGTTTTTAGGTCCGTGCCTACCAATTCATCGGTGCGGTAAATTCGTATGCCGGTAGCGGTCTTCTCTACTCGTATCCCCATTTCTATGAGTTTATTTATCATTGCGCCTAGCGTATTACATGGGCAGTTGATTAGAGTCAATTCACCGTCAGTGATGGCCGCGGCCACCATATAGGTCCCTGCTTCGATGCGGTCGGGCATGATGCGGTAGTTAGTCCCTCGTAGCTGTGGAACACCTTGGATATGGATGATATTGGAACCGTGGCCTTCGATGTGAGCGCCGCAGGCGATAAGGAAGTTAGCCAGATCAACTACCTCGGGCTCACAGGCAGCATTTTCAAGTATAGTCTCGCCGTTGGCCAGACTGGCAGCCATCAGTATGTTTTCGGTACCGCCTACCGTGGGAAAAGGGAACTGGATATGTGCGCCCCTCAGTCTGATACAGCGACCGTTAATGTAACCGGCGTCTAGGTCGAACACCGCTCCCATTTTTTCTAGGGCCGTGAGGTGTATGTCTACGGGCCGGGCGCCGATGGCGCATCCGCCTGGTAGGGCTACGCGTGCTCGGTTCAGTCGGGCCAGAAGCGGCCCCAAGCAGAGAATTGATGCACGCATGGTGCTTACTAGGTTATAGGGCGCCTCGTGCTTGAGCGCTCCAGGCACTATCTGTACCTGATCTTTTTCTTGGGTAGCTTTAAGTCCTAACAAATTTAGGAGCCGTAAGGTGGTATTGATATCATGAAGCCGAGGGACGTTGGAGTAGAAAATTTCACCATCTATTAGTGGAGCGGCCAAAAGGATCGGCAATGCTGCATTTTTGGAGCCACTGATGGTGATTTTTCCATGTAGCGACACACCGCCTTCGATTACGAACTTATCCATATTTCTTATATAGTGTAGTCTAGTCGAGATTGAAAGTCTTGACAAATATCTATTTTATCCATACCTATATTTTGGGTGGCGGGAGTAGCTCAGACGGATAGAGCACAAGGTTGTGGCCCTTGGGGTCGTGGGTTCAAATCCCATCTCTCGCCCCAGCTTGTCCACAGATCGTCGGTCGAAGGCTTGTTTATATTAAAAAATAGAGGACGAATATTTCCTGCGGCTTCTTCAGGATAAGGGTAACGGTAGGTTAGCGTTGGAGTTTTTTTTGATAATGCTTTTCAGTTAGTAGGCTTGTGTGATCTTCTGCTACTGTCTGGTTGAAATATATATACCATGGGCGATGTTGCTGGGTGTTTAGTTTATACTCAGGATAGAGTGGGTGTTGGAGGCAGACTGTTTTTTATAGTCTTATTGGATGCGGTGGCGATGTCGTACATTTGATTCTAAGAAAAATGTCTACATGTTAGACCAAGGCTTTATCGGGCTGTTGCTTGGTCATAGTGGTAGCCCAGATTACATCCGTTTCGTGATGTAGGTCATAGTAATGTTATTTTTTTTCGGCTCGCCCAAATAATGCAATTTTATAGTCGACTTCTAAGATCGTGGATATGATTTGTAGTCAGTTTTTTTATAATTTGACGGATATCATAATAAAACTATGGTTGACTTTGATGACTGCGTTCAGGGCATAAATAGTTTATGCTTGATTGCTCGATTTGTCTATGGCCTGTGGTCAGGTCGCAGGCCGATGTATCAGTGATGATGATGGTTTTCATGGTTTTCATCCACTATGTTCTGCCTATTTTTTAGTTTAGCTCTTAGTGTAGTTATAACCTATTAAGTTGTTTCAGCTGAGTTATAGGCTGCACCTCTAGGACAGTTTTGCTTATTTGCTTTGTAATCGGTTAAGGTCGTAGCGGTGTTGGTATTCTGGGCAATACGGCATGTGTAATTTTAGCTATGCGCCTTAAAAAAAATTTTGTGAGGCTTGGCGTTCAGCTTTTGATTACTTCAATGTAGCGCTTGTTCACATCGGCGAACGTGTCGCCGTACTTGATATACTCCAGCTTGTGCTTGGCATTCTTGTTAGGTCAGGGCACCTCAAACTTGCACAGCATAGATGTTTGACATTTTTCTTTTTAATATCTCATTTTTCTAAAATTACTAGCTGTTACTAGCTATGGCGTGCAAGGTGTTGGCCTCACCGTCGGCGTTCAGACTTCGAGAGAAGATCTTTTTTTAGTTGACTAGACTGATAAAGGTTACGTTCTATTATCCATAGGAGCCTATTATGAAGCATGCAATCCCAAAATCAGCATGAGGCCAAGGTTAGATGCCGAAGACGACATTATAGATACTTGGCGTTGTCGATGATTTAATTTTTTTTGTTGTCTAGAAACTTACAGGAGTTAGTCGCAAGAGTTAGCGACAGTATGTTTAGTGCAAAGACTCAGCGCCTTGATTAGATTTTTTTATCATTATTGAAATTGAATAAATTTTTTGTATTTTGTCGACCATGATTTTATATTTTTAAAATTTCGATGATCGTGTTACATAATTTTTCTAGCCTCTATTCTTGAAGGAATCGAGAAATCGGCGCAGAGAGAATGATTCATTGGATTTTAAACCCGTGACGGTCTTGCCGAAATTCTAAATAAAGACATCTTACTGGTAATTTAAGAACTGATGCTACAAATTATATAGTTTTAAGGAATATGATTTTACAGGTATAGTCCACGTTGAATATTTTTATTTCAATGAAAAATCATTTGTATTCGATCAGACAGGAGTTGCTTATTCTTAATCTATAAAAGTGGCTTTAGTCAGCTGAGAAAATGGTTGCAGATAGTCGCTTATATTTTTTGTTTTAGGTACTGATATTAATTTTGTGCATGGCGGTAATATCGTTTAAGGTGTCTCAATAACTTTCTGATTATTGCCTGATGCTTGTAAACAGCTCTTTATCATGGCTGGAAGAGGAGTTAATAGCCAGGCCGTTGAGATCTGTTTGGAAGGCGTTTGCCTATTTTTCTAGTCGCCGTTGATTTATTTCGTTAAAATTGAAGGCAGTTTTTTTCCAGGATTTGACCCCACAACTGTGAGTAAAATTATAAATTTTGACTTTGAATGCGCTTTGTTAGTTATTGGTGCTTAATTTTACTCCAAAGAACGCCGAATATAAAAAATAAGAACTAAGAAAGCCATAAATACTGATTCGTCGCTAAAAACAACCCAGGCGTATATTTATGTTATGGCATGAACATATGGAGTTTCTTCGAGAGAGTGATCTATTTTTTTATGGAGGTTAGCGACGATCAGGGCTAGCGAATTTTTCAGCCGGATCATTATAGTCATATTATATATTTTATAAAAATTCGACATTATAAATTAAATCAGATATATCATATTTTAGGCCAACTGTGGAGATCTTATGACCGGGCATATTATCTTTAAATTTGGGTCATATACAGTCTGCCCAATCGGTATTTTTCTTTTTGCCATTTGTTTACCTTGATGAAGGAAGGCTTATTGTTATTGTCCTGAAGGTCAATAAAAGATTGGCTGCTTATAATGCATTCGATGGAATACATGGATACTGTGACATACATATCGTGGTTACAGTACAGTATCGACGAAGATAAAGGCTACTTTAGTCTTTAAGTTTTTGATAATATTCATTATGATCTTTTACCACATTATCGCGTAACGTTTGTCTATCTTATTTAATAATACTTCAGAGGAATTTTTTAACCGTCTTATTTAACAATACTTCAGAGGAATTTTTTAACCGTTTACCTACACGGTCTTTGAATTCATTGGCTAGGATATTTTTAGATTTATTCTGGGCTTAGAGTGATCCACCGGCAAAACAACCAGGAGTGCTATGGCCATGATGACCAGCAACGTGTGTTTAACTGCATATATTTTTTAGATTATTTGACAGCCTCTGTGCAATAGCATGTGACTTTAGATTTTTTATTCTTTCGGCATATCATCGGTTGGTTTATGCGTTGTCCCAATTCGGTTAGGGGGGTAGGCTCAAAATTATCCTATTTAAAAGATGGTACATTCGCTCAACTAAACCAGCTATTATTTTTTATGCTATATCCGTCAAGTCGTCGCTAGTATTAGTATAACTACAAATGAATATTCCATATATATCGTCATGCCATGCTGATTTAGAGGCTAAATTGAAGTCAGCAGATAACTATCGCAAGATCACTCATTTGGTTTAGTTGAAAGACGTATTATTGTCGTCGATCCATCTAAATACTGACTCAATGGTCGAGGAGATGTGATTGGCAGTAATGATACCTTTGGAGTAAGCTATATGCAAAAAAATAGTGGACCGTTTATAGATCCCGAGTACTGCGTCGGTTGTGGTATCTGCTTGCCTCTGTGTCCAACCCAGAATCTTTCTACCATGGAAGGCCGAGCCATGGCTGGCAATAACTGTATCGCTTGCGGCCATTGCCAGGCTGCCTGCCCTGTGGAGGCTATTAGTCTCCAGGCCCTTGACCCTACAGCCACTACCTTTTCTACGTTTATTGCTGACAATCGTTGGTTACCTTACGGGCAATTCGATCTGCCTGGCTTGGTGCAACTCATGCGTTCTCGTCGTTCTTGCCGTACTTATTCTACGGAGCCCGTGGCTGCCGTGGACTTAGAAGACTTGGCTAAGATCGGGGCTTCCGCCCCCTCAGGTACAAACAGCCAACATTGGACTTTTACCCTACTCGCCGCTCGTTTAGATGTGGAACGTCTGGGTAACGCCGTATTCAGTTTTTTTTGCCGCTTAAACCGACAGGCTAAAAATCGTTTTCTTTGCCGAGTGCTAAAATTTGTGGGCTACAACGATCTTTATCATTACCGCCACACATACTACTCCACCGTGGCCGCTATTTTGGAAGCCTATACTCGCCAAGGAGAAGATCGTCTCTTCTATCGTGCCCCGGCTGCTATACTTGTCGGTTCTCGGCCTGGTGCCAGTTGCCCAGCCGAGGATGCCCTTCTTGCCACCCAGAATATTCTCCTCGCCGCCCACGCTATGGGCCTTGGTACCTGCTGTATCGGGTACGCCGTTTCGGCTATGCAACACGATTCGATTATCCAGACTATTATAGGCATCCCTGCCGATGAAGCTATCCATAGCGTTATTACAATTGGTTACCCCACTGAGTTTTACTGTCGCTCCGCCGGCCGTCGGTCCGTGCTTCTGCGCTGGGCGCGATGAGGCAAAGGAATAACATGGGAGCTAGACAATTTCATTGTCCTGATCTTTTTTATACAGGTGGCAGTATGTACCGCTTGATCTCAGTGGGGGGCGTTTGGTTGGCCTGATTGGGCGTGGGTAGCCCCATAGGGGGGGTATGCGATTGCTTCGGAAAGATAAAATAAATTATGATGTTAATTTAAGCACTGGGATGTTCTGGCAGTCATGATTTGGTAGGAAGTAACTATTAGGACTAATGCCAATGCAGGGAGATACAATGCTCACGTCAGTGCAGGTTGTGTCAGTAATTGTCAGGACCGGGGACAGGCGGGCTTATACCCTGGGCCAGGAGATGGGCGCATGGCTGTCTGAGCGTGGCCTGAGTGTGTACGTGTTTGAGAACGCTACGCATAGGGCCGACGTTTTGTGCGAGTTGGCTCCAGCGTCTGATTTGGCGCTCGTGTTGGGTGGAGATGGGACTATGCTTAGTGTGGCGCGATGGGCTATAGGTAGTTGTACGCCGCTACTAGGTATCAATTTGGGCAAAGTCGGCTTTTTCACTGAAATATCGGCCGCTGATTGGCGAGAACCGCTTGCTAACTTGCTCGAACATGGGGCCCAACTTTTGGAGTTACCGGCCCTTACTTATGTAGTGGAACGTCGTGGTCGTTCCCTGTCTGAAGGCAAGATTATCAATGATTTAGTGGTCAACCGTGGTATCCTGGCCCGGCTATTGAGCCTGGAATTGCGGCTCGAAGAGGAAGTCGTAGGCTCAATTCGTTGCGATGGGCTTATAGCTGCCACTCCGGCCGGGTCTACGGCCTATGGATTCTCGGCCGGTGGGCCGCTTCTACATCCATCCTTGGACGCCTGGTGCCTAGTGCCGGTCTGTCCTTTCCTCTGTGATCTGCGGCCTATGGTCCTATCCAGCGCTGTGGGCGTGGAGATTATCGTCCTTGAAGGTACAGCAGAAGCGCACCTTAGCTTGGACGGCCAGGAGGGCATACCTTTGAAGCCGGGGGATCGTTTACGTATTCGCCGCTCCTTACGTGGCATATTTATGGTCACTTTGGGTGATGGCAGCTGGGTGAGTAAACTCAAACACAAAGGATTCTTTGGCCGGTTCGCTTTCTCTAAATAACCGTTGATCCTGACCGTCGGCCGGTCGCGATGCTCCTGGCCGACTCCGTAGTCTACTATGTTCCGTCTGCCAAAAAAAATTATCTAAGTCTGTGATATTCGTTGTTGCTGGAACTAATTCTTTGGTGTTTGCTGTTCTACTTCTTGACCGAGGACAACCTTGAATACCTATCCAATCTTCGCCGTATTGCTTCGCCTGAGAAGTTGCATTTTTTATGGTTACGCTTTAAAAAAGATTTAATTTTCGGCTACTCTTTATTTTAACGATCTTTCTTACTATTTATGCAGTTCAGATGTTCGCGGTTTTTAACTGCTTCATGCGCTAAGGTCTGAAAAAAATGGTCCATATGATCTCTCGGTATATGTGTGACTGCTGCCATTGATGGAAGATTATCTAATTCCATCGTCACCGCTTTTGGCTGGCGATGATCACTACACCATGATTTTTTTTGATTCATGAAATGGCCCATTACTATTTTTACCATCTAAAACGGTATAAAAGCTCCATCTGAGAACGAAAATATCAAAATAATAAGTGCTCCAAGAAATAATCAATAGCTTCTCTTGATAACTAGCCTGTTATTAATTTGCTATTCGAGTTTAATCTCTTACAGTCAGCTGCAGGACCTATGCCTTGAGTTCGATTTCATAAAATTTAAGTGTCTGTTTATTTTTTTCTAAATAGAGAGGTGGCGCAATAGCTAAAGTATACTATCTTCGCGCATGTTGAGAAAACTATGGTCCAGCTTTGCAATGAGTTCGAATAAGTCCTTAGCGTTCTGGACCTTGAGGCCCCATGCTAAACTATGTGTGCCCTTATAATTATTCAATTTCATAGTAACATTTCTTTGGTTTTATGATTGTTCATCCCCTTATTCCGCCAGACTTATGTGGCCGTGCAGACCATAAAATAGTATTTTTAATATGCTGACTAAAATTTTGCTCGATGCCTACATTTTTTGCTGAAGGCAGAGTGAGCAATAACGACTTTCTCGATGTTCTGTGGAAGTATCATTTTTTCATCTTGATCGACGAAATCAAAAGAAGATGCTTGAGCCTATCTGCATCAGCATCACGTTTGCCCAGGCCTGGAAGGAGTGTGATATAGTATCATTAAGGATGTCACACATATTGCTCACTTATAAATTTTGACTAATCATGAGTTCGCTTGGAACATTTTATGCTTATGCTGGCGAGGTAAAGGCGGCGAAAATTTCACTTCTAAAAAAATATAAGTTCAAGTCTAATAAGACGTCAGGAACAGCGCAGCCGCGGACTAAAGACCAAGATTGATGCCTTATATGGCACATATGCAAAGTCTAGCCGCGATTAGACTAACGACGTTTTGGATATTATAGTTTCTATTCTGGATTAAACTAAGACGGCCTTTGCCTCACTACTAATGCCTTTAGTGTTTGTGCCATCAGCTTGTCTGAGGCGTTCATTATTGACTCGACCAAGGATTTCAAGACGTATATGGATGGGACGATTTCGTGTTAACGTGAGAGTGGGCATAGTGCAGTGAACTTATCGATGTTTAGCATTTTTTTTAGTCTTGTGATATGCTCTAGTCCCTTCGAATTCATGGACAAAAAAAAGAACATCATCCGTCCAGATAGGTAAGGATGCGATCTGCTCTGTGGATATTACTAAGGAGGTGCATATCGCCATTTTTATACAGTAACTCTAGCCAAAATGTATACTATCAGCCCTAGCTTAAGAGAAGCTTTGTTGTTCTGTAGATAGCATGAGTTAAGAAAGTACTTCAACGTAAGCGTTAAAGATTAGAATTATAAGAGTATATAAGGGTAATCCCCTGTCAAGCGCTGGCTTTCTTACTATAGTCTCCTGAGCTAATTTTACGAAGGTCGTTAACGGTGAAAATCTATTTTTTTCAGTAATAAAGCATGTATACTATAGTTTTTTTTTAAAACGTCATAAATTCAGAGCAGTAATACAAGCTGGTTTGCTGTCAGGCTATCCCGCGCTTAGATTTTTTTGGACAGAATGCCTAAATTTATGTTGATTGTGAGATAGTCTTCCAGAGAAGCTAAATTGGAAATTGAAAATTGAATGCCTTACTAAGGGGCAAACTCGTCTTGTCAAACAATAGGTTGAATACATTAGTAATATGTATAATTGGGTAATGTACATATCCAGTTTTAGTGGCTAGGCCGGTTATGATGTACGCGGCGCCTACGGGCCAGTGGTGCTCTGGAGCAGATACCGGTAATAAAAACTGTCTCACCTGAGTCATCTCCACGCACAGACCTGCCTCTCCAGATTGAGTCGGTCAGCAGGAGGGCCGGCCGTCAACTCCATTTTCAGGTTTTTTTGTTTAGGCTATCTAAGTTATTAGTAGGAAAACGCAGTTATATGTGGATGGGAAGGAACTATTACAGGAAGAGATTGGTTATTTAGCTAACATAGTAACTATATAGGATTTCTAGGATTTTCATTGTTAAACTAACTTAGACTTAGGTTGTTCCACTACTCAGGAGTGGGTCTAGTACTCCGGGTTTAGCAGTTTGCAAATATACTTTAAGAGATGTTCCCTGATTTTGATCAGGATCGTCTACTGGCTTAGCCGCTCGAAGATTTGTAACACCAACTCAGTCTACAGTGTCGTAATCTGCATCGAAAACCGTGGATTAAGGTTGTACAGCACTTATCCAGTATGCTGAAGTTATGCTAGCCAGAGCTCATCCATATACTTTCCCTTCTAACATTCGATTTTTTTGATCGGTCTAATCTGAATGAACTGTTTTATGCAACTGTATGTCATACTTCTATCAAAGTTGACTCAGTTCAGTGAGTTGGCGATAGTCTGGTAGTTGTTCTCGTAGGCCGCTGGATTAGGACTGAATGCGTTAACTAGGGATGGGGAGGTGGTGAGGTGTAGGCTTCAAGTTATTTAACCTTCAAGATTTGGGCTATATGTGGGTAGGTGGTGTTTATGGCGGATGAGATAGCTGGGGGTGACCGCAGTTGAAAGGAAATATCCGACATGCTCTCCGTGCGTTTATCGGTCCAACCTTTACTGTTTGGTCTCTTGATCCTCGGTAGAAAAATTGGGACTAGACTACGGCCGCCTGAGCTATTTTTTTGAGATCGATTCAGTATAATAATGTGATCCACACATTGTCGGGATACCCTGACCTCGATTGGGAGCAGTCAGTATGAATAGATACCGGCTGTTGTCTGGTTGGGCAATTTAGTTATTTTTATATTTTTTTTTGTAAGATATTAATTTTTTTTGGGAGTTGGACTACATCTTCGGATCTTAGCCGTTGCGATAATACGTTGCAGAGGCATCTGTACGGTTCATTTTGACATGTAACCCGTAGATTGCGAAGGTGTTCTTGACTTTTCCGGCCTATCCGACGAAGTAAGATTTTCTGTTAACCTTCTGCAGGGGCGGTGGTGTTATTTGGTTGACGCAGTGATGCATGTACCATTATCCAGCCACATAGGTCATCGAACGTATGCGATGCTGCTGCATTTTTTTTACTTCACCGTATCTTTATCTAGTCCAGATTGTCCGTTAAGAAAAAAGGAAAGGCATATCTCTTTTAGGCTGGATTCCTTTTGTACGCATTTCTAGTTCTTGGATGCCGCGGCCTGCTAAGTTTATACCTATCCGTATAGATCACAATGTAGCCATATAGCGCTCCAACAACAAAAAAATATGTTTCTCAACATCATGTGAATGAAATATTTTTGAGTAGTTTCTATTTTTTTTAGGTCAACTTAGCAGTATTCAACTGCAGTTTTAACATTATCGGACAGTTCCAGATCGTAATTTACGAGTTATGGATATCCCATAGCGTTTGCAAGGCTTGCAACATCTATGGCTTCTCTTTTTTTATGTGGATAACTCCATAGTTTTATGCTATTTATCAAAGTAAAGTCTATACGCAATAGTTCTTGAGTGAGTTTAATTTTTTATTCACTTTGTTATGCTTTGCCATAGTGGTTGGGATATTAAATACTTCCTGCATATCTTCGTTGATCGTTTTGACTAACTTGATTACTATTACAACAGTCGTTCGGAATTTGATTCAGAGAGAGAGACACCTATTTTTTTTTTGGACCTGATCTCATTATCACTACTTTGGATGACCGCGGGCCTTTGGATTTGATCGCGATCTCCTGGCAAGAGGCTTGCTTAACGCGGCGGTATATTTTTGTATTTTTAGGACGAAGCTGAGGCGGAACCGGATATAAAAACATACTGAATGAGTTTATTTGTCTGATGGATTCTGTATAGTTGTCTTTTGGTCTGGCTTAGGCTTTGATCCTAGTTAATAAAATGGAGCTGCCTGATTAGTTCTTGAGTCACAATAAGATGTCCTTAGTGTCTGTATTTTGCAACTACCTGATGGCTATATACGGCGTGGCTCGTGAGGTGAAGGTTTCCGTGATTGTCAAGCTACCGGCCAGGACTTTGGTTCTGGTGTATGATATTGCGGGCGACAATGTCCGTTTTAAAGAAGTATTTCAGATTCTGATTAATATTTTATAATCGGTCGATCTATCCAATGGTTATTCAGATGTTCATTTTGTTCATAAGATGGTGGAGCTGGCTGCGATAGACGCCCTGGGGTCGGCGGTTGGGTGCGAAAAAAAAATGATTTGACTCTGCATCGGAAACGTTATAAAAAAAAGTTTAATAATTTCTGTGAGCAGTTGTCCCGCTTTTAGTGATGTTCTTATTTATGCCCCATTACGAAATTATCATTGGACTTGAGGTACATGCGCAGCTCCTCACTGAGTCTAAGCTTTTTTGCGCTTGTTCTACCCGCTTCGGCGTTGAGCCCAATGAGAATGTCTGTGAGGTTTGCTCTGGCATGCCCGGCGCACTACCCGTGCTCAACCGTCGGGCCGTGGAATACGCCTGCCGCGTGGCTATGGCTACCGACTGTATAATCAACAATGACTTGGTTTTTGCTCGCAAAAATTATTTCTATCCGGACTTACCTAAAGGCTATCAGATTTCCCAGTATGAGACCCCACTAGCTGAACACGGATACGTGGATATTGATGTATTTTGTACTACTGGAATTAGCACTAAACGTATCGGTATCACACGTATCCACATAGAGGACGATGCCGGCAAGAGCGTCCACTCTGCTACGGAAAATCGCAGTTTTATAGATCTCAACCGTTCCGGTATCCCTCTTGTCGAGATTGTTTCCGAGCCAGATCTGCGTAGTCCTGAGGAAGCCGTGTCTTACCTGAAGGCTTTGCACGTCATCTTCATTTATCTTGGCATCTGCGATGGCAATATGGAAGAAGGTTCCTTCCGTTGTGACGTCAATATCTCCCTGCGGCCCCAAGGACAGAAGGAGTTAGGCACACGCACCGAACTTAAGAACGTCAATTCTTTCCGGTTCGTGAAAAAAGCCCTGGAGTATGAGATTGCCCGACAGCGCAGTTGCTTGGAGGATGGTAAAGTCGTGGTTCAGGAAACGCGGTTATACGACTCCCTGCATAACGTTACCGTTTCCATGCGCGGCAAGGAAGAGGCCCACGACTACCGTTATTTTCCCGATCCAGACCTATTACCCGTATGTCTGGACTCGACTGACCTTGACATTTGGCGTGCCAACATCCCTGAGCTACCCCGGGCCCGTAAACTACGCTTTATGAAAGATTTTGGATTGTCAACTTACGATGCCGACCTGCTCACGGTCGAGCGCGATCTGGCTGATTATTTCGAGGCTGCCGTCTGTATCGGTAAGGCGTCGGAGCAGACGGCTAAGAAGTACAGTAATTGGATCATGAGTGAGCTTGTGCATGAGTTGGCCCAGGTCGACCTACCGGTATCTCGTTCCCCCTTTTCACCTGCCGCTCTAGCTTCCCTCATATCCTGCATCGAAAATGGTATTATCAGCGGTAAGATTGGTAAAGAGATCTTCCCCGAGATTTTTCAGCAAGGCGTGGAGGACGTGGAAGCCTTCGTTAAGGCCAAGGGTCTGACCCAGATTTCCGACATAAATATCTTAGGTGCCACAGTGGATGCCGCTCTGGAAAATAACCCCAAGAAAGTAGTTGAATACAAGTCTGGCAAGATTAAAGTCCTTGATTTCTTCGTGGGCCAGGTTATGAAAGCCACTAAAGGTCAGGCTAATCCTGCTTTGGTAAACACCATGTTGCGTGTCCGATTGAATAAATGACTTAGTGGTTATCTTGTCTTTATGGCCCTTATATTATTATGGCAGCCCTACTGGACCATGTGGTTTGTATCATCCGGATAGGTGATAGGTCATGATAGTGTATAAATACTTAATACAAGAGGGTGAAGCATGTTGAATAGATTGAAAAAACTGACTAGAGATCAATGTACAGATGCAGCCTTAGCCTTCATCCTTATGGGCCTGCTTATGGTCCAGATCGATAAGAAATACGACTTGTTGCCTTGGATCATTATCTTGACTATCCTGGTCATGATTAAACCAACTATTGTTAAGCCTTTTGCCTTCCTCTGGTTTTGGCTATCTAAGCTGTTTGGCGCAATTATATCTAAAGTATTGCTTTCCTTTATCTTTTTTTTAGTAGTCACCCCTATCGGCCTTATAAGGCGTATGGCGGGCAAGGATACTTTACGGCTGCGTGTTTTTCGTAAGAGTTCAAGTTCAGTCTTCCGCAAACGTTCTGGCGTGCTTGGCCCTCAAGATTTGGAGCAGATGTTTTAGTTTTAGCATGTTTTATCAAGGATATACTATAATATTCTTATCTTTTATATGGAGGAACTAATGTATTTTTTGAAGGATCTATGGAACTTTTTGAAGGTGCGCAAGAAATTTTGGCTCTTGCCTATTATCTTGACTTTGTTGTTCTTCGGCGTGTTAATAGTACTAACTAGCGGCACGGCTGTAGCGCCGTTTATCTACACTATCTTCTAAGGGGAGATGATGGTTGAAGCTATTCTGGGCCTATCCGCTTTCTATCACGATAGCGCTGCTGCGTTGCTTGTGGACGGAAAGATCGTCGCCGCTGCACACGAAGAACGTTTCACCCGTAAGAAGCATGACGCTTCATTCCCGACCCATGCCGCGGCCTTCGTCATGGATGTAGCTGGTCTAATTCCTAGTGATCTTACAGCCGTAGCTTTCTACGATAAGCCCTATCTTAAGTTCGAGCGGCTTCTTGAAACCTATGACGCCTTTGCGCCCCGTGGTCTTAGAAGCTTTCTTTCAGCTATGCCGGTCTGGATCAAGGAAAAACTATTCATGCGCCGTATGCTTTACGAGGAGTTGGCTAAAATTGGGCCTGGCAACCCGAAAATCCTTTACCCTGAACACCATATTTCCCACGCGGCTAGTGCTTTTTATCCCTCACCTTTTAATAAAGCTGCTATCCTCACCATCGATGGCGTGGGCGAATGGGCTACTACCACCATCGCCCGTGGTTCGAACAAGGATATCGAGGTCCTACGTCAGCTCGATTTCCCCCACTCTCTCGGTCTGCTCTACTCGGCTTTCACTTACTATATCGGATTCAAAGTCAACGCTGGCGAATATAAGCTTATGGGCCTCGCTCCGTACGGTGATCCTGACGCCGAGCGGACGAAAAAATGGCGTCAGCTTATCCTTGATGAGCTCATTGATTTACGCGAAGACTGTTCTATGCTTCTCAATATGGATTACTTCGACTTCGCTACTGGTTTGACTATGTGTCGCGATGATCGTTTTGAGAAGCTCTTTGGAGTGCCTCGCCGACTGGATGAAAGCGATATATCTCAGGTTTACATGGATATGGCTCTGGCCATCCAACAGGTTACTGAAGAGATCGTTTTTAAGCTCGCTGACGCCACTCGCGTCCTCACTGGTGAGGAAAATCTTGTTATGGCCGGCGGTGTGGCCCTAAATTGCGTGGCCAATGGCAAACTTATCAGGCGTGGCATCTTTAAGGACCTGTGGGTTCAGCCCGCTGCAGGTGATGCCGGCGGCGCATTAGGAGCTGCCTTGGCTGTCTGGCATATCTGGTTGGGTAAGGACCGTACTCCTTCTGTTCTGGGCGACGACATGCAGGGCTCATATCTCGGTCCGGTATATGGTGATGCCTCTATTCAGCGTATTGCCTGTCGTTATAAAGCTCCTTACGAGTATTTTAATGACTTCGGTGCTTTATGTCGAACCGTTTCCGGACATCTTTCTCGCGGTGCTGTTGTAGGCTGGTTTCAAGGACGCATGGAATGGGGTCCACGCGCTCTGGGTAATCGTTCAATACTCGGCGATCCCCGCGATCCCGAGATGCAGAAGAAACTTAATCTCAAAATTAAATACAGGGAAGGTTTTCGGCCTTTTGCCCCCTCAGTACTTGCCGAGATCGCCGATGAATACTTTGAGCTGGACGGCGTATCTTCACCCTATATGCTTATCGTGGCTCCAGTGCGCTCACACCATTGTAAATCCTTGCTCATAGACTATAACCATTTAAAAATATTAGATCGTCTTTACCATCAGCGCTCCGACGTCCCGGCTATCACCCATGTAGATTATTCGGCCCGTATCCAGACTGTGCATAAGCATATCAACCCACGCTACCATCAACTCATTTCCGTTTTTCAAGAGCTCACTGGCTGCGGTATGGTCGTCAACACCAGTTTCAATGTGCGTGGCGAACCCATAGTCTGCACCCCTGATGACGCTTACCGCTGTTTCATGCGCACAGAAATGGATTTTCTTGTCCTAGGCAACTACCTCTTTGATAAACACGCCCAGACTACCTGGCGTGAAACCGATAATTGGCGTAGTCAGTATGTCATGGACTAGCATACAGTAGTGGCGAAGATGAGGAGGATGAGGAGGATGGGGAGGATGATAGTGGTTACGCGTCTTCTACATCTATTGTCTAGTGAAATACGCTGGGTTTCTTGGTCACAGATAAAGAAGCGAGGACTGTGACTAGGCGTAAGAGCGGCTAGAAAGTAGGAGTGGCATAGAGAGCATAACTTTCAAAGTTTTTTTATAGAACATCATATTCAATGTGATATTACGGTAAGTCTCGGTCTTTTTCGATTAATATTGCCTGCCCCGGCGTAAAAGTTGATTCTAATATGCGGGTATGGATGAGGTATTTGCATTCTGTAGAATGGCAGTGTGTGGGTATACTGGACGAGCTATAGTTATTATTTTAACAATTTTAAATTCTTAAAGGAATCTACCACGTGAGCCTGTTGGCGCCGATGGATAGCGCGATAAGCTAGCCCGCGTCTATATTGCCTGTGATAATACCCACACAACGCGGTAAAACTGCGTTTGAAATTGTAGCATGTGCGTTGTGGGGAAGTTATACCCGAGAGCTAGCCTGCTCGTTCTCTTCAGCCATTAGTCGGACAAAGCCTAGGTCAATGTATATTTAAGACATCATTATTTATGATGTGATCGGCCATCATGGCAGTATACCTTTTAATAATGATAATACGGTCATAACCAACTGTAACGATGGCGTTTTAGTTACTGTTAGATATGACATAGCCGTAGACGTCATCTACCGAGCTGTTGAATAAGGCATGCATATTTTGTTGTCGCTAATGAAAGATGATTTTTTTTTCATGGAGTCCGGACCTTGGTTTATAGATTAGTCACCGATAGCATCTATATTATACAGTAGTATGCAGCAATGTTTGTACTATGCTAATAAAAAGTTATATAATACAGTAAGTTGTGGTGAGGTAACCTGGATTACAGCTACTTGGGATATCGTCAATACGAGCAATACTTATGGTAGTTATTTTGGTCTGTGAGCTAGATATGTTTTTTGAGTGGTCGTGCCTCTTTTACTATTGATCGGAGTATGCCACGGATATTAGCATCCCCGTTAAGTAACGAATTCCCACTGAGGTTATTTGTACAGGATCTATAAAAAAATACCAGACCGACGTGTTCATGCATAATTCCATCTTCAATGTCACTACTACTGTCAGTATTAACGTCGTCATCAAAGAGAATATTGTGTTACGATTGTCTTGTGTCGACGCTATTCGCACTACTCTTAGCATCGCTTGAGGAGTTTATCGTCGCTATGCCATCCTCCGCCAAATCGTTTTTAAACTTGCCCCTCGTTCGTGAAAGGATTATTTTTCCTCCGACTATAGCCTTATTGGGCCGGCCCAACGTGGGCAAATCCACGCTTTTTAATTGTCTGACATTTTCGCACCGGGCTATTACTCACGGTCGGCCCGGGGTAACCCGCGATCGTATATACGGCGAAGTACGCCGTGAAGCACTCCGTTTTAGGCTCATTGATACTGGTGGTATCGGTATTGATGTTACGGGGCGTTTGGCTATCGTACTTGAACAGCAGCGTGGTTTTGAGCACGAAATTTTGGCTCAGGCTAAGCTGGCTGTGGCTGAAAGTAGCGCTGTAGCGTTGGTGGTGGACGGCCGTATGGGTCTTATGCCTTTAGATGAGAACCTAGCTGTCTTCCTGCGTCAGGCAGGTAAGCCGACTCTGGTGGTGGTGAACAAGATGGACAATATGGAAAAGGAATGGGCTACTGTTGATTTTTATAGTCTGGGTTTTAAACTTTTGCCGGTTTCAGCTGCCCACAGGCATAATCTCCGCGAGCTGGTGGAGTGCATGGCTGCGCTTCTATCAGAGCCTGTAGCCCAAAAAAAATTAGTAACTTCGGGAGTCAAGGCCGTGGACATGACATCTCCCGAGGATACAGACGTGATAGGTCGGGAGATGCCGGAAGCCTTAGAGGCTTTAGTACTGTCCGAGACTAAGGAGGATATTCTAGTTGGCCAGTCCGGTGTCTTAGCTCCGGCCCGGGGTCTGCGTTTGGCGTTTCTTGGCCGGCCCAATGTGGGCAAATCTTCCCTGGTCAATGCCCTGGTGGGTCAAGAACGCATGATCGTCAGCGATCTACCGGGCACCACTATTGATAGCGTAGACGTGACATACACAGGCGCAGTGCGTGATAATAGCGTACGGCGTTGTATCTTGGTGGACACAGCCGGCGTGCGCCGTAAGGCGCGTATCGAGGATACCTTGGAGTCGTTGAGCGTATCTTCATCTTTGGCCAGCAGCAAGCGGGCCGATGTGATTTTTCTGGTACTCGACGTATCAGAGGGCGTGACAACGCAAGATAAGAAACTTCTTGACTTCGTGGACAAAGAAAGATTGCCTTTTTTAGTATTGGTGAATAAGATGGATCTAGTGCCGTCGGGTGAACGGAATAAGTGTCGTAAGGAGTTGGTTGAACTTCTGAAACTGGTGTCATATGCTCCAGTACTTTTTGTTTCAGCTTTGGACCGTATTGGTTTTAAGGGATTATTGTCCCTGGCTGAGATTGTTTGGACACAGTCCGGAACTCGAGTAGGTACGGGTCGGCTTAACCGCATTATGCAAGAAGTGTTGGCGCGTTATCAAGCGCCAGTGGTCAAGCGGATGCGCGCAAAATTTTACTACTTAACCCAGATAGATATTAGGCCGCCCACCTTTATTTTTTTTGTCAATGATCCCACGCTGGTTAAGGATGCTTATCTTAAATATCTTGAAAAGCAGCTCCGTCGTAATTTAGCTCTGCCTTACGCCCCCATACGCGTGTTTATGCGCAAACGTGAAAGTCGTTTTATAAGTAAGTAGCTGTTTCGCTTCGGTTTTTTTGACTGTTCAGCGTTATTCTAGCCGTATTTTTTGTGTTTTCAGATAAGGAAGATATCGAACTATGCGGTACGGTGCGGGTTGAACAGACGGTTGGTAATGGTCGTGACTGTATGTAACTGTAACTCAGAGAACCCAGAGGAGTCGGCAGTCAGAGTTAATTTATTTTAGACGAGAATAGTCAGGCCAGACCTGGACGCTGACAGAGACTGCTTTAATTTTTTTATATTCAGTATACCGTTCGCGTTTGCTGCCAGCAGGATTATGGCAGGTAGTCGCAGCTATGCAGTGAAGGTCTCTAGCGTTATGTGTCTGGAGCAAGAATTGTTTGATTATCTCTGCTATTTTTTATTCACTATACGCCTTGAGCATCTGCGTATCCCCGGACTGTAGGCATACCGTGCGGTTAATTCATGGCATGTCCATAGCATTTTTGTTATCAGGCATAGAGACCTTATGCGGCTAGGTCCGGCTGAGAGCGTCGATATAGACGTCTCTATTGCCCTCAGGATATACGAAGGCCATATTCGTCTATTGGGCCACTTATAGATTAGAAAAATGATCAATCGCTGTATTCAGAAAATTATAATCTCTTGTAGGCATTGTGTTCTATAGGCGGTAGTATTCTAACATATATTTTTTGGTTTGGACGCTATAGCGTCCAAAAAATATTGGACTAGATCATCGGATATAGTTCATTTATATAGAAAAAAATACTGGAGCTTATTATCAGGGGGATTACTAGAAGTCCATATTAGCTAGGTTGGTATTAGTGAAGTAGGGTATAGCTTATTTTATTATTGCCCAGACCGGCCATATAGTCGTATAATATGGAAATTGGCTCGTTCTAAGGTCGCTTACTACGCTCCGACTGTTACGATGAAAAGTCGGCTGTTTTGCAATATATCATATCTGAGCCAGGGCGTCGTGCATCCAGCCGCTCGAGGTGCAGGCGGGCTCGTTAAAATAAGTCTTTAGCGTTACGGTCTGGTGAAGTATGGCCGCCTCGTCGATGTCCACCTGGGATATATGCTGTTGCCTGATATCGGTTAAGCTTTTAGAAGATTATAGCCGTAGCCATTTTAGTCTAGAAAAATTTTCCTGTCGGACACTGGCAGTCCGTCCGGTAGCTTGTCACAGGCGAGATCCGTGGCTAAAATATCCAGCAATACTCCTTGGACCTTCGGCCAACCAGCAACTATACTAGCTTTGGATCGACATGTCTCTGCATGATGATAGCCAAGGCCAGGTGCACCGTGAAGACCTATTACTTTTTTGTAAGCCTCTAGTATCTGGGCCTTATGATTTTATTAAAATTGGTAAAATAACGAATTGACCGGTCACTCAGCGCAGAAAAAATGTAACGAACATCAACATCGATCTGATCCATGCCTATTTCGCGCTATTCTACGTTCATCGTTCCTATATTTGTCTACAAAAAAATATTACTTAATGTAATGCAAATATCTAAATATAATTTATAATTATAGTAAATCATATTTAGATATTTGCAACTCTAAGTGAATTAATATTCATGAAGATTGCCCCCCATGGTCGCGTTGAGAACGTATTATTATTTTTTTTAGTCAAATATAAGCACTTTGCATATTTCAACTAGGTTATTGGTTGAGTTTGATGGCTTTATAGTCACGCTAGAAATATTTTACTAGACCAATCTATGTAGAGTCAGCTCGTATTAAAGTAGAGGTTCCTGTCGTTGTAGTTGTCTCTGTGACCCAGAGTATATTTTTTTTAGCGGTGTTAGAATAGCCAAGTTTATGCATAGCAATATTTAAGTAGCTTTAGAGGGCGATAGATTCTGGGCATTCCTATAGAGTCTGGTAAATTTAGCCTAATATTTCTTCGTAACAGGAGTATATAGTCTATTTGAGAGGTTGACCGAAGTGTTTTTTTCAGTTTACTAAGTTATATTTTTCATGTACGATAGTATTGCAGTTTATCCAAATAGACATATATAGGGCCATGAGTTCTTATTGGCTGCCCGGAATATAGATGGGCTTTAGTTGAGAGTAGACTTAGAAGTTTTTGTGCTATCCGTAGAACTGACATACCTCTCCACATGTTTGACTAACTATTCTTTTTCCGTTTCGTTTTGGGTGGTTATGTAGAGTTATAGCAATGGCCAAATAGTATTGATTATACCACAGAATTATATTTTTTTACTTGAGGAATATTTTTGTTTGAGAGAGTAAATATTTGATCTTAATGATTTTTTTGGGCATAAGTCCTCACCATACTGAATACGTTAGCTAGTCTGGGCCGAGAGTTATGCCAGTGGTCGTGACGTTGGCGTGACATTGGGATTGAGTCTTGCCATCATTTGCCGGAAGTGATCGAAGAAGCAATTGCTGCATGGGGCGGCTGATATGTACTTCTTGGTGGTGCTAGATGGCCAGGAATGGATCTGATTTATAGGCGAACCTTTTTAGTCTCTGGTTACCTCAGGTTGGTATTGGTTGTTTTTGATTTGGTCGGAGTTCCAGCCTATATCTATGCAGAAGCCTTAGTTTTAGGAGGAAATCTCTATGTGACTAGTGGTCAGGATCTTGACTAAATGGTTAGTGCTCAAATTTGAATTCGTAGTTAGTGTTACTCAAGGCTAATTTAGAAAAGTTGATGACTCTGGTAGATGCCATTCACGTGGGAAGCGTTATACTTTGTGGCCAGCTCTTGGACAAAAGTCCGTGTAAGTATAGTATGGTCACAGGATTTGGAGAAATAGTCTGATATTTTTTTGCTGTGCTGATTTACGGGCGACACGTGATTTTTTGCTGGTTATGGGCATTAGCAGTTCTGTTTATCAGCCTACAACAGCTTTATTAATGACCTAAGCTGATTGGGACCACAATGATGTGAAGGTGGCCACGTTATATTTATATCATGATTATGGTCTGCCACAATAGTATTTATAACGACGGCTGGAGAGCATCTGGAGCAGATTTGTTGACGATTTTATGAAGGACTGCGGGATGATAACGAGTGGAGTCGTATTTTATACTATAGAACTAGGGCAGCATTAGCCATGAGAAAAAAACACTGGTAGTTGTCTGGCCGTGCGCTCTTCTTGGACGTTATACTAAAAAATAGTTCTGACGTTGCTAAAAAAATGCCGATAATACCAGGATATTCATAAATATATATTCTATAATTTATTTTTTTACTGGCTGATTATTTTTTTAAGAGCATACACCTTATTATCTCGGCCGTAATGGTTTAGTGGATGGGCCACAAGTATATCCTGAAAGTTGAGGGCATGTGAGGTCTGAAATAACTAACACCAAGTTAGTTAATTATATTTTTCTGTAACCAGAATATGTCTTGATTTAAGATGATCAACTTTTTTATATATGGTCCGCGTAGGCGATCGTTTTTAACACATTTACTTTTTCATAATGTCGGCCGAACAAATCTTTTTCAGGCTATCAGAGAAGAGTCAATAGCTATCTGACCAAGCTCTTTAAGGCTGATATACTGTGCAAAAAAAGATAGAAGCTATATTAAATTTATTAGCCGCACTGGTCGCTGTATTTATTAGTTTTTCATTTACTCTACCCAGACCAGATTAGCCTACCGGACATATGTTTGTTCTAGTCGGTAGTAGAAAGAAGTCCCTGGCCAAGGAATACGTACACAGGGCGAAGCGGCAGGGTTGAACTTTTATGAGACCGACGGTTAGAAGTTGGTCGGCGGTTAGTCGTTAGAGGTCCATAGCGCGGCGGTTAGTATCGTAGTAGTCCGGTATTTTTTGGCCGAAGCAGGCTTCAAAGTCGGCAAATTCGGCGTTGCAAGGTGAAAGGAATGGGTCGCATACAACGAATATTTTGGCACGGCATGATCTAAGAGAATAGACTGGCACCCGCGGTTTTTTATAACCAGAACGAATTCGCGTGTTGTAGCAGTAGCCAGACCGTCGGCTTGAACACTGTTAGAGACGTTCAGGTATTCTAGTTCGGGATCGAAAGACAGGAAGGCGGACTGCGTACCTGTCGTCGTTCCTGCCACACTGTAAAATTTAGCTGCTGCAGTAGAGCCTGAAAGTTGGCTAATCGTATCGGGTGCCTACCTCGAAGAATACACTGCTTTGGTCGAAGGGCGGCCGACTTGCCCCCCCCGCTGCGCCTTCCAATTCCGTCGCAGCGGGGGGGGCAAGTCGGTGAAGGTGAAATATATTATATCCATATCAGCTCCTCTTCCGTGGCCAATATATTTATGGGTTGGTCCCATGGGTCTGCAGGAATCCGGTCTAGTATTTGAAAGCTATAGGCCAAACCTACGGTCCTGGATGTTTCATGAGTAGTCCGTGGCAGGCCGGCTAGATAGCGGTCGTAGTAGCCGCCACCGTAGCCTAAACGGAAGCCGCAGCGGTCGAAAGCCACGGCCGGGACAGCCACTAGGTCTGGTATATAGTCTTTATCAGCTGGGCAGATATTTTGATCTGGTTCGTGAATGCCGTAGGCGCCGGGCTGGATCACAGTCAGATCGGTCACGCAGACTAGCTCAAGACAGTTTTTGGTATTGGGCCGGCAACGTGGGAGAAAAACCTGTTTGCCTGCAGCCCAGGCAGCATTGAGGAGTGTACCAGTGTTTACCTCGTTGCGGAAGGGCATGTAGAGCAACACGGTACGGGCTGTGATCCAGTCGGACAATGCCAACACCTGCCACTGTATGCGTTCGGAATGCTCCCGTACTATAGCTGGATCCAGCATTTGACGCCATGCTAGGAAAGTGGTGCGTATGGTCTGTTTATCTCCAGGTGTGTCCATAGCAATTTTGTGTGGCTCTTTATTTAACGTTGGCCGCCTGGAAATTTTAGGATGAAAGAAGTGGGGAAGGGCACATTGGATGCGTCTTACTGCTGAATTGGAATTTGTGACGTACGTGGATATATACGTTGAGTATTGATGTATATTTCCGACCTGAACTAGTAGGGTGCAAAAGATTCTTGTCTGTAATGATTTGACTACACACTCGGCAGAGCTGTTTGGAGGAAGTCAAGGTTAATATTTATATATTGACACCTAGACTAGACAATTCCGAGGATGGCGACAAAAATTATTGACCTCATCTGCTTTGGTATCTCGATTTTAATATTTTTTTGTACGCTTAATAGGGATTTAGGCAGCCGCTAGCGGTTTAGCAGAAGGAAGTTTATAATGTCTAGCAGTCAAATTTTTAACGTTTGCTCCTTTGGGTTTCAGGCTATAAATGTATTAACCGTAACGCAGTGGTCAATTCGGATATGATGGGCAATGGCCGGCTATATTATTATACTGACTTATCGCCGTGATTAGTAGTTAAGTTAGGATAAGTCTGAGACTGCTGGAGTGTGTCGGATTGCTGGACCATTTTATGAGTACAATTATTTAAACATTTTTTTTGGAAATTTTTTACTATGTTGCCGTAAAACTGGAGAATCTGGGTCATATAATATGGAAGTAGCCATCGTGGAGGAGGAAGAAGAGCTCGAAAACGAGGATATCCCAGCGATAAAGGATTTGTTTGCGTTCGGTAGCCTTCTGGTCATATATAATTCTTGTTTCTAGGCCAAAAAAATGAGTTATGGCCCGTCAGTAAACTTTGACACCTGCGATGATGCAAAATAAGAAGATATAGGATTAAAAGAGTAAGTCCTACTAGGGTATAAAAGTTGAGCTTGGCTGGAGTGACAATATCTATAGAGTATATTTTTTTTGTATAATGACAGAGAATCTTTTACTTACTCAAAAAAAGTTAGATTACAAATGGCCTAACACTCCCTTGTTTCTATATTATCTCGTAATAGTAATAAGATTTTTTTGAACGAAATGTGAGGGTAGCTAAAAAGGAATGCAAGGAGTTTTTTGTAAAAAAAATTCTCATTCTGCATTTTTACAGTTGTTTCCGTTATATCATGTGCGTGGCAGCGGCGAAATTTTGAGCGGCAAAATCCCAATTGAGAATGTTGTCGAGGACCATATGGATATAATCGGCTCTGCGGTTTTGGTAGTCAAGGTAGTAGGCATGCTCCCAAACGTCGATGCAGAGTAGGGGTGCGAAACCGTGTGCCAGTGGGGTGTCGGCGTTAGCAGTAGCCGTGCAGGCTAGAATACCGTCCTTTATGGAGAGCCAAACCCAGCCGCTGCCAAAGCGACTTATAGCGAGTTCGGCGAGTTTGCGTTTACAGTTTTCCACGGAGCCGAACATATCAACAATGGCTTTACGTAGATTATTAGTTGGTTCGAGGTTATTTTTGGACCGAAGGGAGTGCCAAAAGAAGGTGTGGTTCCAAACCTGGGCGGCATTATTGAAGAGGGAAATCTTAGTTGGATCGTTGACAGTTTGGAGGATAATATCTTCTAGCTGGGTAGCCTCAACATGGAAGTCTTTAAGGAGTTCGTTAGTTTTTTTGACATAGGCGGAGTGGTGTTTGCCGTAGTGGAATTCAATGGTTCGGGCCGATATGGTTGTGGCCAGAGAGTCTATAGGCCAGGGCAGGGGTGGTAGAGCGATGGGGCTGGCAGCTAACATGTCTGGGTGATCCTGGGCTCGAACGGAGGTAGTGAATCTGAAGATACTAGCTGTAGCGGCGACACCTGCAGCAAGGTTGAGAAAAGTACGGCGGTTCATATTGTTGATGATGTTATGATGGTTCATAGTGATCTTGTAGGGCATGGAAGGCCTAGGGCCAAATTTTCAATATTTCATTTTAGTCCCGAGGCTGTAGAGTTGTCAATGCCAGGCTCCGCCGTGTTCGGTGCGGGCAGCAGAAAAACTACGAATCTGGAGGAATGGGTATGCAGCGGACGAAAAAAGCGCTAGCTGGGTTGATGTCCGGGAAAGAGTATATAATATCCAAACCGTTAGCTCTGGTTTGCCACTGGGAGAAGGGGCAGCTGGTACGGCTGGAATTGGGCTGGTCCGAGAGGCAGCAAGATGGGGCGGCGACTTTGCCCCTTTCAGTGGCGTCTATGGCGTTACGAGAGTCAGTAGGGTTGTATGTGTCTATGGGTCGGGTAGTTTGGCCTGAGTTACCCTTGGCTTGGGAAGGTTTACCGGCTTTTACCAGGCGAGTATTGGAGCGGCTGCGTGCTGATTTTAGTTCAGGGCAGACGGTACGCTACGGCGAGTTAGCCGCCCGTTGTGGCAGTCCTGGTGCAGCGCGGGCAGTGGGTCAAGTTATGGCTACTAACCCATGGCCCCTTGTGGTGCCCTGCCACCGTGTTCTTCCGGCCTCAGGCCGGGTAGGGCATTTTTCCGGTGCCGGGCAGGCCATGAAGATATTTCTTCTTGAACTGGAAGGGAGTGTGCCGGCGCAGCGGTGAAAAGGATCTATGCTAATTTCTGGGTGGATATATGGTTCTTCTAGGTCGACTTGTCTGGGATATAAGACGTAACTCTATTTTGATTGTGTCTATGTATACTATGGTAACAAGGTAGCGGGCGCCGGGTCACTTAGGCTGTTTTTCAAACTAACGACTATATGGTCTCCACTGCCTCGGCATCGATGATGTGGATTTCGTTGCCCATGGGATTGATACGGCCAAGATTGAGGGTGTAGGCTGTACCTGGTACGCATTTGTCTCCGAACAGTTGGTGCGGGCCACGTACGAAGAGTTGCTCCGCCGGCAGCGCTATTGTAACGAAATACTGGTTCTTTTCTATTAATACTCCTAAAAAGCGGCGTTTGTCTGCCTGCTGCTTGCAATAGAGCAGCTTCCAATAGCGTGTCCGGAAGCGTTGTATTCGGCTCACTGATTCTAGTCTAGTGTTCAGGGCGGTTAGTCTGGCCTTGAGAGCTTCGTGGTCCCAGCGAGGGGAGCCGTGAGCTAGATAGTGGAGTATCTGTATGAGGTTCAGCAGGTCCGTATAGCGCCGTAGCGGAGAGGAGATTAACGCGTAGAGTGGCACCCCTAATCCACTGTGCGGTCGCGTAGTTACCTCCAGCTGCGAGTTACCCATGGCCTTGACCGCTCGGTAGACGTCTAGAGGAGTGTTCAATATTCCGGCTTGCTCGGCTTTGAGGCTGGCTACCTGGGTGCGATGAATAAGGGGCAGCGGCATCCTGACATCATGACCGTCTCTAATACTAACACAGCTAGCCCAGGCCGCCGTAGCCTCATTGGCTAGGATCATGAGTTCGCTCACTAGGAGCTGTGCTCGAGGTGTGTCCGGCCTCGGACCTAGTAGTACGGTTAGATTTTGGCCGTCATTTATATCCAGACCTTTGAGTACGATTTCAGGCTCATTACGTTCAATTACCGTGGCCCCATGTCTGATACGTCGCGCTCGTAGCGCTTCAGCTAGGATCAGTCCTGCTTCTAGTGAAGCAGTGAAGGGCTTGGCAGCGGATGCTTTGTCGCCTGTATAGTTCGCCTCCACCATCTCATAACTCAAGTTAGCTGCCACTCGGACCCAGGTCAGGCGTGGTACGGCGTAGGCGGTGATGTCCCCGAAGGTATTCACGGAGATCTCCAGTAGTAGTACCGGCCGGTCCTTTCCGGTCCATAGGCTAAAGAGGTCTGTGCCTAGGGCCTCAGGTAGCATGTGGCTGGTGCCTTCGGGTAGATAGAGACTTGTGCTGCGTTCGGCTACGACTTGATCCATAGGTGAGTTGATCTCCCAGGCCAAGGCCGGACAAGCTAGGGCAATACGGATATCAAATTTGCCGTTTTCCCGGCGTGTCACTGCAAAAGCGTCGTCGATATCTCGGGTAGTGGGGCTGTCTATACTGATCAGATCCAGGATTTCGGGCGTCCGGCGTATCAGATCGAAGGCCTTTCGCTGTGCCGCAATCTCGGCAGTGAAGGTCATGGCCCAGGCATCGCCAGCAGTGTAGCCAGCCTGTTCCAGGTATTGGTTATAGTGCGCCGGTATCAGGCCCCAGGCCTGGGCTAACAAGAGGGCTTGGTGGGGATGCTCAGGCAGGCCTTTTTGTACCAAATCCCATACGGTTTTGGACTCGGCGTCTTCGGGCTTAGTCAGACGGTGCTTCAGAAGTGTTTCTAGTTGTTTGCTCAGGCCGGGGTCAGTTGGTGGTGTGGGTGGTTCAGCCTGCCTATCCTGGGCCACGGCCCATAGTTTCAAGAAGAAGCTGCGGCCGACCGTGGCTAGCCGTTCACATTCCTCAGCCGCCTGCTGCGCGGCTAAGCGCGCTTCTACAAGCTCCGCTGGAAAAACTTCAAAATCCGGCGGACGGAAGCGAAAGTGGGTCTTACAGGCTAGGAGTGTTCGGCCTATGGCCGCTACATGGTCTAGATCCGGCCGTTCCCATAAAAGTTCGGCAAACCATTCAGGTCGGGCTTTAGACAACTCGCCCAGAGCTAGTTTCCAAATTTCCAGTGGATCAATTCTTGCGGCCAGGCGCTCGCGCTCGGCCTGGCGGACTTCTAATTCATCCTGGACAGCCTGTCGGCTGGCTCCGGCTGTACGCTGCGGCCCGAGCCAGGGCAAGAGCCGGGATACGGATAATTTTAATTCGCGTTTAGTAACGGTCACCAGCCGCAGCTGGCCGCCGGCCTCTGCCATCACCCAGGCTATGAGTGGCCGGTCGTGTAGTATAAGTTCCGCTAAGCATCCTGGGGCTGGACGGTAGACACTTCCAGTAATTATGTTCATACGGCTCTATCAGTAGTTTAGTGTTTGAAATATCGGTAGATGGAGTCTCCGGGCTGTGCGATAGCCGTCACCATTTGAGCCAGCGCCAGATTTATGCCGTCGCAAAAAAAGATAAGAAGCTGTTGGATACGAGTATCGAACTGGTGAGATCAGTTTTGGCCTTGGCCGTGCGTGTCTTGATGTTTATTAAGGTCTTGGCATTTTTTTTCTTCTTTGGCTGCTTTTACCTTAAGGTCATAGAAGGAGAGTTCGTGTTTAGTAAAATTCAAGATATCGGTGTACTTGGTGTAGGCGTTGTGGGTGGCCAGCTCTACGTAGTTTATCAAGCCCAGGCCTTCTTCTCTTATGCCTATGGCTAGGGGGGCATGCCATGTTTAGCGAAAATAACCGAGCTGGATGTTATTCTGGTTTCCACGGCCCAGATAAAGAGCAGGTCGTTGGTCTCGGTAAGGGTGATGGTGCGGGCTTTGAGAATACGACAAGCATGTTTCGCCGTGGCGGGCAGGAAGTCTGCAGTTATGCTGGTGCGATTGCAGGTTGATGCCTGGAACACTATGTCGTCGTCCATAAGTGATTTGACGTCCAGGAAGTGTTTGCAGGCTAGGTCGGCAAGGTTAGCCAAGTCTGGGATGCGCAGGACGCGCAAGTTTTTTCGTTTCTTGATAGTGCTTAGTGCCCTTGACTTGTAATCAGGTGCAGCCGCTACCTCAAAGTAGTTGGTATCGATGATTTCATAGGTGGCCGTATATAGAATCGGTTCGCTACAATAATGCACTGAAGGCCGTGATGAAGTTGGCTTGTACAGCGCGCTCCAGCGTCGCAGTATGCCTTCGTTGATCCAAGCTGCGCCACTTGAGTTGTTGTACTTGAGCACTACGGTCTCTTATTTTGTTGTAAGTTGCTGAAGTATGTTGATGTAATTTTACAAGTCTGTGAGGTTGATCTTCTTTGATTTGTAACATATATTCTTTAGATAAGGCAGTCACGAGTTTTTTTGTCCAGGGCCGTGGAAGATCACGTTATCTAGGGTCAGCCTACCACTGGTGAGCCCATAGAGCGCTGCTGACTGATCAAGGTTCTCACCGTAGCGTAGATTATATATTTCGCCGCGATGGTCCAAGTATATTTTGTGAGTCTGAGCTCTTGGTTCCCCAGATGTAAAGTCAGATCCTTTTGGAAGTAGTTGCTCTGGTTGGCCTTGTACATTTTTTTTAATTGTTTATACTTACATTCCGCAGAATAATAGAATAGTAACACAATTGGTCAAGATCAGCAAATGCCGTTTTTTGGTTTATATTATGATGCCCGCTGTGGAGCAGTTATGGGGGGGTCGGGATGGAAAAGATACTGCTACGTTTAGCGCGTCAGCTCAATGCCTACGACGAGGCTTCGCTCATGTCCTTGTGGGATAAGTACGCGGCCATCGTGCGTGACTTCGAACCTACCCAACATTGGGAGACTGCGACGCTGGTGCTATCATTTATTCAGGGATTGCGCTGGAAGAATCAACTTTTTAACTACAATTGGTCTACAGTCGTTAATTCAAACCGGTTACTGCTTACTTTAGTCGAAGACGACAGGGTCTGTCTGCCAGATGATATTAAATTGCCTCTGGAGACCCTACCTTCGGTCCTCCAGAGCTGCAAGAAGAAATCAAATGTGTTAGCCTTTCGGCAAGTTGTGCTGCCCGCCAAGATCGTTGATGCACAGGATGAGGAGGATGGTCCGAGCTAGAATCCATTCCACAGTTTTTTTGCAGACCACTCCTCTATAATTTGACACAATTTTTTCAATTTTTTTGGTATCTTAAGTTTTTTGTGTTGTATTAATTCCATCCTTATTAATTGCTTTACATTTTTTACTGCGTTTTCATAGAAATTCTGGCTAGGGCCGCTAAGTCATTCCTTTTATTTATGTTACGACCTTATGTTATTGATCATCAACTGCTGTGTTTTTTGTATCTTCTTTTGTGTCTGTAGACTTATACAATCAGTGTCTAAATCGTAATTGACGCTTTATTTAAATGTCTGAATATCTTCCGAGTGTCAGCGCGTTCTATTGGGTGACCAGAGGTCGACTGCATCGGCGTGGCTACGGCCTCACCTGACTGGCAGTTCATGCCGGCTCTAAAGACAGTGTCATTATTTTTTTGCTGTAACCACGGCATTTTTTATTCTGAGAATTATCCATATGAGTTTACTGGTCATGTGAGGTCTTAATGCGCTGGTCGGCTATCTTGTCTTTTTTTTGTAGCATCAGGCAGTCTTGTTTAGGATCTAGATATTTAACTACAACCTGGTCATTTTCATGGCTTGAGTATCAGCGAGTGAGAATAGTGTTCATTGTACAGTGTATGGTTACGAGGTAGGGATAATGGTGGCCCGGTACTTTAGAAGTTAAAAGAGCCTGTTAAGGACCTTTTACGTTAGTCCGGACTATGAATTACGCGCCGAATATTTGTCGTGCGTGCTTTTTTTTGGTATACCCGGGCTAGATTTCAACTAGTACCTAAACGGTCGAAATGGCTAGGTTCTTTTTTATTTTTATTGATGACTGAGTGTATCGATGTATCTCGTGAAAAATGGACTGTTCGTACAGATACGTCTTTGGCTGAATCATTATATCTCAGGATTCCTGGACCACGTAACTGCAAGCTGTTGGCGTTACTATTGTTGTATACGGATGCCGAGCGTGGCGTATTCGGTGGGCGATCACTATGGATGGCACTTGCTGAGGAGCATCGAGTTACCTATCCTTGATAGTTGGCGTGCAGATGATGCAGCTTTTTGACCAATTTAACTCTAGTTTTAATTTAGCTTCAGTTTTGGCTATAAATCAGGCTTTCTTAATGTGAGTTAGGACCATCTTGAGCATTTATTTTGGCCGTGAAGTTGGAGAAGTCAGTAAGGGCCTGAGAAGCGGTCGGCAACGCGGAATATAGTCAGAAATATTATGCGTTGCATGGAGTCTCTCTTAAGAAAGGATTGCGGTTGCTATGAGTGCATCTCGGGGCGATGAGGGGCTATTTGTTTTTTTTGGCTGCTGACGTACGCAGTCGGGCAGGAAGGGTAGTTTTTTTTGATGCAAAAAAACAATGAGGCTTTGGACGTGTCGCTTTTGCTGCTACTTGAGATTGGATAAGTTTTGTTAGGACGGGGAAGCGGTCAGCAACGTGACTATAGTCAAAGATATGACAATTTTTATGATGGGTATCCCGAAAAAAAAGAAAAGGACTTGTAATTTAACCGAAAAAAGAGAAATTAGACAGAATAAATTTTGTTTTGTTTCATGAGGAATTGTTAACTAAGCGTGTTTCGTGGGACGCGGGACCAAAGGAAACATTCAGGACCGGCCGATAATACCTGCGGCGGCCTGCAAGAGACAGTGCTTGAATAGTCAGCGAGGGCTAGAAGTTGCAGTCCTGGGCGAGCAGCGCGCTGGTGGCGGTGATGTGTAGATGCATAATAGATTAAGGATAGCGTGGTAGCGGTAGTTGACACTAACGATCGAGCTGATTGGATTCTTTTTTTATGCAGTCTGCGTCTTATATATTAGTTTTAACTATCGAAGTTGCAGTAGGTAGGTGAAGAGTGTCGTCTCGGCCGGGTTACATTGGATTGGCGGCTTAGTTCTAAATATATTTTGAATATTCTTCCAACAAAAGGATAGTTGGACAGATCTGTATGCATTTCGACATGCGCTTTGGATAGGCCGAAGATGTTTCTTGTAGATCTATGGTTAGTGGTTTCTTTGACTGCGGCAACTGCACGGCTATAATCCGGGCATGGGTGGCTGCTATAATATTTCTTGAAGATTCTGCTTTCATGGCTATAGCTCTCATAGTAATACTAATGACAAAAATATGGCCATTTTCATTTGGTGAAGCTCGATTCTCTGTAAGAGTATATAGCTAGCCTGCGGTCGAAGTATAGTGCCGGCTTTGACGCGATTAAGTCAATGTTTATTCATTAAGATGGCCCAGTAGGTGGCCAGCTTTTCCTAAAGAAGAACATAATGCCGACGTAAAGGTTTTTTTTATGAACTCCGCATCCAACAGCCCATGCTTATTGTTTAGGTCGTCTGTGAAAGTCTGATAGGCAGAGTTGAGCAAGGAGTCGCTATGTTTCGATAGCGCCCAAGACCAGGATCAAGGTCCGGGACGTACAACTTATAACTGGCCGATTACGATATCTATAGTTTATTCTTAGCATGTCGCTAGGCCGTCTTTGTCTAGGAATATCCTGAATACTGTAGTGTCCGTGAAGGTCTATGGGAAGTCTTTGGCCTATACCTTAGAACAAGTACGGCCATACCTCAAGATGGACTTGTTCTACATTATATACCATAGATATATGGCAGCCAGCCTTGCCAAAGGTGGTTGAGAATGGCTGCGGGGGCTAGTTATCAGCTCTACTTTAACTTCCGGCAGCTGATAGTAAAGCGACGGCTGGCCGGGGGCAATGGGTGTGTTTGGTTGGGGAAGAGGATGTTCATGGGAAACTGTGATACTGGTACTTTGGCTACATCCAGGAGCTTTTTTATTTGGTCGTACTGGATGACAAGGTCTAGTAAACTATGGGCCATGTTCGTACCGATACTATACTGCGTTAGCAGCTGAAAGGTATATAGGAGCACTATAGTATATGCTTTGGCCTGTTAACATAGAATGGGCTGTCTATGCTTTAGACGTATTAATAACGTAAGGGGTGCTCCTTAGTTAGCTTTAATAACAGATTGAAGGCTATGTGCTTAAGCTTCAGCCAGTAGTTGAGATGTCATAATTCAAATATTAGACAAATTTAGCGTAAAAAAATAGTCCTCGATTTTTTTCATACCAGCAGTTGATAGTTTAGATCTGTTCCGGCGTGTAAGCTTGATTTGTTCCACCGAACAGGTATTTTGACGTTGGCCAGGACGTAGGCAGCCAGGTCGCTGATGGCGTTGAATCTGACTGCTATGATCTAGGTATGTTCATGTTATATTGTTTCATTTTCTTAATGGTGATTATATTATAAGATATTTGACTGCGTGGTATGGGGCGTTTTTAAGAATGCCAATATCAATCGTGAAATATGTCGTGACCATATGTTTTTTTGGACAATAGTCGGGACGTACTGGGCTACAATGAAGCTGGCTGGGCTGGCGCAAAAGATCGTCATGGTCTAGGTGCGGACCATGAATATGATGAAGTCTGCCACAGAGAATACCGCAAATGAGCCGCGTTTATTTTGTAGCTAGCAAGGTCACGGTTTATGTTTACGGACACGTTTCAGATGGGGCATAGCTGCCGGGCATCAGACAAGCAGGTTATATTCGCAAATAGCCCAACCATCTCCGTTTGTCAGGCTAGGCATTTCGCCGATAGCACCTTAGGGATTCGCCCATCGTCAGACATACAAGTTCCCACATGATTACGGCGAACACTTCGTCTAAAAGAATTTATGAAGACTAGACCGCTTTGAGGTCGGACATGGCCATAGCCACGTAAGTCAATAAATTATACCAAAGAGACTGGTAGATTATTTTTTTTTGTTCCCATTCATATATTGTTAGCGAGAGAAGTAGACCTGTCAAAGCAGCGCAGTTTGTTGAGGTGTGAGGACGGACGAGCTTTTTTGGAAGGATCGAAAAATACTTGAAAAGATGTTCCGATGGCGATATAAAAAAAGCGGGATGGTCTGACGTTTTCTATTCGGCCGCCCCAGGGAAGCATGGCGCCTGCAGTTTTAGTCTGTGACATCGGCAATACCAATATTAAGTTTGGGATATTCTCCTACTTGGGATATGGAGATGTGATCCCTACCCTTCCAAAGTCGATATCATATGTTTTGTCTACGGTTGAGGCTGGGACGGCTGATTCTCTGGGACTGCGACTCTTAGCCCTGCTTGATCATGCCGGCTATGCTCCGGGCGAGATTGTCGCTTGTGTAGTTTGCTCCGTAGTTCCGTCTGTGGATTTAATTCTTGGTCAGGTTTGTCGTCGTTACTTGGGCTGTGCACTGTTCTTCGTCCCGGGCGACCTGCCCTTGCCCTTGGAAAATCGCTACTTGAGGACTCAAGAGGTGGGTGTTGACCGCTTAGTAGGCGCCTATGCTGCCACTGTGCTTTACCCGGCTCCAGCCCATGTAGTGGTTGATTTTGGCACGGCTACTACTTTTGACTGTGTGATTGATGGCGTTTATCTGGGTGGGCTCATTTGTCCTGGTGTGCTCTCTTCGGTCAGGGCTTTAGCAACTCAGGCCGCCAAGCTGTCGCAGATCAGTTTGGATGTGGATGCCACTGCATTGGTCATTGGTCGCAGCACCAGCCAGAGTCTGAACCATGGCTTTGTTTTTGGTTTCGCCGCTTTAGCCGAGGGATTGATTCAGCGTTTACGGCCGTTACTGGGCTGGCCAGACTGTACCTTGACCGTAGTAGCTACGGGTGGCTTCGCTGAGAAAATCGCTTCCGTGGCGTCCTGTTTTGATGTTGTGCTACCGGATTTGATTCTCGGAGGATTATTTTTTTTGTATACCCGACGCCAGTAGTGGTAGGCGCTGTCGTATATGTAACCGACGTGTCCCTTAACTAATGACGCTGATAGTAAATTTATAAGGAGATGGCCATGAGCACCATCATATCAGTCTGGGCTAGAGAAATCCTTAATTCTCGTGGCGATCCTACAGTCGAGGTCGAAGTAACATTGGAATCGGGTATTGTCGGTCGTGCCGCTGTGCCTTCGGGCGCTTCCATCGGTTTTCGCGAGGCCTTAGAATTGCGTGACGGCGACAAGGCCCGCTACGGTGGCAAGGGCGTACTAAAGGCTGTCGAGTTCGTCCATGGTGAAATAGCCGAAGCCGTAGTTGGTATGGACGCACTGCGTCAAACTGCCCTCGACTCCGTGCTTATCGACCTGGACGGCACCGAGAATAAATCTCGCTTGGGCGCTAACGCTATACTTGGCGTATCTATGGCCGTGGCTTGTGCCGCCTCCGAGTTTTTGAACATGCCCTTGTATAACTACCTGGGCGGCATCAACGCTAAGATCCTTCCTGTACCCCTCATGAACATCATTAACGGTGGTGCCCATGCTCTAAACAATCTAGACATCCAAGAGTTTATGATCTTGCCTTTGGGCGCTGAGACTTTTTCTCAGGCCTTGCGTATGGGTGTTGAGATTTTCTTCGCCCTTAAGACGATTCTTGCTAAGGACGGTCATGTTACTAGTGTGGGTGACGAAGGTGGTTTCGCCCCCAACCTTAAAGGCCATCAAAGGGCTTTTGAATATATAGTAAAGGCTATTCAGGAGGCTGGCTATACCCCGGGTCGGGAAATCGCTATGGCCATCGACGTCGCCGCCTCGGAATTTTACAGGGATGGCAAATACGTCCTCGCTGGCGCGAACCATATCTTTTCATCCAAGGATATGATTAACTACCTGGGCGACTTCATCACCAGCTTTCCTCTCGTCTCTCTAGAGGACAGCCTGGCTGCTAGCGATTGGGAAGGCTGGCATATGCTTACTGAGGAGCTCGGGGACACGGTTCAACTTGTGGGTGACGATATTTTTGTCACAAACCCTAGATTTCTAGCCCGTGGTATTGAGGAAGGCGTGGCCAACTCTATACTAATTAAACTTAATCAGATCGGCACGATCACTGAAACCTTGGATACCATTGAAATGGCTAAGCAGGCCGGCTACAATACAGTTATTTCTCACCGTTCTGGTGAAACTGAGGACAGCTTTATTGCCGACCTGGCCGTAGGTACTAATGCCGGCCAGATAAAGTCAGGCTCCTTGTGTCGGTCCGACCGGCTGGCAAAATATAATCAGCTTTTGCGTATTGAAGAAGAACTCGAGGACGAAGCCATATACTTTGGCCCTAACCTCGTCGCTAGCTTCGATTTTAACGAGGGCGAAGAGGCGTAAGGCAACGGCAACGGCGTGTGAGGAATGGGAAGAATGATATTTTTGTCCATCACCTCTCATAGACTGTTCTGTCCAGAAAAAAACTATGCAGTTACTTAATGGGAAGATGACCGCCGCGGCGATTTGCATGGAGCTCAAGGCGGAAGTTGATGAGCTGGTTGGCCGTGTAGGTCGGCGGCCGGGGTTGGCAATGATCCTGGTGGGCGCAGATCAGGCTTCGCAGATCTATATGCATAATAAAGTACGGGCCTGCGAGGAGATGGGGATAATTTCTGAGAATCTATTCTTAGAAGTTGGGGTGGCTCCAGAGGTTTTGAATAGTATCATCGACGAGTTAAACCGGCGGTCTGAGGTGGACGGCATTCTCCTTCAGTTGCCGTTGCCCAATAGGTTTAATCAGTTTGATTTATTATGTCGCATCGCGCCGGAGAAGGACGTGGACGGTTTCCATCCGTTTAATATAGGCCGGTTAGTTATAGGTCTATCGGGATTTTGGCCTTGCACTCCAGCGGGGGTGATGGAGCTGCTCAGGCGTTACGAGTTCAGGGTACGCGGTAAGCGAGTGGTAGTTCTGGGGCGTAGTAACATTGTCGGCAAGCCGTTGGCTGCGTTGCTCACTGTAGCCGATGCTACTGTAACCATTTGCCATTCCCGTACACTCGACGTGGCAGCCGAGTGTCGACAGGCAGATTTTGTGTTTGCGGCCATAGGCATCCCACGTTTCGTGACCGCGGATATGGTGGCTGAAGGTGCGATAGTGGTGGACGTAGGCATCAACCATACTGCGTCGGGGCTAGTTGGTGACTGCGATTTTGAGGCACTTAAAGGTAAAGTAGCGGCTATGACACCTGTGCCGGGGGGTGTGGGGCCTATGACCGTCGCCATGCTGCTCTATAATACGATCAAGGCGTATAAGATGCATAACAGTTTATTGTATTAAGGAGAGATTACCGTACTTAATTTATGTACCTAACTGTAGGCTGTTTGGGCATTGATTTGTTCTCTCCGTGGGGCACGCTTGATTCTATATTATGGGCGGATTAAGATTAGATTTCTAGAAATCCGTCCTTATACGCTTTGTCGATAGCGTAGTGTAGAGGCGACGAGTGAGCAAGTTCATGTTTATGCTTGGGCGGATTATATTGTCACTAGATTTGATATTGGCAAGGTTGATAATTTAGAACGCCTAGAGAGACTGGATACGGCCAGCCTTGGGGGCAGTACCCAGATGATGATTTCGATGGAATAGTTCATCGTTATAAAGCGGCTTTAGGGAAGCAAGTGTGATAAACTGGACATCGAAGTGTTGTAAGTCGCGGTGAGAGCTATGCATAGGATGTTCGGGGTGCTTCGAGGGGAGAGCCTATTATGCTATCAATGGTTTTACGAGATGAGATTGCGAGAATATTTTAATTTTTTCCTCTAATATTTTATTCGGGTGGCGGATGTTTTTTTCATTTGTGTAAAAGGGACTTGCGAGCTAGTTACGTTCGATGAATTCAATATTTAGATGTCGGGTAAAACGCAAAAGGTAGCCGGATGTTTTCATCCAAGTCCTGAATTTTTTTGAGCCATAATCATGGACTAAGAAACCAGGTGGATGAGTACGCATTAAGTCATTGAGGCATCCGACTATTTGGCTCAGGTTAGGCGTAAGAAGCACGGGAATAGATCTGCAGGTAAGATGTATTAGGTTGAGTTTGATAGTTTTGTCCGGTAAGTTGACTCGGCCCTTGCGTGGTCCATGATTCCGTTTTTCGATCTGAATTTTAAGGTTGACGTTGTCCGGGAATTTCATGTTTGGTTCGATTACAGCCAGCCTTAAATAGCTCTGCAGATTGGCTGGCATACCATTTATAAAAAATAAAAAAACTTGTATATGTGGCACCATGAAATTAATTAGTTTGGTGTTTTTATTGATTAATCAACATTTTGAATAAGTACGCCTGACAAGGTGGATAGTCTTTATTTTGTCATCCACATTGTTACTTTGCTATTCTCGTGGCGTTGGGACTACTGAGTGTTATTGCTCTCCAATCCGCCATGGTCGGCTTACTAGAAGAAGTCCTGACCGTGTTGTAGTGGCCAGTATCGCGACATATAGCTTGAATGGCTGGGCTGTGTTATGCTAAACTTTGCCCGTTGCGGGCCACTTTTTTCGGTTCTATTTTTTTTAAATATGATGTGCTTCTTGATGTCAGAGTACTATAAAGTCGATATGGAACAGACTGTGACGGCCATATGTTGCTAATCTTAGTTCTTTAACCGCAATGCTTGATGAGGTTTTTTGTACTATGAGTTTACTATGCCTATTCTTGATGTACTATCTACTTGGCCTGTTGTCCGTACTGACCCTGCGGTTAGTTCTGTTGGTTGCTTCGGTCCCGGCCCGAGCGTTTTTACCGATTTGATTACCGGCGACTACTCTGATTTTGGCCAAGGTTATTTTATTTTTTAAAATATACACGCTGCGGCTACGGTTAGTCTTCGGACATAAGATGGCTGATCTAAAGAGATTATGGACCTGTTTTCCTGTTTGTGAATAATTTTGATATCTTGGTCGGACTCTGGATTCATCAGATGGTATTCAATATCTTTTATGGGAGATCGGCCTATTTTTTTTTATTTTCTACAAGGATGTCTACATATTTGTTCAATAGCTTTTGTCAGGCCTGTAACAGCTAAGGCAAGTTCGGCTGGGCTGTTTTTGTCTGTATTCGGGTACCATTACTGCTTTTGTATTTTTTTAGATAGTATGTCAATTTCACTCCTGGCGTCACAGCTGTGGCTATATAAGACCATGGAAGGTATATTATGACTATTGTCGAGGTTACTGGCTGCTTTGCGGTCTTTTAAGTTATGGCCAGACGGATCCGCGCTGACCAGTTGCTCTTCGAGCAAGGTCTGGCTGCCAGCCGTGAACAGGCCAAGCGGTTGGTCATGGCCGGTGAGGTTTTTTTGTTTATGTCTGGAGTGAAGGGCGTAGGTATGGCACGACTGCATGAGCGGATCGACAAGCCGGGCTATCAACTGCCGCCTACTGCGCGGCTTGTCATAGCCGCACCGCCACGTTTTGTTAGCCGCGGCGGTAAGAAATTGCTTACGGCCATTGAATGCTTCGGTCTCAAAGTGGCCGGCAAAGTTTGTCTAGATGCTGGTGCCTCCACCGGCGGTTTTACTGATTGCCTTCTGCAGCATGGAGCTGAGCGTGTTTATGCCGTGGACGTGGGGCGTATCCAGCTACATGAGAAGCTTAGGTCAGACCCTCGTGTAATTAACCTTGAGGGAGTGAATCTCCGGCTGGCTAGTCCGGATCTGTTGCCCGAGCTCGTAGATTTTGTTACAGCCGATCTTTCATTTATTTCTCTTACTGTTATTCTCTCTATTTTAGTCAGCCTGCTGCGGATTAAAGGCGAACTTGTGGTGTTGGTTAAGCCGCAATTTGAGTTGGGACCGGGGGGTGCGCCTAAAGGGATAGTGCGTGACCCAATTAGGCAGGTCGAAGCTGTAGAGATGGTATCGGCTTATGCCAGTAAGGTGTTGGGGCTGAATGTGGCCGGGCTAGTGCCGGCCGTCATTAAAGGGCACAAAGGGAATCAAGAGTTCTTACTTTGGCTCCGGAAACCATAGTATCTTGAGGATAAGTCGATTTTTTATAGTTAGCTATATGTTGTGTGAATACTTTTGATATGATACAATTGTTTATATTTTAGTTTAAAGCAATGATATTCCATAACTACTGCAGAAATGAGCAGATTTGAATTCTAATTTTTTAAGAAATTCAAATGTTGTATCAATATGTTGTGGCGTTATACATTAATCATGCTCCTAAATTAATAAAGTTTGGTCTAAAGATCAGTCTGATATTTATGGGGTCCATATTTGTAAAACCAAGATATTATTTTTTTAAAGTCTATACATATTAGTTTCTTTAATAAAATATGCGACCTTTAGTAAAAATGGTGGGTATGGTCTTGAGTACCTATTTAGTTCGTTTTGTTTTTTTTGAGATCTACGACGATATTATTTGTTTTATAATTCGGCTTTAAGATTACTACGGACATTATCTATTCCTTTAAAAAAAATATACATAGTCGCTACTGATTGTGAAAGTGTGCGCATTATTTTTTTATTTAACTGGCGAAATGTGTAAAATACGCTAATTGTTTCTCCAGAGTATAAAGGTCTAAGAGTGGCCTCTGACTGCCGAAGGCATACCGTGCTATCAAATACCATGGGCACTGACCGACGTATTCTGCATGTGGACATAGACGCGTTCTTCGCGTCGGTGGAACAACTTGATCAGCCTGAGCTTCTGGGAAAGCCCATAGTGGTTGGCAGTGGCAAACGTGGTGTGGTGTTAGCTTGTTCATATGAGGCGCGGGCATTTGGGGTTCGATCGGCTATGCCTATAAGTCAGGCGCTTAGGCAGTGTCCTCAGGTGATGATAGTGCCCAGCCGCATATGGCGATATACTGAGATTTCACATCAGATTATAGCCGTACTGGATGGATTTTCGCCATTAGTGGCACAGGCGTCGGTGGATGAGGCATATCTGGATATCACTGGCATGAAGCAGTTGTTCGGTTCGCCTATGGAGTTGGGGCGACGGATTAAAGAGGCTGTGCTACAGGCCACTGGGTTGACATGCTCCGTGGGTATCGCCCCGGTAAAGTTCCTAGCCAAGATCGCTTCTGACCTGCGTAAGCCCGACGGTCTGGTTTGTATCGAATCCGGGGAAGTAGCTGATTTTCTAGCAGAGTTACCGGTGGAGAAGATTCCTGGAGTAGGGCCTCGGTTATTGGTTGAGCTGCATGGGCTGGGGGTGTATACGGCCGGGGATGTGCTGCGCTACCCGACGGACTTCTGGAGGCGGCGGCTAGGCAAATGGGGGCTGGTGCTCGCGGATCGAGCCCGAGGGATCGACTTGCGGGAGGTAGAACCGTGGTATGAGCCTAAAAGTGAGAGTGCCGAACACACTCTAGACGAGGATACGCAGGATATGGAGCTGCTGCACTGCTGGTTGTTAGTCTTGGTCGAGCGAGTGGGTAAGCGGCTTCGGCAGCAGCAGCTCGTTGGACGTACAGTGACGCTCAAGTTGCGGTATGCTAATTTTATTAGTCTGACCCGCAGTCGCACGTTGGCCGAGCCCACTGCAGCCACACGTACGATTTTTGAGACCGTGGTGAATTTGCTGGGACAGCTCGTGCCGATTCAACCGGTGAGGCTCATAGGGGTAAGGGTGTCGCATTTTGGCCGCGGACTACAACAGCTGTTGCTTGATCCAGAGTTTGGGTATGCCCGAGATGAGACCTTGGATAGGACCCTGGATGCTATCCGTGAGCGCTTCGGCGCCGGGGCTGTAGTACGAGGTAGATTGTACGGATTCATGTCTTGACCATGGCAGAATAAAGGAATCGACATTAGTTTTTTGAACATATTTTATGATCTAGAAGGAAGTCTGGCCCATTGTAGCCAGACATAGGTTATACACGATGCATACGGCTAGGCCTAAGCTCGGTCCAGATATCCCTCTCGTCACCATCTGGCTGGAGCGTATTGGTCTTAAAAGCTGGCCCGTTGCCAGTCTCTGCATTTTTTTTGGTAGTCGTTGTTTTGGACAGTCGAACGGAGATACATTCATAAGGACACTATGAGTAATATAGTGAAGATGGATAATACCAGTAGTTAGTTAGAGCACATCCGCAGATCACGAGTTCCTGTCGGTCCACAGTATTTAAAATCTATCCTAAGTTTGAGCACACGGCTTTTTAAAACCTCTATATCATGATTGCATAGTGGTTTGGCTACTCTAGGCAGGTAGTTACAATTAAGATGTGGCGAGATCTGGCACAGAACCAGAGTTGGTCCAGAGCGATGGCTATGGTGGCTATATAGCAGGCCTGCTGTGGCTACAACATGAGCGGGCCCGTCCTTAGTCATGAAGTTAAGTGTATGGTCTCAATTTATACGGATAGTGTTTCATGATATGTTATACGGCATTTTTAGATTCCATAGCAATGGAGCAATTTATTTTTTTATCTAGCATCGTTCCCGGTTTAGTTTTTTAGATGAAAGGAGGAGTGAGAGTGGGGTATGGCTAGGCTTAGGCCTGTCTAAATACTATGCCGGCCCCCCCTCCATACGTCTGAGGGTTTACTATTAGAGTTCATCAGTTAGTAATTGGATGGACAAAAAGGCCTAAGTTTGCTGTAGAATATATCCAGTCAATTGACAGACTGTTCAAGTGTTGTAGGGTCTCTCCGTCGTTCAGTATATCCTCGTTAAGATCTATGTCCAGGTTCCAGTAGGTGGCGTAAGTAAGTGGTATGGTCTTCAATACCTCTGGCCGGGTCATGACAGCCCTGGGATCTGGGCTCGGAGGCGGCGTGAAATATATAGTATTTATAGTCCCTGAAAAAAGTTGGCTTATGCGGTGTATGTCGGTGGCTCTGGGCTTTAGAACATAAGAGCTTAGCACGCTAAAGGATGAGCACTACGGCCATTTAAAGCTTTTATGGTCATGTTTAAGTTTTCTACAGCCGAGCGCATAGGAGTGATTGACCGAAAATTATTGCTTGTCATCGTTAGGGTAGGAACTGCACCGAGTATACTTAGGGCGTGCTGTAACATGGCCAGCGTGGGGACAATGCCACTTTAATCTGATCCTCTATACCAAGCATATAAACTAGGCGAACTGGAATATCAATGTTAAGATTGAGGGACCATGGGGTTAGTGATAACAGACCTAGTATGCCGGATGTTTACTCATCATGATGGCGTGCATTAGGTTCCTGCAATGGTGTAAGTAAAGTTGTAGGTCTGTTGCGCTGAGGCTGATTTTCATATATGAGGTCAAAATCGATGTAGCACAAGGTTTGAATTTGTGAGTACGTAAAATGTGATAAGGCGTGATAATCTTATATATGCCGACCGAGGATCTACTGGGTGGTTCCCAATTTAGAACTGCAGTAAGGTGTGTTTATGAAACTCATGTGGTCCTAAATAGTCCCGAATTGGAGAAGATATTGCTGGTCTATGAGTATGACGTTAGGGTTCGATGAAGGTCAACTTATTGGAATTGAGATGATGGCTAAGTATAGCATCGGGCTGACATAAGCCTAAGTATTGGCTATTAGATACTTAGTGTTGATTTTTAAGATTAGTCTGTCAAAGTGCCTGGCCGTCTCGAAGCATAAGCCAGTGGCTATTAAGTTTATCCGACAGTTAGTAGAGTTGTAAATAGAACCACGTTATTTTTTTTTGCAGGGGGGTACTGGTGCAGTATTCGTTGGATCCCGGAACCGCTGATGCCAATGGAACTATATATGATATGTGGTATTTTCATGTTTTCACCCACAATATGAACTCAATTTTGTCTTGGTCGTAAAGATAACAGAAATTAATAGATTAATTGGCGATGGTGAGACAGGCGGTGGCGGAGATTCCAGCCATTAGGTCGACAAATGATTATCTAAGGATTATATAGTATCGCACAACAACCCTATCAAGTTGCTGAGAAAATAGGCGTTAAACTGAAGGGCAAGGGTTACTATGGAGGTGGCGATAGCCAGATAATCGTATTTAACATAGGAGTTGTGAAGGGTCTAGCTTTGGATTTACTTGACAAATCTCTGGATATAGCCAATTCCGAAAGGGCTAGTTACGGTGGCGGGGTGAGTAGGCCAAGTAATTAGATAAAAAATAATCTTGAGTTCTCAGAGGTTATGCTGTTATTTTATGTTGCATATTATGAAGATACGGTCCCCGGTTACTCAGATAGGCATGAATTTTATGAGACTGGGGGGGGCGATATTGTGGCCGAGCTTATCGGACATAGTGTCAGCAGCGGACTATTCCAAATATGTAAGAAGATTGTTTTTTACTTCTGTGTTAGCAAAAGTGGGTGTTCAAAATATTCGTCGGCGCTGGAAAGCAGAGCCTTTTTAATGGGTGGCTGAGAGAAATTATGTTGAGTAGGTCAGGCGACACGCCGTATAGGCCGCAGCTTAGGTATGATTTTTTTTGCGATGGCTGTAATCAGCTTGGAAAGCCGCATCCGTCTTTTACGTGATTTTTTTGTGCCTGTTGCGGTATTTAGGTTTTACAGAGATTTTCTTTCTCACGGTGTTGCAAGTCGAGACTGAAGACAGAATAGTATGTGTGGCATCTTTTCTCGTATTTTAGGATTTATTAAGACAACATTATAAAAATTAAGTTTAGTCATAATATTTGATAGTTAAGGATTATGTCTTGCACCAGAGAGCCATCGGTTTGATAATCGGGGTGGTGGGCGTGTGGTCAGAGGAGTCGGCAGAGGTTTTTAAATAAAGATTTTTTATAAAAAAAAGAGGATGCAGATTAACGTTAAATTATCGTGATGGATTGATATAGTCTATAATAGCATCGCAGAAGTTCTCTTGTTTTGGCATGCTTAGGCATATAGTAGTGGATGTAAATTTTTTATTTCAGTGCTAGATGCTTGTATTATTGATGATTGCGGTTGAAGAAACTTAGGTAAATATACACCCACTGACCTGCTACTGGTCTGTTTAGTAGCTAGAGACCACGCTATGTATAATTTTTTTGTTCTTCTGTTCGTTTGCTACTGGATACTCGATGCGTTACCTACGGGCGCTAAATCATTAGACTTCAAAATTCAGCCAGTTCAGCCAGCTCAGGCTCCTATCTGGCAGTCACAGCCAGTTCAGCCAGCTCAGGCTCCTATCTGGCAGTCACAGCCAGTTCAGCCAGCTCAGGCTCCTATCTGGCAGTCACAGCCAGTTCAGCCAGCTCAGGCTCCTATCTGGCAGTCACAGCCAGTTCAGCCAGCTCAGGCTCCTATCTGGCAGTCACAGCCAGTTCAGCCAGCTCAGGCTCCTATCTGGCAGTCACAGCCAGTTCAGCCAGCTCAGGCTCCTATCTGGCAGTCACAGCCAGTTCAGCCAGCTCAGGCTCCTATCTGGCAGTCACAGCCAGTTCAGCCAGCTCAGGCTCCTATCTGGCAGTCACAGCCAGTTCAGCCAGCTCAGGCTCCTATCTGGCAGTCACAGCCAGTTCAGCCAGCTCAGGCTCCTATCTGGCAGTCACAGCCAGTTCAGCCAGCTCAGGCTCCTATCTGGCAGTCACAGCCAGTTCAGCCAGCTCAGGCTCCTATCTGGCAGTCACAGCCAGTTCAGCCAGCTCAGGCTCCTATCTGGCAGTCACAGCCAGTTCAGCCAGCTCAGGCTCCTATCTGGCAGTCACAGCCAGGATCGCCATACAAAGGTGAGTCATCCCAGCTACCGGCAGAATCGCAGCTAGGTCCTGACATCGATATCCAAGCCCGTTATGCTCAGGGACAGGGCCAGAAAAAGGACGACACTATGCTCCGCGAACCGCGCATCAAGAATCGTTATGGAGGGCATGAGACTTTTACCAAGGATGAGATGCGCCAAGAGATTGAGCGTTTTTTTGGCGAATATTCTTTGGCTCTGGCCCAGATTCTAGATAAAATTTTTAAGGACCACGGTCAGCCTACCGGCTACATTATGGGTGAGGAAAGTACCGGTGCAGTGATCGTAGGTTTTCGTTACGGCGAAGGTGACTTATGGTTCAAGAATGGTATGACGCGCCATATCTACTGGCAGAGTCCGACCATCGGATTGGACTTGGGCGGCAACGGCGGCAAAGTCTTCACTTTGCTTTTCAATTTGACTGATCCTCAGATGCTTTTTCAACGTTTTCTGGGTATGGATGGCAGTATCTATGTAGTGGAAGGATATAGTGTTAATTATCAACAAAATTTGGACGTGTTTCTTGCTCCTATTCGTAGTGGTCATGGCTTGCGAGTGGGGGTAAGTGTGGGGTATATGCATTATACCGACACGAAGACCTATAACCCATTCTAATTTTCTGTCTGGAACATTGTTATCTTCCTATCCTCCAGACCGTCAACAGCAGCCACTCGGTTTAGTGTCCGGTCTTGGCCAATTCTTTTATTTTATGCTAGTTGCCTTAAATAGTTCTGTACGATTCTATAATAGTTGTCGTATTCTGTAAGCTGCCAAATGGTGTAGTTAATTATAAAAAAATATTTGCAGTATGGTACCAATAGCGGTTTTTGCATGGTTCAATGTATAATTGGTACTTATTATATTTCTTTTATACTTGAACTCGCCGAATTAAGTTAACTTGTCGTTTATTTTTTGTCGTCCATAGGTCTGTACGTTAATCTCCTATTAGGAGTCGGGTTGTTTTTCGGGGGGGCATCTTGTATGTATTTGGACACCTGACTATTCTACGCAATTATAAGGCTATTCCTAAAAAAAGCATTATTTTTTACGCAATATCAGTAAGTTGCCGTAGTTGTCCGTTGATTACATCCTAACGATTAGCCAAATGTAAGCGGTAGAAGGCATATTTTTTTGTAGCCAGAGTTATTATTAGTTTATCTCAGTCTAAAGATATTGACATTGGCACATAGTTTAAGCTGGCCAGAAAGCTATTGAATCGGCGTCGGGGTTAGTCGTTTTTTTTTGTAAACTGACCCAGTAGATGCGATTACAGGTCGGGCATAAAAATAATGTTTAAGTAGTGTATGGTGTTGTAGTTCGAGATGATAGATGGTCTACTTGGTTACGGGAGAGGGTGAATAGTTTATTACAGTGTGTGTAGAAACTGAAGAGCGCGAATATCAAGTTGAGGTCGAAGCAGCAAAGAGTTATTTTGAGGATTTTTCCCGGTTATGACCATTTATATCCAGTAGCCTAGAGGATCTAATAGTATTTGGGCAGGAGTAGGTATTTTAATAGTACAATGCATATTTTTGTTACGGTTAGACAAGTATAACTTAGCGTCTAAAATAGACTTAGTTATAATATGCAATAGTCATCAGAGTCCGTGTATATTTGATTATGTTTTGTGAGTGTTGCCTTTTTTTGGAGGGGCGGCAGCTTAGCCATGACCGTGATTATGTCTGTCATTTCGTCTGGGGTAGGTAGCCCCACGACTATGTCCAGTACGGTAAGCCACACTAAAAGCTCAATCTTCAGATAATATCAGAAAATGTTAGTAGCTACATACTCGTCAGGATACCATTTAGGGCACCTTTAATCGTCAAGAGGATATTCTAAGTTTGATTGTAGTTCTATACAATTATATCGTTGTACAGATGACAGGATACCAAATGGGCCATGCGATATAGTTCCCGTACGGTATTTTCAGAGTTCTCCGGCCGAAGATGTAATTTGCTTGTTTTGGATCCTATTCGTTTAAGCTAGATAGTTGAAGGCAATGGCGTTACAGCTGAAGATGAATTTGAAACTACGTACGAAGAAACGAGTCGAGTCTGGATTCATCACTATATTTGTAGCAGACATTGCTGAATCTGTTCGAGAATACGACGCATGTCACTAGGCCTAGTTTGGGTTGCTGAGACCAGACAGGGCATGAGCACCGTGTATCCGGGCCGTGCTATGGGCAAGGCAACAGTGTCGATCCGGAGTGCTTCCCATAAGTCTTTTAGTAGATAAAAGCACTGGAGTGGAGCTGGCCATGATCTATTTGGTCATCGAGCGCCACAGAGGATCGCGTCGACTTGTATAGTGCGTTCGGTTAGACTAGACGAGATTTAGAAATATTTTATTTTTTTTATACAGGCGAAGCTGCTTCATGCTATCTAATAGTCTGGACTTTACATTTTTCTTATGGTCGATGGTTTTTAGTTAACGCGCGTAAGCTAGAAACATGGCGGGTTATGCTATGGTCCTGTGTGACCTTGAGTCATTAATCTCCGTTCAATTCTTATCCGTAATATCCAGCAGATAGACATCGGGGCTGTAAAATAAAAAACATCTTCTGAGCCTGGAGTAGATAGGGCACTGGCATATTGAGTTTGTTTTGGAATATTCGGGATACATGAAAGGGTTGCTTGCCTGGATCTTAGACAATCCACAAGTTACGTTGTGGCGTAAGTTTAATCAGTTCAAGTTAGAATGAGGCGTGTCTCCAAAATAAGATAAGGGCCGCAACTCGGTCGTTAGTAGTGTCAGCTAGATAGAAATATGATCTTAGTCATCATATTCAATATGTTAATAATTATTGGTTTTTTTGTCGGCTCTGACATGCACCTTTTTTAGTCAGACTATAAGCACAACTATTAAGTTATAAGCTAGCAGACATCGCAGGAGTATAAAAAAATTACTAGATTGCAGGACTAGTTCACAAAACAGGAGGCTATTATATTGGAAGACAATATGGCCGCGGTGGTCTGTAATGGTTCCATGCGGAATATTATAGCTTCACTGCCATTCTTTAGATAAAACTGTGAAATTGAAGTTGCTCATAAAAGGATAGCAGTAAGTAATAGCTTTTTTTATTGGTTGATCGGTTTTCTATATAGTTTTTTATTTAGTATGTGGGAGATGAATGTCATTGTATTCCTAAAAAACGGGTGGATTGTTTTTTTTTGGAATGGCTAGATATCATGCCCGGGGTGCATTATATATTAGGTGTGACGTATGCATATTGCTAGTTTCGTGCGGAAGAGGTAGCCGGCATAAGAGGCTATACGCACCAGCTGGGCGAACAACGCGGCGATAGATTTGATGAGTTTACCGCAGGCGATTTATTTTTTTTGACGATCTTGCATAGTATGATGTGAATAATAATCGCTATAGACTTTACTCATTATAGAAGGCTATAAGGCCGATTAGCGCTCTTCTCTTGGTTCTAGTGGGCAGGGCAGAGTATGGGTAGGGCCATGGTTGAGGTGGTATTCGGGCTGAAGTTCAGTAGATCCATCGTCCCCGGTTATATCATCGACCAAGGAAGTCTACCATGCTTATGGACAATCTGTAGTTTTTTATATTTGACGGTCAGGACGTTTATACAATTAGAACTGGGCTGTAGTCTAGACAGGCAGTAATTCTTTGATTTTCGTGGTGCGCCCGGCAGGATTCGAACCTGCGGCCTACGGATTCGAAGTCCGGCGCTCTATCCGGTTGAGCTACGGGCGCGTGAAATTTTTTGTAGTCTTAAAGGTAGCAATGGTCAAGGCCGTAAGGCGTCGGATGGTTCAGCCTTGGCTGGCCGGCGAAAATCTGGTCTGCTATTCATTTCGATGTCGGATCTATTGCTCTTATTAGTCCTAATTGTAAAATGGACGTCCGGGCGGGCAGTGAGTTCTGCTTCCAGGTTAGGCATCCCGTGACTCTAGGAGGCCGTAAACGGCCTATCCGTTCAAAGATATTGAATGCCCTCATGATTATTATGCGTAATGGCTACGATACATATCTCATTAACACCGTTTGCAGTGTGAATTGTTGCAGTCCGGAAGTTTTTTTAGAAATTGACATTACCCGTTGACTTTTTTTATATAGATGGTACATTTAATCCTATATCATGACCGCGTTGTAAAAGATTGATGTACTTTATAATTTCTGTCAATTCGATATCGTATATGCCTCCCACCTAGAGACTACATATGGCTAAGTTTAGTTATATGATCAAGGCCTTAGATATCGAACAATGACCAGCTATTTATTTAATCTGTTCTTATTTATTCCAGCCTTGGGACTTTAGCTAGGACTTAGAGGACTGAAGTGCAGGTAAAAATTTATTTTACTAGTTTTTTTAGGTGATACTATATACCGTAATTGTATCTTTGACATTTATGCCTCTTGTGTTTCGCGATTAACTGTCTCTGCCATGGTCTAGGCGTTTATTATGGATATAGTCCACGGCTTTCAAGATATTCTCGACTACGTTTTATTTTTTGATATCATGGACGAGTTGCGTAATATTGGAGTCCGAGAATTCCTGTTATTTTTTTGTGTGCATAATCTTCGACGTTCATCTTCTGTATAGACTTTGTCGTTGTAATGGCTACTTTCTTCCGTGTCAGGTAGATTAAGAACGAAAGAGGTGAGAAGAAACTGGTTTCGTCCATACTATTGTAGGGTATGTGCCGCTACTTTGAAGAATTGCCCTAAGATTAATTTGATACCGTAACTTATCTGTTCAAAGATATGGGGAAAACTTTGTACCGTGGAATATGTCGAAGGCGAGTGAATTTTTAGTATCTTAAAAAATGGTGCTAATTCTGCCCGCACGATTTTTACCCATGTGGGATTTTATTCCGGTCAATATAGAACTTATGTGCTAACTTGCGCGCAACTACCTACATTCAGATTTATATATACAGATTGTGTTTTTATATTTTTGGATGACTATTATCGACTTATTGAGACGGTTGATATTAAAGGTCTGCGAGAGCGCCTACATGGCTCTTGGCTCCAGTGTGAACTGCAATATCTAGCGTGGCCAAAGGATTAATGTGAGTCTATGCCTAATAACACGAGTTATAGGTTTCTTGAGTTTGAAGTTTGGTCCTGTCATCAGCTGCTGTACGAGGTCTTGTTCAAGAGCCATCTAGCTGACAAATTTTATAATATATCCGAGTTCGTGGTCTGCCACTACTAAGGGCTAGGAATGGTTCTAAGAATTTTTGGTGTGGATAGTTTAGTTATTTTTTTCTCTGGTCAAGGTTAACCTTTTATTTTTTGTGGGGAACGGTACCATTTGGCCTTGTCTGGCTCTTAGTTTTTTTTATTTCGTTTTTTAACTACTGGACTGCCCTGTGATTAACCTTCTCGATTTGGTCTTGCCAGAGCTGGAGGCCTTTGTGGTCTCCCTTGGTGAACCCGTCTACCGCGGCCGGCAGCTTTTTCGTTGGCTGTGGCACAAAGGCGTGGCCGATTTGGCTGTCATGACCGATTTAGGCAAGGGACTGCGCGTCGCCTTGACCGAGCGGGCGATTATTTCTTGGCCGCGTATTGTCTCCGAGGTCGTGAGCTGTGATGGCACGGTCAAGCTGCTATTAGAACTCGCAGACGGAGCACGTATTGAGACTGTGCTCATTCCCTTTGACCTCGACGAATCGTCAGACAGAGGGGGTATGGGTGGCGAGGGTGTGATGAGAAGCTGGAGGACGCACTTGAATGGAGCGGCCAGGACCGGCTACGTTACTCAGTGTTTATCCACTCAGGTGGGATGTATTTTGGGGTGTAGCTTTTGCTCAACCGGGACTATGGGATTTACCCGTAATCTACGAGTCGGTGAGATCCTTGGGCAGGTATTGTTGGGCCGAGTGTATTTAGCGCGGCAGACGGCTGCCGGTATCGAGCCTAGGCGACTCAGGAGGCTGGTGTTTATGGGCATGGGCGAGCCACTGTTAAACCTGGGCGAACTTCTGCGGGCACTGGAGATTCTAGTGCATATCCAGGGCTTAAATTTTTCTCCGCGGCGGATTACAGTATCAACAGTAGGGTTACCCAGAGGGTTGGACGAGTTGGGGGCCGTGGCCCGAGTCTCTTTGGCCATTTCGCTGCACGCGCCGACTCAGGAGCTCAGGGAACGAATCATGCCTCGCGCGGCATTTTTCCCCCTGTCAGAGCTTATGACCACCCTTGACCGTTACCCGCTTAAGTCGAGGCAGCGTATTACCTACGAATACCTGCTCCTAAAGGATATAAATGACGGTCTAGCAGAGGCTAGGCAGTTGGTAAAATTGTTAGAGGACCGTAAGGCTAAAGTGAACCTTATAACCTATAATCAGGTACCTGGGCTGTCTTACGCTACGCCGTCACCGGAGAGAGTATTGGCTTTCGAGAACCTGCTGCGTGCAAAATATATGACCGTAACTTTGCGTAAGAGTAAGGGCGCGGATATAGCCGCGGCCTGTGGCCAGTTGAGGGTGAGGTTATCCGATAGCGAATCTGTGCATCGGGCTGAAGCCAAGGTATAGTGAGATATAGTGCGAGCGATTTAGTTTGATGCTAGCAAGAGTTTTCCGGGCGCCAAAGATACGTGGTTGAAGCCCTTACTCTCCCGTATAAAAGCCTGGGTGCAAGCTAGGAGTCGGGTCGGGCTACAGCGCGTGGGCGCTAGGAGTCAGTCATGCGCTAGAGAGTTTTGGTCGCGGCGTCAGCCTTGTTAGTTATTTTAGCTTAAGTGGGGCCAGAAAATGCCGTTTAATGGCGACTATACGCCTAATATTTTGCTTGGGCAGTCGTAAAAAGATAAGAAAAGACTTGCATAGAGATGCTCCTGGGTTAGCTTTAAATTGTTCACTGACGTCTTTTGGTTAGGCTCGGTCGCATCGTGAAAGATTCTGTTTTAGTTACGACTATCACCTGGCTGTCGTAGATTTTGACTAAAGCCAACGCCAGGTCGAACACAGTGGTGGAGTCGTCCCGAAGATTCAGGTCATGTGCTAGAGTATGCTGTAGAGATTGACGTGTAAGCCCTTGATATTTTTCGGATAATATTATTTAGTTAAGATTGTATCATATTATCTATATATGCGCCCGTACCGATGATCTAGCTTATTCGGGAAAAGCTCATGTGAAGGTGAGTTTTGGGTTTAGTTTCTTTTCGTCTAGCCGATTTCAAATATAATGAATGAAGCCATCTTGCTGGTCAATTATAGTTTGGATTTGGCCCTGGAATATTGTCATATCGAAGGGATCGGTTATGTTGGTTAAGTTAAGGTCATTTATTATGATACGGCCGTTTTTTGAATAGGGCGCCGTCGTTCAAAGTGCTTTTTTTAACTGGTACCTTTTTTTTGCCGAAGCAATGTTGCAACAGGGGTTGTAGCAAGAAATTCCGAACATTAGTACTCAATATCGTATAAAATATTCATCAATATCGATGGATCAGTCAGAGATTTTAGCTGTTAAGTGGAGAGTATGTTGTGATGGCCAGATTTTATGCTGTCATATTTTTTCTGCGAATTCATAATACTTGGGGCTTTCTCATCTTATCAACTTATTATGCCATAGATGACATAGTTGGCTGTCTGCCTTATTGTGATTGCAGAACGTTATTATCTTCTTCTTCGGCCCTGTTTGCTAAACGCATGTCCAGCTCATTCGGGTATGTAGCGAAGCAATACTCGGGCTGCTGTTTAAGCGGATTGGACGTAGGCGCTTCTGATCATGACTATGTCTGTCGAGTAGGCGTTTAAGTATGGCGAGCGTGGAGGCTACGGGCGATGGCTATGGCCTTCTTATGGAGTCGGCGATTTTCGTAGCTAGTCCATAGAAGTGGTAATTATTTTTTTTAGTAGTGCAGGTCTATATGGCGTTGTTCACTTTATGTCTGAGCATAGTTTGCTAACCATCTAGGCACTGCTCTGGAGATTTTTAGATCTCAAACTTATCGTATTCATGGCGGAATTAAAATAGGTTACATATGGTCGGTTGATAAAGGCTGCCTAGGTTATATCTGTTTAGGAACGACGTTAGTGTGTTGCAGTTGTTTCGTGCGAAAATTTTTATTAGGTCATCTCGTATCCAGGTATCTGTGGGAAATGGTGGTCGTGAATGTAGTTCATGGATATATGTGGTGTATTATCATAAGCAAGCGGATGTTGTTATTTTAGCCCCCTTGATTTTTGTGGTGCTTAGGCCATTCGGCTGACGGTCAGTTTTCGGTATTGTCTCGCGTGTCATATCTGGCTGTTGAGGGTGTGTGTGGTAGCATTTCTGATATTCTATTTTCCGATCATGACCTATTGATTAAGGGTCTGAGACACGATGAACCGATTAGTCACATACAAGTTGATTTTTTGAAGGCATCTGGAGGGTCCTTGATTTTAGTTGTGCGGTTATAGAATTCTTATTCTCCGGCTCACGTGCGATAAGAGCTGACCGTTAATATTATGCAGCATAAAAGACCTGGAGTGGATGAAGCAGCTGTAGAGTGTAATTTATGTCGTTTTATGCCTAAAATTTAACAGGAAGGGGTAGACTTGACGGAAGCCATTTTACGGTTTTTTCACTGCATTTTTTTGTATGGCATTCTCGAATATCTAGCTAACTCTTTTGTATGCCCTGGCTAATATACAGCGCTATCTGGCGTTTAGCGGCTAGATATTTTTGATATCGTGCCCAACCTGCACTGCCGAGAGTCACTCTATTTGACCTTTCGAGGGAGATTTCCTCTATCCGAATTTCGATATAAGGGTTATTCTTTTTATGACTCTAACAGATATTTGAGCATCTACAGCCTGTATATAAGGATTTGGATAGCTAACTGTAAGCTATTTTTTTTGTTAGTTATAGTTTGTATTTGCTCTCTAAATTTGTCAGCGTGCCGGATGTCCAGGTCGTGTTTCTACGTTTTCTATACGACTTTAAGCCGATCTGCCCCCTTTTTTTGGCCTGGGAGTGCATAATTTTGTATAGGACACCTAAGTTAAATCGTCATCTATCGTTTTCTCGGCAATGGAGCGTGGTTTGGCGTATCCACTAAATTTTGATTGTTTTTTTTAGCTTCATAAATCCGTTGCGGTTCATATGCTATACCTTTAAATGGTAGCGTTATCAGCAAGGCATTTTTTGGTCGTTATGTTTAGATAGTAGACAAGAAATATAGTGTCCGGACTCATTCTCTATTTTTTCAGTCGTGGCAATCTGTTCCAGCTGCTCATTCTTAAGGTAACTATATATAGTTTTATTTGGTTTGATTCTGAGCTCTGAGAGTTTTTATATATTTATTTTTTTGGATCGCGTTATGCCCGTGACCGACCTGCTGATTATACTCTACCCTGACATCTAGGTGTGGCTAACGTGGATGACAAGAGGTCACCGATCTTATCGGGCTGCTACATCTAGTCGACTATCTACATGAAAGTTTAGGCCT